>CABYRL010000017.1 GCA_902521465.1 uncultured Alphaproteobacteria bacterium | reverse complement strand
CTAATATTATTTATGACGAAGAAAAAAATGTTATTGAATTAGCTGAAAATTCAAAAATAAATATTGGAGAAACAAATATCTTAGTAGATAGGGGTATTATAGATTATAATAAGAACGAAATTGAAGTATTTGGTAATTTTTATCTTTATCAAGAGACAAATATACTAAGTGGAGAAAATTTAAAAGGTGATAGAGAATTAAATAACTTTACTGCCAATAAAGTGAGTTTTATATACAATAATGATTTAAAAATTGACTCCGATAAAGCTATAAGATCTGAAAATGATGTTTTCTTTTACAATAATTTCTTAACTCCATGTGAGTTAATTGGTTATTTTGGTTGTCCTACATGGTCTCTTAGAATTGATGAAACAAAATATATCATTGATGATGACAAGTTTGTTCACTTCGACTCCTTTTTACAAATTGCAGATTATAAAATTTTTTATATACCATATTTTTCTCACTATGGATCCAAGGCACCAAGACAAAGAGGATTTTTAACACCCACTATTGAATTTGCTATTGGAGGAAATAGTGGTATCTACACTCCTTATTACCTGCCATTAAAAGATACTACAGACGTAAAATTTACACCAAAATTTATATTCTCGGAAAATCTAGATTTTACTAATAATTTTGAATTGAATACAACCTTAAATCATAAATTGTCAGGTGGTAATTTTATGTTTGATATGAATAACGTTAAAAATGAAAGTGATGAAGATATAAATAATACTGTCAGAGTGAATTTAAAACAAGTTTTAGACAAGAATAAGATACTTTCTTTAAATGGTGTTTTGACAAACAGTGTATCAACAACAAGATCACAAAATGAAAACCCTATCAAATTTGAGGATATTTATTTAAGGTTAGATAATTATAATTTTGTTATAAATAATGATTACTTGAAAACTGAACTTTCAACTGTTGAGGCTTTTGACTCAACAAATATCTCTTTTATTCCCTTTTCTCCAAGTATAAGTTATTATAATAGTTTCAATTTAAGTAAAAATTTTTCTAATCAAAATGAGATAGATTTTAGAGTTATAAAAAGAGACAATTCACAAATTAATACACCGTCTGAAAATAATATTTTGAAAATTAATAATTTTATTACCACAAACAAAAACTTTGGTAAGTTTAATAATTACAATAAAATTTCATTTTTAAATAATTTAAGTAGTTATAATTTTAAACATAATGTTGATTTAAACAGTAATGGTAGATTTCATCACCTAATTTTATCATCTGATTTCTTTTATAAATTAAATAAAAATATAATTCCAAGATTTAAAATAATTCATAACCAAGATGTATATCACTCAAGTAAAATAATAAATGAAGATAGTAATTCGTTAACATTTAATTATCAAAATCAATATTCTGATAATAGATTTTTTGGGACTGATAATAGAGAAAATACATCAAGAATAGTTTTCGGATTTGAGACTGATTTTGAGATATTGAACCAAAAATACGATTTAAATATTAATCAATCTTATGATTTTAAAAAAAATAATAATTTCAGCCAAAAATTAAATCAGAAAGGGAATTTTTCTGATTACGCTATTGAGAGTAAAACTAAATTAGAGAATATTAATCTAAGTTTTGATTTAAGACTTGATGAGTCAGATTTTTCAAAAAAAGAAATGAATTTTAGTGTCTATAACAATAACCCTTTAAAAATAACATTAAATTATCATGAGACCACAAAAAACTCATTTATTGAAAAATCAAACGACACAGAATATTTGGGAATAAGTTTAGAAAAGGAATTTAATGATAATATAACATTATCATATAGTTCAAATATAGATCTTAAGAGTAACTTTAGTTCATACTATGATAATCTTGGCCTAGTAGTATCAGATGAATGTTCAGCATTGACTATAGTATATTCAAATACACGTTATAATGATAACTATAACACCACACCAGAAGAACTTCTAAGTATCAATTACCGAATGGATTACTTGGGATTTTTTGGATACCAACAATCAACTGATTTGTTCTTTGAAGAGCCAGGAAGCTTAGATTATGGTCTTTAAAAATAAAGGAAAATTATTTTTAATAATAAGTATTTTTTTTCTTAGTATTTCAAACTTACAAGCAAATATTATATATGACAAAAATAAT
>CABYRL010000016.1 GCA_902521465.1 uncultured Alphaproteobacteria bacterium | reverse complement strand
TAAGGTTAATTACTGCATCAATATTATTAACAGCAATTGATAATCCAATTAAAATGTTAGCTTTTTCTCTTGCTTTGTTAAGTTTATATACAGTTCTTTTTGTAATAACATCTTTTCTAAAATTAATAAAATAAGTGAGGCCATCTTTTAAATTAAGTGTTAAAGGCTTTGTCTCTTTCAATGCAAGCATATTACTGCTGAATGAGGTTTTTAAGGGAGTATATTGAAATAGCTGATTTTTTATTATTTCAGGCACAGCAGATGATTTTAATTCAACTACAATTCTAACGCCCTCTTTATTCGACTCATCACGAATATCGTTTATACCCTCTATCGTTTTATTGTTAACTACGTCAGCAATACGCTCTAAAAGTTTTGACTTATTTTGCAAGTAAGGAATTTCTGTAATTATAATTGCATTTCTATTCTTAATTTTTTCTTCATGAAGTTTAGATAAAACTGTAACACTTCCCCTACCTGTTTCATACATTGAGCTTAGACCAGCAGTGCCAGATATAATTCCTCCAGTTGGAAAATCTGGCCCTTTAACGATCTTATGAAGTTGTTTAGAAGTTGTATCTGGTTCATCTACTAGAAGTAAAGTAGCGTCTATAATTTCACCAAGATTATGAGGAGGAATATTTGTTGCCATTCCTACTGCAATACCGCTGGCACCATTTACAAAAATATTTGGAAATCTTGATGGTAAAACTTTTGGTTCTGTTAATGTCTCATCGTAATTTGCTCTAAGTTGAACTGTTTCATACTCTAATTCTTCTAACATAAAAGATGAGATTTTATCTAATCTAGCTTCGGTGTAACGCATAGCTGCAGCAGGATCTCCGTCCATAGAACCATAATTTCCCTGGCCATCTATTAAGGGGAGATGCATTGTAAAATCTTGTGCCATTCTAACCATAGACTCATATATTGCAGAGTCACCATGAGGATGATATTTACCCATAACATCTCCAACTATTCTTGCAGATTTTTTATAAGGTTTGTTGTGATGGTACGAAGACTCATACATAGAGAAAAGTATTCTTCTGTGAACTGGTTTTAATCCATCCCTAACGTCGGGTAAAGCTCTAGAGACTATGACACTCATAGCATAATCTAAATAACTTTTTTCTAATTCATCTGTAATATCTATGTTTGGATATATTTTAGTATCTAAAACATCTAACTGTTTTGCTTTAGTTTTTTTCTTTTTAGCCAATGATTTTTTTAAAAAGGAATATCATCATCGAGTTGTTCAGCTGTAGATGTTTCTGAACCACCCATTGCTTCATCTGCTGCTGAGTCTAATTGATTACTATTATTTTCATCACTAACAGATGATTGAGAACGAGTATCTAACATCGTTAATACTCCAGAATAATTTGGAATAACTACTTCAGTGGTGTATTTATCAACACCATTATTATCAGTCCATTTCCTTGTTTGAAGTTGACCTTCTATGTATATCTTTGAACCTTTCCTTAAATATTTTTCACAAATATCAGCTAACTTATCATTAAAAACAACAACTCTGTGCCATTCAGTCTTATCCTCTAACTGTTGAGTATCTTTGTTTCGGTATTTCGTAGAGGTAGCGATTGAAAAACTCGCAAGTCTCGATCCAGCTGTTGTAGCTCTAATATCAGGATCTTTACCTAAATTACCTAGAAGAATTACTTTATTTACTGATCCAGCCATGAATATTTTTATTAAAAGGTAATATTAATATATATTAAAAGCCCTTTAATTGATATCTAATTTAATGGATAAACATTCACCACTTACTCACATTATTGTTCATAATGCCCATGAACATAATTTAAAAAATATAAATTTAAATTTACCAAAAAACAAACTCGTTGTAATAACTGGTGTGAGTGGATCAGGCAAATCAACATTAGCCTTTGATACAATTTATGCAGAAGGACAGAGAAAGTATATCGAATCACTAAGTGCTTATGCTCGTCAGTTTTTAGACATGATGGATAAACCCAAGGTTGATAAAATAGAAGGTTTATCTCCTGCTATTTCAATCGATCAAAAAACAACTTCAAAAAACCCTAGATCAACAGTAGGAACAGTAACTGAAATTTATGATTATTTAAGAGTTCTATTCTCAAGAGTTGGTGTTCCCTACTCACCCGCAACTGGAAAACCAATCAAAGGCTTAACTAGCTCAGAAATGATAGATGAAGTTAATTTTAAATTTAATTCAAAAAAAATAATGATTATGTCTCCATTAATTAAAGGGAGAAAAGGAGAGTATAAAAAACTCTTTGAGGAATATTTTAAAAAAGGTTACGAGAGATTTTTGATTAATAACAAACTTTATCAAAAAGAAGAACTACCTGAATTAAGCAAAAACTTTAAACATTCTATAAGTGTTGTAATTGAT
>CABYRL010000015.1 GCA_902521465.1 uncultured Alphaproteobacteria bacterium | reverse complement strand
GAAGTTTGTTTCTAGACGAAAAAGAGATCGCTGACCCTCTTGATGAACAAATCCAAATTGAAATTCATTTCGCTGGAATAAATAGAGCAGATATTCTCCAAAAAAATGGACATTATCCACCACCCTCAGGTGAGAGTGAAATTATTGGATTAGAGTGTTCCGGAATAGTTACCAAATTAGGAAAGTCAGTAAAAAACTTTAGTTTAGGAGACCAAGTTTGTGCAATTCTTGGAGGCGGTGGATATGCGGAGTACGTAAATGTTAATGAAAAACAAGTAATGCCATTACCAAAAAATTTAAATTTACATGAAGCTGGCTGCTTACCGGAAACCACACTCACTGTTTTTGAGAATATTTTCAATGTATCTAAATTTCAAAGAGATGAGGCGATTTTGATACATGGTGGAAGTAGTGGTATCGGCACAACAGCTATTTCAATTCTTAAAAATTATACAAAAAATATTTTTGTAACCGCTGGTACGAGTGGGAAATGTAAGAGTTGTATCGAATTAGGAGCCACTGATGCTATTAACTACAAAGATACAGATTTTGAAGAATATTTTAATGAGAAAAAATTAAAGGTTGATGTAATATTAGATATGGTTGGAGGAGATTATTTAAAAAAAAATTTAAAAATATTAAACTTTAAAGGAAGACTTACTTATATTGCTGCTCTCGGTGGGATTAAAGCAGAAACTAATCTTTTACATATAATGAATAAACAATTAAAAATATCTGGATCAACATTAAGATCAAGATCTCCATCTGAAAAGGGAAATATTGTTGATCAGGTTGTCAAAGAAATATGGCCTTTGATAGAGAATGATAAATATAAACCAACGATTTTTGAAACTTTTAATATGAGTGATGCAAATAAAGCACATGAGGTTATGGAAAAATCTGACCATACAGGAAAAATAGTTTTAAGCATAAAAGGAGAAAAATAATGAATCTGCACGAATACCAAGCGAAAATATTATTAAAAAATAATAACGTTAGAGTTTTAAATGGCTACCCAGTATTAGATGATAGCGATATAGAAACTGCTGTAGACTCTATCCAAACACCCGTTATGGTTGTGAAGTCTCAAATTCATGCAGGTGGAAGAGGCGCGGGAAAATTTACAGATAGTGGTGATGACAAAGGCGGTGTGAGAGTTTGCTTCTCAAAAGATGAAGCCAAAGACAATGCAAAAAAAATGTTTGGTAAAACTTTAGTTACAAAACAAACTGGTCCAAGTGGAAAACAGGTAAATAGACTTTATATTGAAGAAGGGTGCGATATCAAAAAAGAGTACTATCTAAGTATGCTCGTGGACAGAGCCTCATCTTCAATTTCAATTATAGCCTCTACTGAGGGTGGCATGGAAATTGAGGAGGTAGCAGAAAAGCAACCTGAAAAAATTATTACTGTCAATGTCCCTGGGGACAGTATTATTGACCAAAATAGTTTAAATAAATTAACTGAGGGTCTTAATATAAATCAAAACCTATCAAATGATTTTTGTGATCAAATTCAAAAAATTTACAATAGCTTTTTGTCTTCAGATGCCTCTTTAGTAGAGGTTAATCCTTTTGTATTGACTGGTGAGGGTAATTTTCTGGCTTTAGATGCGAAGGTATCGATAGACGATAATGCGCTTTATAAACATAAAGATGTAGCTTCAATGAGAGACGAAACTGAAGAGGACCCTGCAGAGATTGAGGCTTCAAAACATGAGCTTAACTACGTCAAATTAGATGGTCAAATTGGATGCATGGTAAATGGAGCTGGTCTTGCAATGGGTACAATGGATATAATTAAGTTACATGGTGGCAGTCCTGCGAATTTTCTAGATGTAGGAGGAGGAGCTACAAAAGAGAGAGTGGCAAAAGCTTTTTCTATAATTCTGCAAGATCCAAATGTAAAAGCTATTTTGGTAAATATTTTTGGTGGCATTATGAAATGTGACATTATCGCTGAGGGTGTGGTAGCTGCAGCTAAAGAGCTATCTATTCAAGTTCCATTGGTAGTAAGATTAGAAGGGACCAATGTTGACCTAGGAAAAGAAATTTTAAATAAATCTGGGCTGTCAATTATTTCGGCAGATAATTTAGAAGATGCAGCTCAAAAGGCAGTTAGGGCTTTAAACTAAAGGAGAAATTATGTCAGTATTAATTAATAAAAACACAAAAGTTATTTGCCAGGGTTTTACTGGTTCTCAAGGTACATTTCACTCAGAACAAGCTATAAAATATGGAACTCAAATGGTTGGTGGGGTGACACCAAAGAAAGGTGGTCAAGAGCATTTAGGACTTCCTGTGTTTAATAGTGTTAAAGAGGCAAAAGACAACACAGAAGCAAATGCAACTGTAATATACGTTCCACCTCCTTTTGCAGCTGGTGCTATAACTGAAGCGATTGATGCAGACATGGAAATAATTGTTTGTATAACTGAAGGAGTTCCAGTTCTTGATATGATGCAAGTAAAAAGAAAATTGGAAAAATCAAAATCACGTTTAATTGGACCCAACTGCCCTGGAATAATTACTCCTGATGAATGCAAAATAGGCATTATGCCAGGTCATATTCACCAAAAAGGAAAAATAGGAGTTGTTAGTAGATCTGGCACATTGACATATGAAGCAGTAGCACAAACTTCTGCTGTAGGTCTAGGTCAATCGACTTGTATTGGTATTGGGGGAGATCCTATTAACGGAACAAACTTTATAGATTGCCTTGATCTCTTTTTAAAAGATCCCGAAACCGAAGGAATCATAATGATCGGAGAGATTGGTGGAACTGCTGAAGAGGAAGCTGCAGAATTTATTAAAAAATCTGAAATAAAAAAACCAGTTGCTTCTTTTATAGCTGGTGCTAGTGCTCCTGCTGGAAAAAGAATGGGTCATGCAGGTGCAATTATTTCGGGTGGAAAAGGCACCGCAGAGTCAAAGTTTAGTGCTTTAGAGGAAGCAGGAGTTCATATATCCAAATCACCAGCAAAACTAGGTGAGACAATCAAAGAGGCTTTAAACTAATATAATTTAGCTTCTTTAGCTCTAAGTTTAGTTAAAGCAAGAACTGTATCAATTGTAGGAGTTGGAACATTTGTAATTTTTCCAAGCTCTTGAACAGATGTGATTAAAGCATCAATCTCCATAGGTCTATCACGTTCTAAATCTTGAAGCATAGATGTTTTATGTTCGCCAACTGCTTTAGCTGCATCAATTCTTCTCTCAACATCGAAAGGCTTGTCTATTCCTAAATTTTGAGAAATTGCATGAGCCTCATTCATCATATTTTTTATGACGGCTCTTACTTCGTCATTGCTGCAAATTTTGACAAGTGTAGATGTTGTAAGTGCACTGATAGGATTAAGAGAAAGATTACCAAAAAGTTTTAACCAGATATCGCCTTTTATATTAGGTCTAACAGGTGCTTGAAAGCCTGCTTTCTCTAAAGTCTCAGAAAGATTTTTAATTCTATCTGTTTCCTCTCCATTAATTTCTCCTAGTTGAAACTTATCTCCCTCTAAGTGCTGAATAACGCCTGGTTTGATAACTTCTGATGCGGGATTAACTATACAGCCGATGATTTTTTCAGGGCCAATTCGATCCCATTGACTTCCATCTGGATCAACTGAAGTAACTTTTTTATCTTTGAAATCAGGATTAGTGTGATTGTAGAAATACCACCATGGGATACCATTCACACCCCAAACAAATGAAGTATCATCTTTCATAAGAACTTCAAATGCATCAAGACAACCCGGAACTGAATGAGCTTTTAAAGTAACAAAAATATAGTCTTGCTTTCCAGCTTTTTCCGCAGTGTCTACACATTTTGGATATACAACTAGTTCTTTGCCATCTTTTCTTAATCTCAATCCATCTTGCTTAATAGCCTGATAATGAGGCCCTCTAGCAATTAAAGTTACATCTGCACCTATCTCAGTGAGTTTTGCTCCCAGATAACCACCAATAGCTCCTGCACCGTATATACAAATTTTCATTTAAGCCTTTAAATGTTTGATGGCAGCAGCAACACCACTTCCAAGTTCAAATTTTATTCCCACATCGTACATGGCTAATTCTGCGGTAGAGATTGCACCTAAAATCATGGTGCTATTTAAATCTCCAAGGTGGCCTATTCTAAACAACTTTCCTGCTACTTTATTAAGCCCTCCACCAAACGAGGTGTTATACTTGTTGTATGCTGTTTTAACAACATCAGTAGAGTCAATTCCCTCAGGTACCATTATTGCTGTAACAGTATTTGAATAAAGTGATGGATCTTTTGCACAAAGTTTAAGACCCCATGCATTAGATGCTTTTTGAACAGCTTGTGCTAAAAATTTATGACGTGCATAAATATTATCAATTCCCTCTTCCATCATCATATTAAGCGCCTCTCTAAGTCCTCTTAGAAGTGGCATTGGATTAGTGTAAGGCCAATAGCCTGTTTCATTTATTTTAAGCATATCATGATAATCATAGTAAGCTCTGGGTAAGTTAGATGTTTTTGCAATTTCTAAAGCCTTTTGGCTTACACAAGATATAGCTAAACCAGCAGGTAACATAAATCCTTTTTGAGAGCCTGAAACTGCAACATCAACCCCCCATGCATCCATTTCAAATTTGATTGAACCTATTGAGCTTACGCCATCAACAAATAATAAGGCAGGATGATTAAGATTATTTAAAAGGTCTCTTGTTGCTTTAACATCATTTGTAACCCCTGTAGAGGTTTCATTATGAGTTACAAGAACTGCTTTAATATTATAATCTTTATCCTCTGATAATATTTTTTCAAATTCGTCATGAGGCGTCCCGGAACCCCACTCTAAATCAACTTCCTCAACTTCAATGTGTAGTTTTTTACACATCTCTATCCAAAGGTGTGAAAAATGTCCAAATCTAGCTGATAAAACTTTATCTCCCTTACTTAATAAATTTGTAAGTGCTGCTTCCCATCCACTTGAGCCTGTACCAGGGAATATAATTG
>CABYRL010000014.1 GCA_902521465.1 uncultured Alphaproteobacteria bacterium | reverse complement strand
ATTTTTATCTGCATAACTAAAAAGTTTTTTTATATTTTTACTAACTCTAACTTCGTGATTATATCTTAACCTATAAATTTGTTTTAAAATTCTATTATTATTTAAATATGACTCATCTTGAACAGCAAATAATATCTTTTTATGTAATTGTGATTTTTCATCTTTTATAAATATTAAATCCATTAATCTTTCTATACCAGCAGCCCAGCCAACTCCTGGGATATCTCTAGAGGAAATCATACTAATTAAATTGTCGTACCTACCACCAGCTAGTATCGCATTTTGTCTTTTATCTTCATTTGTTTGAAATTCAAAAGCCGTATGTGAATAATAATCTAATCCTCTAACCAATTTTAGATCTTCAAAATATGGAATCTTATTATCATTTAAAAATTTTTTAACTTGATTGAAATAATATTTACTCTCTTCAGATAAGTGTTCGCTAATTTTTGGAGCATTTAGTAATATTTCAGAGTCTTTTGGATCTTTACTATCCAATATTCTAAGTGGATTTTTATTCAATCTAGATTGTGAGATTTCTGATAAATGTTTTTTAAAATCAGTTAAATATTTTTTTAATACATTAGCATATTTGATTTGATCATCTTTTGACCCTAAAGAATTTATTAATAACCTATATTTATTATCTTTAATTCCAAGTTCATCAAATAATAACTTTGCAATTAGAATTAATTCAAAATCTACATATGGACTTTTTTCACCTATAGTCTCAATATTTATTTGATGAAATTGTCTATATCTACCTTTTTGGGGTCTTTCTCTTCTAAACATTGGTCCGTGCGTAATTAATTTAAGTAAGCCAGATTGATAGTTTGAAGCAGCAAACCTAGCTAAGCTACTTGTAGCCTCAGGTCTTAAACAAATATATGCTTCTCCTTTATCTAAAAATGAATACATCTCTTTAGAGACAATATCGGTTTGCTCGCCTACGGTCCTAGAAAATAAATCTTGTTGTTCTAAAATAGGAGTTTGTATAGATTTAAAATTGAAACTCCTACATACTGAATAAAATTTTTCAATAATAAATTCAAACTTCTCCATTTCAGCTCCATGAATATCATGTGTGCCTTTTACTAAACTAATATTTCTTTTCATTTTAAATGATGAATCTGATCAACTTTATTTTCTATAGTTTTAACTAAGTACTCAACTAAATCTTCGTCTTGAATTCGATGGCTTTTTTCTCCATCGACGTATACCATATGTGTGTTATTTCCACCACCAGTTATGCCTATGTTAGTCATTGTGGCTTCACCTGGTCCATTAACAACACATCCAATAATTGAGACTGTTATAGGTTTTTTTATGTGAGAAAGTTTTTTTTCAACATTTTTAACTGTCTCGATAACATCAAATTGCTGTCTTGCGCAAGATGGGCAAGATATTATTGTTACACCATAATCTCTTAAATTTAGTGATTTTAACATTTCAAACCCTACTTTAACCTCTTGAGTTGGATGATCTGAAAGTGAAACTCTCACTGTATCTCCTATACCATCATAAAGAAGTAATCCGAGACCTATAGAAGATTTTATTGATCCACTAAAATAACTTCCTGCTTCAGTAATACCTAAATGAAGAGGATAATCACAAAAATCAGATAACTTTCTATATGACTCTACTGCTGTAAAAACATTAGAAGCTTTAACACTAATTTTAAAATTATCAAAATTTAGATCCTCTAAAAGTTTTATATTCAGCTTAGCACTTTCAAATAATGCCTCAGAGGTTGGGCTTTTGTATTTTTCTAATATTGATTTTTCTAAACTTCCAGAATTAACACCTATTCTTATAGGTATTTTGTTCTGCTTAGCAGCTTCAACAACCTCTTTTACTTTTTCCTTGGAGCCAATATTACCTGGATTTATTCGAAGGCAATGTGCTCCATTTTCTGCGGCCTCAAGTGCTCTTTTAAAATGAAAGTGAATATCAGCGACTAAAGGGATCTTAATTTCAGGAATTATTTTTTTTAACGCTTTTGATGATTTCTCATCAGGAACTGAAACTCTGACTATATCACATCCTTCTTGTTCAATAAGAGATATCTGCTCAAGTGTTGCATCAATATCATGTGTAAGAGTATTTGTCATTGTCTGAACCGTAATTGGAGAGTCTCCACCAACAAAAATATTTCCAATTTGAATTTTTTTTGTTTTTTTTCTCTTTATTGAATGAGAATATTTCATAATAAAGTATCTAAATCTTTAATGTCAAAATTAGATAAATATGAATTTAATTCATTATTTAATCTAATTACTACACCTCTGTAAATTATCTTATCAATATTATCTATATTAGATAAATCGATAAAAAAATCATTGTCTAAATCGAGAATAAGTTCATTAGATTTGGTAATTTCACCAAATTGTAAAGTATTTTTAATATTGTTTTGAATTTTGTAAAAAATAGTCTTATTAGTTTTTGCAAAAATTGACAAATTTTGGGAATAGTTAGTTCTATTTAATGCGGTAAGATTATTTAAAAAATCATCATGACTTAATTCATTCAAGTCATACTGTCTAGATATGTTTAAAACGTCGGTATAAACTTGATCTTTTTCAATTTCTCTAAATAAAATTTGATTATTAAATTTTTTATATATATTTAATGAAACTAGAAATAAAATTGTAAAAATAAGTAACAATATGAAATAAATTATTGAAAGTTTTGTATAATCAATAGGTATGTCACTAATTGAACTTTTATATTTAATTTCATAACCCAGATATCTGTATATAGATTTTTTATAAGTTGATTGATAAGCACGATATTTTTTAGGGAGTTTTAAATTATCGTCTAAAAGTCGTATTATTTCTAAATCTAATTTAAGAGCTTTGGATAAATCATTGATTGATAATCCTTTCTTAATTCTTGCCTCTTTGATTGAAATTAACTTATCCAATAAATTATTTATGTAATTTGAAGGCTTGATGTAATTTTTGTACAGCTAAATCAGTTTGATCTTCATGAATTAATATACTTATTTTTATTTCTGAAGTAGTAATAACTTGAATATTTATTTTATTTTTTCCAAGAGTATCAAATAATGTTTGGGCAACTCCAGCATGAGATCTCATCCCTACTCCAACCACTGAAATTTTTGAAATATTATTAGATGAAATAATTTTTTTATATCCAATTATAGATTTCTCTTTTTTTAGTATTTTTAATGCTTTTTCTAAGTCTAGTCTTGGCAAAGTAAAAGATAAATTTGCAAACTTTCCATCTTGTGAAATATTTTGGAGTATCATATCAACATTTATATTACCTTTAGCTAATGGGCCAAAGATTTTTGAAGAGACTCCAGGTTTATCATGTACTCTTGAAAGTGTAATTTTTGCTTCATCTTTGGAGTAAGTTATTCCACTCACAGTATTATTTTCTAAAACACTTTTTTCGTCAGTAATCATGGTACCAATTTTTTTGGGTTTGAAAGAAGATCTTACACTTAATTTAGTATTTTTTCTCATAGCTAACTCAACAGAACGAGTTTGAAGAACCTTAGCCCCTTGTGAGGCTAATTCAAGCATTTCTTCATATGAAATTTTATTAATTTTTTTTGCTTTAGGTACTATGTTTGGATCAGTGGTAAATACACCCTCAACATCAGTATAAATTATACATTCTGTTTCCATCGCTGCCGCAACAGCAACAGCACTAGTATCAGAACCGCCCCTACCTAAGGTAGTTAATTCTCCCTTGTTGTTAATACCTTGGAAACCAGGAATTATTAGAACATCAAAATTTTTTAATTCATCATATAAAAATTTTTTATCAATGGATAAAATTCTAGACTTCATATGCTCTGATGATGTTATAATGGGTATTTGCCAACTAAGTAGCGATTTAGCTTTAATCTTTTGATTATTGAGACATATAGACATTAACGCACAAGATACATTTTCACCTGATGAAATGGCGTTATCAAAATCAATTGGATTTGGATTTTTTGAAAAAGATTTTGTTAAATTTATTAAACGATCAGTTTCACCTGACATAGCAGATAACACAGCTATAACTTTTGATTTTTTTGACCAATCATGAATAATATCTGCTGATCTTTTTATAGCTTCAATACTCCCGACGGATGTACCACCAAATTTTAAAACTTTAATTTTCATGAATTACGGTAATATACTCTTAACATTTATGATGTAAAGAACATGGACACTTATAATAGCAAGTATTACGAACCATTAGAGCAAATGATGGCTATAAGACATCAGTATATGTCAAAAATATTAAGAGATCATAGTGGTGAAGATATTTATGAATTCTTTAAGAATAAAAAGATTTTAGAACTTGGATGTGGAACTGGCGAATTCCTTAATAATTATTATGGTATGGGTGCAGAGTGTTCAGGTATTGATGTCAAGAATAATTTTAAAATAAAAAATAAAATAAATTTTAAACTCATTAATATAGAAGCTAATAAATTTTTAAAAAATTGTAAAAAAAAATTTGATGTTATTTTTTTGTTTGAATTCTTAGAACATTTAGAAGAACAAGATAAGTATCAACTTTTTGAAAACTTAACCAAAAATCTCAATAAAAATGCATATATATTTATATCTACACTTAATAAGAATTTATTATCAAAATATTTAGCAATTGATATTGCTGAGAGTCTCTTAAAGCTACTTCCTAAAAAAACCCACGATTTTAATCTTTTTTTATCTCCCTCTAAATTACAATCAATTAGTCAAAAATATAATTTAAATTTAATGGATATAGAGGGTATGCAATACAATCCAATTTTTAAATCTTTCAAACTAAGTAAATTTGATTTAGTAAATTATTTTGGTACTTTGAAATACTAATTTTTATTTTTTTCTTTTTTACTAAAAGGGAGTCTTACTAAACCTATACCCTCATCGACCAATTCTTGACTTTCTTTTTCAGTTGCCTCTCCATAAATAGGTTTATCTTTCGCTTCACCATAATGAATTTTTCTAGCCTCTTCTGGAAATTTTTTTCCAACATATGTAAAATTCTTTTCTATTTCAGATTTAATTTTATTTAATTGTTTATTATAATTTGAAAATAATTTCTTTTTTTCACGATTTATTTTAGCTGAACTTGTTGATTTACCAGAAATGTTTGGTGCCATAACTGATTTTGATATTGTTGATGAATTACAGAAAGGACATTCAATTTGTTTTTTCCTTTTTTGTTTTTCAAAAGAGTTTGAGTCATCAAAACTAGCTTCAAATATGTGTTGATTTTCACAAATTAAATCAAATTTTATCATTCTTTATATTTGGTCATTTAATGATAATTTTCAATAATATTAATCAAAATTTCTATCATTATCTAATACAGGTATTGCGTTTTGACACTCTCTAACTCTATTTAAATCAAGTTCAGCAGCAATGATCATTTCACCATCTTCAGCTTCAGCTAATGTCTCTCCCCAAGGGTCTACTATTAAAGTATGCCCATAAGTTACTCTTTTTTCATTATTTACTCCCCATTGATTAGGTGCCAATATAAAAACTCCATTCTCAATAGCCCTTGCTTTAATAAGAGAATGCCAATGAGCCTTGCCTGTTGTGTGCGTAAATGCTGAAGGGACAACAATAATTTGTGAACCTTTTTTTGCCAAAGCTCTGTACAATTTAGGATACCTTAAATCATAACAAATAGTATGACCAACTGAGTGACCCAATACTTTAGTGATTTTTAATTCACTTCCAGGTGAGTAAAAATCACTTTCTTTGTATGACTCACCATTTTTTAATGTAATGTCAAACATATGAATTTTGTCATAAATTGAAATTATATCTCCATCAGGATTAATTAAAATTGACCGATTAAATAATTTATCATTTTCGGTTATGGGAATTGATCCCAATAGTAAATATACATTATTTATCTTTGAAAAATTTTTAAAATATTTTACAGAGTCATGATTCATCTCAATCAAAATTTTTGATTTACTTGATAAAAAGAGAAAGCACTCAGGTAGTAAAATGAAATCTGGGCTTGAGTTTAAACTATCTTGTAAAAATTTTTTTGATTTTTCAAAATTTTCATCGAAGTTTGAACCGACTGTAATTTGAATCAGTGCAACCTTCATTTAATTATTTAATTTATAAATAATGTAATTTGATACGTCCTTAATAGCTTTATGAATTTTTATTTTTTCTTGAGGTAAAATAGAAATACTATGGTTTGAAAATAATATATACTCTAATTCCTTCTTATCTTTTACTAGCGTTAATTTTAAAGTCTTATCTTTATTTAGAACTATAATTGGCTCTTCAGTAGAATACAAAAATTCAATATCATTATTTGATGAAATTAATTCAGTAAATTCTTTATGAAATAATTCGGGATTTTCATAAAATGTAAGCCTTTTTTGATCTAAATTAAATCTCGATATCATGGTAAGTTACTTTAGCACATTATGAATGAATTTAATTTAAAAAAGAGGAATATCAGAAGAAAGGCATATTTTGACAAAGAT
>CABYRL010000013.1 GCA_902521465.1 uncultured Alphaproteobacteria bacterium | reverse complement strand
CAATAGATATTTGTTTAGCAATACTCTCTCTGGTTGCTTTATCTTGAGACATTTTTCTTAATCTCATTTAATAAATCATTGTCAATACATTTTATGCCAAACTCTATAGCATTCGCGAATGCATGTGAGTCAGCATTCCCATGACTTTTAATTACAATACCATTTACACCTATAAACATACCACCGTTATAATTTCTAGGATCAATTAAATTTTTAAAGTCTTTGAAATTTTTTTTTAAGAGTAAAGATAGTATTTTTGAGAAAGAGGTAGAGGTTAGACTTTTTTTTAGAGAGTCAGTTATGAATTTAGATACACCCTCGGCCGTTTTCAACGCAATATTTCCAGAAAATCCATCTGTGACAATAACATGATTATTTGTTGAGGTAATCTCATTAGCTTCTACAAATCCTTGATAATTTATTCTTTTATCACTCTTCATTAATTCATGTGTCTCTTGAATCAAATTATTGCCTTTTAGTTCTTCTGATCCAATATTTAAAAGTGCCACTTTGGTATCAATTTGTGGATAGAGAACTTTGTAATAAGTACTTCCCATAACAGCAAAATCTAAAAGATTTTCTGAGTTACACTCAGCATTTGCACCTAAATCTAAAAAACATACTGGATGTTTCTCTGAAGGAAAAAATGAGGCTATTGCAGGTCTTGTAATATTTTCAATGGTCCTGAGATATACAGTTGAGTATGCCATCATTGCGCCAGTGTTTCCTGCAGAAATAGTTATTTGATTTTTATTGTCTTTTAAATTTAAAATGGCATTTGACATAGAACTATTTCGATTATCCTTTTTTAAAGCGTCACTTGGTTTCATATCCGGAGAAATAAAATTTTCAGATTGTGTCCATTTAGAGTTATTAAATAGCTTTGAAAATGGCGATTTAAATTTCTCGTAAATATGTCTATCGGAATGTAAATTGAATTTAATAGAAGAATTTTTGGTTTGGGCTATTAATGCCCCTTCTAGAACTGATTGTGGGGCAAAGTCTCCTCCGTGTAGGTCAAGATTAATTATATATTTACTCATTAATGTTTATTATTGCTTTAAGGAAACTTATACCTTATTTGTTTTTATTGTGAATATTTTAAAAATACCTCTTATTTTTATGGCCTTATTAAGCTCAATAATTTTATTTTCTTGTTCTAAGGAGGTATATTTTTCTGGTATTTCAGAAACTAGTTTTAATGAAATTAAAGAAAATTATCAAAATATTAATTACTCAAAAGAAGATGTGATAGCAATTATTGGACCTCCTTTAATAAAGGAAAACTCAGATAATTTATGGATTTATAGAACAGATAAAAAAACAGGAATTGCAGCATTCAAACAAACAGCCTACAACAAGACCCTAAAGCTTAAATTTGAAGATAATGTTTTAAGGTCTGTTGAAGAAATTGAATTAAATTAAATAATATTTAAATGAACAACTATTGATAGCAATAGAATTGATACAATATTTGTTATTTTAATCATAGGGTTAACAGCTGGTCCGGCTGTATCTTTATAAGGATCACCAACAGTATCTCCTGTAACAGAGGCTTTATGAGTTTCACTGCCTTTCCCTCCTAAGTTACCATCTTCAATATATTTTTTTGCATTATCCCATGCACCACCACCAGCAGTCATCGAAATAGCTACAAAGAAACCAGTGATTATAACTCCTATTAAAAGAGCTCCAAGTGCTTGAAAGGCTGTATTGACACTACCTGTAAGGAAATAAACGCCAAAGAAAATAATAACTGGTGAAAGTACGGGCAATAAAGATGGAATAATCATCTCTTTAATGGCTGCTTTTGTAAGTATATCAACACACTTGCCATAGTCAGGTTTTTCTTTTCCAGACATTATGCCTTTTTTTTCTTTAAACTGTTGTCTAACCTCTAAAACAACTGAACCGGCTGCTCTTCCTACTGCAGTCATGCTTAAAGCACTAAATAAAAAAGGTAATAGTCCACCTAATAGTAGACCAATTATCACATAAGGTTCCGATAAATCAAAAGATACATTGAAAGCATTGTTACCTGTTTCTTGATTAAAGAATTTTAGGTCTTCAGTGTAAGCAGCAAATAAAACTAATGCACCCAATCCAGCCGATCCAATAGCGTATCCTTTGGTAACAGCTTTTGTAGTATTTCCTACTGCATCTAAAGCATCTGTTCTTTCTCTAACTCTCTTATTCAGACCTGACATTTCAGCAATACCGCCAGCATTATCTGTAACGGGTCCGTATGCGTCTAAAGCAACTACCATTCCGGCAAGAGCCAACATTGATGTCACTGCGATTGCGATACCAAAGAGTCCAGCAGTTGAAAAAGTTATACCTATCCCAGCACAAATGATTAGCACAGGTATTGCTGTAGACTCCATACCCATAGCAAGTCCTTGAATAATATTTGTTGCATGACCAGTTTGAGATGCCTCAGCAACACTTTTCACAGGTCTATACTCAGTACTAGTGTAATATTCTGTAATAAAAACAAGTGCCAAAGTAATTACTAATCCGTAAACCGCACAAAGAAATAAATCCATTCCGTTGTACCATTTATTTCCCAATTGGAAAAATTGATCAAAGCCAATTGAATACTGGGTTATAAGTGCAAATAAAATTACAGAAATAAATAATGTCATGAAAAAGCCTTTATACAATGCTCCCATAATTGAAGATTTTGGAGTGGAGATTGATACAAACTTTGAACCAATAATTGATGCTAATATACTAGAGCCCGCAATTAATAATGGATAAATGGTTAGTTCGCTAACAGCTCCTTGAAAGATAATAGCTAGAACCATTGTTGCTACAATTGAAACAACATAAGTTTCGAATAAGTCTGCTGCCATACCTGCACAGTCTCCAACATTATCTCCAACGTTATCTGCTATCACAGCTGGATTTCTTGGATCATCCTCAGGAATATTTTTTTCTACTTTTCCAACCAGATCAGCTCCAACATCTGCACCTTTTGTAAAAATTCCCCCACCCAGTCTTGCAAATATAGAAATCAATGAAGATCCAAAACCAAGAGCGACTAACGGTTCTATGAGCTCTCTTCCTGTTCTTTCAAATCCAAAATATAGTATCATAAAATAACCAGCTATCCCTGCTAAAGCCAGACCAACAACCAACAATCCTGTGACTGCTCCGGCGTTGAAAGCAACATAAAGACCTTTTTTTAGAGAGGAACTTGCAGCTTGAGCTGTTATAACATTTGCTCTTACAGAGACGTTCATACCAATATAACCAGCAAGGCCTGATAAAACTGCACCAATCAGGAAGCCTACGGGAACATCATAGATGTGTTTAAAAGGTATTAAAAAAAATGCAAAGAATATTACAATACCAACAATTGCTATGGTTGTGTATTGACGGTTAAGGTAAGCTTTAGCTCCTTCTTGAATTGCACTAGAAATTGTTACCATTCTTTTTGTGCCTTTAGGTAAACTTAGAATTTTATTAGTTGTGAATATTCCGAAAGCAATAGCTGCTATTGCAGCAAATATTACTATTTGCAAGAACTGTATTTGAGACATGGTAAGTTGTTAATCTATTTTAATTTTATTTTCAAGGTGCTTTTTTAGAGGCATCATCTAATAAATAATTGAAGTATTTTACCTCTTCTTGGGTAAGAAAATCCTTGGAAAGCTTGATATATTCGCTCATTAATATCTTTTTTTTCTTTTTATTTAAAAGATACTCAGAGCAAAAGGCGTAAAGAAGGAAAACAGTAATTTTGTTAGTTTTTTCAATAATTTTAGAATCTATTAATCCTTTGATTTTTTCTAAATTAGAATTAAAGCTATCATTTAATGAAATTAATTTTTTTTTATTGTAAGGCCTTTTTTTTTTTTATGTTTTGTTTTATAAATTCATCTAACTCAAAGTCAGTTGAATAATTTCTTTGAAATATAAATTGAAAGAAAAATAATCTAGTGTTTTTATTTAAATTAAGCATTCAATCATTTTGACCATAGCATTAGCAGCTTCAGCTCCTTTATTTTTTGATTTAGATCTTTTTATTGCTTGAGACTTGCTATAGGCATTTATTATACCATTTGATATAAGTGTATTTTTATTTTGATTTACGATATCTAAAAGTGCTTTTCCAACAGAGTCAGATATAACTTCAAAATGATATGTTTCACCCTTAATAACACAACCTAGGGCAATAAATAAATTGTAATTATTTGTTTTAATTTTCCATTTTATCATTTGGGGAATCTCATAAACACCAGGAACAGTTAAAATTTCATATTTAAGTTTATTATGATCTAAGATCTCAATACAGGATTCTGTTAATGAGTCAGTTATTTCTTGGTAATAATTAGCAACAACTATTTTAATTTTTAATTTTTTCATAGGCTCTCTATTTTATTTACACTTAATCCATAAATGCCAAGGTCTAAATCCTCACCTAGTGAATTAGATAATACAGAGATATTATTAATAGAGAAGTTTTTAAGAATTTGGGCTCCTAGACCATAATATTTTACCTTTTCATCATTTGATAACTTTCCCAGATCGCCCAATATAGGATTATTGATAAGTACTATAATTCCAGATCCATGAGATTTTATTTTTTCGATTGAAGCGTGTAAGTCTTTTGTTTTAGGATTATTAAAATTCATAATTATGTCATCGAAGCCCTGAACGGGATGAACTCTTGTCATTACGCTTTCTTGTTTGGATAAATCTCCTAAGTGTAATGTTGCATGATGTAATCCATCAATAGTGTTTTCAAAAACATTAAATTCAAAGATGTCAGAATAAATATTTTTAATCTGGTGTTGCTTTTCAGGAATTTTTTTTATGAGTAAATCATTTTTAATTCTATATGCGATAAGGTCTTGAATTGTACCTATATTTAAAGAATGTTTTTTTGCATAGGGTATCAGATCTGGAACCCTAGCCATAGTACCGTCATCATTCATAATTTCGCAAATTACTGCAGAGTCATTTAATCCAGCTAATCTAGATATATCGACAGCAGCCTCTGTATGCCCTGCTCTGGTTAAAACTCCACCATCCCAAGCAATTAATGGAAATACGTGACCAGGGCTAACTATATCACCTGATTTGAAATTTGGATTTATAGCTGCTTTCACTGTTTCTGCTCTATCAAATGCAGAAATACCAGTAGATATGTTAGTGCTCGACTCTATTGAGACAGTAAAAGCTGTGGTCTTTTTTTTCCAATTATCAGGATTCATCAATGGAAGCTTTAATTCCTCTGCTCTCGTCTCAGATATAGATAAACAAATTAAACCTCTTCCATAAGTCGCCATAAAATTGATATGTTCTGGCTTACAAAGAGATGCAGGTATAATTAAATCTCCCTCATTCTCTCGATCCTCGCTATCAACTAAAATATACATTTTACCATTACGAGCATCACTAATTATATTTTCAATATTTGTAATATCTGACATTAATTTAAAAACCTATGATTTTGAGGAGTTAGCGTATCTTGCTAGCATATCGACTTCAAGATTTAAAATTTCATTTTTTTTATATGTATGAATATCAGTATATTTGTAGGTATGGGGTATAATCATACAATGACATTTATTTGACTTAACTTCATTTATTGTAAGTGAAATACCATTTAGAGAAATAGAACCTTTTTGGACAATAAATTTTTTAAGATTTTTTGGAAATTTAAAGGATAAAAACCAACTACTTCCAACTTTATATAATTCTTCAACAGAACAAGTAGTATCAATATGACCAAAAACGAAATGACCAGAAATTTCATCACCAACTTTTAAAGATTTTTCTAAGTTTATTTTTTTTCCAACTTTCCAATATTTAGCATTAGTTTTATTCATAGTTTCATATGAAATATCAGCTTTAAAGGTATTTTTATTTTTTGATGTAACTGTTAAACAAATACCTGAACAGCATATTGAAGAACCTAACTTATATCCTTTTAGAGAAGTTTGAATTTCAACTACCAAAGATTTTTCTTCTCTAGATAGTTTATTAATTTTACCTTGAGATTGAATTATTCCACTAAACATTAATTTACAAATTTATAAATTGTATCCTGACCATATTGATAAGAGGATTTTAATTTAAGATTATTTTTTAATGATTTCATTGATAAAAAGTATTTTTTACTAGAATTGTTTATAATCATATTTGATTGGCAGACTATAATCTCATCAAACAAATTACAATTAAGAAAATATTTAAAAGTGCTAATTCCGCCTTCGATTAGAATAGATTGAATTTGTAAATTTCTAAATAAAGAAAAATCCTCATTTAATAATTTTTTGTAATCAACATTAAGTGACAAGTAATTTTTAATTTTATTTTTTTTATTTGAAAAAACGATTTTTTGCATATTTTTTTCAACCCCCTGTAATCTACAAGTTAATTTTGGTTTATCCTCCAATAATGTATTCATCCCGATAGCAATAGCATCGTGTGATAATCTAATACGATGCATAAAATATTGAGTTTGTTCAGAGGTAATATTCTTAATAGTTGGGCTTTTACTATAACCGTTTTTGGAGATAGCAATTTTGAGTGTAATAAAAGGTCTATTTAAAGTTTGGTGAGTGTAAAAATATTTATTAATTTTTTGAAATTTATCTAAAGATTTTGAAGAGTGAATTACTTTGATATTTTGCTGCTTTAAAAATTTGATCCCCTTTCCTTTTATACTTGGGTTTGGATCTAATGAGCTAATAAAAACTTTTTTTATTCCAGCATTGGCAATTGCTTTTGCACAACAGCTATTATTTTTAAAACAAGGTTCTAAACTAATATACATAACGGTTTTGTTATTTATTTTATTTTGAGGTAATTTATTCAAAGCATTAACTTCTGCATGAGGTCTGCCATTTTTTGATGTTAAACCATAACTAAGGATAATTCCTTTTGAAGACTTAGAGTAGTCTACTATTAAACATGCAACTGAAGGGTTTTTTCCAGTTAATCCAATATTTTTGATAGATAAGTTATTTACACTTTGGAGATAGTTTAAGTGATTAGAACTAATCAAATTTTACTTTTTATCTATTGTATCTAAAAACTGCTCAAAATCTTTAGTTTCTCTAAAATCTCTGTAAACAGAAGCAAATCTCACATAAGCTACCTTATCGATTGTATAAAGAGCTTTCATCACAGCTTCACCAATAACATTAGAACTAATCTCGTTTTCACCCATACCCTCAACATCGTTTACTATTCTGGAAATAAGTTTTTCTTTAGCGTCAGTATCAACAGGTCTTTTGCGTAATGCCAACTCAACAGATTTTGCTATTTTGTCTCTGTCAAAATTTACCTTGTCTCCATCTTTTTTAACAACAACTATTTCTCTAAACTGAATCCTTTCGTGTGTTGTAAACCTACCTTTACAATCAATACAAACTCTTCTTCTCCTAATTACGGAACCATTTTCTGATGGTCTTGAGTCTAAAACAGATGTCTCTTTGTTTTTGTCAACACAAAAAGGACATTTCATAAGATCTAATAAATTGGGTATTTAGAGCAAAGATCTTGAACTTCTTTATTAATAGAACTTTCAAGCATTGAAATATCAGAGTTAGATACTGAGAGATTATTAATAATTGTTGATATTTTCTCTCCAATAAACTTAAACTCTTCTTCTTTAAAACCTCTAGTTGTTGCAGCTGGAGATCCTAATCTAATGCCTGAAGTAATAGTTGGTGGATTTGGGTCATTTGCAACTCCGTTTTTATTACAAGTCATTCCTGCCCTCTCTAAGCTTTCTTCTGCGTCTTTACCAGTTACATTTTTTGATCTTAAATCTACTAAAACCATATGAGAGTCTGTACCGCCAGTAACAATATCTATTCCATTTGACATAAGAACTTCACCAAGAATTGAAGCATTCTTTTTTACTTGTTGAATATAAGTTTTAAACTCTGGTTGCAAAGCTTCTCCAAATGCAACTGCTTTTGCTGCTATAACATGCATGAGTGGCCCACCTTGTAAACCTGGAAATACGGAGCTATTAAATTTCTTTCCGAGATCAAGGTCATTTGAAAGAATCATGCCTCCCCTTGGTCCTCTAATAGTTTTGTGAGTAGTAGATGTTACCACATGCGCGTGTGGTAATGGATCTGGATATTCTTTTGCAGCAACTAAACCAGAATAGTGTGCCATATCAACTAACAAGTAGGATCCAACTTTATCAGCTATGTCTCTAAATTTTTTAAAATCAATATTTCTTGGATAGGCAGAACCTCCAGCTATGATTAAACTTGGTTTGTGTTCGATAGCTAATCTTTCAACTTCATTATAATCTATTAAAGAAGTTTCGGGATTAATACCATATTGAACTGCATTAAAGTATTTTCCAGATTGATTTGGTCTGGAGCCGTGGGTTAAATGCCCACCGGCATCTAAGGACATTCCCAAAATAGTATCGCCAGGTTTAATTAGTGCTAAAAATACAGCTTGATTAGCTTGTGCACCAGAGTGAGGTTGAACATTAGCATAACTGCATCCGTATAATTCCTTTAGTCTATCGTTTGCTAAGTTTTCAGCAATATCTACAAACTCGCAACCACCGTAATATCTTTTTGCACTGTAACCTTCAGCATATTTATTAGTCATTATCGAACCTTGAGCTTCCAGCACAGCTTTAGATACGATATTCTCAGAGGCTATTAATTCAATTTGATTTTGTTGTCTTGATAGTTCTTGTGAAATACTTTGAAATAAATCCTTATCTGCGTGCTCTAGATTACTAGAAAAAAAATTCTCACTAAGTGTCATAGTTGCGATATTCTCCTTAAATGTCTCCCTTTGTCAAATTCTGTTTTAAAATAGGCGTTGAGCATAGCAAAAATATCTTTTTTTACAAAAGGTCTTCCTTTTAAACATATAACGTTGCTATTGTTGTGTTTTCTGGTCATTTTTGCTGTTTGTGCATTATGACAAAGCGATGCTCTTATGTGCTTATGTCTATTAGCACTAATACTTACTCCTATTCCCGATCCACAGATCAAGATACCCATACTTGATTTATTGATATTTTTACATAATTTTTTTGCAAATTTTGGATAATCTACAGATTTATCGGAATTAGTGCCTAAATCGAAGAAATTAAATTTTTTTTTAGTCAAATATTCCTCAACAATAAAGGATTTTAATCTAAAACCCGCATGATCAGAAGCTATATAAACAGTTTTATAGTTTCCTGGTAATTTCATCTCTAGAAAAAGGTAAATTAATATTCAAATTAATCAATACTCTGTTAACTATTCTGCTCATAAAATCAAAAAAAACCAACTGATGATCTTTATTATCTTTCAAATGTTCATAAATAAGCTCATAAGTTTTCAAATTACCTTTTTCATGGAAATTGAAAATTTTTTTTAAAACATTCTCATTTAAATCAGGTTGATATCCTGAGGCTTTTAAAATTTCAAGCTCAAGCAATAATAGCTCTGGAAGGTAATTAGATCTTTCATTCAATTTAGAAATCAATAACAAATAATAGCTTATAACATTTGAATTTTGATCAGCTAAAAATAATAATTTATTAATCAAAAAACAAAAATAATCAATTGCCTTTAACTCATATTTTGAAAATAAAAACCATCTAAATGTATTTATAGATGTTGAGGAAAGGCAAACATTATTATTATCAAATTCAATATTATTAAATGATCCCTTAACGTATGTAGTATTTTTTTTTTTTGATTTTCCTCCAAAAACTACAAGTGATTTTTGACCATACTGAGAAGAATAAACTGAAATACTTAAATGATTTTCTTTAAAATTTTCTACTTTCGTTATTATAGCCTC
This sequence comes from uncultured Alphaproteobacteria bacterium, assembly GCA_902521465.1. Taxonomy (GTDB): domain Bacteria; phylum Pseudomonadota; class Alphaproteobacteria; order HIMB59; family HIMB59; genus HIMB59. Next base: position 1,916 of record CABYRL010000013.1, on the reverse strand, counting down.
AGTTTTGTACAATAATTTATTTACTAACTTTATTAATGATTTTAATCATTTTTTTTGCAGCTAAAATTTCGGCTTTTTGTTTTGAAACTCCCTCTGCTTCTACTTCATTATCTTTAATTTTCAATGATACTAAAAATTTAGGTTTATGTTTCGTACCAGACTCCTCAATCAATTTGTAAAGAGGAATTGTTTTATATTTTTTTTGACAATATTCTTGTATGAATGTTTTAGGATCTTTTTGAGGAAGTGTATCTAATTCATCTTTCCATAGTTCCATTATTAAATTTTTTGAAAACACTAAACCCTTACTTGTATAAACAAATCCGATAAGAGACTCTAGTGCATCAGCGTATATAGAATTTTTACTTGAGTTGGGATCGAGTTGATGTTTAAAAATTTCACCTAAATTATTTTTTCTAAATATTTTGGCTAAAGTATTTGTGTTTACAAGATGAATAAATCTTCTTGAAATCTCATCTAAAGTATTGTGTGAGAAAGTAGTAATTAAATATTCTGAAATTATTAAGCCTAAAACTCTATCTCCTAGAAACTCATATTTTTGAAAAGGTTTATCAGCATTTTTTTTTGATTTTTCAAAACTATCGTGTTCTATGCTTTTATTAAAACCCTCAAGGCTTTTTATTGTTTTGAAAATTTGTCTCTTATTCAAAATATTTATTTGATAACGTTAAAGAGCCTATCATATCTAATATGAAAGGGTAAATTCCAAAATTTTGATAGAGAAAAATCTGTATCAACTGAGAACCAAATAAACCAAACTTTGCCAACTATATTAACTTTTGGCACAAATCCAACTCCACTTAAAATTCTACTATCTGATGAGTTATCTCTGTTATCACCCATAAAAAAGAATTTATCTTTTGGTATTTCGTACTCAGGAGTATGATCAAGTGGTCCATCATTAGTGATATTTAATATCCTATATTCATTTTCAATTAACTGCTGAATTTCTTTACCGTATTGATCATCGTAAAAAAATCCATCTTCTATCTGATCTAACACTTCAAAATCAGTTGCATTTTTAGTCTTTAGATAGATTTTGCCATTTACAACTTTTATTGTTTCTCCTGGTAGTCCAACCAATCTTTTCACATAATTGATATTTTCTTGTCCTGGGAGTTTAAAAACAATTATATCTCCTCTTTCAGGGTTACTTTCAAAGATTTTTCCTTTAAACGGAGGAAGTCCAAAAGGAAATGAGTATCTTGAGTATCCATAATCCCACTTAGAAACAAATAGAAAGTCCCCAACCAATAAGTTGGGCTTCATTGATCCAGAAGGAATTTTAAATGGCTCTATAGCAAACGTTCTAATTACCCCTGCAATGATTAAAGCCCAAAAAAGCGCTTTAAAATTATTAATTAAAGATGATTTAACTTTGCTCAATAATTACCGACGCAATCGAATATAATTTTGTGTCTGTTAGGCTAACATGAATAACATATTTCCCAAAAGTATCATTTAAATAACTTTCAAGTTTATTTTTAAGAGAAATGACTGGTTTTCCTAATTCATTACGACTAACCACAATATTATTTGGGTAACAAGGAGATCTAAAACCCATACCTATACTTTTAGAAAAAGCCTCTTTTATTGCAAAATTATTTGCTAATAAGTTTTTATTAATTGATTTAAATTGATCATTCAAAAAGTATTTGGATATGAAAGTTTTCTTATATTTAGCATAGATATTACTTACTCTATCTATCTCAACTAAATCTATACCATGACCAATTATCATTTTTTTATTAAATTTCTAAAATTATTTATAGTCTTGGTTAGTGAAATAAATATTGCTTCAGATATTATAAAATGACCAACGTGAACAGTATCAACATATTTTCTTTTTTTTATAAACTTAATATTTTTAAAATTTAAACCATGCCCTACATTTA
>CABYRL010000012.1 GCA_902521465.1 uncultured Alphaproteobacteria bacterium | reverse complement strand
TGTTGGGTTTATAAAAGCACTTAATTGTATATTTTTTTTTTCAGATATTTTTAATAATTTTTTTAATTTTGCTTGTGATATTTTGTTTAAATTAAGACCACCCTCTGTTGTAATTTCATTTCTTTTTTCGGGTACAATACAAATAAATTTTGGATTGATCTTGCTTGCTATTTGTATCATCTCTTCCGTAAGCGCCATTTCAAGATTAATAGGAATTTTAGAATATTTTTTTAATTCAAAGAGATCTTTATCTTTGATGTGTCTCCTATCTTCTCTTAAATGAACAGTTAGTGTATCAATTTTTGCTTCTTGACAAACTTTCAATGCTCTAATTAAATTTGGATTATCCTGACCCCTAGCATTACGAAGAGTCGCTATATGATCTATATTAACGCCTAGTTTCATTAATAATTAATTGATTGTCTTTTAACTTTGTCAACTTGGCTTAAAGTTTTCATTTCGGCAAGAACAAATTTTAGTTTATCTGAACTTTCAATACTTATATCTATAATAAATGTGTAAACTTTTTTAGTTCTATTAGCGATACGAATATTTTCGATATTAATTTCATGCTTATCAAAGATCGATGTAATACTAAATAGAGCTCCAGGTTGGTTTTTAATAACTATCTCTATCCTTGAATTAAATTCAGATTGACTTTCTCCTTCCCCCCATTCAGATTTATAAAAATTATCTTTATGATAATAACCTAAACTGTCACAAATTGTATTGTGTACTACTAGACCTCGACCGTATGACATTATTGAGATAATACTATCGCCTTTAATAGGAGAACAACAAGTTGCATAATTAATAGCAATACCATTTTCATATTTTAATACATCAACTCTTTCTTCGTCATCATTAGATTGAAAAATTTTTTTTACAATATTGTCTTCCATTTCCTTAAATAATTTATCTAGTTCAGCTCTAGATAGAAAGCCTCTTCCAACATTTTCAAAAAGTTTATTTTTAAATTTAAAATCAGTTTTGGTTAAAATTTTATTAAAAGTATTTTCATCGGCAGCAATGTTTTTAGACTTTGCAATATAGCTTAAAATATCTTTACCTAGTATTTCAAACTCTCTTCTTCTTTTTGACCTAAAAAAATACCTTATTTTTTCTTTAACTTTTTCTTTTTTTACAAATCTAATCCATAATGGTGAAATTGTTGTGCTTTCATCAAGAATGATTTCAACTTGATCTCCATTATTTAGTTTTGTACTTAAAGGTGACTCTTGTCCATTAACTATTGCTCCGGCACATCTATCACCAATATCTGTATGAATAGTATAAGCATAGTCAACTGGAGTGGAGTCAAGTGGAAGTGTAAATAATTCTCCTTTAGGTGAAAAAACATAAATTTGTTCATCAAAAAATTGTTGTGAAGTTTTATTAAGGATGAGATGTTGTTCATCTTTTTCCTCAACATAATTTACAGCATCTCTTAACCAAGCATAGACACCTTCGCTTTGACTATCTTTATTTAAATATTTATATCTCCAATGTGCAGCAATACCATTTTCAGCTATCATATGCATAGCTCTTGATCTTATTTGTACTTCAAATATTTTTTTTTGAAAAATAAGATCAGAATGTATCGATCTATATCCATTGGGTTTTGGACTAGATATATAATCTTTTGTCCTTCCAACTTTAGCGGAAAAATTTCGGTGAATAATACCCAGAACCCTGTAACAATCTCTTGTTGATTTAGTAATGATCCTGACAGCAGCTATATCAGATATAGAATTTAAATCTGTATTTTTCTTATTTATTTTTTTCCAAATGGAGTAAGGATTTTTTTTTCGGTAATGTATCTCAGCATCAATATCAGACTTGGAAAGTTGCTCCCTCATTAAATTTTCAAGATCAATAAATGAACCTTCCAAGTTTTTGAAGGTATTATCTATTTTGTCATTGATTCTGTTAAAAATATCTGGGTGTAAATTTTTAAAAGATATATTTTCTAAAATTGATTTCCAATTCTCAAATCCTAATCTTTGTGCAAGCGGGGCATAAATTAATAAAGTTTCATTGCTAACTCTTTTTCTTTTTTCAACATCTTTAAAATAATGAATAGTTTTAATATTATGAAGCCTGTCAGCTAATTTTATAATTAAAACTCTTATATCTTTAGCAGTAGAAATTAATAATTTTCTGAAATTTTCGGCCTCTTTTTCTGATCTTGTTGTTTTTTTTTCTTCTAAAAAATCTATTTTAGTCAAACCATCAACGAGGCCAGATATTGCATCGCCAAAATTTTTTTTTAATTCATCTTTTGAAAATTCAGTATCTTCAATAACATCGTGTAGTAAACCAGTAATTACAGTTTCAGTGTCTAATTTTAATTCAATTAGTGATTTACATACTTCATATGGATGAATTATGTATGGATCTCCAGATGCACGAAATTGATCCTTATGAGAATTTTCAGCAACTTCAATAGCTTTTACAAATAGATCCTCTCTAAAATTTTTGTCATATGATTCTAATGCGGATTTAAACTCGCTGAAACTCTTGTTGAAGTAGCTGGTTTGAAACATCAGCTAAAATAATAAACTAAATATAACTTTTAATCTTCAAGAAGATGATCTTCGTTTTCTTCTTCTTTCTCTTGAACTAATTGATAACTCTTAATAATGTCTTCTTTGACGTCTCCGACACTAATTTTTTCATCAGCAATTTCTCTAAGAGCTATGACCGTGCTTTTATCATTATCTAGTGGCACCTGGGCTTCATTACCTGCGTTAAGAACCTTTGCTCTGTGAGATGCCAGTAAAACTAAATCAAAAAGACTATCAACGTTTTTAGTACAATCTTCTACTGTAACTCTTGCCATGTGAGGTTTATATGAAAAAGTAAGTAAAATTACAAGAAAATTATTATTTTTTTAAAATTCTTTGTCTTTTACGATCCCACTCTCTTTGCTTAATAGTCTCCCTTTTATCAAATTTCTTTTTACCGATGCCAACTCCAAATTTTACTTTTGCTAAACCTTTTTCATTAAAGAAAATCTCCATAGGAACTGCTGTAAAACCTTTTGTGGTCAACATTCCTAAAATCTTCTTTATCTCTCTTTTATTAAGCAAAAGTTTTTTAACAGATCTCGTCTTCTTTTTGAGGTCAAAATTCTTACCTCTTGAAATAATTTCAAAATTATTGATGTAAATTTCACCTTTTTGTTCATTAATAAAACTTGAATGAATAGAGGCTTTTCCACTTCGAAGTGGTTTAACTTCATTACTTTCAAGCACTATTCCAGCAACATAAGTTTCTTTGATTTCATAATCAAATTTTGCTCTACGATTTTGAATAGACAATTAAATAAAATTTAAATCTTTTATTATTTTTCTTATTTGTTTTTTTGTATCAGTACTTAATTCATACAAAGGTTCTCTTACATCAGATTTACATTTGCCCATTAAAGAGAGGGCATACTTAGCTGGTGTAGGATTTGGTTCAGCAAACAATATTTTTGACAATGGAGCTAATTTTAAATTTACTTTATCAAATTCCTTATAATTCTTTTTTTTCCAATGATAGTGGAGCATTGATGTAAGTTTAGGAGCTACATTAGCTGTAACTGATATACAGCCATGACCGCCTTGAGCTAAAAAACCAGCAATAGTTCCATCTTCACCAGACAAATAATTAAAATCTTTTTTCATAAAAGTTCTCATAATCAAAGGTCTTGACATATCATTGGAAGCGTCTTTAATACCGACAATATTTGATACTTTATTTAGTTCCTTAAAGCTATCAAAAGACAAATCTACAATTGATCTTCCTGGTATATTGTAAATTAGTTGTTTTAACGGTGAAACTTTTGCAATTTTTTTGAAATGGTTAATCAAACCTAATTGATTAGGTTTATTATAATATGGTGTAACAACTAATCCGTACTTTGCTCCTGCTTTATAGGCGTGTTTGGTAAATTCAATTGCCTCTTTAGTGGAATTAGATCCTGTGCCGGCAATAACAGGTATTTTTTTTGAAGCAACTTTTATTGCAAACTCAACTAACTTCATATGCTCATCATGTGATAAAGTTGGTGACTCCCCTGTGGTTCCGCAAACTGTTACCCCAGATATTCCACTTTTGATTTGCCAATTTAATATTTTTTCAAAACTGTCATAGTCAACATCACCGTTTGAAAAGGGAGTTATTATTGCTGGTATAGATCCTGTGAGCATTATTATTTTTTACTATTTTTATATCAAATATATATGTTTTTTTTATGGCGGAGAGAGAGGGATTCGAACCCTCGGTACAACTTGCGTCGTACGGCGGTTTAGCAAACCGCTGGTTTCAGCCACTCACCCACCTCTCCATAGGCTTATTTATAGCCGAAATATAGTCGAATAAAAAGAATTGTCATTCTTATTATTGATTAAAAAAGTATATGCGGTTACTTTTTAAGTCTTTCGAGAAGGATTTTGTTTATTAATTTAGGATTACCTTTACCTTTTGTAGCTTTTAGACATTTACCGACAAAATATCCTAAGACTCTATCAGAGCCACCTTGAAATTTTAAAATGTTCTCCTCTTCTCCAACTAAAGCTTCATCAATTACTTTTTCCAATTCTCCAGAGTCAGACACTTGTTCAAGTCCTAATTCCTTAACAAGTTCAGATGGCTTACCTTCACCATTTAAAACTTTCGGTAAAATTTCTTTACCAGCTTTATTTGAAATTACATCATCAGAAATTAATCTCAAAAGATCAGTAATATCTTTTGTTTTATCATTTAGACTATTTACTTCTAAATTATTTTCTTTGATAAATGCAAATATATCTCCAACTAGCCAAGCTGCTATAAATTTTGGTTTTACAGTTGACTCAGATATCATTTTTTCAAATAAATTTGCGTTTTGTTTTTCAGCAATTATGATTTTAGCTATGTCTTTATCTAAACTATAATTATCTAGGTATTTATTAAACTTATCTTGGGGAAGCTCTCCTACTAAGGGTTTTATTTTATCTATTTGCTCTTGACTTAAATTTACAGGTAATAAATCGGGATCAGGAAAATAACGATAATCATGTGAGAATTCCTTACTTCTCATTGCTCTTGTTTCCCCGGTGCTTGTATCAAACAGCATGGTATTCTGTTCAATTTCTCCACCACCATCAATTATGTTAATTTGTCTTTGAAATTCATATTCAATAGCTTGTTTTATGAATTTAAATGAATTTAAATTTTTTATTTCACATCTAGTGCCAAGTTCTTGGCCCTTTTTGCGAACAGATAAATTTACATCAGCTCTTAAAGAACCCTCCTGCATATTTCCATCGCACACATCTATGTACATAAGTAATTGTCTTAAAGAAGATATGTAGTTTATTACCTCATCTGCAGATGATAAATCAGGATACGAAACTATTTCTAATAACGGTGTGCCTACTCTATTAAGGTCAATAAAGCTATATTTTGGATCAATATCATGAATACTCTTGCCAGCATCTTGTTCTAAATGGGCTCTCTCAATTCTAATTTTTTTTTGATTATCACCAGTTTCAATATTTATATAACCCTCGCTAAGAATGGGGAATTCAAATTGACTAATTTGGTAACCTTGAGGTAAATCAGGATAGAAGTAATTTTTTCTTTCGAACACAGAATGCTTGTTAATATTAAAATTTAATGCGTATCCTGTTTTTATTGCCATTTCAATACAACCAAAGTTCATAACTGGAAGCATTCCAGGCATTCCTGAGTCAATAAAATTTACATTCTCATTTGGATCAGATCCAAATTGATTTGGTGAGGAGGAAAATAATTTAGATGAAGTTTTAAGTTGGGCGTGTACTTCAAGACCTATGACCATTTCCCAATTATTACTCATTGAAACTTAATTCCTTTTCTGCAAGCGCTGCTAACTGTAAAAGTGATTTTTCTTCAAAATAATTTCCAATAAATTGAACTCCCAAAGGTAGACCATTTTTACTTAAACCAGATGGAATAGATATGCCAGGAAGACCAGCAAGACTTGTGGGAACAGTATAAATATCATTTTTATACATAGATATAGGATCAAGTTTATCACCAATTTTAAAAGCCTCATTTGGTGTTGTGGGTGTTAGTATAAAGTCAACTTCGTTTAAAATTCTTTGAAAATCATTTTTAATCAATCTTCTAACTTTTTGGGCTTGTCTGTAGTAAGCATCGTAATAACCAGCTGACAATACATAAGCGCCTATGAGTATTCTTCTGGTAACTTCATCACCAAATCCCTTTGTTCTGGAATTTAGATAAATATCATCAAGACTTTCGCCGTCTTCTCTAACTCCGTAGCGTATTCCATCATATCTTGCTAAATTTGACGAAGCTTCAGCTGGTGCTAAAATATAATAAGTTGAAAGTGCGTATTCAGTAGTCTTAAATTTTACATCAACAAATTCTATACCATGTTTGGAGAGTGCTTTTTTTGTATTATCAATTTGATTTAATATGTCGTCACTGACATCTTCAAGATAATCAGAGGGAATTCCAATTTTAATTTTTTTTTCAAAGCTGTTGTTAATATCAACTAAATAGTCTTCTCTTTGATGATTTGAGCTGGTAGAGTCATTAAAATCATGTTTGTTTATTGAATTTAAAACATAAGCTGCATCCTCTACACAGTTTGTCAAAGGTCCTGCTTGATCTAAACTAGAGGCAAAAGCTACAATTCCCCATCTTGAACATGAGCCAAACGTGGGCTTTAAACCAACTATTCCGCATAAGCTAGCTGGCTGTCTGATTGAGCCACCAGTATCTGTACCCATTGACGCTACACATGAGCCCTCTGCCACAGCTGCTGCTGATCCCCCTGAGGAGCCGCCTGGAACTAGATTATCTTTTTGAGAATTTTTATTCTTCCAAGGATTAATTACAGGACCAAAATAACTAGTTTCATTTGAAGAGCCCATCGCAAATTCATCACAATTATTTTTGCCAATAAAAATTGAACCATCATTTAAAAGTTGCTGGGTCACAAAAGACTCATAATTAGGGATGAAATTACTTAGAATTTTAGATGATGCTGTTGTTCTTATTCCTTTAGTACAGAATAAATCTTTTATACCTAAAGGAATACCATCTAAAGGTAAAGGATTGCCATTGTCATATCTGTTTTGAGAGTCGTTAATTGATGAAATATTGTTATCCCTGTCAATCACTAAGTTAAAGCTGTTGTTATTACCAGATTTAGCTTTTGCTAAATATTCGTCATAAAGTTCACCTACACTTATTTTTTTTTCAATAAGAGCTTTTTTAATTTGGCTAATTGAATTCTTCACTTACTCAACCACTTTAGGCACTTTGAAAAAATTTTGTGCTCTCTCTGGAGCATTACTTAATACATCATCAACAGAATTACTTTTACTTACCTCATCATTTCTAATTGATACGGTTTTTTCAGTTACATTATGCAAAGGTTCTGTTTTACTTGTGTCAACCTTTTTAAGATTATCTACCCATTTAATTATATCTTTTAAGGAATTAGAGTAAAATTCCTCTTTTTCTGAGGGTAATTTTAGCTTTGCTAAATAAGAAATTCTTTTAATATCAATGTCACTCATAATGGTCGTCGATACTATATCAGATTTTCTTGTAAGCAATAATTATACCAAGAAATTTATTGCTATAGATTATGGTCTAAAACACATTGGAATGGCTATCAGTGATCCATCAAATATCATTTCTGTTCCTTATGGAACATTTACCGAAACATTATTATTCGAAAAAATTATAGAAATTATAACAACTGAAAATGTTCATGGAGTAATAATTGGTAAACCTTACCATCTTGATGGTTCTTTATCTGAAATGGCAAATAAAGTTGAAATATTTGCCAAAAAATTAGAGAAAATTATCTCTTGTCCAATTTTGTTTATCGATGAGAGATTGTCTAGTAAGCCCTATAAATCAAGGAAAAATTCAGAAAACAATAATATTCATGAAAAGAGCGCATGTTTAATACTTGATGATTTTCTAAGTTTGTATAGAAACTCCACTAGTGAAAAATAGAAAGATCACTTCTATAGACGATCTATCAGCTAAGGATATTCACTCTATTGCTGAGTTAGCTATAAAATTTAAAAAATCAAAAAAAAGAATTTTAGGAAAAAAAACAAAAAATATTTTTAACTTATTTTTAGAGCCCTCTACAAGAACTACAATAAGTTTTGAGCTTGCAGCAAAAAATTTGGGATATAATTCAGTTAACATAAATTTTGAAAAAAGTTCTTTGTCTAAAGGTGAAACGTTTAATGACACCATGGATACTTTGATGAGTATGAAACCAGATGCTTTAGTCATCAGAGATAAAAATAATTTTTCACCAATGAACATAGCAAAGAAAAGTAATGTTCCTGTAATCAATGCTGGAGATGGAACTAATGAACATCCCACACAGGCGCTACTTGATTATTGTGTAATAAAAGAAATTTTTAAAAAGAAAAAAATAAAAATTGGTATTTGTGGAGATATTAAACATAGCAGAGTAGCTCACTCAAATATCAAACTTCTTTCAAAAATGGGCTATCAAATTCATATAATTGCACCTACATATTTTTTAAACAGAAATGAATTGATTAAAATAAATGATAAAATTAAATTTCATAAAAATCTGAATTATCTAGAAAAGCTAGATGTCTTGATGATGTTGAGAGTTCAAAAAGAGAGAATTCCGAAAGGTGCAAAGAATATGATGAAATCTTTTAAAAAAGAATTTTGTTTACAAAATAACCATCTATTAAATAAGCCCTATTTGATGCACCCTGGCCCAGTAAATAGAAACATTGAGATTAGTGATGAAGTTTTAGATAACTATCCTAAATCACTGATCTTAAAACAAGTTGAGATGGGTGTTTACCTGAGAATGGCTTGTTTACATTATATATTAAAGTGATGTTTCTAATATTAACGTTTGCCTATTTGATGGGATCCATACCTTTTGGGAAACTAATAACCAAATTTTTAACAAACAAAGACATAACCAAGACAGGATCAGGTAATATAGGTGCAACCAATGTATACAGAAGTGTATCAAAAAAAGCTGGTATTGCTGTCCTGTTATTAGATGGAATAAAACCAATTTGTGCATTTTTAATAATTTATTATTTATTTCCAGAACACTACCTGAAATATAAATATTTAATTTTTCTTTTTTCTATAATTGGACATATTTTTCCAATTTGGCTTTATTTTAAAGGTGGAAAAGGTGTTGCGTGCTTTTTTGGTGCAAATTTATTTTTAACTCCTATTCCAACAATTTTAGCAATGATCCTGTGGTTTTTTACAGTCAAAATTACTAAACTTTCTTCTTTAGGAGCCTTTTTATCAATATTTCTTTTGACAATTTATCAATTAATTTTTATTTATGGCAACTTAGATAAAGGGATAGTTTTTATTATTTTTCTTTTAATATTTTTTAAACACAGTTCAAATATTAAAAGATTAATTAAAGGCGAAGAAAATAAAATAAATTTATAATCATGAACTTACTTGTTGTAGAGTCACCCGCAAAAGCTAAGACGATTAATAAATATCTTGGAAATGATTTTGAAGTCATAGCTACGGTTGGTCATTTTAGAGATTTAGCAAAAAAAGATGGTGTTAAAGTGACTGAAGACTACAGTGATGTTGAGTTGAATTGGGAAACAACAACTGCAGGAATGAAAATGTTGGACAGTATAGAGAAAAAAGCAGAAGGTTATGAAAAAATTTACCTTGCAACTGATCCAGACAGAGAAGGTGAAGCGATTACATGGCACTTGGTAAAATCTTTAGAAAAAAAAATAGATAAAAATAAATTTGAGAGAATTACATTTAATGAAATAACTAAAAATGCAGTAATAAATAGTTTTAAAGAGTCTAGGAAAGTTGATGTTAATCTAGTTTCTGCATATTTAGCCCGAAGAAGTTTAGATTATTTAGCGGGATATAGTTTATCTCCTGTTCTCTGGAGGAAAATGCCTGGCAGTAGATCTGCAGGAAGAGTGCAATCTGTAGCAGTAAGACTCATTTATGAAAAAGAAATTGAGATAGAACAATTTGAGCCAGAGAAATTCTATAAAATAAATGTACATGGGGAAATTAACGGTGCAAAACTTGATACATCCATTACAAGTCTAGATGGGCAAAAAGTAGACAAGCTCTTCTTTAAAAATGAGGCTTTAGCTGAAAAGGCTAAAAATTATTTAAATAACAACAAATTTTTCATTAGAAAAATTGATGAAAAGACAATATCTCGAAAACCAAAAGCACCTTTTAATACTTCAACCCTGCAACAAACAGCAAATAGTCAACTTAATTTTAGTGCCAGTCAAACTATGACTATCGCTCAAGGTTTATATATGGGCATAGATATAAATAAGGAAACTATTGCTTTAATCACTTATATGAGAACAGATAGTATAACGCTTTCTAAAGACTCAATTGATACAATAAGAAAAAATATAAGTGAGCAATATGGTGATAAATATTTACCAGATAAGCCTATTGAGTATAAGTCTAGAAAAAAGAATGCACAGGAAGCGCACGAGGCAATTAGGCCAACAGATATTTCAATAAAGCCTGAAAGTATAAAAGATTATCTAAGTGAAGAACAATTTAAACTTTATGATTTAATATGGAAAAGAACATTAGCATCTCAAATGACAAGTGCTGAAACGAACCAAAATACACTTCAAATAGATTGTGAAGAAAAAAACATAACTTTAAAAGCAACGCTTGGTAAATTAATTTTTGATGGATATAAGAAAGTTTATAACCTACAAGAGGATGATGAAGAACAGATTATTTCACTATTAGAAAATATAAAAGAAAATGATAAATACATTGTAAGTGAAGTTGAAACATTAGAGTCATATACTTCTCCTCCATCTAGATATACTGATGCCAGTTTAGTAAAGAAATTAGAAGAGTTAGAAATTGGAAGACCTTCAACCTATGCCTCTATAATTCAAACAATTGTCAATAGGGGTTATGTTTTAAAAAGTGGAAAATCATTTATACTTAATGATCGCGGTAGAGTAGTAAATGTATTTTTATGTAATTATTTTAAAAAATTTCTTGAATATAAATTTACAGCTGATTTAGAAAATCAGCTTGATGATGTCGCTGCTGATAAAGCAGAATGGAAAAATATTGTTTTAAATTTTTGGAAAGATTTTGAGTTTTTCATAAATGAGGTTATGAGTAAGCCTAATAGAGAGGTAATTGATGTGATAAATGAAGAATTATCTCCAGTTATTTTTAAAAAAATTGGAGGAGACATTGATATTAAATGTTCCTCTTGGGCAAACACAGAAAATTGTGAAGGCAATTTAGGTGTGAAAGTTGGAAAAATGGGAGGATTTATTGGCTGTTCAAATTACCCTGAATGTAAATTTACAATTTCTATAGGTGCATTCGTTAAAGAGGTAAATCCAAAAAATCGTGAGGGAGATGAAATTATCACTTTTCCAAGAACCCTAGGTATAGATGCTGACTCTAAAAAAGAAATAGCAGTTCACTTGGGTCCTTATGGCTATTATCTACAATTAGGAAAAGACACTGATGAAGATAAGCCTAAAAGAGTGACTCTTCCTAAAAGCTATGATCAAAATACAATTGGTATGAATATTGCTAGTCAATTAATTAAGCTACCAATAACACTTGGAAATTTTCCAAATAGTGAAGATCCAGTAATAGCAAATATAGGAGCGTATGGACCATATGTTAAATACCAAGATATTTTTGCCTCTTTGGGAAGAAAATATGATGTCTTAGAAATTAATTTAGATCAAGCAGTGGAATTGATAACTATTAAAAAAAATAAACCTACAAATAAAGTAAGAGAAATAGGAGTTCTAAAGAGAAGGAAACAAAGAGCAAATCTCTACAAAGGGAAATCAGGAAAATTTTATTTTAAGATAGGGATAATGAATTACAAAATTCCTCCAGAATATGATGGAGAAAATTTAACAATTGAGGATGTAGAAAAAATACTTAAAGCTAATCGCTAACTTTTTTTAAATTTAACTCTTTTAATTGTTTATCCTTTATTTTAACTGGTGCGTTCATCATTAAGTCTTGAGCTCTTTGGTTAAAAGGGAAAGCTATTACTTCTCTGATATTTTCATTTTCACTGAGTAACATAATTATTCTGTCTAGACCTGGTGCACATCCTCCGTGAGGGGGAACTCCATAATGAAAAGCATCAAACAAAGCACTAAATTTTGATTTAATCTCACTTTCGCCATATCCTGCTATTTCAAAAGCTTTTTTCATGATATCTGGTCTATGGTTTCTTATTGCTCCAGATGACAATTCTATTCCGTTACATACGATGTCATATTGATATGCTAAAACATTCAAGGGGTCGTCTTTCGTCAATGCGTCCATTCCTCCTTGAGGCATAGAAAAAGGATTATGACTAAAGTCAATCTTGCCAGTTAAAACATCTTTTTCATACATAGGGTAGTCAACAATCCAGCAAAATTCATATTTATTCCTATCAATTAAGTTTAATTCCTCTCCAACTTTTGAAATAACCATTGATGAGAACTCATATGATTGATCTGGTAAATCACACACAAAAAGTAATCCGTCATTTAGATTAAAATTATTATCTTTAATCATTTGGTTCAGTTTTTCTTGATTAAAATTCTTAGCTAATGGGCCTTTAGGTAATGAATTTTCAAAATTGATATATCCAAGACCTTTTTTTCCTTGTTCTTGAGCCCATTTATTAAGGTTATCATAAAAACTTCTTGGCTTACCCTCAGAATTGAGAGCTTGAATACAATTAACAATAGCGCCCTTTTTAATTAAATTTTCAAAAATTTGAAGACCTGAGCCCTCAAAATAATTTGTTACATTAGCTAATCTCAGAGGATT
>CABYRL010000011.1 GCA_902521465.1 uncultured Alphaproteobacteria bacterium | reverse complement strand
TGATTGGTTTTAGAATGTTGACTAAGTACAAACGATTTGTTAATTAAATCAATTCTTAAGATATTTGATTTTTTTTGTTTTTTTACAAATTCAAATAGTGAAGAAATATTATGCTTTGTTATCATTTTTCATCTGTATCAAGTACTATTGAGTATATATATAGTCTATGAGTTTAAAATCAAATTTTGGCACATTTATTGATAGAGCTATCAATGAGCTTAGAACCGGAAGACCAATAGTTATCAAAGAGAATAAAAATTATTGGATGTTCTTTAATATTGAACATTCGGACAATAAAGTTCTAAATCAATTCAATCAATACCTACAAAAAGATAAATATCTTTTAATCACAAAACAAAAAGCAAAATCAATATTTGAAAATAAAGTATCAACAAATATTTATTTAAAAATAAATGAAAAAATATCAAACAAATCTTTATTAAGTTTATTCATTAACCCTTTATCTGATCAAAATAAAATATTATTTAAAGATGAGCCTTATATCAAAAGTAAAGACTTCCATAATGTTTGTTTAGATATAGCCAAAAATGCGAAGGTAATACCATCACTTGTATTTAAAAAAATTAATTCTAAATACTATAAAAATATTGATAATCTAATATTACAACTTGGTCTATTAAGATTTAACCATAAAGAGTTAAAAAATCAGAATAAATTTATAACTAATAGTATCAAATTAGTTTCAAGTGCAAATGTGCCCTTACCAAATGTTGCATCTACTACCTTTAATATTTTTAAGTCATATATTGGTGCTAGAAGACATATCGCGATCATGATTAAACCAAAAAATTTGAAACAACCAACAAACCTTAGAATTCACTCAGCTTGTTTTACTGGGGATATATTTCACTCTAGAAAATGCGATTGCGGAGAACAATTAAATAACTCTTTAAACTATATGGTTAAAAATAAAGGAGGTATTATCCTTTATTTAGATCAAGAAGGGAGAGGTATAGGACTAGCCAATAAAATGAGGGCATATTCTCTTCAGTCAAAAGGCTTAGATACTATTGATGCTGATCACAACATAGGTTTTTTAGATGATGAAAGAGATTTTAATATTGCCGCTAAGATACTTAAGTTATTAAAAGTAAATAAAGTCAATATTATCACAAATAATTTTACAAAAGTCTCTTCTCTTAAAAAAGCTGGTATTAAAATTGCCAAGCAAATAAATACAAAACCTACTATTAACAAATTTAATAAGAATTATTTTAAAACAAGAGTAAAAAAAACAGGTTACGGTTTTAAAAATTTAGACTAAAAATTTAGTCAAAGTCTCCTCGTTCTAATCTATCTTCGTATTCATTGGAGGACTCGGAAATAGTACTAAGCTGTTTTTTGGTCATAATTTTTAGAGTTTTTTTTATAGCAAGTTGATAAGTATGTAACTTTTCAACAATATTTCTTTCGCTGGTGTTTCTCATCATTTGACTTAGGGCTCTATTTAGCTCAGTAAGTCTGCCTAACAACGTATTATCGTCATCATTATCATCATCGTAATACATTAATCAATATTATAATAATTCTGAGGATCATAAATAAAATAATTAAATAAATAACTTAATAATTTATTTTTTTTTTCTATAAAATAATAATCCAATTATAATTATCCCAATACCTATAATCATCAGAAGTTCACCTGCATTCCAAAACCATATTAAGAATTCCATTGGATTATTTTTCTATGTCTTCATCAAATATTTCATCTACTGGCACTTGTATACCATTGACCAGTTGATTTGTTTTTGCTGCAAGAGCTACAATATTTAAAAATTCTGAATGTTCGTCTTCAGTCATCCCAAGTTTTTTTGCTGCAGCTGTGTGTGAGTGTGTGCAATACGAGCAATTATTAGTTATAGATACTGCCATATAAATCATCTCTTTAGTTTTATTTGGAATTATAGTTTGTTTAACCATTAAATCTTTAACATCACTCCAAACATTTTTTAGTAATTGAGGGTCGAATGCTAAATATTTCCAAAAATTACCTATATAAGTTGTGTTTCTTGATTGTTTAATATCTTCATAGACTTGCTCTATAATTGGATGATTATTATCATCAGTTCTTTTAATTGTACTCACCACTGGTCCCTTTCTTTATTATAATTGATATATAGTCATTTAATCATAATATCCCTCTTGTTTTGATTAATTTTATAAATAAAAATTCAAATTTATTAATATTTGGCTTTTTAATAGCTTTCGCATCAGGATTTGGACAAACATTTTTTATCTCTCTTTTTAGTGAAGATTTTAGAGAAACATTTAACTTAAGTAATACTCAATTTGGCAGTCTGTATTCAATAGCTACAATTTTAAGTGCATTAACTATTATATGGGCTGGCAAACTTATAGATACGGTCTCTCTTAAAAAATATACTTTAGCAATTGTATTAGGTCTTTCTATAACATGTTTTTTTGCAGGTATAGTGTTTAATGTAATTCTTCTTTTTTTTGTAATTTATTTTTTAAGACTTTTTGGACAAGGGCTTATGGGACACACTTCAAGAACAACCATGGCAAGATACTTTAAAGCTAATAGAGGAAAAGCATTAGCTATATCTGGATTTGGATTTTCTTTTGGTGAGATGATTTATCCATTTGTAGTGGTAATTTTAATATTAACTTTTGGCTGGAGAATTACCTGGTTTAGTTCATCTGTATTTATAATAATATTTTTCGGAGTATTTTTATACTACCTATTAAATAAAAATAATTTTAAAAGTGAAACTGGGTTTGAGAATGAAGATATACAAAATTCATTTTCATGGAGAAGAAGAGATGTCTTAACAGATCTTAAATTTTATCTTTATTTACCTCTTACATTATTTATGTCATTTACAGTAACTGGTTTTTTATTTCATCAAGTTTTTATTGGGCAATTAAATAATTGGACAATGTTAGATATTGCACAAAGTTTTATTTTTTATGCAATCTGTGGAATTGGTGGTTCATTAGTTTCTGGTTTGTTAGTCGATAAATTTTCTGGTAGGAGTGTAATCACATTTCACTTAATTCCCATGGCTTTAATATTTATTGTGATGTTATTTTCAAATCATATATTTGTATTATATCTTTACATGGCAGGTCTTGGATTATCAAATGGCTTTACTGAAAATATGTCTAATTCTTTGTGGGCAGAAATGTATGGAGTCAAAAACCTAGGTGCAATAAGGGCCCTTTTAACATTTTTTGGTGTTTTAGCCTCAGCAGCCTCCCCTTTCTTATATGGATTGATATTGGATGAGACAAATTCGATAAACACTCTGATCTATATGAGCCT
The DNA here is from genome assembly GCA_902521465.1 of uncultured Alphaproteobacteria bacterium. GTDB lineage: Bacteria > Pseudomonadota > Alphaproteobacteria > HIMB59 > HIMB59 > HIMB59. The sequence goes on along the minus strand of CABYRL010000011.1, from coordinate 16,442 downwards.
TGCCTTAATAATTATTTTTTCTTCTATGAGCATTATAGGTAATAAAATTAGATAAAATAACCTTTTTTAAAAGCCTCAATAGCTATCAAAGCACATCCTTTAGCATCTGATAATGCATCGTGATGATTTAATGGAATTCTTAAATTTTTACATACTGTATTTAGTTTATTGTTTTCAAATTCCCAATATTTTCTTGCGATTGCAACAGTATCTTTAAATTCTTGTTTCGGTAGGTCGATATTATAAAAATAACAACATGAGTGCAGGACAGATCGATCAAAAGGAGCATTATGTGCAAAAAAGTAATCAACAGCTGATAATTCACTCTTAATTTGGCGCCACACTTTATCAAATGTTTTAGCTTTCTTTAACATATCCCATGTTAAACCATGAATATCTGTAAAATGAACTTCAGGTTTAGGTGGTCTTATTAAATGGGAGACTTTTTTTATAATTTTAGTTTTATTAAATATTACATATCCAATAGCACATGCCGATGTTCTTTCACTTGTGGCTGTTTCAAAATCTATGGCTGCAAATAATTGCATTAAAATAATTGATCAATTTGATTTTGATATTTTTTTTGTACTTCATGTCTCCTAACTTTCATTGTGGGAGTCATTAGGTTATTTTCAATACTAAAAGGCTCATCAATAAAGATAAACTTTTTTATTTTTTCTGGTTGAGTTAAGTCTTTATTTACTTCATCAATATATCTTTGAATATCTTTATCACTAGATTTACTCTCTGAGTTTAATACTAATAATGCTGCAATATAATTCTTTTGTTCACCAAAGACACAGGCTTGTTCTATCTCAGGAGATAAAGTTAATAGATTTTCAATCTTAGATGGTGCAATATTATCACCTCCTAGAGAAACTATTATATCCTTTTTACGATCTGTAATTTTAAGATAATTGTCCTCATCAAATTCACCAATATCCCCCGTATGGAGCCAACCATCTTTTATTGTTAGCTCAGTAGCTTCTTTATTATTCCAATAGCCTAGCATAAGGTTCTCCCCTTTAACTAATATTTCACCATCCTCTGCTAATTTAACTTCAACTCCAGGAAATATAGGACCGACTGTATCAACTTTTACCTTATTTAATAAATTGCAGCTTACAACTGGTGAGGTTTCTGTTAAGCCATAACCTTGTAAAGTCTTTAAACCAAGAGCATTAAGCGCCTCCCCTACTTGACTATCAAGAGGTCCTCCACCTGATATAAAAGCCTCTAATCTGCCACCAAAATTATTTTTTACTTTTTTTCTGACTAATTTATCTAATATTAGGTTAATTATATTTTCACTAAAACTTAATTTAATATTTTTAAATTTTTTTGTTCCTAGCTGGATAGTCTTATTAAATAGATTTTGTTTAAAATTAGACTGATTTTTCAAATTAATCTTCATTTTTGTATGGAGATTATTATAAAATCTTGGAACAGCAGTCATTATATGAGGTTGTGCAATTTTTACTGTAGGCAGAAGTGTTTCAATACTTTTATTATAAAATACTTTTGCTTCTAAAATAATCTGAACAAATTGAACTGCATGTTCATATGAATGAGATAAAGGTAACCAAGTAAGAAAGGTTAAATCTGGATTCTTTATAGTTTTAAGAAGTTCATACGCTCCTTCACAATTACTTAATATGCCCCCATGACTTAAAATAACACCTTTCGGTAGTCCTTGTGTACCTGACGTATAAATGATGCAAGCTGGATCATTGCGCTTAATTTCTTTAATTTTTTCTCTGTTAATATCATTATTGTCATCTGTTAAGTCATTTAAAAATACTAAATTTGAAATTGAATTATTTTCAAAATAATCAAAACATAAGATAAATTTGAAATTATATTTAACTTTTTCGCTGGCAGTTAAAATTGTCTGAAGTAAATTTTTATTTGAAACTATTAAACCAACAGGCTGAGAGTCATTTAAAATATGCTCAAAATCTCTTGATGTGTAAGTTGTATAGTTAGGAACACAAATAAGTTTATTAGACATTATTGCGATATCAGAGGCCATCCATTCAGGTCTATTTTCTGAAACTAATAAAACTCTCTCTAATTCACCTAGATATTTGTTTGCTAAAAAATTGTGTATTTTCGTTGTTAGATTTTTTGTCTCTAACCAACTCATTGAGATAACTTGATTGTTTGAGTCGAGTTTTAGTAAGTGTTGATTATTTTCGTTCTTATCTGCTTGAAAATAAAATAGTTCTGGAAGATTATTAAATTTATTCATTATTTATTATAGTTTCATAAAACTCATCCATTTTATTCATTAAATTTTCATCATAAGTTACTAAATGTTCATTCTCATCAACGAAATAACTACTTTTAGGTGAATTTGCTAATTTGTACATTTTTTCACCCATTCTAAATGGAACAATATCATCTCCTGTGGCGTGCATAATAAATATAGGGGAAATAACGTATTTAATCTTTTTATCGCTTAAATACTTATCTTTAAGCATAATTGAAACAGGAAGGTATGGATAATGAAATTTAGCAGCATCAATCATTGAAGTAAATGGCGCCTCCAGAATCAGACCCTTAAAATTATTATTCTGGGCTATTTCAATACTAACAGCAGTTCCTAAAGACTCTCCATAAATAATAATGTCCTTTTTAGAAATATTTTTTTCTTCAAGCCATTTTACAGCACTTCTAGCGTCATCATATAAACCATCCTCAGTAGGTTCACCATCATTACCGCTATATGATCTCCAAGAAATAAGTAAAATGTTTTGGTCATATTTTGATAACTTATTAATTTTATAAAATCTATTTTCAATAGGACCAGCATTACCGTGAAACATTAGTAATGTAGTTTTAGTATTAGATGGATGTTTATAAAAAATTGACCTTAATTTTATATTTGAGCTATTTTCAATAAATACTTGTTCCGCGGGAATGATTAGTAATTCATCATCATAATTATCAATTTGTGGAACATAAAGAAGAGATCTTTGTTTTGTATAAACATAAAAGATAATTAAAAGGTATATAAATAGTAATATTAAGATAATCTTGATTGTTAATGAGTAATTCATTTAATTCTGTAAATAAACTTATCAAAATATCCTTGGGCAGATTGAGGAAATTTTTTTAATTTAGAAAAATTAATTTTTGTTTTTTTATATTTGTAAAAAATATGGCCGATAGAAGGTATATTTTTATTTAAGGTACCTGTTGATATTGAGATATAATCATCAGAAGATATTTTTTTAAAAAATAATGAACTTCCACAAATTGAACAAAAACCTCTTTTATAATGTTTACTAGAAACAAACCATTTTAAAGTTTTTTTACTTTTAAAATTTAGATTTTCTTTTTTTACTTTTGTATAAGAACTAAATTCAGCATTTGAAGCCTGGCACATCTGGCAATGGCAAAAAACTGAGTATCTACATTCATTTTTAATCTCAAAGGTAATTTTCTTGCAAAGACACGAGCCTTTAATTTTCTTCATTTATTCATCATTTTTTGCTTTGCTAAAGATATTCCGTTTTTTATTTTAAAATCATATGACTCTTCAAATGATGATAATTGCCAACCAGAAAGTCTATTTTTTAACTCAGAAATATTATTTATTTTCCATTCATTTTTAGTATTTTCGTCTTTCCATATCGCTTTTTCTTCAGAAGTTCTAGCACAGCCATAACAGTATCCGGTAGATGGATCGGTTTTGCATATCGATATACAAGGTGAAATAATTTTTTCCATGTATACATTATATCTAAATAAACCCTAATATCATTGAAAATTATTTTTAAAATCGAATTAAAAAAATGCTAATTGAAAAATTAAAAAATTATTGTAGTTTGATGCAACGTTCCGCAGTAGCTCAGCGGTAGAGCATTCGGCTGTTAACCGACAGGTCGTAGGTTCGAATCCTACCTGCGGAGCCAGTTTCTTATGAACTCCAAACATTTCTTTTCTACTTTATGTCTCATAGTAGCATCAATAATTTGGGGTACTGCATTTGTGGCTCAAACTACAGGTATGGAATTTATTGGTCCACTAACTTTTACAAATATGCGTTTTTTAATTGGTGGAATAATAGTTTTACCTTTTGCTTTTTATGAAATTAATAAAATTAAAAATCTTAAAAATAAAAAAAAATTTCTTTTCGTAGTTCTTTTAACTGGTTTAAGTTTATTATTAGGAACTTACCTTCAACAATATGCCTTACAGTATACTAAAGTAGGAAATGCTGCTTTCTTAACTATATTATATGTTCCTTTTGTTCCTTTAATATCGAGATTATTTTTAAAAAAGAAAATACACTGGAGCATTTGGTTATCTGTATCAATATGTCTTGTAGGCTCTTATTACTTAACTCTTGAAAATAGTTTTGAAGCACAATTTGCTGATATACTTGTAATTGTATGTGCTTTATTTTTTGCAATACATTGCATTTTAATTGATGAATACTTTGAAATTATAAATGCACCATTTACTTTAGCATCATCTCAATTTCTATTATGTTTTTTTTATAGTTTGCCATTTATATTCATTTTTGAAAATCCTACTATTGATGGAATATTTAAAGAAATCTTCGAGCTTTTATATGTAGGTGTTATGTCAAGTGGGATTGCTTATACCCTTCAAGTTTTTGGGCAAAGGTATGTAAAGCCATCCACAGCAGCAATTACATTTTCTCTTGAGGGTGTATTTGGATCGTTAGCAGCTTGGATTATTCTTTCTCAATTTTTAACAAATGTTCAAATTTTTGGATGTTTTTTGATACTTATTGGGGTGCTAGTTGCACAACTTTTACCCTTAATTAACAAAGAAGCAGCCTTAAATAGGTTTTATAGTGAATAAATAATCCTACTTTTTATCTAACAAATACAATAAAATCCTTAATTATGAGTGAGGATAGTAAATTTTTTCTAAAAGACAGTGATGTGCCAAAACAGTGGTACAACCTGGGAGCGGATTTAAAAGAGCCTATGAGCCCACCCTTAAATCCAGGAACAAAACAACCAATAGGTCCAGATGACTTAGCACCTTTATTTCCAATGGAATTGATAATGCAAGAAGTTACCCAAGAGAGATATATAGATATTCCGGGACCAGTTTTAGAAGCTTACAGTCGTTGGAGATCTACGCCCCTAGTAAGAGCGAGAGCTTTAGAAAAGGCATTAGATACTCCAGCCAGAATTTATTACAAATACGAAGGAGCAAGTCCATCGGGTAGTCATAAACCGAATACTGCATTAGCTCAGGCTTTTTATAATAAAGAGGCAGGTGTTAAAAAAATAGCAACTGAGACCGGTGCAGGTCAATGGGGCACTGCTTTAAGTTATGCTGGGGCCGTATTTGGAATAGAAATAAAAGTATTCATGGTAAGAGTAAGCTATGATCAAAAACCTTACAGGAGAGCCATAATTGAAAGTTATGGTGGAAGTGTTGTAGCCAGCCCATCTAATGAAACAAATTCAGGAAGAGCTATACTTGAAAAGGATCCAAATAGTTCTGGCTCGCTTGGTATTGCAATCTCTGAAGCAGCAGAAGTTGCAGCCACAAATGATGATACAAAATATGCATTAGGTAGTGTGCTCAATCATGTTTTAATGCATCAATCCATTATTGGGCAAGAAGCGCTTTTACAAATGGAAATGGCCAATGATTATCCCGACATTGTAATAGGATGTACTGGTGGAGGAAGTAATTTTTCAGGTTTATGTAATCCTTTTTTAGGAAAAAAATTTAGAGGAGAACAAGATGTTCATGCTATTGCAGTTGAACCATCATCTTGTCCTTCCTTAACTAAAGGTAAATATTCTTATGACTTTGGTGATACTCTAAAATCTGCACCATTGTTAAAGATGCATACATTAGGTTCTGATTTTATGCCATCACCTACTCATGTAGGTGGATTAAGATATCATGGGATGTCTCCAATGCTATCACATTTAGTTCATAATGGTCATATGGAACCTCGAGCTTATGGTCAAAAAGAGTGCTTAGAAGCAGGTATACAATTCGCAAGAACGGAAGGTATCATGCCCGCTCCTGAGGCCACTCACGCGATTAAAGGTGCTGTTGATGAAGCTCTTAAGTGTAAAGCTGAGGGTAAATCAAAAGCTATTTTGTTCAATCTTTGTGGTCATGGTCATTTTGATATGCAGGCATATATGGATTATTTCTCAGGCAATCTTGCTGAAGATAAATTTGATACAGAAGCCTTTGAAGAGTCTATGGCATCGATACCTGCTGTAAATTAATTTACATTAGGTAGGTCATCAAAATTTGATGTATATGCGGGGCTTAAGTTTTGTCGTCTAGTTATATAAAACTTTTCATAGTTTTCTTTGGCAACACAAATAGTCCCGCTTCCATATCTATTATTTAGATTATCAAATACCTTGTTTACCCTAACTTTTTTTAACAGACTCTCTTCTGATTGATGAAAAAATAAATCTCTATTGTACTCTCCCTCTGTAGTTAAATCTGATAGCAAAACACCTGCCTTTTTATATTTAATTTCTGGTCGATAAATGGATTTTAGTGCCTTTACAGCTAATTTAATCGTCTCAAATAAGTCATTTGATGGAGATATAAAATCATAAGTCCGAGCTGCATGATATTGTTTATTATTGTTGTTAAATTTATTTGAACGAATAAATGTAGTAATTTTTTTTGCCTGTAAGCCATCAGACCTAATTTTTTCTGAGGCTCTAGTTGCATAAGAAATTATTCTTTTCTCTAAATCCTGAAAACTGGTTACATAATTTTCAAAAGATCTTGACACTCGACATTGTTTTTTTGGTTCAGATCTCTCTACTATAGGTACACATATTTCACCATGTAGTTCTCTGTAGGTTCTCTCTCCCACTACTCCTAGGTGTTGCCTAACCCACCTTGGATCTGTTTTGTATAGATCGTATGCAGTGTATATACCATTTTTTTGAAGAAATTTCTCTATCCTGGCTCCTATTCCCCAGATGTCACCTACTCCTAATACCTTCAAGGATATTTCTATTTGTTTTTGATTTATAATTTCTACTACTTGGGATCCTAACTCATCTTTTTTAGCAAGATGGTTTGCTACTTTTGATAAGGTTTTATTGCTAGCTATTCCTATACTAACAGGTATACCTATCCACTTCTTTATTATTTTTTTTATCCCTTCTGCCCGTGAAACAAAACTTCTCTCTGAATATTTATTTAATATTAAAAAAGCTTCATCTATTGAATAGACTTCTAATCTATCACAATGCTCTTTTAAAACTCCCATTACCCTGGATGAAATATTTCCATATAAACTGTAATTTGATGAAAACACATGCACCGGATATTTTTTTATTATTTGCTTTATCTCAAAGAAAGGCACCCCCATCTTAATTCCTAATTTCTTAGCTTCGGAACTTCTAGCTATCACACATCCATCATTGTTTGATAGAACTATGATAGGTTTTTTACTTAAATCAGGTTTAAATATAGTCTCACATGAGGCATAAAATGAATTACAATCTACTAGGGCCACTATATTCATTATTTGATAAATTGATGAATGGCACTGGTAACGACTCCCCATATCTCTAATTCTGTGTACTCTGATATTAATATATTTTTATGTAACGGGTTTTCAGCTTTTAGGATAGCAGAGCCATCTGTCTTGATAACTAGTCTTTTGATAGTTAAATTTCCCTCAAATATAGCTATTACTAAATCTCTACTTTTAGCCTCTAAACTCCTATCCACAACTAATATGTCACCGTCGTTAATTCCAGCATTTACCATAGAGTCACCACTAGCTCTCATTAAGAAAGTTGATAAGTGATTTTTAATCAATAACTCTGATAAATTTAGGTTATTTTCAATATAATCATCAGCTGGAGATGGAAATCCAGCTGAAATCTTAGACAAAATATAAGGTACAGATTTAAAATTGTTCTCTTTATCGATCTTTACCGGGATATTTTTGTTCATATTTTGTTCTTTTATAAAATATCATAGACCTGAAAGAAATAAAGAAGTTTTTAAAATAAAACTAATTATTCGTCACTATGTGAATTTATTTTTTGATTAACAATAGCAAGTTGCTCACATAAAGACTTAGTATGAGAGATAAATACATATAAAACCAAATAAAGAGATATAAAAATCAATATAAAATCAAGATTAATTAAGTTTGGTGTTTTAAGAAAAATCTTATTAATAAGTACTGATCCTATGAAACTAGTAACAAAAGGTGCTAATCTTGAGAAAATCAAGAAGTTACGAATTAGAATGTTCCTTTGATTGTATAAATTTGTGTTATCTTCCATAAATATAAATTAAAGTAGATATATTAGAAGATGGCCAAAATTAAAGCAATCAATATTAGCAATATGGATGGAAAAAATACTTTTTATATAAATCAAGCAATATTATGCAAAAATAAGGGTATAATAAATGATAGGTACTATCAAAATTATAAAGAAAATTATGAACAAGTTACGCTTATAGAGTCTGAAAAAATTGATGATTTCAATAAAAAAATAAAAAATAAATTAGAATATAAAGATTTTAGAAGAAATATAATTACATCAGGTATTGATCTAAATAATATTTTAAATAAAAAGATACAAATTAATAATGTAGTTTTAAAAATACATCAGTTATGTCAACCATGTAAATATCTTCAGAATAAATTGGGAGTAAAAAATCTAGTCAAGCTTCTAGCATACAAAAGTGGGGTTCGTGCTGAAATATTAAAATCTGGAGAAATTTCTAATTATAATCATATAGAAATATTAAGATGATTACTCCCAAATATCAAAAAAGTTTCTAGTTTTCCCAGGAGTCAAAATTGACAAAGGGTTAAATATAAAATCTGTTTTATTGCCTTTCTTATTTACTTTAAAATCAGCAGCCAAAAGACTTTCTTCAACATTTTTACCAAATAATTCACTTAAAAAAGGTACATTTTTAAAGTTTTTTTCAAATAAGTATAAAGGTCCATATGTGCCATTTACACTTGCTGTCTTTTCAGTAGGATTTGCTTCACCTTTAAAAGAAAAAGCGACGGTCCCACCTAACATTAGAGCATGATCAAAAGTGAAAATCTTACCTTTCTTCTGAACGGGAACTTCTAAATAATTGAATTCATCTTGTTTATTTTGTAATACTGAAAAAACATCGAGCATTCTTGAGGTAAAAAGTAGATTGTAAAACTTTGAGTTTTTATCAATACTAAAGTCTTTTACTTTAATATTTAAATCATAATCATTGAATTTTTTAAAAGACCCTTTGCCAATTAATGCCCCACCATTCATGTTTTTAGTTATTTTTTGAGCATAAAAGAATTGTCCTGCATTTTTAGAAAATAAATAAATTTGTTTATCTCCGTCTAATTGAGGAAGAATAGATAGTTCAAATTCTTTTTTGCTATCATAAAATATCATAGACTCAAAACCTTGATCATATACAAAATTTAATTTGTTGGAAAAAAGAGAGTAATCATCTGATATTATCAATTCAGATATCTCCCAATTAAAATTTATTTTTTTACTAAGTTTTTTATTTTTTTGAGGTTTGGGGAATATTTTTTTAAAATTATCGAATGATATTTGATCAGTGTTTAAAAGAATATATATTTCGTTATTATGATAATTTATTATTCCAAAGTTTCTTTGACCATTAATATTAACTTCAAATTTGATTTCTTTTAATAAATTATCTTCAAAATCAAGTTCAAATAAATTATTTTCATTTTGAAAGCTAAAATCGTAAGCATTTATATGAAAAGGAAAAAATATCAAAAATAAAATTTTTAAAAAATATAGTTTATACATCTATTAAATTTGACTCTAAAAAATCAATAATTTCTCCATCTAGTACGTTTTCAGCATTTGATGTTTGGTAATTTGTCCTTAAATCTTTAACCATTTTATAGGGATGTAAAACGTATGATCTAATTTGATTACCCCACCCAATTTTTTTTTTGTTACCTTCCTCCTTTTTCTTTTCTTCATTTTTTTTATCTAATTCTATTTCATATAGTCTAGATTTTAACATCTTCATTGCTGTGTCTCTATTTCGATGTTGTGATCGCTCGTTTTGACTTTGTACAACAATGTTATACTTCAGATGAGTTATTCTTACTGCGCTATCAGTGGTGTTAATATGTTGGCCACCTGCACCTGAAGCTCTAAAAGTGTCAATTCTAAGGTCTTTATTATTAATATCAATTTCAATATCATTATCTATTTCTGGATACACCCAAACACTTGAGAAACTTGTGTGTCTTCTATTGTTGGAGTCAAATGGCGAGATTCTAACTAGTCTGTGGATGCCAGACTCGTTTTTTAAATAACCATAACTTTTAAAACCTGATATGTTCATAGAAACACTCTTAACACCAGCTTCTTCTCCTTTTTGGAAATCTATGATTTTATATTTATAGTCATTTTTTTCTGCAAAGCGTTGATACATTCTAGTCAACATTTCAGCCCAATCTTGACTTTCTGTTCCACCTGCACCAGCATGTATTTCTAAAAAAGCATTACAATCATCAGTATCTTTATTTAAAAGAGATTTAATCTTAATTCTCTCACATTGTTTTTTTAGCTCATTTATTTTATTAACTAATTCGTCAATTTCTTTATTATTTAGAAATTCATAAATATCAATAAATTCTTTGAATTCTCTAAATTGTCCTAAGACAAAATCATAATCTTTTAAATTATTACTTTTTTGTTTTAATTTTGTTTGAGATTTGTTGATTAAATTAATGTCATTCCAATTTGTTGGATCTGAAATAATTTTATTAAGTTTATTAATATCTTTGGTAGTATTTTCGTAGTCAAAGACTCCTCCTTGTAATATTTAAAAGAGACTCTATTTCCTTAACTAAATTTAATAACTCATATTTATCCATTAATTTATTCCACCAATACTCTCAACTTTATTTAGATTATCAAGCATTTCTAGCTGATCTTTTGTAAAATACTCAATAATTGTGTTTTGTCCATCAGAAATCTTTCCACTATCTTTATCAGCTTTTTTAACAATTAAATCACTAGGCACAACAAATTTATCATTTCTATTTTTATGTTTTAAAAGATAGTTCTCAATAATGGTTTTAAAAATAGGTAAAGCTACAGAAGATCCAGTTTCCCTGTATCCAATTGTTTTAGGCGTGTCATAACCAACATAAACTCCTATTACATATCTAGGAGTTAGTCCAAAAAACCATAAGTCCTTACTTTCGTTAGTGGTACCTGTTTTTCCTGCAATCGGATAATTGACTTTATTAAGAGATTTACCAGTTCCTCTTTCAATAGCTCCTTCTAGAATATTTAATATTTGAAAAGAAGTTTGTGGTGAAATTACTTTTTCCTTCTGAGTTTTAACAATTGGTAATCTATATGATCTATCTTCAGATGTGAATGAACAATAATTACATCTGAAATATTCGTTGTTAAAAATTAATTCTCCATCATTTGAAACTACTTTTTTAATTATAGATGGTTCAACTATATAACCACCATTTAAAAAGATTGAATACGATTTAGCTAAATTCAAAAGATTATTTTCTACTGCACCAAGAAGTGTTGAATGAACATCAGTATTAGTATTTCTATTATAAAAATTTATTTTGTCTAAAAAATTGTTTACTGAATTTAAACCTAAATCTAGACCAATTTTTAATGTTACTAAATTATTAGAGGTCTCTAAGGCTCTTCTAAATGTTAATTCTCCGTATGACTTATTAGAATAATTTTTAGGCACCCACACTGGAAGATCTTTTCCTTGATCTAAAAGAATATTAGAGTCTAATATTAATGTATTAGGTAAGAATTTTTTTGTTTCTAACGCTTGAGCGTATATAAAGGGTTTTATTGATGAACCTGGCTGTCTGTAAGCTTGAGTTACTCTGTTGAAGTTACTAACATCATAATTTACTCCCCCAACCATAGAAACTATATTTCCATTAAAGGGATCCATAATAATTACAGATCCATTAATTTCATGTGGCTGAACTGCATAAAAAGCATTATCAATATTAGTAACAAATATGTAGTCATTTAAATCTAAATAATTATTTGGTGAGGTTTTTTTGGGACCGTACATATTTTTGTCAATATCTAAATATATATTTGTATCTGAGTTGATTATTGATAATTGAATTACATTTAAATTTTTATTAATAACTTTTGCAATATGCCAGTATTCATTCTTAAATTTTAAAATATCTTCCAAATTTTTAAAACTTCCCATCCAATTTCTATATTTTTTTTCAAATAATGCTAAATTATCTATTAAAGATTTTTCTGAAATATTTTGAAGACTCTGATCTATAGTAGATTGTATATAAAATGCATTTTTATTATATGATTTTGAATTTAAGTTTTTAAGTATAAAGTCTGTTTTGTAATCTAATTTGTATTTTTTATTATTTCTCTCATAAAGCTCTATTTCTAAATTTGAATAAAAATTAAATTGATCTGATGTTATAAATTTATTAATTTCCATTTGTTTTAAAACATAATTTCTTCTATCTAAAGCTCTATTATAATTTTTTTTTGGATCGTAATTATTAGGCCCTTTAGGAAGAGCTGCTAGATATGCATATTCATGTAACTCTAAGTCAAATATTGATTTATTAAAATAATTATATGAAGCTGACGCCACTCCATATGAGCGTCTTCCAAAATAAATTTCGTTTAAATATAGCTCTATAATAAACTCTTTTGAATATTCTTGTTCTATTCTAAGTGATAAAATTAATTCTTTGACTTTTCTTGATATGGTTTGGTCTCTATTAAGTAATATATTTTTAACTAATTGTTGTGTTATTGTAGATGCTCCAACATAATTATTATTATCTTTAGAATAAATATTTTTTAAATTAATAATGAAAGCATTTGCTATTCCTCTTATGTCATATCCCTGATGTTGAAAAAATGTTTTATCCTCTGCAGAGATAATAGCATTTATCATATTTTTTGGAATATCTTCGTAATCTAAATAGAATCTATCTCTGTTTCCTACATGATACATTAGTTCATATTTCTCATCATAGATTTTAGTTATTTCATTTGGGAAATATTGAGATATATTATGATCAGGTAAATCTTGTTGAATATTCCATAAATATAGAATTACTATGGATGCGCCTAATACACAGAATATAAAAATGTACTGTAAAAATTTAAAAATTTTCATTTTATTTAATAGCCAATTTAATAATAACTTATCATATCAAAGGGATTTAAAAACATGTCTAAAAGAATATTTATTGATGGTAAAATCAATAGTGAACTATGTATCATTGCGACCGATGGGCAAGAAATCAACTATTTTGACTACTCAGATGATTTAGCAACTAATAAGAAAAATAATATTTATCTTGGAACTGTTTCTAGAGTCGAACCATCTCTTCAAGCTGCATTTATTGAATTTGGATCGGAGAAAAAAGCCTTTTTACCTTTTGATGAAATACACCCAAGTTACTTTAAAATTCCTCATAATGAAAAGTTATTTTTAAATAAGGATAAAAATATCGAAATTGAAGACGAAAAGGAAAATAAAAAACAATTTCTCTCTTTTTACAGAAAATACAAGATCCAAGATGTTATTAAGAAAGATCAAGTTTTATTAATACAAATAGTAAAGGAAGAAAGAGGCACAAAAGGAGCTGCAATAACTACATTTATTTCTTTACCAGGTAGGTATAGTGTCTTATTGCCAAATAATTCATCTACAGGAGGTGTGTCAAAAAAAATTACAAATCCTCTTGATAGAAAAAGACTTAAAAAATTACATGATAATTTCAATTTACCAGACGGTATGTCTTTGATAATTAGGACAAATGCAATATCAGCAGAAGACGAGGATATTATTGCAGATTTTAATTATTTAAGAAAATTATGGACTAAAATAAGAGAAGATACTCTTAAATCAAAAGCGCCCGTGCTAATAACAGAATTAGATACTCCTTTAATTAAAGTCGCAAGAGATTTTAATCAAAGAACAATACAAGAAATAATCTTCTCAGATTTAAAAACAATGAAATTATATAAAAAACTAGAAAAAGATTTTAGTGTTAAATCAAATAAAATAATTACACATCATAACGATAAGCTACCTCTTTTTGAAAGTTTTGGAATTAGAAATCCAATAAATAGTCTAACTGAAGAAAATATTTATTTAAAATCTGGTGGGTATTTAGTGATTAATCCTACTGAAGCTTTAACAAGCATAGATATAAATTCTGGAAGATCTACATCAGAAAAAAATATCGAGATAACCGCATTAAATACAAATTTAGAAGCTAGCGAAGAAATATTTAAACAAATACAATTAAGAAATATTGCAGGTTTAATTGTTATTGATTTTATAGATATGAATATAAACTCAAATAACTTAAAAGTAGAAAGAAAAATTAAAGAATTATTTTATAAAGATAGAGCAAGAGTACAATTTACAAAAATCTCTCAATTCGGTTTAATGGAAATTTCAAGACAAAGAATTGGGCAAAGTATTTATGAAATTTTTTATAATAAGTGTGATTGTTGTAGTGGTAGTGGTTTTGAGAAAACAAAATCATTAGTAATTTATAATATGATTTCTGATATTAAAGGTATAAATGCTATTGGAAATAAAGATGATATTGAAATACAAATAGATGAAAATTTTTACAATGATAATACTAAAGAAATTAATAAAAAAATAAAATTAACCAATTCGAAATTCAATATAAGTTTTATCAAAAAATCTATGCAAAAAAAAATATATGAATTGGATAATGATTTAATAAATAAAGTAAAAAATAACGTGAAAGCATTTATTGATAAAAGCAAAATTAATGACACCAGTAATGAAAAATCATACAGACGAAAAATAAAAAAAAAAATAGTTGATAGTAAAGTTTAAATTTATTTGGATTATATTTTTTTTATATATTTATAATAACTTACATAGTTATGAAATCATAAGAGATCCTGTTTTCGAGGATTATTTTATAAATTTAAGTAATAATTTTAATCACAATAAAACAGATGTTTATTTAATAAAAAATAACACGGCAAATGCATTTGTAATTGAAGATAATATCTATTTTACAACTGGTTTATTAGAATTAATAAATGATGAAGATACCCTTAAAGCGATTTATTTACATGAATATGGTCATGTTATTAATAACCATTTCCAAAGTAAAAAAATTAAAATTCAACAATCAAAGATTAAATCTTCGTTTTATAATTTATTTTCTGTTGGATTAGCCGCACTAACTAACAATGCAAATATTGGAATTGGTTCATCCATAACATTAAACAGTAATCTTGTAAAAGAAATATCAGAACACTCAATAAGTTTCGAAATAGAAGCTGATAATTTTATGATATATCAAATAAAAAAAAATAAATTAAATACTTCAGAGTTAATATCTTTTTTAAATAATGTAACTAGAACAAATAATGTTTACTTTAGAACACATCCAAAAAATAAAGATAGAATTAATAATCTTAAACAAATAAATTTTCCAAAATTAGAAAATTCAATAGAATTTGAATGGATAAAATCCAAATATTCTAATAACTCGCATAATGAGTTATTTAATATTTTTTTTAAAAATTTGGAAAAAGGTATTTTTAATCAAGATCAAGAATTTAATAAAATTAGTAAAGAGCTAATTAAATACGAAGCATTCAAAAAAGGAATTTATGTAAAAGATTGGAAGGATGAATTTCAAAAATTAATAAATATCAATAATAGCTCTTTTCTAAAAATTGAATATATAAATTATCTTTTAGAAAATGATTTAAATGACAAATATATTATTATTGAAAAACTAAAATTTGATAAAAATTTGATGAATGAATATTTTTATTATTATTTATATGGCAAGTACTACGATAAAATAAATCAGAAAAACCTCTCTAACTTCTATTTTTGTCAATTTTATAAAGCTATAAGTTCCAAAAATAAAGCTGACTTTTTTTGTGAAAAATATGATATTAAAGATATTCCAAATTTAGATAAATCATATGCCCTATTTAAATAGAAAACAAATATTAGATCTTATTAAAAAAAAACGAATTTATTCTGATAAGTCTTTAGCTAATACACAAATACAACCAGCTTCGCTTGACTTAAGTTTGTCTTCTAAATGTTATAGAATTAAAGCTTCTTTTATTCCAAATAACATAAAAATTTCTGAAGTTATTAAAGAATTATCGCTTACAAATATTGATCTAAATCAAAACAAACTACTAGAAAAAAATTGTATTTATTTGTGCGAATTAAACGAAAAGTTAAATTTACCAAATGATATAATGGGAAAATCAAATCCAAAAAGTACAACTGGTCGATTAGATATTTTTACTCGAGTAATTACTGAAAATGGAAAAGAATATGACTATGTAAATTATAACTATAAAGGTAAGTTATACTTGGAAATTATACCTCAGTCTTTTAGTATAATTTTA
>CABYRL010000010.1 GCA_902521465.1 uncultured Alphaproteobacteria bacterium | reverse complement strand
TTTTTTTGTCTAAAGTATTTAAGCTTAAAAGATTAACTATTTCATAACATATTCCCAAATAAGATTTATTTTTGATTATAATCTCTTTGGTATTATTATTTTTAGAGTAATTAATAGATAAACTAGTTGGGACTTTGATTTTAATAAGATCACTCTCTTGAATTTTTTTATTAGCAATTTTCTTAATATATTTTTTTAAAAGGGATATATTCTCAGAAAAAAAGTGTATTGTGCTGCTATTTGGAAAAACAATATTAATTTTTTTAAATTTTAAATTAGTAAAAATTGATGAGCAGTATTTGTGTTGAATCTCATTAATTTCAAATCTATAAAAAATTTTATAATCTGTTGTTTCAATTTTAATATCTGGATTATTATCTTTAACAGTGTAGCCATTATCATTAATTAAATAAGATATTTGTTCTCCTGTAATTGGTTCTCTTGTAAATAACTTAGATTTATTGATTATTCCATATGTGTCTAAAGGCACTGAATTAAATATATTTGATTTCAATTTATCCTCAGGAAAAAAAATAGTTTGTTTAAAATTAGCTTTTTCGATATTTGAAGAAAGCTGTGGTTTTATACCAAACCGAGCTTCAATCACACTAGCTAAAATCTCATTATCAACTTCTATATTCATAATAAATAGTATTCAATTTATTCAACGGTAACTGATTTAGCGAGATTCCTTGGTTGATCAATATCAGTACCTTCATTAAGAGCAAAATAATATGAAATGAGTTGAAGAGGAATAGTATAAATGAAAGGTGTGTCAATAAAGTTTTCTTTGGGTAGGCTTACATTATGTGTGTTTAATGATTTTCTGTGAATTTTAACACTCGATAAAATTATAACCTTACCATTTCTAGCAGCAATTTCCTCAGCATTTGAAATAGATTTCTCATATAGTTCGTTGTTTGGCGATAAGCAAATTGTTAATGATTTTTTATCGATCAATGCAATTGGGCCATGTTTCATCTCTCCTCCAGGAAAGCCTTCGCTATGCATATAAGATATCTCTTTTAATTTCAAGGATCCCTCTAATGCTATTGGGTATACAATATTCCTTCCAATAAAATAACAAGTATCAGATTGGCTTAATTTTTTTGCAATTTTTTTCGCCTCTGGTGTAAAGTCGTTTATTAATTTTTTCAACTTTATTGGTAATAACTTTAGAATTGCTAAATTCTTATTATAATCTTTTTTCGATATGGAATTTGTCATTTTACCAATTTCAATAGAAAGATTGGCTAAGCTCAATATTTGACAAGTAAAAGCTTTAGTTGAGGCTACACCAACTTCTTTATCAGCATAAGTAGGTATAGTTACATCAGCCTCCCTTACCATACTACTCTGTAAAGAATTAGTTATAACTATAGAGGAATGTTTGTTTTTTTTGATATATTTTAAAGCCATCAATGTATCCATGGTTTCACCAGATTGTGAAATAAAAATAAATAATATTTTTTCGTCTTTATTTATTTTTTTATATCTAAGCTCGGAAGCTAATTCTGATGAAGTATCTATATTTGTATATTTATTAAAATAGTACTCCCCAACTAAACAGGCATGGTATGCAGTACCACATCCAACGAATATTATTTTTTTGTTTAAAATTAAATTTTTAAATTTGCTTTCAAAATCATTAAAAAATTCTTGTAAATAGTTTTTTTGAGTAGCTTTTATAACTTCAGGCTGCTCATGAATCTCTTTCAACATATAATGTTGATATTTTCCTTTATCATATGGGTTTTGTTTAATTTCATTTTTTTCAAAAAGTATTTTAGCTTTATTTAAACTAGATATTTTAGACTGCTGAATTTTAATAATATCACCATCTTTAAGATGATAAATCTTATCACTATAGTCAGATAAAATAGATGAATCTGAGCATATGTAAGAGGAGTTTTTATTATGTGATAAGGCGATTGGACTGCCATTTTTTAATAAGTAAAAACAATTATTTTTTTTTATAAATATAACAAAGGCGTAGTTTCCTTTAATTACACTTTTAAATACTCTAATAGCTTCATCTGAATTTTTATATTTATTGACTAAATAGGTGAGAAAGTAAAAACTAATTTCAGTATCTGATTGAATATTTTTAGGAATTTCTACAAATTTATTTTGAATTTTTCTATAGTTTTCAATTATACCATTACAAACTAAAGTAAGATCATCATTTGCAAATGGATGAGCATTATTTTTACTAACAACTCCATGTGTTGCCCATCTTGTATGACCTATCACACCATAAAAATTTTTATCTGATACATTTTGAGCTTTATTTTTTAGTTCTGATATTTTGCCGACACTTTTAATGGTTTTTATTCGTTCTTTTGAAAACAAGGAAATGCCAGCAGAGTCATACCCTCTATATTCCAGCTTTTTTAAAATATCTATAGAGTTATTCTTTAAAGAAGATGAATTTAAGATACCAACTATACCGCACATTATTTTTTATTTTTAATTTTATTTTTCTGTTTTGATCTGGCTATTGAAAAATGATTATTTGGTATTGATTTAGTAATTACAGATCCTGCAGCTATGTATGCTTTATTACCTATATTAACAGGTGCAATAATAGAAGAATTTGATCCAATAAAAGTGTTATTACCTATTTTGCATTTCAGCTTATTTTTTCCATCATAATTACAAGTAATAGTTCCGGCCCCAATGTTACTATTTGTTCCTATAGATGAGTCTCCGATATAACTTAAATGATTTACTTTTACTCCCTTTGATAATTTTGATTTTTTAATCTCAACAAAATTACCAATTTTTACCTCATCTGCCATAATAACCTCAGGTCTTATTCTTGCATAAGGGCCGATGGAGCAGTTATTACCTATTGTGGAATTTTCAATATAAGAAAAGGACTTAATAATAGAATTACTTTTGATACTTACATTTTTTTTTATAACAACATGTGGCTCAATTACTACTCCCGGAGCGATACTAACATTGCTCTCTATATAAACCGTATCAGGATGAATAATTCTAACACCACTGTCTATTAATTTTTTCTTTATAAAATCTTGAGATAATGTTTCTAATTTATTAAGTTCATTTAAGGTGTTAGCACCTGATATCACTGTGGCTTTATTTAAAAAAGTAGTCATTTTAAGTTTTTTATTTAAACAGACATTTACTAAATCAGTAATGTAAAATTCATTCTTATTTTTATTTTTTTTTATTAATTTTAAATTTAATGCAGCTTTTTTTGAAATTAAAAAAATGCCAGTATTTATCTCATTGATTAATTTCTCTTCGTTTGAACATTCATTTTCTTCAATAATACTTATTAATAAATTATTTTTTTTAATTATTCTTCCATACCCTTTTGGATTTCTTACATTTTGTGTAAGAACTGATAAGTCATCATCATTCTTTACACCTTTTGAAACAAAATCAGAGAGTATTTTATAATCGAAAATAGGTGTATCTGCTAAGGTCAATAAAAAATAATCAAATTTATTATTGTATTTATAAAATTGTTTAAAAGCTCCACCAGTACCGTCTATTGGATTTTGAATAAATACTTTTTCATGAATGAAATATTTTTTATTAGCTTTACTTGAAATAATAAAAGTTTTTTTTACTTGTTTAATTTTATTTAGTGCATCTAAATTATACTGTATTAACTCTTTACCAGATATTTCATGAAGAAATTTTGGTTTAGATGATTTAAATCTTTTGCTCTTTCCAGCAGAAAGAATAATGGCGCATATATTCATAAAGTTGTAAAATAATATTAATTAATTTTAACTGAATACTAAAAATATATCTAATTATGTAAATTATGCCCAATATCGTTAAATCAAATTTATCAAAGCAACTTACACATTTCTTAAAGTCTAAACTATTAAAAGATGAATTAGTAGTCTTGCCAACAGAAACTGTTTATGGGCTAGCTGGTTTAGGAACCAATATTAAAGCAGCAAAAAAAATTTTCTTATTAAAAAAAAGACCGTTGAAAAAAAAACTAATATTTCATTGTTCAAGTTTAAAAATGGTAGATAAATTTTTTAATTTAGATGATGAAAATTTAATTTTAGCTAAAGAATTTTGGCCTGGGCCTCTTACTCTTGTTTTACAAAGGAAGTCTCTCGAAATACCCAAATCTCTTACATTAAATAATGAGTGTGCTGTAAGAGTTCCAAATAATAAATTTACATTAAATTTAATTAATAAAGTACGTAAGCCCCTTGTAATGCCTTCAGCAAACAAATTTAAACAACTAAGCCCAATCAACAGTGAAATGGTTTTTCAGCAATTTATTGAGACAAATTTATTAATTGTAGATGATGGAAAATGTAAAGTTGGTATCGAGTCAACTTTAATTAAAATATCTGATAATAAATTGAATATAATAAGACCAGGGATGATATCATTAGAAAATGTGAAAAAAATATTACCCTATATGGTTATTAGTAAATATAACAAAAATTTAAGTTTACCTGGAACTTCAAAAAAACATTATTCTCCGAAGAAGAAAATATTTTTAAATGTCAAAAATGCTAAAAAAAAATCTGCATATATAAACTTTGGTGCAAATAAGAAAGGTCAATTCAAAAATTTAAGTAAGAGTAGAAATTTAATTGAAGCTGCCAAAAATCTTTATCATTTTATTTTTTTAGCAGATAACGACAACCAATATAAAAATATAAGTATCGCACCTATTCCTTATAAGAAAATAGGAATCGCTATAAATGATAGATTACTAAGAGCATCTAAATGAAGTTTCCAATAAAAACTATAAGAAAAAGTGCCAAAATAACTGCTTTCCCTAAAAATTCTTTGGAGGTATCTAAACTGGTTAAATTTTCTAACAAATATAAATTTCATATTTTACCTATTGGTGGAGAGACTAATAGAGTGGATGGCACAAAACCTCAATTTGAAAAAACTATCCTAATAGATTTTAAAAAAATGAATCGTATTGAAGAAGTTGATACTGATAATTTTATAATAACAGCTCAAAGCGGAACATTGTTAAAAACTATTCAAAAAGCAGCAAATAATAAAAAACTTTTATTTCCAGTTAATATTGCGCCAAGTGATAAATGTACAATTGGCGGTAATATATCTACTAATGTTGGGGGTTTGCAAACCTTGAGATATGGTAACATAGAGGATCATATAAATGGCCTTGAAGTAGTGCTTAGTGATGGAACTATTTTAAATTTTTTAAATAAACTCAAAAAAGATAATTTTGGCCCAAAATTGTGGAAGTTATTTTGTGGTTCTGAGGGTGTTTTTGGAATAATTACAAGAGCGAGCTTAAAGTTAATCCCAAAAAAAAAATACAATTCTACATATTTAATACAAACAAATAGTTTAAATAAGTCAATTCGATTACTAAAATTTTTAAGGAACAAGTACTTCGATAATTTAACAAGTTTTGAAATAATATTTCCAATACCTAGCTCTTATTTATTTAATGAAAGTACACATCACTTCAATTTAATCATAGAGATACAATCTAATATTATTGGTAATTACAAAAAAGACTTAAAAAAATACTTTAATTTAAATGAATTTAAAATTGATAAAATAGAACATGATAAATCGAAATCATGGATATGGAGTAAAAGAGAAGAGTTAGTATATAATCAGATAAAATATAATTTTACTGAAAAATTTGATATTTCTTTACCCATTGATCAGTGGTCTGTCTTTATTAAGAAGGTAAATACATTTGTAAAGGATAATAAAATCTTTACTCCTTATTTTTTTGGGCATTTGGGGGATGGTAATTTGCATTGCAATTTTAAAGTACATCCTAATTCAAAAAAGAATTGTGCTTACCTCTCAAAATTTATTTATGATTTGACTATTCAAAGTGAAGGTAGTGTGGCAGCAGAACACGGTCTTGGTTTGAAAAAAAATTATCTATTAAAAAAATATAAACCTAGTGAAAATTACCTTTTTATTAAAAAATTAAAAAAACACTTAGATCCTAACTCTAGATTAGGCAAAAATAAATTATTTCAGGCTTAATTGATCTTTTAATTTAAAATAACTCATTGCTAAAACTAATAATGGCTTATCAATTACGCCAAAACCAGGAAAGTTTTTATGTCTAAACTTTTCAAATAAGCTCAAATTATTGTTCTGATTTGTTATTGTTTCAGCAAGCATTTTTCCAACCATAGTTGTTATTGCTAAACCATGTCCTGAATATCCTTGTGCAAAAAAAATATTATTATCAATACTACCGATATGAGGGAATCTGTTTACAGTTATGGCAACGTGCCCACTCCAAGTACACCAAGCTTTGAACTTTTCTAAACCAGGAAGTATCTTTTTTATACTTTTTTTTAAAGATAATTCCAAATTTATCGGATCTATATTAGAGTAACTTACACCTCCACCAAAAATTAAATTATTATTAGAGTCCAGTCTAAAATAATTTAGTACAAATAACATATCTCCAACTGTGATAGGTTTTCGAAAATATTTACTCAATTCTGTATTTGGAATTTCAGTAAATGCTGATACATAAGTTTTAACAGGCATTATTTTTTTTCTTAAACTTTTATTCAAATTATCAATATATGCATTACAGCAGATAATTAATTTATCAGATTTAACAGTTATATTTTTTTCAGTTTTTATTGTTACTTTTTTTTGAGATTCATATGATATCACTCCTGTATCTTCAAATATTTTACAATTTTGATTTTTTAATAATTCTCTTGCTAATCCTAGGCAATAATTAAGTGGATGAATTTGACCACACTCTGAGTCATACATTGCAGATTTGTAATAAGGGCTATCAAAATACTGGTCCATTCTATTTTTTGGTAGATACTTCACTGATTCATAGTCAAATTTTGTTTGAAGCCTGTCTACGTATTTTTTTAACTCCTCATCATGGGATTTACTTACTGCGGCTAAAACATAACCCTCGATTAAGTCACATTGTATATTTAAGTCTTTGATATTTTTTTTTACCTCTCTAACAGCGTCTAATGTGAATTGCCATAATATCTTAATTTCCTCTTGAGTGTGTTTTTGGCTAGAGTAATTCTCTGAGGAAAAACCATGTAATAATTGCCCACCATTTCTTCCAGATGCGCCCCAACCAACTTTATTTTTCTCCAATATGACTATGTTTAAATCTGGATTTAATTTAGATAAATATAATGCTGATGAAATTCCTGATAAACCTGCACCAATTATACAAACATCACATTGTAAGCTCTCATTTAATTTGTTAGTATTAATACTGAATGCTTTTGTTCTTACGTAATAATTATCTGAGTAATCCATCAGATACATAAATATCAAATTTTAAAGGTTAGTTATAGCTATGAATGATTATGTCGATTGGTTAAAGAAAAATAAAATAACAGAGGTAGAATGTATGATTCCTGATAATTCAGGTATACCAAGGGGAAAAATATTACCAACAAAAAAATTTTTAAGCTCTATTGAGTCAGGTGGATTAAGATTACCTTTAGCCCTATTCAAATTAGCAGTATCTAGAGATGTGACTTATTCAATAGATGATCAGATTTTAAATCCTACAGATGGCGATTTTATATTAAAGCCTGATTTTAATACTCTGAGAACTGTTCCATGGTATGAAGAACCAACCGCACAGGTTATTTGTGATGCTGTTGATAACAATGATAATGTTATAGAGGTCCACTCTAGAGGTATTTTAAAAAAGGTAATTGGTCTTTATGAAAAAATAGGCCTTGAACCAGTAGTTGCTCCAGAAATTGAATTCTATTTAGTTAAGAAAAACAATGATCCAGACAACCCTTTAGAGACACCGAGTGGGCAATCTGGAAGAATTGAAAAAGGAAATCAGTCTTACGGTATTGACGCTGTTAATGAATTTGATCATATTTTTGAGGATCTATATGACTACTGTGAAACTCAAGAATTAGAGGTTGAGAACATTAATCATGAGGATGGACCAGCACAAATGGAAATTAACTTCAAGCATGGTAACCCTCTTGACTTGGCTGATCAGGTTTTTTTATTTAAAAGAACTCTGAGACATACTGCATTGAAGCATAATTTGTATGCAACTTTTATGGCTAAACCGATGGAAGATACTCCAGGAAACTCGATGCATATACATCAATCAATTTTAAAAAAAGGTAAACCAATATTTGTGGATAAAAATCTTAAAACTACAAAACATTTTGATAACTATTTGGGTGGATTACAAAAATATTCAAAAGCTTTTTTACCTCTTTTTGCACCAAATGTTAATTCCTTTAAAAGGCTTAGAGGTTTTTGGGAGGAAGGTACACCTTTTAACCTAAACTGGGGTTTTGAAAACCGTACCTGTGGTTTTAGAGTCCCAAATTTTAACTCTGCTAACCAAGCGAGAATTGAAAATAGACTTTGTGGATCAGACGTAAATCCATACTTAGCTATAGCTGCAACTTTATCTGCGGGATATCTAGGTTTGAAGAAAAAATTAAAAGCAACCCCGGAGACCAAAAAAGCTGCTTATAACGTAAATGTTTCTCTGACAGAAAGCATCTATCAATCAATAGATACTTTTTCTAGATCTAAGGAGGCAAAAGAGATATTTGGTGAAACTTTTATAGAATTATTTTGTTCAATAAAAGACTTAGAGGTAAATGCCTATAATAAAATTATTACAGCATGGGAAAGAGAATATTTACTTCTTAATGTTTGATCTATTAATTAAGTAAATACTAATTGCTGCTAATATAACAATTAGCATTATTATTGCGGAAAGAGCATTAACTTCTGGACTCAATCCCAATCTAACTTTAGAAAAAACCACTATCGGCAAAGTGTTAGCTCCGGGACCGGTAGTAAAACTAGCAACGACAAGATCGTCCAAAGAGAGTGTAAATGCAAGTAACCAACCTGATAATATTGCAGGTAATATTACAGGAGCAGTTACTTTCCAAAAAATCATATTTGGAATTGTCCCAAGATCCTGAGCAGCCTCTTCTATATTTTTATCGTAACTACTCAACCTTGACTGGATAATAACTGCAACAAAAGCTACAGAGAAAGTTATATGCGATATTAAGACTGTTAGTTGTCCTTTTGAGGAAGGAAAGCCAATAATATGGTTAGATGATATAAAGAATAACAACAAAGAAAGCCCTAAAATTATCTCAGGCATAACCAAAGGAGAAGAACTCAAGAAAATAAAGAAAGGCCTGGCTGGAATTTTTGATATTCTTGTTAATGAAAAACCAATCATTACACCCATGATTGTTGCAAATGTTGCTGAAAGAGAGGCAATTTTTAAACTAGTATAAAAAGCCTCTAAAATTTGTTCATTTTGAAATAATTCCTTATACCATCTAAAAGAGAAACCCTTCCAAACCATAACTCTTTTATTATCATTAAAAGAATAAGCTATAAGAGTTAAAATAGGAAAATATAAAAATGAAAATCCAATTGTTAAGCTAAAAATTTTAAAAAATAATTTATTCATTTTTAAAATTATATTTTGCGTACATTAATTGAAAAATAATTATTGGAAATACAAGAATTACAATACCAGACATAGCAAGTGCGCTAGCAATAGGCCAATCTCTATTTACAAAAAATTCATCCCAAATTATTTTCCCAAAATAAAGTTTATCACTGCCACCTAACATTTCTGGAATTATATATTCTCCAACAACTGGTATAAAAACCAACATACTCCCCGCAACAATTCCTGGTAAAGAGAGAGGTAAGATAACTTTTACAAACGTGTTTAAAGGCTTTGCACCTAAATCATTAGATGCATCAATCAAATTTAAATCAAATTTAACCAAATATCCATAAAGCGGTAAAATCATAAATGGAAGGTAAGTATAAACAACGCCTAAAATCACAGCATAATGATTGTGTAACATAGATATTGGTTCAGAAATTAGTCCAATATGTATAAGAATTGAATTTATAATACCAGAGCCTTGCAGTAAGACTTTCCATGCATATACCCTTAAAAGAAAAGAACTCCAAAAAGGTATGATAAGCATAATCAAAAGTATGTTTCTTATACTTGGTTTAGATTTTGCAACGTAAAAAGCTATGGGATAACCGATTAATAAACATAATACCGTGGATGTAAAAGCTAATGATAGTGAATTGAGATATGATCTTATATAGAAAGGGTCTGAAAAAATGAATAAATAATTTCCAAGAGTTGAATTAATCTTCAATCCATTTTCAGAAAAAGAGAAAAGATCACGATAAGGTGGCATACCCCATTCAGACACAGATATTGATATTTTAAAAATTAAAGCTAATGGAACAAAAAAGAACAAAACTAGCCATAAATATGGAGTGAATACAAACCACACGTTTTGTTTTTTTAAATTTTTAATCATTAAAGAAATATATTGATGTTTCGTTAAAACTTATCTGAACTTTGTCATCCCATCTTATTTGAAGGTTATCTGAAACTAAACTATTTTGCATAAAAGAATAAAATTCAAATCCATTAACCTCAATTAAATATTTTGTATAGCTCCCTAAATAAGCTACTTCTTTAACTACACCAATATTTAAATTATCAGATTGATTTTCTAGTTTTTTAACAGAAATTTTTTCAGGCCTAATTAAACATTTAACATAGTTTTCTTTGTTGTTAATATTTTTAACTTCATAATTTAATTCTTTAATGATGATTTGATTATTTTTATTAAGAACATTAAAGATATTGGCTGTGCCAATAAAATTCGCTATATATTTGTCCTTCGGTTTTTCATATATCTCAACAGGATTACCGACTTGGAGGATTTCTCCATTTTTCATAATTGCCATTCTGTCAGATAATGACATTGCTTCCTCTTGATCATGGGTAACAATAATAAAAGTGATGCCTAACTTATATTGTAGATTAACTAACTCGAATTGTGTTTGTACTCTTAGCTGTTTATCTAATGCTGCAAGTGGTTCATCCAATAAAAGTAATTTTGGTTTTTTGACTAGACATCTTGCTAATGCTACACGTTGTTGTTGACCACCAGATATCTCATTGATTTTTCTTTTCTCTAAACCATTCAGCTCTAGTAAATTTAAAATTTCATTAACACGATGATTGATTTCTTCTTTAGAAATTTTTTCTTCTTTTAGTCCAAACTGGATATTATTAGTGACATTTAAATGCGGAAATAGTGCATAATTTTGGAACATAATATTTAAAGGTCTTACATATGGTGGAAGTTTCGTGATATCCTTTCCCTCGAGTAGAATTCTTCCTTCATCAGGCTTCTCGAAACCTGCTATAATTCTCAAAAGTGTTGACTTACCGCATCCTGAAGATCCTAGGAGACTGAATATTTCAGATTTTGCTATTTTTAGATTAACTTTGTCTAAAGCAACAACATTATCAAACCTTTTTGATACATCTATGATTTGTAAAAAAGGTTCAGACATAAAAAAGATTGTGAAAAGCGCAACTTAAGTAAAAGTTGCGCTTTAATTAGATTATTGAGAAGCTTTAAAACTATTAAATACTCTCGAAGATATCCTAGACTTTTGAGGTGAGTCAGCTGTATCTGCAAAAAGTTTAGTTAATGTCTCTTCTGTTGGATAAATTGCTGGGTCTGAAAGAATATCAGGATCTATCAAACCTTCAGTTGTGTTAGCTACTAGATTAGGGTTTGAGTACCACACATAGTTAGTAATTTCTGCAACAACTTCTGGTCTCAAAATATAATCTATAAATTTATGAGCATTTTCTACGTTTTTTGCGTCTGCTGGAATTCCCATCATATCAAACCAAATTACTGTTCCTTCATTTGGAATTGAATACCAGACCTCTTCAATTTCCTCGTATGCTGCTATAAATACATCACCTGACCAACCTATTGCTAAGCAAATCTCACCATTTGCTAAATCATCAATGTACTGA
Organism: uncultured Alphaproteobacteria bacterium; assembly: GCA_902521465.1. GTDB lineage: Bacteria > Pseudomonadota > Alphaproteobacteria > HIMB59 > HIMB59 > HIMB59. The sequence continues at coordinate 9,681 of CABYRL010000010.1, read as the reverse complement.
GAAGAGTCAAAATACTTTATATAAGGTCTAATATTATTCAATAATTCTAGTGCTTCTTGATTAGCTTTAGTGTTTTCTGTATTTGGATCATGGCCAAGATAATTTAATGCAATCTCAACAATTTCACTTGGTGCATCTAAGAAAGCCACACCACAATCTTCATATTTAGAAATTTGATCTACATCAAATATTATGTCCCATGACTCAACATCTCCACCTCTTTCCTCGACGGCAGCAACGTTGTAACCAATTCCAGTTGTACCATACATGTAATTAACAGAGTATTCCCCACCTGGATCATGAGCATCAGTTTTATCTAAAACACTTGGATCTAAATTTTTGAGGTTTGGAATCATACTTTTATCAAGTTTTTGAAAAACTCCTGCTTTAATTTGGTTTTCCATAAACGAGCCTGATGGAACAACTAAGTCATAACCACTTCCTCCAGCTAAAAGCTTAGCCTCTAGAACTTCGTTTGAGTCAAATACATCGTATGTTACATCAATACCAGTTTCTTCCTCAAAATTTGCAATTGTATCTTCAGCTATATAATCGGACCAATTGTATATAAATAACTCTTCTTTAGCGCTCAAACTCATAGGGAGTATTAGCACTAAAAGAGCTGTTAAAAATTTGTTCATATTACCTCTCCTCTTAAATAAGTAGAATTTGAATAATATGATAATTTTTTTTAAAAATCACAAATTTTTTTATATAGATCTGGTCTACGATCTCTAAAATTTCCCCAAGATTGGCGGTATTTTGTTATTTCTGAAAAGTCGAAATTCTTAGATACAAAGCCCTCATCTTTTTTGCCCATTTCAATTTCAATATTACCCAAATGATTAGCGATAAAGGAGCTTCCATAAAATGTAACAGATATTAAACCTTCATTTTCTGTGCCAATTCTATTAGAGGCAATGACAGGAATTTGATTTGCAGCTGCATGACCTCTCATTACGTTTTGCCAGTGATCTTTTGAATCTAATAAAGGGTCTTGAGGCTCAGAACCAATTGCTGTGGGATATAATAAAATATCTGCACCAGAAAGTGTCATAGATCTTGCACATTCAGGAAACCATTGATCCCAGCATATACCACAACCAAGATTTCCAAATTTTGTGTTAAATACTTTGAAGCCAGTATCTCCGGGCTTAAAGTAAAACTTTTCGTTATAACCAGGACCCTCGGGAATATGCGACTTTCTATATAAATCACTTAATTTACCATCAGCATTAATCACAACTAAAGAATTAAAAAAATTATTTTCTTTTTTTTCAAAAAAACTGATCGGCATGACCATATTATTTTTCTTACAAAAATTAGAAAAAATTTCAAATAGTTTGTCATTAGGAAATTCAATGGCGTAATTAAAAAACTTTTTATCCTGAGTTGAGCAAAAGTATTCAGTTTGAAATAACTCCTGTAGGAGGAAAATATTTACATTTTCCTTAGATGCTTGTTGAGCAATATCTATAGCCTTATTTATGTTTAAATCTTTTTTCTCTTTTATTGATTTAAACTGCGAAGCAGCTACTTTAACTGACATTTTTTGGCACATTCATAGTAACACAATGGATATTACCTCCACCATAATTTATATGTGAAGTTTCAATCATCTCAATTTTTTTATCTTTAAAAATATCTTTAAAAATATCATAAACCATTTCATCTTCTTTAACATTAAATTTTGGGACAAAGATTTTATGCTTTGAAAAATAAAAATTAATATACGAGGCAATAAGCTTTTTATCATTAACAACTATTTTTGAAGGAAGGGGTATATCAATTAATTCTATGTTACTGTCAATGCTAGAAAGGTTACTTAGAATAATTGATTTAATCTTAGTTAAATTATTTGAGTTCAAATCATCTATATCATAACATTTTGCTATTAAATATTTTCTATTTCCAATAGGACATAAAATATTGTCTATGTGCCCATCAGTATCGTCATCTTTTAAACCCTCAGGGATCCAAATTATTGAATTTAAATCAAATAAACTAGTAAGTGTTTGCTCTATTTTTGCTTTTTTTGGATTATTTCTATTTGGGTTAAGTAGGACACTTTCAGTGGTAAACAAGTTTCCGTATTCATCGTAAGTAATAGCACCCCCTTCTAAAGTAAGATCATTTAAATATGAAGTAATAGAAAATTGATTTGAGATATATTCACCTACTTTATTATCATTAAAATAATTTGGGTATTTTCCATAACCATTAAAATTAAAGTTAATACATTTAAGTTCATTGTCCTCTTTGATAAAGATTGGGGCAATATCTCTCATCCAAGAGTCATCTAGTTCTAATTGAATAATATTTATTTTTTGATTATTAATATATTTTTTACAGTCATTATAATCCTCTTTATTACAATACATATAAACTGTTTCTTCATCCGAAATACAATTAGCTAAATTAGCCATTTCTAATCTGGCATCTTTAATTATTTCGTTGTAAAGATTTTTATTACATGGCCAAGCCATTAGACATTTGTCATGTGCTTCCCATTCTGGAATTAACTTCATAAGATTATAGTATATATTTTTTTTTAATTATGAATATTTGTATGCTCTCAAATATGGTCAAAAAAGAAACAAGAATGCCCCTAATACCAGATGATATTGTTGAACTAAAAAACATATCAAACAAATTTAACTTTTATATTGAAAAATTTACTGACAGAATAATTGAAGAGAAAGAATATATCTCAGTTGGGTGTAAATACTATACAAATCAAAAAATAGATTTATTCTTATCAATGCAAGGTTTGAAACAAAGTCAAATAAAATTAAATCAAAATTACTTAGTCTTATTTGATGTTGTAGAGTGTATTGAACAAAATAGAGCTATGTTGAATAAAATATTAAAAAATAATTGTTCTCTGTTATTTTATGATTTATTGAGTGGCAAACACTCAATCAGAATTTTAAAATCTGCTAATAAAGAGCATTTGCTAAAATCAACTATTTATATAAGTAAAAAATTAAAGGTAAAATTACCAGTATTTTGTAATTCCTTAAGAAAAGATAGCATTGAGAAATTTTATATATCCAAAAAAGGATATATTAATTTTCGTTATTTAAGTTTACTTGAAAAATTAGTTTAATATTAAATAAATACCCGTAGATACTAATAATAATGCAAAGAAATACTCAAAGCTTCTTTTTAATTTAGGGTTAGATACTAAATTTTTAATTAAACTTCCAAAAAGTGCCCATAAACTTATACATGGAAAGCTTACCAGTGATGACATCAACCCTGTGAAAACAACAGCTATCCAAAGCTTTTCTTCTAAAGGCATAAAACCAGATGCGACTGTAATAGCAATTGTCCATGCCTTAGGGTTTACCCATTGAAAAAGAGCAGCTTCGTAAATATTTAAGGGTCTGCCTGTATCTTTCTTATAGTCCTTTAGAGACCCAATCATTTGATAAGCTAAATAAATGAGATAAAAAAAACAAAGCCATTTTAGTATCATTTGAAATTCTGGTTTATTAATCAAAATTAAACCTAAACCTGTGCAAATTAATGAAACTTGAAGAGCATGACCTAAAGAAATACCAGTAATATGTGGTAGAGACCTTTTAAAACCAAATTTTAAGCCTGAGATTGTTAACATAGCATTATTGGGCCCAGGTGTGATAAACATGACGGTGTAATATGATACGATTGCTATAACTAAAGCTATATCTATCAATTAATTAATCTTTAATACTAAACTTATTATCTTTTAAGATAACATGTATTGGAACACCAGTTGAGAGTTCAACAGAATTAATATTATTTGGTTCATAAATATTCATAACAATTAAAAGCGCTCTAAGAGAATTCCCATGTGCTGCTATTAAAATATTATCATTTTCATCGCTTTGAATAGCAGGTTTAATTACTTCCTCAAAATATTTTGTAACTCTTCTGACCACATCCTCAAGACTTTCACCGTTAGGGGGTTGATCAGAATAACCTCTTCTCCACTTATGAACTTGTTCTTCGCCAAATTTATCAGCAGTTTCCTTTTTGTTTAAACCCGTGAGATCACCATAATCTCTTTCATTTAGGTTAATGTTTGAAATTATTTTTCCCTCATTATTTAAAAAATTCCACTGATCGAGGTTTTGAAGAATTATTTTAGCGGTTTCTTGAGCTCTTTTTAATTCGCTTGTAAATACAATATTGAATTTAATATCTAAATTTTTGAAGTTTTGCCCAGCTTTATTTGCTTCCTCAATGCCTTGTTCAGATAATTCAATATTTTTAAAGCCGGTAAAAAGATTTAATTTATTCCACTCGCTTTGACCATGGCGAATTAATAAAATATTTTTCATTGAATTTGATATATATTATTAATTACTCATGGTCAAATTTCGCATTGAAAAAGATAGCTTAGGTGAAATTAAAGTTGAAAGTACAAAACTTTGGGGAGCGCAGACTCAAAGATCAATAGAAAACTTTCAAATAGGTATTGGGAAATTTCATTTTCAAAATCTATTCATAGAAGCCCTTGCCTTACAAAAAAAATCATGTGCTTTCGCAAATGCTGAGTTAAAATTATTACCAAAAAATCATACAAAAATTATCGGTAAAGTTTGTGATTTAATTATATCTGGAAAATTAAATAATCACTTTCCTCTTGTTGTATGGCAAACAGGATCAGGGACTCAAATCAATATGAATATAAATGAAGTCATTGCAAATAAAAGTAACCAGTTGTTAGGAAGAAAACTCCCAACAAATACACCACTTCATCCTAATGATCATATTAATAGGTCTCAATCATCAAATGATAGTATTCCTACTGCTATGCATATAGCTAGTGTACTATCGATAAAAAAAAATTTACTTCCTGAGATAGCTTTTTTCAAAAAATCTTTAAAAAATAAAATTTCTGAGTTTACAGGAATAATTAAAATTGGAAGAACTCACACTCAGGATGCAACACCAATAAAAATTTCAAATGAATTTTTAGCGTTTTATGATCAAATCTCTTATGCTGAGAATGTTATTAAAAAAAGTTTAAATAAGCTTTATGAATTGGCTCAAGGAGGAACTGCAGTTGGATCTGGAGTAAATGCGCCAAAAAGTTTTTCTAAAATATTTATTAAATACTTAAAAAAGGAAACAGGGCTTCCGTTTAAATCTGCTTCAAATAAGTATGAGTCGCTTGCTTCCCATGATGTATTTATTGAAGTCATGTCAGGTGTCGAAATTTTAACGAGTACTTTATTTAAAATGGCAAATGATATTAGGGTATTAGCTTCTGGGCCAAGAAGTGGAATTTCTGAGTTAATTCTTCCAGCCAATGAACCTGGCTCATCTATTATGCCAGGAAAAATAAATCCTACACAGTGTGAGGCACTATCAATGGTGTGTGCACATGTGATTGGTCTGAGAAACTCTATAGCCTTCGCTTGTTCTCAAGGCCATTTCCAATTAAATGTTTATAATCCATTAATCATACATAATACTCTTGATGCAATTAGTTTAATAAGTGAGGCAATGGCTTCATTTAATAAAAACTGTTTGAAAGGATTAAAAGTTAACAAAAAAAGAGTAAATGAACTTTTAAATCGCTCTTTAATGCTTGTTACACCATTAACTAAAGTTATTGGTTACGATCTAGCCTCTAAAGTGGCACTAAATGCTTATAGTAAAAACATTTCGTTAAAAGAGTCCTGTATGGAACTAACTGATTTATCTGAGGAAGAATTTAATAAATATACTGACCCTAAGAAAATGGTTTAGTTTATCTTATGTATGTTATAGTTTTCTTTTGATTTGAATAATTCTTTAAGCAAATTATTTGTAATGAAGTGGCCTGTTTTAAAACCCTTATAAGTTCCAATAATAGGGTAACCTGATAAATAAAGATCACCAACCACATCCAAAACTTTATGGCGCATTAATTCGTTATCATATCTTAATCCATCTTTATTAAGAGGTTTTTTGTCTTTTATAACAATGGCGTTATCTAGTGAGCCTCCTTTAATTAAATTTTGTGACTTGAGGTATTCAATTTCTTGAAAAAAACCAAAAGTTCTAGCTTTTGATATGGACTCGACATAGTTACCATTTAAGTTCTTTATTTTTATATCTTGATCTTCATACTTTCCTTCGAAACTAGACTCTAAATTAATATTTAACCCCTCATCTTTTGGTGAATTAGGTGCCAACTCAGCATATCCATAATCACATGAAAATTTTACAGGTTTAACAATTTCTAAAATCTTTTGTTCTGAGTCTTGCTCTTTTATTCCTTTTTTTAAAATACTTTTAACAAATATATCAGAGCTACCATCAAGAATAGGTACTTCAACGTTGTTAATTAAAATTTCACAATTGTTGATATGTAGACCTGCAAGAGCACTCAGTAAATGCTCAACTGTTTTAACCTCTACCCCATTTGAAGCAATGTTAGTTGAAAATTTTGTAGATATTACATTGTCCCATTTAGCAGGAATAATTGTTGATTTATCAGTTCTATTAAAAATGATGCCAGACTTTATAGGTGCGGGATTAAGAATAACACTAGTTTTAACACCAGTGTGTAACCCAATACCCTCTATATTTACAGACTCATTGAGAGTAAAGCTTTTCATTTATAAAGATATTATGAAAATACCCAAAAAGTATTACTTTATATTTGTAAAACTTTGTATTTACAGAGCTTATTGATTAGAGCCTTTACGAAGATATGAAGGAGTATCTATATCTTCAATGGTCTCATTTTCATCACTAAATTCCGAAATATCAGAAACTTCAGATATTTCATCAGTATCTTTGTTTTGTTTAGTTTTTTCAGTATCTTCTTCTACAACATCACTAAATAAAAAAAGATTAGGATCTGTCTTTGTTTTTTTGATTTTTTGCTTTTTTTTAGGAATTTCAACAGTTTCTTCTGTAATTTTTTTATCAGAAGTCATCAAATTGGAAAGCATACTAAAAAAACCTCTTTTCTTTTTTTCTTCAAAGTTTTCAAAATTGTTAGATTTTTCAGTAGTTTCCTCAATTAATTCATCTTTATCAACTTGAGTATTTTCCAACTCATTAGTCAGATTAAAATCCTCTTTTTCAGAATAAAATTGTTTATTTTCTACTACACCAGAAATATCTTCGTGGGTTTTAGTGTCTGAGGTATCATAAGAAAAAGTCCCATCAACTTTATTTTGAATAGAGCTAAAACCTGAATTATTTTCAGACTCTGGATAGTAAAGAATTTTTTTTCCTGAGGCCTCTATTCCAGTAGCAAAAATACTAATTTTTAATTTACCTTGCAGACTCTCGTCTATTAAGGAGCCAAAGATTATATTTGCCTCTGGATTAACACTCTGCCTTATGATATTAGCAGCGTGATCGACTTCTAATAAAGTCATATCACTACCACCAGAAATATTTACAATAACTCCTTTAGCGGTATTCATATCTATATTTTCAATTAGTGGGTTAGTTAAAGCTAAATTTGATGCCTCTACTGCTTTATTATCACCTTCTGCTACTGCAGTGCCCATCATTGCAAATCCCATTTCTTTTATAACCGTTCTTACATCTGCAAAATCTAAATTTATAAGACCAGGTTGTGTAATTAAATCAGTTAGGCCTTTAACGCCGTCAAAAAGAACATTATCTGCTTTCTTAAAAGCTTCTGCAAAAGAAGTCTGCTCATTCGATACTTTAAATAAATTTTGATTAGGGATGATAAGTAAAGTATCTACATTGCTCTTTACATCTTCAAGACCCTGTAGGGCAAGATTCATCCTTTTTGTGCCTTCAAAGTTAAATGGGGTTGAGACAATAGCTACTGTTACTATACCTAATTTTTTTGCAATACTTGCTATTACAGGCAAAGCGCCTGTTCCTGTGCCCCCGCCCAAACCAGCTGTTAAAAATAACATATTAGTGTTTCTTAATTCTTCGGATATTAAATCAATGCTTTCTTCAGCTGCATCCTTTCCTATCATTGGATCTGCCCCTGCTCCCAAACCTTTTGTTTTTTCAAGTCCTAATTGGATACGATTATAACAAAGAGAGTTTTCAAGAGCTTGAGCATCAGTGTTCGCTACAATAAAATCAACATTATTAAGATTAGATTGAATCATGTTATTTATTGCATTGCTTCCTGCACCGCCAATACCCATGACTGTTAAAGATGGTTTTAAGTTTTTTTGATCAACTACTGGTTCTATATCTAGTGTCATTTTTTTCCCCGCAAATCAACCTATAGTAGGTCTACGAATCTTTTGTACCATATTTTGTTTGAAAAAGAATCAATTTTTTGAATAAAATTAAGCTCTTCAAAGCTTTTATTTGTTAAAAACCAAAAACTTGAATAAAGAGACATAATACTTCCGTCATTTAAAACTTTAGGAATACCACAGGACTTTGGTGGTTCCAAAAATTGAATATCATAACCAAATTTCGTTCGAAAATAGTTATAAAAATTTCTTATATTTGCTCCACCACCAGTAAAAATATACGAATAAAAATTACTATCATTTGGTAGGGATTTTAAGACTAATTCAAAAGTTTCATCTAACCGATCTAATGTAATTTCTTTTAAATTATCATGACCGACATTTTTTTTTTTATTATCACCAAACTCTTCCCAAATTGGAATTTCAACTATTGAATTTCTAGTATCAGATAAGTCGATTGTGGAATTTTTAAGTTTCTCAGCAAAGTCAAAACTGATGTTATGTATATTAACTAGATCATCTGATATTTTTTTACTACCTTGTGCAATTTTCTTTTGAAAATGTAAAACTTTATTTTTTATCATTAAAATATTTATATAGTTAAAACCATAATCTATTAAGACTACATTTGCTTTAGTTTTACGTTTGTTTTTTAAATAAAAATAATAACAAGTTGTAGAGTCTAAATAATTCAAAATTTTAATTTGTAATTTTTGAAATATATTATTAAAAAGATTTACTTGTTTTATATCAATCATTGAAACTAGGGAAACTAGGGATAATTTATCACAGTTTAAACCAATTGGATTATCTGTAATTAATTTATCATCAATTTTATAGTGAGAAGTATAAAAGTTATAATGAAAGTTTTCATTTTTATCAATTTTAATTTTAGAAATTTTTCTTAAATCATTGTTTTCAACAATCGATCCATTTAACTTAAGATCTTTTTGTGTTTTCTTGATTTGCACACTTTGATTTGTAATAAGAATATAGGCATCTTTAATAATATAATTTGCTTGTTTTTCTGCCTGTACTATTGAATTCTTAATAGACTCAATAAAGTCATCAAAATTATCAATTTCTTCTCCTGTATACCCTCTAGATCTAGTCTTACCTGTACCAATAATTGAAAAATCTTTATTTAATTCTGAATAAATAATTGTCTTAATTGAAAAAGATCCAATTTCGATTATTGTTTTATAATTATCCACTTATTTCAATCTTATCGTTTTATTATGAAAATTCCTCAAATCTAAAAACTTTGAATAATTTGTACTTTTATCAATTAAATCAATATTATTTTTAATAAAGTATAACAATTTGGAGTCAATCACCATAGGTAGCATTATTATTTTACCATTACTTAAAACTAAATTGTATCTCCTATCCTCTATATATTCTATCTGATCAATATCAAATAAAGTAGACAGGGATTGATAATATTCATTTAAATAACTGTTTATATGAATACTATTTTGAGAAATAT
>CABYRL010000009.1 GCA_902521465.1 uncultured Alphaproteobacteria bacterium | reverse complement strand
CTTGTAAAACATGTGACGGTCTTGGTGAGATAGATACATTTGATGAAGATATATTGATACCAGATAAAAATTTATCATTTAATGATGGAGCAATAAATTTTTGGTCAGAAAGATCAAAATCAAGAATATTTCCAAAGCTAAAAAAAATGTTTAATGCAAAAAGATTAGAAAATGTTATTTGGTCTAAAATACCTAAATCTTTTCAAAATGAGGTTCTTTTTGGTGGAAGACAATTTGATGGTTTAATAAATATTATGGATGATATCTATGATGGCTCTTCAAGTTGGTGGAGGCAATGGGAGCTTGAAAAATTTAGAAACTCAAAAACTTGTCATGACTGTAATGGAAAAAGACTAAATGAAAAAGCACTATGTGTTAAAATTAATAATATAACCATTTCTGACTTTACTTCTTTAAGCATTTCTAATTCTTTGAAGTGGATTAATGAATTTGAAAATGAATTAAATAATCAGGAAAAACTAATAGCAGCTCCATTAAAAAAAGAAATCTTTTCTAGATTAAATTTTTTAAACGAAGTTGGTTTGAATTACTTAAGTTTATCGAGAAAAAGTTCTACTCTATCTGGTGGAGAATCTCAAAGAATTCGATTAGCAAGTCAAATTGGGTCTGGTTTAACTGGAGTTACATATGTATTAGATGAACCTTCAATAGGACTTCATCAAAGAGATAATCAAAAACTAATAAACACTCTTAAGAATTTAAGAGATTTAGGAAACACAATAATAGTCGTTGAGCATGATGAGGATATTATTAGAGAGGCAGATTATGTAGTTGATATCGGTAAGCATGCGGGTATCAATGGTGGATCTATTGTAGCTAACGGAGAATTTAACAAAATACTAAATAGTAAAGATAGTTTAACTAGCAGCTATATAAGAGGTTTAATTGGTAGGTATCCACCCACTCATAATAAAATTCCATCAAAACAATTTATTGAAATTAAAAAGGCAAATGGGAATAATTTAAAAGATGTGAGTGTAAAATTTCCTTTAAGTAAGTTTATAACTATTACTGGTGTATCTGGAAGTGGAAAGTCAACATTAATTAATGAGACTTTGTATGGAGCTACTAATAACAGAATTTATGAAAAAATTATAAAAACACTCCCCTATGAGGACATTAAAGGTATAGAAAATATTGATAAAGTTATAAATATCGATCAATCACCGATTGGAAGAACACCTAGATCAAACCCAGCTACCTATGTTGGGCTTTTTACACCAATAAGAGAATGGTTTGCAAATTTACCAGAGGCTAAAGTTAAAGGTTTTAAACCTGGCAGATTTTCATTTAATGTTAAAGGAGGTAGGTGTGAGAGTTGTGAGGGTGATGGATTAAAAAAAATTGAAATGCATTTTTTAGCTCCTGTATATGTTAAATGTGAAGTTTGTAACGGAAGAAGATATAATAAGGAAACGTTAAGTATTCAGTACAATAAAAAAAATATTAATGATATTTTATCAATGACAGTAGATGATGCTGAAGAATTTTTTATTAATAATCCACAAGTATATTCAAAGCTTAAAACACTAAAAGATGTTGGTTTAGGGTATATTTCTATTGGTCAATCAGCAACAACACTATCCGGTGGAGAAGCTCAAAGGATTAAACTCTCTAAAGAATTATCAAAACGTCAAACTGGCAAAACACTTTATATATTAGACGAACCTACAACTGGACTTCACTTTGATGATATAAAGAAACTTTTAGAGATACTTCATAAATTAGTGTCTTACGGAAATACTGTAATCGTAATAGAACACAACTTAGATGTTATTAACACGAGTGATTGGATTATAGATCTAGGACCTGAAGGTGGAGAAAAAGGTGGGAATATTTTGTTTGAAGGTAAACCAAAGGATCTAATTAAGAATAAAAATAATCAAACAGGTATTTATTTAAAAAAATATCAAGAGTCTCTTGCTTTAAGCACTGCTTCATAATTCAAATCCCCCACTATTCCAAGCACAAGAAATAAAGAAGAAAAAGTTCCAATCAAAACCCCAAAAATAAAAACTATTGGCATTTCAGTTAAATTAACAGGTGCAAGAAAAACTAGACATAATAATGCCAATATAGTTGTGAAACTTGTCAATATAGTTCTTCGAAGATTTAATTTAATTGAGTTGTTAACATTAGTTTCAAAATTATCTTTATTTTCCTCGTTTGAAGTTAAACTTCTAAGTCGATCAAATAAAACTATAGTATCGTTTATGCTGTATCCCGCAATTAGTAGCAAAGCTGCGATCATTGTTAAATTAAATTCAATATTAAATAATGACATAAAGCCTATAGCTACAAAAACGTCATGTAATAATGCAAATATACCTGATGCTGCAAACTGCCAATCAAACCTTATCCAAACATAAACGGCTATTACCAACAAAGAAGATGCTAAAGCATAAATAGAATTTTTTATGAGTTCTTCACTAAAAGTTGGTTCTATATACTCAGAGAGTAAAATTTCAATATCCGGGTTTTGATCAATTATATTTTTTATTTCTTCAATAAAAACAGGATTATTATCACCTGACTCTATTCTGATACTGAAAACATCACTGCCAACCTCTCTTTTAATTAAAACTTCTCTATCAGAGTCTATAAAATCAAAGTATTCATTAAGCTGATTAGTTGTTAAGTTTGATTTTACCTCAAAGTTCAATCCACCTTTGAAATCAATTCCCAAATTTAATCCTTTAAAAAAAATAATTGTAATTGTTAGAATTATAAGAGTAAGGGAGACTAAATAAGATTTATTTTTAAAAGAGTAAAAATTAATCATCTTTGAAGTCCAAGGTATTTTATTGAAGTTATATTAATAAATAATTTTAGTATTATGTAAGTAACTATTAGAGAGGATATAATACCAATAATTAATGAAATTGAAAAACCTCTAATAGGCCCAAAACCAAAAGCAAATAAAAAAACAGCAGCAAATAATGTTGTTAAATTAGAGTCAAGAATAGTTACATAAGCAGAATTGAAACCATGGTTTTTAGGGTCTTCAATATTATGTTTAAAATTTTCTCGAATTCTTTCAAATATTAAAACATTTGCATCTACACACATTCCTATTGTTAATACTATTCCAATAACACCAGGTAGTGTTAATGTTGTATTTAATAAGGACATCATTGCAAAAAGTAGAGACAGACAGCTAATAATTGTGATAACTGTAAAAAATCCTGAAATTTTATAATAAATAATCATAAAAAGAGTAATAGCTATAAGAGCTATTATTGATGCTATAACTCCTTTCTCTACGCCCTCTTGTCCGAGAGTTGGGCCTATTTGTTTTTCTTGAATTATTTTTATTTGAGTTGGTAAAGATCCAGACTTTAAAATGATTGCAAGATTATTAGCAGTTTCATTTGTAAAACCTCCAGATATTTGACCACTGCCGCCAGTAATTGACTCTCTTATAACTGGAGCAGTGATTAAAGAACCATCAAGAACTATTGCAAATCTAGAACCAACATTTTCAGAAGTCATTTTCGCAAAAAGATCTGAACCCTCTTTATTAAAAGAAAAAGCAACGACTGGTTCATTTTGATTATATTGAAGTGATGCATCTTGAATAAAGTCACCTGTTATATTTGGAATTTCTTGAACTCTAACTTGTTCGCCAGTTTCTTCATTTATAAAAGTCTTAGAACCAACTATATTATTCTTTTCAAGGTGCAATGTTAATTTAGCCGTTTTGGAGATTACTTCTTTAACGTTATTATCCAAATCACCAGGTATTTCTAATAAAATTTTATTTAATCCTACTTTTTGTATAGATAATTCTTTATTACCAAGAAAATCAACTCTTGACCTGACGATTTCAACTGCATTTAAAGTCATATCTGACAATGATTTATTAAAACTTTGTTTAGAAAAAATATAACTATTTTGCTTATCTGATTTTTCATTAATTTCTAAACCTAAATTTTGTATAACAATATTTGTAAGAGCATCTAAATTTTGGTTTTTAGATATTACAATTTCACCATTATCTATATCGGATGAAATAGAATAAGTATTTTCAATATATTGAGATGTTTTAACTAAAAGATTGTTAAGATATTCTTCCTCATTCAATTCCAGTAAATATGAAAAACCTCCCTGAATATCTAATCCAAAATTTATTTTGCTATCAGATGTTTGACTTTCAAAATTAGGTTTAATTAATATATAACTTCCTATTAACAGTAATAAAGATACCCATAATCTCCACTGTTTAAAAATAATCATTATGTTAATTTAGTTTATTAAGCTATTTAGCTGCTATATCAGCTATCATACCCTTAGCTACTTTGACTTGAACGTTATCTGCTATTTCTACAGAAAGAGTACCATCATCATTTACATAATGGATGTTGCCTATAATTCCGCCTTGGGTCACGACTCGATCACCTTTTTTTAAATTTGCGATCATATTTTTGTGATCTTTTAATTTCTTTTGTTGGGGCCTAATAAGTAAAAAGTAGAAAACGACAAAAATTAATATAAGTGGTAGAATTCCTGCAAGTTGTTCCATGATTTAAATCCTTTAAATTAATAAAATAAGCACTAAAATCTCACAATCATCAATGAAGTCAACATAAAATTGAAAAATAAATATTTACTCTGCTGGAATAGATCAAAAAATTCTTTAGATAAAATACCATTCAATAAAGTCCTTGATTTAAAGCTTTTGTACGGTGTTGATCAACAAATAAAAAAAATAGAGGAAAATACAAAAAACTTTTTAGAAGGTTTAGCGTTTAATCATGGTCTTTTATGGGGTGTGCGAGGAAGTGGCAAAAGCAGTATTATTAGAGGTATATTAAAAAACTATGCACATAAATATGATAAGTTTGAAACATTAGAAATTAATAGTGAAGATTTATCAGATTTACCAAATATTTTTTTAAATTATAAGTTCGATAAAAAAATCATAATATTTATTGACGATCTATCATTTGAACAAAATGATAGAAGATACATTCAATTTAAATCTTTTCTTGAAGGGTCTTTTTACAACTCAAACTACGAATTTCTTATATATGTCACAAGTAACAGAAGGCATTTAATGAAGAGAGATATGTTAGATAATGAGAGATCATCTGCAATATCTCAAGATGAAGGGATTGAAGAAAAATTATCTTTATCTGATCGATTTGGATTATGGATTAGTTTTCATAACTTAAGTAAGAAAGACTTCATCTTAATAATTAAAAATTATTGTAAATTTTATAAAGTAGAATTTGATAATGAGATTGAAAATAGTGCACTCAAATGGATCTTTTCAAGAGGAAATAGAACAGGCAGGTCTGCTTATCAATTTTTTAAATATTATTGTTCAAGTAAGAATATAATTATTTAGAGATTTTATCTAAATTCCCCATATACGGTTTCAGGACCTGTGGAATACTAATACTACCATCCTCATTTTGATAGTTTTCCAAAATTGCTATTAATGTCCTCCCTACTGCTAGACCAGATCCATTTAAAGTGTGAACAAATTTATTTTGATCTGAGTCTTTATAACGAGCATTCATTCTCCTAGCTTGAAAAGAATTACAATTACTACAAGAAGATATTTCTCTATATTTTCCCTCACCAGGTAACCACACTTCAATATCATAAGTTTTTTCTGCAGAAAAACCCATATCACCAGAAGATAATAAAATAACTTGGTAAGGAATTTTTAAATCATCTAGTATTGAAGTTGCACAACTTAACATTCTTTCCAACTCTTTTTCCGACTCATCCTCTTTAGTTATGCTAACTAATTCGACCTTAGAAAATTGATGCTGTCTTATCATTCCCCTTGTATCTCTTCCAGCTGCTCCAGCTTCGGATCTATAACATGGTGTCCAAGCTGTGAACCTCAGGGGCAAATCCTTATCAGATACGATTGTATCTAATACTAAATTAGTCAAAGGGACCTCTGCTGTTGGTATTAACCAATGTTTTGTGTTAGTTTTGAATAAATCCTCTGAAAATTTTGGCAATTGTCCAGTTCCATAGGCTGCAGCGTCTCTAACTAAATTAGGAGGATTAATTTCTGTATAGTCAAATTCATTTGTGTGTTTATCCAACATAAAATTAGCTATAGCTCTCTCTAATTGGGCAATTTTTTTCTTTAAATACACAAACCTAGTACCTGAGACTTTCCCCGCTTGTTCAAAATCAATCATTTCCAAGTTTTCTCCAAGTTCATAATGAGACTTTGGTGTAAAACTAAAAGAAGGAATTTTTCCCACTTGTTTAATTAATTTGTTTGAATTTTCGTCTTTTCCAACAGGTACATCATTATGTGGGAGGTTTGGCAAACTAGATAAATTGTTTTTTATTTGCTCATCTATTATTGAAATATCATTTTCTAGTTCATCAATCTTATTTTTAATTAATTGTACTTTTTTTTGTAATTCGGCTTTATCACCGTCGTTAAGATTTGCAAAAGAAGATGATAAATTCTTTCTTTTTGCTCGTAGTTCTTGAGATTTAGTTAACATATCTCTTTTGTTTTTATCAAGTAAGATAATTTCATTAGACTTTGGGTCAATAAATCTCTTATTTAATAATTCATCAAATAAATCTGGATTATCTCTTATAAAATTAATATCGTGCATAACTATCTTTTATTAATATTTTCATTCTTTTTTATTATGACGTTTAGCCATAAATTTAGAAACAAGAATAGATATTTCATATAAAATTATTACGGGTAACGCTAGAGAAATTTGTGAGAATGGATCAGGTGGTGTTACAATTGCAGCAAATACAAATGATAATACAATTGCATATTTTCTAAATGAAACTAATTGAGCGATAGTAAGAATACCAAATTTCACAAGTAATAGTAAAATAACAGGTAATTGAAAAGCTAACCCAAAAGCAAAAATAAATGTCATCATCAAGGACAAATATTCGTTCATTTTAGCTTGAAGTGTAATATTGATACCGTCTGCTTGTGAAGTTTGGAAACTTAAAAAAAACTTCCATGCTACCGGTGATATAACATAGTAAACAACAGCAGCGCCTAGGACGAACAAAAAAGGGATAGCTACTAAAGTTGGTAATGAAATTTGTTTTTCTTTTTTAAGTAATCCTGGTGAAACAAAAGACCAAATCTGTATTGATAAAAATGGGAAAGAAATAAAAGCTGCTGTAAAAAAAGCTACTTTGACATTTGTTAAAAAAGCCTCTTGTAAGGCTGTATAAATTAATCCATTACCATCTCCCAAAATTGATGTGAGAGGTTTAGCTAGAAATTCAAATATTGATTGAGAGAAATAAAAAGAAATTATAAATGTAACAATAAAGAAAATTATGACATATAAAAGTTTTTGTCTTAGTTCTTTTATATGATCGAAGAAATTCATAGAGCTATCAGCTTCGGTCATTATTTTCATCTCTCATAATTTGATCATTACTTTTTTCGATAAATTCGTCTAATTCTTTTCCCTCTTTTACTATTGACTCTTTAGTGTCTAAAATTTCCTTTTTGATATCTTTTACTTCCTCTATATGTGATATCTCATTTACAGTTGATTTAAATTCTCTGGAGAGTTTTCCAAAACCTGAAGTTATACTTTTTAAGAATTTAATAACAGTTGGTATTTCTTTAGGGCCTACAACTATTACTGTAATAATTAGGATGATGGATATCTCCATCCAACCTAAAGAAAACATTACTGGTCCTTATTTTGATTGTCTTGATCGTCTTTATCTGGATTAGTTGGTTTATCATCCTCGGCCATATTGCTCTTGAATGACTTAATACCTTTTGCCATATCTGCCATCAAAGTGGGTATTTTTCCTTTACCAAACAATAAAAGAACAATAATTAAAACAATTATCCAATGCCATATGCTAAAAGCACCCATTAATAAACTTTACTATATTATTGATATCTTATCTAGGGAAAATGAATACGTGATTAAGATCTAAAGAAAAAGATACTGAACTTGCAGGAGCAGGCAAAAATTCTCCAATCAATTTGCTATGAATGTGATGTTTATTATTATTTCTATCATTAACTGTCATATGAATTATAGCACTATTTCCTAAAAATTTAGAGTCAACTACAACTCCAGAGTTAGGACTTGTCAAAGGAGATTTTTCAACATTCAATTTAATAGCCTCAGGTCTAACTACTACATTAACTTGTTGGTTATCTTTAAAGTTTTTTGTATCTAGTAAGCCTAAAGGGGTTTCGCATTTATTATTTAGAACTTTCGTCTGAAAAATATTAACCTCTCCAAACAAAGAGGCAACATAAACATTAGAAGGATTAAAGTAGATTTCACGAGGTTTTCCTATCTGAACTATTCTTCCATTTTCCATCACAACAATAACATTGCTAAGAAACATAGCTTCTTCGGCATTGTGTGTTACAACAATAGCAGAAGAGTCCAAGCTATTTATTAAGTGAAGCGTGTCATCAATAATTTCCTTTTTTAAATTAGTATCTAAATCAGAAAAAGGTTCATCTAAAAGTAATAGTCGTGGTTGAACAGCTATTGACCTTGCTAATGCTACTCTTTGCTGCTCTCCTCCACTGAGAGTATGAGGATATTTATCAAGAAAATTTTCAACTTTTGCTAATTGTATAACTTGATCAATCAACTGTTTTTTATTCACTTTAGAACTTGCTGCAAAACTAATATTTTCTTTTACATTCATGTGAGGGAATAATGCAAAGTCTTGGAAAACGTAAGAGATTGATCTTTGCTCAGGGGGAGTATTAAATTTTTCGTTTGCAACTAATTTACCCTCAAAAGATATTTGTCCCTTTTGAATTTCTTCCAAACCAGCTATTAATCGAATTAAAGTAGTTTTTCCGCAGCCGGAGGGACCCAAAATAGAAACAATCGAATTGTGCTCTATTGAAAAACTTAGTTTATTTATAGCATTCACCTCACCGAAAGAGTGGTGAAGATCTTTCACATCAAGTATCATTATTTTGAGTCAATTGGCTTTTTGAGAACTCATCAAGAGTTTCTGCTTCATCGTCATCATCTATAAATGCTTCATCCTTGTTTAAATCATCTGAAACCTCTTGAATATTCATTGAAGCAAAATTTTCATCTAATATTCCTGAGTTTTTCATTTCCTCAATTCCAGGAAGATTGTCTAGAGTACCTAAGCCAAAATGTAAAAGAAAGTCTTCAGTGGTACCCCAAAGAATAGGTCTACCTGGAACCTCTTTTCGACCTCCTGGAGCTATCCATCCAAACTCCATTAATTGATCAAATATTCCTTGCCCTATAACAACTCCTCTAATACTTTCGATTTCTGATTTTGTTATAGGTTGATGATAAACAACTATTGCTAATGTCTCTATTGCTTGTTTTGAAAGTCTTTTTTGAATTTCTTTTTTTTCATGAAAGATCTCACTGACTTCTGTATTTGTTAAGAAAATCCATTTATTGGATATTTTTTTTAAATTTATACCTCTATGTTGATAAGCAGTTTCTAAGTTGGACATGACTTCAGATATATCTTCATGAATATCTAGTCTTTTTTTTATTTCATTTTCTGAAACTGGCTTGCTTGAAGCAAATATTAAAGCTTCTATTTTTTGTGAAGTTTCACTCATCTTTTTTTAAATATATATCAGAAAATGGAAAAGATTGCTTAATTACTATTTTTTTTTCTTCATTTTTATCTTCTTTTGCCATGTGAAGGCTAGCATTAAATGTGCTAGAAAAAAATGATTTATTCAAAATATCAGATTTTAAATTACCAGGTAATAAACTCTGCAATGTAAACCAATCTTGGTTAAATAAAATTTCCTTAGAGATAACATTTTGACCATCCTTGATTGTAAATAATTTGGTAGAGCTAAACTTTAAAGTATATTGCTGATTTCTTTTATGAATATTTGCATAAGCCTTTAGAAGATCAATTAGCTTATCTTTAATTACAAAGTTTTTTTCAATTTTTAATTTATGTTTTTGTGTATTTGGAAAAAATTCTTGTTTGAATTTAGGAAGCTCGAATAACTTAATACTATTTTTATTCACAAGTTCTAGTATTGTTAATCGGTTTGTAAGAAATCTTGTTACTTTTTTAACATCCTCTTCTTTATCTTTATTTACAAGGTATTTAGATTTTAAAAAGACCATAATAGCAGCCATTAGTAAATATTCAGATGCTATCTCTATGCTAACCTTTTTTAAATCTACAATAAAAGCAATATATTGGTTACAAAGACTAAGTATTGGTAGATTTTTTAAATCAAATTTATTTTTATGAACAAGTTCTAAAAGAACATCTAAAGGTCCATTGTAGTCTTTAATGTCTATATTTAGGTTAGAATCCATTAATTTTTAACAATTGATTATACAATTCATGATAGTGATTAATATTAATAGATTTAAAGTCTAATTTTTTCTTATATTGCTGAAGTTTATTGGATTTATGAACATTTACATAATTATTTGAAACATTAAACGAATTTATAATTTCACTATATTTAGCCAAATCAGAACTACAATCTAAAATAACATCTAATTTAGAAAAGTTAGCTAACTTAATAGCATCCTTAATATGATAAATATTTGCATTCATTTCTAGATCATCAGATATAATTAAACCTTTGAACCCAATTTTTTTTCTAATGATATTATCAATAATATAACTTGAAAAAGTAGCGATGTTATTTTTATCCCACGACAGATATTTAATATGTGCAGTCATTGCTAAAGGTATTTTATTAAAATATTTAAATATTTTAATGTGGTCTTGAAGAGAAGATTTACTTAATTTTGTTATTGGCAAAGTTAAATGTGAGTCTTTATTTGTTACACCATGACCTGGGATATGTTTCATTATTGGAATTAGTCCAAAGTAACTCAAGTTATCTAGTAATATTTTCTGCAAAATTATATTGATATTAATATTGGGTCCAAAAGTTCTTTTTTTAATCATTAGGATTGTATTTTTAATTGGTAAATCTAGGACTGGAACAGTGTTAACATCAAAATTTAGTTTTTTTAGATAATACGATGTTATGAAAGACTTTAAAAAAACTAACTGTTTGGATAAAGAGGGGTATTTTAAATAAATCTTATATAACTCAAAATTATCTAAAAAATTAAATTCTTTGAATTTTTTAAATCTATTTACAATACCACCCTCTTGATCAATAAATATTAATGTATTTTTACTCAACGATTTAATTGATTGATTTAACTTTGAAATTTGAGAAATATTACTGATATTTCTTGCGAAAATTATTACCCCAAAAGGTTTTATCTTATAAATAAAATTTTTTTCTTGTTTAGATAAAGCAATACTTTTTATGGATATAATTATTGGAAAGTTCATTTTATAAAATCAAATTCATCAGCAGTAATAGTTATAAAATTATCAAAAAAAATATACTTCAAGTAATTATCAAAAAATAGATAGGAAAATAATAAAGTCAGTATTAGAAAAAAAATTATTATTACTATTTTTAGATTTTTCACATCTTTAATTTAGGCTTTATACCTAAAATTTTTAATCCTTCGTCTAAGACATTTTGATAATTATGTAATAACTTAATTATATTATAAGAAATATTATTCTCATTATCTAAAAATTTTACTGATGGTTTATTTTTTGAGGAGGACCATAATGTGTGGAAATATGAAGACAAACTCTCTAAGTAGTGTGCTATTAAATGAACTTCTTTTTTTAAATATGCAGATTTTACTACATTATCCCACTCCAATAATTTTTTATATAAATTTTTTAATTCTGAAGTAATTGTAACGGGTGTATCAACAACTTTATTTACCTTATTTAAAATGGATTGTGTTCTAGCATATGAATACTGAATATAATAAATAGGATTTTCTTTATTCTCTCTCTTTATTAAATCTATGTCTAAATCCATGTGAGTATCATTTTTTCTGTAAGACATAAAATATCTAAAATTATCAATTCCTATTTCATCTATTAAATTTTTAAGTTCAAAAATGTTACCCTCTCTTTTTGAGAGTTTTTGTATTTTATTATCGCGTTTTAAATTGACAATTTGGCAAAAAACAACTGAAAAATCAATTTTTGGGTGTAAAGAAGTTATCGCTGATGACAATCTTTTGAGATATCCTAAATGATCAGCGCCCCATATATTTATTAATTTATTAAATCCTCTTTGAAATTTATCTTCATGATAAGCTATATCATTTGCAAAATAAGTGGGAGTGCCATCATTTTTAGTTAATGCTCTATCTTCATCATCCTCAAAAAGAGTTGATTTAAATATTGTTAGCTGATTATCCTTTAAAGTGCCCGTAAAATCTTTAGGTGCATTTAATTGACCTTCGTAAGTTAGATCTTTTTGCTTAAATTTTTCAAGAATTAATGGGAGATGACCCTTGCCCATAATGGTTGTTTCATATGAAATTTGATCGAATTTAATCCCTGCTGTGCCAAGTGTTTGAAGCGTCTGATTGACAAGATTTTCTATAGCATAATTTACTATATTGTTTTTCTCATCGGAACTTAGCTTATTATCAAATAAAGGTTTAAATTTTTCGTAACAGTTCTTTGCTATACCATTAATGTAATCACCTTTGTAAAATTGTTTTTCATTAAGATTGAGATTATAAGTGTGTGAAATCGAATAAAGTATTGAAGATAGAAATTCATTAATTTGATTACCTGTGTTATTTACATAATATTCTCGAGTTACAGGATGTCCAAAATACTCAAATAAATTAGATAAAATATCACCAACAACTGCACCTCTTCCATGTGCTAGATGTAACGGGCCTGTTGGATTTGCAGATACGAATTCGATATTTACCTTTTCATTTTCAGTAAATTCTTTTTTATTATTGAATAATTGAGGATTAAAACTTTCATCCTTGAGAAAAAAATTTATAAAACCAGGTCCAGCAATTTCTACTTTTTCAAAATTATTTAAGTTAATACTCTTTAAAATAATATCTGCTAATTGATTTGGATTTTTTCCAAATATTTTTGAAAATTTTAGTGCAGCATTAGTTGTAAAATCACCTTTTTTGTCAAAAAGTGTTTCAACTTCAACATCTTCAAAATTAATACTAACGTTTTTATCAATTTTAATTAATATTTCAAAAAGAGATTTTTTTAAATTATGTAGCATATTTTTTATAGAAATTTATAGCATACTGATCTGTCATACCACATACATAATCGACTATAATTTGTTGCTTATCTGTATCAGATTGTAATTTTTCTTTCCATTTAGATGGAAGCATAGAGGTATCATTATTTAATAATTTTATTATAGATACTAAAATTTTTTCTGCTTGCATTCTATTTTTATATACAAAATCAGATGTGTAAAAAAATTCGAATAGAAAGTTTTTAAGAAATTTTACTTTATCTAATACTGGAGGACTAAACTTAACCAAAAAATTTGTGTTTATTATAACATCTTCAATTGATCGTATTTGTGAATTATTAGAAAGAGTATTTTCAGTTTCGTTAAGAAGATCCAAAATTAAGTAGTTCATAATGGACCTTGAAAAGTAATTTCTTGCAATACTTTTATCTAAGTTTGCAATGTATGAAAAATCTATAAAATTAAATTGTTCTTTATTTTCAGCTAAACTAGATATTGTCAAAATACCTGATCTTAAAGCATCATCGAAATCATGAGCTATGTAAGCTATATCATCAGACAAGGATGCGATTTGAGCCTCTAATGAGGGATTCTTATTTAAATCAAATTTAAAATTTTTTGATAAGTCATAGTTTCTATTTGTTTCTTCAATTTTTCCATTATGCTTTATTAAGCCATCTATTGTTTCCCAAGTTAAATTTAAACCATCAAAATTTATATATCTCTTTTCTAATAATGTAATTTGTCTAAATGATTGATAATTATGGTTAAAATTTGCATCTAATTCTTGAGTAATTATTTCTTCGCCCACATGACCAAAAGGACTATGACCTAAATCATGAGATAGCGCTATACATTCTGTGAGATCTTCATTTAAGGACAATTTTCTACTTATGGATCTTGCTATTTGAGATACCTCAAGAGTATGTGTTAGTCTATTTCTATAATAGTCACCTTTTTCGAACATAAATACTTGTGTTTTATCTTTTAGTTTTCTAAAGGCTGTTGAATGATAAATTCTGTCTCTATCTCTCTCGTAGAGTGATCGATGATCATTTATTTCATCGTGAAGTCTTCCTTTTGAATTTTCTGGTAAAGCTGATAAATTATTGAACATATGGGAAGTATTAATATAACAGATAAAGCTATAAATAAAATTCAAGAAGTTCTAAAAGATCAAAATATGAAATATTTTAGAATCAGAGTCAAAGGTGGTGGATGTTCTGGCTTTCAGTACGTATTTAAAAGTGAAAATGTAATTAATGAAACCAAAGATCATGTATTTAATTTTAAAGATTTACAAATTTTGATTGATAAGAATTCTATGACTTTCATAAATGAGTCTGAATTAGATTATAAAGATGAATTAATAGGTTCTAGTTTTTCTATTTCAAATCCTAATGCTAAAAATTCTTGTGGCTGTGGCACATCATTTAGCGTTTAATTGTGAAAATTATTAGTTGGAATGTAAATTCTTTAAGAGCACGAGAACCACTAATAGAACAAATAGTAAAATCAGAAGCTCCAGATATAATTTGCTTACAAGAACTGAAGATATTAGATAAAGAATACGTAGAAAATTTTTTTAATCAATTTTCATTGAAAACAGTGGCTGAAACTCAAAAAAGCTATAATGGGGTAAGTGTTTCTTGTAAAAGAGAGATAGCATTAAGTGAAAATCCCTTAAAGAAGTTAAATATGACACAAGCAAGAAACAATACAGTCATTATAAAAGATAAAAATTTAGCAATCCTCAATTGTTATTTTCCTAATGGAAATCCTATAGATACAGATAAATTTACAAATAAGCTTGAATGGATGAAATTACTTTATAAAGAAATAGAAATACTTAAAAAAGAATATGATGTTTTATTAATGGGAGATTTTAATGTTATTCCAGATGATGAAGATGCTCATGATATTAAAAAATATAAAAATGATGCTTTAGCACAACCTCAATCTAGAAAAGAATTCTATAAATTAATAAATCTAGATCTAATTGATGTGTTCAAGACTACTCCAAAAAAACATAGTTATACTTTTTTTGATTATAAAACTTACAAATTTGGAAAAGAGGAAGGAATAAGAATAGACTTTTTTCTTTTATCTCCATTTCTAAAAAGTAAAATTATGAAATTAAAAGTATTAAAAGAATACCGTGATATGGATAGACCCTCTGATCACTGCCCTATTCTTATAGAATTAAATATCTGAATAAGTCTTTTTTTCTAATTTACCGCCAGGGTGTGTAACTGCCCCTAGGCTTGCAGGTCCAACAGTTTTCATGTATTTCCATAAAGTACCTGACATAAACTCTGGTTCTTTATTAACCCATTTAGTTTTTCTATCGGATAACGTTTTTTCGTCTACATGCAAATTTAATAAATTTTTCTCTGCATCAATTTCTATTTCATCACCATCTTCAACTAACGCTATAGGTCCGCAATCATAAGCCTCTGGACCTACATGGCCAATACAAAAACCACGTGTACCTCCAGAGAACCTTCCGTCAGTAATTAAAGCTACCTCTTCGCCAAGATCTTGTCCGTATAGGGCACTCGTAGTAGAAAGCATTTCTCTCATACCTGGACCTCCTTTTGGACCCTCGTATCTTATGATTACAACATGACCAGGTTTAATTTTACCATTTAATACAGCGTCTAGAGCATGTTCTTCTCTATCAAAGCAAATTGCCTTTCCTTTGAACTGTAATTTTTTTAGTCCAGCTATTTTTACGATCGCACCATCTGGAGCAAGTGAACCTTTCAAACCTACCACGCCACCTGTTTTAGTAATTGGGCTACTGACAGGATAAACAACATCTTGATTTTTTGGTAACTCCACATCTTTTACATTTTCAGCTAACGTTTTTCCAGTAACAGTCATGCATGATCCATCAATCAAACCTCCATCAATGAGTGCTTTAATTAGAACAGGAACTCCACCAACTTCGTATAAATCTTTAGCTACATATTTCCCCCCTGGGGCTAAATTACCTATATAAGGTGTTGATTGAAAAATATTACAGACATCTTCCAAAGTAAATTCAATACCAGCTTCATGAGCCATAGCAGGTAGATGTAAACCTGCGTTTGTTGATCCACCTGATGCTGAAACAACCACAGCCGCATTAATTAGTGATTGTTTTGTAACAATATCTCTAGGTCTCAAGTTTTTTTCAATTAATTCCATAACCACTCTTCCACTTTCATAAGCATATTTATCTCTACTTTCATAGGGTGCAGGTGTCATAGCAGAACCTGGAAGTGCTAAACCAATAGTCTCTGAAACGCATGCCATGGTATTTGCGGTGAACTGTCCGCCACAGGATCCAGCAGATGGACAGGCAACACACTCAATGTCATGGAGTTCTTGGTCTGAAATCTTTCCTGTTGAATGTTTTCCAACAGCTTCAAAAACATCTACTATAGTTACGTCCTTATCCTTATAAACACCTGGTAATATAGATCCACCGTACATAAATACAGATGGCACATTAAGTCTTAGCATTGCCATCATTAAACCTGGCAAAGATTTATCACACCCAGCTAAACCAACTAAGGCATCATAACAGTGCCCTCTAACAGAAAGTTCAGTTGAGTCTGCTATAATCTCCCTACTAGTTAAAGAAGATTTCATTCCCTCATGACCCATAGCTATACCATCAGTAACAGTAATGGTGGTAAATTCTCTAGGTGTACCTTTTGCATCCCACACACCTTTTTTGGCTGATTGAGCTTGGCGAGAAAGTGAAATATTACAAGGGGCAGACTCATTCCATGTGGTTACTACACCGACAAAAGGTTGTTTAATCTGTTCTTCGGTAATACCCATAGCATAATAAAAAGCTCTATGTGGTGCACTTTTAGGACCTACAGAAACATGTCTACTTGGTAATTTGCTTTTATCAACCATTATTGAATATTAATTAATATACTATCAATTTTAGACAATTCCATATTAATTGAACTTTGCCTTTCTTTATTTTGATCAATGAGATCTTTTGGAGCTTTTGATACAAAATTTTCATTTGATAAATTTTTATCAATTGTATTTTTTTCTTTTTCCAAAGAGCTTTTATTTTCTTGAAGTTTTTCTTTAATTTTAGATTTATCGATTTGGCTAGTAGAAATTTCGAAATCAAACTCTTGAAAAGGTAAAGTAACACTATTGTCTTTATGGGACGATGAAAGTTTTTTTCTTGTTAAAAACTCGAATGTTTTTTTATTATCTCCTAAAATTGATTGAATAGATTGATTTTTAGAAAAAATTTCTACAGTATCTTCTTTTTTAATTTCAAAAAGTTTTTCTATTGACCTGTATTCCTCTATAAAATCTATAAATAACTTTGTTTTAGATACATCTTCACTCTCGGTTTTTAGATCAACATAGTCC
This sequence comes from uncultured Alphaproteobacteria bacterium, assembly GCA_902521465.1. Lineage (GTDB taxonomy): Bacteria > Pseudomonadota > Alphaproteobacteria > HIMB59 > HIMB59 > HIMB59. The sequence continues at coordinate 21,492 of CABYRL010000009.1, read as the reverse complement.
CACTGATGATTCATCAAAATATCTTTATTATTTTTACCCCACAATTTTTCAGTGATAAAAGGAATAACTGGATGTAAAAGTTGTAATAAAGAATTAAATACTAAATGAAAAGTTTTTTTGGTCTCATCACTAAATTGACTGTCGTCTAAAAGATTTTTAGAAAGTTCAATATACCAGTCACAAAAAGTATGCCATGTGAAATGGTATAATTGATTAGCTACTTCATGAAAATAGTATTTTTCATAATTAACTTGAACTTTTTTATATAACTCTTGAAACTCATTTATAATCCAAATATTAAAAATATGTTTAGGGTTAACTTTATCACTATCTGTAAATGGATAAATTCCTTTAAATTCTGCAAACTTATAGGCATTAGTGATTTTAGTAACAAAGTTTCTATAACCAGCTATACGTTGCTCACTTAACCTTACATCCCTTCCAGGTGTATTTAATGATGTTAAAGTAAAGCGAAGTGTATCTGCGCCATACTTGTCAATTATTTCTAAAGGATCAATGACATTACCTTTTGATTTTGACATTTTTTGACCTTTTTCATCACGAACAAGAGCATGAACATAAACAGTATTAAAAGGTGTTTCTGACATAAATTTATTTCCCATCATCATCATGCGAGCAACCCAGAAAAAGATGATATCAAAACCCGTAACTAGTACAGAATTAGGGTAAAATGTATCTAATGTTTGTTCTTTATTAGGCCATCCTAAAGTAGAGAAAGGCCAAAGAGCTGAGGAGAACCAGGTGTCCAAGACGTCTTGATCTCTTTTTAAAATTATTTTATCCGCTTTATAAAAGTCTACGGCTAAATTTTTTGCTTCTTCTTCAGTTTCTGCACAAAATTCTTTTCCATCAGGACCATACCAAACTGGAATTTGATGTCCCCACCATATTTGTCGAGAAATACACCAAGGTCTAATATTTTCCATCCATTGAAAGTATGTTTTCTCCCAATTTGAGGGAAAAAATTTTGTATCACCGTCTTTGACAACTTTCATTGCCTGTTTCGCTAATTCTTCAGCATTACAAAACCACTGATGAGTTAAAAAAGGTTCGACAACAGTGTTCGAGCGATCACCATATGGTATTGTGGTTTTATAATCTTCAATTTTTTCTATAAAACCTTTTTCTTTCAGTAAATTAACAACTTTTTTTCTTGCCTCAAATCGATCTAAACCCTGAAATTCTTTTGGACAATTTTCGTTCAATGATCCATCCTCGTTTAGAATATTTAATAGTTCTAAGTTGTGCCTTTTTCCGATTTCAAAATCGTTAAAATCGTGTGCTGGGGTAATTTTAACTGCACCACTTCCCATTTCGGGATCAGAATATTCATCAAATATAAGTGGAATAGATCTTGAGGTTAAAGGAATAGTAAAAGTTTCTTTTTTTAATAAAGTATATCTACTGTCATTGGGGTTAACTGCTATGGCAACATCACCAAAAATTGTTTCTGGCCTGACTGTTGCAACAGTTATGCTCTCAGAATTAGAGCTTGGATATTTAATATAGTAAATTTGGGTGCTAACATCTGTAGGAACAACCTCTAGATCAGAAATAGCTGTTTTAAATTTGGTATCCCAATTAACAAGAGCTTGATCTTTATATATTAACCCCTCTGTATATAATTTAACAAAGACCTTTCTAACTGCAGATGACAATCCATCATCCATCGTAAATCTTTCCCTTGACCAATCACATGAACTACCAAGCCTTTTTAATTGATTTATAATTGTGGAACCCGAATATTCTTTCCATTCCCATATTTTTTTAATGAACTCCTCTCTAGTAAGATCTTTACGATAAATATTTTTCTCAGCTAAGTTTCTTTCTACAACCATTTGTGTCGCTATGCCTGCATGGTCTGTTCCTGGTTGCCATAGAGTATTAAAGCCATTCATACGGTGATATCTTGTTAAAATATCCTGAATAGTGTTATTAAGTGCATGTCCCATATGCAGCGACCCTGTTACATTTGGGGGAGGGATACAAATAGAAAAGTTTTTATCAAAATTGTACTTAGGTTTAAAACATTCTTTATCTAACCAAAGCTGATAAATTTCATTTTCATATTCTTTTTTATTTTGAAATTCATCCATTTGCTAAAAAACAAATGGTTCGGATTGAACATATTTATAAATATAAGAAGAAGAAGCTTCATCTATAACAAACTTATTCGATTTGCCTCCTACTTTTATATATTTAACAATCTTATGTTTAAATTCTTGGTTATCAATTATACAAACTATTTCTGCGTTATCTGATGCATTTTTAATAATATTTATTGGCTCTTCATCAAGTGAACCATTAATAATAATCTTTTGGTATTTTTTAATATTTGGTTTTTTGTTATTAAAAAATTCCTCTATCGTTAAATCTAATAAAGAGGCATTGAACAAACCTTCTTTAATACTATCTTTAAAAACTTCGGTCATTTGCATAGAAGTCTCTATACAGTCAATATTAGAGGAAAATTTATTTATAATTGATGTTGATGTACCAAAACCAGAGCCAATTTCTAAAATACTCTCGTCATCAATCTCTCCCAAAGCTTGCAATAAATGAAATGATGTTAAAGGAGGTAGAATAAAGCGACCATCGTCTAAAAATATAATTTTATCAGAGTAAGCTAAATGTTTATAAGGTTTTGGATACAAGTTTTCTCTTGGAAATAATTCAATTTTTTCAATTAAAGATGAGTTTTTAATACGATTAGCTCTTAATTGATTAAGAACCATATTTGATCTTGCTTGTTCAAAATTCATGATAAAGTTTGATTTATAACAAAATTAATTGTTTTTCATAGATCATATTCGCCTCATATATAATAATAGTGTAAATTAAACTATGAAATTTTTTAGTGTTTTTATTTTAATTATCTTTTGTTCATTATCCTATGCTCATCAACCTGTAATTAATGACTCAAACCCTAATAAACCTAATGAGGCATATCTAATAGAAAAACCAGAAATATCAAAAGCAATATACTCTAAATTAAATGGTGATCCACATTATTACTTAATAAATTCTGATCAGAAATTTAATTTTTATGTTGGTATTACTGTTCCAAAAATTGATGATTGTAACACATTTAGAAAGTTCTCATTTAGTATTTTAGAAGGTAAAGACCTTGAGTTAAGTGTCATCGAGGAAGTTGATGGTCAAAATTTTGAGTGGTGGGAATGGTATGAGCCCTATGGTAAAAAATGGTATTGGATAGGACCGCAAATAGGTGAAGATTTTAAAAGTACAGTAACTTACGAACCAGGTTCATACTACATTAAAGTTTTCAATGAAATTAATATGGGTAATTACGTTCTTGCAACTGGAGATATAGAAAAATTTGGGCCTACTGTTATTGCTAAACTGCCATTAATAATGCCAAAAGTTAATAAATTTTGGGACAATGAACATTGTGTAAAATAAAGTTTTTATAATATTCATAAATTAAAAAATACAAAATCCAATTTATTTGATAAGATAGAATCACCTAGAGGATAGGTTTAAGGATGGAGGTTAAAAAGATGAAGCCACCAAAGTAAGTAATTTAAAACATTACTTTACAAAATTTTTTCATTATCAATTGCTTCTTTTACCTTTTAAGATAACTAATCCTAATAAATTTTTTCTAATTATATTGCTGTAATCTTTGAACAACACTTGGTTTTTAATTTTTAATTTTATTAAATTTAAGGATTTAAATTTTCAATATAATTTAAGCGACCCAAGATTTCATCTCTATCCATATAATAACCTTGAAGGTGCCTTTCTCCAGAATTGGCATCATATTCTTTTCTACCATGTAACACTCTTCGATTATTAAAACTAAAAATATCTCCGGCTTGCATACGAAAATTAATTTCAAACCTCTGGTCATGAAGTAAGCTTAAAAGCTTTCTATATGCTGAGTAAAAATGATCCATCTGATCAGGATGGCAGTCCATAACTCCCATATAGGCAACACTGAACCTAATATCATTATAATCATTATTGTGATCGAGAGTAATTATTGGTTTATGCATTACTCTGATTGTATTGGTTGTGTAGTCTCTGTTTACAAATTTTACAGACGTATTAAGTAGTACCTCATAATCATTTGAGTGATTATTTTTTAAATAATCAATTACCTTAAAACCATCTACAGCAACTGACTCACCCCCAATCGCATTATTTATTAAGCAGTGGAGAAACTGATATCCTGGAGCTATCTCATAATATGGTAAATCAATATGATTTCTTAGACCTGCAGCAGTGTAAGCTGAATTATTAGGGTTAGGTATATCAATGACCTCGAATGGTGTTTTAAAAAAAGTTTCTCGAGTGTGACTTATATTTTTCAGGATATCAAAACCAGAATTTAGTTCTGTTGGAGCATTTTTAACAATTGAAATACCAAAAAAATGTAGTTGTTGTAACCACTTTTTTAAACCATCATCACTACTAGTTATTTCGCTGTAATCTATTTGAATATCTGCAAATGTATCTTGAATGGATTTATCCCAAATCCTATATGGTGAGACGTACTCTCGACTGTGTTTTAAAGAATAACAATTATGTCTCAACCAATCTCTATCATAAACACTTTTATGCTCTCCCTCACTCCATTCAATCTCAAGATTACCCTCGCTATTTAGAGAGTAATTTTTAGGGTGAATATCTTCAGATACATCAAGCAAATTAAAAGTTCGTTCACGAGCTGTTGGATGCACTTCTGAAGGACAATTATCTCTCAACCATAGGAAATTATATTTACTTTTAAAACCATCACTCCAATCGACTAAAATAGACTTGTTATTTTTATCAATTGTTTTAATTGAAAGGTTTTCACTCATATTAAAATTTATTAAATGTTTTATCCCAATTAGGAAAATTATTTCTTTGATATTTATTCAAAGTTTTCATAATTTCAATCAAAAAAATATCTCTTTGCACCTCTAGATCTTTAATACTGTATCTTCCTGACTGTTTTTTTGTGCCTGAAATCATTAATTTTTTTAGTTTCGCGTCTAGTTTTGGAGCCTTTAATTTAGTCCAAGGTAACTTTAGAGCAGGTCCAAACTGCTCTAACATGTGTTTCATGCCTGTCTGCCCTCCTGCAAGATGAAAAGTTAGACAAACACCCATAAAAGACCATCGTAATCCAGGTCCATAAATAATCGCATCGTCAACATCTTGAGTCGAAGCAATGCCATCTTTAATTATGTGAAGTGCCTCCCTCCAAAGAGCCTCCTGTAAGCGATCAGATATATATCCCTCAATTTCTTTTTTTACAATCAAAGGCTTCATTCCTATTAACTCGTAAAACTTCTTAGCTCTGGTAATTGTGTTTTTCTTTGTTTGCTTTCCTGATACCAACTCAACAAGAGGTAATAAATATACAGGGTTAAATGGATGTCCTATACAAACTCTTTCTGGATAATTACATAAAGATTGAATTCTTGTAGGCAAAAGTCCCGATGAACTAGACGCAATGATTATATTTTTTGGCAATAATTTATCTATGTCTTTGAGAAGTTTCTTCTTTAACTTTTCATTCTCTGGAGCATTTTCTTGGACAAAGGTTGTTGAATGAAGAGACTCTCTGAGATTGGAATAAATGTTTAAATTACTAAGTTTTGCATTTTTGTTTAAACCTAATCTTTGAAGGCTCTTTAAAGCTGTTTTGGTATTTGATAATAGTTGCTTTCTTGCTTTAACACTTGGGTCATAAGCATTAACTTTTAGACCACATGCTAGCATTCTAGCAGCCCATCCAGCGCCAATGACGCCAGCACCGACTATTGTGACAATCTTTTTTTTAATCAAATTTTAAAAATATATTAACTCATAAATATTAAATTATGATATTTTTTTTGTATGATTATATACATTTGTAAGTTTCTTCATCTTATATCTCTGTTTATTGCTGGAGGAGGAGGTATTGGTAGTGCTGTTATACAATCTATATATAAAAAAGAAGGTAAAGTGCCTGAGCCTCATTTGGCTAAAGGTTTTAAGGTTTTAGCATTTTTATCTTTATTAGCTATCATCACAATGTGGGTTACTGGAATTATTTTGCTATTGGTAATATACGGCTCATTTAATTTAGGTTGGACTTTTCATATGAAATTATTTGGAGCTAGCTTAATTCTAATTACAGCCATATTTATAAATATGCATTTATATGTATCAGCTAAAAAAAACCTATCCCCCAATCAAAAATATATTAAAAATTCTGGGTCTTTGTCTAGATTAGGCTTGATTCTTGCCATAGCTGGTGCAATAGGATCTTTTGTCTGACCTTATTTATTTTTTTTTAGTTTATGGTATTTTTTTGTAAATGAAAGTTGACTTAGACAAATGGCATCATTGTGACGTTGATAAAGAAGAATTTGTAAAGCTTCTTAAGAAGTCTGATTTTCAAGGTTTTAAACACATGTTTATTTTCTTTGGATCTTTAATTGTATTTGGTGTTTTAGCTTATATAACATGGGGGACTTGGTGGTCTTTATTATTTTTTTTAATTTATGGAAATATATGGAATTGCGCAGATCCTATTTGGCACGAAACTGGACATAAAACAGCTTTTAAAACGAACTATTGGAATAACTTTTTTTATCAAATTGGTAGTTATATGAATGGATTTGAACCAGTAAGATGGAGATGGTCACATTTTCGTCATCATGGTTATACTTACTTTGATGATCCTCTTGATTTTGAAATTGCAATTAGAAGACCAACTGATGTTTTTTACTTTTTCAGTTTATTCATACCTTTCTTTGACATAATTAATTTTAAAAAAACAACTCAATACGAAACTATTCTTCATGCTTTAGGCAAAAAAACGGAAGTAATGAAACAAGTAATTCCTGAAAGGGAACATCAAAAATGCATAAACTCTTCAAGATTACATGTTGGTATTTGGATTTTATTAATTTTTATGTCAATTGCTTTTCAGTCTTGGTTGCCGGTTTTATATTTTTTACTTCCAAACTTTTATGGGATAACACTCAAAAGACTGTTTGGATTAACTCAGCACACTGGGCTAAAAGACAATATCAAAGATCATAGATATAGTACTAGAACAATGCACTTAAACCCGATCTTTAGTTTTTTATATTGGCAGATGGAATATCATATTGAACACCATATGTTCCCTACTGTGCCATCACATAATTTACCTAAACTTCACCAATTAGTTAAAGATCAGATGCCACCAGCTAAGAAAGGTTTGTGGGGAGCATACTCTGAAATCATCCCTACAATTTTAAAACAAGCCAAGAACCCTTCATATGAATTACAAGTAGCTGTTCCATCTAATAACAATGGCTAAAAGAACTACTGTTTTTGATTTATGGAGTCAAAAAGGAAAAAAAAAATGGCCTCAAACTCATATAGATACAGCAAAAGAGGCAGAAGCTGCCTACAAAGCAGGAATTGAAATAATTTCCTGTGAGCCCGATCATCATTTCAAGGATGTAAGAAAAGTTGCTCCAACAGCATTTTTATCTGTTGGCCTTAAACATGGGTTGTTGAGTTCGCCTCAAGAGGCAATAAAAAAAGGTTTTGAAATAATGGAAATGGGAGCAGATGCTATTTATTGTTCACACTCTATTAACTTTATTGAGGCTATGGCAAAAGAGGGAATACCTGTAACTGCACACGTTGGATTAGTCCCAAATATTGCAACGTGGACTAATTATAGAGCTGTAGGAAAAACGTCAAACGAAGCTTTTAAAGTATATCAAAAAGTAAAAGATCTCGAAAATGCTGGAGCAGCTTGCGTAGAAGTTGAGGTGGTACCAGTTGAGCTTGCAGAATTTATAACAAAGAGTACTAAAATGATAACTATGGGTATGGGTTGTGGTGATGTGTGTGATACACAATATTTATTTTGTAATGATATACTTGGTACAAACGTTGGTCATTATCCTCGACATGCAAAAAAATATGTAGATTTAGAAATTAAAGAGAGAGAATTACAAGAATTAAGAATAAAAGGTTTTAAGATGTTTGTTGATGAATTTAATAGTGGTGCATACCCTGAAGATAAACATCTTATTAAAATGGAAGAAAAAGAGCTTAATGATTTTCTAGATAAAGTTAAATAGCATCTAAATATAAATCAATATCTAATTCTGATATAGTACTAGAAAATTTATGATATTCCATTTCCTTGATGGCTATAAACGCCTTATGTAATTCTGGGCCTAAAGTTTGTTTTAAAAAAGAGGATTTCTTAGATAGCATAATTGATGAATTCCAGTCAGAGGGAATTTTGTATTTTTGATTATTTTTCTTTAAATAAGCATTTCCGGTTGTTTGTTTATCTGGAGAAATTTTATTTTTAATTCCTAATTCAATTGCTGAAATTATAGTTAAGGCTACTAAATATGGGTTTGCATCAACTCCTGAGACTCTATGTTCTATCCTTCTATTATTTTTATTACTACTTGGTATTCGAAAAGCAACTGATCTGTTATCTATTCCCCAATTAGGCTTTGTTGGTGCATAAGATCCTGAAACAAACCTCCTCCAACTATTAGCATTTGGTGCGAATATCAACATACTTTCACCCATTGTTTTTGAAAGACCACCAAGTGCATAATTAAGATTTTTATTTACTTTTTTGTTATTTCTTTCGGCAAAAATATTTTTTTCTTTTTGATCATAAAGTGAAATATGAAAATGCATTCCAGAACCAGAAATATTTTCCATAGGTTTTGCCATAAAACATGCAGTGACTCCATGTTTTCTTGCTTGTGCTCTTATAATTCTTTTTAACCTTAAAATATCATCAGCAGCTTTTAGTAACGATTTTTGATGTTTTAATGTTAATTCGTATTGACCGGGTGCGTACTCTGAAATAATAGTTTCAGCATCAATTTTTGCAAGTTTTGTAGCTTCATAAATATCATCAATTAAAGGTAACATACCATGGAGATGATCTACTGAATATACATCTGTCTTTTTAGTTGATGTTCTTTTTCCAAGTATAGATTTTGCTGGTTTGAGTTTTCCATACTCATCCAATTCATTTGAAACAAGAAAAAATTCTAGCTCAAATGCTGCATAAAAATTAATTCCTTTTTTTTTAAAATCTTGAATTTTATTTTCCAAAACATTTCTTGGATCTGTTAATAATTTTTTTCCATCAATATCGTACATGTTCATAAATAACTCACCTCTTGGTGGTTTGCTGTTATGCAATAACTTTAGTGATGATGGTATAGGCCAAGCTTTTATGTCACCATCACCTTGCTCTAAAATCAATCCAGTTTCAGGTGTATCCTCACCAGTAATATCCATTCCAAGTAATGAAAGAGGAAATTGCCTACCTGACTTATACAAATTTAATAACTCATTTCTTCTAATTATTTTTCCACGACCTACACCATTACAATCATGCATTACAATATCGAATGATTTTACTTGTGTATTTCTCTTAAGAAAATTTTGTGCTTCTGATAAGTAATTTTTAGTTTTCATGACAAATATTTATAATATAAAAATATTAATATAAACTTTATGTCTAAACTACAGTTAATCTATTTCAATCTTAGAGCTTTGTGTGAGGCTCCAAGGATGATGCTACATACTGCGGGTATCGAATATTCATATGAAATGGCATGGGATTATTTTAAAAAACCATGGGGTGATGTCAAAAAAGAGGTGATTTTTCATAAATTACCTTTGCTTGTTATAGATGAGAAAATTGAAATATGGCAAAGCAATACTATCTCAAGATATATAGCTAAACTTACAAACAATATCCCCAATAATGAGGAAATGGCGGCATATGCTGACTCTATATTTGAATCAGCCCATGATTTATTTTTTCCTTTAAATCCAACAATAAATGTTTGGGTTGGTGAAATGCACTTAAAGAATAAAAAAAATCTTTTAGATGAAATTTTACCCAAAGCTTTTACAAATTTTGAAAAGTTACTAAGTAAATATGAAGGTAATTTTTTTTTAGGAGAAAGAGCATTTTATTGTGATTTTAATGTTTATCATCATGTTTCACTAGCATTGCTATTAGATGATAAAATTTTAGATAACTTTCCAAAGTTAAGAAAATTTATGAACGATTTTGAAAAGATTCAAGGTATTTTAGATTATCTGGAGTCAAGACCCAAACTTATTGGTATTGGTACTTGGCCAAAAGTAGTAATTGATGGTATAGAATACACATCTGGCACTAATCCCGATTACAAATATAAATAAAAAAATATTAAGAGCTCTCATCATTAGTATGAAAAAAGTGGTTAGATTATTTTTTTTGCAGTGTTTATAAATGCGTTAATTAAATTATCTGACTTTTTCTTTTTTAAACAAACCACATATGCTTGAGTAAACATATCTGTATTATTGATAAAAATTTTTTTAACATCTTTGTAATTTTCAAACTCTGGTTCGGATATATAACCTAAGCCCATATTTTCCTTAACAGCTTGTATCATTGTAACCCTACCTACTTCCATAACTGAATTAATTTTATTATTTGTTTTGTTTAATACATTTTCTAAAACTCTTCTTGTTTCAGATCCAGGTTCTCTATTTATAAAATCACAACCATTTAGTTCATTTATATTTAAGCTTTTTTTTCCATAAAATTTATGACCTTTTCCAGCTATTATAACTATGTTTTGTTTTAGGTAAGGTATTGAAAAAATATTTGATTTAAAATTCTTATTTAAAGGTTTTCCAATTACACCAATATCAATCTCATAATTATAAATTTTGTCTAAAATATCATTAGAGTTGCTTGAGATAATATCTAGTTTAATTTTAGGATGGTTCTTTTTAAACTCTTTTATAAGTTTAATTATGTAGTAAGATCCTGATGTACCAGTAATTAAATTTCCCTCATGAACATTTAAATTTGATGAGAAAAGATCTAGTGCGTTTTCTTCTAATTCTAGGATATTAGTGGTGATTTCATATAACTTTATTCCAAGGTCTGTAAGAGAAATTCCTCTCGCATGCCTATTAATAAGATTTATAGAATAGAATTCTTCTAATAATTGAATTTGTTTGGTTATAGTAGGTTGACTAACCTTTAAAAGTTTTGAAGCTTGAGTAATACTTCCTGTTTTAGAAACAGCATGAAAAGACCGTAATTGACTAAAATTGATATATTTCATATATAGATAATTTATAACATAAATGTTTTTATATAGATAATATTTATATCTTATATTTTCGACTTAAACTTTTCAAAGTCTTTATCACTCATTTTAATTGTAGTATCAGCTGTTGGAAAAGATTGATTTTCAACTGCTTCTTTATATTTTTTTAAAGAATTTACTCTTTCATTATAAAGGTTTTGTTTTAATTTTAATAAATTTCCAAAAGCACTTGCGTGTTTTGGAATATCATTATGTTCTCCACAAATATCATTTTGAAATAAATAAATAATATCTCCACTCATTCCAGAGCCCAAAGAGCTTATAATTAAATTAGTTTTTTTATAGATTTCATCCATAACATTTGATGCAATTATCTCACACTCTGCTGATAATGCTCCAGCACTCTCCATGGTTTTAAAGTCATCATAGAGCTTCATGGCCTCTTCAACAGTTTTTCCTACAGCTCTTAGACCTCCTTTCCAAGAGGATTTTCTTGGAACCAACCCTAAATGACACATTACAGGAATATCTTCCTTTGAGAGATACTCAACAATGTGCGGACCTCTTGCGGTATAAATTTGATCTGCTCCATTTTTAAGTGAATTAAAAGCTTCTCTTAATACATCGTCCTTTAACGGAAAAAGTGCTAAATCTATTGTTGCTGTTAAAAATAAATCTGGAGCTCCTTTTCTAACTTCAGAAATATTAGGTGATTTACATAAAATCATATCAAAACCAGCCTCCATTGCAGCAGATGACTCGTCTGAATTAGTAGCAGTTGTTTGTATATATTTTTTCTTTCCTTTATTTTTTACTAAATCGTAGACTGTAATATTCCTATTTGAAAATTTTCCACCCCATGTGTAAAGTTTTTTCATTTATAAATAATATCATTTTTGGACATGGCATTAAACATTTATAGAAAATAAGCATATGTCATATTCATAAAATATATTTGATCAGAATTTTTGCTCAAATATATTTATTATATGGAAACAACTGAAAATACATCAAATATCAATAATAATTGGCCTTACCACGGATCAAAATTGATTCCTAAGGAAGAGCTTAAACCTTTTCTAAAAAGAGATAACTTAAGTGGGCTTAAACATCTGTTTTTGCACATTTTGCTCATAATTATATCTGGCGTGCTTATTTATTTATCACCAAATATTTACCTAACCATACCTTTGATGTTTATCCATGGAACATTTATTGCTTTTCTTTATGCAGGTTTACACGAATGTATCCATAAAACTGCTTTTAAAAATAGAAAATTAAATGAAATAGTTGGATATTTTATTGGTTTCATTTTACTTAGATCTTTCCTTAATGGTCGTTACAGGCACATTGCTCATCATACCTACACTCAGCATCCTGAAAAGGATCCTGATAAAGTTGATTTTCCAGACAATTACACTGAGTATTTTAAACACGTTACAAGCTTTGCGATTTGGTTGAGAATCATCGATAATTTGTTCAGACATTCAATTGGCAAACTTAATAAATCAGAAAAAGATTATATACCTGAGTCTGACGTAAAATTGCTTTTTAAAGAATCAAGATTAATGGTTTTAGGTTATTTTTTTCTTATAGCTTTTTCAATTTACTTTAGCACTACTTTTTTACTTATTTATTGGCTGCTTCCAAGAATTATGGGTGAGCCTGTTGTAAGACTCGTTAGAATGGTTGAGCATACTGGTAAAGATGAAACAGCTGATATGATACATAACACTAGAACATCTTTTCCAAGTTCCATTTTAAAATTTTTATATTGGAACATGCCATATCATATTGAACATCATTTATATTCAAATGTGCCTTTCCACAGACTTCCTAAGTTTCATAATATTATCAAACCACATACGGATGAAGTAGAGCCTTCAATACTAAGTGTTCATTACGATATTATTAAACAGATTTGGAAAAATAAAAAATCAAAAAACAAAGAAACAATTCTTAGCCAATAAAATAACACTAAATGAGTGATATTTCTATCATTGGCGGGGGTCATGCCTCAGGTAAACTAGTTAATAATCTCCATAAATTAGAATTTAAAGGTAATATTAATATTTTCAGCGAAGAGGAACACTTACCTTATGAAAGACCACCTTTGTCGAAAGATTTTTTGTATGGATCAAAAAAATTTGAAGATTTTAAAATTGATATCAATTTAGAAAAAGTAAATTACTATTTTAGTACAAAAATTAATAAAATTGATTTTATTAACAAAATTATTTACGACCAAAATAATAATGATTATTCATACGACAAATTGGTCTTTGCAAATGGGTCTAGTCCTAAAAGAATTTTTGAAGAAAATATTGAAGGAGTAAATTATTTAAGAACTTTAAATGACTCGGTTAAAATAAAGAGTAGTATTGAAATTTCTAAAGATATTATATTATTGGGCGCAGGATATATATCATTAGAGATTTCCTCAACTATAAAAAAAAATTATCCAAATAAGGAAGTTACTATTATCGATAATTCTGAAAAAATTTTGCTAAGAAATTCTAATGATGATTTAAGAGAATTTATATTTAAATATCAAAAAAAAAATAATGTTAACTTTTTATTTAACACTTCTTTTCAAAAATTAATAAGGAATGAAGATGGATCTATTAAAAGCTTAATATTAGATGATAATAAAATTTTAGCATGCGATTTGTTAGTAGTTGGCATAGGTGTCTATCCTAATACTGATATTTTAAAGGGAACCATGCTTGAAGAAAAAAACGGTATTAAAGTAAATGAGTATTGTGAAACAGCTGTTAAAGATGTTTTCGCTCTTGGTGACGTGGCTCTATCAAAAAATAATTTTTTAAATAAACATATTCGTGAAGAGTCATGGAATAATGCTGAAAAACAATCAGATATTTTAGCTAAAAATTTGACTGGTACAAAAACTGCTTATGATGAAATTCCTTGGTTTTGGACAGATCAATTTGATCAAAATTTTCAAATTTTAGGAGAAATTAATAATTTCGATAATAAAATATTAAGAAATTATTCTGAAAATAAGAATACAATCATTTATTTTAAAAATAAAAAGATTATTGGTGCAGTGGCAGTAAACAATGGTAGAGATATTTCAATTATAAGAAAAATTATTAAAAAAAATATTGTACCAAACATGGAAAAAATACAAAATAAAGATATTAATTTAAAAGAATTGTTATGAGCGATAATGAAAATTGGATAAAAACTTACGCTGTGAGTGATATTGATGACGAAGATGTTAAAGAGTTTCAGTTACCTAATGGAAATAAAATAGCTGTATATAATATTAATAACACATTTTATGCTACAGATTTATTTTGCACACACGAAAAAGTATCCTTATGTGAGGGTTTTATTGACGGTGATAGTATAGAGTGTCCCCTTCATCAAGGTGTATTTAAAATATCAACAGGTGAAGTTTTAGAGTCACCACCCACTGAAGGTTTAAAAACTTATATAACAAAAATTGAAGAGAACTATATATTTGTAAATGTTAGTTAGAGGAAATATTTAGAGAAATTTCCTTTTCATCAAAATTTTTATTATCAAATACTCGATTTATTTTACCTCTTTGTAAAGTTATGATTCTATGACAATTACCAATTAATTCTGGGATTTCATTTGATGCAACTATTACTGCACCACCATTTATTGTATATTCTAAAATTAAACTCCATATTTGAGCTTTCGCCGCAACATCAATTCCTCTTGTAGGTTCATCAAATAAAAGTATTTTGCACTCTTTTGCTAGCCATTTTGCAATTACAACTTTTTGTTGATTGCCACCTGATAAATTCATTACAAAATCATTTATATTTGAAATTTTAATACTTAATTTTTCAATATAACTTTCTGTAGTCTCTCTTGCTTCAATTGCATTGAAGAAACCTAAATTAGTCAATTTTTTAAAATGGTAAGAATACTGTTATCTTTAATAGAATTATCTTGTATAAGACCCTCATTTTTTCTATCAGAAGGAATATAACCTATTCCATTTTCTATCGCATCTCTTGGATTGTTTATATTTATTAATTTATCTTGAAGTATTATTTCTCCTGTTTGTAATTCAATTATTCCAAATAAGGATCTCAAAATTTCATTAGACCCTGATCCTAACAAACCACTGAGACCAAGGATTTCTCCTTTATGTAAATCAAAAGAGATATTTTTAAATGAATTCAAATGAGATAACTCATTTAATTTTAATATTGGCTCTTTGATATCTTCTAAATTATTAGAATTTTTATTTTCTATATTTTCTCCAACCATAGTTTCTATTAATAAACCTTCAGTAATGTTTTCTTTTCCAAATGTTTTTTTAATCTTTCCATCTTTTAAAACTGTTATTCGGTCAGAGATTTTAATAATTTCATTTAATTTATGTGATATGTAGATAATACCAATTCCATTGTTTTTAAGTGATTTTATTATTTCAAATAAATTGTCGATTTGACTTTCATCTAGAGAGGCAGTTGGTTCATCCATAACTATAAATTTTGGACTCTTCGCTAGTGCTTTACAAATTTCAATTATTTGCCATTGAGAAGTATTTAAATTTCCAACTATTTCATCAGTATCTAAATTAACGTTTATACTGTTTAACATCTTTATGGCGTCATTATTTATTTTTTTTTTGTCTATATAGCCATATTTATTAAATGGCTCATTACCTAAAAAAATATTTTCTGCAACTGAAAGATTATTACATAACGCAAATTCTTGATGAACAATTGATAAATTCAAATTGAATGCATCTTTTGGATCATCAATTTTTACTACTAAATCATTAATTAATATCTCTCCTTCATCTGGTTTGGTAATACCATTTAAGATTCCCATAAGTGTTGATTTACCAGCACCGTTTTGACCTATTAATGAATGAACTTCTCCGGATTTGATTTCAAATGAAACATCGTCTAAAGCTTTAACTCCAGGAAAAGATTTGGAGATGTTATTCATTTGAAGAAAATCCATATTTTTGTCCTTTAAAATAAAATTGAATTATGAAAAATCATATTTGTTTAGAAGTTCATGGTGTTTCTTCATATCATCAATTAAGTTATGATAGACACTTCTCCAAACACTAAAAAATTCACTATACATTTCGTGGTTTTTTAAGTTTGGTTCAAAAGTTTCTTTAATTTTTATAATATCACCAAGGCTTTCTAAAGGATTTGAATAAAAACCTGCTCCAACTGCGGCTAATATAGCATCGCCAAGAGGTGCAGCTTCTGGAGGGAAACCAGATTCCTCTGATTTACCTACATCTGGAAGATCTAGAGGTAAGCCAGTCACATCAGATGTAATTTGATTCCATAGCCTACTCTTAGTTGGGCCACCATTGAGAGTAAATTTATCAATTTTTGCTCCAGCTTCTTTTGCGATTTTAACATTTGAATTACAATCAAAAGCTACACCCTCTATGACAGATCTAATAAAATGTGCCTTTGTGGTAGTTGGTCTTACCCCAAAAAATAATCCAGTAGCTGTAGAATTCCAATTAGGTGAAAGTGTATTACCTAAGTACGGGAAATACATCAAACCATCAGAACCTGATTTTATTTTTTCTGCTTGTTTTGTAAGAAGTTCAAAAACATTTTGGTTATTTTTCTCAGCCTCTTGTATTTCAAGTTCAGCAAAATTATTTTTAAACCAGTTTAATGAAGCTCCAACAAACGCCATAGGTCCATCAAACATTGTCATGCCTGGTAAAACAGATGTCCATTTTAAGATTCTAAATTCATTAATTTCTTGAGATGTAGGTATCATTACACCTATATTAGCACCGGTACCCATTGAGTAAAAAGCCTGTCCAACTTCAACAACGCCACATCCTAACGCAGCACAACTTATATCTGTTCCACCCGCTACTACAACAGCCCCTTCTTTAATTCCAGTTTCCTCAGATGCTTGTTTTGTAACTTTACCAACTACTTCATGTGAATTGTAAATATCTGGATATTTGTCTAGAGAAATTCCTAAACCATTTGCTAATTCTTCATTCCACACACCTTTTTGATATTCATATGGATAGAATAACTGAGCATCACCATGGTTCATTGTAAACTCTCCACACATTTTATAGGTGCAATAACCAGATGGAGAAACAAGTTTATGAGTCTTTTCAAAGTTATGTGGTTCGTGTTTTTTCATCCAAAGAGCTTTAGGTTCTACAAACCAAGGTGCAACACGATTTCCATTAATCTTATTGATTGTAGTCTCACCAACTGTATTACGAATATCTGTACATTCCTCTTCAGATCTTGAGTCCATCCAAATCATGCCTGGTCTAACAGGTTTGCCATCTTTGTCAATTGGAAGCATAACTCCTACTAATCCAGATAGGGAAACTCCAGAAATTTTATCTGCAAAAGAACCTTGTTTAAAACATTGTTGAACTGCTTCAACTACAGCTTTCCAATAATTATCCCCCTCTTGTTCTGCATACCCAGGTTTTGGGTGAAATAAAGGATGTTCTTTTAAAGAATGAGCTACTACTTTACCTGCATCCACATCTAAAACTGAGGCTTTTACACCAGTTGTTCCTATATCTATTCCTAATGTGTATTTATCTGACATTTTTATAACCTCCCTAATTTGTTCTTTCTCTGATCTAGCATAACCACAAGTATGATTATTATACCTACAACTATGTTTCTATGCCATGTATTTAATCCCCACATCGAAAAAAGACTAAAAAGTGCACCCATAACGATAGTTCCAAGAAAAGCCCTATATGGTGAACCTCTTCCACCAGTCAAACTAACACCGCCAACTACCGCGAATGCAATAGCAGTTAACTCGAAACCTACAGCTAAAGGAGCATCAACAGTTTGTAATCTTGAAGAGAATAAAATTCCAGCTACAGCTGCACAAAAACTACTCATCATAAAAGCAAGTATTACCCAAAATGTAACATTTATGCCTGCTAACCTAGCTGTTTTTTCATCGCCGCCTATGGAATAAATCCTTCTTCCAACAATAGTAAATTTCATAATCCACGCAGCTACTATAGTTAGAATTATATAAACCCAAGTTGAAAATGGGATATAAAATAAATTTAATGTACCCATCCATGTATAAGTTGGAATTTGTAAGTAATAGGCATGACCATGGGTTAACACATAATTTAGTCCCCAAAGTGCTTTCATCATGGCTAATGTCATAATAAATGATGTTATCTTGCCATACATAACTCCAATACCGTTTAATAAACCTACAATTAAACCTGTAATTAAAGATACTATGACGATAAAAGCAGCACTATTAGCGTATTGGTTACCTCTAACTAAAACTTTAAAGTCAAATATATCTCCAAAAAAAGCTAAGGATGAAACTGCTAAAATTGGCCCAAATATAGTGAGAGATCCCACTGATAAATCGATCCTAGATACTAAAAAAACAAATGACACACCTAAAGCCAATAAGCCTGGTACGGCCATATTTCTTACCATATTTTGAAGGTTAGTAAGAGTAAAAAAATATTCACTCGTGAACGTTCCAACTAAACAAATAAAAAAGAACACAAATAAAAGTGAATTATTTAAAAAAAATTTTTTGAAGTCATAATTCATTTGGTTGACTTATCTTTCTTTCCAAAATTATGAAGTAGCACCATTCCTATAATGATTAAAGCAATTACAACTTCTTGAGAGTGGTTACTCATTCCTAGTAAATTGAGTAAATTATTTATTACTCCTATAATAAGAGTAGCAATTATAGTTCCCTCTATAGATCCCTTTCCACCATATAAAGAGGCTCCACCTAATACTGCAATAGCTATCACAGTCAACTCCCATCCTATACCCATATGAGGATCTATTTGACCAAGTCTAGCGCTTTGAATCAAACCTGCTATCGAGCAACAAAGACCACAAACGGTAAAAGCGATAATCTTAGCTCTGTTATTAGATATACCAGATAAAATACTAGCTACGGGGTTAGATCCTACAACATAGAGACTTTTTCCAACAGTTGAATATCTAGTAAGCACAGCACAAATAATTGAAAGAATAATAAAAATCATCACTGGAACTGGGACTATGCCAATAAAACCCTTTGCTGTCATCATGTACGTATCAAGCTTTGTTGGATAAGAGGCTTGGCCATTTGTCATTATATATCCGGCGTTTCTAATTATTGCCATCGTACCTAAAGTCATTATTAAAGATGGTACTTTAATTAAAGTAACTCCTAATCCATTTAAAAAGCCACAAAGTAGTCCAGCTAACAGGGTTAGAGAAATAACTGTAAAAGATGATCCGCTTTCAACAAATAATCCACCAAAAGCGCATGAAAAAGCTGCTATTGAACCAACAGATAAATCAATTTCTCCAACAATCATTACCATTGTCATGCCAAAAGCAATTATTCCTAAAACCATTACAGTTCTGATTATATTTTGAATATTATTGAAATCTAAAAATGCAGGGCTTATAAAAATAGCAAAGGCACAAAGAATAAAAAATAATATTAAAAGATTTGAATTATTACTAAGGTTTTTGAACTTATCTAAAATCATTTTAAGGAAATTAACTCCCCCCCTATTAAAATATAAAGGGGGAAGTTTAAATTGGAAATAACTATTATTTTTTACTCAGCCTCAGGACCATAAGCGTATGGCCACTCATCTGGAGTGATAGTTTCAATACCAGCAATAGTCATTTTTTCTTTTGTGATCATTGGTAAATTAGGAGTTACTATTTGTTTTGGAGGTCTTTCGTTTAATCCCTCTTTAGCTCCGATATGTAATAATGCAGCTCTTACACCAATTCCACCTAAAAGTGGGGTATAAGGTACAACAACATCCATATTACCTTTTCTTACTTCATTGACTGTCTCTTTAGAGTCGTCATTGACAAGTATTATGATCTTCTTACCTCCTGGTGCACTATTTAGCCTATTAGCTTCTAATACAGCATCTAAAGCACCAAGGGCCTCTTCACCTCCGGTATTAAATATTACTGAGACATCATCGTGTGCTTGAAGAGCATCTTGAGTTGCTTCAAACGCAGCTTTTCTAGAACTATTTGTATGCATTGACTCTGAGATGACGTAGTCAAAGTCACCAATAGCTTCCATAAATGCGCCTGATCTCATTGAGTCAGCTGTACTTCCTAGAGGTTTTCTATTCATAACGATATTGCCTTCTCCATTAGCTACTTCATTCAGGTATAAGCCTTGTTGGAGACCATTAGCATAGAAATTTCCGAGAACCTCTGAGCTAATGTTAGGAGCTGCAGCTCTTCTATCCAAGCTAACAACAGGAATACCAGCTGCCTCTGCTCTTTCAACAGGAGGACCCATAGGTGCTTCTCTTGCTGGCCACATTACAATTGCATCCATTTTCTTAGCAATAAAGTCATCAATCATTTGACCCATCTTGTTATCGTCACCCTCTGCATCTAAAACTTCTATTTCTACATTTGGATGAAGATTTGCTTCATAAACTGCTGTATCAGCTAAGCTTATTAACCATGGATGGAATCCCCAGTGATATACAAAACCTATTCTGTAGGTTTTTCCTGAGTCCAAAACAGGACCCTCTGGAAGTGGAATGTAATCACTAAAAGGAGCTTTGATTGGTAATCCACTTAAAGGACCAGTAAATTCTCTACCCATTCCAGGTTCCCACTTAAATCCTCCAGTTAATGAAGTCACTGGATAAACATCCAAGTAATCCCTAAAACCGTCTTTTTTAAAAAACTTACCTAGTTCTTTATTTTTAAAATCTTTCCAACCCTTTTGATTTTCTGCAATTAAATCATTAATATGTGTATGAATATCTTTTGCATAAACATTTGCAGAAAAAATAAGAGCTATAGAAAGTATTACTAACTTTAATTTCCTCATATTCCCTCCTTAAAATTAAAGTATTATTTTATCTTATAATTCAGTTAATAATCACATAGATTTTAGGAATATTACATATTCATAAAATATATAAATATTAGTTCAAAATGTTATTTTCTGACAAATTAGTTTGTTATTTATTATTTTAAAAACTTTTGTATAAAATAAACAACTTTCTATGGCCCGCTGGCAGATTGGTTATGCAGAGGACTGCAAATCCTTGTAGCTCGGTTCGATTCCGGGGTGGGCCTCCACTACTTCATTTCATCAATTATTTTTTTTAAGGTTCTTGATGTAAGATCTAGAATTCTTTTTCCTTTATCTGCAGAGGATTTTGTAGGATTGCCAATTATACCTGTCTTGGACAAGTCTTTTGAATTCCAAGCTCTTTTAATTGTCCTTTCATAAGAAATTATTTTTTTAGATTTAAAGTCAGATGAGAGTTTATTTCTTTTAATTTTATTTAATTTTATCAATTCTGGATAAAGGTGGAGCATTATTGATGTTT
>CABYRL010000008.1 GCA_902521465.1 uncultured Alphaproteobacteria bacterium | reverse complement strand
ATAATTAAGTCTCATGAATTTTTAAGTAAGAAATTAAGGTATATAGTTTTATGTGACAAATCAGAATTTTATGTCTATTTAGGGAAAATAAAATCAAAAATTATCACCAATGAAATACTAGATCCATTTAGGTTCACAAACTATAAGGAGAACTCCATAAACTTTTTTAATATAGAGAGCAAATTTAAAGAAAAATATAAAAACATACTATATCAAATAAAATTATGTAATGAATTATGTCTTGCTACAGGATTTGATCTAATAACCATGCCAATTGATAAATCTATATTTAAAAAAAAAATGCACTTTAATGGAATGACCGAATATTTGGGTAAAATAAATAATAGAAACACTGCTATGCTAATGTATGGAGAAAATTTTTCAGTATTGCCTTTGACTACTCACATAAATTTAAAGAATGTTTATAAAAATCTAAAACCAATTCTTCTAAAAAAAAATATTAAAAATATATTGAAAATATTAAAGTATGATAAATATAAATTAAATTTCAAAAGCTATAAATTTTTATGCTATAACCCACATTGTGGTGAGAATAGAACTATTGGAAAAGAAGATTATCATATAGCTAAAGTATTAAGTGACAACTTTAATGAAATTTCTGGCCCAATCTCTGCCGATAGTGCTTTTAATGATGTAAGAAAAGGAACTTTATTTATTTCAACTTACCATGATCAAGCTTTAATCCCATTCAAAATATTAAATAAAAAAGGAGTCAATTTTACTATTGGCTTAGATTATCGTCGCTTCAGTCCCGCCCATGGCACTGCTAAAGATATAAAATTTAAAAATAAAGCAGATAATTCTTCTTACATACAATGCATGTTAAGTTAAAAAGAAAATTTGGCCAAAATTTTCTCATAGACAAGAATGTTTCTTATAAAATTGGTGATCTAATAGATAATATTAATTTAAATATTTTAGAAATTGGACCAGGTGATGGAAAATTAACAGAAAGAATAATAGAAAAAAAACCAAGAAATTTAGATTTGGTTGAAATTGACAAAGATTTAATAATTGATTTAAATAATAGTTTTAGAAAATACAAGTTTATAAATATCATCAATGAAGATATTCTTAAATTAAATTTAGATAGAAAATATGATTTGGTAATATCTAATTTACCATACAATTTATCATCAAAAGTATTGGAAAAATTAGTACTTTTAAATGAAAATCCTAAGATAATGATTTTAATGTTTCAAAAGGAATTTGCTGAGAGATTACTAAGTAAAAACCTTAATTCAATAAATTCATTAGCTAACTGTTTTTTTAAAATTAAATTTCAATTTAATGTAAGTAAAAATTGTTTTAAACCTGTACCCAAAGTGGAGTCAAGTATTTTAAAATTCGAAAAATTAAAAAATAGTTTATTAAATAAAAGCGAAATTCAAAGTTTTATAAAATTTAAAAGGTATATTTTTTCTCATAAAAGGAAATCACTGAGAAATGTTTTAAAAAAGTATAATCTAGATGACAGTGATAAATTAAATTTAAGAGCAGAAAAATTAGATCTAAGTGATTTGATAGATATATTTAGAAAAGTTAAACTCTAAATTTATTAATAAATTTTGTGAGGTCTATTAATCTAGATTTTTTTGACCTCTCAGACTCAATTATTTTCATAATTTTTTCTACACATATCTTGAGATTTTCATTAACAACAACATAATCATACTCTGGAAAATGAGAAATTTCATTTTGTACAAGTTTCATTCTTTTTTTCATTTCCTCAGATGTATCTCTTGCACGTATTTTTAGTCTTTTAACTAATTCTTTTTTATTAGGAGGTAATATAAATATACCAACAACTTCTAAATTACTTTGTCTGAGCTGTTGATAACCTTGCCAATCTATATCAAATAAGACATCTTTCTTTTTACTAAAAAAAAGATTTACAGTATTTCTTAAAGTCCCGTACCTATAACCAAAAACTTCTGCAAACTCTAAAAACTCGTTTTTATTAATATACTTATTAAATTGATTATCATTGATAAAAATATAATCCTTATTATTTATCTCTCCCCTTCTTTTGGGTCTAGTGGTACATGATATTGATAAAGCTATTGATTTATCTTTTTTTATAAGTTGTTTTGAGATTGATGTCTTACCAGCTCCAGAGGGTGAAGACAAGACAATACAAAAATTTTTACTTTTAAACACCAATTACTATGCTAGCGTTAGTTCCGCCAAAACCAAATGAGTTAGATATTATATTATTCGTTGACATTGAAATTGACTCATGAGGTATTAGGTTAATATAACTATTTGAGTCTGGATTATCTAAATTTAACGTAGGTGGCAATGTTTTAGCTTGAATTGACTTTATTGAAAAAATTGCCTCTACAGCTCCTGCTGCTCCTAAAAGATGTCCCATAGCAGATTTATTAGAACTCATACATAGTCTTTTATTTGATCCAAATAATCTCTCAACAGCAGCTAACTCTATAATGTCTCCAACTGGTGTTGAGGTTCCGTGAGCATTGACATATCCTATATCCTCGGGATTAAGTGAAGACTCAATTAAAGCCATTTCCATGGCTCTATATCCTCCATTTCCATCATCAGATGGTTTTGTTATGTGATAAGCGTCTCCTGACATTCCATATCCTTTTATCTCACAATAAATATTAGCATTTCTTTTTTTTGCATGTTCCAACTCCTCAATTACTAATACACCTGCGCCTTCTCCCATAACAAATCCTGATCTATCTTTATCCCAAGGTCTCGAACCTTTTTCAGGAAAATCGTTAAATGTGTCACATAAAGCTCTTGCAGCAGAAAAACCAGATATTCCCAAAGGACATACTGCTGCCTCAGCACCACCACAGATCATGAGATCAGCTTTATTATTTTTGATTAATGTAAAGGAATCCCCGATAGCATGCGTGCCTGTAGCACAAGCAGTGACTGGAGAACTATTAGGCCCTTTTAAGTTGTATCTAATTGAGATTTGACCAGATAATAAATTAATTAAAGATGATGGTATAAAAAAAGGAGAGATCTTTCTTACGCCCTGATTATCTAAAATTGAAGAGTTTCTATAAATTGTATCTAACCCTCCTATTCCTGAACCAACCATAACCCCAGATCTAAAAGAGTTACTACCTTGAGAAATAAAACCAGAGTCTTTGATTGCTTCCTCGGCAGCAATTAAACCTAAAGTTATAAACCTATCTATCTTTCTTTGTTCTCTTAAACTTACTATTTGTTCATTTATATCAGAGTCTCTAACTACTCCAGCTATT
Organism: uncultured Alphaproteobacteria bacterium; assembly: GCA_902521465.1. Taxonomy (GTDB): domain Bacteria; phylum Pseudomonadota; class Alphaproteobacteria; order HIMB59; family HIMB59; genus HIMB59. The sequence goes on along the minus strand of CABYRL010000008.1, from coordinate 49,453 downwards.
TTACATGTTAAACTACTAACATCAAATTTTTCAATTTTTGTTATTCCACTATTTGAATTGATTAGTGAATTCCAACTAGAGTCAACTGTGTTACCTAAAGGATTTATTGTTCCTATACCGGTAACTACTACTCTCCTCAATTGATACTATTTCTTAATCTAATTTGAATTTGATGTTAAGTAAGTGACTGCATCCTTAAGTGTTACTATTTTTTCCGCAGCGTCATCTGGTATTTCACACCCAAATTCTTCCTCGAATGCCATAACCAACTCAACTGTATCTAAACTATCTGCACCTAAATCATCAATAAATTTTGAGTCACTTTGTATTTTAGACTCCTCAACACCCAAATGTTCAACTACAATTTTTTTTACTCTATCTTCAATGTCGCTCATATTTAAACCTCTTAAGTAATAATTCTAAAAGTTCGTACCACATTATGGTTAATATTCAAATATTTTATTAAATTAATGCCAAACCCCCATTTACATGTAATGTTTGACCAGTAATATAGTTAGCGTTTTCTGAGCATAAAAAACCAACTGCTTTTGCTATGTCACTAGAATCGCCAAGTTTTTTCATCGGAATCTTATCCAAAATAGTTTTTTTTTGTATGTCATTTAGTTTATCGGTCATGTTGGATTGTATAAAACCAGGAGCTACACTATTCACAGTTATATTTCTTGTTGATAATTCTAAAGCAAGTGATTTAACCATTCCTGAAATAGCTGCCTTAGAGGCAGTATAATTAACCTGACCTGGATTTCCAGTATGAGCAACAACAGATGAAATAAATACAATTCTACCAAATTTTTTCTTTACCATTTTTTTGATAAAATGTTTTAACAAATGAAAAGAAGAACTCAAATTAACATTGATAACATCATTCCATTCGTCCGAAGACATTCTTAAAAAAATGTTATCTCTATTTAGTCCTGCATTCAAAACAAGGTAGTCAACATCAAAGTCAAGACTTTCATCTAATTTAAAATTTTTAATATCATTTAGATTAAGTTCTATAAATTTAATAAAATCTTGATCGGGTTTTACTTTATTAATATCTGTAGTAGTTGAATAAATATCTTTACAAGAATTATTTTTAAAATAATTGCATATAGAATTTCCGATTGAACCAGTACCACCAGTTACTAATAATTTCTTATCTTTAAACATTCTTTATATCCTCTAGATTACAAAATGAATATTTTTCCCCAGTAAAGTCTTTTGGTAAAAAATTTAATAATGTTTTTTTTGGGCCAATTTCTATGAAAGTATTTATTTCTTCTTTAAGAATAGTTTTTATGGTCTCCGACCACATTACTGTGGAATATATTTGAAGTGACAATTGGCTACTAAAATCTATTTCAGAAATATTTTTATAATTTACAAGTTTGTGATTAGATATTAAGTCTAAATTAATTTTTTTAAATAATTTATTTTTAATATTTTCTTTAAATATTTTTGAACTATTTATCATTAAATCAGAATGAAATGGAGCTGAAACATTTAATTTGATAAATTTACCAATTGGGTTTTTCTCTATGAATTGATTTACATTATCTTTGAAACCACATATAACAATTTGTCTATCAGAATTTATATTTGCAATATACACACCATCACCAAACAGTCTTTCATCTATTTCTAAGCCTTCTTTTTTTAAAATAGCATACATTACATACTTGTTAGGATCTGATACAATTGACATTGACTCACCTCTAAATTTAACAACTTCCAGCATTTCCTCGAAATTTAATGACCCAGCAAAATACAAAGCGCAATATTCTCCCAAAGAATGACCTGCGAGTATTATTTTTGAATAATTTTTCATTAAATTTTCTTTGCAAATATCGATTATTATTGAACTAAGCACAAAAATCATGGGTTGGCTATATTGAGTTAAATTCAAAAGACTAGGGTTACTCTGAGCTTCAAATAAATCATAACCTAGTATTTTTGAACTTATAGAATATCTATCTTTAACCCAATCATATTTTTTAATAAAATCAGCTCCCATTTCAGAAAATTGTGAGCCTTGACCTGTAAAAAGCAAGGAAAGATTTTTATTTGACATATTTAAATTATATCTGTAGACACTCTTTTTACATGACTAACATATATGAAACGACAATCATAGTAAAACCTGATCTGGCAAATGACCAGTTGAAAAATTTTAATTCTTCAATTGATCAATTTTTTTCTGATAACAACGTTTCTATTGGTTATAAAGAGGATTGGGGAATTAAAAATCTAAAATCACTAATTAATAAGTATTCAAAAGGTTCATTTAAATTTATGCGCTTTAACGCTAACTCTGATTTTCCAAAAAAACTTGACAGTTTTTTAAAATTTAATACAGACTGTCTTCGTTTCCTAATTACGAAATCAATTGATCAATTAGAAGAGGCTACTCCTCAAGTAAATAAGGATAATTAATGAAAAAAAACTTAAATATTTCAAATGAAGATTTAATGAAACTTGACTACAAATATACTCACATTTTAAAAAAGTTTACAAATGATAATGGTAAAATTATACCACAAAGAGTTACGAATATGTCTAGATCAATTCATACTAAAATCTCTAAAGCAATTAAACAGGCTAGGTTTTTATCTTTATTATAATATTATGACAAAAGTTGTTGTTCTAGAAAAATTTAAAAAAAACTGGGAAATTGGCTCTGTTGTAACTGTAAAAGATGGTTATGCAAGAAATTACTTAATTCCCAATGGCAAAGCTAAATTTGCAACAAAAAAAAATATTGAAGAAATAAAGTCATTAGAAGAGAGTCTATTGAAAAGAGATGATGAAAATAAATCTAATGCTAGTGTTATAGCTACCAAAATCAATGAATTAAAATTTACTAAAGAAATTGCAGCTAAAGAAAACGGAGAGCTATACGGTTCATTAAGTGTATCTGATATAGTCTCATTTTTAAGTGAAAAAGATTTAAATATTCAAAAAAAGTTTGTAAAACTTGGAAATAAGATAAAAACTACCGGGAATTACTCTGTAGATATAGACTTACATCCAGAAGTAAATTGTTCACTTGATATTGAGATTTTATCCCCGAAAACCTCTGACTAAGACTTTCTTTTTTTAAATTTATAAATAACTTAGCATTATATGCAAAAGACTTTTGAGAGTTTAAAAGACAATGATATTGAAATTATTGTTATAGCTTATCTGCTTAAGCATCCTGAATTAATTGATACACATTTTGAAAATTTGGATAACTCTTTATTCTCTAATACAGAAAATTTAAAAATTTTTAATGTTTTAGAGGATTTTCATAAATCACAAAAGAATATTTCAATTGATACTATAAAAAATTATATCCCAGATATTCAGTCAAAAACTCACAAAAATCTCTCATCTCAAATAGATAAAATTGTCTTTTCTAAGGATATTTTTTCTAATTATATAGAAACTCTTCATGAATTACATTTACGTAGAGAGCTTTTCAAAATTACACAGAGTAAAAATAATGAGTCAACAACTTTTGAAACATCAAATAGTATTAAAGATATATTTTTAGACCTTGAAAAAAAAATATTTGATTTATCTAATTTAAAGAAAAACGATTATGAATTAAGAAACTTTTCTTCGGTAACTAAAGCTTCTCTTCAATTAATAGAAAAAGCATTTAAGAAAAAAGGTAAATATTCTGGAATTACATCAGGTTTTGCAGATTTAGATAATATGTTAGGAGGATTACAAAATTCAGATCTAATTATTCTTGCAGGTAGACCCTCAATGGGTAAAACTGCGCTTGCAACAAACATAGCTTTTAATGCTGCCAGATACTTTTCTCAAGAGGAGGATAATGGCTCTGTTGTAATGTTCTCTCTAGAGATGTCTGCTGAGCAAATAGGTCTGAGAATTTTGGCCGAGCAGTCAAAAATTCCAAGTGATAAGCTTCGTAAGGGTGAGCTTAATGAAAAAGACTCTCTGAAACTTCAAAATACATATCAAGAAATTAATAACTTGAATTTCTTTTTTGATGACAGTTCTAATTTAACAGTTTCTGAACTAAGATCTAAGCTTCGTAGGTATAAAAATAATTTTAATATTAAATTAGTCATAATTGATTATTTACAATTGATTAAACCTGAGAGTAATCGAGACAATAGAGTTAACGAATTATCTGAGATAACAAGGAATCTCAAACAATTAGCAAAAGAATTTGACTTACCTGTGATTTCACTCTCACAGCTCTCACGTCAAGTTGAAAATAGAGATGATAAAAGGCCCCTACTCTCTGATTTGAGAGAATCAGGAAGTATTGAGCAAGATGCAGATGTTGTAATGTTTATATTCAGGGAAAGTTACTATTTACAAAGAAATGAACCCACAAGGGGACCAGATGAAACTCAAGAGTCATACCAAAAAAAACACGACTCCTGGAAAGATAGAAATGAAGAAGTTTTCAACAAAGCCGAATTAATTGTTGCGAAACAAAGAAATGGTCCTACAGGTAAGATTGAACTATACTTTGACGATAAATATACCAAATTCTTAGGAATTGAAAAAAATGCATCAAACTAAGATCTCAAATGCAATTTATTGAAAATATTGGAAAAATTTTAATAAAATTATTCTCAAACTTTGGGAAATTTATTTTATTTATTATGTTTTTTTTCAAATATTTATTTAAACCTAAATTCTATTTTAAAAATAATTTATTTTATTTTTTTAATATATTTATTTCATCTATACCAATTATAGCTTTAACTGGTATTTTTTCTGGTATGGTGCTCGCTTTGCAATCTTATACCGGTTTTTCAAGATTCTCTGCTGAGTCAGCAATTCCCAACATAGTCGTTTTGACTTTAACTAGGGAGTTGGGGCCTGTATTAACTGGACTTATGATTTCGGCAAGAGTGGGTTCATCTATTGCTGCAGAAATTGCCACAATGAGAGTGACAGAACAAATAGATGCTCTGAAGACTCTTAATACAAATTATTATAATTACTTAGTAACACCAAGGGTTCTATCACTAACTTTGGCTTTACCAATATTTGTAACATTAGTAGATTTTATTGGTGTGATGGGTGGATATTTAGTGTCAGTTCATAGACTTGGATTTAATGATAATTTGTATTTACTAAACACTATTGATTTTTTGAGCTTAGCTGATTACCTATCAGGAATTTTTAAAGCAATTGCATTTGGCTTTATAATATCAATTGTTAGTTGTTATTGTGGATTATTTTCAGATAAAGGTGCATTTGGTGTCGGATCTGCTACAACTAATGCAGTTGTTATTTCATCAGTTCTAATATTATCATCAAATTATTTTCTTACAGAATTATTTTTTTAATGAAAATAGAAATTAAAAACCTTAAGAAAAAATTTGATGAAAATTATGTATTAAAGGACATCAGTATGACCATAGAAAAAAATAAGTCTACTATAATACTGGGTCAATCTGGATGTGGAAAATCTGTCTTAGTAAAAACTATTTATAAATTGTTCAGACATGATAGTGGTTCCATTTTATATGATGGAAAATCTGATGTTGAAATTGATAAGTTTAGTATGTTATTTCAATATGGAGCTCTTTTTGATAGTTTAAAAATTTGTGAAAATATAGCATTTACTGATTTCATAAATAATAAAACAAATTTTGATACAAAAGTTCTTTCTCTGATGAAAGATGTAGGATTAGATAAATCAAATTTTAATAGATATCCATCAGAAATATCTGGCGGTATGAAAAAAAGGGCAGCATTAGCAAGAGCTTTATACAAAAATCCTAAAGTGATTTTTCTAGATGAACCAACTACAGGTCTAGACCCAATAAACAGTGATAAAATAAATGAATTAATTCTAAAAGTGATAACTAAAAGGAAAATTACTGCTTTAAGCATAACTCATGATATTAAAAGTGCTATAAAAACTGGAGATAATTATTATTTTATTGATGGCGGAGTAATACAAGATAAAGGATATTGCAAAAATATTTTAAAGACAAAAAATAAAATATTTAAGTCTTTCATCAATGGAGCAAAGTACTGACGTTAATGAGCCTATCAGGTTTAAATTACTATGATTATACGTATCTTATTCTTTTAGTTATATTTGCAATTTTATTTGGTATCAAGGGAGCCACCAAATCAATAAGTTTCAGCCTTAAAATAATTTTATCAATATCTTTGCCATTTATATTTCATAAAAGATTTCTAAGTTTTTCTCTTGAAAAATTAAATATTGATTATTTATTTTCTATACAAAAAAATAATTTGATTTTTTTGGAAATTATTTTTTTTATCATTTTATTTTTAATAACTTATTTTATTTATTCTATTTTAGAAAAGGCTCTAGATTTGAAGTCTCCTTCTCAACTAGAATTTAAAATATTAGATACGATAATTGGTGCCTCTTATGGAATTGTTTTATTTTCTATTTTATTCTATTTTTCTTACGTTGCTTTTTTAAAAAATTATATAGACGATAAAAATAGAATCATGCAATTAAATATATCAATATATGAAAACCTTATGTATAAAGACTCAGAGTCTGAAAATAAATTAAAAAAGAAACCATTAAATAAAGAAAAAGATAATGACAAAGATGAACTTTACTAAAATTAAAGAAGAATGTGGTGTTTTTGGAATTTCAAATATAAATGATGCTTCAGCTTTGGCAGCTTTAGGTCTACACGCACTGCAGCATCGAGGTCAAGAGGGCTGTGGAATAGTTTCTTATGATGGTAAAAATTATTATTCTGAAAAAAGATTTGGGCTCGTCGGAGATAATTTTAATAATGAAGACACAATCAAGAAATTACCAGGTTCTTTTGCTATCGGGCACAATAGATATAGCACTACAGGAGGTAAAATATTAAGGAATGTTCAACCCTTTTTTGCTGACACTAATGCTGGCGGAATAGGAGTTTCTCATAATGGAAATTTTACAAATGCAATTACTTTAAGAAAAAAACTAGTTGAAGATGGTGCAATCTTTTATACTACCTCAGACTCAGAGACAATAGTTCAATTAATAGCTAGATCTAAAAAAGAAAAAAATATCGATAAAATTATTGAAGCTATATCTCAAATACAAGGTGGATATGCATTAGTAATGCTTACTAAAAATGTTTTAATTGGCGCAAGAGATATTTATGGTATTAGACCTCTAGTCCTAGGCAAAATAGATAATTCATATGTTTTAGCTTCAGAAACATGTGCCTTAGATATTATTGGCGCAGATTTTATAAGAGAAATCGAAAATGGTGAAATTGTCTACATTGAGAATAATGAATTAAATAGCCTAAAACCATTCGGTACACATGCATCTCGACCTTGCGTCTTTGAATATATTTATTTTGCTCGTCCAGATAGTATTTTAAGAGGAAAAACTGCTTATGAATACAGAAAAAATTTAGGAAGAGAGCTAGCTAAAGAGGATAACTTAGAGGCAGATTTAGTTGTACCAGTACCAGACTCTGGTAATGCAGCTGCAATAGGCTATAGTCAGCAGAAAAAAATTAATTTTGATTTAGGTTTAATCAGAAATCATTATGTTGGAAGAACTTTTATAGAGCCTGGACAACAAATAAGAAGTTTAGGAGTCAAATTAAAATTAAATGCAAATAGAAGCTCTATAGAAAATAAGAAAATTATATTAGTTGATGACTCTTTAGTACGTGGAACAACTTCGTATAAAATAGTAAAAATGTTGTATGATGCAGGTGCTAAAGAAGTTCATTTAAGAATAGCATGCCCAGAAATCAAGTTTCCTGATTTTTATGGAGTTGATATGCCTACTAAAAGAGAATTGTTAGCTGCTAATAAGAGTGTTGATGAAATATGTAATTATGTAAAGGCAAAGAGTTTAAAATTTCTTTCTTTGGATGGGCTTTATATAGCTTTAGGATATTTAAAAAGGGACAATAAAAAACCTCAATTGACAGATCACTATTTTACAGGTGATTATCCTATCAAATTAATAGATCAATTAGGTGATAATAAAATTACACAGCTATCTCTGCTAAGTGCTGGTTCAAATATTTAATTGTCTTTCAATCAAATATTAATTTACTTAAATGGTGATGACCAAAGTGTCTTATCTACAGAATCAAATAAAATCATATTAGCTAAGAAGAAAATGATGAGTATTAACCAAGACCATACATTACTACAAACAAATTTTGAGTCTATTGAGGATTTAATTAAAGCAGAAGCTATTATAAGAAATCAAATTTTTAAAATTGATGAAATAGCAATAATATACAATGATATTGATTTAAATATGATTTCATATCAATATGACTACAATCATATGAAAAAAAACTACAATGTTTTAATGAATATTATTTATTTTATTAATAAGCTTATTCCACTATTTAATAGTAAATTTAGTTTTGTTTTATCATTTGAAAAAGATAATCATTATAAAGTACATATAAATAATTTTAGAATGTCATTAATTAAATATTTAGAGTCCTTAAAAGTAGATCTGGTGAAATCAAATATTATTAATATTAAAAGATCAGATTAAAATTTATTCCTTTTAGCTTCAATTCCCTTATTAAAATTTTAGATAAATACGACTTTAAATGTGATTTAATATTTTTTTTTGAGAAGTTACATGAAATTTTAAAATAATTTTTTTGGTTTACTGTAAAGGCAGTAATAAAATAAATCTTAAATTCTTTAGAGTTTTTCTGTATTTTTCCCAATTCACTATTTACAGATTTTATAATTTTATTAAGGTAAGAAGTCTTAAAAGTAAACTTGTTATTTAATTGATTGAATATTATTTCAAGTATTTTTGACTTAGAGGTATATAGAGCTGATATAAAATATATGTTCAAAGAAGAGTAGAAATTGTGTTTTGAGGAGAGATATTTTAAAAAATTTTGTTTATACAAAGATATATTTTCTATTAAATCAATTTTATTTACTAATACTAAAAAAGGTTTATTTCTTTTAGATAAGGAGCCTATTAAAGATAAATCTAGTCTTGACTCAGAATTTGCATCTAACAATAACACTATGAGTGAAGACCTTTTAATGAAATATTCAGATTGCTCGAGTGAAAGTTTTTCAAAATCAAGATTTTTTCTGTTCGATCTATTTCTAATAAAACCAGCTGTATCAATAAATTCTAATGTTAAATTTTTAAACTTTATATCCCAATTTACGGAGTCTCGTGTCGTATGAAGATTTGGTGATATTTTAGATAAAGACTTACTTAATATTTTATTAAAAAGTGTTGATTTACCAGTGTTTTCTTTACCAAAAATAACAATAGTTTTTTTATTTACTGAGTCTTTGTCTGAAAATTGTTTTTTATTAGCATTAGATAGATATTTTTTTAGTGATGATAAATTATCTGAGTAATTTATGAAAATTTTATCGAATAAATTTGATATGTAGTTATCGTCATCAATTTTTTTAAAAGAGAAAAGAAAAAGTTTAAATTTTTTAGAATGTAATTGCTTACATATTTTTAAATCCTCATTTGTAAAATATGTGGTTAAGTATATGAAGCTGGTATTATCTAAACCTAGCTTTGAGATTTTATCCAAAAGAATATCAAGATCAATTATTTTCTCAAATCCAGGTGTATCATATATGTTATATGAAAAATTTTCTGATTTAATATTTTTCCTAATTATATCAATTGTGGTATTAGCCTTAGGATTCGATATTGTTTTATGTGATTTAGAAAAAAGATTGAAGAGGTAAGATTTTCCTTCATTTGCCTTGCCGATTATAAAGTAATTATTCACTTAATTTAAAAAGACTTTTATTGTCTTTTAGATATATATTTTTTTTATAATAGTAAATTTCTAAATTACTTGTAAATTTATTTTTATAAAATTGTTCTTCTTTTTTTTTATTAAGATTTAATTTGCTAATACCTTCATTTGAAATTAAATAAATTTTTTCTTGAATATTAAAAACTAATATAGGGGACTCTTTTTCATGATAGTATTTGTTAATAATATTACCATCATTTGATAAAATTAAAATTTTATCAAAAGTCATTAGTATCAAATATCCACTTTCAGAAAAAAGGTAACTAAGAATAGTCTCGTTTATATCAAGCTCCCAAAGTATATCTGACGAAATGGGATTAAATACTGATATTTTTCCGGAACGATCCAAAAAATACAAGTACTCATTATAATTAAAAGGAACGTCAACAAGTTCATTAAAAATTCCTAATGATGATAGAATATTAAGATCATCCAATATGTAATTCTTGATATGGCTATAATTACTTTTGTCTAAAGTAATTAAAGTTCCAGCATTATAAAGGTAGTATAAATATTCTTGGTCTTCAAAAATATTTGATTTTACAGATATGCTTGATTTTGAACTAAAACTAACTTTTTTTGATAAAGAAAAATCATCTATATTTATTTCATACATTTCGTCAAAAACACTAAATATTATTAATAATTCATTGTTAATTAATGGAGCTGTGTTTGTAAAAATGTCAAAGTCAGCTATAAGATTTAAATTTTGACCATTGATAGTAAATATACGAGATCTATTTGTTAATATATATATTTCATTTTTGTAATTGAATATATGATGCACCTTTTCATCTTTATTTAAATTTAATATATATTCAAATTTATTATTTTCATTATTATCATCAATAACATAAATTTTTTCATCTCTGCTTATTATGATTTTATCATTAAGAAAATTAACAATAGAATTTTTATCACTATTAATGACTTTTACTATATTTAGATTTTTCATACTTAATGATGGATTAGTTGTTTTGGGAAAAATAATATTTCCAAAATATACATCAGAAACAGGAGAGTAATTTTTTGTGTTTGAAAAAATCTCAGTAACTTGATTTGTAGGATTATAATCTGGATCAACCGATCCAAAATATTGATTACATGATGAGAGAACAAAGAGAAAAATTAAAAATTTAATATTTTTCATTTGATAATCTATCAATAGCTTTAATAAAAAAATTATTTAAATTATCTCTATCTGACTCACTAAATTTATAATTATTAATATCTAGATTATAAAAGTATATTTTAGCAATTTCATTAAAAGTAAAATTATTATCTAGGGATAAAGATTTTATCAATTCTTTATCAAAGTCAATTATAGCTTTTTTCAATAATATAATGTCTTTATCAATTTTGTTATATCGATCTAAATTTTCAATTGAGGTTAATTTTAAATCGCTGAAAAATGAAACTTTAGGATTATCTAAATTTGATAAAAAATAAAGTTTTTCATCTAAATTTGAATTTTGTTCATTATAAAGCTCTGCCAAAAAAATATCGAATAATTTTTCATCATCTCTAGTATTATTTTGTAAAATGAAATAAAAAGATATAACTAATAAAAATGATATAATTCCTAATAAGGATAAATTTTTTTTTGTTATTAATTTTTCCATTTTATTGAGCATCCCATACTTGGATATTGTTGGCTTGAACAATATCCCCTAGCAATAATTTCTTCAACTGCAGAATAAAGCTCTGGTTTGCCCATAGAAGGATCTTTTCCATTGGAGTCTAACCTGCCTCTATACTTGAGTTTTTTATCATTCCTAAAATAGTAGAACTCAGGAGTACACTGAGCTTCAAATGTTTTAGCTATTGATTGCGAGAAATCAACTATATATTCGAATTCAAATTTAGCTCTAGATATTTGTTCTAAAAGAAATTTGTTATGGTCCTCTTCATATGAATTTTGATCGTTCGACATAAAAGCAATAGAATTTACATTTAAATCTTTTAGTTTTTTGGTTTCAGTGGCAATCTTACTTTCAATTGATCTAACATAAGGACAATGATTACAAATAAACATTACTAAAAGACCATTAGTATCAAAAGATTCATAAAAAGACCCTTTTTCTCCATTTAAGTTAATAAAGTGAAAATTATTAGGTTGCCAATCAAAATTACAGCTTGAAGAATTTAAAAGTACCATTTAACATAATATATATTGAAAATTTTAAACATAAATAAAAATTATATCGACACAATTCCAAAAAAAACATTCCAATATATACTTAATACTTATTCTTATGGTTTATCAAAAAATATATGGAGAAATTATTCAATCCAAACTCAGGACTCAAATTACAAAAAGACAAAAATTACTTTTTACAAATCAAATTTTTCTTTTCCAGTTATTAAAATTATTTACTCTAAAAAATTTGATAAAGAAATTTTCGAAATTACATACAGAGACAAAAAGAAAAATTTTTCTACTCTTAATTCATTGAATGCTTGGTTAAACATTTATTTTTTTACTAAACCTAAGATATAAATTTCTTTTGATTTTTTATCTGATGCAGCTGGTTTAACATATTGTGTTTTGTCAAAAAAATTTTTAACAAACTTAAATAACTTTTCTGTATCCTCACCTTGAAAGTTTTTTACTAAAAAATTACCACCTTTATTTAAATATTTTTCAATAAATTTTGCTGAAAGCATACTCAAATCATAACTATTAGTTTGATCTATAAATTGGTTTCCACTAGTGTTTGGTGCGATATCTGAAATTATTGAGTCAAAAGTGTATTTATTAACTTTAAATAATTCGTCAATTAATTGATACTGATTTAAGTCCATCATATAATATTTGAATTTTCCCTCTATAAGCTGAGATGTTGGTAGTATATCAATTCCCACAATTTTATTTTTTGGGTTTTTTTTTAATATATATTGTGTCCAACCGCCTGGTGAACACCCAACATCTAATATTTTTTTATCGCTTTTGAATAAATTATATTTTTTATCTATTTCTTCTAATTTGTAAAAAGCTCTAGAAATAATGTCATTTTTCTTTGCTTTTATGTAAAAGGGGTCTTTTTTTCTAGTTTTATACCACTGTTTCATTTAATTTTACTCATAATCTGATATGTATTCGTTTACATATATTCTAGTAGGTTTAAACACATCCATGTTACCCACCATAAAAAAAATAGTTATTGTATCAATCATAACACTTATAAGCTCTTTATGTTACTCATCAGAATGGGGAAGCAAAGAAGAAACAGATGAAAAATTATTTTCTGTTGAGGTTATAGACTCCTCTGCACAAACTATAAAGGATAGTATTGTTTTTAGCTCAACTACTGAAGCTTTTAGGAGAATCAAAGTTAAGAGTGAAGTGATGACTACTATAGAAAAAGTGTTGGTCAAAGCAGGCTCTAAAATAAAAAAAGGTCAGCATATAGTTGAATTAGATGATTATAAAACGAACGCTGATTTATATAAATTAAATTTATTGTCTCAAAGTGAATTTGATAAATATGCTCTTTTTGCACCTTTTGGTGGAATGCTTTTAGATGGTCATAAGATTGCTGGAGAGCTTGTGATGCCTGGCGAAAAAGTCTATGAAATTATCGATTTAAGCTCATTAAAAATTTTTGGTTATATTAATGAAAATGAAATTCTAGATATATCCTTGGAAAATAAAGTTGAGGTAACAATTCTTGATGAAAAAGTTAATGGCACAATTGATTATATTTCTCCTATTTCGGATCCAGAGACTAAAACTTTTGAAATTGTTGTTAAAGTTGAAAATAAAGATCTTAGATATAAAGATGGATTATCATCAATAATTTCTATAATTAAAGGAAATGTTCTTGCGCATAAAATTTCTCCCTCAATTTTAGCTTTGGGAGACTCAGGCGAGTTAGGTGTAAAAGTTATAGGATCTGATAACACCGTGCAATTTAAAAAAATTAACGTTATAGAAGATACCTCTGATTACATGTTGGTCTCTGGCTTGAGTCAAAAAGAAAAAATTATAATTGTTGGACAGCAATACGTGTCTGCAGGAGAAAAAGTCAATTTTAATTAATCATGAGCTTGGTTAACTTAGCAAGTCAATACTACAGAACTACAATTTCCATCTTTCTATTTGTTATTGTTAGTGGATCACTTGTGTTTAATAATATTCCTAAAGAGTCATCGCCAGATGTAAGTTTGCCGTATATATATGTATCTCTTGGTTTAACAGGAATATCACCGGAGGACTCTGAAAAACTTTTAATAAAACCTGTTGAAGATGAAGTTTCAAATATCGAAGGAAAAAAAGAAATGACTAGCACTTCTTATCAAGGTGGTGGAAATGTCTTATTAGAGTTTGATGCTGGGTTTGATCCTGATCAGGCACTTTTAGATACTAGAGAACAAGTTGATAGAGCAAAATCAGACTTGCCTGATGACGCAGATGAACCCAAGGTAAGTGAGGTAAACATTAGTTTATTCCCTATTCTTGTTGTATCTATTAGTGGGGATATATCTGAATTTTTGTTAAAGAAGATTTCTAATGACCTAAAAGATAAAATTCAATCTTTACCAAATGTTTTAGAAGTAAATATTGGTGGTGAAAGAGAAGAGCAATTAGACATTGTCATTGACCAGAATAAAATTGAAGCTTATGGATTAAATTTAAATGAAATATTGAACTTTGTAAGATCTAATAACCAAATAGTTTCTGCTGGAAATCTTGATACAGGAGATGGAAGGTTTGTAATTAAAATTCCTGGTTTATATGAAAGCCTAAATGATGTTTTTAATACACCAATTAAGGTAAATGATAAAAAAACAATTAAATTTAAAGATATTGCTCAACTTAAAAGAACTTTTAAAGATCCAGAAAAATTTGCTCGATTAAATAATAAATCTGCGTTCACTTTAGAGATATCTAAAAGAATTGGAGCAAACATTGTAGAGACTGTTGATCAAGTAAAACAGTTGGTTAAAGAAGAGCAAAAAATTCTTCCTTCAAAGGTCAACATAACTTTTTCTGGTGATGAGTCTGTAAATATAAAAAGTATGTTAGGAGATCTTCAAAACAATGTAATTTTTTCAATAATTCTTGTTATGAGTGTAGTTGTTATCTTTCTTGGAATAAGATCTAGTTTACTGGTAGGTTTAGCTGTACCGGGTTCTTTTTTATCATCTATTTTAATCCTTTATTCACTCGGTTTTACGATCAATATGGTTGTTTTGTTTGGATTAATTCTCTCAGTTGGGCTACTTGTCGATGGGGCTGTGGTTGTAGTTGAATATGCCCAAAGAAAAATACAAGAGGGCATGGGGTTAGCAGAGTCATATATCAAGGCTGCATCAAGAATGTCCCTCCCAATCATGGCTTCAACTTTTACCACTATAGCAGCATTTATCCCTCTGTTATTTTGGCCAGGCACAACTGGTGGTTTTATGAAATATATACCAATAACAGTAATATCTGTTTTAGGTTCAAGTTTAGCTATGGCATTGATAGTTATTCCTATAATTGGAACTCAGGCGTATAAAATTAAAAATCTTTTTTTCTTCTTTATTATACCTTTAATTTTATTTGGTATTATTAATTTTGTTGCATTTAATTTTTTATCTCAACTAGAATTTGATAGCTACATAAATATGGGTGCAAAAGCCGTAACAACAATTTCAATTGGTGTCATTTTGTTTTTTGCTTTTAGGTATATAAAAAATAAAGGTTTTTTTCAGAAAATGATTATCCCTAGAATAAATGCTGATGATGACGAAGACTTAACTGATTTAGAAAAAGTAGGTTTTTTTACTAAAATGTACCTTTTTATTTTGAGGCTCTGTATAAATAATCCTATAAAAATAGTTTTTCTCTCTTTTATATTGTTAGTTGGTATCTATGGTGCATATGGAAAGTTTGGTAAGGGAGTTACTTTTTTTCCTTCAGTTGAAGCAGAGAATACTAAAGTAATTATTTATGCTACAGGCAATCTCTCAGTTCTAGAAAAAGATAGACTAGTTTCAAAAGTAGAGTCACAGGTATTAAATTTACAACAAAAAAATAATGAATTTGAGTCTATTTATACAACATCTGGAAATGTTGAAAATAGACAAGAGAGCTCTCCTGATATTATAGGATTTATAGATATAGAATTCAAAGATTGGGATAAAAGAAGAAAAGCAGACACAATAATTTCGGAAATAAGAAAGGAAACTTCAGTTATTCCCGGTATTAAAGTTGAAACAAGAACTTTAAGAGCAGGACCTCCTAGAGGGAAGCCCATTGAAATCAATTTAACTTCCTCCGATCCTAAAATCACAGTTCAAGAACTTAAAAGAATTGAGAAATATCTATCAACCATATCTGGTTTAAAAGATTTGGAAACATCTCTACCCTCTCCTAGTATTGAATATGAGCTTTATGTTGATAGAGAAGAGGCTGCAAAATATGGTGCAAGTATTTCAATAATAGGTAACACCATAAAACTTCTTACAAGTGGGCTAAAATTGAGTGAATTTAGGCCCGATGATAGTGATGAATCTATACCCATATACCTTCGATTGCCAAAAGAACAAAGAACTATCGATCAATTAGACAATATTAAGATACCAACATCTTCAGGCTATGTACCAATTTCAAATTTTACTAAAATTGAAACCAATCAAGAGACAGGAAATTTGACCAGAGTAGAACAGAATAGAATTGAAACAATTAAATCAGATGTAACTAGATTTTATCAAACTGATGCTTATGTCAGACTTATTAAACATTGGCTTGGAATTGAAAAATTCAATATTCCAAACAACTTTGGTTTAGATATTCCTGAATTTAATTCTGCAAATATTGATCCTAGAGTAAAAATAGAATTTAAGGGGGAGGATGAAAGTCAACAGAAGTCTAAAGCTTTTCTTCAAAAAGCTTTTTTGATAGCAGTATTTTTAATGGGTTTAATTCTTTTGACCCAATTTAATAGTTTTAGTAGCACCTTGTTAATTCTTTTTGCTGTAATTATGTCAACGGTGGGTGTTGTTTTAGGGTTATTAATTACAAAACAACCATTTGGAATTGTCATGAGCGGTATAGGTGTCATCTCTTTAGCAGGCATAGTTGTAAACAATAATATAGTTTTAATTGATACCTTTGATAGATTAATAAGAAAGACAAATGATGCTAGAGAGGCGATTTTAATGACTGGGGCACAAAGATTGAGACCTGTTTTATTGACAACAACTACTACGGTACTTGGTTTGCTTCCCATGGCTTTAAAATTAAATATTGATTTTGTAAACTTTGAATATAGCTATAACTCTCCTGACACTCAGTGGTGGGTAGATTTATCGAGGGCAATTGTTTTTGGATTACTTTTTTCTACTCTATTGACTTTACTTGTGACTCCATCAGCTTTGATGCTTAAATCAAAATACTTAACTAACTCCTCTAAAAAATTTAATAAAGTAGGTAAACAAACTCAATAAAGAGAATAATAAATAACTAAGAGCAACTAAAAGAGTTGTTTGCCAAAAATAACTTATTAAAAATATTAAAATAATAACTGCAAAAATTATCATTAGTCTAAAATATAGAGTTTTTACTTTTAGATTTTTTACAGAAGGAGTCGGAACTCTACTAATCATCATAGCGCCCGCAAATATAATTAAAAATACACTTACAATAGGATAGTTGATAGTAAATTGTATTTGTTCAATAAAATTTAGATAAAGCGGGATCATTATAATACCTGCAGCAGCTGGTGAGGGTATGCCATAAAATAGTTTGCTTTGCTCTCTCATATTTTCAATATTGAAACGAGCAAGTCTAAGGGCTGCACAAATAATGTAAAAAAGACTTATAACCCAACCAATTCTACCAAGCTCATTAGTGAAACTTAAATTTATAAGTAAAGATGGGGCTAATCCAAAACTAATAAAATCTGATAAAGAGTCTAATTCAGCTCCAAATTGGGATGATTTTTTTAATTTTCTAGCCATCCATCCATCAAAGAAATCGAAGAAGGCTGCTAGCATTATCATAAGCACAGCAATTTTAAAATTACTTTGAATTGAGAACTTTATTGAGGAAATACCTGCAATGAGTGACATTAATGTAATTAAATTAGGTATAAATTTAGTGAGCGGATGTTCGGCCATCTAAATGTCTAGATTTTTTTAAATTCTCTAGATTGTATATTTTTGTTATTTTTAAAATCTTTAGCAATGATAGTTTCACCGCCTATACATTGCTGACCAATGTTAACCATTAAATTGTAGGAGTTGGGAAATTCTATATCTACTCTACTTCCAAACTTGATAATTCCATATCTATCACCTTGGTTTACTTTCTCATTAGTTTTGAGATAACAAATTATTCTTCTAGCAATTAAACCAGCTATTTGTGTTATGTATACAACGTTCGATCCGGACTTAAGAGTTAATCTTAATCTTTCATTATCTTCACTTGCTTTATCTAAATTTGCATTAATGAATTTACCCTCAATATAATCAATTTTTGTAATTTGACCTGAAATTGGCAATCTTTGGATATGTACATTAAATACGCTCAAAAAAATTGAAACTTTGGTATATTTTTTTTTTCCCTCTTTATAATCACTAATATTTGTGATTAATCCATCTGCTGGACTTAATAAAATATCATCACCTAATGGAACGACTCTTTCAGGATCTCTAAAAAAATAGAATGTAAAAATTAGTAATATTAAAAAAATTAAAAATAGAGGTTTATATATAAAATAAAAAAAAATTACTAATAAGAACAGTATTATTAGCGCAGCAGAAATTTCTTTGTGGAACTTAAAATACATAAGATGGAATTATTATCTGAATTGTATAATTTGATCAATAAAATAGATTTTTTTTATTAATTTAATCTGCTATACAGTCAATAACTCTATATAAATGGCAAAAATTTCAGTAAAAAACCCTGTAGTCGAGTTAGATGGCGATGAAATGACAAGGATTATATGGGATTTTATAAAACAAAAGCTCATTCTTCCATATCTTGATATAGATCTCAAATATTACGACTTATCTGTGCAAAATAGAGATCAAACAAATGATGAAATTACAGTTGAGGCTGCAAAAGCAATTAAAAAATTTGGAGTAGGTATAAAATGTGCAACGATCACCCCTGACGATAATAGAGTATCGGAATTTAATCTAAAAAAAATGTGGCGTTCTCCAAATGGAACTATAAGAAATATTTTAGATGGAACTGTTTTTAGACAACCAATTATATGTAAAAATATCCCAAGAATTGTAAGAACATGGGATGCCCCTATTGTTGTTGGTAGGCATGCGTTTGGTGACCAATATAAAGCTACAGAAATGAAGATCGACAAACCAGGAAAACTCTTTATGAAATATGTTGATGAAGAGGGAAAAATTGAGGAAAAAGAAGTTTTTCAATTTCAAAATCAGGGTGTTGCCCTTTCTATGTATAATGTAGATGAGTCAATAAGAGGTTTTGCAAGAGCTTGTTTTAATTATGGATTAAAATTAAAATGGCCTGTGTATCTCTCAACAAAAGATACTATTTTAAAAAAATACGATGGAAGATTTAAAGAAATATTTAATGAAATTTTTCAGAAAGAATTTAGAACTGATTTTGAAAATAATCAAATAATCTATGAACATCGTCTTATTGATGATTTGGTTGCGTCTTCAATGAAATGGTCAGGTAACTTTATTTGGGCATGTAAGAATTATGACGGAGATGTTCAGTCAGATGCAATTGCACAGGGATTTGGTTCTTTAGGTATGATGTCCAGTGTTTTAATGACACCTGATGGCAAAACAATTGAAGCTGAGGCTGCTCACGGAACCGTAACTAGACATTTTAGACTACATCAAAAGGGAGAAAAAACTTCAACAAATCCTATAGCATCAATATTTGCTTGGACAAAAGGTTTAAACTTTAGGGGTGAGTTTGATGGAAATGATGAACTTATTAAGTTTTCTAGGGCGCTTGAAGAAACCTGTGTTGAAACTGTGGAGTCTGGTCAAATGACTAAAGACTTAGCAATACTTGTAGACAAAAATTCGCCTTGGATGAACACTGAAGATTTTTTAAATTGTCTTGATAAAAATCTCCAAGCTAAATTAAGTTAAATCTGGTTTTTAATACTCAAAAAAGCTTGATTTAATTGATCTTTTTTGCTGCCACCAGCTTGAGCGAAGTCAATTCTTCCCCCGCCACCTTTTGAACCGAGTATATCAAAAGTACTTTTTATTAGTACTCTGGCATCATAAGTATCTATTAAATCATTAGTTAATCCAACCATAATGGATACCTTATCTT
Organism: uncultured Alphaproteobacteria bacterium; assembly: GCA_902521465.1. Lineage (GTDB taxonomy): Bacteria > Pseudomonadota > Alphaproteobacteria > HIMB59 > HIMB59 > HIMB59. The sequence goes on along the minus strand of CABYRL010000008.1, from coordinate 29,404 downwards.
CATTTGTGGTAATGCAAGCCAAAATAGATTTAGATTTTTCTAATTTAAATTTATCAAAAATTGATCTGAGTTCTTTGGGAGGCAAGTTTTCTATTAATTGAGACACAAAATTAATTCCATTTATATTTGTTTCTTCTATTTTATTATTCTCCTCATTTGAGAGTATTGATTTATTTTTTAAATTATCTAAATAATTTTCTAACTTCTTTATATAAAGTTTTTTATTTTCCTCGCTAAAACTTATTTTTCCATTTAATTTGTTTATTTGTGAGATTAAGTTAATGATTTTATCATCAAGTTTTTTTTCAAATAATTGATCCTCTTTTAGTTTATTACTAATAAATTCATCTACCTTATTACCAGTGCAAGCCTCTATTCTCCTTACTCCTGATGATACAGACTCCTCACTTATAATGTGGAATTTTTCTATTTCTTTAACGTTTGTTACGTGCGTTCCCCCGCAAAGCTCAATTGAATAAGGTTTATTATTATTTTCTCCTAAAGTGACTACTCTAACTTCTTCGCCATATTTTTCTCCAAACAATGCCATTGCCCCTTGTTTTATTGCCTCTTCTTGAGACTTAATATCAATTCGTGTTTCACAAGTATTTGAAATTATATTTGTTACCTCTTTTTGAATAGTATCTATTTGCTTTGATGATATTTGTTTATTATGACTGAAATCAAAACGTAATTTATTTTCATTAACTAAAGATCCGCGCTGAGCTACATGTAGTCCTAAGTTATTCCTTAATGCTGCATGAAGCAAATGTGTAGCAGAGTGATTTTTTTTAATTAATTCCCTTAAACTACTATCTATTTTAAGTTTAACTTCATTTCCTATTTTAAAATTGCCTGAAATTACATTACCAAAATGGATAAAAATGCCTTGAGGAGTTTTTCTAGTATCTGTCACTTTAAATTCTGCATTTTCTGTGGAAATTATGCCTTTATCTCCAACTTGCCCACCAGACTCTGCATAAAAACATGACTCATTTGTGATAATTGCTGATTTTTTTATTTTATCACTTAATTCTTCAACTACTTCTGAGTCTAAGACTAAAGCAGTTACATTTGCCTTTAAAGTAGTTTCATCGTATCCTTTAAATACTGTTGGTTTCGTTTTTCTTGCAATATCAAACCATAGCTTTTCAGTATTTCCATCACCGCTACCCTTCCATGAAGATCTAGCTTCCTCTTTTTGTAGCTTCATTGATGCATCAAAAGACTCTAAATCAACATCAATATCCTTTGATCTTAGATAGTCTTGCGTTAGATCAAGGGGAAATCCAAAGGTGTCGTATAATTTAAATGCGATTTTGCCATCTAATTTATTATTTTTAATATTAGGTATTTCTTGTCCAAGTATCTCTAGGCCTTTACTTAAAGTTTCTCTAAATTTTATTTCCTCATTGTAGAGTGTTTCCTTAATAGTTTCAGCTCCTGAATTAAGTTCTTGGAAGAAATCGCCCATTAAATTTTTCAATTCATCAAAAATTTTGTGAAATAATGGCTCTGAGGAACCTAATGTATATGCATGTCTGATTCCTCTTCTTAATATTCGTCTTAGTACATAACCTCGTCCATCATTTGAAGGCAAAACCCCGTCAGCTATTAAAAAAGATGAAGCTCGTAAGTGATCTGCTATGACTCTAAAACTAGATTTATTTTCTTCAGATATTTTTTTTTGTATAAATTCTTGAGTAATATCAATAATATTTGAAAACAAATCAGAACTATAATTGTCATTACTACCATTTAATAATGCTGTTATTCTCTCAAGACCCATACCAGTGTCTACACATGGTTTAGGTAAATCTAATCTGGTATTTTTGTCTACCTGTTCATATTGCATAAAAACTAAATTCCATATTTCAATGAAACGATCACCATCTTCATCAACTGAACCAGGGGGGCCACCAAAGTATTTATCACCATGATCATAAAATATCTCCGAGCATGGTCCGCAAGGTCCTGTGTCACCCATTGACCAAAAATTATCAGAGCTAGAAATTTTAATTATCTTATTGTCAGGTAAATTAGCTATTTTTTTCCAAAATTTTTCTGCAACCTCATCGTCATGATATATCGTAACTAATAATTTATTTTCATTAATTTTAAATTCTTTAGTGATTAAGTTCCAAGCGTATAGAATTGCTTGCTCTTTAAAGTAATCGCCAAAAGAAAAATTTCCTAACATCTCGAAAAATGTATGATGCCGAGTTGTAAATCCAACATTCTCTAGATCATTATGTTTTCCTCCTGCCCGAACACATTTTTGAGAGGTCGTTGCTCTTTTGAAATCTAACTGTTCCATGCCTGTGAAAACATTTTTAAATTGAACCATTCCTGAATTAGCAAACATCAGAGAGGGGTCATTTTCCGGCACTAAAGATCCAGATTTGACATGCCTATGATCATTATTTTTAAAATAATCAATAAACGCATTGCGGACTTCATTAGAGTTCATATTCATGGAATATAAATTAATTTAACTGAAATTTAATATTATTCTTTACGATTTTTTTCGACGGTTTCTTCTGTTGTGGAAGGAGGTGGATCGATCATCAGCTCTTCAACGGTGTCGGAATTTGATCTTATTCTGCTTTCTATTTCGTTTAATAACTCTGGATTATCCTTTAAAAACAGTTTTGTATTTTCTCTACCTTGACCAATTTTTTCGTCTTTGTAAGAGTACCACGCTCCAGACTTATCTATAATATCAGCTTGAACACCTAAATCTATAATTTCGCCAATTTTAGAAATTCCTTCACCATACATAATGTCAAATTCAACCATTTTAAAAGGAGGTGCCATTTTATTTTTGACTACCTTCACTCTCGTTTGGTTTCCAATAATATTATCTTTATCTTTTATTGCGCCAATCCTTCTAATATCTAGTCTTACGGAAGAGTAAAACTTCAAAGCGTTACCTCCAGTGGTGACTTCAGGGCTTCCAAACATAACACCTATTTTCATTCTCAGTTGATTAATAAAAACAACCATAGTATTTGTCTTTGAGATCGAGCTAGTTAGTTTTCTAAGCGCTTGGCTCATTAGCCTTGCCTGAAGTCCGGGTAAAGAGTCGCCCATTTCACCCTCTAACTCTGCTCTGGGAACTAAGGCTGCCACTGAGTCTATAACTAATAAATCTATACCTTCAGATTTTACAAGAGTATCTGAGATCTCTAAAGCCTGTTCACCAGTGTCAGGTTGAGATATCAATAACTCATCAATATTCACTCCAAGTTTTTTTGCATAACCTGGGTCTAAAGCATGTTCAGCATCAATAAAAGCGCATGTTCCTCCAACTTTTTGAGCTTCCGCAATTATATGTAATGTTAGAGTTGTTTTACCTGAACTTTCTGGGCCATAAACTTCTATTACTCTTCCTTTCGGTAAACCGCCTATTCCTAGAGCTATATCTAAACCAAGAGAGCCTGTTGAGTATACATCAATATTTGCATCAATATCTTTCTTTCCAAGCATCATTATGGAACCTTTCCCATATGATTTTTCAATATTACTGATAACAGATTTAAGCTTGTTTAAATTTTCTTTTTTATCCATTTGATTCTATAGTAAATAGTAAATATTTGTTTCTACTTAACAAGAGTAATAATGGAAAATAACTATAATTTTAGCGATTTTATACCAGGTACAATCGTGGAGTGTCCATCTCAACCAGATTGGGGCCTGGGGCAAGTTCAATCTTGTATAAATAGTAAAATCACTATTAACTTTGAGAACGTAGGGAAAAAAGTTATAGATTTAAATGTAGTTGATTTAAAGATACACGAAAATGCTAACTGATAATTTTAAAAGAAAAATTGATTACTTGAGAATATCTGTCACTGATAGATGTGATTTAAGGTGCACTTATTGTATGGCTGAAGATATAACCTTCTTACCTAGACAAGAAGTTTTATCAATTGAAGAAATTATTAAACTTACAAATATATTTAATGAGTTAGGTGTAAAAAAATTTCGATTAACAGGTGGTGAACCTCTTGTAAGAAAAAACATTGTTTCAATTATAGAACATTTAAATAACCTAAAAAATCAGGGTAAAATTTCAGAGCATACTTTGACTACAAATGGTACGAATTTATCAAGATATGCATCTATTCTTAAAAAGAATGGTGTAGAAAGAATAAATGTTTCTCTTGATAGCTTAAATACCGAAAGTTTTAGGAAAATAACTAAATGGGGAGATCTCAGTAAAGTTTTAAATGGTATAGAGGCAGCTAAACAAGAAGGTATAAAGATAAAAATAAATACTGTTTTGACTCAAAATTTCAATGATAAAGAAATATTTGATATTTTAGATTGGTGTAAAAAAAATCATTTTGATATTTCGTTAATTGAAATAATGCCCATAGGTGATATTGGAGAAAAGCGATTTAATCAATATTTATCAATGAAGAAATTTGAAGAGGATTTAGTAAATAAATTAAATTTAATTCCCTCTAAACACAGAACCAATGGCCCCTCTAGGTACTATGAGTATTCAAATCATAAGTCAAAAATTGGTATTATATCTGCTATTTCTCATAACTTTTGTGATACTTGTAATAGGGTAAGACTTACATGTACTGGTAAGTTATATATGTGTTTAGGACAAAATGATTTTGTAGATTTAAAATTTGCCCTAAGAAATCAAACAAAAAATGATATTATTGCTTTGATCGAATATGCCATGTCAATTAAACCAAAAGCACATAACTTTGAAATTCAAAAAGATAATTTTGAGGGATATGTTAATCGTTATATGAATGAGACTGGGGGTTAATAAATGAAAATATGTTTTGTTTCTTTTCCTCTTGAAAAAAATATTGAAGCTCAAGAGAAACTTATTAAAAAATACGGTAATTACGAGCCTGAAGAGGCAGATTTCATTGTAGCACTTGGAGGTGATGGTTTTATATTAAAGTCACTTCATAATTATATGAAACTTAACAAGCCAATTTATGGTATGAATTTTGGATCTGTCGGATTCTTGATGAATGATTACAAACTTGATGGATTAGAGGAACGACTAAATAACGCTCAACTAACAAAATTAAGACCTTTAGTAATGAAAACTTTAAATCCCACAGGTCAAGAAATAAAAGCTATTGCGATTAATGAGATCAGCATTCGTAGAGAAAAATATCAAGCTGCAAAAATTCAAATTATGATAGATAACGAAGTAAGAATAGAAGAGCTTGTTTGTGATGGTGTAATATTATCAACAGCAGCAGGTAGCACAGGGTATAATTACTCTGCTTCAGGACCAATTATTCCACTTGGAAGTAATGTTGTAGCGCTAACTGCGGTAAGTGCCTATAGTCCCAGACATTGGCGTGGAGGTCTATTAAAAGATAATGCAAAAATTAAAATTATTAATAATAATCCATCTAAAAGACCGATAGTAGTTCATGCTGATCATATTGAAGCTAAAGATGTTATTTCTGTTGAAATTGAGATGTCCGAAGGTATGGAAATACCTTTGTTATTTGATAATGATCATAAAATTGAAGAACGTGTCTATAAAGAAATGTTTAAATCCCACTAATTAAGTGAAATTTCCTAACAACTCAAAAATCTTCTTAATTTTTTTTTTATTACTTATTTTTCAAAAAAATTCTATTGCTAATGAATGTTTAATAAAAAAAGAGATAAATATCGGGTTTATCGAAAATAATTACATAGATTATAAATATTACTTATATTATGCACTCGGTGAGTACTCCTTAATTAATGATGTAGAATTTACAATTAGCGCAGTTAATCAAAATGCAAATGAATTTGATATTATATTTGGAGAATTTAGAGATTTAGCTAAGTTAAGTTTAAATCAAACTCAGATACCTAATAAAGTTTTAAATTTTTATAATGACAATGAAGTTGAAGTTATGGGAAATATATTCCCCCTAGATTTAGATACATTTATATTATTAAGCCAAGATGATTATGAAAAATTAAATTTTGAGGAATTTTCAGAATTATATGATCCAATGAAATATACACTGGGAATGAGCTTTAAAACTAAAGAGGATATAATTAATTTAATAATATATCATCTAGAACAACCCTCTATTAATGTGAATAGTTTATCATTTGAGTTAACTGCAGATTTATTTTCAAAAACATATCAAAATCTTAATAAAAATATCGTTAATAATAACTTCCTAGAAGTTTTCAACTCTTATGAAAACTCAGAAAATGTTTATACGTTATTTAGTGATGGGATTTTACTCAATAAAAATATTGAATTTAGAAGTTTTCAGCTTTTTCCAAAGAGTAAATATATTTGGGATAGCGATGAGGGAGTTTTTGTAAAAAGTACAAATAGTAAACCTTTATCTTTTTATGGATTTAGTGCCTATTTAAACAACTCTCAAGGTTCAGGGCTTTTATGCTATCTAATTGATGAAGAGGTGAGGCTAAAGGCCTTTAGAGATTTTAACATCCAGTTAAGTCCGTTATCAATTAATGAAGTAAGAAGTATTGAAGATGATTTACCTGACAATTACAAAAAGATTTTAGAAAATAAAAATAAAAATGTACTCAAACCAAATTATTCCTCAGAAAATAAAAAATATGATTTATTTTCTGGTCTAATTTTTGGTAAATATAAATATGATGATATCATAGACGATCAAGACTATTTAAATTGATAAAAGTATTGAAAAACTTAAGCAATCATCTAAATTCGATTAACAATTTTAAAATGGCCTCGTGCTGGAATTGGTAGACAGTCTGGACTTAAAATCCAGTGGGATTTATTCCCGTGGCGGTTCGAGTCCGCCCGAGGCTACCACTTTTTACTAAATGATCATTGTCGAAGTAACTTTTAGAATAGACTCTTCTTTAACAGAAGAGGTACTAAGGGGAAAATTTTTAGAGACAGCTCCAATTTACAAAACCACACCTGGTTTGATAAGAAAAAACTATATTTCAGATCTTAAAAACAATATTGCAGGAGGTATATATTGTTTTGATAATATGCTAAACGCACAAAGATGGTTCGATGATGAAAGAATTGAATGGATCACAAATAGATATTCGAAACCCAAGTTAAAGTTTTATCAGAATTATGTTGTGGTGGACAATGAGTCTAAAAAAATTATTTCAGACGACAATCTGTAGATATGTATTGCTGGTTTATAAATAGGCGGCGTCCTACTCTCCCAAGCCTTAAGACTAAGTACCATCGGCGCTGGAGGCCTTCACGACCGAGTTCGAAATGGGATCGGGTTTTTTCACTCCGCTATGACCGCCACAAACTTTTTATAACATTGTAGTTAAAACTTTTCGCTGTGTATTGTAATTCAAGCATTGGATTATTAGTACTGGTTAGCTTCATGTGTTACCACACTTCCACACCCAGCCTATCAACGTGGTAGTCTTCCACGATCCTATAACGAAGCCTAGTTTTGAGGTTGGCTTCCCGCTTAGATGCTTTCAGCGGTTATCCATTCCGTACATAGCTACCCTACGATGCAGCTGGCGCTACAATAGGTACACCAGAGGTACGTCCACCCCGGTCCTCTCGTACTAAGGGCAGATCCTCTCAAGCTTCCACAACCATGGCAGATAGGGACCGAACTGTCTCACGACGTTCTAAACCCAGCTCGCGTACCGCTTTAATTGGCGAACAGCCAAACCCTTGGGACCTGCTTCAGCCCCAGGATGCGATGAGCCGACATCGAGGTGCCAAACCTCCCCGTCGATATGGACTCTTGGGAGAGATCAGCCTGTTATCCCCGGCGTACCTTTTATCCGTTGAGCGATGGCCCTTCCACGAAGTGCCACCGGATCACTATGACCGACTTTCGTCTCTGCTCGACTTGTGGGTCTCGCAGTCAGGCAGGCTTATGCCATTGCACTCGACGAACGGTTTCCAAGCGTTCTGAGCCTACCATCGCGCGCCTCCGTTACTCTTTGGGAGGCGACCGCCCCAGTCAAACTGCCCACCATGCATGGTCCCAACACCGGATGACGGTGTATGGTTAGGCATCAAGGAACAGAAGAGTGGTATTTCACTAGTGACTCCAGAATGGCTAGCGCCACTCCTTCAAAGTCTCCCACCTATGCTACACATCTGTTCCCTAATACCAATACAAAGCTGCAGTAAAGGTGCACGGGGTCTTTCCGTCTAACCACGGTTACTCGGCATCTTAACCGAGAATTCAATTTCACTGAGTCTATGTTGGAGACAGTGGGGAAATCGTTACGCCATTCGTGCAGGTCGGAACTTACCCGACAAGGAATTTCGCTACCTTAGGACCGTTATAGTTACGGCCGCCGTTCACCGGGGCTTCAATTCAGGGCTTGCACCCCTCCTATTAACCTTCCGGCACCGGGCAGGCGTCACACCATATACGTCGTCTTTCGACTTTGCATAGTGCTATGTTTTTAGTAAACAGTCGCTACCCCCTCTTCTGTGCCACCTCCTAGTGGTTGCCCAATAGCAGGTCACTTTTATCCCGAAGTTACAAGTGTAATTTGCCGAGTTCCTTCAACATAGTTCTCTCAAGCGCCTTGGTATTCTCTACCCTCCTACCTGTGTCGGTTTTGGTACGGTCTAATGCTGGAGCTATTTCCAGGGACAAATTCACTGCAAGCTCAATCCAGTAAGAGCTTACAATTTACTTCATCCGTCACTACCAGCTGGTGCAGGAATATTAACCTGCTTCCCATCGACTACGGCTTTCGCCCTCGCCTTAGGGGCCGACTAACCCTGCGCAGATTAGCTTTACGCAGGAAACCTTAGGATTTCGGCGGAAATGTCTTTCACATTTCTTATCGTTACTCATGTCAGCATTCGCACTTCTGATACCTCCAGCAATGCTTACGCATCACCTTTACAGGCTTACAGAACGCTCCGCTACCCAATTACAAAGTAATTGTCAAAGCTTCGGTAAATGATTTGAGCCCCGTTACATTTTCGGTGCAGGATCTCTTAATTAGACCAGTGAGCTGTTACGCTTTCTTTAAAGGATGGCTGCTTCTAAGCCAACCTCCTGGCTGTCTTGGAGTTCCCACTCCCTTTCACACTTAATCATTATTTGGGGACCTTAGCTGTTGATCTGGGCTGTTTCCCTCTCGTCCAAGGACCTTAGCACCCATGGACTGTCTGCCGTGCAGACTTATCGGTATTCGGAGTTTGATTAGGTTTGGTAGGAATTGCTTCCCCCTAGCCCATTCAGTGCTCTACCCCCGACAAGATTCACACGACGCACTACCTAAATAGTTTTCGCGGAGAACTAGCTATTTCCGAGTTTGGTTGGCCTTTCACCCCTAATCACAAGTCATCCCGTAGCTTTTCAACGCTAGTGGGTTCGGTCCTCCGGTGAATTTTACTTCACTTTCAACCTGCTCATGACTAGATCACTCGGTTTCGAGTCTAATCCCATTAACTAAATCGCCCTATTCAGACTCGCTTTCGCTTCGCCTACACCTATGTGGCTTAAGCTTGCTAATGAGATTAAGTCGCTGACCCATTATACAAAAGGTACGCTGTCACCTCATAAAGAGGCTCCAACTGCTTGTAAGCATCCGGTTTCAGGGTCTATTTCACTCCCCTGCTAGGGGTTCTTTTCGCCTTTCCCTCACGGTACTGGTTCACTATCGGTCATAAAGTAGTATTTAGGCTTAGGAAGTGGTCTTCCTATATTCAGACAGGATTTCACGTGTCCCGCCCTACTCATGTCTATTTTTTACTATCTACCCATACGAGGCTATCACTCACTATGGCCTGCCTTTCCATACAGTTCTGGTTTAGTAAAAAGTAGCACTGGCCTGATCCGCTTTCGCTCGCCACTACTAACGGAATATCTTTTCCTCTAGGTACTTAGATGTTTCAGTTCCCTAGGTTCGCCCTTATAAGCTATGAATTCACTTATAAGTTATTGGGTTTCCCCATTCGGAGATCTCGGATTAAGCTTATTGACAGCAAGTCCGAGCTTATCGCAGTCTGTCACGTCCTTCATCGCCTCTTTATGCCAAGGCATCCACCAAATGCTCTTACGCGCTTGAATTATTAACACACAGTGAAAAGTTTGTAGTTAATAACTTTTTGTAGTTATTTGTTGTTATATTAGTTGTTTAATTGACGAATAACTCGTGCAAGTCATTCGTCTGTGTTATCAGCTTACATATTTACGATTTTAAAAAGTTGGTGGAGGATAGCGGGATCGAACCGCTGACCTCCTGAATGCAAATCAGGCGCTCTCCCAGCTGAGCTAATCCCCCAACATTGTTGGTGGGCGAGGGAGGACTTGAACCTCCGACCTCACGCTTATCAAGCGCGCGCTCTAACCAACTGAGCTACACGCCCAATCAATGCTCTTTATCAACACATGTTGAAAAAAGCAAAACAAATAGACGGTGGTTACTTCGAACGTACACTTAGTTCAAAGTTTTTTTTCCTTTAGAAAGGAGGTGATCCAGCCGCAGGTTCCCCTACGGCTACCTTGTTACGACTTCACCCCAATCGCTGGCCGTACCGTGGGCAGCTGCCTCCCGAAGGTTAGCGCACTGACTTAAGATAAAACCAACTCTCATGGTGTGACGGGCGGTGTGTACAAGACCCGGGAACGTATTCACCGCGGCATGCTGATCCGCGATTACTAGCAATTCCAACTTCATGCACTCGAGTTGCAGAGTGCAATCCGAACTGAGATAACTTTTGGGGATTAGCTCCACCTCGCGGTATTGCGTCCCGTTGTAGTTACCATTGTAGCACGTGTGTAGCCCAGCGTGTAAGGGCCATGAGGACTTGACGTCATCCCCACCTTCCTCCGGCTTATCACCGGCAGTTTCGCTAGAGTCCTCAGCCGAACTGTTAGTAACTAACGATAAGGGTTGCGCTCGTTGCGGGACTTAACCCAACATCTCACGACACGAGCTGACGACAGCCATGCAGCACCTGTGCGAAAGCCAGCCGAACTGAAGGTTACCATTCTGTAACCGGCACTTTCCATGTCAAACGCTGGTAAGGTTCTTCGCGTTGCGTCGAATTAAACCACATGCTCCACTGCTTGTGCGGGTCCCCGTCAATTTATTTGAGTTTTAATCTTGCGACCGTACTCCCCAGGCGGGGTGCTTAACGCGTTAGCTACGACACCGAACAAAAGTCCGACGACTAGCACCCATCGTTTACTGCATGGACTACCGGGGTATCTAATCCCGTTTGCTACCCATGCCTTCGCATCTCAGCGTCAATATCAGTCCAGAAAATCGCCTTCGCCACTGGTGTTCCTTCCAATATCTACGAATTTCACCTCTACACTGGAAATTCCATTTTCCTCTCCTGAATTCCAGAACAGAAGTTTTAAAAGCAATTCCTAGGTTGAGCCCAGGGATTTCACTTCTAACTTTCTGTTCCGCCTACATGCGCTTTACGCCCAGTAATTCCGAACAACGCTAGGACCTTCCGTATTACCGCGGCTGCTGGCACGGAATTAGCCGGTCCTTCTTCTTCGGCTACTGTCATTATCCTCACCGATGAAAGAGTTTTACAACCCTAAGGCCTTCGTCACTCACGCTGCATTGCTGGATCAGGGTTGCCCCCATTGTCCAATATTCCCTACTGCTGCCTCCCGTAGGAGTCTGGGCCGTGTCTCAGTCCCAGTGTGGCTGATCGTCCTCTCAAACCAGCTAAAGATCGAAGCCTTGGTGAGCTTTTACCTCACCAACAAGCTAATCTTGCGCGGGCCAATCTTATAGCAATAAATCTTTCCCATTACTGGAGTATACGGTATTAGCTACAGTTTCCCGCAGTTATTCCGTACTATAAGGTATGTTCCCACGTGTTACTCACCCGTGCGCCACTAAGGACACCTAGCAAGCTAGGGCCTCCGTTCGACTTGCATGTATAAAGCATGCAGCAAGCGTTCGTTCTGAGCCATAATCAAACTCTTAAGTTGAATTACCTACTCATAAAAAACAAAGTTTTAAATTGACGTAGGTTAGACGCCAAAATAACGAGCTGTCATTTTTCTCAAATGAAAGCTTGATCGAAATTTGACGTTATAAACCCACCGTCTATTCATTTCATATTTACAAAATATAAAGAGCAAGAATCACTAATGCACAATAAATGGCCTAGTGAATCGAATAAAAAGTAGAATATATCTACACTTTATGGGGACATTGTCAAATGCATTTCATTAAAAAAAATAAAAAAAAACTATTGAAAAAAAAGAGTTTTTAGAAAGTTGGTTGCGGGGGTAGGATTTGAACCTACGACCTTCAGGTTATGAGCCTGACGAGCTACCAAGCTGCTCTACCCCGCGATCAGAAAACGAAAGATATGTCAAAATATCAACAATTACAATGATTATTCTTGGTAGCGGAGGAGGGATTTGAACCCCCGACACATGGATTATGATTCCACCGCTCTAACCAACTGAGCTACTCCGCCATAAAGAAATATTGTTTTATATTATATTAGCCTAATCTTAAATGATTTTGTTTATTTCTCTTAATATGAATTTTTTCGCATTACTAACACCGAATTTATTCACTTGAGAGTTTATAACAATCTCTACACCCTTCGGTTTTTTATCAAAAATTGGATAGCTACCTATAGAAATATATTTATATTTTCTCTCAGCTTGAACAAGTAGATGGGCTATTTTACTCTCAAAAAGTTTTGTAGATATTGTGGTTGAATAAAATTTATTTTTAATTTTAATCATTTTTTTAAATTCTTTCATCATCGCTTGTACTATTGAGGGTATGCCAGCAAAAACATAAATATTTTCAATTTTAAAACCTGGTGCTCCACTAACTTTATTTAAAATTAACTTAGAGCCTTCCGGCATATACGCCATTTTCATTCTAGCATCAGTCAATTCAGATTTAATTTTCCTGTAATATTTTCTTAATTCTTTATATGCGCCATTATGTAATTTGTATTTTTTTTTAACTGCTAAACTAATTGACTCAGATGTAATGTCATCGTGAGTTGGACCTATACCACCAGTAGTTATAATAAAATCATATTGATTTTTTAATTTCCTTATTTGAGAAATAATAATTTTTTTTTGGTCAGGAATTACAACCACTAACTGCAGAGAAATACCACAAATGAACAACTCTTTAGCTATATGATTTATATTTTTATCTTGTGTCCTACCTGATAATATCTCATTGCCAATGATCACAAGACAAGCTGAATTAATTTTTTTATTAGTTACCATAAATGAAGTATAAAGAGGAAATCTTAGAGGGTTTTTTTATAAAACGCTATAAGCGATTTTTTGTTGATTTAAAGATTGATAATGTAGTTGTCACAGCTTACTGCCCAAATACAGGGTCACTTTTAGGTTTATTGAAAGAGGGTTCTAAAGTATTAGTTGCAAAAGTTGAAAACCCAAATGCAAAATTAAAATATAGATTGGAGGCAATTAAAGACCTCGAAACATTTGTAGGTGTAAATACATCTCTACCAAATGACATAATTTTCAACGCTATGAGGGGGAAAAAAATTTTGCAGGAAATTAAAGGTGATTTCAAAAAAGAGGTAAAATATGGAAAAAATTCTAGAATTGATATCTTTGCTAGCCACCCTAATGGAGATACTTACATTGAAGTCAAATCAGTTACTTTATCAAGGAAAAAGAATTTAGCAGAATTTCCAGATGCAGTTACTTCAAGGGGATCTAAACACCTAATTGAGTTAAGTAATATGTCCAAAAAAGGAAGTAAATGTTTTTTAATATATCTAATTCAACGAAATGATGTAGATAGATTTTCTGTAGCTAAAGATTTGGATAATGAGTATTATGAAAACTCTCTAATAGCAAAAAAAAGTGGCGTACAATTTAGAGCTTTTAAATGTAACGTATCATATAAAGGTATAAATATTACTGGTGAGATAAATATTGATGAAAATTAAATCATACAAAAGTGATGAAGTAGAACCTTGCAGAGAGGCAAGTAAAATTACTGCAACTATTTTAGACGAACTAAATAATATTATAAAAGAAGATGTCTCAACATCTGAGATTGATGATTATTGTTTAACAAGAATTCAAGAGCTAGGAGGCACACCTGCACCGTTGTTTTACAGAGGTTTTCCAAAGTCTACATGTACCTCATTAAATCATGTTATTTGTCATGGGATTCCAAACCAGAATCGAAAGCTTCAAAATGGAGATATTTTAAATGTAGATGTAACAACAATAATTGATGGTTGGCATGGGGACTCATCAAGGATGTTTAAAGTAGGAGACATTTCAATTAAAGCAAGTAATCTATGCAAGGTTACCCACGATTGTTTAATAGAGAGTATTGGCGAGATAAAAGTTGGTGAGCCTATCAGTAGAATAGGAAAAAAAATTGAGAATATAGCAACTTCAAACAACTTTAGTGTTGTTAGAGATTTTTGTGGACATGGAGTTGGATTAAAGTTTCACGAGAATCCTAGTATTTTACACTATTACGATAGTGAGTATGATAAAGTACAATTTGTAGATGGAATGATTTTTACAATTGAACCCATGATCAATGTTGGTAAATATCAATCTAAAATACTTAAAGATGGTTGGACTGCAGTGACTAAAGATAAAACACTTAGCGCTCAGTACGAACATACGATATACATTAATGGTGATATTATTGAGATTCTAACAGAGTCCCCAAGTAAGGCTTTTTATAATTGATACCAAGATACTCTAGAAAAATTCTTAAAGAAATCTGGGAAGATAGTAATAAATTTCAAATATGGCTTGACCTTGAAATTCTCGCTTGTGAGGCAATGGAAAAATTGGGTCAGATACCTAAAGGGACCTCAAACAAAATCAAAAAAAAAGCAAAGTTTAAGGTAAAAGAAATAGAAAAAATTGAAGAAAAAACAAAGCACGATGTAATTGCTTTTTTAACTAATGTAGCAAAGTATGTAGGACCCGAGTCTAGGTATATTCATAAGGGACTAACTTCTAGTGATATTTTAGATACTTCTTTCTCCATACAACTTAACCAATCAAGCAATATAATTCTTGAAGGTTTAAAAACTTTGAGTAAATCTCTTTTAAATATTGCAAAAAAACATAAGTACACATTATGTATCGGTAGAAGTCATGGTATTCACGCCGAAACGACTACTTTTGGATTAAAAATATTAGGATATCTAGCCGAAAACAAAAGAAACATAGATCGTCTTAAAAATTCGATAAAACAAATACAAACAATTCAAATGTCTGGTCCTGTAGGGACATATTCAAATATTGACATAAGGGTAGAGCAAATGATTGCTAAAAAATTAAAATTTTCAATCGAACCTGTCTCCACGCAGACAATTCCAAGAGACAGGCATGCGGACCTTTTTTGCTCTTTTGCTATTATTGCAAGCTCCATAGAACGTCTATCAACTGAAATTAGACACTTACAAAGAACAGAAGTTTTAGAAGTTGAGGAAGGTTTTGGAAAAGGCCAAAAGGGTAGTTCGGCAATGCCTCATAAAAAAAATCCAATTTTATCAGAAAATTTAACAGGACTAGCAAGAGTGATTAGATCGTTAACCATTCCTGCTTTGGAGAATATAACTTCATGGCATGAAAGAGATATAAGTCACTCCAGTGTTGAGAGAATAAACGCTCCCAATGCCACCATAACGCTCGACTTTGCAGTTCAAAGAATGATCAACGTTTTAAATAATTTAAATATAAATAAAAAAAATATGATGAAAAATTTAAATCTTTTAAAAGGCCTACCCTATTCACAAAATGTCCTAATTTTTCTTATTGAAAATAAAGTTTTAAGAGAAGATGCCTATAAGATTGTTCAAGATTGTGCTTTGAAAACTTGGAAAGGTAATATGTCTTTTAAAGATAATCTTTTGAGTCATCCTCGTTTAGCCAAATTAAAAATATCAAGTAAAGTTAATAATATCTTCAATAATAAAAATCTTTTTAAAAATGTTGATAAAATATTTAAAAGGATTAATTAATGGCAGTAAAATTGAAAAAATTATATGAGGGAAAAGCAAAAATTATTTATGCCAAAACTAGTAAGGAAGTCATAGCTACCTATAAAAATGATGCTACAGCTTTTAATAATTTAAAAAAGGGCTCTATAAAGAATAAGGGTGCAATTAATAATGCTATATCGAGTTATTTATTTCAAATATTGAATCATTGTGATATTCCAACACACTTTATAAAGAAAATTGATAAAAAATCTCAGCTTTTAAAAAAAGTAGATATTATTCCAATTGAAGTTTTAGTTAGAAATTTCTTTGCAGGCTCTTTATCTAAAAAGTTTGGTGTAAAAGAAGGAACACAATTATCTGATACGCTAATTGAGTATTGTTTAAAATCTGATGAACTCGGCGATCCTCATATAAGTTCTGAACATATTCTTAATTTAGGTTTATGTGATTTTGATGAATTAGAGTTAATAGATGAATATTCTTTGAGAATAAATGACATATTAAGGTCTACGTTCTATTCTATAGGAATAAATCTAGTTGACTTTAAATTAGAATTTGGAGTTTGTAAAAAAACTGATGAGCTTGTTTTAGCAGATGAAATTTCACCAGATACATGTCGTTTGTGGGATTTAAAAACAAATAAAAAACTTGATAAAGATCGATTTCGTAGAGATTTAGGAAATATCGAAGAAGCTTATGAAGAGGTGCTTAATAGGTTAAACTTGACAATTTAATGCGAATAAAAATTTTAGTAAGACTTAAAGGCCAAATTTTAGAACCACAGGGAAAAGTAATCGAACAGTCACTTAATAGTTTAGGATTTACAGAATTTTCAAATATCCGACAGGGAAAACTTATTGAATTAGATTTACCCGATAATGTAAGTAAAGAGGAAAAAGCACAAAAAATCGACTCTGCTTGCAAAAAACTTTTAGTCAACGATATTATTGAAGAGTATGAAGTGCTTGGATGAGTTTTAAATCTGCTGTTATAACATTTCCTGGATCTAATTGTGACAGAGACGCATTATGCTACTTAAAAGATTTAACTAAAGGTGAGGTTCATAATATTTGGCATGAGGAGACATCATTGCCAAAAGTTGATTTAGTAATTTTACCTGGGGGTTTTAGCTTTGGTGATTATTTAAGATCAGGAGCAATGGCATCAAAAAGCAAAATTATTGATGAGGTTGTAAAACATGCAAATGATAATAGATATTTATTAGGTATTTGTAATGGCTTTCAAATTTTAACTGAAATTGGACTTCTTGAAGGAGCATTAATTCGAAATAAAAAACTTAAATTTTTAGGAAAAAATTGTTTTATTAAAAAAAAATTTAAAAATAATTTTAATTTTTCAATCAAAGATAACCAAATTCTTCAAATACCTGTAGCCCATAACGAGGGAAATTTTTATTGTGATACTGAAACTTTAAATTTATTAAAAAATAATGAACAAATTGCATTTGAATATTGCAAAGGTGAATTCTCAAACAATGAAGAAAATATAAATGGTTCAATAGAGGCTATTGCAGGTATTACAAACAAAAAAAAGAATGTTCTTGGAATGATGCCTCATCCCGAGAGAGCATATTCTGATTTTCATCAATCACAAGATGGAAGACTTATTATAGAGTCTTTAATTTCATGAATGAAGAGTTAATACTCCAACATGGTTTAACTTTAGATGAATTTCAGGTTATTAGGAAATATCTAAACAGAGACTTAAGTATTGAGGAATTGGGTATTTTTTCTGCAATGTGGAATGAACACTGTTGTTATAAAACTTCAAAAAAATGGCTTAAGAAACTCCCTACAGATAATGAAATTGTAATTCAGGGACCAGGAGAAAACGCTGGTGTAATTGATTTGCAAGATAACGATGGTATTGCGTTTAAAATAGAAAGCCACAATCATCCAAGTTACATAGAGCCTTTCAACGGTTCAGCAACTGGTGTTGGGGGTATACTAAGAGATATATTTACAATGGGAGCAAGACCAATTGCTACTCTTGACTCAATTAGATTTGGTTTAATAGAAACTGAAAAGACAAAATACTTGTTAAATGGTGTGGTTCATGGAATTGGACACTATGGTAACTGTATTGGAATTCCTAATATTGGTGGTGAGTGTGAGTTTGAGTCAACATATGATTTTAATAATTTGGTTAATGCTATGGCTGTGGGACATGTTCAAAAAGATAAAATCTTTTACTCTAAGCCAAAAACTATTGGTGGCCTTATTGTTTACATTGGATCTAAAACTGGAAAAGATGGAATTCATGGAGCAAGTATGGCCTCTGATGTTTTTTCAGAGGAAGATGAAGATGAAAAAAGGCCCTCGGTACAAGTTGGTGATCCCTTCATGGAAAAACTTTTAATGGAAGGATGCTTGGAATTAATGTCATCAGGATTAATAGAGTCAATGCAAGATATGGGAGCTGCGGGTATTACCTCCTCCAGTGTAGAAATGGCTTCAAAAGGAAATGTAGGTGTTTATATCAATCTTGATAAAGTTCCATTAAGGCAACCCCTTAGCGCCTATGAGATACTTTTATCTGAAAGCCAAGAAAGAATGTTAGCTGTTATCGATAAAAAAAACGATCATAAAGTCAGAGAAGTTCTTCAAAAATGGCAAATTGATTATGAAGTCATTGGAGAAATTACAGATACAAAAAGAGTTGTGTTTGAGTCAAATAATAAAAAAGTTGTCAATCTACCTGTAGAAATAATTGTTGATGATGCTCCTGAATACGATAGAGAGTTTTATATTCCAAGAAAAAGAAAAAACAAACATTTTGATTTTTCCAAAATTAAATTGGAAGATATGATAAATAACCTTCTTACAAATCTTAATTATTTAGATAAAAGTTGGGTTTTTGATCAATATGATTCTACTGTAATGGGAGATACTATCAGAGAACCAGGTCAATCATCAGGTATAGTAAAAATTCACGGAACACAAAAAGTAATTGGTGCCTCTACCGACTGCAATGCCTTGTATATAAGAATCAATCCTTACGAAGGTATGAAACATACAGTTGCTGAGTCCTATAGAAATTTAATTGCATGCAATTTGAATCCTTTAGCAATTACAAATAACCTTAACTTTGCAAGTCCTTTAGATCCAAACATTATGGGAGAATTGGTTTTATCTATTAATGGATTAAAAACTGCAGCTATCAAATTCAATACACCTATTGTTTCAGGTAATGTATCTCTATATAACCAGACAAATGAAATACCAATTAAACCTACACCTGTAATAGGAATGGTAGGTTCCAATATGAATTTAAATAAAATAAACACAAATAAGTTTTGTGAAATTGGTAATAAGATCCTTATTTTAGGAAAACAACTAACAAAGAATTGTAGTCCTTACTTATTACAAGATCAAAAAATTGCTTTAAATATATGTGAATTTAATGACTTAGAGGTATTAGATCTAGATTTTGAGAAAAAAATTGCAAATTGTGTTTTGGAATTATCAGATTTGAAATGCATTATGTCTTGTAATGATATTTCCAGAGGAGGTATCTTTTCTTCATTATTAAAAATGCAATATAGGGATATGGGTTTTAATGTAAAGGTCTCTGATCCTATTGATTTATTCTGCGAGTATAGTGCTGGATATGTGATTGAGATAAGAAGTAAAGATCTTGAAGAAGTAACTTCATTCCTTACAAAAAAAGGTGTTGAATACATCGAAATAGGAGAAATAATAAAAGAGGGTATTGAGATAAACTCTAAAAAATTTGACTATTTTGATATTATGAATAAATATCGTAATAATTTTGAAAAGATAATTAGTTAGATGCCTATTGAACAAAAAAAATTAGAGGGACTCCTTGAGGACAAATTTCCAAATTCTAAAATTGTAATTGAGGACCTTGCCGGTGATAACGATCATTATTCAGTTGAAATTGAAAGTAATATGTTTAACGGATTGTCACGTATACAACAACACCAGTTAGTTTATAAATTACTAGATGGATTAATGGATAAAGAGCTTCATGCTATGCAATTAAAAACGAAAGGAACAAAATAATGGAATTAGAGAGTAGTACAAAAGAGCAAATTGAAAAAATGATTGGAGATAATGAAGTTTTCCTATTTATGAAAGGTAACCCTGATTTTCCTATGTGTGGTTTCTCATCAGTTGCAAGCGCAATTTTAAAAAAAACTGGGGTTGAGTTTGGCCATTGTAATGTGCTTGAAGATAACAACATTAGAGAGGGTATAAAGACTTATTCAAATTGGCCTACTATACCTCAACTTTACATAAAAAAAGAATTTGTTGGTGGTTGTGATATTATGAAAGAAATGGCTGAGTCGGGTGAACTTCTAGAATTACTAAACACAAAAGGCATCAAAACTGAAGTAAATTAAAAAAGGGGCATTTATTTTGCCCCTCTCATTAGTTATTTGAAATATAATTATTTAATTCTTTATAATAAGAATTATTTTCACCAACTAGTTTTTTAAGTAAAGCTAAATTATTTAGGGCATTTTCTTTTTGACCAAGATCTACATACATCTCACCTTGATATTCGATAGCACCTAAGTGTTCTGGGTCTAATTCAAGAGCTTTTTTGTAATATTTTGCTGCATTATCAAAGTCTTCACTTTTTCTGTAAGCAAAACCTAACTCATTGTAAACATCAGCTTTAGTAAAATCTGTTGAAGTAGCGGTTGTAAGTGTCTTAAGCTTTCTTATTGCTTTATCATAATCTTTGCTTCTTATAAGCTTAATTGCTGACTTATAATCTTTTCCATAATTAGTTTTAGCACTACTATCGGAGCTAGATCCAGCAGCGAAAAGGCTTGAAATAAAAAGAGAAAATATGACTGTTAATATTTTTATTTTCATAAGTATCTTTTCGAAATTTACGCGTTGTTAGATTAATTGAATGAATAATTAACTATTGATTATCTAGAGTAGAATTCGACGACTAAATTAGGTTCCATTTGAACAGGGTAAGGAACATCTGTTAATTGAGGTCCTCTTACAAATTTACCAAGACATTTTGATATTTCTAATTGTAAATACTCAGGAACATCTCTTTCATTAGAGCTCAATGTTTGAATTATCATTGGGATATTCTGGCTGGTTTGTTGAAGGGATATTTCATCACCATCATTAACCTGATAAGATTTTTTATTTACTACTTTACCGTTAACCAAAACATGCCCGTGATTTACTAGTTGTCTTGCAGAAAATACAGTTGGAGCAAACTTTAATCTAAACACAACTGCATCTAATCTTCGTTCTAAAAGTTCAATTAGAATTTGACTAGTATCGCCTTTTTTTCTAGAAGCTGCTTGATAAATTTTTAAAAATTGTTTTTCAGTAATATCGCCATAATATTTTTTGAGCTTTTGTTTAGCTGCTAATTGAACTCCAAAATCAGAGGGTTTTCTTCTTCTTGCTTGACCATGTTGGCCGGGACCATATGGTCTTCTATTAAAAGGACTTTTAGGCCTACCCCATAAATTTAGGCCTAGTCTTCTATCAATTTTATGTTTTGACGATAGTCTTTTTGTCATGAATTGGTGATTTATATAGATTTAGCCTTTTAAGTCAATTTATTTTGTAATAAATTTCAAAATTCCATAGGCTGTTTTTATTTGTTTTTGGTCAATTTTTGATGTTTTTAAAAAATTTCTTAAAGATATTTCTAAATTATCTCTTTTGGATGAAATTGATGTAAATTTTCTTTTTTCTAGTATTTTCATCAGAAATGATAAAAATTTTTCAATATCTTTTGAGCTTGCAGGAGAATTTTCAAAAGTTGGTTTAATATTAGAAAGAGATATTTGGCTCAATTCATAAGCAATTAAAGCTACAGTATGAGATAAATTGAGAGAACTCTTGTTGTAAGTAGGTATAGACAATAGAAAGTTAGCATGAGATATCTCCTTATTAGACAATCCATTATTTTCTTGACCAAACAAAATTGATATTTTTTTCGATTTTAGTTTATATATTTCATTTACTTTTATTGGAGGTATGTGAAAGTCTCTTTTCCTAACTGTTGTTGCAATTAATATATCGCTACCTTTCATAGCTTCTGGTATTGATTTATATACCTTAACTTTTTTAACTAAGGATGAAAAATGCTTTGCAGATTTTATTCCCTTATCATTAGGCCAAATTTTTCTTGGACTTACTAAGGATAAGTTCTCAAAACCAAAACATCCTATTGATCTTAGGGACATGCCAACATTTTCAGATAACTGGGGTTTGTTTAATATAAATTGAATTGTTTTTTTCAAGAGGACTTAATTAATTTATAAATTAAGCTCTCTCTAAGGGCATTATAAGACGCATCAATTATATTGGTAGAGACACCTACTGTAGTCCAAATAGATCCTTTTTGATCATTTGTCTCAATAAGAACACGAACTATTGCATCTGTTCCTTTTTCTGAGGATAAAATTCTTACCTTAAAATCAGTTAATTCTAAATCCTCTAAAGAAGGGTAAAAGCCCATTAATGATTTTCTTAAAGCTTTGTCCAAAGCATTTACAGGACCATTTCCTAATTCTACATTCATGTATTCTTTTTTTTCAACTTCTATCCTTACGGTTGCTTCAGACTCAGTTACTAATTCCCCTTTAGCATTCCACCTTCTATCATCAATAACTTTAAATCTTTTTAACTCAAAGTACTCTGGGATACCGAAAAGTGTTTTTCTAGCTAATATCTCAAAACTCGCAATTGCCTGATCGTAAGCGTAACCCTTGAATTCTCTCTCTTTTACTTTTTGGAGTAAAAAATCTAATTTATCTGAATGATCATCTGGGTTAATACCAACAGTATTTAAAAGAGAAATGATATTGGATCGGCCAGATTGATCAGAAATTACAACTTTTCTAGTATTACCTACTATTTCTGGGTCTATATGCTCATATGTTTTAGGGTCTTTGTTAATTGCAGAAACATGCAAACCACCTTTATGTGAAAAGGCGTTTTCACCAACATAGGCTTGTTGAGTATTTGGCATACGATTTAAAATTTCATCTAAAAGCAATGAGGTTTTCTTCAAGGCTGATAATTTTTCTTTAGGAATACTAGTTTCAAATTTTGTTTTCAAAATTATTGAGGGAATAAGAGATACTAAATTAGCATTTCCACATCTTTCCCCTAATCCATTAATTGTGCCTTGAATTTGTCTCACTCCTGCTCGCACAGCAGCAAGTGAGTTGGCAACTGCATTTTCTGTATCATTATGCGCATGGATGCCCAGTTTTTCACCTGGTATATATTTTGTTACTTCTTGAACAATTGTCTCTACTTCATTTGGCAGAGTTCCACCATTAGTATCACACAATACTATCCACCTAGCTCCATTATTTAAAGCCTCAGTTAAACAATCTAATGCGAATTTAGGATCTGATTTATATCCATCAAAAAAATGCTCAGCATCATACATTGCCTCTAAACCTTTTTCATTGATATGAGCAATACTCTCACCAATCATTTTTAGGTTATCAGATTTTGGAATCCCTAAAGCCTTTTCGACCTGATACGAAGATGATTTCCCAACGATGCAAATATGTTTTACGTTTGTATTGATTAAAGTATTTAGACCTGGGTCGTTTGAAACACTAGTGTTAGGTCTTCTGGTCATTCCAAAAGCAACCAAACTAGAATTTTTAAGATTTGTTGTAGAATTAAAAAAACTATCATCAGTTGGATTTGACCCTGGCCAACCACCCTCAATATAATCTAAACCTAATTCATCGAGAGCATTAGAGAATTTGATTTTATCATCTACACTAAAATCAACACCGGTAGTTTGTTGTCCATCTCTTAATGTGGTGTCAAAAAAATAAATTTTATTTTCTAATTTTTCTTCCATGTTGTGCCATTTTTGGTGTCTTCTAAAACAATCCCTTGTTTAAATAACTCATCTCTAATTTTATCTGCTAGTTCAAAGTCTTTATTATTTTTAGCCTCTTGTCGGCGAGATATCATATTTTCAATAAATTCTTTATCAAGGTTAAAATCTTTTTTCTTAAAACTAGGATTTAATCCCAGTAAGCTTAAACCATTATTAAAATGAGCTAATAAATCATCATTATTCTTGTCTTTTTTAATGTTAGCTATTATTTGCTGTAATCTCATCAGTGCTTTTGGGGTATTTAGGTCATCTAAAAGTGCATTAACAAATTCTGAGTCTAATTCTTTGCTATTAACCTCTTTAATATGTTCTCTCCACTTGTTAATGATGTTTTCACTATAACTTATAAGATCGTTTGAAAAATCAAGTGGTTGACGATAATGAGTAGTCAGTAGTGAATATTTGAGAACAGCAGGATCGTGTTTAGATAATAAATCATTAACAATTGAGGTATTTCCTAAAGATTTTGACATTTTTTCACCCTTAAAATTTATAAATCCATTATGGAGCCAAAAGTTCGACATTTTTTTATCATGACAACATGTTGACTGAGCAATTTCATTCTCGTGATGTGGAAAAATAAGATCAATACCGCCCGCATGGATATCAATGGTTTCTCCAAGTAATTCTGAAATCATAGCTGAACACTCTATGTGCCATCCAGGTCTACCATTACCCCATGGGCTATCCCAATGAGGTTCATTTGTTTTTGATGGTTTCCAAAGAACAAAATCTTCAGGATTTTTTTTGTAATCGGCAACTTCTACTCTTGCACCAGATATTATGTCTTTTAATGAGAACTTAGAGAGAGAACCATAACCCTTATATTTCTTTGCTTCAAATAAAACATGTCCTTCAGATACATAAGCATATTTTTTTTCAATAAGAGATGTAATCATCTCAATCATTTTTGAAATATAATCTGTGGCTTTTGGTTCATGTGTTGGAGATAATATTGATAAAGAACTTAGATTTTGTTGATATATTTTTTGAGTAGAATTAACCAACTCATCTGTTGATATTTTAAGTTCATTGGCTTTATCTATAATTTTATCATCAATGTCTGTTATATTTCTGACGTAACGTACACTATCCTCTCCAAAAATTAGTCTTAGGACTCTAAATAAGATATCAAAAACTATAATTGGTCTGAAGTTTCCTATGTGTGGATTACTGTAAAGGGTGGGTCCACAAGCATACATCTTAACTGCAGATGAGTTAATAGGTATAAGTTTTTCTTTTTTTTTGGTTAAAGTGTTAAAAAGATTAATATTCATTTAAAATTTTTTTTAAACCTTCGTGGCCAAAATAATTATATAGGTCTTTAACAGATGGGCCATTTTGATTACCTGTAAGTATATAACGTGTATTAGTAAATATTTCTTTTTTTGATAGTGATTTATCAATGCTCATTAAGTAATTGACATATTCATCAAAACTAAAATTTGAAATACCATTCAAATTTTTAGTCAAAAGTTTGATAAAGTCACCTGAGGGTTGAATTTTAATTTCTCTTCTATTAATAATATTCCATAAATTTTTTATATCTTCATACTTTTCAACATTTTCTTTAATAAGTTCCCACTCAGCTTCAGTTAAAGCTAACTCTTCTAGCTCAGGGAATTCATTATTTAAACCTTTTAAATTCATTGACCTTAATGAATTTTTTTGAAAAAAGTCGATTTTATGAATATCAATTTTTGGTAAGTTTTTAGAAATACCCTCTAAATTAAAATCTCTAAAATTATTCTCTAAAATGGTTTCAAAATCATAATCTGAGTTTGAACCAAGTGAATACAAATAAGATAGAATACTGTTAATTGTATATCCACTGTTTCTGAATTGCTTAAGTGAAATTGAGTCCAAATTTCTCTTACTTAGTTTTGTTCCATCCTCATTAAGCATTAATGGATTGTGACCTAATGAAGGTAAATCAGAATTTAAACATTTAAATAATTCTAAATGAATTGCTGAATTAGTTAAGTGATCTTCGCCTCTAATAATGTGAGATATTTTCATATCTATATCATCGACAACACTTGGAAAATGGTAGAGGTAGCTACCATCAGCCCTCCTTAAAACAGGATCTGATTGAGAAGCTAGATCTACTTCGGTCTCTCCTTTTACTAAATCATTCCATTTAATTTTAGTCTGTGAAAGCTTAAATCTCCAATAAGGCTGATTACCATTAATTATTTTTTTTTCAACTTCTTCTTTAGATAAATTTAATGAGGATCTATCGTAGATTGGAGGTTTTCCTGCTTTTAACTGCAACTTTTTTTTTATATCTAAATCCTCACTTGACTCAAAACATGGATAAACAAATTTTAAAGAAATTAATTGATCGAAAAGTTCATTATATCTCTCAATTCTTTTACTTTGATAAAAAGTTTCATCATATTTTATTTTTAACCAATCAAGATCAGATGCTATGGACTCTACATATTCATCTTTGCTTCTCTCTTGGTCAGTGTCGTCATATCTAAGAATAAATTTACCATTATTTTTTTTTGAATATGCCCAATTTAAAAAGCAAGATCTCATATTTCCTAAGTGCAGGTGACCAGTTGGGCTCGGGGCAAAACGTGTAATTATCATTTAACTTTTTTTAAGAGGTATTCTCTTGAAACTTTTACTCTAGAGGAATTACCATATTTTATAATATCAGCAGTTGCATATGTTTCTGACCACTTTTCTGGTAGATAACTTCCAGTTCCTATGACATCTATTGGAGCTTTGGCTAAAGACATTGCCTTGCATTTCTCATTTGTAAATCCGCTAGATGCAATAATTTTTACTTTTTTAAAACCAAAATTATCAAGTTGTGCTCTCAAATACCACAAAGATGCAGCAGAGACTCCAGGCCCAACTAAGTGTTTTAACTCTTTGTCAGATCTGTATTCTTTGATTGAACCGGGTGCGTGTTTTTCTAAGACCTCATATGATTTTGAGGTATCAAGACTCTCAATAAATCTTCCATTTGGGGTATCAAGTCTTATCATTACTTTTCCAGCTTTAGACAACTTATCGAAGTGGCTACAAACTTGAATAGAGTCAGTGATTTCCTTACCGAAATAATCAGGCAATACAACTAAATCATCTTTTGGAAATGTTTCATGAAACATTTTTACTGCCTCAAGAGTAGATCCTGCATATCCTATTAATGCATGTGGCATCGTTCCTAATGCTTTATTAGATTGAAAATAATGTGATGTTGCATCTATCGATGTTCCAATAAAGCCTTTAGCTTTCTTTCTTTTTGCTGATTTAGATCCTACTGATGCCGCATATGACATTAATTCAGACATCTCTGTACCTGCACAATGTCTTGCATCCATAGCTATGAAGGACGTTTTAGGCAAGTCTAAACACATTTGATATGCATTAGCTGCTGCTATACAAGCTGGACCAATTTTTTGTAAGAGTAAAGTTTCCAAATCGACTATATGTTTAAAAGAACCCCTAATATAAAGAATTGGTTCTCCAGCACCGAAATGGTCACCCTCTTTGAATGGACTAGAAGTTGATACTTTTATTCCTCTGTCTTTTGAAATTTGTTTAATCCAATTTATTGCTAGTTTTAATGCTATAACACCTGGTCTACGAATAAAAACAGCATAAGTAACTTTAATATCTCCATACTTATGGATAATTTTTTTTGTTTTTAAAAAATAATTATCAGTAAAATTATTAATTAAATTTGAATTTGTTTTTTTATTCATTATGAATAAGAAAACTAATTCATTTCGCCATTGGACAATAAATCAGCCAGTAGAAAAGATAGCTCTAATGATTGATTAACATTTAGTCTTGGGTCACAAAACGTATGGTATCTATCACCTAAATTTTCATCTTTAATATCATCAGGCCCACCGACACATTCAGTTACATCTAATCCTGTTAATTCAAGGTGAACACCTCCTGCGACTGAACCCTCTGATTTATGAATTTCAAAAAAAGACTGAATTTCTTTAAAAATATTCTCAGTAGCTCTAGTTTTATAGCCAGATTTACTTGTAGATGTATTTCCATGCATAGGATCACATATCCATGTAAGATTAAGACCGAGTTTATTAATTTCTTTCAATAAATCAGGGTATTTTGAATTAATTTTATCTGCTCCCATTCTAACTATAAGTGTAAGTCTTCCACCTTCATTTTCAGGATTCAGTATCTCAATATTTTTTTTTAAATCATCAATGGTTGTAGATGGACCTACTTTAAGACCTAAAGGATTTTTTATACCACTTAAATAGTGTATGTGAGCACCATTAGGATCTCTAGTTCTATCACCAACCCACAAAAAATGAGAATTTACATTGTACCACTCACCTGTAGTGCTATCTATTCTTGTAAAAGCTTGTTCATAAGGTAAAAGAAGTGCTTCATGGCTTGTGTAAAAATCTGTCTCTCTTAGTTCTCTTGTATTTTTTTCATTTACACCACAGGCATTCATAAATTTTATACTTTCTGCAATTTTTTCAGATAATTCTTTAAATTTTTTTGTTGTATCAAAGTTATCTGCAAAATCTAAATTCCATTTATTTAATTGTGTTAAACTAGCAAAACCTCCTTGAGCAAAAGCTCTTAATAAATTTAAAGTTGAAGCTGAATGGTTATAAGCTCTGATCATTCTTTTAGGATCTGGTTCTCTAGAGGACTCGTTAAACTCAAATGAATTGATAATATCTCCTCTATAACTAGGTAGCTTTTGACCGTTTTTTTCTTCAAAGTCTGAGCTTCTTGGTTTAGCAAATTGTCCACCCATTCTCCCTAGTTTAACGACCGGTTTATTAGTGGCAAAAGTCAAAACAACAGACATTTGCAATAGTAATTTAAAATTATCTCGAATTGTATTGGGGTTTAATTCCTGAAAGCTCTCAGCACAGTCACCGCCTTGTAAATAAAAGGACTCTCCTTTTTGAACTTGATAAATTTGTGATTTTAGAGACCTAGTCTCACCAGCAAATATTAAAGGAGGCATAGAGGATAATTCCTCTATTACAGAGTCTAAATTACCTTGATCAGCGTAAGCAGGCATTTGCTTTGCTTCAAAGTTTTTCCAACTATCTTTAGTCCATTTCATGAGGCAAGGATTATATTGTTAAATGTATTAAATAAAAGTAATTATTGGGTTTTGGATTTAAAAGGCCAAATTTTGGGTAGCTTTAATTTAGGTAATGATGGCTCATAACCTGTAGCATAAAAATTATCTATGCTGGATTGTTTATTATCTGAATACTTTGAATCAATATCTTCATGATTGATAATTCCGATATTATCAACGATATCTACTGTGGTGATTAGGCCATGATTGTCTGTAATATAATAGCATTTATCTAAATTTAAATAATCATATGAGCTTTTACCAATTTGATAAGAATTTTTATCAGAACCATCAGATAGAAAAATAAAATTTTTTATGTTTTTTATTTTATATTTGTTTGAAAGAATGTATGTGTCGTCATTCTTGAGTATCTCATGAATATACTTTTTATTACTTAATTTTAAATTAGGGAAAAAAGTTCCTTTTGATAAGTAACTAGGATATTGATTGTCATCAATAATATT
>CABYRL010000007.1 GCA_902521465.1 uncultured Alphaproteobacteria bacterium | reverse complement strand
TTGGAGGAACAGCTGCAATTCTATTTATTTACTCTTATAGGTTAATAGCAGCTAGTAAAATCGCAGTTTTTGAATATTTAGCAATACCCTCATCTTTTATTCTAGCTTGGATATTTTTTGGTGAAGCACCTTTTGATCAACTTTTTCCTGGAGTTTTATTAATAGTTTTTGCAGGAATGATTATTATTTGGAGAGATAAAAATAAGAAAATTAATAAACCAAACTAAATGATAAGTTCATTTAGATTTCATAGACTTCATAACAATGGTTCGATCAATTTCTCCAACTAACTCTCCAGATTGCGAATTTATTATAGGGTAGGCCGTATCATCTTCACATATCTGGTCAATTAATGTTTCAATTTTAGCATTTTCATCTATGCATTTTGTTTTATCAGAAAATAATTTTTTTGACTCATCAGAACATTGTTTACGCATAACTTTTCCTGCGCTTAATACTTTATATTTAGGAACATCTTCACAAAAATCTTTAACGTATTTATCAACCGGATTTGCCACAATTTCTTCAGGTGTTCCAACTTGAGAAATCTCACCATCTTTCATAATGGCAATATGATCTCCCATTTTTATTGCCTCTAAAAAATCATGAGTAATAAAAACCATAGTTCGCTGTAATTTTTTTTGAATGTCTAAGAGTTCGTCTTGCATTTCTCTTCTAATCAATGGGTCTAAAGCAGAAAATGGCTCATCAAATATTAAGATTTCTGGCTCAACTGCCATTGCACGTGCTAAACCAACTCTTTGTTGCATTCCACCTGATAGCTCTCTTGGATAATTATTATGCCAACCTTTTAAACCAACAAGATTTAAAGACTCTGTAGCCTTGTCTAATCTTTCTTGTTTTTTTTCTCCCCTAATTTCTAAACCATAAGAGATATTTTCAAGAACTGTACGATGTGGAAAAAGTCCAAAGTGTTGAAATACCATACTCATTTTATTTCTTCTAAGTTCAAGAAGGCTATTTCTATTTATTTTTGTAATGTCAATATCATCAATAATTACTGATCCAGATGTAGGTTCAATTAATCTAGTTAAACATCTTACTAAAGTTGATTTTCCACTACCTGATAATCCCATTACAACAAATGTTTCACCTTTTTGAATAGAAAAGCTGACATCTTTTACAGCTACTACATGTCCAGTTTTTTCTTGGACTTCGTCTCTTGTTAAATTTGGATCTAAATTGTCTAAAATTCTTTTTTCATCATTGCCAAAAATTTTCCATATATTTGAACAAATAATTTTATCCATATTATTCAGGTATAAAGCTATTATAATTGTGAATTAATACTATTAAAATAAAATTATTTTTATAAATTCTTATATAATTGAATAAATATAATTAAATATGTCTTTAGATCAAAATATAGCTACTAAAAATAAATTAAATAAAAATATAATTTTTTACATAAGTATTTTTATCATTGGTGCAGTAGCATATTATCTGTCGATTATTAATGAGGATCCTACTGTATTTCCTAAATCAATTACTGATGAATTTAAATTTACCGCATGGATAAATGCTGGTGAGGATTATTTAAAAGATAACTATAGATGGATAACGAGATTATTTGCCTCTTTTTTACAAGCTGGTTACATGGCATTGGAAAATTTCTTTGTTGAGTCTCCATGGATTTTAATAATGTCCTTAATGGCTCTTCCAGCTTTAGCATATGGTGGTATTAAACTAGCTCTATTTTGTATGTTTACAGTTTATTTCTGGGGCGCTGTGGACATGTGGGAGGTCTCAATGCAAACATTAGCATTAATGGGCTTATCAGTAATTTTATCTGTAATTTTTGGAGTTATCTTAGGAATACTCAGTTCTCAAAGTGATAGATTTGAAAATTTTCTAAAACCTATTTTAGACACCATGCAAGTCATGCCTGCATTTGTATATTTATTCCCTGCAATGTTCTTTTTTGGAATTGGTGGTGCTCCAGCAATACTTGCTACATTAATTTATGCTATGCCTCCAATTATTAGATTAACAAATTTAGGAATAAGACAAGTATCTAAAGAAACAATAGAGTCAGCTGAATCTTTTGGATCTAATAAATTTCAGCTTTTATTTAAAATTAAAATTCCAATGGCCTTACCAAGTATCATGATGGGTGTAAATCAAACAATTATGATGGCATTAGCTCTAGTTGTTCTTGCAACTTTTATTGGTGCTGAAGGTTTAGGTGGTCAAGTATGGCAAGCAATTAGAAAATTAGATGTTGGTTGGGCAATGGAAGGGGGCTTGTGTATTTTATTTATGGCAATAATGTTTGATAGAATAAGTAGTGCTATTAGTAAAGAAAAAGAAACCTTACCAGATGATGTAAAAAAATTTTACTTATTGCCACAAAATCTACACAGAAACCCTGTAGCAAACTTAATTGAATTACCTTTGAGAATATCTGTAATGCTCATAAATATATTTTTTACAACTATTGTTGATGTTTTTGCTAGTTTAATAGCTAGCTTTATTTCTTTTTTTAATAAGTCTCAAAAAGGTTCAGTTAAAAATTTTATAAATCAACGATATTTTTTATTTTCATCATTTTTAATTTTTATCTTTATTTATATTTTTGATGCATACATTTATAGTATAGGAACTTTTCCAGAAACTTGGACAATTGATATTCAAAAACCAATAGAAGATACTGTCAAGGCAATGACTCTTGATCCTGGTTTTATATCATTTGCAAAAGGCATGAAGTATTTTGTTTACTTATATTTGCTAAACCCATTAAATTTATTTCTTACTCAGATACCTTGGTGGTATACAATGATTGTTTTTATACTTATAGGATATGTGACAGTTGGAATAAAGTTTGCCACCATTACCGCAATATTATTAGCCTTTATTGGAGCTACAGGTATGTGGGTGCATTCAATGATTACGCTATCGTCAGTATTAGTTTCAGTTTTAATATGTTTTGTAATAGGAGTACCACTTGGAGTAATAGCATCCTACAATAAATGGTACAGAGATATCCAAAATGTTGTTTTAGATGCAATGCAAACTTTACCTTATTTTTGCTATTTAATTCCTGTTTTAATGTTTTTTGGAGGAAATATAGTATCTGCTGTTATTGCAACAGTTATATATTCTGTGCCACCAATAATAAGATTAACAGCTCTTGGTTTGTCACAAGTTTCAGGGAGCTATTCAGAGGTATCTAAATCTTTTGGAGGGACAGGAATACAAACTTTAAATAAAGTAAAATTTCCACTAGCTGTTCCCAGTCTCGTTATGGGTTTTAATCAAACTGTAATAATGGCTTTTGCAATGCAAATTGTTACGCCATTGATTGGAGGAAAAGGTCTAGGACTCCAAGTATTTAATGCACTTCAAAGATCAGATACAGGAAGAGGTTTATCAGCTGGTTTAGCTATCGTTCTTCTAGCTATTATCATCGATAGGATAACCCACGCCTGGACTAAGAAACAAAGACAAGCCCTTGGATTAGATAAATCCTAATGGGTTTTAAGAAAGATCTTCCCTTAACTAGTTCGCATTGGGGAACTTATAGAGCAAAAGTAAATAATGGGAAAGTCACAGAATTAATAGGGTGGGAAAATGATAAAGATCCATCACCAATAGGCCCAGGTATTGTAGACATCCACGATAATCAAACGCGTATTGATAAGCCTATGATAAGAAAAAGTTGGATTGATAATGGACCAGGAACAAATAATAACTTAAGAGGGATAGATCCTTTTGTGGCTGTATCTTGGGATGATGCTGAAAATATAGTAGCCAAAGAATTAAATAGAGTAAGAGAGAACTTTGGTAATTCCTCAATATTTGGTGGATCTTACGGCTGGGCTAGTGCTGGAAGATTTCACCACGCTCAAAGCCAACTACATCGTTTTTTAAATTGCATTGGTGGCTACACAAAATCAAAGTTTACTTATAGTTTTGCAGCGGCAGAAGCAATGGTTCCCCATATACTTGGAAGTTATAGAGCCTATCTTGATACCTGCACTAGTTGGGACTCAATCGAAGGAAATACAGAACTATTTGTATGTTTTGGAGGAGTTCCTTTAAAAAATGGTCAAATAGCTCAAGGTGGAACAGGGAGTCATAATCAAAAAGAAAAACTAATTAGTTCTGCTAAAGCTGGCATAAGATTTGTAAATTTGAGTCCATTGAAAAGTGACTTGTTAGATGAGGTTAAAGGAAAGTGGTTACCTTTAAGACCTAATACTGATGTAGCAATTATGCTCGGTCTAGCGCACACTCTATACAAAGAAAATTTATATAGTGAAATATTTATTAAAAAATACACAGAAGGTTTTGATATTTTCTTACCATATCTTTTAGGAGATTTAGACGGAGTTGTAAAAGATGCTAATTGGGCTTCAGAAATAAGTGAAATCTCATCAGATGAAATTATTTCTTTGGCAAGAGACATGTCCTCAAAGCGAACTATGATATCTGTTAGTTGGTCTTTAACTCGCCAAGATCATGGTGAACAGCCTTTTTGGGCAGCAATTATGTTGGCATCAATGTTGGGTCAAATAGGTTTACCAGGTGGTGGTTTTGGATTTGGTTATAGTGCAACAAATCACATTGGTGGGCAGTTTTCTATTATTCCTGGCGCTGCTTTTCCACAATCTGACAATAAAATTGATAATTTTATCCCAGTTGCAAGGATTAGTGATTTACTTTTAAATCCGGGTGAAACTTTTCATTTTGATGGCAAGGAGTATGAATATCCTGATATTAAATTAATTTATTGGGCAGGTGGAAATCCATTTCATCATCATCAAGATATTAATAAACTTTTGCTAGCTTGGCAAAAACCTGAAACTATCATTTCTAATGAATGGTGCTGGAATTCTTTAGCTAAATATTCAGATATTATCTTACCTTGTACCACTCCACTTGAAAGACAAGATATAATGCTTACCCCAAGAGATCCTTATGTAATTTCAATGTCAAAATTAGTTGAACCTTTTAAAGAGGCTAAAAGTGATTTTGATATTTTTAAAGGAATTGCAAAAAAAATGGATGTCGAAAATCTTTTTACAGAAGGAAGAGATGAAGAAGATTGGCAAAAATGGATTTATCAAGAAACATCAGTCAAATCAAAGTCATTAAAAAATATTGATTTTCCTAGCTATCAGGAGTTTAGAAAAATAGGGTGGTTTAAAGTTCCACCACCAAAAGAAAATACAATAATGTTAAAAGATTTCAGAGAAGATCCTACTAAATTCCCGCTTTCCACTCCAAGTGGAAAAATAGAAATATATTCTAAAACAGTAGATAGTTTTAATTATGATGATTGTCCTGGTCATCCAACCTGGTTAGAACCCTGTGAATGGCTTGGAAGTAAAAATAAAAACTATCCTTTACATTTAATATCTAATCAACCAAAAAATAAATTACATAGTCAAATGGATCACGGAGGTTATAGTAAATCTTTTAAAATTAAAGATCGTGAACCAATTGAAATGAATAGTGTTGATGCGAGCAGTCGTGGAATAAGTAAGGGAGATATAGTAAAACTTTTTAATGATAGAGGTGCCTGTTTAGCTGGTGTAAACATTAATGATAATATCCGCCCTGGAGTTGTTCAAATTAGTACTGGTGCATGGTACGATCCTGAGGACACTAAAAATTTAAAAACTATTTGTAAACATGGTAATCCTAATGTCCTTACAAAAGACAAAGGAACTTCAAAATTAGGTCAAGGTCCTATAGCACACTCATGTCTCATAGAAGTAGAATTAGTTAAAGATAAAATTTCACCTGTGACAGCATTTGACCCTCCTGTTATTATTCGTGATTATAAATCTAATAGAGTCATTGATAAATAAATGGGAAATTTACAAGAAGAAGCTGATCTAAATCAAACAATTAAAATTAGTGCTCGTAGATTTGAAGAATCTCCGTTCATTCAGCGTACTAATACTTCGAATATGGTTAGAGGCGTCTATGCAGGAAGATACTTTCCTATGAAAATTGATGAAGATCCTTCAGAAAAATATTGGCTTTTAAGACAAAAAGCTCTTTTATTTGATGTTCCAGAAAAACCGATAGAAATATCAGGAAAAGACTCAGTTTCTTTTTTGAATAAAGTGCTGACAAGAGAAATTTCAAAAACAAAAATTGGCAGAGGTTATTATGCTCTTGCCTGTACACCAAAAGGTGGAATTTTCATGGATGGAGTTTTATTTAGATTTGATGAAGAAAAGTTTTGGTACGTTCAAGCGGATGGCCCATTTGAAGATTGGCTTATTGCTCACAGTTCAAATTTTGATATTGAAATAAAAGACCCTAAATCTAGAGTTCTTCAAATTCAAGGTCCGGCATCAATTGATATTATGAAGCTAGCTTCTAATGGAAAGATTGATGAAAATATTCCTTATTTTAGCTCCAATTTTTTTGATCTAGGGGGTCAAACTTTATATGTTTCAAGAACAGGTTTTACAAATGAATTAGGGTTTGAAATTTTTTGTGATGGTTTTAAAACAGACCATTTGGCTCTATGGGACTATCTTATTGAATGTGGTAAACCATATGGTATGCAATTTTCTGCCTCTAGAGCTATGACCATTAGAAGAATTGAGGGCGGTATCTTTGGAAATTTAACTGATATAGATACAACAATTACTCCTTTTGAAGCAGGTCTTGGGTATTTTGTGAATATGGATAAAGATTTTATCGGTAAAGATGCTTTAATTAAAAAAGATAAAAGGACTTGTTTATTTGGAATAACATGTAAAACAGCAGTTCCTAAAGCCGGAAGTAAAATAAAAATTAATGATAAACAAGTCGGTTACATAACAGCAGGTGTACCGTCTCCAACTCTCCAACAAGGAATTGGTTATGTAAGATTTTATGAACCAAATGATTATATGAATAAAGAGATAGAAATAATTCTCCCAGATCATTCTTCACACACCGGAGTCGTTGTGGATTTACCTTTTTTCGATAAAGAAAAAAAAATTGTAAAGGGTATAGATAGATCTATTCCCATTAAACCTGATAGTAATTCTTTTGATGCAAAATAATTTCCTTAAAAATAAAATAATTATTTTATCTGCTGGTGCTTCTGGTATAGGTCTAGCTACTGTAAAATTATTACTATTACAAGGTGCTATTGTATATACTTGTGATATTGATAAAGAAAATATTAATAAACTAAAAAAAAATTCATACTTTAATAAGAAACTTTTTATATCAGAATGCGATGCTTCAAAAGAAGATGAGGTAAAGAAATTTTATAAAGAAATATCAAATAAAACTAAAAAAATAGATGGACTTATAAATAATATTGGAATAGCTGGACCCACATCTCCTTTAGAGAAAATTAAATCTGATGATTGGGAAAAAACTATACATGTAAATGTAAATAGTCACTTTTATTTTACCAAATATGCGATACCTATGATTAAGAAATCTAAAAATGGATCAATCATCAATATTTCCTCTACAGCTGGTATTGATGGTTTTCCTAATAGATCACCTTATGCGGCAAGCAAATGGGCCTTAGTTGGTGTTACTAAAACTTTAGCAATGGAATTAGGTAAATTTAATATACGAGTAAATGCAATATGCCCGGGTTCTGTTAAAGGTGCTAGAATGATGAGAGTTATAAAAGCGAAAGCAAAAATGTTAAAGCAATCTGTAAGATCCATTGAAAAAGATTTTGTTTCTATGAGTTCTTTAAAACAATGGGTTTATGAAGATGATATAGCAAAAATGTGTTCCTTTTTAATTTCTCAAGACTCCCTTAGAGTCTCTGGTCAAGTAATTTCTATTGATGGAAATACTGAGAGAATGGATTAGGTTTTTTTTAGCTTTAAATAATCTCTTGTCTCTTGGGGGCTCATAATAGAGGAACCCAACTCATGAACTATTTTTATAGCCTTTTCAACTAATTGTGGATTAGTTGCAAGTTTTCCCTTTGATAAATATAAATTATCCTCAAGCCCAACTCTGGGATTACCTCCAAGTAAAACTGTTTGTGCAACAAAGGGCATTTCATTTCTTGAAATTGCAAACCCTGACCAAATAGCATCTTTAGGCATGACATCTAACATTGCAATCATAGCTGTGGTTTTTGCTGGAGCTCCCCAGGGAATTCCTAAACACATTTGATATAAGGGTGGGTCGCTAAGTAGTCCTTCTTCATAAAGTTGAGCTCCAAACCACATGTTACCTAAATCAAATGCTTCAACTTCAGGTTTAACTCCAATTTCTTTTAATCGTTTTGCTGCCTTTCTTAAATCATTTGGTGTATTGACCGCCAACACAGAACTATCACCAAAATTTAAAGTTCCAGCATCAAGTGTACATATTTCTGGAAGTAATTCCTCTACATGAGATATTCTTTCCATAATATTAGCCATATCAGTATATGGACCAAAATCCATTGGGTTATCTCCTTCACCTATATCTAGATCACCTCCCATACCGGTTGTTAAATTAATAATTACATCAGTGTCATTCGATCTAATTATTTCAACTACTTCCTTATAAAATTCAAATTTTCGACTAGGTGTTCCGTCTTCCTCTCTGACATGAATATGAACTATAGATGCACCTGCTTGAGCAGACTCTATTGCAGATTTTGCTATTTGTTTTGGAGTCTTTGGAAGATCAGGATGTTTTGATGCAGTGTCACCAGATCCATTAACAGCACATGTAAGAAATACTTTAGTCTTCATCATTTTTGATAGTATTACACTTAATCAACTATTAAAAAACATATTTTATAGCGTTTTGTTACCTATTGATGAATAAATTGCATATGTACTTTGACTATTTTTTGCTAATATAAATACTTAATGGGAGGGATAATCTATGAGAATATCTAAAACAATTATTACTTTTATTCTATCCTCTATTCTTTTTACCGCAACATTCAGTAAAGCTAATGCCGAAAAATTATTAGCAGCTATCGCTGACTGGACAGGTGGAGAGATTTCATGTCAAGTAGCTGTAAGCATACTTGAAGATGAGTTAGGATACGAAATTGATAGAATCGTATTTGCCTCAGGAACTGGCTTGTGGGAAGCTATTGCTGCTGGTGATATTGATTTTGCTTGCGAGTCATGGCCTAGTTACGCTGAAGCTGATGACGTTATGTTAAGTGGCGACCTTATCCATGGTGGAGAAGTTAAAATGACTTACTCTGGTGATGGAAGTGTAAAATTACTTGGAACTGTTGGTATTACTGGTATGTCAGATTATTATGTTCCAAAATATTGGGCTGATGCAAATCCAGATTTTTCTAACTTTGCTGATTTAAATAAATTCAAAGAAGATTTTGCGACTATGGAGTCTGGTGGTAAAGGTCGATTAATTGGTTGTCCAGTTGCTGGTTGGAACTGTCATGATCAAAAAAGATTAGATTTACTTGGTCTAGACTTTGTAGCTGATGAATTAGGAACTGAAACTGCTGCTCTTGCTGAAGCGCAAGGTATGTACGATAGAGGTGAACCTTTCTTAATGTATCTTTGGGAGCCTCATTGGTTCTTTGGTGTTAACGAATTAGTAGGTGTTAAATTAGCTCCAAACAAAACATGTGATACCTTTACAGAGGCTAACAACTGGGAAACTTGTGGAGCTGACTATTGGCCAGCTACTGGTTGGGCTGTTGACTATCCAATGAACTACGGTAATCCTGATACATTTGCTAAACCAGAAAACCAAAAAGCACTTGAGTTCTTTGGTAAAATGGCTTTATCAAATGCAGATCAAGCAGCGATGCTCGTTAAAGTTCGTGATGGTGGGGAGCTTAATGATGTTGTTGCTGAATGGAAAGCAAACAATAAATCTACTTGGGAGAAATGGTTACCATAATCCTAGAATAATCTAGATTTTTTATTTTATTTATTAGGCCCTGTATATTGCAGGGCCAACCTAATTACTCCGTTGATATACTTTGACAGACTCACTTTATTCAAATCTTATTGAAACTAATTTAGACAATAATAAAACTTTTTTAATATTAGATGATGGATCCGAGATTACTTATAAAAATTTTATAATTCTTGCATCAAAAATTTCTCACAAATTATCAAAATTAGGGTTAAAAGCAGGAAGTCATATTCTTGTAAAGTCTGCCAAATGTAAAGAGACTTTAGCTCTTTATTTATCATCAATTCTTACTGGATCAGTTTTTTTTCCACTTAATACAAGTTATACAGTTAACGAAACAATCTATTTTATAAAAGACTCAAAACCGTCTTTTCTTATCTGTGATAAATCAGAAATTGATAGCTTGAAACCAATTTGTGATGAAATTGGCTGTAGAATTTTATCTTTAAATGCAAACGGAATTGGAGAGATTACTGATGGTTTAGAAAACCTTGATAGTTTTTTTGAACCAACAAAAAGAACTCATAATGATTTAGCAGCACTTTTGTATACCTCTGGGACTACAGGAAAACCTAAAGGAGCTATGTTAACTGAACAAAATTTAGTTTCAAACGCACAAGAGCTAATAAATTTATGGAACATAAATCGCAATGATACTTTAATCCATTCACTTCCAATTTATCATACTCATGGATTGTTTGTTGCTATTAATACCTCTATGATAAGTGGGGCTACTATTAGATTTATAAAAAATTTTAATACAGACTCAATTATTGAGGCATTTAATTATTCAACTCTGATGATGGGTGTTCCAACTTTTTATACGAGATTGTTGAATGACAAAAGGCTAGATAAAAAATTAACACAAAATATGAGATTATTTATATCTGGAAGTGCTCCATTGTTAAATCAAACTTTTAAAAATTTTTATAGAGTAACCGGTCATCAAATACTAGAGAGATATGGTATGACTGAAACTAATATGAATGCTTCTAATCCTTGTGATGGTGAAAGAAAGGCAGGTTCAGTTGGCAAACCTTTAAATGATATTAAAATAAGAATAAATAATACTCAAAGTGATAATACAAAATCAGAAAATGATATTGGAACAATAGAAATAAGTGGTCCTAATGTATTTAAAGGCTATCTAAATAATCCAAAAAAGACACAAGAGGCATTTACTAAAGATGGTTTTTTTATAACTGGTGATCTTGGATATTTTGATAATGATGGATATCTATTCATATCTGGTAGAAATAAAGATTTAATCATAAGTGGTGGATATAATGTTTATCCCAAAGAGATTGAAGATATTATTAATCAACACGAATTAGTTTTAGAGTCTGCTGTTTTCGGTATCCCTAATGACGATTTAGGTGAAGTACCTATTGCAGCTATAGTTATGAAGAATAAATTTACAGATTTAGATGATCTCAAAGATTTTTTAAAAAAACACTTAGTTAAATATAAAATTCCATATAAATATATACTGTTAGATGATCTTCCAAAAAACGTTATGGGAAAAGTTCAAAAAAATACTTTAAAAGAAAAATATTCCTAAATCCCAAAAATATTCTTTTTTTTAATAATATTAATGTATAAGTTTTATATGTCTTCGGCAGTGATATTTGGCGCTACTGGTTTAGTTGGTAGTTATTTATTAAAAAATTTAATAAATGATGAATATTATACCAGCATTAAAATTTTTACACGTTCAGAAGTAAATATAAAACATCCAAAATTAGTAATTATTAATACAGATTTAAAAAATGTTGAGAATATTAAAGATCAGATTATTGCTGATTGTTGTTTTTTTTGTATTGGTACAACAAAGAAAAACTCTCCTGAAAGAAGTGAATATCAAAGGATAGAGCTAGATTTACCAAAGGAAATAGCCAAAATATGTAAATCCAACTCAATCAAGTCCTTCGTCTATATCTCATCTGGTTTTGCTGATCCTAATAATAAAGGTGAATATTTAAGGTTTAAGGGCCTAGTTGAAGAGGAGTTGAAAAGATTAAACTTTGATAACCTTGGTATTTTAAGACCATCTTTTTTACTTGGAAAAAGAAAACAGTTTAGACTTGCTGAGAAAATTGGAATACCCATTTTCAAGCTATTAACACCATTATTTTTAGGCCCGCTTAAAAAAATGAGACCAATTCATGCAAAAAAAGTAGCTAATGCAATGTCAAATATTGTAAAGAAGAACTTAGATAATACTACATACGAGTCTGACGAAATAGTTAAGATTAGTCAGCATTAAAGAATATTCAAATCCATGAAAAAACTAAATGTTGTTTACAATGATAACTATGACATTCCTCTTCCAGAGGGCCATAGATTTGTTGGAACTAAATTTTCTGATTTATATAATTATATCAAAAACTCAAATTTATATACGAATTTAACAATTCATAAAAGTAAGTCAGCACCTATAAATGATGTACAAGTAGTACACAACAGTGATTATGTTATGAATGTTAAAGAAGGTAATCTATCAAGAGATCAGGAGAGAAGAATAAATTTACCATGGAGTGCTAGATTAGCTAAAAGATCTTTTTTAGCTATTCAAGGCACACTACAGACATCTCAATTGGCGTTGGATTATGGTATTGCATGTCATTTAGCAGGTGGAACTCACCATGCTTTTAAAGATTGTGGATCTGGTTTTTGTGTATTTAACGATTTAGCCTATGCCTCGATAACTTTACTTAATCAAAAAAAAATAAATAAAATTTTAATATTAGATTTAGATGTTCATCAAGGTGATGGAACTGCATCTATTTGTGAAAATATTGATAATATTTTTACATGTTCAATTCATTGTAAAAATAATTTTCCATTTGACAAAAAAAATAGCAATTTAGATGTACCAATAGATGATGAAATAGATGATGTTAAATATATAAATATCCTCACAAAAACGCTTGATCAAATTGAGTCTCATTTTACACCAGATATTGTTTTTTATGATGCAGGAGTTGATGTTCACTCTAACGATGATCTAGGTAATTTAAACCTTACTGATGATGGCATAAAAAAAAGAGATGAAATTGTATGTGAGTATTTCAAAGAAAAAAAAATACCTCTTTGTACTGTTATAGGTGGAGGATACAGCAAGAATAGACAAGAATTAGCATTTCGGCACTTTTCAATATTTGAAACTGTAAGTAAAACTTATTTATGAATTTTTTTGATTAACTCTTTGAATCAACCCAAAAATTATAGCTATAGCCAATACAATCTTTAGGAATTCACTATACAAAAATGGTAATAAACCAAGATTTATAGCTTGTTCAAGACCTACAAAAAACGAAAGGTGACTAATACCACATAAAAATATTACAAATGCACCAGCAAGAATAGTGGCCGATAACTTGATCAAACCTGTGTTTAATTCAGATTTGAGAATATATGCAATAATGAACGCAGAAATTACCATTCCATATAAAAAACCAAATGTTGGAGAAAAAATGTAGCCAATTCCTCCGCCATTAGCGAATAAAGGCAGTCCTAGCACACCTAAAACCACATAAATTAAGGTTGAATAAAACCCAATCATGCCCATTGATGCAGCTATAAAGAAAACCACCAAAGTTTGCAATGTCATTGGAACAGGGTAAAAGGGAATAGAAATTTTA
Source organism: uncultured Alphaproteobacteria bacterium (assembly GCA_902521465.1). Lineage (GTDB taxonomy): Bacteria > Pseudomonadota > Alphaproteobacteria > HIMB59 > HIMB59 > HIMB59. The sequence continues at coordinate 48,001 of CABYRL010000007.1, read as the reverse complement.
GAAGATACAGTCAGTAAAATCACTCCTAGTATAGTTAAATAGTACTTAGAAAAGAAGTGTGTACCAAAAAGATTTTCTGTAATTGTTCTACTCATTGTATAATTATCTTACTTTATCTTCGTCCTTATAAAATCTTGGATCAAATTCATCTAATTTTATTCCTCTAAATGTCTTGTAAAATGAACCAAATTTATAGCTACCAAGTTGTTCTAATGGTGTATTTGTAAACTTTGCTTTTGCTGCTTCCTCCGACTCAGCCTCTATAGTTACCTGAAAGTCATATGACATAGTCATATCTATAATGAATTTTCTCATATCTAACCTCCTATTAATAATTATCTAAATATCATAAATATAGTGATTTTAACCAAAAAAATATAAAAATATTTAAAATTATAACCATTGGGAATGATAAAATCTTTGATATAAGTTCAATAAATATGGACAATAAAATTTTAATAATTAATGGCCCTAATCTTGAAATGTTAGGTAAACGTAAAGAGAGTGTTTATGGAAATTTCACGTTAAAAGATTTGGAAAACGAGTTACTTAAGGAGTCTGAAACATTAGGATGTAGTCTTGATTTTTTCCAAAGCAATATAGAAGGAGAGATCATCAATAAAATAAATGGCTTAGATGAGTCGTACGCTGGTATTATAATTAATCCTGGTGGTTTGACTCATACCTCGGTTTCATTACACGATTCCCTTGAAATTAAAACAATATTTAAAATAGAAGTTCATTTATCCAATATATACTCTAGAGAGGACTTTCGAAGAAAGTCTCTAATAGCACCAGCTTGTGATTGTTCAATTATAGGTATGGGTAAAGATGGATTTATTTACGCATTAAGATATTTAATAAAAAGTATATAAATCAAAGCTTAATTTAAATTTCATAAATATTTAATATTTTTTTATTAAGTTATTCACAATCAAACTATTTCTGTGCCTTATAAATAACTATATAATGGTAGACAGGAACGTTCAAATAGGAGGACATAATGAAAAAACTAATTAGTATTTTTGTACTTTTAGTTTCTTTTGCATTCACTTCAAACAGTTATAGTAAAACCGAAATTCATTGGTGGTATGGTAACAGTGGTTTTTTAGGTGATGTAATCATAGAAATAGCTAATCGATTTAACGAGTCACAAGATGAGTATATGGTTATCCCTACAGGTAAAGGAAGCTATGAGGACAATATGGCAGCTACAATAGCTGCTTTTAGAGCAGGTGATCAACCTCATTATTCACAAGTCTATGATGCAGGTGCAGCTATTATGGTAGCACAAGTTAAAAATGGAGTTGTGATCGGCTTTGAAGAGATGGCTGAAAAATATGGTATTGATGTTGACGCTGATAATTACATTCCTGGTATAAAAAACTTTTATGCTGATGGTGATGGAAAAATGATCGGTGTTCCATTTAATAGTTCTACATGTCTCATGTATGCCAATATGGATATCTTAAACGAAGTAGGCATTGAAGAGGTTCCTAAAACCTACGAAGAATTTGAAGGTATGGCTCAAAAGATACTCGATGCCGGATATATTCCTCTTCTTCAAAGTCACAGTCCTTGGATTTGGACTGAAAACTTCTTTTCAAGGCATAATCTATTGATGACAGATGGAAATAATGGCTATGATGCTGTTCCAACAAAGACACTTTTTGCTGAAACAGAAGCTTTTGTTTATCACTGGACTAAAGTTAAAGAATGGTACGAAAAGGGTTACTATGGCTACAAGGGAAGAGCATGGGGAGATAACCAGGCACCTTTTACTAATGGTGAGGCAGCATTTTGGTTCGGATCTGCTGCGTCTTTTGGGGGTATGAAAGGTGTGCTTCCAAACTTTACAACTAACCCAATACCATATTGGGATTCAGTAACAGGCGGAAAAGAGTATCCTACATTTATTGGTGGTGCTGCTAATTGGATCTTAAACGGTCATACAGAAGAAGAGTATAAAGGACTTGCAAAATTTATTGAATTTATGGGTTCACCAGAAATGGATTTATACTATCATAACATGACAGGTTATGCTGCTGTAACAAAAGGTGGTATCGAATTAGCTGAAACCATCAATTTTTATAGAGCTTCTCCTTATCATAAAGCTGTTGGTGATCAATTAGGTCTTGAGGGTTCAACTATCCCTGGTGGATATAGAGCAGGTAACTGGCCTCAAATCCGTGAAGTAATATACGAAAATGTTGAGCCAATGCTTAATGGTGATATCACTGTTGAAAAAGCTCTAAGCAATATGGATAAGGGTGCAGCAAAACTATTAAAACAGTTTGCTAAAACTCTATAATTTATATTATTTTAAAAAGGAGGGTATTTATAATATCCTCCTTTTAACTTAATGAAAAAAGTTCAATTTAAATCAAATTATTCTCAATATTTTTTCTTAGCTCCTCAGCTTTTAATTTTATTAATTTTTTTATATTGGCCAATTATTCAAACGTTTAAAGATGCATTTACTATGCAAGATGCCTTTGGTTTTGGTTCTCAGTTTGCTGGCTTTGATAATTTTTTATTTATTTTTTCTGATCCCTCCTATTTTACTGCTTTCAAGTTTACAATTATCTATAGTTTCGTAATTACTCTTATTACAGGTTCAATTGGTTTATTACTTGCCGTGCAAGCAAATAAAGTCATGCATGGAAAAAGTGCATATAAAACACTATTAATTTGGCCTTATGCTATTGCACCAGCTGTCGTTGGTGTTATGGCTAATTATTTTTTCAGTGAAAGATATGGTTTACTTCATCATTTATTTAATAATTTATGGGGTTTTAATTGGTATGAAAATGTATTTGATGCATATATTTATGTAATTATAGCTGGTTCCTGGAAACAAATAAGTGCAAATTTTATTTTCTTTTTAGCTGGACTTCAGGCTATTCAAAAAACAGTTATTGAAGCTTCTATTATTGATTGTAAAAGCAACATTCGAAGATTTTGGACAATTACTTTTCCTTTATTAATGCCGACTACTTTTTTCTTAATTATAATTAATATAACTTATGCCTTCTTTGATACATTTGGAATTATTGACACAACCACTATTGGAGCTCCTGGTAGCGAAACTAAAACTTTAGTTTATAAAGCCTACATTGATGGCTTCAAAGGTTTAGATCTTGGAAGTGCTGGTGCCCAATCAATCATGATGATGATAATAGTTCTTGTTATTACAATTTTTCAATTCAGATACATAGAGGGTAAAATTCACTACAATTAATGACTAAATATATATCTTCAACTATTAATCATTTCATTCTTTCAATTGGTTTACTTATCATGGTTGTTCCAATATGGATAATTTTTGCAAGTTCAACACATTCAAGCCTATTTATAAATACAAACGGTTTACAATTTTTTTTAGGGGATAATTTTATTGATAATTATTCTAGGGTTTTATTTAAACAATCTGGTTTTTTTAATGAAATAACAGCTCTTAAAATGTTTTTTAATAGTTTTGTTATGGCAACAGGTATAGCGACTTTATCTGTAATTACATCACTTATGGCCGCATACGGTTTAGTTTATTTTAAAGTCAAATATGCGACTTTTATATTTTGGTTAATTTTTATTACTTTATTAGTTCCTTTGGAGCTTAGAATAATGCCCTCATACATAGTTATGTCAAAATTAAATCTTGTAAATACATTTGCTGGTTTAATTCTACCTATCTCTGCCTCTGCAATAGCAACCTTCTTTTTTAGACAATTTTATAAATCAATTCCTGATGAATTATTAGAAGCGGCTAAATTAGATGGAACTAATAGTTTTAGATTTTTTATAGATTTTTTAATTCCTTTATCTAAAACGATGATTGCTGCTGTTTTTATATTTATGTTCGTATTTGGCTATAATCAATACCTTTGGCCATTAATAATGACTACTAGTGAACAATATTGGACTGTTGTAATGGGTCTTAAGACTATGTACGGATCTATTTCTGACCGCTTTGCTTTTGTAATTATGTCAATGATCCCACCAGTAATTATAATTATTTTTCTACAAAAATTATTTATTCAAGGAATATTTCAAAATAAATGAAGTTCAAACCATTAGAAATACTAACACACATTATTCTTATACTTGGCGTTTTATTAATGGTATTACCAATTTGGTTTTCTTTTGCCACTTCAACTCATGATAATGTTTCAATAATGACTGAGGGAATGAAATTTTTTTTAGGTGAGAGTTTTTCTCAAAATTACAATGAAGTTTTGAATGAAAAAGGAGGTTGGTCTGAGGAAGTTACTGCAGCAAGAATGTTTGTAAATAGTTTTATTATGGCTCTTGGTATCGCAACGTTGAAAGTTGTCATCTCAGCTATGTCAGCTTACGCATTAGTTTATTTTAGATTTAAATTAGCTGTTCCAATATTTTGGCTAATTTTTATTACTCTTTTAGTTCCACTAGAAGTAAGAATTTTTCCAAGTTATAAAATTGTATCTGATCTTGGTCTTACAAATACATATACAGGACTTATACTCCCACTAGTTGCTTCTGCTACTGCAACATTTTTCTTTAGACAATTTTATAAAACAATCCCTGATGAATTGTTAGAGTCTGCAAAATTAGATGGTGCAAATAGTTGGAGATTTTTTATTGACTTCTTATTGCCTCTATCAAAAACAATGTTAGCGGCTATGTTTATTTTTATGTTTGTCTATGGATATAGCCAATATTTATGGCCTTTAATAATGACTACTGACGAAAAATATTGGACAGTAGTGATGGGAATGAAGATTATTTTTACAGAAAATTATGAGGGTGTTGCTTTACCTAGAACAGGTGAAAGATTTGCCTATATTATATTATCAATGCTACCACCTGTGTTAGTTGTTGTAATTCTTCAAAGATGGTTTATCAAAGGATTGATTCAAACAGAAAAATAAAAATGAGTTTTTTAGAATTACAAAATATTACTAAAATATATCCTAATGGCACTAAAGCTGTTAATGAGACTTCTTTAAATATTGAAAATGGAGAATTTGTTGTATTTGTTGGACCTAGTGGATGTGGCAAATCAACATTATTAAGAATGATTGCAGGTCTGGAGGATATTACAAATGGAGAAATATCTCTAGATGGAAATATTATTAATAAAATTGATCCATCTGAAAGAGATGTAGCAATGGTTTTTCAAAATTATGCACTTTATCCTCACATGTCAGTATTTAATAATATGGCTTATGGTCTTAAAAATAGAGGAATATCTAAAGAAGAGATCAATAACAAAGTTAATGATGTAGCTAAACTCTTAGAAATAGATCAATTACTCACAAGAAAACCAAGTATGCTTTCAGGAGGGCAAAGGCAACGAGTTGCAATGGGAAGAGCCATAGTTAGAAATCCAAAAATATTTTTATTTGATGAACCATTATCTAACTTAGATGCAAAATTAAGAAATCAAATGCGTTTGGAAATCAAACGTCTTCAAAGACAAATGGGCGTAACAAGTATTTTTGTTACCCATGATCAAACAGAAGCGATGACACTAGGGGATAGGATAGTAGTAATTAACAATGGTGTTGTTGAACAAGTTGGTACACCTAAAGAGATATATTCTAAACCAAATACTAAATTTGTTGCTGAATTTATAGGATCCCCACAGATGAATTTATTTAATTGCAAAATTGAAAATGGCATAGCTCATATAGCTGATATGAAAATTAACCTTAATAATTCTACAAACATAGATGACGCTACTTTAGGTATAAGGCCAGACGATATCCTAATATCAGATAATGGAAAGCATTCTTGTGTAGCAAATTTAGTTGAGTACCTAGGTTCAGATATGATCATTTATTCAAAAATTGGTGATCAAGAGTTTAGTTGTAAATTGTCTTCGAAGATAAATCTAAATGCAGGAGATACATTTAAATTTGAAATATCTGGTACATCAGTGCACCTTTTTGATAACACTACTGGTTCAAGAGTATAAGTTTTACAAAGTTTATTTTGGTAAAATACAAACAGGGATAGGGTTCATTTTATGAACGTTATTTTTTCTAATCTCAAGATACTTTTTTCTATTTGATGATTTCTCATTAATCATTGCCTCTTCAATTTCAGAGTAACTTAAACCAACTTGATCTTCATCAGATCTTCCATCAGTCCATAAACCATCTGTTGGGGCTGCATCTATTATGTCTTGGCTTATATTTAGTTCCTTCCCCATATCCCATACTTCTGTTTTGAGACAATCTGCGATTGGAGAAATATCGACTCCTCCATCACCGTATTTTGTATAAAAACCAATTCCAAAGTCTTCAACCTTATTTCCTGTGCCAACAACAATTCCGTTATTGCTAGCTGCTATTTGATACAAAGTCATCATCCTTAATCGAGCCTGTGAATTTGCATAACCGTGTTCAGAGTCATTTTTATCAAGAGCTGATTTAAAACTTTCAAATACAAGAGAGAGATCTATTTTAAAGTCCGTTACATTACTAAAATTCTTTTTTAACCAGTCTATGTGATTTATACCTCTTTCATTAGTTGTTTTGTGATCAAGTATAGGCATGTTCGCAACAAAAGTTTTTAAGCCAGTTTTTGCTGACAACGTACTAGTGACAGCAGAGTCAATACCTCCTGATATACCGACAACTAACGCATCGACATTGTTTGAATGTGCATAATCTTTTATCCAATTTGATATAAATTCAATTTTTTCTTTGGTATGCATATTTTGTATTACGTTAGCTTAATATTAAAAGTTCAACTATTTAATTGATATTTTAATTCATTTTATCAATCAATATATGATAAAATTTTATAAATTTTGTATATTTAGATATTTATAAGAAAATTATGTCTTTTAGGGTACTTAAATTTTTAATTAAACACTTAATCAAAACAAGATCTGTTATTATAAAATTTGATGGAAATGACCATCTTATTGACAACGGCACTGATCCATTAATTTTACAGATCAATAACAAGAAATTTTTAAATAAAATTTTTTATGCACCTTCTCTTGTGCTTACGGAAGGATATATGGATAAAGATTACGAGTTAAGCAATTCGACTTTTTATGAGTTTTCTGAATTACTTATTGAAAATTATAATAAATACCTTGAAAAAATATCAAATACACTAATATTCAGAATTATTTTAATCATTAATCCACTATTTCAGTTAAATTTCGTTAAGAGTTCAAAAAGTAATGTCGCAAGTCACTATGACTTATCTGATAGGTTGTATGATTTATTTTTGGATGAAACTAGGCAATATTCATGCGCATACTTCGAAAATGAAAACGATTCATTAACACAAGCACAAACTAACAAAATGAGCAGATTAGCTGACAAATTATTATTAAATTCCAATGATAGAGTTTTAGACATAGGGTGTGGGTGGGGATCACTTAGTAGACATTTTGCAGACCATCATGACTGTAAAGTAAAGGGTGTTTCATTATCTGAAGAGCAAATTAAATACTGTAATGACCAACTTAAAAAGTCAGATAAAAAAGAAAATTTATCTTATTCTTTACAAGATTATAGAGATGAAGAGAATTCTTATACAAAAATAGTTTCTGTTGGAATGTTTGAGCATGTAGGAAAACCTTTTTACAAAACATATTTTAAAAAAATTTATAATTTATTATCTGATGATGGCATAGCGGTAGTACATACAATCGGCAATATTAGAGTTCCGAAAATGACTCCTGCATTTATTAGAAAATATATTTTTCCTGGTGGCTATATACCATCTTTGTCTGAGGTAATGCCAGCAGTAGAAAAATCTGGACTTATAATCTCAGATATAGAGGTTCTTAGATTACATTATGCTAAAACACTTTCTCATTGGTTTAAAAATTTTAAAAAAGAAGAAAAAGAGGTTCTTAAACTGTATGATGATAGATTTATAAGAATGTGGGAAGCTTATTTAAATTTAAGTGAATTATCTTTTACCAAAGGTGATAATGTGATTTTCCAACTAGTTTTAACAAAAAAAAGAGACTCATTTCCTTTGGTTAGAAAAAAAATTAGTTAAATATCTCTGTTTTTGAATTCATATTCAATTATATTTACTTAATGTCATATGAGCAAAAAATTATTAATTATTTTGAAAAGAATTATAAGAAAATAGGTGATGATTGTGCTTATATAAACTCAACAAAACAATTAATCTCTTCTGATACTTTAGTTGAAAATAAGCATTTTGATCTAAAGTATTTTACTCCTCAAAACATAGCTCACAGACTTTTTCTTTCAAATTATAGTGATATTCAATCCTCAGGTGGCGTACCTAAATATGTTCTACTAAATATTAGTTTCCCAAATAAAAACTATAATTTTGTGCAACAAATAATAACTAATTTTCATAGAATATGCCTAAGAAATAAGATTGAGATAATAGGCGGGGATACTACTTCTTCTGAGAAAATATTTTTATCTTTAACAATTATTAGCGATAAAATTAATAATACTAAAATAACAAAGAGATCTAATGCTAAGGTTGATGATAAAATTTATACATTTTCAGGTATTGGATATTCAAAACTAGGATACCTAAGTTTATATAGTAAGTTTAAATTACCTAATAATTTAAAAAATTTATCAGTAAAACAATTTTTAAAACCTAAAATGTATATTTATCAAGATATATTTAGGCATCTAAATATTACAAGTTGTATGGATTTATCAGATAGTCTTTTATCAACTTTAGAAACTATTTCGTTGAAATCCAAAAAAAAAATTAAATTAAATAATCTTAACTCTGTTAATTCTAAGCTTTGTAAGTTTTTTGAAGAAGAAAAATATATTTCACTTATTTTATCCAGTGGGGAGGAGTATGTTCCAGTTTTTACCTCACCTAAAAACTTATTATATTTAAATAAAAAAAAACTTTTAATTGAAAGGGGTATTAGAATTATATGTATTGGAAGTGTAGAAAAAGGAAAGGGTGTAAATCTAAAAAAATTTAATCTTGCCAAAGTAAAAAAATTTGACCATTTTAAAAATAATTACTCTCTTTAATAACTCTTTTAATATTTATTAAGTTGATTTTATTTAAATAAATCTCTTTATAAATATTACTGTCATTTTCAGCTCGAGTCTTTTTATAAGCTCTATCGTAATGATATTCAATTAATGATTTCACAAACTGAAAATACTCCTTTTTTTTTAAATTTACTTCAATAAGTTTAAATTCCTCTTTTGGAATAATTTTCTTTAATACAATAAGCGCATTTTTCATTAAATCTGGTGAATTAGTAAAATATTTGTAATCTTTTAAAATGAATTTCACCCTCTCTGTTAAATTACTCTTTATTTTTACATTTTTACCCAAAGGCATATTTTTCCAAATTTTACTTGGAATACTTAACTTACCCACTTTAATACTTTCTGCTTCAACCCATATATTTTTTCTTGAATTGAAAGAGTGAAGTTTTTCATAAATTAATGTTTCAAATAATTTTTGTGATGGTTGAACAGTATTTGGTATATTTCCCAAAATAGAGCCTTTATGTTTGGCCAAACCTTCAAAATCGATCACTTGATATTTTTTTGATAATTCTTTAATAAAAAGTGTTTTCCCTACACCCGTTACACCCATAATTTGGTTAAATTTAAATTTATCAGTATTATTTTCAAAAAAATCTACTACATAACCTCTGTAAGTCTTATATCCACCCTCTAATAATGTTACGTCGTAACCTATTTGTTTAAGAACTAAATATAAACTAAGTGATCTAAGACCACCTCTCCAACAATAAATTAATGTTTTATTTTTTTTATCAAATTTTATTTTATTAATAATTTTGGAAATATTTGCACTAATAATACTAGCTCCTTCTTTTTTAGCTAAAAAAGAATTCTCTTTATATTTTAATCCTATTTCATGACGTTGTTTATTTGTTAATACGGGATAATTTACTGATCTTGGAATATGGTCTTCAACAAACTCTAATGGGGTTCTTACATCAATTATAGTATTATAATCATCGATAGTAGTACTTTTATACGATGTTTTATTGATGCGCATATTTTTCATAATTTTTTTAATAATATATCCATATTACCTGAACTCTAAAGTAATAAATCTAAAATATGAAATTGATTGGAAATCAATTCACCTAGCAGACTTATTCTGGAAAATTAAAATTGAAGATAATTTATATGAAATTGATTTCACAATTAAAAGTTATGGTGTGACTGACAAAATTTATGGGTATGAGTCTATTACAAAAGTTAGTGGAGAAATTAAAGATGATAGCTTCAATCCCATAATTTACAAAAGTAAAACAAAAAGCTCTAAACAGGATAGATTTGAAAATATTATTTTTAACAAGAATGGTACTATATCAAATATTGAAATTTCAAAAGAACTCTCCAATGATCAAATTAATTTGCAAAATACTTTAATTAATGATTATAAATTTTTCACTGATCCGATATCACAATTAGTTCAATATTTTATTTTCCAAACAGATTCAAAAAGGTTAATTATTGATGGAATTAACATTTATGAATTATCATCCATTACAAAAAATACTGAAAACTTAAAATCTAATAATCCTTCAATATACAAGGGAAACGCTGAAGTTATAGATTTAGTATTTCCTTTTTTTAAAGGTCTTTATAAAGAGAATAAAAAAAATAATTTAGAAGTTATAACGGTTTATTCATTTGAAAAAGAAATAATTAAAATTCCTGCTAAATTTAGAATTAATTCAAAAAAATTTAAAGCTAATCTTCATTTGAAAGAATATGAAATTCTTCAATAATGAAAGTAACAAAAAATAGATCAATCTTAAAAACTATAAGTTATAGAATAGTTGGTTTTATAAATACTTTTCTGATAAGTTTTTTTGTTATTTCTTATGGTTCAGAAAACTTTGATGCAACTTCTCCTTTCTATGTAGCTTTAATTGTTTTCATTTTAAAAATGATTACATACTATTTTCATGAAAGAGTATGGAATTTATACAAATATGGCAGACTTAATCAAAAAGTAATTAGACTCAGATCATTTTTTAAGGCACTCACATGGAGATTAGCCGCATCTACAATAACATTTATTTCTGCTATGTTAATTACATCAAACTTAGATTGGACAAAATCTATTGTCATTTATGAAATAATAAACGGTATATTAATTTATTATATTCATGAGAGACTTTGGAATATGGTATCTTGGGGAAGAATATAAATGTTTTCTTTTTATAAAATAGAACAAAAGATAATTCAATTATATAGAGGTGATTTACCACTATATAAAAGTTACTGGGTTTATTATTTTTTCATTAATATTGTTATTTCTATTCCTGTAATTATTATTGTCCGTTTTACTAACTTTTTCTACACCTTAACAATAATACTTTTAATTAAATTTATTTATTACTTTATATCATGTATAGGAGTTTGGAAAAGTTCACAAAAATATAAAGGAAACAAAGTTTTATCTTTTTTGGCTAGATTTGCTGTCGTTATAGAACTTTCTATGACTATCTTAAATATTCAAAACATCAAAATCCTATATGATCTTATGAGAATTTAATACCTTCAATTATTTTAAAAAAAACATATATTAATATTATGGACGACGAAACACAATTAAAGGTAAGAAAATTTCTGAAAAGGTTAGGGATTAGCTCACAACAAGAGCTTAATCAATTTATTGAAAATAACCCTGATGTAAAAGACTTATCGATAAAAGTATCTTTTGAAATTAATAATAAAAATGTTTTTGAATTTGAAGATAAAATAAAAAATTAATTTAAATGAAAAAAATTCAAAACCATTTTATTAGTGGCATATTAATTGTTGCACCTTTAGCTTTATCTATTTACGTTGCTTGGGTAGTAGTTGGTATTGCAGATAAAATATTCAGACCTTTCATTCCTTTAAATAAATTTGGTATTCCATCTGAAATACCTGGCGTTGGTTTAATAGTTGCTTTTTTATTTTTTACAATTTTAGGAGCCATAGCTGGTAGTTTTTTCGGAAAACTCTATCATAGAGTAGTTGATGCTGTTTTATCCAAAATACCTGGCTTAAACTCAATCTATAATACAGTCAAACAGATTATTGATACATTTGCCACGACACAGTCTAACGCCTTTAAAGAGGTTGTTCTCATTGAATATCCTCAAAAAGATATCTTTGCTCTTGCTTTTTTAACCAGTGAAACAAAAGGGGAAATAGCAAAAAGAAAAAATCAAAAAATGATAAACGTTTTCATGCCATCTACACCTAATCCAACTACAGGTTTTTTAATGTTTGTTCCATTATCAAAATGTACCAAACTTAATATGTCTGTCGATCAAGCTATCAAATACATCATTTCTGCAGGATTAGTTACACCCAAAGCACCGGAAATTAAAAAAGCTCTTCCTAAAAAGAAAAAAATTAAAAAGTTAACTAAATAATAGTTTTATTGCTTCTTGCTGCTTAAAAAACATAAGTAACTTATATATATCTTTTTTAAATTTTTCATTTTCATACTCTTTTTTTTCAATTAATTTTTTTACATATTGAAGTGCATCTATTATTAGCTCTTGATCATGATAAACATTCACAAACTTGAATAATGAGTCACCACTTTGACGATATCCTAATATGTCACCAGTGCCTCTAATTTCGAGATCTTTTTCGGATAATTTAAAACCATCTAAGTTTTCTTTGAATATTTTTAGTCGATTTATCGTATTATCAGGTAAATCCTTGCCATATAAAGCAAAACAATAGCCTTGATTGTTACCTCTTCCTACTCTTCCTCTTAACTGATGTAATTGAGATAAGCCAAATTTTTCTGCATTTTCAATTACAATATAATCTGCATTTTTATTATCTATACCTACCTCTACTACAGTAGTAGCAACTAATATTTTTATGTTTCCTTTTTGAAAATTTTGAATAATTCTTTCTTTTTGATCGCTCTTAATTTTACCATGTAACATTTCAACTTCTGAACCAAATATTTTCTTCAAAGACTTAAATCGTGTTTCTACATCTTTGTACTTTTGAGTCTCTGATGCTTCTACTAAAGGACAAATCCAGTAAACTTGAGATACATTTGAAATTTTTTTCTTTAACAAAATTTCTATATCTTTAATTTTGTCAATATTTGATACTTTAGTTATTATCGGTTTTTGAAAAGCTGGCTTTTCTTTGAGTATTACCTGTTCTATTTCACCATATTGAGCTAATGCAAGAGTTCTTGGAATAGGTGTGGCAGACATTAATAGAATATTTGTATTTATTCCTTTTTCAGCTAAATACAGTCTTTGTTGAACACCAAATCGATGTTGTTCATCGATTATTGCATATGCCAAAGATGAGAAATTTAAATTTTCTTGAAAAATAGCATGAGTGCCAATAATAAAATTAAAAATACCCTTTTCTATTTTTTCATAAATTTTACTTTTATTTTTACTACTTCCAGTGAGCAATATAGGATTAACTTCTTCATTATCTAAGTGATTTAATAAATTATTGTAAATTTGATTAGCTAATATTTCTGTAGGCGCCATATACGCAACTTGTTTATGTTTCTGAATAAAAGGGATTGCTGTTAGTAAGGATACAATAGTTTTACCTGAACCTACATCACCTTGTAATAGTACTGTTTCTCTATATTGAGTATTATTATAATAATTTATATCGTTTATGATTTTATATTGATTTTTTGTCAACTCAAAAGGTAGTTCATTTATCAATTTTTCTTGTAAATTAAATTTAAGATTTAAACTCTCATTTTTTCTTTTTGTTTTTTCTTTCAAGTATCTAATTGCAAAATAATTTGATACCAATTCATCGACTGCTAACCTTTTTCTAAAATTTTCTCTATTATCAATATCTTCTTTAACAGAGGGAAAATGCATTTTTATTAATGATTCATTGAAACTTGAAAAATTATATTTTTTAATAATATTTTTGTTCAACCATTCATCAAATTTATTTAAATGATTTTTTGCGTCATTTAAAACTATTCTGATATCTTTTAACGAGATACCCCTTGTTAAAGGATAAATATTTTCAAAAGTTCTTAACTTATCCTCATTTTCTATCTCTTCTATGTAATCAGGGTGTGCTACACTAAGATTGCTTTTATAAAATGATACTTTTCCACTAATAATTAATTCTTTGTTTTCAGGATATTTTTTTCTAAGAAAATTCCCTCTTATTGAGAAATAAATTATGTTTATAATTAAAGATCCTTTTTCACATTCAATTACGTAGGGTAGTTTAGGATTGAAAGGAAAATGATGTTTTTTTACCTTAACGAGAGTGGTGATAGTTTGTCCTTTTTCAAGATTTTTAAAGTCAATATCCTGAGTACGATCTATTGATCTAGTCGGTAAATTATAAAATATATCAATAACTGTGTTTATATTTAGATTTTTAAAATAGGACGCTTTCTTTGGACCTATTCCTTTAAGTTTTTCTACATTCTGATATAAAAAATCGAAACTATTGTCGTTCATGAATAATAACTACAAAGATAAATTAAAAAAAATAAAATATCGATGTCAAACATTAGGTATAAAAGAATTAGATGTAATTTTTGAGAGAATTTATTCAAAACTTGAAAACATTAATGATGAGGCTCTAATTGATCAATTAGATGATTTATTAAAGAATGAAACGCAATACATATTTGACGTATTTTTTAATGAGTCTTTCAAAGATGATAAAATTAAATACCTTAATATTATAAATTTATCAAAATAATATTGGAAAATCCTGTTTCTAAATTTGGCAATAAATCAATTTTATTATGTGAAGATGATAAGATAGCTCTAGACTATGAAAATATTCTAAATATACATTATCCCCATAAGAAAATATGTTATTTTCCAGCACATGACTCTTTACCATTCAGTTCTGAAAGTTCATCATCTGACATCTTACTTGATAGGTCAGAAAAATTACAGACATTAACTCAAAATGATATAATAATAATAACTTGCAATAATCTTTTAAAAAAATTTCAAATAAATAAAGATGCTAATCATTTTTTAACATTAACTAAAAATCAAACTATTGAAGCTAATACAATTTTAGAAAAATTAGTTGAATTTAATCATTCAAACCAAGCAAATGCTTATAATAAACTCGAATTTTCACTAAGAGGGGATATTTTAGATATTTATAACAGTAATAATAATCCTTATAGAATTTCATTCTTTGATAATGTGATTGAAACAATAAAAGAATTCAATCCTCAAACACAACTTACTTTTAAAGATGAGAAAGAGAGGATTGATATATTTAACCCTAATATTGAGTTATTAGAGCCAAGTAATAAAGATTGTTATTTTGAGGATATCGTTATGGGATATTCCATTTATACAATTAATAGAAGCGACATAATATTAAAAGAAAAGCTAAATTTTCTTAAATCAATTTTTGATCAAGTCCAACCTGAGATCCCTTTTTCAAATTATTATTTAGAAGATAACAAAATAAAAAATTTTAAATTTACAAATATATTATCTAGCTCTCCTAAATCATTAAAAATTACATCAAATACCTCTTTAGATGAATTTTCTAAAATGAGTAATAAAATATATTTTCATAGTGGAAAAAATTCCTCCTCAATAGAAAATGAATTTCATCAAAAGAAGAATATTGAACCAAATTATGGTAATAATTTATATTTCTATAAATCTGTAATCTCAAAAGACTATCTATTTGATGGTGTCGTACACCTCAATAAAAACACTCATACTACAAAAAAGACGAATTTAGACACTATAATCAATTTTAATGATCTTTCATTAGGAGATGCAGTTGTTCATCAAAAACATGGAATTGGGAGATTCATATCCATAGATAATATTGAAATTAATAATCGAATTAGGGAGTTTATTAGATTAATTTACCGCGGTAACGACAAGCTTTTACTACCAATTGAAAATTTAAACTATATTTCAAGATATGGGTTTGATGATAATAATCTACTTCTTGATAAATTAGGCACGAATGATTGGATTTTAAGAAAATCTTCAGTTAAGAAGAAAATTCGTTTTCTAGCTAATAAACTTTTGAAAAATGCAGCAAAGAGATCCACTATAAACATCAAAGAGTTTCAATATAATAATTCTGATCTTGAGAAATTTAATCAACAATTTCCATTTGTTGAAACTGAGGACCAATTAAACTCAATTGAACAATCTTTAAATGATTTAAAACAAGATAAACCATCTAATCGCCTTATATGTGGCGATGTAGGATTTGGTAAAACTGAAGTTGCTTTAAGAATTGCATGTGCAACATATTTATCAGGTTTTCAATTTGTAATAGTTGTTCCCACCACATTACTAGCAATGCAACACACTAATACGTTTAGCGAGAGGTTTTCAGTTTTTAACATTAAGGTTGCATGTCTATCTAGATTTACTTCGTCAAAAGAAAAAAAAGAAATTTTAATTTCATTAAAGTCAGGTGATATTCAAATTCTTATTGCAACACATAGTCTTTTTAAAAAAGATATAGAATTTAATAATTTAGGCACACTGGTAATAGATGAAGAACAAAAATTTGGTGTCGATCAAAAGGAATATTTGATCAACAAATACCCAACTATTCATTTATTTTCATTGTCTGCCACACCTATTCCTAGAACACTTCAGATGTCTTTATTAGGCTTAAAAGATTTAAGTATTATTGGAACACCTCCATCAAATAGAATTAGTATAAGAACTTATGTTCAAAAATATGAGTCTGTTGCTCTCATTTCAGCAATAAAGAATGAATTAGAAAGGAATGGACAAATTTTTATTGTTGTACCAAGAATAAGCCATATTCCTTTTGTCGAAAATGAAATTAAAAAATTAAGTATAGATCTTTCTTACGGAGTAGGTCACAGTAAAATGAAAGAAAAAGATATTGAGGATGTGTTCATATCTTTCACAAAAGGTGAGATACAGTGCCTTATTTCTACAAATATTATTGAGTCTGGAATAGATATTAAAAATGCAAACACACTAATAATTTTTAATTCTAATTTATTTGGTTTATCTCAATTATATCAATTGCGAGGTAGGGTAGGTCGTTCAAATAAAAGAGCATATGCCTATTTATTTCATGACAGTGAAAAATTAATCAATAAAACAGCTCTAAAGAAACTTCAAGTTTTAGCTAACTATGAAAATCTAGGGTCAAATTTTCAGTTAGCTAATGAGGATTTAGAAATAAGAGGAGCGGGTAATTTACTTGGTGATGAGCAAAGTGGTCATGTGAAAGATATTGGAATAGAGCTTTACCAAAGTATGTTAAAAGAAGAGGTGGAAAGACAAAAAAATAATAATGCAGAAACTGAAGATGATTATGATGAATTTGAATTCGATGCATTTTTTGAGTATTACATTCCAAAGAATTACATATCTGATGATATTTCCAGATTGATTATTTATCGTAAATTTACTAATTCAAAGAATATTCAAGAGCTCAAAAATGTTTTAGATGAGATATATGATCGATATGGTAATTACCCAGTTGAAGTTACTAATTTATTTAATTTACTAACTATTAAAATTAAATCTCTTACCCTTGGTATTTCAAAAATAAATATAAAAAGAAATTTTATTGATATTACATTTAAAAAAGCAAGTCAAAAAACACTAGATGATTTAATTCAAATGGCACAAGAAAATATTATCAAAATGCAAAGTTCTAGTTCTATTCAGATCAAAAATAATGACAGTAAGGACTTATTTTACACTATAAATCTTTTCTATAAAAAGTTAGGATTAAAATGATGGAAGATCAACAACTCCCAAAAACTAATGCAGAGTGGGCAAACTATTATGAATCTATAATAGCTGAACTTACTGAAAATCAAAAAAAAATAGGTGAACCAATTTCAATAGATGAATTTTATGAGCTCCCTATAAAAAGGAAACAGAAATATATCAAAAAACTATATTTTAAAATTGGCGATGCAGAGTAATTATATTCCAAATATAGATTTATCTAATATTATTGATAAAGATCTTAATAGTGATGCTGCTAAACAAGTATCAAAGAATATAAAAAAAGCATCTGAAGAAATTGGTTTTTTTACAGTTACAAATCACGGTATTCCAATTTCAAAAATAAATAATCTTTTAAAAACTTGTAAAAAATTTTTTTACTTAAAAGACGAAGAGAAACTAAAAATAGCTCCTAAAAAATGGAACCCCAATACTAATACTGTTTATAGGGGTTATTTTCCTAGTTCTGTAAATGGTAAAGAGGGTTTAGATATAGGAGATCCGCTTTTAAAGCAAAATATGGTTGATTTGTTAAAAAAGGAAAAATTTGAAGTTAATCACGATATGTCTTTTTTAGATCCAGAGTGGCAAATTACGATAAATAATTATTTTGATGATCTTCATAACTTAGGAATTACCATATTTAAATCAATCATATCTTCATTTTCCTCAGATTTATCTTTAGCTGAAAAGGCTTTTCAAAGACCCAAAACACTCTCTACTTTGAGATTTAATTACTATCCCAAACAAGATAAACCTGTTGAAGTCTCTTCACAAGACGGTGTTGCTTTAGGTTGTGAAACCCATGTAGATAGTGGGATAATGACTATCTTATATCAGGACAAAAAAGGTGGCTTGCAAGTTCAAAATAGACATTCTTTAGAGTGGTATGATGTTCCTCATGACCCAAATGCTTTCGTTATTAATACAGGTTTAGCTTTAGAGTGTTTAACAAATGGTAAAATGAAAGCAACTAATCACAGAGTATTATTTAATCAAGAGGAGCGAGTATCAATACCTTTCTTTTTTGAGCCATCATTTGATTTCATATTAGATCCAAAATATTTGGATATTAATGAAAATATCAATTATAATATTGATAATTATGAAAATTTTCTCACCAATTCACTTAAAAAATTTGTTGAATATGACAGACCTGCCTAAATTACCTTTTTTATTATTATTCGCATTGATAACAGCGTGTGGTGGTTTTAATACTGGGGTAAAAAAATCAGATACTCAAAAAGTTAACACAGTTAAATATGGAACACTCGTTGCAGCTGAACCAGTCAAAATTACTGGTGAAAGCTCTGGTATTGGTGCTCTTACAGGAGGTTTAGTAGGTTTTGTTGTAGGTTGTGGAGAGGGTATTTTTGACGATGACTGCAGAGATGCTGCAGCTGTAGTGGGAACTATAGGTGGTGCTATAGTAGGTTATGTTGCTGGCTCGTCATTAGGGGATCATACAGGATTTCAATATGTTGTAGATGTTGATGACACAAATGATGATATTTCAATAGTTCAATCAGGTGCAGAACAAATACCCATTGGTTCTAGAGTTACTATTGCAATAGGAACCAACACAAGAATTATAATTTCAGAATAGCTCATAGGAGATAATAAATGTTTATTGCAATGAATAGATTCAAAGTAAAATTAGGAGAAGAGAAACATTTTGAAGATATTTGGAGGAATAGGGATACTCATTTAAACCAAGTCCCTGGTTTTAAGAAATTTAATTTAATTAAAAGTGAGTCTAATGAAGAATATACACTGTATGCATCGCATAGTGAGTGGGGGTC
The DNA here is from genome assembly GCA_902521465.1 of uncultured Alphaproteobacteria bacterium. Lineage (GTDB taxonomy): Bacteria > Pseudomonadota > Alphaproteobacteria > HIMB59 > HIMB59 > HIMB59. The sequence goes on along the minus strand of CABYRL010000007.1, from coordinate 28,471 downwards.
AAAACAAGATTTTATAAATTGGACTAAATCAGAAGCTTTTAGGATGGCTCATAAAAATGCTGGTGAACATAAAACAGTATATTTGGATCACCCACAGTTTGAAGGTTTTGAGGTAGTAATTTAAGTAAATATCACCTATTTTTTATCAATGGACATAGTAAATCACGAGATATTATTAAGTAGTAATATGTTAGGGACAATGTTCTTTGCTTGCACTATTTATATAACATTGGTTATAGCTAGGTATGCAACTCTTGCAAAATTAATTAGAGACTCTCGATCTAATATTGAAACAAATAAATTAAGATTTAAAAGTCAAAGTGAATATTCTTTTCATATCTTGCATTATGAAAAAAGACTTAAATTATTACGTTACACACTTTACTTATCTCTTTTTGGAGGGATAGCATTGTGCACAAGCTTATTATTTTTGTTATTAAATTACAGCTTCATCTCTGCTATAAGTTTTGGTATTCATCTTTTATTAGTATTATTGGCATTAGTCACTCTTGTATATGAACTAGCTGTATCTTTTGAGGCTTTAACTGAGCATTTAGACATAATGAGAACTTTAAAAGATAAATTTTAGAATATAAATAATATTCAAACTGATTGACTATTTAATTTCTGTCTTATTTTTATTTCTTCCCTTTTTATCTTATCGAAACATATACACTGCCACCCATACTTAAAACTTTACCGTAATCCTCTAGTAACTTTGCAAAATCTGGGAAATAATCATTTTTACTTGCATTTTCGACATGTCTTTGAACACTCTCCATAGATGCAAATTGTTCATTTATTGTAAATAATGTGTTTCCAGTTTCGCCCTTACTAGGATCGGTAGGGTCTTTAAACTCTGGTGCTTTAGTAAAGTAAGCATTTAATAAATGATCAGTTCCATCAGAGTAAAATTCAGTCATCCATTTTCCATGAGTGCTAAAAATTTCTTCAACTTCAGCAGCTTTATCATTTGGTACAGCATAGGATAGATTTATACATACACGTTCAGTCATTTTTTCTCCTTTTAATTAAAATATAATAATAATTATACATTTTGAAAATTGTTAATAGATCAAATGGCGGAAGGACTGGGATTCGAACCCAGGAAAGAGTTGCCCCTTTGCCGGTTTTCAAGACCGGTGCTTTCAACCGCTCAGCCATCCTTCCGATGTCATAAACGTCTAGAATGTATATATTACGTTATTTTTAAATCAATCGTAATTTTATATTATTAGTTGATATATTCTTTGGCCACTCATGTTATGTTTTTAAGTGATTTTAAGTAATCTTCCAACATTAACTTTTTTTTATATTTTATTAGCATATTTTATTGGCGGCATAACCCAAGGTATACTTGGTGTCGGATTAATCACTGTTGTAATTTCTTTACTCTCATTTGTTGTCGACGTTAAAGAAACAATAGCACTTGTGATAATCCCAACTATTATTACTGGTTTTTTTCAAATGATAAATGGCAGTAATTTAAAAGTCATAATTAAAGATACTAAATATTTTCTTGTTTTTTCAACACTAATCATAGTGCCAGGTGTCTTTTTACTAAATGTTCTTGAGTCAGATCTAATCTTGATATTTATTGCGATTTTGCTTTTTATGAATTCCTCGTTATCTCTATCAAATAGAGTAGTAGCTATACCTAATCACCAAAATTCAATCATACAACTTTTAACTGGATCTCTAAATGGATTTATCATAGGCCTAACTAGTATTTATACAATGCCTTTTGTTTTCTTATTACAATCACTTAAATATAATAAAGAAAAAACAGTGCAATTTATGGGATTAGCTTTTTTACTATATAGCAGTATGCAATTTATATCATTTTCTTATATTAAGCTGATTAGTATAAATACAATCGTACCCTCATTAATAGTTACTCTCCCAGTAATTATTGGATTCCTTTTAGGTAAAAAAATAAGAAGTTTTATCTCAGAAAAATTATTTAAAAAATTATTTTACTTAATGTTATTACTGATGAGTGGAATAATATTGATAAATTCTTTTTTATAAATTTAATTAATTGCTAGTGGTTCCATCAACTCGATTTACACTGTAAATAGCCCCTAACATAAAAACAATTACAGATGATGGAAATAAAAAATAACCAATAGTATAGGTATCTGGATAATATTGCATTCCCATGTACAAGACGATACCGTTCATTGAACAAAGTAGTAAAAAAACAATATTTGTGCCAATTTTAGATAATAACAAAGCTAATGGCTTTAAAACAACAATAGCCACAGCACATATAAAAATGACAGCAGGAATAACATTCATGAGCAAACCCATTGACTCAGAATAAGTATAATCTTCTAGTGAGTCCCAAGGAAGGACCATTGAAAGTAGCATCATTATAACAGAGGCATATACAAATTTTTTTCCTGTATTTGTTAAAATCATTGAATATTTATAGCAAATATCATCTTTTTTAACAGTAACTAATATAATTTGGTAAATTTTAAGAAATAACTATTAGATTATAATGGTTATATAATAGGGCAGGAATCAGAATATGATTAAAATTTTTCTCTATATAATCTTTAATTTTTTTTTCATAAATAATCTTATTGCCCATGATCCCAAAAACTGTGATGTGCTTCAAAATTATGATTTTTCAGGATTTAATGATTGGAAAGAAGAAATAGTAAATAGGTCTGGTGAATTTGGCCTAGATAAAAGCTTTGTTTCTGAATTAATAGCACCATATGAGGTTAATAAAAGAGTTATTGAAAATGATAAATGCCAGCCTGAATTTACATTGACTTTTTCTGAGTACATTGAAAAAACAATTTCAAATTTAAGGGTAGATAATGGATTAAATAATTACAGTAAATACAACATTTTATTAAAAAAAATAGATAATTATTATAATGTACAATCTAGATTTGTTCTCTCTATTTGGGGTCTAGAAACAGCTTATGGCGAAATAACAGGCAACTATCCTGTGCTAGAGAGTCTTTTAACCATGTCCTACGATGAGAGAAGAAGAAGATATTTCACCAAAGAACTTTATAATGCCTTAGAAATACTTAAACAAGGTCACATTAATGTTGTTGATTTCAAAGGTTCATGGGCAGGTGCTATGGGTCAAAATCAATTTATGCCCTCTAGTTTTTTAAATTACGCTCAAGACTTCAATAATGATGGTAAAAAAAATATTTGGACAGACACTGAAGACTCATTAGCCTCAATTGCAAGATACCTTCAAGGCGTAGGATCTAATAAATGGGATCCAAATTATACATGGGGTAGGGAAGTAATACCCCCAGCAAATATAAAATCTTTAGAACCGGAATTATTCATTAAAAGAGAAAAAGGTTGTTTAGCAGTAAAAAAATTGTCTAAACAATTACCTTTAAGTAAATTTAGACTTATGAATTTTAAAAAAATGAATGGAAAATCTTTGGATAATTTAGATATTAATAGTTATTTGTTAAGGATGGGTAGGGAAGAGGGTGATTTCAGGTATTTTATCGTATACGATAATTATTTAAATATTCTTTCTTACAACTGCTCAAACTATTATGGTCTTTCAGTTGGATTATTAAGTGATAAATTTAAATAGTTACTATAAAATATTGTTTTTACTGATTTTATCATCTTGTACAGTGACATCTATTGATACTGTGGATGATATAAAAAAAGAAGAAGATGTCACAACTCAAGATTACTTTAAAAAATCGGATGTTATTATATCTCCACTTGATGATTATAACATTGAGTTAAGTGTTTTAGAAAAGTTTGTTACAGATTCAAGAATAGAGGGTAATAATATTCATCATTCTAATTTACCTATACCCAGCGTTGTAAGATTATCAGATCCCATTAACTTAGATAATAGTATTATTGTCAGAAATATTAAGCTAGATACTGAAAATAGGCTTTCATTAAGTCAAGAAATAATTGATAAAATATCACTAAATACAAAAGTATATTTAGAATATTTAAAAGATGAATCTATAATTCTGAGAAATGTTGTCGACTCAAAAGAAGAGAGTAAGATAAAGATGGATGATACAGAAATTTCATTTGAACAGTTAGATCAAGATCAAAATGAAATCAGTGAAAAACTTGATTATGAGAAAATTAAAACTCTAGATATTAAAAATTCTATAAAACAAAACACTATATTAGTTGAAATTTATAAAGATATAAATCTAGCAAAGCTTAAAACTAATAAAATTAAGAATTTAGGATTGTTTTACGAAGAAAATGAAGAGGGGGTTAAGGTTTTTGCTGGCCCATTTCTAAAGAGTGATATAAATCTTAAGTTAGATTTTCTGATTAAAAATGGATATTTGAATGCAAAAAAAACCCCTTAATTTATTATTTATAGTAATAATTATTCTATTTCCTAAACAATCTCTTACTATTGAAAGTTTGGCAAAAACGGCGCTTGTAATCGATTTATCAACAAACGAAGTTCTTTTAGAAAAAAACTCTAAAGCCAAAACATATCCATCAAGTATGACCAAGATGATGACCGCTCTTGTCGCCTTTGAAAAAATCAAAAATGGTACTTTATCATTAGATCAAGAGTTTTTAGTAAGTAAAAAGGCATGGAAGATGGGCGGATCAAAGATGTTTATAGAGGTAGACAAAAGAGTAAAAGTTTATGATTTGTTACTAGGAATTATTGTTCAGAGCGGAAATGATGCCTCGATTGCTTTAGCAGAGGGTATATCTGGCTCTGAGGAAATTTTTGCTATTGAAATGAATAATTTAGGCAAAAAAATAGGACTCACAGAGACTAATTTTACAAATAGCAGTGGCTGGCCTGATGACAATCATTACACAACAGCTGAAGATCTTGCTAAAATAGCTCAATACACGATTGAAAATCATTATGAATTATATCAAATGTACAAATTAAGTGATTTTACATACAGCGGGATCAAACAAGATAACAGAAATCCACTACTATATACATTTGAGGGGTCTGATGGCTTTAAAACAGGCTATACAGAAGCAGCTGGCTACGGTTTGGTTGGATCTGCTGAAAGAGGGGATAGGCGCCTGATTATTGTTCTAAATGGACTAAACTCTTCCAAATCAAGAGCCCAGGAGTCACTAAGATTAATGGATTGGGGTTTCAACAATTTTCAATTAGTAGATTTTTTTAAGAAAAATGAGGTTATTCAAGAAGTTAATACTTGGCTAGGTAAAGACGATAAAGTAGACCTAGTTGCTTTAAACGATATAAGCGTGAGTATTCCAAAAGCACAATTATCTTCTGCTAAAGTTAATGTGATAGTAGAGGAACCAATTGCAACTCCAATTCAAAAAGGTGATCAAATAGCCAAACTTCAGATATCTTTTGCTGATAAGAGTTCTGAATTTCCTTTATTTTCAGGCGAGGACATTGAGCAAAAGAATTTCTTTTCAAGAATATTTTCAGCTATTTATTATATCATTCTTGGATCTAACTAAATATTATCATATAGAATGAAAGTAATCAGTTTTGAAGGTTTCGAATATTCTGGAAAATCGACACAGATAAAACTTTTAAAAAAATATTTTATAAAAAATAATATTAAATCTACTTTTACTAGAGAGCCTGGAGGTAATAAAGATTTAGAAAAGATAAGAAATGTGATTTTAAAATCTAATTTCGATAATTTAAGTTTAATAATGTTTTTCTTTGCATCTAGATTTGCATTATTATCTTCAATTAAAAAGAATGACTTCATTGTATTTGATAGATTTTTTGACTCTACTTATGCTTATCAAAAATATAATTCTAAAGAAAAAAAACTTATTATCAGTTTAATTAAGTTAATTCATAAGAAATTTATTCCGAATATAACTTTTTATTTGAAGTTAGATAAAAAAAATTTAATAAGTAGGAGAAACAAAAGATTATATTCAAATAAATTTGATAAAAAATATTTTGGACAATTCTCAAGAATTCAAAAAAATTATGAAGAAATATCTAAAATAAAAATAGGTGAACGTAAGTTTGTTGCTATTGATGCATCACTATCTGCTAATGAAGTACATGAAAAAATCATATTAAATCTGAAAAAATGCAAATTGATAAAGTAGTAAATACTATAAAATCTGAGAGCAGTGGCTTTTACTTATTAGAGACTACTAATAGTGAGAGTATTTCACATTTAGAGAAAGAGATTTTAAAAAATTTCTATGCGAAACAATATGAAATAGATACAAGTTTTATTATTTTAGAGCCTGAAGAAAAATCAAAATTTATTACAATTGATCAAATAAGAAAAATGAAAAAAGAGTTTCTACATACAAATGTATTAAACCTTAATAAAGTAATATTTGTCAGAGAGGTAAATTATTTAAATATTAATGCGTTAAATGGACTTTTAAAAATTATTGAAGAAATACCATACAAAACCTATTTTATTTTTTGTTCTTCAAACTTAATAAGCTTACCTGAAACAATAATTTCTAGGGCCAGAGTTATCAGAGATCTGAAGTCACAAATAAATTTTAATGATTTTAATTCATTGAAAGAAGACATAGCGAGACAAAATCAAAATATTTCAGAGGAATTAATACATTCTATTATTAACCCTTTCATTGATTTAAAAAGTACTGATTTTTTTGAAAAGATAAAACTTTTTAACAGAGATCAAATAAGTGTATGTTCATTAATATTTTTAAAAATACTCAAATACTATTTAAGAAATAATTTAAATAATAAAAAACTTTATAAATACCTATTAAAACTTCATTCAGATTATTTAACTGATGTAGATGAGAGTTTAAAATTCAATACATTAACAAATGAGCTAATTTCAATCTATTTTACAAGATTAAATTCTAATCTTATTAAGTATGTCTAAAAATTATTTTACAACTCCAATTTATTATGTGAACGATAAACCTCATATTGGACATGCTTACACCTCAATTGCTGTTGATATATTAAAAAGATTTTATAATTGTAGAGGTCTCAATTCTTATTTTCTAACAGGAACAGACGAGCATGGACAAAAAGTTGAAAGAGCTGCTCAAGAAAAAAATATTGATCCTCAAAAATTTACTGACATGGTTTCAGAAAATTTTAAAGATTTAAGTAATTTATTAAATTTATCTAATGATGATTTTATAAGAACAACAGAAGAAAGACATAAAAAGTCTGTTCAAAATCTATGGAGAGTTCTGTTGGAAAAAGATGAAATTTATTTGTCCAAATATAGCGGATGGTATTCTGTAAGAGATGAAGCTTTCGTAGCTGATAATGAAATAGTTGAAAAAAATGGTAAAAAATATAACAGTTTTGGATCTGAATTATCTTGGGTTGAAGAAGAGTCATATTTTTTTAGACTTTCTAAATGGCAAGACAAACTGTTAAATTTTTATAAAAATAATCCAAATTTCATTGTCCCAAAATCTAGATCTAATGAAGTTATTAAATTTGTTGAGTCAGGGTTAAAAGATCTCTCCGTTTCTAGAACAACATTTAAATGGGGAATTGATGTCCCTACAGATGAAAAACATATTGTTTATGTTTGGTTAGATGCTCTAACTAACTATATTTCAGCTTTAGATTATCCAAATAAAAATTCTGATTTATATCAAAAATATTGGCCTGGGATACATGTAGTAGGGAAGGATATAATCAGATTTCATGCTATTTTCTGGCCTGCTTTTTTAATGGCTGCAGAGTTAGATCCACCAAAGCAGATCGTAGCACATGGTTGGTGGACAAATGAGGGTCAAAAAATTAGTAAAAGTCTTGGTAATGTCATTGACCCTAAAGAATTGATTGATGAATACGGTTTAGACTCAGTAAGATATTTTCTTTTTAGAGAGGTTCCATTTGGCAATGACGGTGATTTTTCTAAGGTGGCTATCAAAAATAGAATTAATGGTGAATTGGCAAATAACTACGGAAATTTAATACAAAGAATACTTAGTTTTATTTGTAAGAATTTAGAACAAAATATTGATTTAACTGAAGATAATTTTAATTTTAAAATTTTAAAACAAATTAACGATTCTGAAAAAGAATTGTTTGAGTATATGGGAAATTACAAATATGACGAATACCTTAAAAAATTATTCTCATTTATGAATGATTTAAATAATTATGTCGATAAATCTGCTCCTTGGGTATTAAAAAAAACAGATCCTGAAAAAATGAAGAGAGTATTGGCTAATATTTGCCTATGTATTATCAGGGTTAGTCAATATTTAGTTCCATTTATGCCTTCAAAAACCTCAGAAGTATTCAATTTATTCGAAAATACGAATAGTATTAAATTAGATATTTTTGATAATTTTAAAGAGGTAATTAACTTAAAATTTCTAAAAATACGACAACCTGAACCTTTATTTACTAAAATTGAGTAATTTAATAGACAGTCATGTGAATTTTGGTCATGAATTACTTAAAAATTCAGTATCAGATGTCTGTAAAGATGCTAAAGAAAATAACATAGAGCGAATTTTAAGTATAAATTCTAATATATACGAGTTTCAGAGAGATATTAATTTAATTAAAGGTTTTAAATTTGTCGATATCACTTTAGGTCATCACCCAAATAATACTCTTGATATCAAACCTGAGGAAATAAAGACTCTATTAAATGAAAATATTAAAAAATTTAAAGATAGAATTGTTGGAATAGGGGAAACAGGCTTGGATTATCATTACGATATTCCTAAAAATAAGCAAATAGAAAGCTTAGAGATACATTTAGATGCAGCTAGTTTTTATAATTTACCGTGTATAATTCATATGAGAGATGCTGAAGAGGATATGATTAAAATTTTAACTAAATACTCAAAAAAAATAGGTGATATTCTTATACATTGTTTCACTGGAAGTGAAGAATTTGCAAAAAAATGTATTGATTTAGGTTGTTTTTTTTCTTTGTCAGGCATTATTACGTTCAAAAATGCCAATAAATTAAGAGATACAATTAAAATACTACCAATTAAAAAAATAATTTTTGAAACTGATAGTCCTTATCTTACGCCTGATCCTTTAAGAGGTAAAATTAATAAACCAAGCTATTTAAAAATTATAGTTGAGAAATATTGTGAAATTACTGGAAACGACTACATTAATACATGCGAAATTAGTACTTACAATTACAAAAAGCTTTTTAAAATAAATGACTGAAAAAACTGAAATAAATATATTAGGATGTGGGTCAAGTTTTGGAGTCCCTTTATCTCACGACATTTGGGGTAATTGTGATAAATCAAATCCTAAAAACCAAAGAACACGACCTTCAATACTTTTAAAAAAAGCAGGAAAAACAATACTAATTGATACTAGCCCTGATTTAAGGAAACAGTTAATCGACAATAAAATTAATAATGTTGACTCAGTTATTTATACACATTCCCATGCTGATCACATACATGGAATTAATGATTTAAGGACTATTTCAATGATAAATAGAAAAAAAATACCAATTTATGCTGATAAAATAACTTTAGAGACTCTTCAAACTAGCTTTTCTTATTTGTTTTCAAAGTCATCCACCCATGGTTATGAACCCATTTTAAATGCTAACGTTCTTAATGGGAACAATACTGAGATTGAGGGTTTTAAAATTGAGATTATTCGACAAAATCATGGAAATATTGACTCCTACGGTTTCATTTTTGATAATAAAATAGCTTATAATTTAGACATTAAGTATTTTTATGATGAGGATTATTTAGATAGAATCAAAGGCATTCAATGTTGGTTTCTAGGTTGTTTAAGATATGATGAACACCCATCTCATGCCAGTTATTCTGAAGTAATTGATTGGGCAAAAAAAGTTAATGCAAAACAAACTTTCCTTAGTCATATGACTGCCCATATTGATTATGAAACAGAATATAGAAAACTGTTTAATAATCATATATATCCAGCTTACGATGGACTTAAAATAACAATCTAGATTCTTATAATATATATTATGCAACAAATAAATGTGTAAATGTCAATAAAATCAGTCAAAGATCATCTTAGAATTATAGCCCCTGACCTAGAGATATCAGAATTTAAAGGGTCTACAGCAACTGTTGAACAAGCTGCAAATGCTCATAATGTTGAGAAAGGACAAATAGTTAAAACAATTGCTTTAATAATAGAAAAACCAATTTTGTTAATGACTTCTGGAGATTTAAAGATCGATAATAAAAAATATAAAAATTTCTTCAAAAAAAAGGCAAAAATGCTGACTGCCAATGAGACATTGCAAATCACCTCTCACCCTATTGGCGGAGTTTGTCCTTTTGGATTACCAAATAAATTAGATATATATTACGATAAGTCCTTAAATAACTTTGACATCGTTATACCTGCAGCAGGATCTACTAATAGTTCTGTGAAAGTTCAAACAAAAAGGCTTATAGAATTAACTAGTGCTTTTAAAGTTGACGTATGTAAAAAGTAAGTAAAAACAGTATATTATTTGCTGTTATTATACTTAGATTTTACAATTTTTGGAGCAGTTGCAAAAGTAGCCGCTGTCATAAAAGTTCCAAAAATAAGAAGAAAATGAGCGCTAGCTGTGATGCCAAAAATCAAAAAAGAGCCAAAATATAGTGAAAAAATGATACACCACATCCATGCTAAAAGTTGCATAATTAGGTGTCTCAGGGCCACACTAGGTATTTTTCTTAGAGGATTCCAGTCAGCGTCCATGACTCCACTGTAAATTTGCATAAACATGTTTTTCATGGACTTTTATACATGCGACAGATGTGACCAGATCACTTATTTTTAATAATAATTTTAATTATTTCAGTTAAGGTAGAATATATGAGAAAAATTGAATTCTGGTACTCAATTGGAAGTACATATACTTATCTCTCCACGCAAAGATTAGCGCAGATAGAGACTGAAAATGAAGTTGTATTTGAATGGTGTCCTTTCAGTGTAAGGTCAAGAATGATTGAAATGGAGAATGTCCCTTTTATGGCTGAAAAAAAAAGAGATAAGATTGATTATATGTGGCGGGATGTTCAGAGAAGAGCTAACTTCTATGGATTTAATGCAAAAGTACCTGTTCCCTACCCACTTAAAGAGTTCGATTTAGCCAACAAAGTTGCAATTTTGGGAAAAGATCAAGGGTGGATCAAAGAGTATACTATTTTAACCTATAAAAAGTGGTTTTTAGAGCATTTGGAGCCTGGATTAGAACCAAATTTGAGTACTACTCTTAAAGAAATTGGACTTGATTCAGATAGTGTAATAAGACAAGCTCAAACAGACGAAATTGAACAAAAATATTTAAAAAACACAGAAATGGCTAAAAATAAAGGCATTTTTGGAAGTCCCACATTTATTGTTGAAAATGAGGTTTTTTGGGGCGATGACAGATGTGAAGATGCCATAAAATGGCTTTCAAAATAATGTCTATTTTCAATTTTTTTGCGTTTTTAGGTACATTGAAATTTTATTAAGTATAAACCCTTGGGTAATTTAATGAATTCGACTATTGATTTAATAAAAAAAATATTGATAATCATTGAACTCAAATTTCAAATATTTCATAAATTTTGTGAGTGTCGCAATTTACATTAGCTTTTTTTACTAAAAATGTCTGATTTTAATGCTTTTAAATAGTTTTTATGAAATTATAGATTGAGTAACTGTCTTGATAGTTTTATTGGCAAGTAATGATAACTATCGCTTAATTTAGTGTTCTAATTTGCCAAATATTTAGATAAAAATATGTGAATATTTATTTAATTCCTACAAAATCAAACTAATTTTTAACATTTATTCTCAATAATTCATTTTATAGCTATTTTATTTTTTTGATTATGTCAGATTATTCTTTTTTTCTTTTTAAATGTGATATTGAGAAAATGTAAATATAGTTAGTAAAAACAATATTTTAATTAAAATATTTAATATAAATTATATTATAGTTTATAAATTTCCAACTTTGGAAAATTTTTTTCTTTCGTTTGGATCAAGAAACCTTTTTCTAAGTCTTAAGTTTTTAGGAGTAACTTCCAATAATTCGTCAGAATTGATATAGGTCATCATTTCCTCAAGTGACATCATCCTAGGAGCAGTTAGATTTACGGCCTCATCAGAACCAGATGCTCTGACATTAGTTAATTGTTTTCCTTTTAGAACATTTATCTCTAAATCATTATCTCTGGTATGCTCACCGACTACCATACCTTGATAAACAGGTGTTTGGTGTTTAACAAACATTACACCTCTATCTTGAAGCTTCCAAATAGCATAAGCTATTGCTTTACCGTTTCCTGTGGAAATTAACGCGCCTGCCCTTCTCTCTGTAATCTCCCCTTTAAATGGTTTATACGAGTGAAACACTCTGTTTAATACACCAGTTCCTCTTGTGTCTGTTAAAAACTTACTTTGATAGCCAATTAGTCCTCTTGAGGGCGCAATAAATAATAACCTAGTTTTATCAATTCCAGATTTTCTCATGTCTAACATATCAGCTTTTCTTTGGTTCATGTTATCAATAACTATACTAGAAAACTCTTCATCTACATCTATCGTTACCTCTTCATAGGGTTCACACTTTACCCCCTCTACATCTTTGTAAACTACTTTAGGTCTAGAAAGAGATAATTCAAAACCCTCTCGTCTCATGGTTTCTATTAAAACACCTAATTGCAATTCGCCTCTTCCTCCAATTTCAAATGAATCTTTATTTTGATTTTCTGAGAAGGTAATAGCAACGTTTGTCTCAGCCTCAGCTATTAATCTATTTCTTATTAAAGTTGATGTTACTTTTTTCCCTTCAGTCCCAGCTAATGGAGAGTCATTAACCATAATGTTTATTGACATAGTAGGAGGATCTATTGGTGTTGATTTTATTGGTGTTTCTATATCAGTTGAACAAATGGTGTCTGATACTGATGTGATTGACAAACCTGCTATGCAAACTATATCTCCAGTGTTAACTGAGTTAACAGTTATTTTTTTGGTTCCCTCAAATTTTAAAAGTTTAGTAAGTCTTCCAGTTTCAATGATTTTACCTGATAAGTTTAAAGCATGAACGCTGTCGTTTATTTTTGCAGATCCCTGCTCTACTCTTCCAATTAGACATCTTCCTAAGTATGGATCATAGTCTAAAAGTGTTGATAACATTGCAAAAGGTCTAGTATTATCAACATCTGGTGATGGCACATGACTAATAATTTTATTTAACAGAGGTGTTAAGCTGGATCTATCATCTGACAAATCATTAACACACCAACCACTTCTACCTGATGCGTATAAAACTGGAAAGTCTAATTGTTGAGTATTTGCATCAAGAGAGACAAATAAATCAAAAACTTCGTTTAACACATCGTCTGGTCTTGAGTCAGATTTATCAATTTTGTTGATTACTACTATAGGCTTAAGTCCTTGTTTTAAAGCCTTTCCTAAAACAAATTTAGTCTGAGGCATCGGACCTTCTGAAGAGTCAATAAGTAAGATAACACCATCAACCATTGATAAGACACGTTCTACTTCTCCACCAAAATCTGCATGTCCAGGTGTATCGATTATATTTATTCGAGTATCTTGAAAAATTATAGAGGTAGGCTTTGCTAAAATAGTTATGCCTCTCTCTTTTTCTAAATCATTAGAGTCCATAATTCTTTCTGATATTTCTTGATTATCTCTAAAAATTCCACATTGCTTCAATAAATTGTCAATAAGAGTGGTTTTCCCATGATCCACATGAGCAATGATTGCAAGATTCTTAATATCGTTCATTGAGATAGGTGTCTTATAGATTAAAATTAACTATTTAAAAGCTTATTTTTTGCTTCAGTTATTAAATTAGATAAATAGTTATTACCATCTTTATCAGGATGGAATTTCTTCATTAAGTCATAATACGATTTTTTAATATCATCATCAGAAGCACCTTTTTTAAGACCTAAAACTGATAGTGCTTCCTCCTCTGTCATTTGTGACTTGTCTGAGGAAGATGTAGATTGTTTATTTTGACTAATAATTACATTTAAAATATTAAATCCACGAGGATCATTTATTTTTAGTTCCTCTAAGAGCTTCGATACCTCATTTTGAGATAGGGAGGAAAAAGAACGACCTTTAAAGACTCCCTCTCTAATATTAATTGTAGCTTGACGGGATTGTAAAACAATTTCAATTTGTAAATACTTCGTATTAATTTTTGGTTTGAACTTACTGCCAAAAGAAGATCGCGAAAACAAGTTTAGTATAGTTAATAATGATGAGATCCTTCGAAAAAAAAGCAAAGCAGGAGCTAAGGCAACAGGTAGAAAATTTAATTTTCCTGAAAAAATTAAAAAACATCCTAAAATTATTATTAATGAAATAATTAAATATTTTTTATATCGAGATGATAATTGATTGCCAAAGAAAACAAAGATACATATAGCTACAATTGAAAATAATAATAAGAGTTTAATCATCCCAAATTAATTTTTAATTGTTTAATCCTCTGCTCTCTTCCGCAATTGTACTTGTAATATGTATATCTTATTGGATTTTTTTTGTAATAATCCTGATGATACTCTTCTGCAACATAAAAATTTTTAAAAGGTAAGATCATTGTTTCAACCTTCTGTTTGTGATTTTCCTGAATTTTATCTATGTAAAAGTTAAATCTATCTATAACAATTTGGTCATTGCTGAAAAGAGCACTTTTATATGAATAACCTTTATCACAAAATTGACCAACACTATCAAAAGGATCAATATTGACAAAAAAAACCCTAATGATCTTATCTAAACTAACAATATCTGAGTCAAAAATAATTTCAGCCACTTCTATATGGCCTGTATCACCCTTGACAACTTCTTGATAAGTTGGATTTTCAACATGACCTCCTGAATAACCAGATCGAACATCAATTACACCCTTTAATTTTTCATAAACCTCCTCAACACACCAGAAACACCCACCAGCTAAGTAAATTGTATTAATTTTTGCGTAAGCTGTAATAGGTAACAAAAATAAGAAAAGGAAAAGTCTAAAGATCATATTGCGTTGATAAATAAATTACGAAACTTCAATGTATTTAGACCGGGCTTACCGTTTGAAATAGTAAATTTATCAACTTTAACTATGGGCATTACAAAATTAGTAGCACTTGTCATGAATGCTTCATCTGCATCAAGAAGGGATTTAATGGAAAATTTTTTTTCCTCAAATTTAAATTTATTTTTTTTTAATATTGATATTAATTTATGCCTTGTACAACCCTTTAAAATTCTAAAGTTAAGTGGGTGTGTAATACATTTATTTTTTTTAATAATCCAAATACTTGAGGAATTGCCCTCAGTTATCATATTTCTATTATCAAATAATACTGCTTCATGTGATTTATTCTCTTTTGCATGATTTGC
Source organism: uncultured Alphaproteobacteria bacterium (assembly GCA_902521465.1). GTDB lineage: Bacteria > Pseudomonadota > Alphaproteobacteria > HIMB59 > HIMB59 > HIMB59. The sequence goes on along the minus strand of CABYRL010000007.1, from coordinate 13,146 downwards.
AGCTAAAACATTACCCAATAGAGAAATACTTTTAATATCTGACCTATGCCACCTTATATCTGGATAAAGAGATGTTTTTACACCTTTTAGTGCTAACTTATTTAAATATTCAAAGTTTTTATTAATTGAATAAATAATAACATTAGGCTTAAGTTTATCAGGGTATTTATGTTCCCTTGGGTTTTGATCCCCTCTTGTAATTTGGATGTAAATTATACCCATTTTTAATTTATTTAATTTTTTGATTTTATTGGTGATATTAATTATTTGATTTCTATTGAATTTAGTTTTCATGTTCATTTTTTTTAAAGAAACAAACAATCTGTTTATATGAAGATTTAAATCTACTAATTCACCTTTAAATACAGCAATAACCTCATAAACCCCATCAGAGAATTGAAAACCTCTGTCTGTTACACTGACATACGATTGATTTAGAGGTTTATATTTTCCATTAATATAACAGGTTGTCATAAGAATATCTTTTTGATTATATTAATACCATGAATCTTAAAAGACGAGATTTTATTAAAAAATTATCATGTGCGTGTTGTGCACCTTTATTTTTACCTTCTTGTACTGAGGTAGCTATTACAAATCGTAAACAACTCTCTATTATTTCAGATGAAAGTATCAACAAACAAGCTCTTCAAGCTTACGAACAAGTCAAAAAACATGAAAATTTAATAGAGTCTGGACAAAATTTTAGAGCTTTAAGAGAGGTTGGTTTCAGAGTTACGGAGTCTGTAGAAGAGTATTTTTTAAAAATGGGTCAATCAGACTCGATAAAAAACTATAATTGGGAATTCATATTAATTGATGATAAGGAAACACTTAATGCTTGGTGTATGCCTGGTGGTAAAATAGCTTTTTACACAGGGATCTTAGATGTTGCCGCTAATAATGATGGTTTGGCCTCAATAATGGGTCATGAAATTGCACATGCGGTTGCTCGCCATAGTGTTGAAAGGGCCAGCCAAGCATTAGCAATAAATGTTGGCACTACTATCTTGGATATTGCCTTAGAGGGTGCCCTTTCGAGTACCTCAGCTGATGATTATTTAGTAAATTTAGGTCTATCTTTACCTTTTAACAGATTACAAGAATCGGAGGCTGATTATTTAGGCTTGGCCTTTATGACTATGGCCAAATACGACAATCATGAGTCATATAAAGTCTGGCAGCGAATGGCTGAAGCGCAAAAAGGAAACGCACCACCAGAGTTTCTATCGACGCACCCTTCCCCCAAAAATCGTATTGAAAAGCTTAAAAACTGGATACCTGAAGTTGATTTAAGATTTACCTAAAGCGTTGTTTTGTCATACTTCAAACAAATCAGAAATTTAATATATTTTACTTATGAACAAAGTTATTAAGTTAAAAAAGCAGTCTAAAACAAGTGACTCCGATAGCATAAAACAGCTAAATAGTAAGCTGAACAAACTTGATAAGAAAATCGATAATCTCTATGAAAGATTAGACGGTCATATCAACAAAATAGATAAAGTTTATTCTAGACTAGAGGAACATTTTTCTGGTATTGAAAAGCTTTTATCCTTCTTTAAATTTAGAAAATAACTATTTCGATAAATCATAATTTATGACTTCTGAAGATCCTAGTAGTTCTTCATAATTGTCTGAAAACCATTTTCTTACATTATTTTTATTAATAATGACTGGATTTCTATTGTGAATAAATTCTATATTTTCCAAAGAAGATTTAGTTAAAATTGAAAAATAAACGGTATCTTCTATTAATTTATATACACCTGCAAAAAAACTGACTGGTGTTTTGGTAAATAGTTTATATCTTTCTTTCAATTCTGGTGTTTTCAACCATTCAAAATAACTACTAAAAGGTACCAAACAGCGATTATTTGCAATGAGGCTATTACTAAAAGATTTTTCGTGTACTGTCTCTGATCGAATATTGAAAAGTGTTTTTCCTTTCGGAAGCCAATCAAATGACAAACCCCAACTTGATTGTTTAAATACAAATTTAGAGTTTAGATTAAAGACAATAGGTGCTTTATTGGTAGGGCAAATATCTTCATTTTTATAATCAAATATTGATTTGAAGTTATTTATAGTTTCCTTCTTAAAAGAGGAGTGATTGTCTTTAAGATTTAGCGAATATCTTCCGCACACTATTAAATTTTTCTAAAATTCAAGTAGTTAGAAATATCAAAGTCCTTATATGAAGTTCTTAAACCTAAAAATTGAAAATAATCATCCCTAATTTTTTTCCCAAGAGAGGTATCAGTATAATTATCTAAAACACCATTAATATTTTTTTTGGCTTCAATAACAATATCGTTAGGTAGTTGCCTGAATTCTACACCAAGTGATTTCAATTTTTCTATAGCCACAACCTCTTTATACATAAAATCAGACAACATTTCTTGATTTTCTGACTGACAAGCATACTCGATGATGCTCTTAGCTTCATTATCAAAAGAGTTCCATTTATCTAAATTCATTCCTAGTGAAATAGAAACTGTAGGTTTTTTAAAATCTGGATAATAACAATAATTTGTTACTTTATAAAAACCAAAAGCTAAATCCATAACTGGATTTGACCAATCTGCAGCGTCTATAGCTCCACTTGCTAAAGACTGAAGAATTTCACCTCCTGGTATATTTATAGAAGTTGCCCCCATAGTCTTTAATAAATCTCCTCCCATACCAGGACTTCTTATTTTAAGTTTAGAAACATCCTCTAGACTATTTAATTCGTTTTTGAACCAACCAAATAATGTAGATCCAGTATTACCAACTAAAAAATGTTTAATGTTAAAATTAGAACCTAATTCATCCCATAATAATTGACCATTGCCAGAGTATATCCATGAATTAAATTCCTCTGCAGTCATGCCAAAAGGAACAGCAGCAAAAAAAGGATAGGCTTTGTTCTTTCCTCCCCAATAAAACTCTGCTGAGTGATATAAATCAGCTGTTCCAGATGACACGGCATCAAACACTCCAAACGGTGGGACTAGTTCACCAGCTGAGTAAACATTAACTTTTATTCTTTTATTAGATAAGTTCTCAATTCGCTGAGCCAACCTGTTTGCACCTAAACCTATACCAGGAAAATTTTCTGGCCATGATGTGACCATATTCAACTCTGTTATGGTGCTTGCGTGTACATTAAAATTGGAGAGTGCGGCTGCACCCAGTACAGGAATTGATGCTTTTTTAATAAAATTTCTTCTGTTAATTTTTTTTTTCATATTTTTATACAAATAAGATAACACTTTATAAATAAAAATGAAATTAGAAGCAAAAAGTTTATTAGCCGCACTTAATGAACAAAAAGTTGAATATAAACTTTTTGAACACGAGGCTTTTTTTACTGTCGAGGAGTCTAGCAAATTAAAATCGGATTTGAATATGCAAGGTGCGCATACAAAAAATCTTTTTTTGAGGGATAAAAAGAGAAATTTTTACTTACTCTCATGCTTAGATAGCACTGAAGTAGACCTAAAAATTATTAAAAACACTATACAGTGCCAAGGAAATCTCTCTTTTGGAAGTGCAGAATATTTATATGATAAACTTGGAGTCAAACCAGGCTCTGTTAGTCCCTACTCTTTAATCAATAACGTAGATAAGGATGTGAGTTTTTACTTAGATAAAAAAATAAATGATTATGAATTATGCAATTTTCACCCACTAGACAACACTAAAACTATTCAAGTAAAAACACAGGATTGTATTAAATTTTTAAAAACAATTACGACTGTGCGATTAATTGATTTTACGACTATGGAGGTAATTAATCTCTGAAATTTTGAAACTGTAAAGGAATTTTAATATCACTTGATTTTAATAATTCGATCATTGATTGTAGATCGTCTCTTTTCTTTCCTGTTATTCTTACTTCATCTCCATTAATTGAAGCTTGAACCTTTGCTTTTGATGATTTAACAAGATTTGTTATTTTTTTTGAGTCCTCTTTTGATATTCCATTCAAAATATCAATAAATTGTCTTACTCTATTTCCAGAAGCTGTTTCAGTTGATTTTAGGTGAATAAATTTTGGATCTATTTTTCTTCTTACAATATTATTTTTTAAAATATCATTAAATTGAGTTAATTTAGTATTGTCGGTTGTCTCTATAGTAATAGAAAAATCGTTACGTTCGATTGTTGAATTAGTGTTCTTAAAGTCAAATCTATTATCAACTTCTCTTTTAGTATTATTGATGGCATTATCAATTTCTTGAATATCTGGTGACGAGACAACATCAAAAGAAGGCATAAGTGAACAATACAATATTTTTATTTATTTCAACACTAATAGTTTGGGGGCCTACCTGGTATATTATTAAATTTCAACTTGGTATTGTTGATCCAATGACATCAGTTTTTTACCGGTTTTTTTTATCATCAATAATAATTTTAATATTTTGTATATTAAAAAAAATAAATCTTAAATACACTCTGAAGGAGCATTTCTTTATAGCTGCTCTGGGTATATCATTATTTAATATAAATTATGTGCTGTTTTATCTATCTACAGTTCATTTAATAAGTGGATTTGTTGCTTTATGTTTTTCATCAATATTATTTATGAATGTTGTTAATAATATTATTTTTAAAGGTAAATTTCCAAAAATAATGACTTTGGTTGGAGGTTTTATTGGAACTTTAGGATTACTTTTTATATTTTATGATGAAATTATTAATTTTGAAATATCAAAGAGCACAAGTATTGGGATTTTACTTGGTGTATTAGCAACATATTTTGCATCTATTGGTAACTTAATTTCAGAGTATACCTCTAAAATTAAATTGAATGTTATTGCTGTTACAGGATATGGGATGTTGTATGGCTCAATAACACTGTTAATTTATCTTTTAGTAACTGGTATTGAACTTAATTTTGATTTTAGTTACAGATATATTATATCGTTACTTTATTTATCTATTTTTGGAAGTGTATTCGGTTTTATTCTTTATTTATCAGTAATTAAAAATATTGGTGCCAATGATGCAGCATACATTGCAATAATAATGCCACTTATAGCATTAATTATTTCTACAATATTTGAAGGTATGATCTGGAACTTAAATTTATACATTGGGTCGTTTCTTGTTATATTTGGAAATATATTAATTTTAAAAAAAAATTAGTTTTTGAATAATTTCTTTTGTAAAATTACAATGATGCTTACTATGAAAAAAAGTATAAACATAGGTGTGTATACAAATTCTATACCTATCATATCTGCAACATAACCTAAGGTAGGAGGTGCTATCATGAAAACTCCATATGTGCCTATTGTAATAATTGAAATACCGACAGTGGAATCAACACCTTTAATAGAAGAACCATACGTGTAACAAATTGGAATAACAGAAGAAACACAAAAACCAGCTACGATAAATCCAATTATTGCAAAAAATAAAGAACTACTAAATGCAATTATTAAAGAACCAACTAATGATCCTACAACTGAGAAAACAAGAAAATTATAAATTCCAAACATTTGTTTTAGTTTATCTCCTATTAGTCTTCCAAAAACCATACTTCCATTAAAGGCTATTGCAGCAAGTCCAATATTGAAACCGTCTGCATTAATGTAATCTCTCATGTATAAAGACCCCCAGGAGTCTGTCCCCCCTTCCAAAAAAACTGCTGTGATAGCTAATACAACCAAAATTATAAGAAATAAGGGCCAACTAAAAAAAATTGAAAAAAAAGATAAGGGATCTGATTTATTATTTTCTATAGTTAAACTACTAAAAAAAATTAATGGAGCTAAAAATACAACATAAACAAGAGAATTTATAAAAAAACTAATATTAAACTCTAAGAATAAACTTGTTAACAACGATCCAGATAATAGTCCAATACTCCAAAATGCGTGAAAGCCTGACATCATTGGTATTTTTAGTTTTTTTTCTAAAGAAGTGGCTTGAACATTAAGAATTACTTCAAAAAGTCCATAACAAACACCAAAGATAAGACTAAGTATTGCCATTAATTTGAATGAATAGGCAAAAGGTATGAGCAACCATAAAATACAAATTAGAAATCCAGATAAAAGAGATATTTTTTTTGATGGATAGAGTTGCATTATTTTTGGCATCGCTATCATTGTCAGCACAGAGCCAATAGAAAAAATTACAAAAAGATATCCCATGCCACTATAGTCAACGTTTATTTGATCTTTTATATCAGGGATTCTAATAGCCCATAGTCCTACAAAAAAAGAAATAGAGAAAAAAAGCGCCTTACATGCATTAATTTCTGATATTTGTATTTTCAATATTAATTCTAATTAATTAAATTATTACCAACCACCATCGTCATCTAATTTTTTGTCTTTTACAGTTTTCATAGATGATGTTTTAACTAACTTCCAAATACCATTTCCTGAAACAATTATTTCATTATTTGACAATACTTGGCATTTAACAAAACAAAGTGTTTTTGTCATTCTCTCTATAGTAGGAATTCCAATAAGCTCATCTCCTTTTTGTGCAGAAAAAGTAAAGTGAGTATTCATTGATATTGTTACACATGGTCTATTACCAAACGACTTATATGCAGCATTGCCCATAACATTATCCAAAAAAGACATTAAAAAGCCGCCATGTGCAAAGTTTCCAGAATTTAAATGCTTCTCAGAAACTGTCATTCTATACTTATGTTGATTATTTTCTAATTTTGTTTCTAACTCTCCAAGTAATTGTGAGTATGAAGATTTTGATATTAACTTCCAGGTCATATATAACTTTATAATGCAATCATTTAAAAAAGAAATAATTTATGGAATGTCGTAAAATTATTATTTGTAATGAATAGATCTTATAGAATAGAAGATAATAGCTCTAACAGTTTTATACCGAGTTATTCTGGAACAAACGGTGCTATAGCAACTCATTCAAATTTATCATCAATTACTGCACATAATATTTTAAATGATGATAAAGGTAATGCCTTTGATGCTGCAGCTGGAGCTATGTTAGTTGAAGGCCTTGTAAATCCTCAAATGTTTGGCATGGGAGGTGAAGGAGTAATGATTTTAAAGCCCAAAGACCAAAGTCCTCTTGTTTTAAATGGTAATACTATATCTCCAAAAAAATTTAATTTTTTAAATTTAGTTACAAGAGGATACACAGAAGTTCCTGATGAGGGAATATTATGTGCTGGAGTTCCAGCAGCTTTTTCTAGTATTTTTAGGATGTTGCAGTTATATGGCAAACTAGATTTTAGGACTATTTCTAAATATGCTAAAGAATACGCAAAAGAAGGATATCCTTTACACATTGGAATAATAAACCAAAATAAATTTGGGTTAAAAAGTCTAAAAGGTAAATTTATAAAAGAGTGGAAAAATTCTGCAAAACTATATTTAAAAAATAATAAAATTCCAAAAGTAGGAAGTTTATTTAGAAATTTGGCTTACGCAAACTTAATAGATTATCTTAATAATTACGAAAAAAAAATCACAGGATCTCGAAATAATAAATTTAATAAATTACATGATGCTTTTTACAAAGGCGATGTTGCAAACTCAATTTTAAAATATTCACAAAAAAATGAAGGGCTTCTTTCAAAAGAGGATTTTGAAAACTTTAATGTGAAATTTGAAAAAACAATTTCAGAAAAATATGGTGATTATCAAGTTCACAAAACTAATTTCTGGGGACAGGGATTAACTAGTTTAATGATGTTGAAAATGCTCAACAAACAAAAAATTAAATCACTTAATTCAGCTAGTGATATTCATAAATTTATAGAAATTTTAAAATTAACTTTTGCTGACAGAGAGATGTATTTCACTGGTAAGTACAATTCAAAAGTCAAAGCCAATCACTTATTAAATGACTCTTACCTTAATAAAAGAATGCAATTAATTAAAGAGAAGGCAATTGACTCTATAATTCCTGGTATCCCCCTATCCAAGAAATCATTACTTCCAATTGAAAATGATATTAAACCATGGGGAGCTGGCACTGTTCATATAAGTATCATAGATAAAGATAATAATGCTATATCGTGTACACCAAGTGGTGGATGGATCAGATCTAATGAAGTGATTAATGAATTAGGATTTCCCTTAGGTAATAGATTAATGACGTTTTATTTATCAAAACCAGGTCATGTAAATTTTATAGCACCTGAACAACAACCAAGGACAACATTGAGTCCTACTTTAATTATCAATCAAAAAAAGAAAGAGATTTTAAGTTGTGGAACAATGGGTGGTGACGCTCAAGATCAATGGCAAGCACAATTTTTAATGAATTATATATTTGCGAATAAGTCTATTGACCAAGCATTAAATGAACCAAGAGTTTCATCAGAGCATTTACCTGCTTTTTTTCACCCACATGATCCTAATTTGAAACAATTACTTTTAGAGGAGCGACTTTCACCCTTTATTTCTCAATTAAATAAAAAAGGACATAAATGCCTAAAAACTACAGACTGGAGCGAAGGTTTTATTTTGTGCACTAGAAAACAAGATAAAATTTATGATGCATATGCAGATATTAGAAGTTATAAGAGTCAAATATTTCAAGCACAGGCATTAGCATGGTAAAAAAAAAGAACAAAATAGATGATTTAATTAATGTTGTGAAGAGACTAAGAAATCCAAAAAATGGATGTCCATGGGATATACAACAAACTTCCAAATCATTAGCAAAGTATACTTTAGAGGAAGCATATGAAGTTATCGAAGCAATTGAGTCAAATAATACCAAAGAGCTAGAAGGAGAGCTTGGCGATTTATTACTACAAGTTATTTATCACTCAGTTATTGCTGCTGAAAAAAAGAAATTTTCAATTGAAGATGTCATTGATACAAGTGTAAAAAAAATGAAATCTCGTCATCCTCATATTTTTATGCGCGATGAGTCAATTAAAACCGTTCAAGATGTTAATGATTTTTGGGAAACACAAAAAAAATTTGAAAGAAAAAAGAAAGGTGCTAAATCTGTTTTAGATGGTGTAAGTGTAAATCTCCCTGCTGTTACACGTTCACTTAAGCTTCAAAAAAGAGCTGCAAAAGAAGGATTTGATTGGAAAAATGCAAATGGAACCTTGAAGAAGGTAAAAGAGGAATTAAATGAGCTTTCAAATGAAATGAGAACAAATAATAAGAGAAAAATTAAAGAGGAATTAGGAGATTTATTATTTTCTTGTATTAATTTATCAAGAAAATTAGGACTTGATACTGAAACAATTATTAGGAACTCTAATAGGAAATTTGAGAAAAGATTTAAAAAAATGGAAAATACAATGAACAAAAAAAAATTGAAATGGAATTTGAATAATTTGGAGAGAGAATGGCAAAAATCAAAATAATTTTTTTAAGCACATTCTTTTTATTTTTTTCAAAGGGTATTTTATCCTATGAAATAACTGATTTGATAAAAATTCTTGTCGAAAAAAATGAAACAAACTCTCAATTTAAGTATGACAATTTGATTGACGATAAAAATTTAGAATTAGCTGATACTCTCTATATACCAGAAATAGATTATTCGTTTTCTATTTCAAACAGTACAACTAGCACTGATTCTACTTCTACAGTAAACGCAGATACTCATACATTAAGTGCTACGGTTAACCTCTATAACGGTGGGTTTAGTCAGTTAAATTTAATTACTACGCAAACTAGGAATCAAGCTTTTGACTATCTTAGAGAGTATCAAAAAGAGTTATTAATCAAAGAACTCCTAAACGGTTATAGTAATTTACAGACATTGATTTTTAAAAAGAAAAATCAACAACTGAATTTAGAATTTTATAGAAAAAAAGTCTTAGAGGCTGAAATATTATTTAAGGCAAACAGAATTACAAAAACAGAGGTATTAGATTTAGAAAATGAACTATTAGAAGCACAATCTGTGTCTTTAGACTATGATAGAAAAATAGATAATTTAATGCTTCAAGTTAGTAAGTTACTTGATCTCGATATTTATGATGAAGATGTAAATTTTGATTATGTGATAGACGTATCTAATGCACAAATTAGTAAGAAATTATTTTCAGAATTAATGAATTCCTCTTATGGCCAATATCTCTCTTTTATTGAAAATACATATTTACCTGAACTAGAGATGAGCAAAAAAGATTTGAGACCTTCTGTTGACCTAACCTATTCCCTAAGTGAGAGTGATAATTATTCTGCAGCAATTGATCATAGAAGATCCTCATCCTTGTCACTATCTCTAAGCATTCCTATTTATGATGGGTTTAAAGATGAAAATAATTTTGATATTGAGGAATATAATTATCAAAAAAAATTATTAGAGCATAAAGACTTAAAGAGAGACTTACTTAATACTTACTTAGAGTCTTGGAACAATTATGATTTTTATTTAAATAAAATAAACAACCAAGAAAAAATAATTGATAGCTTAGAATTAAAATTACAAGGAAATGAAATTTTATATAAAGCCCAAAAAATAGATATTACACAACTTATAGAAAGTAAGAATGAATTAAATGATGCTCATAACATTTTATTAGATTTGAAATCTTCAAAAAAATATTATTTAATAGACATTCTGATATTAAACGGGGATCTAAATACAATTATTAATGGATTGGGATAGACTTAAAACATTTTATCACGTAGCTACAGCAGGAAGCATCTCTAGAGCTATGGATACAATTCACCTTAGTCAATCTGCTATTACTAGACAAATTCAATCTCTTGAGCATAGTTTAAAAACCAAACTATTTAAAAGACACACAAAAGGTATAACTCTGACAGAGCAAGGTTCCTATCTCTTTGAAGAAACTGAAAAAATTTTTGCTGATTTAAATTCTATAGAAAAAAAGATAGTTGAATATAAGTCAGTTCCTACTGGTAACCTCTCTATTAATACTACAGTTGCTTTTGGATCGATGTGGCTTAGCCCAAGAATAAATGAATTTATTCATGAATACCCAGAAATTAATCTTAAACTAAACTATTCTGAAGATGAGCAAGATATGCTTCGCCAAGATTATGATATTGGTTTATGGATGAGAAAACCAAGACATTTAGATTTAGTTTCAAAGCACATAGCAACAATCAAATACCATATTTATGGATCAGCGAATTACATAAATGAAATGGGTATGCCTTTGAGAAGATCAGAACTTAATAGTCATAGATTAATTACATATGGAATTGGAAAACCATCCCCCCTTTCTGACACTAATTGGATACTGAAGACCGGTGTTAAAAAAAACCAAAAAAATAGAAGACCTCATATTACAATTAATAATCTATATGGTTTATTAGTAGCTGTTGAAACTGGTGCAGGATTAGCTGCATTACCTGATTATATGGCTCAACATAAAGCCCATCTTGTTAAAGTATTACCAGATATAGAAGGTCCAAGTTACGATGTTCATATGGTTTATCATGAAAATCTAAAAGGGAGTTTAAAATTAATAGCTTTTAGAGATTTTCTTATGAATAAAATAAGCCAGTGGAGATTTTGACTATCAAAATTTACTTTTTTAATAAAAATATACGTAAAAAAAAACATGAATAACTTATTAAAAACTTACAAGTTTAGTAATTTCAAAGTGGTAAAGGGCAATGGTTGTTATTTATACACCTCAGATAAAAGAAAATTATTAGATTTTTCTGCAGGGGTTGCTGTCAATTCTCTTGGATATAATCATCCAGTAATTAAAAAAAGCCTTAAAGCTCAACTTAAAACAGGAATTACTCATCTCTCAGGATCACAAATACATGAATTTAAAACTAAATTATCTAAGTTACTATCTGATAATTCCAATAGAGGGGATGTATTCTTTTCTAACTCTGGTGCCGAAAGTATAGAGGCTGCTCTAAAAATTGCGAGAAATTAGTAAATAAAAAAACGGTAGCAATCATAATTGAATTTGTTCAGGGAGACGGAGGCATAAATATTTGCAGTAAGAATTTTGCAAAAGCTATAAAAGGGATATGTAAAAATAAGAAAATTTTGCTTATTGGGGATGAAATACAAGGTGGTATAGGTCGAACTGGTAAAATATTTGCTTACAAACATTACGGTGTCAATCCAGATATCATAACATCTGCAAAAGGCCTAGGTTCAGGCATTCCCATAGGTGCTACTATAGTTAAAAAATATATATCCAAAATTATTTCTACTGGTTTTCATGGCTCAACTTTTGGAGGTGGTATGCTTCAGACAAGAGTTTCATATAACGTTTTTAGAACCATAAATAATAAAAGTTTTTTAAATAAAGTACTGATTAATGGTAATTTATTATCTTCTCTAATAAAAAAAATGCACCTTTTACACAAAGATAAAATAGTTGATACAAGATGTTTGGGTCTTATGGCTGGTGTAGAGTTTAAAGATAATCAAATCGCATTAAAAACATATGAAAAAATGTCAAAAAATGGGCTTATTTCAACTCTAATTCAAGGGAATATAATTCGTCTTACACCTCCTTTGACTGTTTCAACTGGAGAAATAAGAAAGGCAATAAAGATAATAACTCAATCGTTGTAATTTCAATAATCTAAAGATTGTTTTTGAAATACAGTACCAATACCCTCTTCTGTCTCTAACTCATTTATAAGAGCATTTTTTATTTCGCCACTTATAATATGAATTTTTTGAACACCTTGATTTAGAGCTTTTAATGAGTTTTCGACTTTTACAATCATCCCATTAGAAATGATTTTCTCATCAAATAGTTTTCTTGCCACATTTTCATCAACTGAAGAAATTCTTTCTCCTTGTGTATCTTTGATAAAAGGAACATCAGAGATAAAAATTAGCTTACTAGCTGAGAGGTTTATTGCTAATTCAGTAGCAATGGTGTCAGCATTAACATTTAATACTTCAGATGTATTTTTATCTAAAACTAAACTTGGCATAATTATCATATCATGTTCTTTAAATAAGTTTTTAATTTGTAATGCATCAACTGAAACGATGTCTCCGACTTGGCCGTAATCAATGTCATCAACTACATCTCTTCGTTTTGCTGCAATAAAGTCTTTCTTTGAAATAGGAATTGGAAAATTTCTTATATTATATCGTGAACTCAAGCTAAAAATATCTATTAAAATTTGGCCAGATATTTTTTTGGCAGCCTCTATGTCTGTAGGAGATGTTACTCTTCTACCATTTATTTTTTTTGGCTCAATACCATGTACA
>CABYRL010000006.1 GCA_902521465.1 uncultured Alphaproteobacteria bacterium | reverse complement strand
ATATCCCAAGTCGTCTATAATAGAGAGGACTGCGGTTAAATTTTGGACATTGTGTTCTCCTAATAGATTAGTGGATAAATTTTTAAATAAAATTTTTTTGCCTTTTAAAAAATTAAAATATGACCTTTTATTAGTCAAATTTTTTAATTTGTAGCTATAATTTGCATTCGAATTTGAACCAAACGTTTTTATATTTCCAGAATATTTTTTTAATGAGGATAAAAAATGATCATCATTGTTAATAAAAATTTTAGAGTCTTTTTGACTTTGTATGTAAATAAATTTTTCTATTTTTGATTTAAAATTTGAATATGATTTATAAAAATCAATATGCTCTCTATCGACATTTAAATATATTAAATATTTTGGACTTAACTTAAATACTGTTCCATCACTTTCATCTGCTTCAACCACAACATATTTACTGTTAGTAAGATAAATATTTTGACCAAAATTTTGCATAACTCCCCCTGAAATAACAGTTGGATTTAGACCAGCACAAACCAATAAATGCCCTAAAAAAGATGTAGTTGAAGTTTTTCCGTGTGAGCCAGATACTACAATTGTGAATTTATCTCTACAAATAAGCTGGAGAAGTTTGGATCTATTATAACATGGTATTTTATTTTTTTTGGCCTCTTTAATTTCAGGATTATTTTTAATAGCAGTGGAATAAAATATTACTTCTCTATCTTTTATATTTGAAATTTTGTGACCAATATAAACAGGAATTTTATATTTTTCTAAGTTAATAGTATTTGCGTTGTAAGTAATATCACTACCTGTGATGTCTACATTGTTTTTTTTTAAGTAAATAGCCAGAGCACTCATACCGATGCCATTTATACCTATAATATGTACTTTGATTGAAGATAGATCTGAGAACTTCATCTTGTAATATAACAAATGATTTTTTGAATAGAATGAGGATTGATAAGTTGATTAAAATAAAATTGACTAGTTATGTTTTTTTTATTTGGAATGTAAAAATTTTTTTGACTCATATCATGAGAAAGAAAATAGTTTAAGTTAAATTTTTGGTGTTGATCTCTTGATATTAAATGAGGAGTAAAATGGACATTATTAGTATAATACAAGATTTCATTTATAGAACCAGAACCAGATCTTGAAAGTATTATATCGTATTCCTGCGGATTCAAATCATCTTTAAAAGAAAAGAATTTGCAATTATTATATACAAGATCTGTATATTTTTTTTTTAAAACATTTATATGAGACTCAGGTATTTGAATAAAGAATTTAATGTTTTTTAAATATGCCCTGTTAAAATATGTTATTTCTTTTAGCATCATATTATTCAAATCTAGTGAACCAGCACTTCCACCTATTAGTAAAACATTTATAAAGTTATTATCGAGTTTTTCTCTAAATTTATTTCTGTTAATAAAAAAATTACCAACAAATATTTCTTTACTACGCATATTGTCTTTTGGAAATGAAATAAAAGCATTCTTAGCGATAAAATAGTTTATTTTATTTGCTAATCCATATATTACATTTTGCTCATGAATATAAATTTTATTAAAACATAGAAGAAAAATATTAAATAATTTTGAAATTATCAAAACAGGAGTTGTAATAAAGCCACCAAAACCCATCAAAATTATTCTCCTGTTAGACAAAAATACAAAGGATACTTTTAATAATAAATTAAGAATAAAAAAAAATTTATTTTTAGATTTTAAAATAATTTTATTTATTTTATTACTTTCAATTTTTTCTAAATAATTTTTTCCTATTTCGTTCGTGACAAAAAGAATACTTTTTGGATCTTTCACAAGACTTAAGTTATTTATATACGCTATCGCGGGTAAAATATGACCACCTGAAGATCCAGCTATCACAATATATTTAATTTTTTTCAATAACTATTTCTTTCAATACTTTATTTGTTTTAATATCTACAATTTGAAAAATCGCTTTATTATCTTTAATTAATTTTTGTTGATAATGATTTTCATTAATCAAATAAACATCATTTAAGCCAATATTTTTATTAATATTAATTGTTTTATTTTCGTTATTACCCATTTTATAGAAAACACCAAAAATAATTGCTATTATCCCTGTAATTATTAATAAGCCTTGAATTATAACTAAACTAATTAGAATTTTTTTTTTTAACATATATCCAATGATTAAATCTTATAATTATAAAGATTTTAAAATAGAAATCTTATACGAGGATAGCTATATAGCAATATTAAATAAACCCTCTGGGCTCTTAACACATAAAAAAAATGGATTAGATAATAGCCCTAACCTGCAGGAAAGTCTTAAAGACCAATTTACAATAGATGATAACGAGTATTTAAAGGAGGGGATTGTTCATCGTCTTGATAAAGATACAAGTGGTATCATAGTTATTACTAAAAATCATAATTCAAAAAAAAAATTTAAGGAAATGTTTAAAAAAAGAAATATTAAAAAAAATTATCTAGCTTTCACATATGGTGTACTTAATCAAAAGCAAGTTGAAATCAATAAAAATATATCTAGGAATAAAATTCAAAGGACAAAATTTAATGTATCTGATAATCTTGGAAAGCAAGCGATCACAAAAGTTTCTAATGTAAAAACTTTTTACGGCTCAATTAGTCTTCTAAATTGTGAAATTATAACTGGTAGAACTCATCAAATTAGAGTGCATCTTTTGAGTTTGGGACTACCAATTGTTGGTGATAAAGATTATAAGTTAAACAAAGAGGAAAAATTTCGATTAACAAATATGGCTACTAATCAAAAGGATTGTATTTTATTATTTCCACGACAAGCATTACACTCCCATGAAATAGAATTTGATCATCCAATTTTAGAAAAACATATTAAAATAACTTGTGATTTACCTGATGACATGAGAGATTTAAAAGCAAATTTGCAATGACTATTGAAAATAAAAATTTACTACCTGTTATAACCTCTGAAAATGACGTTTATCCCTATTTAAAAAAAATTAATCAGTTTCCTATTTTGACAGATGAAGAGGAAAAAAGGCTTGCGATAGATTGGCTTAAAAATGGTGATACAAGAGCCGCTCAAAAACTTGTGACAAGTCATTTAAGACTAGTAGCAAAAATAGCTATGGGCTATAAAGGTTATGGATTACCATTATTTGATTTAATTTCTGAGGGTAATTTAGGACTTATTCAAGCAATAAGAAAATTTGATCCTGAAAAAGGTTTTAGGTTAGCTACTTACGCAATATGGTGGATTAGAGCTTCTATTCAGGAGTATGTCTTACATAGTTGGTCTCTTGTTAAAATAGGAACTACCGCAGCCCAAAAAAAACTTTTTTTTAATCTTCGAAGACTTAGAAATCAAATTAAAAAATATGAAGATGGTTATCTCACTAATGATCAGATTAAATCTATTTCTAATGATCTCGGAGTAACTGAAGAAGAGGTGAAGCAAATGGAAGGAAGAGTATTTAATCAAGATTTCTCTTTAAACACACCCTTAAATGATGAAAATGACTCAGAATGGATTGATCAAGTAGAAGATGAAACAATTGATACTGTCACAAAAGTTGAACAAAGTGATGAATTAAAAAAAAGAAAAGCACTTTATAATCAAGCTGTCACAAAACTTGAACCAAGAGAAATAGAAATTTTAACTGCAAGACGATTAGATGAAGAGCCTAAAACATTAGAGGACCTTAGCCAGAAATATTCAATAAGTAGAGAAAGGGTTAGGCAAATAGAGAATAAAGCAATAAAAAAACTTCAAGAAGAAATCAAAATTATTACAGATCAGAAACTTTTATCTAAATCTAAAATTACCTAATAATTGTTTGATTTCTTTCAGGCCCTAATGAAATAATTTTAATTGGAATACTTAAGTAGTCTTCAATATATGAAATAAATTTTTTAAGATTTTCAGGTAAGTTTTCAAAACTACTCAAATCTTTAATTTCGCCCCAACTAGAAAATGACTCAAAGTCATTATTGTCTAAAGACAATGATTCCAAAACGTCACTATCACTAAAATTTACCTCATCATATTTTTTTGAATTATAGCTTTTGCATACTTTGATTTCTGAGAGATTATTTAATACATCAGCTTTAGTTATGCAAAGTTCATTAACGCGATTTATTTCACAGCTATACTTTAATGATACTAAATCAAGCCAACCACACCTTCTTTTTCTTTTTGTGACTGTGCCAATTTCAACACCTTTCTCAGCTATATAATCACCAACATTATCAAATAATTCAGATGGGAATGGCCCATTACCAACTCTAGTAGCATAAGCTTTAAATATACCTACAGTTTTATAATCAACCTGCATTGCTGAACCAATAACAATATTTGATGAAACGGTGTTTGATGAAGTTACAAAGGGGTAAGAACCATGATCTAAATCAAGAAGTGCCCCTTGAGCACCTTCAAATAATATTTTTTTATTTTTAAATTTTTTTTTTATAAAAGAATTATCAACAATTAATTCTTTTACTAAATCATAAAAGCTCAATAAGTCTTGGACTGTTTTATCAATATTAATTTTACTTTCATCAAAACTTTCAAGAATAGGGTCATAAAAACTCTTAATTGCTTCTAATTTTTCTACAATTATATTTTTAGATTTTAAATCATATAGTTTGATACTCTTTCTTCCAACTTTATCTTGGTATGCAGGTCCAATGCCTTTAGAAGTGGTTCCAATTTTTTTTTTGTTTTTTAAAATTAATTCATTAATTTTATCAATTTGTTTATGATAATCTAAAATAAGAGATATGTTAGAAGATAAAAATATCTTAGGACTTTCAATCTTTTTAGTAATTTGATCAAACTCGTTATAAAAATGATTAGGGTCAAGTACAACACCTTGACCTAAATAACAAACTTTTCCACGAATTATTCCGGATGGGATAAGGTTTAGTTTATAAGTAATATCATCAACAATAACAGTATGACCTGCGTTATTACCGCCTTGATATCTTACAACCAAATCAAATTCTTCTGAGAGATAATCAACTATCTTACCCTTGCCCTCATCGCCCCATTGAAGTCCTATAACAGCTGTATTCATTAAATTAGTTCGACAATGTAATCAACATTACATGAGAAACCAAAACCCTCAATTTTTTTTTTATTTTTTTTATATTTATAGCCACCACCTTGGGCTAATATTTTTTTAGTGGAATTTGAATAAACATAAAAAAAAATATCCTGATGATAGTCTTGAGAAAAAAAGTCTTTTTCTAAATTTAATTCAAAAGGAGCATCAATTTTTTTTTTAAAAATATTGACAAATTTAGAAATATTATTTTTTTGACTAATACTGTCTAACAGGAAACTTTTATTTTTTGATATTTTTGGATCAGTAAAAACATAAGTGTAATTTTTTTTAATAATTTTTTTAAGAAACTTATCTAAGATCTGTAAAACTTCTTTGAATGAGTCATTTTTAGATAAATTAATAATTTCAACACCATGTTGTCTAAACTGCTTAATATTATCACTGTTCATTTTATCTTTTTTAAAAACATCTCCCATGTAATAAAGAAAGTGTTTAGATTTTGAGTCGTGAGTCAAAATTGTATTAATAACCTGACCTGTAATATCAGAACGAAGAGTTGCATCTGATAATGACTTTAAATATTTATCTTCAATTACAGATGTAAAAATTCTTGAAAATTTCTTGTTCAAACTAACAGTTTTAGTAAATGAGTTATCCAAACTTTCATATTTTTTTGCTGTAAGTGAGTATTTTGTGTCAAAAGAATTAACAAGCATCTGAAATTACTTTTATTATTTGTTTTTTTAATTTATTAAGATTAATTACTTTTATATTTCTTTTATGATATTGCAAGTTTACTCTTAATAGTGGCTCTGTTCCTGAAGGACGAATATTGTAATAAATATCTAAATTTTTTAGTAAATTGTTCAGTTTCTTATAAATACTCTCTTGATTTAAGTAAAATCTTTCACGATCTATTTTTTGATTTATGTTCAATTCTTCGAGTAAACCAATACCATTTCTCAATTCTGATAACTTTTTCTTTTCTTTTAAAATTATAGTGAGCAATCTAATGGCTGTTGCCATACCGTCTCCTATTAAAATGTCATCTTTAAATATAAAATGTCCAGATGGTTCGCCTCCAAAAAAATATTTATTATCTATAATTTCCTTTAAAATATTTTTATCACCAACTTTTACTCGTTTTAATTTAAGACCTAATTTTTTTAAGGCTATATCAAGACCATGATTTGCTATTTCGTTAGTAACTAACAGAGAGCCTTTTTTAATTTTTTTTTCATATAAATAATACTTGGCAAAAATAAAAATTATTTCCTCTCCATTTAATACATTACCTTTTTCATCAATAATAATAACCCTATCGCCATCTCCATCTAAACAAATTCCAATATCACATTTTTTTTTTTTAACTAACTCTGAAGCTTTATGAGGAAACAACGAGCCACAGTTTTGATTAATATTGGTGCCAGATGGATTATTACCAATAGTGTGTAAGTCTAAACCTAATTCAAACAAAACCTCTGGCGCTACCTTATAGGATGCTCCATTTGCACAATCTAATGTTACTTTTAACTGACTATAATTAAGATTCCTATCTGCACTATGCTTGAGTGCTTCAGAGTACCTTCCTAATGCATTTTTAAGTCTAATAGCCTTACCATAATTTGATTGTTTTATTTTAAAGTTATCAAAATCGTAGTTAAAAAATAAATCCTCAATTTTATTTTCCTCCTCTGGAGAAATTTTTAAACCTTGATTGGAAAAGAATTTTAGTCCGTTATCTCTGTATGGGTTATGAGAGGCCGTAATCATTACTGAAAAATCTGCTCTTAATGACTTACTTAAAACTGTTAGAGCCGGTGTGGGTAAAGGTCCTACTAAAATTACATCTATTCCCATTGATAAAAAACCTGATGTTAAAGCTGGTTCAAATATATATCCAGATAATCGAGTATCTTTATTGATAACAACTCTTGAGATTGAATTTTTCTTTCTCAAAACAAGCGATGAGGCTTTAGCCAGCTTAAGCACGTTTTCAGGTGTCAGAGGATACTTACCTACTTCACCTCTGATCCCATCAGTACCAAATAGCCTCATTAAAGATATTTAATATTGAACTTATCGTTAATTTGGAAGAGGAAAATCTTGATCTTTTGTAAAAGATGGTAAAGGGCCTTTATTCACTGTAGCTTTTTGATTATCAGAGTCATCAGAATTATCAGATGTTAAATCGTCATCCCTTTTTGGTTTAATACCCTTGATTAAGTTTTTAATTTCTTCACCAGTTAGAGTTTCATATTCCAAGAGTCCTTTAGCAATAGTATGAAGATCTTTTATATTTTCCGTAAGTAACTTTCTAGCTTTTGTCTCTGCATCCTCAACGAGCCTTATAACCTCTTGGTCAATTATTCTTGCAGTTTCCTCAGAAATATTTTTTGATTGTGTAACGGAGTGACCCAAAAATACTTCCTCCTGGTTACCAGTATATCTCACTCTTCCCAACTTATCACTATAGCCCATTTGTGTTACCATAGCCCTAGCCAAGTTTGTAACCTGTTGGATATCACCAGCGGCTCCAGAGCCAATTTTTTCAGGACCAAATATTAATTCTTCAGCAATACGTGCTGCCACAGTAACCACTAATTTATCTAAATATTCATCTTTACGATGAATTACTTTATCTTGCTCAGGGACGCTCATAACAAAACCTAAAGCCCTACCTGTGGGAATTATTGAAGATTTATATATTGGGTCGGCGTGTTTACAATGTAGGTTTGCTAAAGCATGTCCAGCTTCGTGGTAAGCTATCACTTCCTTCTCGCTATCTGAAATTATCTTTGATTTGTTTTGTGTTCCAAGCATTACTTTATCTTTTGCATCTTCAAAATCATCCATTGTGACAATTTTCTTATTCTTTCTTGCTGCTATAAGTGCGGCTTCGTTGACAATATTAGCTAAGTCAGCTCCAGAGAAACCGGGAGTTGACCTAGCAATAGCAATAGTTTTAACAGATTTATCCATTTTAATTTTTCTTGTATGTACTTTTAAAATTTTATCTCTTCCAATGATGTCAGGGGCAGGTACTACCACTTGTCTATCAAATCTTCCTGGTCTTAATAATGCTGGGTCAAGAACATCTGGTCTGTTAGTTGCTGCAACAATAATCACACCTTCGTTAGCTTCAAAACCATCCATTTCGACAAGAAGTTGATTGAGAGTCTGTTCTCTCTCGTCATTACCACCACCTAATCCAGCACCTCTGTGCCTTCCAACAGCATCTATTTCATCAATAAATATAATACAAGGTGCGTTCTTCTTACCTTGTTCAAACATATCTCTAACTCTACTAGCACCAACACCTACAAACATTTCTACAAAATCTGATCCAGAAATTGAGAAGAAAGGCACCCCGGCTTCCCCAGCTATTGCTCGAGCAAGAAGTGTTTTTCCAGTACCAGGAGGTCCAACCAAAAGAGCGCCTTTTGGTATTTTAGCACCCAATCTTTGAAACTTATGAGGGTCTTTTAAAAAAGAAACAACCTCTTCTAATTCTTGTTTAGCCTCATCAATACCTGCGACATCGCTAAAAGTAACTCTTTGTTTATTTTCATTGAGTAACTTTGCTTTTGATCTTCCAAAACCTAGTGCTCCTCCACCCTTACCTGACTGCATTTGACGCATAAAAAATATCCAAACACCAATTAGAAGTAGCATTGGAAACCATGAGACAAATATACTTAGTAGAGGGTGCATACCAGATTGTTCAGGTTTTGCGTTAATAGCTACCTGATTGTCGTTAAGAGTTTCGATTAAATTAGGGTCCCTAGGGGCGTATGTTGAAAAGTCAACACCATCCATAGTTTGACCAAAAATATTATTACCTTGAATTTCAACAGATTTAATTTCACCATTTTGAGCTTTATCTAATAATGTTGAATATGTGTAAGTAACTGAGGAGTAATCTCTTTGAGAGTTTTTAAATACGTTGAATAATCCAAGCAAAATTAGGCTTATTATTATCCAGACAAAGATATTTTTTGAAAAATTTTTCATATGTTTAATATAGTTAGTGTTACTTACGTTTAAAGTACTAAGTAAGATTTATACATGTTTTTTTATTAATGACACCAATTTTCCCTGAAAATACTGACATTTCTTTATTGCTAATAATGTGAGTTTTAAGTATTTTTACAAAATTCTTAATGTTTTCATCTCTAATTTGTTTTTTTAGTAAAAGACGATTTTCATAATAAAATGACTGTACTACAAAAAATTTAAGATTTTCATTCAAATAGTGGAACTTATCTGTGTCAATTTCAAAAATATTATTTCTTTTTCTTTTGAAAAAATTTTTGTGCAACTGATATAAATGAAATATTTTAAAGAAGTTTAATCTCTCTTTATTAATTTGATTGAAGAGTTTTTTTGAATATAAAAAATTTCTTATTTTGTTTCTTGTGTAATTTAACTCTAAGTTACTTCTATCTTCAAACCATGTAAGTCTATTATTTATGGCATAACTTTTAATTTGCTCTTTTGTGTATTTCTTTAATGGTCGATGTAATTTTAGACTCTTGTATTTATCTAGAAAAATATTAGATAATCCAGTTGCACCAGATTGTTGGGTTTTTCTTAAGAAGTAGGTTTCATTTAAGTCATCGAGGTGGTGGCCTAAAAAAATATCCTTAATATCTTTTTTTTTTGAATATTTATATAAAAAATCATATCTACTAGATCTTGATTTTTCTTGAAAACCTTTTGATTTATCCTTTAAAAACAATTTCTTAATGAGAAGATTTTTATTTGCAAGATTATAAAATTTAATAAATTGTTTAATTTCATATTTCCCTTCAGATCTTATTTGGTGATCAAAAATTAAATAATATATTTTTTTTGTATTTAAATATTTTGATCTAATTATTGCATCATATAAGACTGTACTATCCAAACCACAAGAAATTGAAATCAATATTTTGTCATTAACTTTAATATTATTTTGAAGGTAATTTTTTACACTATGTAAAAGGGACACTTCTTCAGTCAATAATTAAACCACAATCTTTTTCAGATTGGAGAGATTTAGCAGACTCAATTACTTCTTTGCTTTCAACATAAGTATTTGAAAAAATTAAATCTTCCATAATTAAACATCCATTTTCTTGATCTCCAATACTGAAGAGAGACTTTCCAAGCCAAAAGTAATTTTCAGACTTAAATTTAGAGAATGATGAGAAATCTCTGTGTCTTATTCCAAAATATTTTACAGCTTCCATTATATCATTCTCCATAAAATAAGTCCTGCCAAGAAGATAATAAGTTTCAGCTAGATATTCATCTTGATCTGTATTTGAATTAATTATCAGTAGTAAACTTTCTATAGCAGATTTATTATCAAAACTTGCAAAGCTTGTTTTTGCATTTTTTAACTCTAATTCAACGTCAATTATTGGCTTATTAAGCTCTATTTCTCTCTCTTCTATCAGCTTATCTAAATCATTAAGCATTGAGGTATTAACTTCTGAGATAGATTTTATCTCTATTTCATCTAATTCCTCTTTTTCAAGACCTGATAAAGAAATATTCTCATCAGACTCCTCATTTGGTATTTCTATATTTTTTATTTCATCTCCTTCAAGATCAGATAGTCTGATTTGACCTAATAATTGATCATCTTCTGAATTCTCTACAATATTTTCTGAATTCTCTACAATATTTGAGGAGCTTTCTTCAATGTTTAATTGATCAGATGCGCTAATAATTTTTTTTTTGTCAGAGTCAGGTAATGTGTATAAAGAGTATAGATTTTTTACATCATCTTTAATATCTGAAATTTGTTTTTCTAATGAAATTATACTTTTTGAAATCTCATTGATTAATATCTTTAATTCTCCTAAATCATTGTTTGCATTTGAGTTAGAATTATTACCTAGTGATGACTTGTTGTTATAAACAAACTTTTGAAGATCAATTATGTCATTTTTAATTCTGTCTAATTCAACAGATACTTGATTGTGATTTTCAGAATTAGATTGGTTACTAAAAAGAACTAGAAAAAAAATAACCAAAATTTTGTTAATTTTTTTCATGGAAGTTTTGGGTGCTCTTTTAAAAAGAGCACCTCAATGAAATTTTAATTAATTACTTACTAGGGTTACGCCGCGTCTATTTTGACTGTAAGCAGTTTCATCAGATCCAATTACTTCAGGTCTTTCTTTACCCCAACTTACATATTCCATTCTATTAGTATCAATTCCAGCCTGAGCTAGATAAGAATAAACAGAAAATGCTCTTTTATCTCCTAAAGCTAAGTTGTACTCACGAGTACCTCTTTCATCTGCATGACCTTCAACAGTTATGTTAGTGTCAGGGTATTGCATTAACCAAGCTGCCTGTGCATCAAGTGTTGCTTGTGCATCAACAGTGAGTTCTGAACTATCAAATTCAAAGAAGACTCTGTCACCTACGTTAACAATCAGATCTTCTTGGGTGCCAGCTGTAATTTCACCCCCTGAGGATGAACTTGCACTAGCTGAAGCTGCATCTGTGTCTCCGCCTTGTTCAGTATTGGTAGCAGCACATGAAGCAAGGAAAAAACCCGCAACAATAAGCATAAACAAATTTTTTAACATTATAAATCTCCGCGTAAATATATTCTTACTATAGTTTAGGTAAATAAACACTGAATTTTTTGGAAATCAAGACAATTCTTATTTAATTTTTTTTAAATTTTGTTGATTTCTAATGAATTATCATAATAAAGGTGACCAAGCAGGGTCGCTTCCGTCCCTTGGAGTCGGGATGACCCTCTCATTGTAGCCAGTAATATCGATAAAATGTATTGTAACTTCCCCACCAGTGCCATCAAGATTTGACCTTTTTTGTCTATGAAATATTAAATATCTACCATTTGGGGACCAAGCAGGAGACTCTAATGCAAAATCCCTAACAATCACTCTTTCGTTGTTTCCATTTATATCCATAACGCCTATATGAAAATTGCCCTGTGTCAACTTGGTAAATGCTATCAAATCACCTCTTGGAGACCAAACTGGGTTTCCATACACGCCTTTACCTTTTGAAATTCTTTTAATGTTATCTCCATTCTTATCCATAATGAATAACTGAGGACTCCCACCACGATCAGAATTAAAAACAATTTTTTCTCCATCAGGAGAAAAAGAGGGTGATGTATCAATTCCAGAGTCATTTGTTAATCTTGAGCGTGATCGGGTGTTTAAATCCATTAAATATATTTCTGAATTTGCTGCATTGTTAGGGTCTGAAAAAGACATTACTACACTTTGGCTATCTGGTGAAAATCTTGGTGCAAAAGTCATTCCAGGAAAATCTCCAACAATCTCTCTTTCACCTGTTTTAAGATTGTAAATATAAACTCTTGGAAGATTATTTTTATATTCCATATACGTTATTAATTGTTTATTAGGTGCAAAGCGCGGAGTTAACACCAAATTTTTTCCATCTGTTAAAAATTGATGACTATCTAAATGTCCATCTTGGTCCATGATTGCTAATCTTTTTACTCTTTGGTCTAGAGGGCCAATTTCAGAAACATAAACAATTCTTGTATCAAAGTATCCTGTTTCACCAGTAATCCTCTCGTAAACAATATCGCTTACTGTATGACCTACTCTTCTTATTAAATTTTCATCAGGTATTGTTAATTGTAATTTTTCTATCTCTTTTGCATTAAAGACATCATAAAGCCTCATTCGCAGTCTAATACCTTTATCCGTTTTACTAACATCTGCACTTAGTAAGAACTGGGCTTTGACAAGCTTCCAGTCCTCAAACCGTGGAACTTTTTCAACTAAATTGTCAGATTGAATATATAGATCCTCATTAACTGTATAAAAAAGGCCAGAATTTGTGAGATTGTTAGAAATTATCTGTCTAAGAGTGTTCCCGTATCTAGCTGTATCTGAGTCTGCTCCAAAAATTTGGGTTATAGCTATAGGAGTAGGTTCAACTTTTCCTTGAGCAATAGTTACTTCAAGAGCAGCGTTTGCATTTAGTGAAAAAAACAAAAATACTAGAATCTTTCTAATCATAAAAAATTTTTAATCAATTTTGGAATTTATATATTAAATTTTTATTAATCAAACATCCAGCTGAAATCAAAAGTAAAGTTAATCTCTTTCCATTGTTCATATTTATCTACAGGTAATAAAAGAGGGCTACAATCTGGATTATTTACCGCTCTCATTGCAGCTTCAGCAGCTGTTCTAAATGATGGATCGTTTAATTTTTCTCTATTAACAACTTTAGAACTTTTTACAGTTCGATCAGGGTTAACTTCGATGTAAATGACAGGCTTTATTTCTTTTAAATTGGCGACACCAACATTAAGATTTAAACAGCCATGTAATTGTTGCCTTAATAGATCAATCTCTGAAATAGTCATCGTTGGTCCAACTTTTTCTGTAAAAACTTCCTCTTGTTTAACTTCAGATGCTTCCTGCTCTTTTTTAAATTCTTTATCTTGATTTTCTAGATCTTTCAGAACAGTACTAACGTTGAAAGTTTTCTTTACTGGCTTTTTCTTAAGAACTATCTCAATATCCTTTTTGGGTTCAGGTATCTCTTTAGGTTCAGGTTTTTGTTTTAATTTTATCTCAAAATCATTTTCAATCGGTGGAGGTGTCTCCTCTTTTGGTTTTTTAATTTCGGGTTTTACTTTCTCATCGATTATAAATTCGTTTGTTTTGTCTGCGGAGTTATCAATTAACACTTCTTCATTAGTATCCTGATTTATTGGATCAGTTAGCTCTTGTGATGTTATTTCTTTTAAATCTGGTTCAATAGCTTCAGTTTCATTTTGCTTCGGAGTCTCTTCTTGGAATGTTGGAACAATTTCATTTATCTCCTCAACAAACTCAGGTGCGGCTGTCTCTTCTTCAATAATGAACATTTCGACAGGCAAAATCATTGGAATATCACTGATTTTTTTTTCAAAAGTAAAATTTATCATCGGTATCAAAATTAAAAGATGTAATAGAAAAGAGAATATTTGAAAATAAAAATCACTTTTTTTATAGCTGAAATTTTCAATCAACAAGATTAAATGTCTGAGGGGATTAAATAGTGTAATAGCAGACAATTAACTAGGTTTTTTCGTTACAAGAGCAATTTTTAAAAAACCAGATGTATTCAAAGCACCAAGAACTTTCATCACCTCACCGTAGTTAATTGAGGTATCAGCTCTTAAAAAAATTCTTATGTCAGTATTGGAGCCAGCTATAGTTTTGACTTTTAACACTAACTCTTCAAAAGGTATTAGTTCTTCACCTAAGTAAATATCATTATTTTCATTAATTGAGATTTCTAGAGGTTCCTTTTGTGCATCTAAAGAATTAGCCTCAACTTTTGGTAAATTTATGGGAACACCCACAGTTAGGAGAGGAGCGGTGACCATGAATACAATAAGTAATACCAACATGACATCAACCATTGGCGTAACATTTATATTTGAAACAGGTCTGTGTTTTTTTCTCATGTATCTATTTAACTTGGCGTGAAATTATATTAACCAAGTCTTTACCAAAACTCTCAGCTTCTGACAAATAGTTATCAATTTTTGAAGTTATGTGGTTGTAGTAAGCAGTTGAAGGAATAGCAACAAAAAGACCCAAAGCAGTTACGAATAAAGCTTCTGCAATACCAGGTGCTACCACAGCGAGATTAGTATTTTGAGCAATAGCAATTGCTTGAAAACTATTCATAATTCCCCAAACTGTACCAAATAACCCTATAAAAGGTGCTACAGATCCAGAAGAAGCCAAAAAGGACAGTCCTTTATTTAAATTTGTGTCTTCAACAGCAATACTTAAATCAAGAGAGGTGTAAAGTCTTTGAATGAAAGCTGAGTCTACTTTATTTTTTTGTATTCGAGATTTTTCATATTCATTCATTATATTTCTGAAAATATTTGAAAAACTCTCCTGATCAAAATTGTCAATTTGCTGGTACAGTTCATCCAAAGACACTCCTGACCAAAAGTGGTTTTCAAATTTTTTTGATATTTTCTTGAGTTTATTAATTAGTAAAATTTTCTGAATAATTGTCTTCCAAGATTGAATTGAAAAAATCACTAATAATATAATTACAAATTTTACAACCAAATCAGACTTTAGAAACATTCCCATCATTGAGAAATCTACTGAACCTTCAAGGGATGCTAAGTTGACTACCTCTTCCATTAATTATTCTTCATCAATTATCTTTTTATTCTTTAGCTCTTTAGAGACATACTCAAAATCATCTGAATGTACCATTATCCAAAAACCAGGTCTATTTTTTTCACATAATGCAATAACTGGAGTCTTTTTTTCTTTATCAGCTAAAGATTTTGTATCATCCCATAATTTAATGGCAGTATGTTTAGCTCTTAATTTACACTCAATAAATAAATTATCGTGAATTACATCAGAATGAGTAACTTTTGAATTGATCCCACTGAGGGCATTTCTCATACCTCCAAAAAACTTCGCAACAAGTCTTTCCCTGTTTTTCCAAGCTTTATCAGGCATTACTAACCTCTAATAGTTCACTGTCAAAATCAAGATTTGAAAAACAATTTTGAACATCATCGTTATCTTCTAACTCTTCATTTAATCTAATAAGTTTTTCAAGCTCTTCCTTTTTTTCAATTTTTACGCTTAAATTTGGCTTCCATATGACATTTGCGCATTCAATATCAAATTTTTTATCTACTAATATTTTCTCAAAAGATGCTAAGTCTTCAAAAGAGGAATAAAGA
This sequence comes from uncultured Alphaproteobacteria bacterium, assembly GCA_902521465.1. Classification (GTDB taxonomy): domain Bacteria; phylum Pseudomonadota; class Alphaproteobacteria; order HIMB59; family HIMB59; genus HIMB59. The sequence goes on along the minus strand of CABYRL010000006.1, from coordinate 50,445 downwards.
TATGTTAAGCCTTCATCTGTATTGTAATCTTCTAAACCATGGTCAAGCAAATCCTCAAGTGCGCTATCATCTATCTCATTTTTGAGTTGTATTTCTCCTACTTTATTAAAATTAAAGCTTACACTTCCTGTCTCTCCCAAATTTCCTCCATTCTTAGAAAAAATAGATCTAATTTCAGAAGCTGTTCTATTTTTATTATCTGTTAACGCCTCAACTATAAAAGCTGTTCCAAATGGACCATAACCCTCGTAGCGAACTTGTGAATAGTCAGAAGCATCGGTAATATTTTTATTAATAGCTCTTTCTACATTATCCTTAGGCATATTTACACTTCGAGCATTTGTCATTGCAAGTCTCAATCTTGGATTAGACTCTGGGTCAGTTCCTCCTATTTTCACAGCTATTTGAATTTCTCTTCCAATTTTTGCAAATTGTTTTGCTCTTTTTTTATCTTGAGCACCTTTGCGATATTGAATATTTTTAAATTTTGAATGTCCAGCCATGAGCTAAGATAATAAATTACTATCCAAAACGCCACCTATTTGAATAGATTGAATTGAATTTTTTTCCCCCTCATTTGTAGTAATGACTGCTCCAGAAATAGTTGCCAATCCCTCAGCGGGTTCCAACCTATGTGAGTTTGACCCAGTTCTCATTCTTTTAATTGCACTCTCTTTTTTCATACCAATAACAGAATTATAATCTCCTGTCATGCCAATATCAGTTTGAAAACAAGTACCCTTTTCTAATACCCTAGCGTCTAAGGTTGGAATATGAACATGAGTTCCATAAATAGCTGTAAATTTTCCATCATAATTTTGTGCTATACCATTTTTTTCAGATGTTACCTCAGCATGCACCTCTAAAAATGAGTAATCTATTTCATGATCATTAATTATAGATAAAAGTTGAGTGTCAATAGAATTAAAAGGATTACTTAAGGGAAGATCAATAAATGTTTGACCATGAACTTGGCTTACCAAAATTCTTTTACCATTTTCATGAGTAAAAATTTTAAACCCTCTACCAGGAGAACCGACTTCAAAATTTAAAGGCCTGATAATATTGTGATTTGGGTTTTTATCCATATATTCTATTATTTCTCTTTGTTTCCAAGCATGGTTTCCTAGGGTAATAGCATCAGCGCCCCAACTTATAAGCTCTTCGTATATTTTTCCTGTAAGTCCATAACCACCAGCAGAATTTTCAGCATTAATTATTGTAAAGCTAATTTTAAATTGATCTTGAATTTTTTTTAAATTTTCTTTAAGAGCTGTTCTACCTGATCTTCCAACAACATCTCCTATAACCAAAAAATTCATAAAGAATAGATTTTTTGTTCTGAACAAATATAATCTACTTTTTGGTCAAAACTCTCCTGAAAATTGTACTTGGTTTTTTGAATTTCAAAAGCTGCTAAAATAGTTTTTAAATTTCCTTTTTTTCTCAATTCTTCAATAGTTCTATCAAAAAAACCACCTCCATAGCCTACTCTAAAACCTTGTTCATTAAATGCAGAGCATGATGCTATAATTATATCAGGATCTAATGTCTTTTCACCCTTGGGTTCCATGATACCGCCAAAACCTTTTTCTAAATTTGGACTATGAGGGTTGTATTCACAGTACTTTAAAGAAGATCCTTTTGATATTACTTTTGGAAGTAAACATTTTATATTTTTATTTATTAAATCATTAGAAATTTTTAATACATCAACCTCATTTTTATATGGATAAAATAAGCCAACAGAACTATTTGGATTAATTTTTTCAATTAAATCTAATATTTTTGAATTTATTTTATTAGAAAAAATATTTAAATCCGAAGTGCTTAGTTGCACTCTTAGGTCCAAGTGATGTTTTCGAATTTGTTTTTTATTCAATGATTATATTATCATTTAGTTTTTTGAAAATTTGCTCAATGTCAGATTTTAAATGATTATTTTCATTTTGTAATTCTTGAATACGACTCTCATAAAATAATTTCTTGTTCAATGAGTCTTGCAATATTTTTTCTTTTTTTAAAACATCTTCCATGGATTTAAGATAGGCAATAAGTGTCGATGTTAAAAAAGGTACATTCTCTCTCTTCTCATATTCTATAAGTTTACTAATTGAGGAAGCAATCTCTTTTACTGTTTCAACATTATCATCGGAGCATTGTATTTTTAGTGGTCTTCCTCCAATTGTTAGAGTTAAATTAGCCATCTATATCTATTGAACCCAATAATTCCTCAATTTTATTCGTTGCTTGATCAATAAGTTGAGATTTTTCAGATAACTCAAGTTTGTTATTTTCTAATTCGCTTAATAATTCTACCTCTCTTCTTTGTAAATATTCTATCTTGGCTTTTAATTCTTGTTTCTCATTTATTAGTTCTTGATTATTAGTTTTATAATTCTGAAGTTTTGATGCAATTTGCTCGATTTTTTGAAGTATTTGTTGTTGAAATTCGTTCATACATTAATTATTAGTTATTAAGAAAAGTTATTCCATTGAAAAATTATACTAAATTAGCAAACTGTATTAGATTTTTATCAATCGATGCGGTAGAAAAAGCAAAATCTGGTCATCCTGGTATGCCGATGGGAATGGCTGACATTGCCACAGTGCTCTTTCATGATTTTCTTGTTCATAATCCCAAGGATCCAAACTGGTTACTCAGAGATCGATTCGTTTTATCTAATGGGCATGGTTCGATGTTGCTTTACTCACTTTTATACCTCACCGGTTATAAAAAAATGACAATTTCGCAAATTAAAAATTTCAGACAATTGGGCTACATTACGGCTGGACATCCTGAATATGAACCAGATGCTGGTATAGAAATAACGACTGGTCCTCTTGGACAAGGAATCTCGAATGCGGTAGGAATGGCCATAGCGCTTAAAAAGCTTTCAAAAGAGAAAAAATTGTCTAAAGCCCCAAAAGTATATGTTTTTTGTGGTGATGGCTGTCTAATGGAGGGAATTAGCCAAGAGGCAGTAAGTTTAGCTGGACACTTAAAACTTAATAATTTGATACTAATATACGATAACAACAAAATTAGTATAGATGGATCCACAGATTTAGCTTTTAGTGATAACACAAACCTTAGATTTAAATCAGTAAATTGGGAGGTACATAGCGGGAAAGGTCATGATCATAAAAATATTTATAAACTTTTAAAAAAAGCACAAGTATCAAAAGTACCTTGTTTACTAAATTTTAAAACTACTATTGGATTTGGTTCTCCAAATAAATCTGCAAAAGCATCATCACATGGCTCACCCTTAGGTTCAGAGGAAGTGAAATTAACTAGAAGTAAATTATCTTGGAATGAAAAATCTTTTCAAATTCCAGATAAACTTTTAAAAATTTGGAGGAATTCATCAACCAAAAATTTACGAATATACAAAAAAACTAAATCAATATCTCACACAAATTTATCAAATAGAGATATAGATAAGCTATTTAATAAAATAGAGATAGATTTAAAAAATTTTAATTCTGATCAGGCTACTAGAAAATCCTCTGAAGCAATATTACATTATTTCAAAAAAGATCATCCGATACTTGGAGGCTCTGCGGACTTAACTGGCTCCAATAATACCAAAGGTAAAGAAATGTCCGTAATGGATAGCATGAACATAGCGGGACAATATATCCATTATGGTGTAAGAGAGCATGGTATGGCTGCTATAATGAATGGTATTGCTGCTACCAAAATTTACAAAACATATTCAGGAACTTTTTTGAGCTTTGCTGATTACATGAAGCCAAGTCTTCGTTTAGCTGCACTAATGAAAATTAATCCTATACAAGTTTTCACACACGACTCTATTGGACTAGGTGAAGATGGACCTACTCATCAACCTATTGAACAAATTAATATGTTAAGACTCATACCAAATAGTTATGTTTTTAGACCCTGTGATCTTAAAGAAACAATAGTATGTTGGAGAGAGGCTTTGAAAATTAATGATGCACCTTCATTTATCTGTCTTTCAAGACAAAATTTGCCACAAATTTCAAATAAAAAATTAGACTCAAAAAAATTTAGAGGTGCTTACGTTATATATGGTCCAAAAATTAATAATGATATTACTATTATAGCTACTGGATCAGAAGTGTCTTTAGCTATCAACGTTGCTATAAAAATTAGAGGTGATGGTATTATTGCAAAAGTCATTTCAATGCCTTCAACATCTATTTTTGAAAAGCAGTCAAAAACTTTTAAAAATAATTTATTAAAATCAAAATCTAATGAAACTTTTGTAATCGAAGCTGGGTCGACAATGTATTGGAATAAGTACACAAAATATGAAAATATATTTGGATTAGATAATTTTGGTGCTAGTGCACCTGGAAAAGAAGTTTTTAAAAAATTTGGTTTAACAACAGAAACTGTATCTAGTAAAATATTAAGAAAGATTAAAACAAAATGAAAAAAAAAGTAGCGATTAATGGTTTTGGTAGAATAGGCAGGCTAGTTTATCGCGCATTTTTGGAGAGATTAAATGATTTTAGTGATCAATTTGAAATAAGTTATATAAACGACTTAGCAGATATTGACTCAAATATTCACTTACTTAAATATGATAGTATTCACGGGACTTTCAATAAGGAGATAAATAAAATCTCCAATGAGCAATTCATAATAGGTGAAAATACAGTAACTGTTACATCTGAAAGAAACCCTTATGATTTGAAATGGAAAGATAAGAAAGTCGACATTATTTTAGAGTGCACGGGTATTTTTGCATCAAAAGAAAAGGCAATATCTCATATAGAAAGTGGTGCAAGCAAAGTTATAGTTTCTGCTCCATGTTCTGGTGCAGACATAACAGTTGTCCAGGGAGTTAATAACAAAAATATAAATATAGATCATCAAGTAATATCTAATGCCTCTTGCACAACTAATTGTCTTGCGCCTGTAGCTTTTGTTATAGATCAAGAGTTTGGAATTGAAAGTGGATACATGACAACTATTCACTCTTATACAGGAGATCAAAATACTGTAGACACATTTCATAAAGATCTCAGAAGAGCAAGAGCAGCAGCAAATAACATCATACCTACAAGTACAGGTGCAGCAAAAGCTGTTGGCCTCGTTCTGCCTCATTTAATGGGAAAATTAGACGGTACTGCGATAAGAGTTCCAACTCCTAATGTATCTCTGGTAGATTTTAAATTTAATACAAAAAAAAATATAACCACTGAAAATTTAAATAATAAATTTCAAGAATATGCAAATAGCTCACTTAAAGGTATTTTAGGGGTAGATACAGACCCTAAGGTATCAAGTGATTATAATCATGACGCTAGGAGCTCTATTTTAGATCTAAGTGAAACAACAACGGTATCAGATAATTTTGGTAGAGTGTTGACTTGGTATGATAACGAGTGGGGATTTTCAAATAGAATGCTTGAGACAACTGCTCAAGTGTGTAATTTATAAGAGCAATTATGAAAGTTACAAAGACAACAAGAAAAATTATATCAAACTACACACACGAGAATATCGGTGTGAGATCAAATCTTATGAAAATTTTGGGACATGGAAAGTTAGGCGGAACTGGAAGAATGATAATTTTACCTGTCGATCAGGGTTTTGAACACGGGCCTGATAGAAGCTTCGCTGTAAATTCCCAGGCGTACGATCCAAATTATCATCACCAACTTGCAATAGATGCTGGTTTATCTGCTTATGCTGCTCCTCTTGGTTTACTTCAAACAAGTTCTGGTAATTATAATGGTCAAATTCCAACTATATTAAAAATTAATAGCTCTAATACTCTTGCAACATCTCTTGATCAAGCTGTGACTGGGAGTGTAAATGATGCATTAAAATTAGGATGTGCTGCAATAGGTTTTACGATTTATCCTGGTTCTGATCATAATTTTGAATTAATGGAAGAATTTAAAAGACTTAGTTTCGAGGCTAAAGAAAAAGGACTTGCTGTTGTTTTATGGGCTTATGCGAGAGGTTCAAAAATTAGCAAAAAAGGTGAAACAGCAATGAACATAATTTCATATGCAGCACACATGTCTGCTCTATTAGGGGCAAATATTATTAAAGTAAAACTTCCCAGTGATTTTTTAGAAGAAGACCCAACTAAAAAAGCATTTGAAGATAATAGTATACCTATAAGCACTTTAAAGGATCGTGTGGCTCATATCAAAAAAGTTGCATTTGATGGAAAACGCTTAGTAGTATTTTCGGGTGGAGATGCAAAAGATGATCAAGCATTAATGGATGAGGTGCTTGCAATTCACCAGGGAGATGGAAACGGCTCAATTATTGGAAGAAATTGTTTTCAAAGATCTAGAGTAGATGCCTTGGCTCTATTAGAGCGAATGATTCAAATTTATAAATCTAAATGAAAATTAATGCTAACGACTTAAAGATAGGAAATATAATTCAACATAATAATTCGATTTGGAAAGTCGCTAAATTATCCCATACACAACCTGGAAAAGGTGGGGCATATATTCAAGCTGAGTTGAAAAATATTTCAAACCAGTCAAAATTAAATGAGAGATTTAGAAGTTCAGAGTCTATTGAAAAAATTCGTGCTGAAGAGATAGATCATCAATTTTTATTTCGTAGTGGAGATGATTTTACTTTTATGAATACCCAAACCTATGAGCAAATAGTTATGAATATTAGCCAAGTAAATGAAAATACAGCAAAATTTCTTGAAGATGGGATGGGAGTCTCTATTGAGTTTTATGATGAAAAACCAATGAATGTTAATCCTCCTGAAAGTCTTACTGTACAAATAGCCGAAACAGAGGCAGTTGTTAAAGGACAAACAGCATCTTCATCATATAAACCAGCATTGTTAACTAACGGTGTAAGAGTTACCGTTCCACCTCATATTGAAACTGGTGACAAAATTAGAATAAACACGTCTGAATTAACTTACATAGAAAAAGCAAAATAATTTTTTCTATGGCTATTGTCCCACCAGTAATTGTTGTTATGGAAAAGGCATGTAGGAATGCTGCTAAATCTTTAATTAGAGATTTTGGAGAACTTGAGAAACTTCAAATTTCTAAAAAAGATAAAAATGATTTTGTATCCTCTGCAGATATTAGAGCATCTGAAACTATTAGTTATACTTTGGGAAAAGATAGACCTGATTTTCTTCAAATTGACGAGGAGACTTTTAGTGCTGAAGATTTAGATAAGCTTAAAGGTGATACTCCTGTGTTTATCTCAGACCCACTTGACGGAACAAAAAATTTCATACATGGAAATGGTTACTTTGCAGTAACCATTGGATTGATGCAAAAAGGAGAGATTATTGCTGGTGTTACATATAACCCAATTTTGAATGAATTATTTTGGGCTCACAAGGGTTCTGGATCTTGGATTAACAACCAAAGGCTCAGGGTTTCCCAAAGAGATAAGTTAGATGGATGTATGTTTACATCTGGTGTGCAAATCAAGCATGAAGATATTCTTGAAAAAGGAATTGCTCAAATAGGATCGCTTCAAAGGAAAACAAGTGTCAGAATACTTGGTTCTTCAGCTCTTGATTTAGCGAATGTGGCATCAGGAAAATTTGATGGATTTTGGTCATTAAGATTAAATCTTTGGGATATCGTAGCAGGTGTTATTTTAGTAAATGAGGCTGGTGGGATATGCCTAAATGAAAAAGGTAATGTTTTTGATCCCTTAAATGATGAGAGTTTAATTGCCTCTAGTGCAGCCATTAGCGGCGAATTGCTGAAAAGCCTATAAATATTTACTTGATTTTTTAACCTTTGATCTCTATTTTCTCATAACCATGAAACAAAAAATACACCCTGATTACCATGAAATTACTGTAGAACGTACTGACGGATCAACATATAAGACTAGATCTACTTGGGGTAAAGCTGGCGATACTATGAAGCTTGAAATTGACCCATTATCTCATCCAGCTTGGAATCAAGGATCTGGAAAAATGGTTGACTCAGGTGGAAGAGTTGCACGTTTTAAAAATAAATATAAGTCATTTAATATTTAATATTTTAAAAAGACCATGTCTGACAATAAACCTTTAATGCCCTTAGCTACGGCCGTATGGTTGGTAGACAATACTGCTTTAAGTTTTTCCCAAATATCTCAATTCTGTCAATTACATGAGCTAGAAGTTCAAAGTATTGCAGATGGTGAGGACGCTTATCGTATGCAAGGATTAAACCCTATAGCCAGTGGTCAATTAACTATGGATGAGATTAAACGTTGTGAGGGTGATCATTCACTTGAGCTTCAATTGCAAAATAAAAAATCTGAGTCCATTCAATCGAGTGTTAAAACAAAAAAATACTTACCGTTATCAGTAAGACAAGAAAGGCCTAAGGCTATAGCATGGCTAATTCGTGAGTATGGACAAATACTAACAGATACACAAATAGCTAAACTTACAAGTTCTACTAAGCCTACTGTTGCTAATATAAGGGCTGGTAATCAATCTCAACCAATTACAGAATTTAGAAACCCCACTGATCTTGGTTTATGTACTTATGAAGAGCTCGAAGTATTAGTTGAAAAAGGTCAGCGAAAAGCAGAACGCGAGAGAAAAGCAAAAGAAAAGGCAGAAAAATTACAGTCTACTACTGCTTAGTGAAGAATAAATAAACATCTCCTAATCTTATACCAAATTTTTTCATAGTAGCTTTGTTGAATACATTTTTTTCATCTTGCATAATCATCCAATCGTCAAATTTAACATTCATTATTCCATCACCATACTTGAGTTTTAATGTGTAATGCCAATTTAAAGCATTACCAGAACTTTCACCTAAAGCTACACCTATAATATCATCAGAAATTCCTTCGTAAGTATTTTCACCAGTTTTTTTTATTTCCCATCTTCTGAATTCTTCCTCTCCATCATCATAAAGGAAGGTCTCATTGAGAATAAAATTATCTTCCTGTTGAATACCTTCCATTTCAACAGTAAATTGTCGCCTTACCTTTCCAAGTCTATCAATAAAAAGACCACTAGCTGTTGTTTTTCCTAAAAAATACTCTTCTATTTTAAATATTGGTTTTTTGTTGGCAAAGTCTTCAAGTTTCATGTTATTGCACCCACTGACAAATATTAATAAAATACTCGCTATTAATACATTTCTCATACACACAATCAATACGCTCATTGATGAAAGTAGATCTTTAACAGATTTAATTTACTTATTGATAAAATCTATTTGATATACATCAATAGTTTTTGCCTTAAAACCTCCTGAACAATATGATAAGTAAAAATTCCACATTCTTTTGAAATCTTCAGAGTAACCTAAATTTTTTATTATATCCCATTTATTGTTAAAATTTTTTCTCCACATCTCAAGTGTTTGATAATAACTATCAGCCATTTGATTTTTAATTTGGAAGTCGAATTTTTTTTGGTTAGCTATTTTTTCTAAAGCTTTTACTGATGGTAACATTCCACCAGGAAATATATATTTTTGAATAAAATCAATTTTTCGAGTATACCTCTCAAAGAAATCATCAAAGATTACAATAGTTTGCATTGAAAAGACCCCCGATGGTTTTAACAAGTCTTTAATTTTTTCAAAATAAGTTTGCCAATATTGTATTCCAACAGCTTCAAACATTTCAATGGAGTAGATTCTGGAATATTCTCCTTGATGCTCTCTGTAATCTTTATATATGACATTTAGCTTATTTTCTAAATGATGTTCTCTAATTTTTGTTTTTACAAATTCGTATTGCTCTTTTGAGATAGTTAAAGTATCGATTTTGATATCAGGGAATTTTGAAATTAAATAAAAAGCAAAACTTCCCCATCCAGACCCAATTTCTAAAACATGATCGCCTGGTCTAGGCTCATTACCCTCAATAAGACTTTCAAATTTATTTTTTTGTGCCTCAGATAACGTTTCCAAGCCTGTTTTAAAAAAACCTGAGGAATAAGTTAAAGTATCATCCAGCCACTCCAAATAGAAGTCGTTACCAAGATCATAGTGAGCATGAATATTTTTTTTACTCTGAAATAATGAATTTTTAGTTTTATTCATATATTTTTTTGATAAAAATCTGTAAAACTTAGATCCACTCATTTCGTTACCAAAAGCTCTTTCATTTAGTGCGCCAAATTCTAAGAATTTACTTAAATCGTCTGCTTCAAATTTCTTTTTTATATAAGCTTCACCAAGCCCGACTGAACCACGAAAATACAAATCCCATATCATAGAGATACTACTAATTGTTAAATGCACTGAAGGACCCTCTAATTCACCGTAAAACTCATAAGATTTACCCTTAACATTTAAGGTCAAAGATCCATATCTGATTTTAGAACAAACTTTTTTTATATATCTATCAATAAACAAGATTTTACCTAAATTTAATTAATCTAAGTATAGATTATCTTTTATTCTATTGGAATATTTAAAGAATTTACTTTTTTTTAAAAAAAGCTTGATTGCCTGATAGTGAATAAGAGTGATTGTTTTTACACTCCCAAAAATATTTAAAATTAAAAACAAAATAAAATTATAGAAAGTTATTTCTTTTAAATTTAAATCTATAGAGGCATAAAATATTTGCTCCTTTTTAAGGTTAAATTGATTAATATTACAAAAAAAATGGTCTTTTCTTTTATTTTTTGAAGAAATTTTATAAGTGCAGTCCATTTCAATAAATGGTGATACATACATATTTTTTTTAAACTCTTTATCGTTAAACTTGTTCAAAGTTAAATAATGAACTTGGTCTCCAAATGTATTTTTCACTTCATATATGATCGACTTAACTTTATTTTTACTATCAAGATATAAATAAAAGCTAATAGGGTTAAAAGAATAACCAACAATTGATGGGATACATATAAATTGAATACTATTAAAATGAATATTGTGTTTTTCAGCAACATTTTTTGCAAAATCATATAAACTCTTTTTTTTATTTCTAAATCCGTGCTGTTTATAAAAAATTGAAAAAAAGTTAAATCTATTTAGAGATATAAACGGATGGATGTTTATTGTGTTACTTAGATTTATACTTATGTAAGGTGCATTATATTGAAAAAAATTGTCAGTATCCCTTGTTCTTTTATGAATTATTTTACCTATTCCGAAACAATGAGAAGAAATTAATTCCATTGCACTCTTGATGTATCCGCATTTTTAAACTCCTTTAAATCTATATTTAACCTTTTACAAACTTTTATAGCAGATTGAATACCGTCTTCATGAAAACCATAGCCAAGGTAACTACCAACATAATAAGAATTCTCATAGCCTTGAATTTGTGAAATATTTTTTTGAGCATTGAGAGTTTTAGGTGAGAATATTGGATGTTCGTAAATTGTTTGATAGTGATTCTGATTTTGATCCTGATTTAGAGAGACAAAGAAATTGTCATTAGTTTCTAGTGGTTGCAATTTATTCATCCAATAACTTAAAGTACATTTATTATTTAAATTCGTATGAAAATTCCAACTTGACCAAGCTTTTAAATGAGTTGGCATAAGAGAGTCATTTTGATGTAATTGTGCTAAATTTTTTTGAAAATCAAATTCATTTAAAACCTCATGCTCTTTCTGATATATTTTATCTAAAAGAGGAAAAAAATGGTTGGGAGGACATGCAAATATAATAATGTCGAAAACAGATTTTTTTCCTTCAAAGAAAATTTCAATCTTGTCATTTCTTGAAATTTTTTGAATTCTACATGACTTTTTGATTTTAAATTTTGCAGATTTAATTAATAAATTGATATATTGCTTAGAACCATTTCTTATTGTTTTCCATTGTGGTCTATCCGTGAAATTAAACAATTTGTGATTTTGAAAAAAATTAATAATACTTTTTAATGGCTGATTAAGAGAGTCTTGATCGGGAGTTGACCAAATACTTGAAATTAAAGGAACAAGATGGAAATTAATAAATTCATCAGAGTAATTTTTTGTTTTAAGAAAATCTCTGATTGAAATATCTGATGTAATATTTTTTTTTTGATAAACTTTATAAAAAATAATGATGTCTTTTAACATTTTGTAGAATTTTAAATTAAAAAAATTTTTACGATCTGCAAATAATGCACTTAAACTTCCTCCCCCGTACTCGAATTTGTTTTCCTCATTAAGAAAACTAAAGGACATATTGCTATTAACAGTTTCGACTTTGAGAAGATCAAAAAATTTTGTTAAATTTGGGTAGGTCAGTTCATTATAGACAATAAAACCTGTATCTATTGGTATAGTATTACCTTTACTATCTTTGATTTCTCTTGTATTTGCATGCCCACCTAAATAATCATTTTTCTCAAATAGTGTTACATCAAAATATTCTTGTGAAAAATATGCTGTAGATAATCCCGCTATACCAGATCCAATTATAGCTACGCTTTTTTTCAAATTATGATTTCATTTGTTGATAAGCATCAAGTGCTCTGTTGCGAGACTCTTTCAAATCAACTATTGGATTAACATATTTTTTTTCTTTGACTAAACTATCTAATAATTTTTTATCTAAATATGGCTCAAATACTGTTTTTGATGAATTAAATATTTTTAATTGTGGAATATACTTCAAGATAAATTGAGCCTGTGGATCGAACTTTTCTGACTGAAGCACAGGATTAAATACACGAAAATATGGGGAAGCATCTGCGCCACAGCCTGCTATCCACTGCCATCCAGCTGCATTACTTGCTTCATCATAATCTAGTAAACTTTTTTGAAAATACCGCTCACCTAATGTCCAGTTTAATAATAAATTTTTCACAAGAAAACTTCCAACAACCATTCTAAGCCTATTATGCATCCATCCCTCCTCATAAATTTGACTCATTGCAGCGTCTACAAGAGGTATGCCTGTTTTACCCTCAGTCCAAAGAGCAAAATCTTTTTTGCTACTTCTCCATGGAAATTTTTTAAATTTAGGGTTAATCGGTTTAGTTGATAAATCTTCAGAATAATACAACAATGAATAAGAAAATTCTCGCCAGCCAATTTCTGATAAATAAGTATTTACAGCATTATTAGATTTTTTTGAATTTTGGATTTTTTCAATTATTACCCGCGGGGATATCTCTCCAAATCTTAAGTGTGGAGATATTCTTGATGTTTGATCAAAATCAGGTCTATTTCTATTTACATCATATTTATCTATATGATAGGAAATGTAAGTCTCAATTTTTTTCAAAGCTGCATCCTCTCCTGGACTCCAATAATTATTAAACTTCTCATACCAACTTCTATCAGATAAAAAATTGATTTTAGTTTTTTCATTGTGTTTAAAAGATTTGATTGATGTATTTTTTTGGTAAGAAAATTTCTTGTTCAAATAAACTTTAAAAGCAGTTTTCCAATAAGGAGTAAAAACTTTAAAGAACTGACCAGAGTTATTTTGTACTTCCCAAGGCTCATTAAGTAAGTGTGAATTAAAAGTTTCAACATGAATATTTTTATTTTTAAAAAAAATCTTTATCTCAGTGTCTCTTTTAATAGATTGATCTGAGTAGAGCCTATTCCAAATTAATGATGAAATTTTGTATTTTTCAATTAGGTGTGAGAGATTTTTTTTCGCTTCACCATCAGTTATAATAAGCTTTACATTAAATTTTTGTTCTAAATTCTTGGAATGCAAATGAAGAGTTTTATTTAACCACCATTGACCAGCATCTCCAGTGGCTTTCTTTTCAATGTCATCATAAATATAAACAAGTAATGCTGGGGATTTTTGTTTTGATATAAATTCCAGACAAGGATTATCAGTAATCCTAAAGTCTCTTCTCAGCCAATATAAAGTTCTATTTTCGATGATAAAATAATAACAAAATTATTTACTATGAGGAGGCATTTTCTTTTCTACAAACCAAACATGCTGTTTCAAAACAGGGTCATACTTTCTCTGGCGAAGTTTGTCAGAAACTTTCAATCCTTTAGTGGGTTTACGTACAATATATTTTGTGCCAGTTTCAGGTTTTTCTTCAGGTATTAACTGTTTAAGTTGGTATGTAGACTTTTTAGCCATTGGCGTAAACTAAACTAATTTTGAATTTGGTCAACATTGATATTTAATAAAATTAAAGAACTTTTTTCCAATGTTCTCGCTTATCTTTGAGAGAACGTCTCTTTTTTTCTGTCATATTATCAAAACAGATGGAACATGAATATCCCTCTTCATATTTAGGAGATTTTCTCTCTCTTGGAGTTAAAGGCATGTTACACCCGTAACAAAGCTTACTCGTACCTTTAGAAAGTTGCTTGTTCAAAGATACTCTGTAGTCAAAAACAAAGCACTCACCCTTCCATGAGTCAGCAGATGTGGTTTCAAAATATTTTAATATTCCTCCTTTAAGTTGATATGTCTCAATACCATATTTTTCCATTAAAGGTCCTGCTTTTTCACATCTAATACCACCTGTACAATAAATACCAACTTTTTTATTCTGAAATTTTTCTTTGTTATTCTTTATATAATTTTTGAAATCTTTAAATGTTTCAATTTTAGGGTTGATAGCATTTTTATAATGACCAATTTTAAATTCATAATCATTTCTTGTATCAAGAATTTCTACATTTTTATCATTGGCAAATTTATCCCAATCACTTGGTTCAATAAACTTAGATTTTTTAATGTCTGAAATTTTTAATCCAAAATCAGATGTAACTATTTCCTTTTTAAGTTTAATTTTAAACTCGTTAAAAATTCTTTGGCCATTAAAGTCTGATATTTTTATATTTTCTTTAGTGACTCCTAAAGACATTAAATAGTCGATAATTTTTTTTTCTAATTTTGAAGAGACTGCTATTGTACCATTTAAACCTTCCTGACTAACAATAATCGAACCTTTTATTTGTTTTAAAAGAAAGTGTAAATTTAACCTCTCTTTTAATAATCTGGGATTGGATACGTTAAAGAAACTATAAAACGCAATGACTCTCATTAGTATGTTTTATAACAAATGTAAAGATTGATCAAATAAGGCGTTTAAATTACTTTGATTTTATTAGTAAATTGATTTTCAAATTTAACTAACTGAGGCATAAACTTAAACCAAGCATCTTTCAAAGCTTCTACAAATTTTTCAGTAGACTCTGGGTCATGACATGGAGTGGGAGTTATTCTTATTCTCTCAGTTCCTTTTGGGACTGTTGGATAATTAATAGGCTGAACATAAACTTGGTGCTCATTTAAAAGAAAATCACTAATCTCTTTACATAATTTGCTATCTCCAATTAATACTGGGATTATATGTGAGCCTGAGTCTAAAAAAGGAATACCTGCGGTTCGTAGTTCTTTTTTAACAAAATCTACATTCTCAAAGAATGAAGATCGAATTTCATTGTTTTTCTTTACTTGTCTAATGCTCTCTAGACTTCCAGCAGCTACTGCTGGGCACATGGATGTTGTGAAAATAAATCCTTTTGAAAAACTTCTTACAAAATCAATTATTGTCTCAGTCGAGGCTATGTAACCTCCAGCTAGACCAAATGCTTTTGCCAATGTTCCATTGATAATATCAATATGCTCAGATAATCCTTTTTGATCTGCTACACCTGCTGCATTGGGACCGTATAAACCTACAGCATGAACTTCATCTAAGTATATTAATGCTCCATTATCCTGAGCAACCTGAATAATGTCTTCTAGTGGCGCAAAATCAGCTTCCATTGAATAGACAGACTCCAAGACGATAATTTTTGGTCGAGAAAAATCTACTCCCTTTAGAATGTCCTTTAGGTGTTTTACATCGTTATGACGATAAATAGCTTTTTCTTTTTTACTTGTACGAATTCCCTCTATAAGTGATGCGTGATTTAGTTCATCACTTAAAACTAAACAATTATCAAAAGCAGATATGATAGACTTTAGTGCAGACTCATTAGCACTATATCCAGAATTAAATGCTAGAGCTCTTTCTTTTTTATGTAAGAGTGCGATTTCTTTTTCGAGTTGAATATGGAAATTAGTAGTACCTGATATATTCCTTGTTCCTCCGCTTCCTGCTCCTAACTTTTCAGCAGCTGATTGCATTGCGGAAATAACTTCTTTGTTCTGGCTCATGCCTAAGTAATCATTTGAACACCAGACATCAATCTCTTCGGTTTGACCATTGCTATGTCTTGTAGCTTTGGGATACTGTCCGGCTTTTCTTTCTATGTTGTTAAATACTCTGTAGTGGCCTTCATCCTTAATTTTATCAATTTCAGATTGAAGGGTGCTTAAATAGTTAGATTTCCAATTGTGATTTTTCACAAATATTAATTTATTTTTTACTAATCTAAAAGATACTGCAATAAAGACGCATAAAGCCTCTAATTAGGGGCTTTTTGTCCTATTTATCCTAGGAATTACTTCTTTGCCAATCAGTTCAATAGATTTGATTAAATTTTCATGGGTAATATCGGCTATATCCATTTGAAATTGGAATCTATCAATACCTCCAAGGGCTTGACTATGTCTGATAATCTTTTCAGCGACCTGATCAGGATCGCCTAAAACTATAGCTCCTAATGGACTAATTTGATTGTCAAATTGGTCTCTCGTCACAGGACCCCAACCTCTTTCTTTTCCAATTTTTGTAAACATTTTATGATAACCCTCATAATACAAATCTATTGCTTCATCCATACTATTTGCGACATATCCCAGTGAATGAAGTCCTACAGAGAGTTTTTCTGGCGGGTGTCCTGCTTCTTTACCCGCCTGTCGATAAATATCTACCAAAGGCCTAAAGCGATGAGTATTGCCTCCAATAATGGCAATCATTAGAGGTAAGCCCATTGAACCTGCTCTAGCAAAGGATTGAGGTGTGCCACCAACACCTAACCAAATTGGGACAGGGTTTTGAATAGGCCTTGGATAAATAGGTAAATTATTTATCGAAGGTCTAAATTTACCAGACCAACTAACAAATTCATTTTCTCTAATTTTCAAAAGTAAACCGAGTTTTTCAATAAACAATTCATCATAATCTTTGAAATCCAAACCAAACAATGGAAAGGCTTCAGAAAATGATCCTCTTCCAGCTACCATTTCTGCTCTACCTCCGGATATCAGATCAAGAGTAGACAAGTTTTGAAATACACGAACAGGATCTGCTGCACTTAAAACAGTTACAGCACTTATTAACTTAATATTTTTTGTTTGTGCTGCAGCTGCAGATAATATCATAAATGGGGCTGAGTCTAAAAATTCTTTTCTATGATGCTCTCCTATTCCAAATGAATTTAATCCAACTTCATCTGCAAAAATAATTCTATCAATAACATTATTAATGGCTTTAACACTATCTGAGCCCTCTCTTTTATCTGCAAAACTGTCTATACCTATTTCCAAGGTGTTCCTCTAAAATTTTTCAGTGTTTGTTCTAATTTCAATTTCCCATGACCAAGCTTTTTTATCCTGTAAATAAAAATTTAGGTATTGTTTTGCAATTTCATCAGGGTGTATCATTTGATAATTTCCAACTGGTTCTTTGCCAATTCCTCCATCTATAACGAAATGACCTATATGAATATTTTGTGGGTGCAACTCTCTTGCCAAAGATTGTGCTAAGCCTCTCAAACCAAACTTTCCCATAGCAAAGGACGCAGATTTGGCAAAACCCTTTACACTTGCAGATGATCCAGTGAAAAAAATATTACCTTTTCCTATTTTTAACATTCTTTTTACTGATTCATGTGCTACTAGAAAAGCCCCATAACTATTTACTTTAATTGATTGAAGCATTTCATCAGGATCGTATTCAATAAAAGGTTTTACAATTCTAAGAGATGGATTATAGATAACAATTTCTGGAGTGCCTATAATTGAGTCAGTCTGCAAAAATAAATTTTGAACACTGTTATTTTCCGTTGAGTCACACTTAAAAACTAAAGCGTCGATCTCTTTTTTTAAACTGTCAAGTTTGTCTATGTTTCTAGCAGCAAGTACGATTTTCATCCCCTTTGATTTAAATGCTCTAGCCAAAGAAGCACTTAAACCTGATCCTGCTCCGACAATTAAAACTGCTTTTTGTGTCATAATTTCAAACGTTATTTAGCTATAACATATTTTGAAATAAGTACATATTGACCAATAAGTCTCGCTTAAATTGTATTAGCGTTGATTATTTGTTATTTCTTAATGTCATCAATGGTTATGAAAAAGATTGTTTTGTTATCAAGAAAAAGTTTTCTCGCTAAAATTCAGACTCACATTGCGGAAATAGAAATAAATAAAATACAAAAAAATATAATTGATACACATTATTCATCAAGCGTTGGTGACACGGACATGTCAGCTAAAGCTTGGGAACAAAATGGATTTGGAATATTTACAAATTCTCTCT
This sequence comes from uncultured Alphaproteobacteria bacterium, assembly GCA_902521465.1. GTDB lineage: Bacteria > Pseudomonadota > Alphaproteobacteria > HIMB59 > HIMB59 > HIMB59. Next base: position 32,156 of record CABYRL010000006.1, on the reverse strand, counting down.
CAAAAAAATTAATTTTAAAAGATGCAGATGTGGTAGTTCATTCATTCAAAGATCTTCCTGTTAAAAATCTATATAAGACCTCTTTTATTTGTCTCAAAAGAGATGATCCAAGAGATGTTATTCTTATTAAAAAGACTTCATTAAATAAAAAAAAATTAGTTATAGGGACATCCTCTCCTAGAAGAAAATATTATTTAAAAAAATTAAGAGAGTTTTTACCCTTTGAAGAATTGAAGCCATTCGACATTAGGGGAAACGTACCATCAAGGCTGGAAAAAATATTAAATTCCTCAGAAGAGGATGGGGTATTTATGGCTAAAGCTGCTATAGATAGAATTTTTAAATATGGAGAAAAAATTAATAAAATAGATTATAGAAATTTTAAATTAAAATTTAAAAAGTTTGAGAAAATAATTTTACCAATTTCTGAATTTCCTAGTGCGGCAGCTCAAGGATGTATTGCTTTGGAATATAGGAGAGATGATCAAAAAATAGAAAAAATATTGAAAAAAATTAATCATTTACCTTCGTTAGATGATTGTCAAAGAGAGAGAAAATATTTATACAAATGGGGAGGTGGTTGCAATTTAGATGTAGGTGTAACTATTGAAAATATTCTAAATGAAAAAATCTTATTTGCACAAGGGAAAGATAATCAAACAAAAAAATATTTTAAAGAAAAAAAATATCTAAATAATAAAAAAGTTAAAAAAGTTAAAAATATATTTCCCTCAAGCTTATCAAAATATCAAATGTTTCAGAGAAATTTGCATGAATTTAATAAAACAGTAAAAAATAAAAATGTTTTGGCCACAAGATCAGAATTTAAAGAGTTTAAATCTTTAAAAAGTGTATCAAATCTTATAACTTCCGGCGTTAGTTCTTGGAAAAAAATAAGTAAAATGGGCATTCTTGTAAATTCTTCCCTCGATAGTTTTGGTGAAAATTATCGAGAAACTGAATATTTTTATAAAGATAATCAAAAACCTACTTATAAACTTACATATGAAGGAAATATGCTAAATAAAAAATTCCCTGTTATATCACACTATAGTTTAGTCCCTTTGATTAATGACAATACGATTGATAATTTGTTTGTAGCGGAGAGTTTTTATTGGATGAGCTTCTCTGCATTTAAATTAGCTATACAACTAAGACCAGAAATACTAAATAAGCGTAATTCGTGTGGACCTGGTCAAACGTATCTTCATATTTCTAAATTTATTCCTAAAAATCAATTAAATGTATATCTTACTTATGATGATTTTAAAAATTTTGAACTTAAATGATTAAAAATTATTTCCCTATTGATCAGTCAAAATCTCTTAAAAAGAAAATTTTAATTCAACCTTTATTTGTGGATCAAAAAGTAAAAAATTCAAAGGAAATTAAAGGATTAGGTGATAATAAGAGTTGGTCATCTTCATCTATAATTAAGGCAATTGAAAAGGATTTAAAAAAAGGTATTAATAATTTTCTTCTTTTTATCGTTCCAAATAAAAAACAAAAACATCCGGAGGACTTTAGCTTTCACTATGAAGTTATAAGAAAAATTAAAAATTATTTTGGAAAAGATATAGTTCTACTTATAGATACATGCTTATGCTCTATAACTGTGGATGGGCATTGTGGAGTTACTCATAAAAAATCAATTGATCTTAATAAGACACATTACTCTTTAGGATTAGCGGCTAATACATATCTTGAGGCGGGAGCTGATATAATTGCACCAAGTGACATGATGAAAAATACGACTAAATATTTGAGAAAAATATTTGTTCAAAATGGTTTTTCAAATTCTCAAATAATGAGTTATTCAACAAAATTTAAAAGTCACTTCTACGGCCCATTTAGAAATGTTGCAAAATCATCACCACAGGGATTTGATAGATCATCATATCAATTACCTGTTGAAGACAAAGTAAAGGCGATTAAAAGCTCAATTAGTAATGCAGCTCAAGGTGCAAATTATTTAATGGTTAAGCCTGGAATGACTTCAATAGATTTAATAAGAGATATAAAATATGAGACACTGCTTCCCACTGGTGCGTACCAAGTAAGTGGTGAATATGCTAGTTTACAAATGCTCAGTAAAGCTAAATTTGGCAATTATGTAGATTTGCTCCTAGAGTCTTTAACGGTACTCAAAAGAGCTCAAGCAGATTTTATTATTACTTATGGAGCTAGAGATATTGCAAAATACTTATAACAAGAATTTTTTTAATGCCTTAAATAAAGTTGAACAAAAAATTCCTCCAATTTGGTTTATGAGACAAGCTGGTCGATATCATCAGCATTACAGAAAATTAAAAGAAAAATATTCTTTTGAACAATTATGTAAAGAGCCTGAGCTTGCTTGTGAGGTAACACTTGGACCTATTTTTGAATTCGATTTTGATGCTGCAATATTGTTTAGTGATATTCTTTTTCCTTTAGATTATTTAGGTATGAGTTTAAAGTTTAATCCTGGACCAATGTTTGAAAAAAATTTAAGTTCAAAAATGATATCCGAATTTAATATTGATGAATTTGAAAGTTTTATAGATTTTCAAAATATATCTCTCAAACACATTAGAAATGAACTATCAAATGATAAATCCTTAATTGGATTTACTGGTGGACCTGTAACCTTATACCATTTTGCAACGAGGAATAATCCTGTATCACAAACACTATTTCAACAAACTCTGCCCGTTTTAGAAATGTTAATACAAAAAAATATACAAATTCAGTTACAAAATGACATTGATTTGTTAATGATATTTGATACTGAAGCTAATAAACTAAATGATAAAGATTTTGATGAATTCGTTATTCCTTTTTTAGTTAAAATTTCAAATTGTTATCCAAATAAGATTGGATATTTCACTAAAGAAATTTCTCAAACTAAATTTAATAAATTACAAAATTTAAAAAATTTAAAACTTACAGTTTTTGGAACTAATTTGGAGGTTTTCACTGAATTACCAAAGACACATTTATCTTTACAGGGGAATTTTTCAAATGATTTGTTAGCTATGGAGGACACTAAATCCTTTTCTGATTATATTGATAAATATATTGAGAAATGCTTACAGAGTGAGCCATCTCATAGATCTGGGTGGATTGCTAGCCTCGATCACGGTGTAAAAAAAACTACTCCTGAGGCTAATGTTCATTTATTCATAGAAAAGATAAGAACTAAGTTATCATAAGAATCGTAATGTTTTTCAATGGCTTCATTTAAAGGTAATAAACTCTACGTTCATGGCTCTGGTCTTAAGACTGGTATTTTGATCACAAATTTAGGAACACCAGATGAACCAACTAAGTCGTCTTTAAAGACTTATCTAAAGCAATTTCTATCAGATGAACGTGTCATAGAAACACCAAAAGCTATTTGGTGGCCTATTCTTAATGGAATAGTTTTAAATACTCGACCAGCAAAGTCAGCTAAAAATTACAAATCTGTTTGGACAGAGGAAGGTTCACCTCTTCTATTCCATACAAAAAACCAATTATCGAAAATAAAAGAATTTATTAATAAGAAATATCAAAATATCGTATTTGATATTGGAATGCGTTATGGGAACCCTAGCATCTCTAAGGGTTTAAATAATCTTAGAAATCAAAATTGTGATCGTATTATTATTTTACCTTTATACCCTCAATATTGTGCGGCTACAACGGGCTCAACGTTTGATGCTGTTGCAGAAGAATTAAAAAGTTGGCGTTGGGTACCATCTCTTCGTTTTATTGGAGGATATTACGAAAATGAACTTTATATTAAAGCTCTAAAAAATAGCATTGAAGAATTTTGGACTAAAAATTCAAAACCAAAAAAAATCATATTTAGCTATCATGGTGTTCCAAAAAAATATTTAGATAAAGGGGATCCGTATCATTGTTTTTGCAGAAAAACTACTAGGTTGGTGGCAGAGACCATGGGCTTATCTGAGGAAAGTTATATGACCACATTTCAATCTAGATTTGGACCAGCTGAATGGCTTCAACCTTACACAGATAAAACTATAGAGAGCTTAGCAAAAAATGGTACAGACCACATTCATGTTATAAGTCCTGCTTTTTCCTCAGATTGTCTCGAGACAATAGAAGAACTTAACGAGGAAAATAGAGAAATATTCATGGAAAATGGTGGAAAGGAATTTGGATATATTCCTTGTCTAAATGATCGGGAAGATCATATACTCCTACTCACTTCGTTGATAGAAAACGAACTACATGGGTGGGTATGAGTGATCAAATAAAAAATCAACAAACTAAAGCAGAAAAGTGGTTTCGAGAACTTCGAAATCAAATGGTTGGATCAATACAAAAGCTTGATGGGTCTGAATTTATAGAAAAAGAGTGGCAAAGACCTGGTGGTGGTGGAGGTTTGATGTCCTTACTAAAAGGAGAAATATTTGAAAAAGTAGGAGTAAATATTTCAACAGTGCATGGTAATTTTAGTGAAGAATTTAAAAAATCAATGCCGGGAACCGAAGAGGATCCGAGCTTTTGGGCCAGTGGTATCTCAGTCGTAGCTCACATGAAAAACCCGAAAATTGCTGCAGCTCATTTTAACACTAGGTACATAACCACAAAAGGAAAACAATGGTTTGGTGGTGGTTGTGATTTAACCCCTGCAATACCTGAAAAATTAGAAAAAGATAATTTTCATCAGGGTCTCCAACGAACATGTGATCAACATAATTCAACTTATTATGAAAAATTTAAAAAACAATGTGATGAATACTTTTATTTAGAGCATCGAAAAGAAAGTAGAGGTATAGGAGGGATTTTTTTTGATTACATCAATACAGACTTTGATAAGGATTTATCATTCATAAAAGATGTTGGCCAATTCTTTGTTAATTTTGTAATTGAAAACTCAAAAAGAAAAAAAGATTTTAACTTTAATCAAGATGACTTAGATGCTCTCTCAAAAAAAAGATCTCGTTACGTGGAATTTAATTTGCTTTATGATAGAGGGACATTATTTGGATTAAAAACTGGTGGTAATATTGATGCTATATTAATGTCAATGCCTCCAGAGGCTAAATGGTAACAAAATGTATGAGTTATTAAAAATTTTACATATCATATCTTTTGTATCATGGTTCGCTGGGTTATTTTATTTACCAAGACTTTTTGTTTATCATGTAGAAAACATAACCAATCCTGAAATGAATAGTGTATTTCAAAAAATGGAATACAAATTGCTAAAAATTATAATGAACCCAGCAATGATATTGACTTGGGTATTTGGTTTAGCCCTTATCCATTATGTAGGTTTTGAATTATGGCTTTTTTTGAAAATTATATTAATTGTTATTCTCTCTGCATTTCATATGTATTTAAGTAAAATAAGAAAAAGTCTAGAGAGTAATTTTAGAGACTATACCTCAAAATATCTAAGAATAATCAATGAAGTGCCTACTGTTCTTCTAATTTTAATTGTAATACTTGTAGTTGTAAGACCTTTTTAATTTTATGGATCTTACCCAAGGGGATATAAAAAAACAATTAATCGGTATGGCTGTTCCAGCAGGAACAGGTCTTTTGTTTTATACTCTGTACAATGTAGTAGATACTTTTTATGCAGGTCTCATAAGCACAGAGGCTATTGCAGGCTTATCAATATCTTACCCCTTGTATTTTATTTTATTAGCCTTCGCTGTAGGTTTTGGACAAGGCACCACAGCTCTTGTTTCAATAGCTATTGGCAAAAAAAAATTTAATGAGGCAATTAAGATACATACTCAAGCTTTAGTTATCACTTTATTGGTTTCAATAGTCATAGGGCTAACAACGTTTCTATTATCTAGACCTGTATTTTTATATTTTGGGGCAGAAGGTATTTTTCTTAATAATGGTCTAAGATACATAAAAGTACTCTCAATTGGTGCTCCAATTTTTATTGTTTCTTTTGTTGTTAATTCTCTTTTATATGCACAAGGAGATACAAAAAAAAATAGAAATGCATTAATAATAAGCTTTTTTATTAATTTAATATTTAGTCCTTTCTTATCTTTAGGTTATGGTCCTTTTCCTGCATTGGGAACTCTCGGCATAGCTCTTGCAACAGTCATATCTCAACTATTTCATTTTTTCTTTTTAAGCTATTATGCTATTCGCAGTCCTTTGTTTAAGTATTTCAATTACAAATATATTTGGTTAGAAACTAAATTCGTATTAAGAATTCTAAGACAATCTATACCCTCTAGTATGAATATGTTCATGATTGCAGTTGGTTTCTTCATAATGCAAAAGTTTGTTACAAGTTATGGTGCCTCAGCTAGTGCAGCTTATGGTATAGCTTTAAGAATTGAGCAAATTATTTTATTACCTGCCATAGGATTTAGTAGTGCTTTATTAAGTATGGTAGGACAAAATTTTGGTTCGAAGAATTTTGATAGAATTTATGAAGCTTTTTTAATTTCATTAAGGTTATCTATGACAATGATGATTTTTGGAGCATTAGTGCTTATATTTGCGGGTGAAAGGATTGCTAGTTTTTTTTCAAGAGACAGTGAAGTGATAATTATTGCTGGAAGTTACTTGTTTATGGTAGCTTTTTTGGCTTTTATATATCAAGTTATTGATAGGTGTGATTCTGTACTTTCTGGTTTAAGAAAACCTTCTGTAAATGTGTTCTACACTTTTATTAGATTGGTATTTCTTCCCCCATTTGTAATATATTTATTTTCTGAGACACTTGAAAAAGGCCTAATTGGTATTTGGTGGGCTATATTTTTTACAAATTTACTAGGCTCAGTGTTTGTTTTTTTTCATATGAAATATTTATTTAAAAAAGAATCTAGTATCTTAATAAATTAACTAAAGTCTCTCAGGTCTTCCAAATGCTTACTAAGAGCTTTTGTAGATAATTGTATCTCATAGATAAATAACATTATAGCTATTGAAAATATCAATATTCCTAAACCAAAAAAGTTTAAGGCTAAGTCATAAATCTTGATATAGCTAAAAAAAATAGATATTAAATTCAGCAAAAAGCTGATCCCAGAGAGGGTTTGAACTGACCTTACTAATGTTAAACGGGTTGTAAGTACTTTAATTTGATCTAAGTGATGTTGAACCACATTGCTAGTTGGTCTATTTGTAATTATTGCGTCATGGATCTTTCTGATTAATGAAGCAAGAGAAGTATATCTATTACCAAACGATATCATCATTAAAGGTATAGCTGGAAACAAAAGTGCAGGATAAAGTGTTGTGAGGCTTGGCATACTATTAATGGAGCAGTTTGTTATAACTAGGAGGGAATAACTAAGTATCTATGTCAACACGGAGTTAATTGAAACTTTTAAAAACTGCTCCTAATAAATTTATACATATAATATTTTAAAAAACTCGTGTTATGATTGCATAACAACTATGCAAATTACAAACAGCTGATAAAATAATTCATAAATAAAAAATTAATAATCAAATTATTTCCAAGAAAATAATAGATAAGGTAATTATAAGTAAATAAAGAATTATTATTATATTAACTAATTTCCAAACTTGTTTGTTCAAAAAATATAATCTAAGTGATTGAGCGCCATAGCCTAAAAAATAAAAAAAAATAAATGACGCTAGACTTGCACCCAATCCAAATAAAATCTTGTCAGAAATAGTTAGAAAATTTTTTGATAAATTTCCTAAAATAAAAACAGTGTCTGAGTAAACGTGTGGGTTTAAAAAAGTAAAGGCAAGTGTCTGGAGGGCTATTTTTAACTTTGACGTTTGTGTATGTGTTTGTGAAAATACAATATCATGTTTAAATGTTTTTATTTTTGACCATATAAAATTTAAAAGAAAAAGGACAAGCCCTATAGATAATAATAAATTGATCAAATCGTTGATGAAATTTTTAATAAAGTGAAATGTGAAAATTCCAAAAAAAATCAATAAGAAATCACCAACTATACATATTGAAGTTACCAAAAAAATATTATTTTTTTTTATACCTTGCTCTATAACAAATAAATTTTGAGCACCTATAGCAAGTATTAAACTTAAACCTGTTGAAAAACCAAAAATAAACTCGTTCATGACAATTTTGCACAGTTTATATACTTTACACCTAAAATCTATTTAGTAAGTTTGTGTGATGAAAGTTTTTGTTGGTGGAGTATTTTTTGCTTTAATATTTATTTTTGTCGTAACTGATGGTTTTGTAAAAATTAGTCTACCTCTGTAAACCTTCTTCTTTTACCACTACTCCACTCATCACTAAATTTTAAAGTCCCTAAGTGTAACGGTATTTTTTCTTTAACAATTAAATTATTTTCCGAAAATTCAAAAAAAGATTTATGAAGATAGCGAAACTCAAGCAAATGACTCATAATTCCAAAGTTTATATCCTTAATCACATTAGGATCTACATTCTGGTTTGAAATAAAAACATAATCATTATCTGCGGGGAAATTTAAAATTGAACGAAGTGATAAATTAGAGGGACGATTGAGTAAATCTGATTTTTTAATAATTGCATATTGAAATTGATTTTGTTCAATTTTTTTAATTATTTCATCAACGCTATCATCAAGGCGTGTATTACATTCTAAAGTGTTAGAACCACCATAAATATGAGATATTTCAAGTTCCCTGTCCAATACTTTGCAAATACTTTTAGCTAGAATATATTCTGTTCCCAATGTAGAACGAACCATGATTGTTAAAGAAATATCCTGAGAAAGTGCAAACAATAAATTCGTTTTAAGAAATAATATTACAATAAAAGAAAATATTACTTTTAAATACATAGATTACTTTTAACATAAAACATTCTAAATTGTTAAATAGAATTAAATGCCAAATTTTTCAATAATTGCATTAATAGCTTGTTTTGCATACGCCATTGAAAGTATTTTTGGTTTTGGTGGTACGATAATCTTTCTTGGAATTAGTGGATTTTTCTTTGACTTTAATTCTTTGTTAAAGCTTGCAATGATTGTTGGGCTATCCTCCGGTTTAGCTGTTTTAATTCAATCATACAAATATGTCTCTTTAAATCATCTGATCAAAATTTTAATTTATACAATTCCTGGTGCATTAATTGGAACATATTTTATCAGTTATTTTGCATCAGATATTTTAATAAAAATATTTGCAATAATTTTAATTATTTATGGATGTTTCAACTTATTCTTTCCTGATATCAGGTTTCCTCAATTCTTGAAAAATTTTTTTGTAATTCTAGGTGGATTTATTCAAGGAATCTATACTATTGGAGGACCATTTGTATTAATGGGGTATAAAGATTATTTCTCCTCAAAACAAGAGTTGCGATCAACTATGGCTGGATATTTTTTTATTATAAACTCTTTGAGAGCAATATTTTTTATGTTTTTGGGAGGAAGCTATTTAGAGATAGTGAAAATATACTATCCAATAGCTCTTTTAGTTATGTTAAGTGTTTGGCTGGGTTATTTTATACATAAACAAATACCTGAAATCCTATTTAAAAAACTTATTATTATTGCTATCACTTTGATAGGAGTATTGATTTTATTTACAAAATGATCGACTGGGAACCATATGGACCTATTTACTCTGTAGCTCCTGGAATAAAAAAAATAAAAGACCTTCCAATTATTGAATATGATGAGCATGAAGAAAGATATTTAAGTTTGAAACAAAAATGTAAAGAAAATATTTTTATTGATGATTATTTTACAAAAGAAATTGATATAGCTGTATGCGAAAAGTTAAATTCTATATTAAAAAAAGAATACCCATCTAAAAACTATAACTTTAATAACTTTGTAGAACTTGGTTATAATCTTCAAGAGGATATAGCCATTTTTCACAGATGTAACAAACTTATAGCTTTACATGTTTCATTTCCCTCTGTTTGGGTGCCTAAAGAAAAAATTGGTCTTAGTTTTGCTCAAATCCATCAACCTGTACCAGGTATGGAAAATTTTTTAAAAAATGAGGATAAATATGTTCAGATGATGGTTGAAGCAACAACTCCTATTATAAGATATGTTTGGGGAGAGCATTATGGTTATTATTTATGTGAGCACGAACCTTTGCAAGAAAGTGTAAAAGTGATGCACACAGAAAGACAGACTTTTATTGGAATTCCAGAGAGTGATATTGGTATTTTCTTAATTCGAAAGAAAGTGATGTTTTATGATGACACATCAAATGATTTTAAGGAATGGTATAAAAGGCAAGTCAGATCTATGACAGAGGATCAAAAAATTTATAAGATAAAAAGAGTCTGAGTCGATACTAGCGATCGAAAAAATTAATATATTTGAAGGTAATCAGACTACTGTTCCTGATTTCCCTCAGCTGGAGCATTTGGATCTGTAAGGCGCTCTAATTCGGCTAACTCTTCTGCTTCTCTTTTTGCTTCTCTTTTTGCCTTTTTAGCGGCAAGTTTTTCTTGGCGCTTACGCTCTTTCTCCATAGCTCTTTCACCAGCTTTTGATTTATAGTCAAAATGAAGACCCATAAAAAGATTATATCAGAATTTTTTTGATACTAAAGTTTCACTTGATTGAATATTTATTAATTTAGAACTCTTTTTAAAAGATTAATCCAATTTAAATGTGAAATTTTAATCATTAAGTTTTCATTAAAACCCTGTGAAATTAATAGATCGATTAATTTGTGCATACCTAGAACACTATTTAGATCTTTTGGCATCATTGCACCGTCAAAATCTGAGCCAAATCCAACTTTATCATCTCCCAAATAGTCAATAAGGTACTTAAAATGATCAACTATTATTTGTAAATCTGTATCAGAAACCATTTTTCCATCTTTCCTCAAAAAAGCTGGGGCAAAGTTAACTCCAACCATCCCTTGAGTTTCTTTGATTGCATCTAATTGCTTATTTGTAAGGTTTCTAGAGTGTGGGCAAATCTGATGAGCATTGCTATGCGTGGCTACTAGGGGCGAATTTGAATATTTTGCTATATCCCAAAAGCCTTTTTCATTTAAATGAGAGGTGTCAATTAACATATTTAGTGAATTACAATTTTTTATAAGTTCTATTCCTATTTCAGTTAAACCATCTCCAATATCTGGTGAAGTTGGAAAAGCAAAGGGAACGCCCTCTGCAAAAATAGTAGGTCTTGACCAAACTGGCCCAATTGATCTAAGACCAGCTCGAAATAAAGTTTCGAGATTATAAAAATTTTTATCTATACATTCTGCGCCCTCTATATGCATTACTACAGATAATTGATCATCATGTTTAAACGAGGTTTCCAAATCATTGCCAGATAAACAAATCTTAACTTTATTTTTTGAGTTTCTTTCAATTTTTGAAAGGATAGACAATTGATTTAAAACAACTGGTAATGCATCATTTACGTCTACAGGTCTTGGAAGTGGTAATAAATACTCATCTTTCTCCATATCTTTATAGTTGACCAACTTATCAGAATCAGAGATATCTTGTTCTGGGGTAGGAACATATATGGCGCATAAGCCTCCTTTAAAATTAGCTTGGTTCATTCGAGGAAGATCTAAATGTCCCTCATTATCTCCATCGATAAAATCAAGATAGGAGTCAGGTTTGTTCTTTAAAAATAGTCTAAATAATACATCATTATGGCCATCAAAAATTTTATAATCCATGTCATAAATTTATCATTTTTTTTGTTACTTAGACTACATACAAATTAAAAATATTTAATGAATTTGTTTGAAGTCTCATAAATAGACATCAGCTGTCTATATTTAGCAAAAGTAAAACTTCTTTTTAAAACTATATATACATAAGAAAGGAAATAAAATTATGAATAAAATTTTTGGATTTACAGAAAGATCTTTAAAGTTCTGGTTATCTCTTTTTAGTAAAAAAGAAGACAGTATTATAAATTTTTGTAAGGTTGAGTATGGCACAGATTGGCAATGGGCTTACTCCGAGTATCAAAGAAATCAGTCATTTCCAAATAGCTTAAAAGAGGCTGCCTAATGAGCAATCTATTTAAATCTATTAGAAAAATAATTATTAATGGAAAAAATGACCAAAAATCAAAGTCTTACAAAGAAGAGGTATATTTATCTCAAGCTATCGACATGATTGATCTTGAAAGAAGACAAAAAGAGATAGATAGAAGATTTATTAGAAAATTTTAAAAAGCCCTATCTAGGGCTTTTTGCCTAGCCTAACACCCAAATTTCAATAGCTACAAATATAAAAAGTCCAGCAAATATTAAATTGACAATATTTTTAGGTCTATTGAAGTAATTTGAAAACTTTTTTATACCAAAAAAGTGGCCGATAATTGAATAATTCATTGCTGAAATAAAAAAACTACCTGATGCAAAAATTAGAGCGATACTAAAATTTAGGTTTTCACTGAATTGTAAAGTTGCTAGAGCAGACCAAAATGCGAAAGCTTTGGGATTGGTATAAGCAACAATTATTGCTTTCTTCATGCTGTTTAAAAAATTTCTTTCATTGGATAGTTTTATGAGTTGATTTTCAGAGCTAAAGTATTGGCTGCCAATTTGATATGCTAAATAAATCATATAAAGACTAGCTAAGATCTTTAAAACAATAAAACCCCAACCCATTAAATTTGAAATTAGAAAAGAAATACCTGTTGTAGCAAGTAAGCACCAAGTAAAAGAACCAATAGCAGTACCAACTGCAGCACCCCAAATTTGTTTTTTCTGTCCACTAATTCCAACGGATGCCACAAAAAAAGTATTAGGTCCTGGCAAAAACACAGCAAAATAAAATATTATCCATCCGGATAATAAAGCCATTACAACTTCATTCATCTTATACTTTTTTAATGATTAAGAATTTGACTTAAGAAAAGTTTAGTTCGATCACTTTTTGGGTTATTAAAGAATTCATCTGGGGATGCTTGTTCAACAATTCTTCCCTCATCCATAAAAATCATTTGATCAGCAACAGTTTTTGCAAATCCCATCTCATGAGTAACAACTAACATAGTCATACCCTCTTCAGCTAATTGTATCATCACATCCAAAACCTCTTTAATCATTTCAGGATCAAGAGCCGAGGTAGGCTCATCAAATAACATGATATCTGGGTTCATCGCGAGAGATCTCGCAATAGCCACACGCTGTTGCTGACCACCTGATAATTGCCCAGGAAACTTTTCAGCTTGTTCAGGAATTTTTACCTTTTCCAAGTATGACATGGCGATTTCTTCAGCTTCTTTTTTAGGCATTTTTTTAACCCAAATTGGAGCCAAAGAAATATTATCCAAAACTGATAAGTGAGGAAAAAGATTAAACTGTTGAAAAACCATTCCAACGTTCTTTCTAATTAAATCAATATTTTTGAGGTCATTAGTAAGCTCAGTTCCATGAACTACAATTTTACCTTCTTGATGTGCTTCAAGACGATTAATACAACGGATCATAGTTGATTTACCGGAGCCACTGGGACCACAAATCACAATTTTTTGACCTTTATCAACAGATAAATCAATATCTTTGAGAACGTGAAAGTCATCATACCACTTATTGACTTTTTCTAGCTGGATTACTTGCTCTGTCATTTTAACTATTATCCGTCTTCAATTTCTTTTCTAAATATAAACTATACCTCGACATGCCAAAGCAGAATATAAAGAAAACTAGAGAAATAAAAACATAAACCTCGTAATGTAATTTTGCCCAATCAATGTCTGCAACTGCCGCTCTTCCCACACCAAGTAAATCAAATAAACCAATAATTAAAACAAGTGAAGTATCTTTAAAAAGACCTATGCATGTATTAACTATAGGTGGAATTGAAATTTTTAAAGCTTGAGGAAGAATAATTTTTCTAGTGCTTTGCCAATATGTCAATCCTAGAGATTGAGCAGCTTCTAATTGTCCTTTGGGTATGGCTTGTAATCCTCCTCTTATTGCCTCTGCCATGTATGCGGATTGAAATAAGGTAACAGCAACCAAAGCCCTCAATAAATTATCAGGACGGACACCTTCTGGTAAAAAGAGAGGTAACATTACATTAGCTGTAAATAGCAATGTAATTAAAGGAACACCCCTAATAAATTCAATAAAAATTATACAAATAGTTTTTATTACTGGCATTTTAGATCTTCGACCTAAAGCCAAAATAATGCTTAAGGGAAATGCTAATAGAATGCCCGTTACTCCTAAAAATAAAGTAACAAGAAGTCCTCCCCATTTACTAGTTCCAACAACATCTAAACCAGCCCCACCATATAAAAGGAAATACCCAATGAATGGAAATAAAAAAGTAAAATAAATAAAATACTTTCTGAAAGGTAAATTATCAAAAAATATTCCAACTAAGGCAAAAGGTAATAAGCCATAAACTAAATTAACTCTCCAAGCTTCCTCAACAGGGTAAAATCCATAAATAAACTGATGAAATCTTACTATAATAATTGCCCAGCAAGCCCCATGTTGGCCAGGTTCAATATTTTTTGAACAGAAAGTCCTGTCTGTTATTTTTTCACCTCTAAAATTATTAACAAAATCAGCCTCGAATATTGTCCAATTTAAAAAGAAAGAAGACACTTCATAGATGAAATAAATAGAAAGTATTGTAATTATTCCGTTAATCCATGATGAGAAAAGATTATTTCTACACCATGAGTAGTATTTATTATGTGTAAATGAAATAGAACTACTCATGCGTTACCTTTAAATTGAACAGCTTTATTATAAATATTCATAAATAACGAAATTGTTAAGCTTATAGTTAAATATGTGATCATCACCATTGACATAATTTCAATCGCTTTACCGGTTTGATTTAGAGATATACCACCAAAACCATGAACTAAATCTGCATAACCAATTGCAATTCCTAAAGATGAGTTCTTAGTAAGATTTAAATATTGTGAGGTCAAAGGTGGAATAATCACTCGTAAAGCCTGAGGTATGACAATCAATCTTAAAACTAAGTTGTTTTTTAAACCTAAAGCTTGTGACGCTTCTCTTTGCCCTTTAGAAACAGCCATTATACCAGATCTAACTGTTTCAGAAATGAATGCTGCAGTATAAATTGAAAGACCTAATAGCATTCCCATGAATTCAGGTCTAACAACCATACCTCCTTTGAAGTTAAAACCTTTTAAAATAGGATGATCAAAATCTAATGGCATACCCATGATATAGTAAAAAATTATTGGTGTAAAAATTATTAATGCAGAGTTAACATAAAATATTGGATATTGCTTTCCTGTCTGCTCTTGTTTTTTCTTAAAATATTTTTTTAGAAAAATTGTGAATATTATTGCAATAACAAAACTCCATGCAACTATTGAAAATCCATCTTTAAAAATTGGAGATGGGGAGTATATGCCTCTATTAGTAATATAAAAAGTATCAAAAAGCACTAAAGCCTGTTTAATCTTGGGAAGGTAAAGTAGAATTGTGTAATATAATATAATTTGTAAAAGCACCGGTACATTTCTTGTAAACTCTACATATACGTAAGCAATATTTCTAAATAACCAGTTGCTTGAAAGTCTGATTATGCCAACAAGAAAACCAAGTATAGTGGCAAGAAAACATCCACATATTGAGATCATAAGAGTATTTATTAAACCAACTAAATAGGCCCTAAAGTGAGTACTTTCACTTGTATAAGGAATAAGCCTAATACTAATATCGTATCCAGCTGACATATTTAAAAAACCAAAACCGGTTCCGATACCTCTTTTTTCTAAATTATAAGCAGTTTGTTGCGTAATAAGATAAATAATTAAAGCGAATATGCCGATTATGAGAGTTTGAACAACTAATGATCTAATTTTTTCATCAAAAATTAGTTTTCTTAAAAAACTATTAGACATATTTTTAATTTATTATTCTTTGAAATTTTCGGGCTATTATTTTAAATAGCCCGAAAAAAATAGATTTTATCTAAATGGAGGTGCGTAAAGAATACCACCATCTTTATAGAGAGCGTTTAAACCTCTGGCTATATTAATAGGTGTGTTTACACCAATATGCTTTTCAAAACTCTCTGAGTAGTTACCAACTTGTTTGATGATATTGTAAGCCCAATCATCATCTAAGCCTAACCAAGCTCCATAACCAGCACCAGTATCTCCTACTTTTGAAACACCAAGTAATCTTAAAGTTTCTGGATCTTTTGAGTTTTTCATTTCATCAACATTATCTGAAGTAATGCCTTTTTCTTCTGCGATAATCATAGCATTCAGTGACCATCTTACGATGTCAGCCCATTCACTATCACCGTGTCTTACTGAAGGGCCAAGAGGCTCTTTAGAAATAATTTCTGGTAATACCATATGAGCAGAAGGGTCTGGATATCCAGCTCTACTTGCATACAAACCAGATGCGTCAGTGGTATAGATATCACATCTACCAGCTAAGTAAGCAGCATCAGCTTCAGAATTTGTTTCAACAGGAATTGGCTCATAAGACATGTCGTTAGCTTTGAAATAATCAGCTAAGTTCATTTCAGTTGTTGTACCAACCTGAATACAAACAGATGCACCGTCTAATTCAGTTGCACTTGAAACGCCAAGATCTTTTCTAACCATAAAACCTTGTCCATCATAATAGTTAACACCAACAAATTCTAAACCAAGCTCAACATCTCTTTGCAGAGTCCATGTTGTGTTTCTAGAAAGCATATCGATTTCACCAGATTGAAGAACAGTGAAACGTACTTTTGATG
This sequence comes from uncultured Alphaproteobacteria bacterium, assembly GCA_902521465.1. Lineage (GTDB taxonomy): Bacteria > Pseudomonadota > Alphaproteobacteria > HIMB59 > HIMB59 > HIMB59. The sequence continues at coordinate 15,532 of CABYRL010000006.1, read as the reverse complement.
TGGTTGGAACGAATTCTACTGCATTAGCATCTCCGAAAACAGCAGCTGCAACAGCACGACATACGTCAACGTCAATACCTTCCCACACACCAGCGTCATTTGGGTTACCAAAACCAGCAAGACCAGTGTTGGAACCACACATTAGTTTTCCTCTTTCTTTAACAATATCAAGTGTGCTTCCGTGACTTCCAGCTATTGCTGTAGAAACACCTAGAGTTAAAACAAGAGATATAAACAACGATTTAATTTTTGTCATCGTTTCCTCCTTATATATATAAGCCTCGGCAGTATAGACCTATCTGATGCGAAACTAAAATATAAAAATACTATGAATTTCCGGTGTTTTTGAAATAAATTTATTCTAAACTCTAGTCTTTGTCTTAATCTTGATTAAATATGTCTCTGGTAAAAATCTTGTCTTTTACATCACTTAGCTCTGAATGACTTCTATTACAAAGAATTAAATCAGCATCTTTTTTGAATAATTCTAAATCTTGATAAACCTCTGAATTGAAAAAATGTTCTTCTTTGATTAAAGGTTCATAAACTATCACCTTTATACCTTTTGCTTTAACTCTTTTCATAATTCCTTGCATACTTGACTCTCTTATATTGTCTGATCCCTCTTTCATAATAAGTTTATAAACACCAACTGTTTTAGGTTTTAATTTTGCAATCTCTAATCCAATGAAATCTTTTCGCATAGAATTTGACTCTATGATTGCCTCCATAATTTTTTGAGGAACTTTATCAAAATTTGTTAATAATTGTTTTGTATCTTTAGGTAAACAATATCCCCCGTATCCAAATGAGGGATTATTATAAAAATCTCCTATCCTAGGATCTAGACTTACTGATTTAATAATCTCTTTTGTATTTAAATTTCTAGACATTGCAAAAGAGTCTAATTCATTAAAAAATGTAACTCTCATGGCTAAGTAAGCATTAGAAAATAATTTTGAAGATTCAGCTTCCTTTGAATTTGTAAAGACTGTTTGAATATTTTTATCTAGAGATGCATCTTTTAATAATTTTGCAAACTCTTTTCCTTTTTCAGAATGGGATCCTATCACAATTCTTGAGGGATAAAGACTATCCTTTAAAGCTCTTCCCTCTCTTAAAAATTCAGGTACAAAAATAATTTCAAGATCAGAGAATTTCTCTTGCACTTTATTCACATAGCCAACTGGAATTGTAGATCGAATAATTACAGTTGGGTTTGATTTAGAATTTCGGATACTTATTAGTGATTGTTCTATAGAAGAAGTATTAAATCTATTTGTTTCAATGTCATAATTTGTTGGTGTGGCTATGATTGCAAAATCAAAATCATCAATTTCAGTAGGAAAGCTCTCTGCTGATTTTAAATTTAATGTTTTTGAAGATAAATATTCTGATACTTCTTTATCCTCTATTGGAGAAATACCATGCATAAGGTTATTTGATTTTGTCGGATCTAAATCGAAGCAAGTAACTTCATTATGCTTTGATAAAAGCACAGCATTTGCAGTGCCAACATAACCAAGCCCTATTACTAATATTTTCAACATATTTAAACTATTACAATTATATTATTGAACAATGACTTTTTTATTGGGATTACGTTATTAATGCGACATATAGGCTAAAAAATAAAGGAGAATTTTAAGTTTTTTTAACTTAAAAAACTTACAGATTTAAGAAGTTATTGGTATATTGTATACCAGTTTTTCGGGAAAGGATCCATAGCCAGATGTCAGATATAGAAATTGCAAGAGCTGCTAAAAAAATTCACATAAGAGATGTTGCTGCCAAAATAAATATTCCTGAGGAAAATCTAATTCCCTATGGTCATGATGCAGCTAAAATAAATTTTGATTTTATTGAGAAAAGCAAATCTAATCCTGATGGAAAATTAATATTAGTAACCGCAATTAATCCAACCCCTGCAGGTGAAGGCAAAACAACTACGTCAGTTGGCTTAAATGATGGCCTTAATAAAATTGGAAAGAAATCTATCGTTTGCCTTAGAGAACCCAGTCTTGGTCCATGTTTTGGTATGAAGGGCGGCGCTGCTGGAGGTGGATACGCTCAGGTTGTACCGATGGAGGAAATTAATCTTCACTTCACTGGTGACTTTCATGCAATCACAGCTGCTCACAACTTATTATCTTCTTTAATAGATAATCATATTTATTGGGGGAATGAATTACAAATAGATCAACGAAGAATTACATGGGGTCGAGTAGTTGATTTAGGTGATAGGTCTTTAAGAAAAGTAAATGTCAATCTTGGTGGTGTATCAAATGGATTTCCAAGGGAGGATAAGTTCGATATTACAGTTGCTAGTGAGATAATGGCTATTTTTTGTTTAGCTAATGATATTAATGATCTCCAAAAAAGAATTGGTGATATTATAATTGCGTATAAAAGAGATAAATCACCTATTTATGCAAGAGATGTAAAAGCTGATGGACCAATGACAGTATTATTAAAAAATGCTTTAATGCCCAACTTAGTTCAAACACTTGAAAATAATCCTGCAATTATTCACGGTGGTCCATTTGCTAATATTGCTCATGGTTGCAATACAGTTATAGCAACAAAAACTGGCTTAAAACTTGCAGATTATGTTGTAACTGAAGCCGGCTTTGGTGCAGACTTAGGAGCAGAGAAATTTTTAGATATTAAATGTCGTAAGGCAGGGTTAACGCCAAGTGTGGTCGTTATTGTTGCTACTGTAAGAGCATTGAAATCTCATGGTGGTGTTGAAAAAGCAGACCTTAACAATGAAAATGTTTCTGCAGTTGAAAAAGGTTTTGAGAATTTACAACGTCATATTGAAAATATTCAATCATTTGGTCTCCAAACTATTGTAGCAATTAATAGCTTCACACTTGATACTAAAGCTGAGAGTAAGGTTATATCCGATGGTTGTGAAAAATTGGGAGTTAAGGCAATTTTATGTTCGCATTGGGCAAAAGGTGGTGATGGCACTTTAGAGTTGGCTGACGAAGTTGTTAAAATTTGTGAGTCAAGCGATCTATCTAAATTCAAATTTATGTACGAGGACAATGTATCTTTAGAGGAAAAGATTCGTTCAGTAGCAAAAAAAATATACAGAGCCGATGATATTGTGATTGATAAATCTGTAAGTGATCAACTTAAGGGTTTTGAAGAGAGTGGCTATGGAAAACTTCCTATTTGTATTGCTAAAACACAATATAGTTTTTCTACAAATCCATCTTTAAGAGGTGCTCCAAATGGTTTCACTGTTCCAGTCAGAGAAGTAAGATTGTCTGCTGGAGCAGGATTTATAGTTGTTGTAACAGGTCAAATTATGACAATGCCAGGTCTACCTAAAGTACCTAGTGCTAATTCAATAATGTTAGATGAAAAAGGATTAATTCAAGGACTTTTTTAGTATATCAATTTAATTCTCTATACCTCATTTATGGGGTATATTATTCCTATGTACTCTAAAACTACTAATGGTGTTACGGTAACTGTAACTCCCTACTTTTTAGACGATCAATCATCCCCTCAAGAAAGTCATTTCGTTTGGGCTTACCAAGTTAATATCAAAAATTCTGGAAACTCCTCTATTAAATTAAATCATAGAAATTGGTTAATAATTGATGCAAACGGTAAAGTTATAAACGTTCAAGGTGAGGGTGTTGTGGGAGAATTTCCCACAATAGAACCTGGTGAGTCATTTGAGTATACAAGTGGAACTCCGTTAAAAACGAATAATGGTATTATGCAAGGTTTCTATTTAGTCTCTCAAGATAATGGTGAGAAACTAAAAATAGATATACCTACGTTTTCGTTGGATAGCCCCTATAATAAAAAAAACGTTCATTAAAAAAACGTAATTATGCTTAATCTTAAACCCATAGCATTGGTAAGTGGAACTGTCATATGCACGGTTGGTTTTCTGTTATTCCTGCCTTTAATTGTGGAGTTAATATATCAAACGGAGTCTTGGCAGTCTTATACAGTCCCAATTATACTTAATTTAATAGTTGGAGGCTCACTAGTAATCACTAACAAAAATATAGAGTTAAAAATTTCTACCAAGGAAGCATTCATTATTACTGTTCTGAGCTGGTTTCTTCTTTCAATATTATGCGCTGTGCCATTTATATATACTGAAACTAAGTTAAGTGTTGTAGATGCTTTATTTGAGTCAATGAGTGGGATAACAACCACTGGCTCAACTATTTTAAATAACTTAGATGAACTTCCAAAAGGTATATTGATATGGAGGGCTTTACTTCAATGGTTAGGGGGAATTGGGATAGTTGTAATTGCCTTATTTATACTTCCTTTCTTAAAAATTGGAGGTATGCAACTATTTCATTTAGAAGGGGATGATCCTTACGATAAATTCATGCCAAAAATATCGTCAGTAATTTCAAAAATAGTTTTGATATATTTAATTCTAACCATGATCTTATTTGCACTATTTTACATTAATGGGATGACTATTTTCGATGCTATTGCTCATAGTTTCAGTACTATTTCAACAGGAGGATTTTCAACTCATAACGAATCTTTTGCTTATTTTGAAAGTCGAAATATACTTTTAGTTGCTATAATTTTTATGATTTTAGGAAGTTTTCCATTTTTAGTTTTAGCCCAAACAAATATTAAAAATATTTTTATTAGTTTTAAAGATCACCAAGTTAAAATATTTTTAATAATTTTATTTGTATCGATAGTTTTGGTTTATTTTTTTGCGCAAGGATATCTTAAAGGATCTTTTATAGATAAATTAATTAATATATCTTTTAATACTATATCTATAATTTCAGGAACTGGATTTATAAGTGATAATTTTGAAAATTGGGGAAATTATGCATCAGTTTTATTTTTAATTCTAATGTTTATTGGAGGATGTGCTGGTTCTACAACCGGTGGTCTAAAAATTTTTAGATTCCTAATTTTATTTAAATTTTTGTCTATTCATTTTAAAAAAATGCTTCAACCACATTCAGTAATTGCAAGTCAATTTAATGGAAAAAGAATTGAAGAGTCTACTTATGAGTCAGTTATGAGCTTTTTTTTCATTTATATACTTACTTTTGCAACTTCAGCTTTACTTTTATCTTTCAGTGGACTTGATTTTTTAACATGTTTTTCTGCGGCTGCATCAGCAATATCTAATGTTGGGCCTGGTCTTGGAGAAATCATTGGTCCAGATGGAAATTACAGTCAATTAAATGAATACTCTAAAATTGTTCTTATATTTACAATGTTTTTAGGTAGACTTGAAATGTTGACTATTTTAGTGTTATTTTTACCATCATTTTGGAAAAATTAATTAAGTTCTAGTATTTTATTACTCACACTATTCAAAACTCTGTGCATAGTATTTAAGGTAAGAGCTTCCTGGTCATTTATTGAGAAACTACCTTTAATTTGACCAAACTCTGAGACATTAACTTTATAAATTTTTTCTTTATTTAGGTCTTGAGATACTTCTTTAAATTCAATAATTAAATTAATTGTAATTTTAAAAAGTTCATTTTCTTTAAGTTTAGTAATATCAATTTTTTTTACGTTAACATCAAGAGATCCACTAAACCCATTTGTTTTTACTTTGTTATCAAACCAATATTTAGTTATTTCCTTCATAATATCAACTTCTGATCCTTCATCTGAATTATCAAAATTTAAATTTTTACTAACAGAATTGAAAATTAATTTTTCATTTACAAATTTTTCAGGTTTCACCAATTGCTGACTATTTATTTCGCAACCTAAAAAAATTAACAAAAATAAAAAAATTAGATATTTAACCAATGTAAGATACCTTTTTGAGACACCAATCTATTTTTTGCTTGATTTAAAATTATAGATTTTTCGCTATTAATTACATAATCACTAACTTCTGAACCTATTTTAGCTGGTAGACAGTGCATAAAAATACATTTTTCTTTTGTTTGAGACATTAAGCTTTCATTAACTTGAAATTTTTTTAAGGCCGTTTCTTTGTCATTAGTGTCATTCATTGAGTTAAAGACATCTGTCATTATGCAATCAGATGAACTAACAATAGATGTGTTAATTTCAAAAAAAAATTCTATATTATTTGAATTGATAATATAATTAGAGAATTCTTGATAAATAGACTCATTTGTAAACACATTTAATTTGATTTTTGGGAATAGATTTATAATTTCTATTAAACTAAATAAAACATTATTACAATCTCCAAACCATGAGATTTCAATATTTTCCTTTCTATCGAAATGTTCAAATAATGTATAAAGATCAGATATAGCCTGACATGGATGTGATTTATTTGACAAAGCATTTATTATTGGTTTATCAAAGTTATCAGAAAGAGTTTTAAATTTGTTGTGATCTGAGGTTCGTAATATAATTGAGTCAAGATACAAATTAAACATTTTAAAAGTATCCTCTATAGACTCTATTCTAGATAAATTTAACTCATCGTATTTAATGTCTATAAAATTTCCAGATAGATTATTTATAGCAACTTGAAAAGAAAGTCTTGTTCTTGTAGAACTTTTTTCAAAAATTAAACCTAAATTTTTGTTTTTAAGTACATCTGAATTTTTTATTTCTAAAGATTTAGATAATTCAATGATCTCTAAAATAGCATCTTGATTTAGATTTTTTATATCAATTAAATTTCTCATTATATTATAAATAAAAAGTTGAATTCTTATAAAAATATTTCATATCGTAAACACTAGTTTGACCAAATTTCTTTTGTAAATTTTTATACTGATTATGTTTTACTGCAAGAATAATAAAGTCATATTTTTTAAAATTATCTAATCTATATGTTAAGTTATTCTTGTATTTTATTTTTAAGTTTTGATCTACATATGGATCATGAGCAAAAATATTTTTATATTTTTTTTTTAATAATTCAAATAAAGCAATATTTTTAGAGTTTCTAAAGTCAGGACAGTTTTCTTTAAAAGTTAGCCCTAAAAATAAAATATTAGCTTTATTTGTTAACTTTATTTTATTTATACAATTTGAAATATCCAAATAAACTTTATTTATCATCAAATTATTAATTTTTCTGCCAGCAAGAATTAAATTACTTTTTGCCCCTATTCTCTTTGCTTGATATGCAAGATAGTATGGATCAATACCTATACAATGACCGCCAACTAAACCCGGCTGAAAATTTAAAAAATTCCACTTGGTTTTTGATGCGTCTAATATTTTTTTCATAGGTAAATCCATTTTTTTAAATAATAATGTTAGCTCATTTATTAATGCTATATTAACGTCTCTCTGAATATTTTCTATTATCTTAGAAGACTCTGCAATTTCAATACTCTCAGCAACGTAAAGATTTTTTATAAATTTTGAATAGAAACTTTTAACAATTTTTAGTGATTTTTTATTAGAAGCTGAAATTACTTTTGTTACATTGTTAAGATTATTTTTATTATCACCCGGATTTATTCGTTCCGGTGAATATCCAAGATAATAATTTTTATTAATTTTAAAATGACTATTTTTCTCAATAATTTTTTTTGATAATTCTAATGTTGCTCCAGGATATACAGTAGACTCAAGTATAATTAGATCACCATCTTTTAAGAATTTTAAAATTGTTTTGAGAGCATTTTTTACTAACTTTAAATCTGGTTGATTTCTAGAGTCAATTGGAGTGGGTACGGTAATTATATAAATATTACAATTTCTTATAATGTTTTCATTGGAAGAAATTATTTTTTTATTTTTTAAATCTTTTAGATCTTTAATCTTAATTTGTTTATTTTGATCATATAAATTATTTAATGAATTCACTCTATAAGTGTCTTTATCATAACCTACTACATTGAAATGTTTTGAGCTTAAGTGTAATAAAGGTAAGCCAACATAGCCAAGACCAATTATAGCTATTTTAAATTTTGATTTTGTAATATTTGATATACCACTCATATAAGTTTTTTATACCCTGTTGATATTTAGTTTTAGGATGAAAGTTTAAATATTTGCTGGCTAGTGATATATCTGCCAATGTAGAGTCGACATCTCCTTTAAGCTTTTTTTTATATTTAATTTTTAATTTTAATTTTAAATCTTTTGTTAAAAAATTTGTGATTTTACTAAGTAGAATAGGGTTATTACATCCAAGATTAATTATAGGATTTTTTTCGTGTTTTTGTATTTTATCAAAATTAAGTAAGGTTGAATTTATTCCATTAACAATGTCGTCTATGTATGTAAAGTCTCTAATCATATTTCCTTTTTCATAAACAGTAATTGTTTTATTTTTAAAATATTGATCTATGAATTTATAAATAGCCATATCTGGCCTCCCCCAAGGTCCATAAACTGTAAAAAATCTCAGTCCTACAAATTTAATATTGTACAAATGATTATATACATTTGACAAATTTTCACACATTAACTTCGAGGAGGCATAAGTGCTAATTGGTGATGCAGTTTTATCACTTTCGTTAAATGGGGTATTCTTATTAGATCCATAAACTGATGAGGTTGATGCATATATAATTTTTTTACATTGCACTGTTTTTGCAAAATCAAATAATTTAATTGTGGCGATAATATTATTATCTACATATGAATAAGGATTTTTAATTGAATATTGTACTCCTGCTTGGGCTGCTAAATGAATAATAATATTGAATTTAAACTTTTTTAAAATTTTATAAGTTATATCGTTTTTTAAATCACATTTTATAAAATATAAATTTTGAGAAATTGAAGACTTTAATAGTTTATTTTTGGAAATTTTTTTGTTAAAACCTATTTGTTTTAGTCTGTCTTTCTTAAGTTTAACTGAATAATAATTATTAAGATTATCTAGTGCTATAATGGTATTTTTGGAGCTAATTAGGGATTTTGTTAAATGAAAACCTATAAAACCTGCTGAACCGGTAATAAGTATTTTCATAATTATTTATGATTTAAAATCTCTTTTTATCAAGTCATATAATAAAATTAATAATATTGAAATCAAAATAGAAAATAAAGATGTGTAAAAAAGAACAGTAGGTTTTTTTTCAAAAGAATAAGTTGATAATGTTGGATAATTCTCTGGGTTAAAAGAGTGATCTTGTATATGGAAACTATTATCAGATATAGTTTTATAATTAAGTAATAGCCTATTTTCTAAAGCTAAAATTTTTTGATTATAAAAATTTATATCATTATCTATATCGAAATAATTCTCGTAATAAAAATTTTCTGAAATTCTATTATTTTCTCTAAGCACATCTAGTTTTTTTAGCTGTTTATCTAATATATTTATTTGACTATTCAAACTTTCAATTGCAAGTTTTGCTTCATTATTTGATCTATCTATGATTTTAGCTCTGTTTAATAATGCTTTTTTTAAATTTTTTATACCTGCTGTAAGCAAGTTAGAATATGCAAAATTTATTAAATTAATATCTGTATCTACGAATAAGGTAAATTTAAAATATAGAATTTCATCCTCTACAAAAAATGAATTTGCCATAGTATCTATAAATAATTCACTTTTGCTATTATTGTTCTCATCTTTAAGAATATCATTGATAGTTTTTATATTTTTTAACTCAATTAATAATAAATCTGTTTGTAATTTAGGAACTGTTATTTCAGTTCTATGATCAAAAATAAGATCTTCACCATTAAATGGAAAATACTTCAAGTCATTTAATTCATCTATAATTATATCTTTTAAAGGTATTTCTGATTGAACTTGTGTTTTTTGAGGTAGCAATAAAAAAACTGAACAAATAAATGTAAATGATAAAAAAAGAAGAATAAAAAAAAATTTATAATAATTTAGATATCTTTTCATTTATATATTCTCAAAATTATTAATTAGATTGTTATAAGGTATCCATGACCCTGCATTATCAGAAAACAAAAGCCAAGTAGATAAATACACAAAATAGATCAAAATAATTAATATTTTGATTATCTTATATTCTTTTTTTTTATTCATAAAAGTTAAATTTGATAGAATAAAAAATTGTGAGTAGATAGTGTAAAGACTTAACCTATCAATTATGGTTGATAATAATGGATAAAATAATAATAAAATTACTCCAACAATATTTACTATACCAAAAGTATTTATGATAAATATTTCTCTAGGCTTAAATAATTTTTGCATAAACTGAACTACGACAAGATAGGGTATAATATTAATAAATAGTCTAATTAAAGTTCCACTAGAATACATCTGACCATAATATGTAATAAATTTTGAAAAAATTAACTGATTAAAAAATGAAAAGGTTACTATTGATATTATGAAACAAAAAAACAAAATATAGTAATTGGCTGTGTATAATAAAATAAGTCCAAAAATTAATATTGCAGATTTATGAGATAAAAAAGCTAATATTGAGAAAAGTAAATATTTATAAAAATTTTTATTTGTCCAAAAGTAAATTGCCAATAAAACAAAACCTATTGCTATAGATTGTCTTGTATACCCCATACAAATTACCACAATAAAATATGAAAACGATAGTACTGGTATTAAAAATTTATCTTTTTGCTTAGAAGCAATATAAAATATTGGTGTTATTGCAAATATAGCAGAAATAAAATTTACTAAATGTACTCCTAAATTAAATTTGCAAACTAAAAAATTAATTGAATGATAAATTGGTTCAGAAATAATAAATGATTTAATTGAGTTAATCGAAAAATTTAGAACTGTAAAAGGATTAGAGCAATTATCGTAATAATAATTGTAAGTATGCCAATCAGCACCAACATTATGCCTAAAGCCTACAAAAAAAATGATAAAAATATATATTGCATAAAATATTGATTGTTTGCCGTCAATACTTAGCTTTGTTTGAAATATGCAAGCAAAAGATAAAAGTATAAAAAAAAAATAGTAAATTAACAAATTTTGTATTCTTTTTCATGATGATGAAAAACTTTTTTTTCATCGAAATTTTTTTCAGCAATTTTTCTTGAATTTATAGAAAAATAAGATTTCAATTCTTTATCATTTAGTATCTTTTTAATCATATTCGCAAGTTCATTTGAATTTACTTTATCTAATACAATTCCATTAAAATTGTGCTTTACAATCATTTTACAGCCATATTTATTAGATGTAATTATTGGTCTTCCTATAGCAGCTGACTCAATTAAAATTCTTGGTATACCTTCATTATAAATAGTAGGAAGAATTACAATGTCTGCAGATTTAATATAGTCACTAATATTTGAAACATTACCTGCGTATGAGCAATTGAAGTCATTTTCAAAGGAAATTTGTTGAAATAATTCAGAAGATAAATATCTTGGGTCGTTTTCTATGTATTTACCAACTATGATAGCGTTAAATTTTACACTTTGTTCAGTTAAAATCTTGCAAGCATTAATTAATATTTCTATTCCTTTGTCCTTCAGTAACCTTGATGCAAACAATAATGTGTTGTTATTTTTAATTTTTACATAATTAAATTTTATAAGATCTATGCCTGTGCCATTTACTATGGAATAAGTAGTTCTCTCAGAGAAAAAATACTTATTAAAAAATCTGTAATCTTGATTTTGCTGAAAAAAAAAATGAACGTTTAAATGTTTAAGTGAAATTTTAAGGACATAAGAGACAATTGACCTTTGAAGATTAAAATTATTCTTAGAAAATAAATTTCCAAGTCCTGAAATAGAAACAAAAATATTTTTCTTTCTTATTATTAAACAGCACAACAAACCAAAAACAATAGGCTTCATAGTGAAAAGATGTAATTTTTTATTTATATTACTTAGAATAACAAAAAAAATATTAATAAAAGTAAAAGTGTCATAAATGATATTAAAGTTTTTAGCTATAAAATATTTTTTTAGTTTTACATATTTTGAGATATTACTTATTTTTTTTGATTTATTTTGGTTAGAATAAATTTTCAACTTAATATTTTTTTTTACTAGATATTTTATTAAGCTAAATCTGTGATTAAATAAATAATCAAGATCATTTATTATATATACTATTTCTTTATTGTTCATTCCAAAATAAATTATAATTATTTAGCATATTTTGAACGCTAAAGTTATTAATTATATATTTTCGAGAATTTAAATTACGATATCTATTTAAATCCTCTATAAAATTGATTAATAAATTTGATACTATTTTATAATTTCTAGATTTATAGATTTGCCCATATTTATTTACTATTAATTTTGCATCACCTGAGTCGAATGCAAAGCACGGTTTATTGCAAGCAAGGGACTCTAAAAGAACATTGGGGAAACCCTCGCCATAGAAGCTACAACTAAATGTAAAATCACATTTGGAATAAAATCTTTCCATGTTACTTGTTTTTTTAAGAATTTTTATTTGAGAAGAAACATTGAATTTATCAATAAGTTTCACTAAATGTTTATTTTGATAGCTTAAATTTTCACCTATTAATAAAAATCTTATGTTATTTATTTTTTTACTGTTTTTAATATAATGGATCAATTTAAAAAGAAATAAAAAGTTTTTTTGATGAGACCATCTTCCGACAAAACCGATTGTAATTTTACCTTTATTATTTTTTGAATTTTTTAAGTCCTTAATTTCATATGTATCTACACCATTGAAAATTGTATGAATTTTTCTTTCGTTATAACCTCTTTCAATACATATTTTTTTTATTGAATCTGCACAACAAATAATTTTATTAGGCATGAACGACAGAGCTCTATGAATTTTCAATAATAAACTATGTTTGAATACTATATTTTCAAAATCAGAGTGTCTGATATTCCAAATTACTTTTTTAAAAAGTATTTTTCCAAAAACAACACCAATAATATCAGCATGGAACATCCAAGTCTGGACGACTCTTGGTTTTTTTATTATCAATATACACATTAAAAAAAAAATATTTGGTATAATTAATATAGGAGACTTAAAATTTAATGTATGAGTTTCTATATTTTTTTTTTTTAAAACGTCTTCATAAAAACCATATTTAGTTAATGAGATAACAATATGTTCAAAAGAATTGTCTTTTGTTACTAGATTAAAAAGATTTTTTTCTGCACCGCCACTTTTTAACCCAGTAATTATATGTATTATCTTTTTTGACATTGTGATTATATCATTTATTAATTTTAAAAAATCATAATATCATGTGCTCTATATATTGATCTGTTATTTTTAAATAATCATATTCTAAAGCTTTATTTCTTGTGTTTAATTTAGATTTACTCTCAATTTCTTTATTTATGTGATCAGCATATGTTTCTCTTGAGGAATGAATAGGTAATATTTTACCAAACTTCCCATTTTCTAAAATTTCATTGATACCTCCCGGTGATTTCAAAGATAAAATTCTGCAATTCATGTACAATGCCTCCACTATCACATTGCCAAATCCCTCCCATAATGAGGCCATGATGAATAAATCAGTATTTTTTAATATTTTATAGACGTTATCGGTATAAGGTATAATTTTGACTTTTTTCTCTAAATTTAAATTTTTAATTTGATTTTTAAGTTTATTTTTAAATGAGCCATTTCCTATTAGTTGTAAATATAAATTATTATTATTTTTTAATGCTAGGTTAAAAGCATCAATAATATAAGAGTGGTTTTTTTGTTTTTCTAATCTTCCAATAGTAGTTAATATTATTTTTTTTTTTGGAATTTTTTTTACATATTTGTAATTCTTAAATATTATAGGATTACCGATTACTTTTTTTATAACACTTTTTTTTATATTTATAAAATTTAAGATGCTATCTTTTGTAAAATTAGAATTAAAAATTAGACAATTAAAAGAATTATAGGATAATCGTAAAAGAATTCTATAAATTGGTCTTAAAAATATATTTAAATTACTCCAATTATTAATTGGATTAGCCTCCCTTCCAGTGATTTTATTGTCTATTAGTCTGAAAAATTTACAAATACCTAAAACTAGGTTCATTTCTCTGATCATTGAAAAGACAATGTATTTACTATTTTTTTTAAGGAAAAAAGCTAATTTAAAAATAAAATATCTTGATTTTTTAGTTTTAAAAAAATGAACATTTGATTTTTTCATATCTAATTCATTTATAAGTTCTCCAATAGGGTTCATTACTATCAGTTTAGTTTTAATTTTTTTTTCTTGTAGGGCCTTAAAGGTATTTATAGCAACCTTTTGTGCACCACCAGATTTTAAATTATGTATTAAGATTATAATCAATTTATATTTATTATTTTTTTTACTTCTGCATGCAATTTATTTGAATAACTTTTGAAATTTGTAACTTTGATAAATTTATTTAAATCCCTATTAATATTCTTGTTAAAATAAAACTTTTTTATATTTTGAAAAAAAAGAACAGGTGAATAATTTTGTAAATTAGAATTAAGAATTAGGGCAACATTAAGTTTGTTAAGTATCAATTCAGCAGCAACTCCACTTTGGCCAATAAGAAATAATACAGGTTTATATAATTTAATTGATTTAGTTAAATTCATTTCTGAATCAATAACTATATTAGTATTAAAATTTTTACCTAAGTAATTTCTGACTTCATGTACTCTTGATGGATGGGGCCTAATTATTAATTTATATTGTTGGTATTCTAAAAAGTTTATAGAATTGTCTAGTAAATTCTCCCAATCATGCATATCAAGCATTAACATCAAAGTTGAGCTATTTTCTTTATATTTACTAATTTTTAATAGAGATCTATTTGGTCTAAGTATTTTCTTTTTTATATTTATTAATTTGTACCAATTAAATGTATTACTACCCTCAAAGATTATTTTATATGGCAGTAATTCGGTATCACTATTTGATATTAAATTGATTGAATTATAGAATCTCCATTTATGGAATAAACCAAGAGTGCCATGTTGAAAAGATATTGTTTGAAATTTTTTAGAATTAAAAACTTCAGAAACAATTCTACCAAAAATAAATTCAAAAAAAGGATAAATTATTAAATTTGAACTAATGTGAGTATTTTTATATTTAAATTCAGTAATAAAAGATTTAAAAAATAAATTTTTACCTAAATCATATCCAAAAATTTTTAAATTAAGATTTGAATAAATTAAATCCTTATTTAATTTTTGGAAATAGCACTTAAATAATTTAATTATTGAAGAGTAAGACTCTAAAATTATAAGATTTTCAATATTCTTTAAAGAATAATAATTTTTGATAAATTGAAATATGTTTATTACTTTATCAGAATTATTTCTTGATAGACTTAATACATAAAATTTTTTGTTAGTTGAGAATAGTTTTTGATTTTTTATATACCTAAAAGATAAAGAATTATTTACGATTTTATAATTACTATTAGGGTGAATAATAATATCTGTTTTTTTTGGTACTATTTTTTTTTTAATAAATAAAATACTAAATATAGTAATTAAAAAATCATTTAAGAAATTTAATATTTTAATTATTGATAATTTTAAAATTAATTGTTTACTAATTAAAGGTTTTACAAAAAAAAAAAAATTATTATTTAGCTTTTTTACCTTTCCTTCTCTCATAAAATAACATTTATTGTTTTTGATTGTTGATATAACATAATAGACGTAATTTTTCCAAAAAAAATCACT
>CABYRL010000005.1 GCA_902521465.1 uncultured Alphaproteobacteria bacterium | reverse complement strand
TTTATTAAAAAGATTTCAATTAGAGATCTTAAAAGTATTCTATATCAAATAAAATAATGACTTTAATTGTTATTATAAAAATTTTAGCGATAATTATATTACTCTTATTATCAGCCCTTTCCTCTGGTTCGGAAACTGCTTTAACTGCAGTATCGAAACAGCGAGCTCATAGACAAAAAGATAAAGGAGCTAAAAATGCAAACTTCATTTTAAAAATTAAAGAATTCAAAGATGAATTTATTACGGGTATCTTACTTGCTAATAACCTATTTAATATTCTAGCTACAGCTTTAATGACGGAATTACTTGTTTCAGAATTTGGCGGTTTAGGAGTTTCCGTTGCTACAATTTTTATGACATTAATGATTGTTATATTTTCAGAAGTTACTCCTAAAATTTTTGCAATCAACAAACCGATGACTTTTGCACTAAAAGTTTCTAAGTTTTTTTACTTTTACACGAAATTAATTAAACCAATTGTAAATCTAATTAATAGAGTTTCTGACAAAATTATTAAATTAATTGGATTAAATTTAAATGCAGACCAATCAAAAATTATAGAAGAGGAGTTTGAAGGAGCTGTTCAACTGCAAAAACAATACTCAAAAGATGGTGAATATGAAGCTTATTATATGAGTAATATTCTTGAGTTAAAAAAATTAAAAGTTGATGAGCTAATGACTCACAGAAATGAAATTCTATTCATTAACCTAGATGATCCCTATAAACAAAATTTTAAAGCAATAAGTTCATCAACATTCACAAGAATACCTGTTATTGAGGGAAACTTTAATAATCTAGTTGGTATTATAGATATCAGAGATTTTTTAAAAGAATCCTCTTTAGAGGAGTCAAATGAAAGTATTAAACGAAATACTTTTCAGCCTGTTTTTATTCCCCAAAATAAACTTGCGATGAAACAACTTATTGATTTTAAATCTTCCAGAGAACATATAGCTTTAATAGTAGATGAATATGGAGAGATACAAGGCTTAATTACATTAGAAGATATTATTGAAGAAATAATTGGAGAAATTTTTGATGAAACTGACACAGATGAAACATATCTAGAGAAAATTGACTCTAATAATTATTTATTTAATGGAAATGCTAGTGTTAGAGAAATAAATAGAAGTCTAGACATTAACTTACCTGATCAATTTGTAACGTTATCAGGCTTAATTCATGATTTAGCAAAAGAAATTCCTAAAGTTGGAAAGGTTTTCTTTATTGAGGATGTGAAATTGCAAATTATCTCTAGATCAATTAATAAAATTAATAAGGTTAAATTATCTATTTGATATTTTTATTTCTAGAGAGTGTAGGCCAGAATTAAAAACCGGTTCTAATTTTTCATGTATTTTTCTATGAATATCTATTTTCTTCATATTATTTTTATTCAATATTTTGAGTTCAACATGAGTTAACATGGCGTGCGTATTTTCAACACCAGCATGTCCCATATGTTTGTCACTGTTATCAATAATTTCTAAAATTTCAAATTCATTAATATCTTGTAAAAGGATCTCAATATTATGTAAATTCATAATTAAATCTTAAATGAATAAAAAAAATAAAATAGAAAATTTATGCAATCATCCAAATTGTACAGAGGAAGGTGTTTATAAAGCACCTTTAGACTATGATAATTTAGGTCATTATCAGTGGTTTTGTATTGAACATATTAAGGAGTTCAATAAAAAGTGGAATTACCATAAGAAAATGGATGCAAATGAAATTGAAAACGATATTCGTTTTGACACCATCTGGAGAAGACCGACAAGCTCTTTTGGATCGGGGAGAAAATTTTATAATTTTACAATCAATGGCGAGGATATGGGCACATTTGATAACCCTGCTGGATTTCAACCTCAATCAAATAAATTGTTAAAATCACTAAGTATTTTAAAATTAGATATAAATACAGACTTAAAATTGATAAAGAGGAGGTATAAAGAACTAGTTAAAGAGCATCATCCAGATGTAAAAGGTGATAGTAAAAAAGTTATTGATAAATTTAGAGAAATAGTAGAAGCATATAACTACCTAATTGAAAGATACAAAAAATGAATAAAATCGAGGCTCTTAAAAAAAAGGATAATTTGCAATTTTCTGAAGTATCATCCAAGGAAGTATTTGGCATTCAAACAGATATAAAAGTTCCAAAATTTAATGAGTCTTCTGAATATTGCCCTAAATTAGATACAAACTACGTATTTGATGAGAGCACAACAATTGCTATTTTGCTTGGTCTAAAATTCAATAAGCGAGTTTTCTTACAAGGCTTGCATGGAACTGGGAAGTCCTCTCATATTGAACAAGTTTGTGCGAGATTAAACTGGCCATGCATAAGAGTTAATTTAGATAGTCATGTATCAAGAATCGATCTTATTGGAAAAGATGCAATTGTTTTAAAAGATAACAAACAAGTAACAGAATTTCAGGAAGGTATTCTTCCATGGGCATTTCAAAATAACGTTTCCTTGGTTTTTGACGAATATGATGCAGGTCGACCAGATGTAATGTTTGTAATTCAGAGAATACTTGAAGCTGAGGGAAAGTTAACACTTCTTGACCAAAGTAAAGTCCTCTCACCTCATCCTTATTTTAGGTTGTTTGCAACTGCAAATACAGTAGGTCTTGGTGATACCTCTGGTATTTATCATGGAACAAATCAGATTAATCAAGGTCAAATGGACAGATGGAATATAGTTGCAAAATTAAACTATCTTGATGAGGATAAAGAAATAGAAATCATTTCAAAAAAAGTTTCTGCAAATACTGAAGAGAAGAAAATAATTGCATCTATGGTTCAAATGGCAAATTTAACACGAAAAGGTTTTGAACAAAAAGATATATCTATTGTCATGAGCCCTAGAACGGTAATTATGTGGGCAGAGAATTATAAAATAATTAAAGATATTAAAAACTCTTTGAAATTTACTTTTTTAAATAAATGTGACGAAAGTGAGATAGATATTTATAAAGAGTATTTTCAAAGAACCTTTGCAATTGATATTTAATTGTCCGAGAAACAATTAAATATTCCCAGGCAAATTTCAAATACACTCAATTCCGTTAATAAAACCTTATCGGAAAACAAAGAATTAAAAATAAATGTAAATTCAAATATCGTTTTAGAGAAAGATGATACTTTAAACCTTCCTTCAATCTCAAATATTTTTAATTACGAGGATATGCGTGGTGCAGCAGACTCATTTGCGCTTAAGAAAAAATACCATGATGAAAAACTATTAAATCAAATAACATCAAAAAATATAGATATTAGAGAAGAAATTATTTTCTTAGAACGTTTACGATATGAGACCTATGGCTCAAAACCCTTCAAAGGTATTATTAAAAATATTGAGAATAAGTGGTTTAAAAGATTAGATGTTTTAAAATCAAAAAAACAAAAAGACTCTAAAGATTTATTCTATTTTACCTTAACGCACTTTTTCATTGATTTAGTAAACAATAAAATGTGGAAATCAAATAATAATCATTTAAAAAATATAACTTCTAAAGATAACATATCAAAATTTTATAACACACTTCAAAAATTATCTCAGAATATTCAAGACCAAAAAGAATATTTAAACTTATCGGTAGATTTACTTAGAGTTATTTTTCCATCGGTTGAGGATGAAAGCCAACCAAAAAATAAAGATCTCGATGAGGGAAATCATGAAGAGGATTTTAATCAACAACAAAACCAAGAAGAAAATCAACCCCAAAAACCTGAAGAAAGCCAATTAGAAGAAAATATGCATACTCCAGAAAATGACTCAGATAATAGTCAGTCTAGTGTTCAGGGAGAAGAAATTGATATTGAAATTTCAGACCAACAAATTGAAGATATATTTAAGTCAATTGATAGTTATAGAAACCTTAATCAAAATTATAAAGCAGCTACTAATCAATATGATGAAATCATTGAAGCAATTAAACTATGTGATCATGAAGAGTTAGTGGCTCTAAGAAGGCAGCTCGATGAAAAATGCGATTTATATCAAAAGCAAATATCAAGATTAGCAAATAAATTGTATCGAAAACTTCAATCAAAACAAAATAGATCATGGAATTTTGATTTAGATGAAGGTGTTCTAGATACTTCAAAACTTACCAGGGTTATAACTAATTCAAATAGTTCTCTCTCTTTTAAAAAAGAAAAGGAAATTAAATTTGAAGATACAACCGTAACTTTGTTAATTGATAATTCAGGATCAATGAGAGGAAAACCTATTATGATAGCTGCTCTAACAACTGATATGATAGCCGCTACTTTAGAAAAATGCAAAATCAAAGTTGAAATTCTTGGTTTTACAACAAAAGCATGGAAAGGTGGAAAAACTCGAGAGCATTGGCTTAAAAATGGAAAGCAGAAAAATCCTGGAAGACTTAATGACCTTAGACATATTATTTATAAATCTGCTGACCAAAACTCAAAAAAATCTAAGATAAATTTAGGCCTAATGTTAAAAGAGGGTCTTTTAAAAGAAAATATTGATGGCGAAGCTCTTCTTTGGGCTAGTTCTAGAATTTCGAAAAGGCCTGAAAGTAGAAAAATACTAATTGTGATATCTGATGGCGCACCCGTAGATGATTCAACACTGTCGGTAAACAACAGTAATTACTTAGAAAAACATCTAAAAAGCACTATTCTTGCGATTGAAGAGAAATCAAACATTGAACTTTTGGCAATCGGTATTGGTCATAACGTAGGTCAGTATTACAGTAAAGCAATTACCATTCATGATGTAGAAGAGTTAGGTGGAATTATGTTTGAAAAAATAGAGTCATTATTCGACTAAATTAGACAAAATTTTATTCTTATACTCTTCAAATCTATCCTCATTTATTGAGGATCTTATCTCTTCAAAAAACTTATTCATAAACCAAATATTATATATTGATAAAATGATCATACCGAGCATCTCATTAGCTTTAAACAAATGATGTATATAAGATTTTGAAAATTTATTTATTTCCTGTAATTCACATCCTTCATCAATACTAGAATGATCATCTTTAAATTTTGAGTTGTTTAAATTAATTCCTTTACTACTAAATTTTGACATCATAATACCATGTCTAGCGATCCTTGTAGGCGATACGCAATCAAATGTGTCATATCCAGAACTTACACCATGCAAAATATCATCTTGACCTCCAATTCCTAGAATATGAATAGGTTTGGTTTTATCTATATAATTTTCACAAATAGAAAAGATATCGTACATCTGATTTTTTGTGCTCCCCAAAGAGCCACCTATTGCAAGACCATTAAAATTTTTTGAGCATGTTTCTTCACATGCGATCTTTCTTAAATCCTCATAAACACCGCCTTGTATAATACCATATAGTGACTGTTTTCCTGAGGAACCAAAGGTTGAGTTATACTTTTTAAATTTTGATTCGAAAGAATTTTTGCATCTTTCTGCCCAGCGATGACTCATATACATAGACTTTTCAGTATATTTTTTTGAAACATTAAAGGGTGTACATTCATCTAAGACAAAAATCAAATCAGCACCAAAGTCACGTTGTAATTCAATTGATCTCTCAGGTGATAAGAATACTTTATCCCCATTTATATAATTTCTAAATGATGCACCATCCTCGGTTATTTTTATGAGAGATTTTCTCTTTGCATTCTTGTTTTTTCCTTTAATTTCCTCTGAAACTGAACCATATCCTAGTGAAAATATTTGATATCCTCCACTATCAGTCATCATAGGTCCATTCCAATCAGTAAAACTCTGTAAACCCCCTTCTTTCGATATGACCTCTGGACCAGGTTGAAGCATTAAGTGGTATGTGTTTGAAAGAATAATTTGTGTTCTTGTTAATTTTAATTGAGAGGGGAGTACAGATTTGACAGTTGCCTTGGTACCACAAAAGATAAATGAAGGTGTATTGATTTTACCATGTGCTGTATTAATTAATCCAAGTCGAGCATTTGATAATTTTGACTTTTTTTTTACCTGAAAAAAATTAGTCAAGTTTAGATGGCAAAAAGATCTTCGCTAAATATATAAATATTGTGTCAAATAGACTTAATAGAATTCTAAGTAAATAAATACCTATTCCATAAGAAATAATTAAGTCAAATAAAGGCACTGGGTTAGAAGATAAGATATTAAATGCAAGAACACTAAATATAATATTATCAATAAATTGCGATACAATTGTTGATACATTATTTCTAAACCAAAGATTAGTATTTTTATTTTTTAAATAAGAAAATATAAAAATATCAATTTTTTGACTTACAAAAAAAGCACAAATACTTCCAACAATTATTGGAAACTGTGGAAGGAAGATAGTCGTAATTGACTCATGCATACCATAGCTCCAAGACCATGCAGGATGCTCATCAGGATTAATTGGAGCCATTGATATTGTTAAAAACATAAGTACGGTTGAAAATAAGTATGCTGTAATACCAAGGTATATACATTTAGTTGCAGATTTTTTATCAAAATATTCATTCAATATGTCAGTACAAAGAAATATAGAAATAAACAAAACAGTTCCTAAGGCCATAGGTTCTGGAAAGAAAGGAAAGTCTACAACTTTAAGAACTTGAATATTAGCTAATATGATTGCAATCGCTACATAAACATAAATACCTGTCTTTCCGAAGAACTTAAGTGAGAGTAAAATTGAAAGATAACAAAAAATGATTTGAAATAACCAGATAATTACAACTGAAGAGTTATTTAAGTTATTTGATAAATTTAAAAATAATTCTTGAAACATTTAGCTAGCTTTTTTGCTAACGTTTTTTTCGATTTGTTTTTTTATTTTTAGGGCTTTATCAGTTAAAAATCGTGAGCTAGTTTTATTTAAATATTGATCTAGACCACCATGTTTAT
Organism: uncultured Alphaproteobacteria bacterium; assembly: GCA_902521465.1. Lineage (GTDB taxonomy): Bacteria > Pseudomonadota > Alphaproteobacteria > HIMB59 > HIMB59 > HIMB59. Next base: position 83,982 of record CABYRL010000005.1, on the reverse strand, counting down.
CAATAGTTCTAAGTGTAGACGAAGCTATTCTTACTCTGAATTTTCTTTGTAAAGACTCACTGAATAGAGTTACGTTATTTAAATTAACCATAAAACGCCTTTTGGACTTTATATTTGAATGGCTAACATTATGGCCAGTTTGGTGTTTTTTTCCAGTAATATCGCAAGATCTAGACATGAAATGAGTTTATAATATAAAAGTTCCTTTTTTACAATGATAGTTTCTTATATTTTAAGGTTACTTATTGCGTATTTTGGTTTGTACTGTTTGATTAAATCATTGATTTCTGGACCATTATTCAATTGAGATCTATGAATGCCATTTTTAATCCAAAGTGTATCAAATTTCATTTTGTTGCCTCCATCTATATCATGCCAAAGAGAGTCCCCAATTACTAAAACTTTTTTTGGATTTTTTATTTTAAATTTCTTAATTATATTTTCATAAATAGGTTTATAGGGTTTACCATATCTAAATACTATTCCACCTAGATCTGAGTATAAGTTTGCGATAGTGCCACCACACATAGAGAGTTTATTTTTATTATGAACTAAATAATCTGGGTTTGCGCATAGCAAAGGTAAATTAAATTTTAACATTTTATCTAGTTCTTCTGCAAAGTCTAAAATTGTTAAACCATCCTTTAAATCTGCAATCATTGCGAAATTTGCTTTTTGAATGTTATTAGTACAGTCCAAATTAAAAAATTTTATTTTTTCTTTTGGTAATTTTAGAGGGAAGCATTTTTTTCCATATTTATTATAAATATCTTTTTCTAAAAAATTTAATGCTATTTGCCCACTAGTAATACAATAATCATATAAATTATTGCCTATACCTAATTTATCTAAATTATTTATTGAAAATTTTGTTGGTCTTGAGGAATTAGATACTAAGATAACGCACTTATCTTTCTTTTTTAAAAAACTTAAGCATTCCTCTGCCATAGGGAACTTACTACTTCCATTATGTAAAACACCCCATTGGTCAAAAAGAAAATAATCGTAATTATTAACAACTTTCTTAAAAGAGGAAATTGATATCAAGAATATTGTCCTATTACTTCAGAAATATTTCTAAACCCTTGTTGTTGAATTAAATTTTTCAAATCATAAGTCATTTTTCTAACATGGTAAGGACCTTCATATGTAAAGCTACTATAAATCTGAATTAATGAGGCTCCTAATTTCATTTTAGTTAAGATATCATTAGCATCAAAAATACCCCCTACTCCTATAATTTTAATTTTTCCTGATGTCAGTGTATAAAAATCTCTTATTAATTCATTTGACTTAAGGAATAATGGTCTACCACTCACCCCTCCCTCTAACTTTTCATTAACCATCGATTTATTAATTGTTGTGTTAGTCAGTATTAGCCCATCAACATCATTTGCCAGTGAAATCAATGAAATATCCTTTTTATCTTGATCAGAAATATCTGGTGATATTTTGAATAAAATAGGGATTTTTGAGTTATTCTCATCTCTTAGCCTATGTATACTTGTAACAATCTTTTCAAAATTTTGAGATTTAAGATTATCTCTCAATCCAGGTGTATTTGGTGAAGATAAATTAATCACAATGTAATCACCAAGTCTATACAGTCTATCAAAAAGCTTTTTGAGATCATCTAAAATTTCTAGAGTATCCTTATTGTTACCGATGTTTATGCCAATGATTTTATCTTGGAAGTTTTCTTTTAAGTTTGAGTTATTGATATTTCTTTCAAATATATCCATACCTTTATTATTAAACCCTAAAGAATTTATTAATGCTTTTTGTGCAGGGAACCTATGAATTCTAGGTTTTGGGTTGCCTCTTTGAGGCAAAGGAGTCACTGTTCCTAACTCAGTAAAACTAAATCCTAAATTTAATATTGGATTTATAACCTCTGCATTTTTATCAAAACCTGCCGATAACCCTATAGGAGTTTTGAAAGTTCTTCCCCATATTGTTTGTTCAAGGATTTCTGTATTTTTAAAAATAATTTTTGGATAAATGCCTAATTTGAGAGCTTTTATAGATATATTATGTGATAATTCTGGATCTAGCTTTTTGAGAATATGATGAGCTAAATTATACATTTAGCTTCGAGTTGAACAACTCCAGAGTTTTATTTTTTGTATAAATTTTAGTAAATGAGCCCAATCTTGGCCCATTCTCTTGACCAAAAACAACCTGATAAATAAGTTTAAAAAATTCTTTAATATTCTCTTTATAAACAGAATTTTTTCCGACACTAAAAATAGCAGTTTGAAATTCATCTGCATCAGCCGAAGACTCTACTTCTTTTAACTTAGACACAACTTCTTTAAGTATAATTAATTCTTCAGAATTTGGAATTTTAAAGTTTAAATTTGGTTGTATAAAGTCCCTAAAATAATTAATACCACAATCAATCATTCTATTAATAAGATCAGTTTCCGCTTTACTAAAATTAGATTGATAATTTTTGATTAAACCAAAAATCACATTAGAGTCCTCAGACTTGCAAACTGATATAATATTAAGGATTAAACTATAATTAATTTTAGATTTATATGATGGGTTTTCAGCTTTATGAATATGCCAAGCAGGGTTATCTGGGTTCAGATCGTCTGACTCTAATTTGTTAACATGCGATAAGTATTCATCGGTGTTTTTAGGAATTACATCAAAATAAAGTTTCTTTGCAGTTGTTGGTCTCTGATACATAAACATGGCCAAACTCTCTTCAATAGAATATTTGAGCCAATCATCGATGCTTATACCATTGCCTTTTGACTTACTAATTTTTTCAGCATTTTCATCAAGAAATAGTTCATAAATTAAATTTTCAGGAGGCTTAGAGCCGATTATCTTACATATCTTTGATGATAGGGTATAGCTCTCTGTTAAATCCTTACCACACATTTCATAGTCCACACCGAAAGCAGCCCACCTCATTGCCCAATCAACTTTCCACTGAAGTTTACAATTGCCATCTAAAACTGATTTAGACTTCAATACACCGTCCTCATAGTATGAAACAGAAAATTCTTCATAATTAATTTCTTCAATTGGAACTTGCAATATTTTGCCAGTTATTTCACTGATTGGAAAAAATGGACTATAAGATTTTCTTCTTTCTTCACCAAGTGTCGGAAGAACTACATTAATAATTTCATCATAATTTTTTATAATTTTCTTTATTGTTTCATTAAACAATCCTGATTTATAAGCATCTGTTGAACTTTGAAAAGAAAAAGGTAAATTAAATCTATTTAAAAAATCTTTAAGTTTTGAATTATTATGTTCACCAAAACTATTAAACAGCTCAAAAGGATCTGGGACGGATGTCAAAGGGTAATCAAGGTAGTTAGATAATTTTTCTTTGTTTGGGATGTTATCAGGAACTTTTCTAAAGCCATCCATATCATCAGAAAATGCAATGAGGTCTGTCTCTTTACCAGTCAATTTTTCATAGCAAAATCTTACCATATTTGTCCTTAGCACTTCCCCAAATGTACCTATATGAGGTAAGCCGGATGGGCCGTACCCAGTTTCAAAGATTATTTTGTCTTTGGGATTATTTTTTTCAAAGCGTTTTACAATTTTTTTTGCTTCATTAAATGGCCAAGATTTGTATGAGTTATAATCAGTCAAAATTTAGGTGCTAATGTTAGAGTAATACCATTGAGCTCTTCTGTAAATGGAATTTGACATGAGAGTCTTGAATTTTTTTTTATATCCATAGCTTGGTCAAGCATAGATTCTTCATCGTCATCAGCTTTTGATATTTTTTCTAACCAATTTTCATCAACATAACAATGGCAGGTAGCACAAGCGCAACAACCTCCACATATAGCCTCAATATCTAATCCAGCGTCTCTAATAATCTCCATTATTGAAAAACCAATTGTTGCTTCAATTTTATGAGGTGAACCCTCATGATCTATAACGTTAATATGATATGTCATTTTGAAATTTTTAAATATTTAGACTATAAGATCTATCAGTTAGACAGGCTTAATGCGACTAAAATTAATATACTAAATATATTCTAAAAAATTATAAATTTAGATTAGATGTATAAATCCGAGAATTTTCAGATAAGTCTTTGGCTTGTAAGTCTCATGTCAATTATATTGCTGATGATCATTGTTGGTGGTTTGACAAGATTAACTGAGTCTGGTTTGTCCATGGTTGATTGGAGATTATTTATGGGAACAATACCCCCTTTATCCCATGGAGATTGGTTGAAAGTTTTTGAAGACTATAAGCAATATCCTGAATATCAAATAAAAAATATAAACATGACACTATCAGAGTTTAAATACATTTTTTGGTGGGAATATGGACATAGAGTATTGGGAAGACTAATAGGAATTATTTTTATCATCCCTTTTATTTACTTTGCTTTGAAAAAATACTTTTCTAATGAAGAGTTATACTCATATTCATTACTTCTTTTTCTTGGAGGTGCACAAGGTATTATCGGATGGTGGATGGTAAAAAGTGGATTAGATGTTAATCCATACGTTAGCCATTTAAGACTTGCTGTTCACTTAATTATAGCTCAAATAATTCTCTCTTTAATTGCTTATCTTTTCTTGAAAAGGCTTGATATTGGAATTTATAAAAATAATTTTAGCTCACATAAAAGTTTTTTTATTTTTTTTAATATAATAATTTTTTTTACAGTAATTTACGGTGCTTTTATGGCTGGTTTAGATGCTGGAAAATCATTTAATACTTGGCCCAAAATGGGAGATAATTACATTCCTGAAAATTTAATTTTTATTGAGGATCGACTTTTTGGTTTTTTTGATAACAGTGTCTTCATACATTTTTTTCATAGAGCCTTAGCTTATTTATCATTTTTAACAATTCTTTATATGTGCTTTAAACATTTTAAGGGAATTGAAAATAAATATCAAAAAATCCATTTCCTGATTGTGCTATTTCTAGTTTTAATTCAGTTATTTATCGGTGTTTTTGTTGTTTTGAGTAATGTTCAAGTCTCTTTGGGTTCTATCCATCAAATAATAGGCACTTTATTGTTTGTATCAGCTACTTGTTATAGCCTTCAAATACTTAAGAATTAAATCTAATAAGGGTTACATTTTGTATAAATTGCATGGGTAAAATTCTAGTTATTGGTGCAAATGGCTCTGTTGGCAAATCATGTGTCAACAACCTAAAAGATGATAATGATTTAGTTCTAATATCAAGAAGTAAGTTTGATAGTGATGTTGAAGGTAATTTTGAAAAAAATGTTCTAGATATTAATGATTACACGAATACAGAAAGTTTCATAAAATCAATTAACTACGAAATATCTGGTATTATTTTTGCCATTGGCTCGATAAACTTAAAACCTTTTTCAAGCACCTCTGTTGATGATTTTAAAAAAATAATGGATGATAATTTTTATAATATCGTTCATTTCCTTAATCATTGCATAACTAAGATGTCGGATTCATCTTCAGTAGTATTTTTTTCATCAATAGCAGCTGTTAGAGGTTTTAAAAATCATACAGCAATCTCCTCTGCAAAAAGTGCATTAATTGGTTTATCAAATTCTTTAGCTGCAGACTATGCTCCGAAGATAAGATTTAATACAATATCTCCTAGCCTATCTTTTTCCAAAATGTCAAATTTTATGGTTTCTAATGAAAAGGTTGCTGAAGGAATTGGAAAACTTCACCCTATGTCAAGACTTGGAACAGGTGATGACATAGGTAATTTGGCTTCTTTCTTGGTATCTAAAAAATCATCATGGATTACAGGACAAAACTTCCAACTTGATGGTGGAAGATCAACTTTAATCACAAAATAATAAAAACAAAATGAAGGAATGCTTTGTAGTTCTTGGAAATCAACTATTTGATAAGAAGTACTTAACAGAATTTAAAAACTCATGTGATTTTTTTATACAAGAGGATATGGGCCTTTGTAGTTATTTTAAACATCACAAACAAAAAATTTATTATTTTTTGGCATCAATGAGGGAATACAGGGACTATCTAAAAAAAAATAATTTTAAAGTAAATTATATTTCTCTTGATAAAAATATTTCTAATTTCAAAGACTATTTTGCTGGTCTAAAAAGCTTCTTAAGTAAAAAAAATATTTCTAAAATTAATATCTTCGAAATAGAAGACTTAGAATTCAGAATTAAATTTGAGCAATTTTGTAAAAATAGCAAAATTGAACTAATTTTTCATAAATCTCCTATGTTCCTTGTTAGTAGAACCGATTATAAAGATATGGTTACTACAAAAAAACCTCAACTTGCTAATTTTTATAGCAATGTTCGGAAAAGTTTTCAAATATTTGTAAAAGACAATAAACCTATTGGAGATAAGTGGAGTTTCGATGAGGATAATAGAAAAAGAGTTCCTAAAGGTTATCAAAGTCCTAAATCTTATACATTTGAGTCAAAATATTTTGAGGAAATAAAAAAATTAATTGATAAATTTTTTTCAAAACACTTTGGAAATTTGGAAAAGAAAATAATATTTCCAATGAATTTTAAAGACTCATCTAAAGTTCTTGATAATTTTATTAGCAGTAAACTTGAAAACTTTGGACATTACGAAGATTTTGTGAGCACCAGTGATCCATACATTAATCATAGCATAATTAGTGCGCCATTAAATATAGGTTTAATAACACCAGAACAAGTACTCAATAAATTGAGCTCTTTTTCATATACTAAAGTTGGAATCAATAATTACGAAGGGTTTATTAGACAAGTCTTTGGTTGGAGAGAATTTATGAGATACTTAAATATTCACTATTATAAAGATTTTAATAAAGGTAACTTTTTTGGAAATGACAGAAAATTAACAAAACATTGGTATGAGGGTACAACAAACATTCCTATTTTAAATGACATGATATTAAATTTAAATAAAAGTGGATATGTTCACCATATCCCAAGATTGATGATAATTAGTAATATAATGAACTTAGCTGGATTAAAGCCATCTGAAGTTTATAAATGGTTTATGGAGACATTCATTGACTCATCTGATTGGGTTATGACACCAAATGTCTATGGAATGGGGATGTTTAGCGATGGAGGTATTTTTGCAACAAAACCATATTTATGTGGTTCAAATTACTTACTAAAGATGAGTAATTATAGTCGGGGAGATTGGACACAAACATTAGATGGTTTATATTGGAATTTTATATATAAAAATAAAAATTATTTTAAAACTAATCAGAGACTCTCTATGATGTACTATACTGTAAATAAAATGGATAAGTCTAAAATTAGTACTCATATATCTAATGCAAAAAAATTCATCAAAGAATACACAAGATAGAGTAGTTTTTATAACAGGTGCTAGTAGTGGGATTGGCTACGCACTATGTGAAGAGTATCTCAGACAAGACTGGAATGTGATAGGCTTAGCAAGAGATGATACCAAAATACCAAATGAAACAATTGATAATCCAAAATTTGAGTTTGTAAAAACAGATTTATCAAATTTTGACTCAAGTAAGCTAATTATAGATGAGGTATTTAAAAAAAATGCAAATATTAGTACATTTATTTTAAATGCAGGTATTTATATCCCCGATAGTCTAAATGATTTTAATTTTGAAAATGCAAAGGCAACTTTTGATACCAATGTTTTAAGTATTTATTTATCAATAGAGCTAATAAAAAAAAATTTCGAGCTAAATTCAAATTATACCTTGGCAATAATGTCCTCCACAGCTGGATATAAGGGTCTCCCAAAATCTATTTTATACGGACCCTCAAAAGCGGCTTTAATTAATCTAGCCGAGGCTATAAAATCTGAAATGCATGATAATCTCAATGTAAAACTTATCTGTCCAGGATTTGTAGAAACTCCTGCTACAAAAGTAAATTCATTTAAAATGCCATATTTAATGTCACCCAAAGATGCAGCTAGGATTATTTATAGTAAAATATATAAAAAAGGTTTTGAAATATCCTTCCCTTTTCCTTTTAATTCTATAATGAAATTTGGTAAAGTATTGCCTTATAAACTTTACTTCAAAATCACTGAAAAAAAGTTTTCAAAAAAATGAAAATATCTATCCCTAAAATCTCAATAGTAATGGGAAGCCAAAGCGATTGGTCCACACTTAGGCATACGGGTAAAATTCTAAAAGAATTAAAGATTGTCCATGAAAAAAAAATAGTTTCAGCTCACAGAACTCCCAAAAGACTCTATGAGTATGCTGAACAAGCTTATGACAGAGGTATTAAGATTATTATTGCTGGAGCTGGTGGGTCTGCTCATTTACCAGGCATGATAGCAGCTATAACTCATATTCCAGTAATCGGGGTACCAATTGAGTCAAAAACACTAAAAGGCTTAGATAGTTTACTTTCAATAGCTCAGATGCCTTTTGGCATTCCAGTTGGAACTGTGGCTATTGGTGAAAATGGAGCCAAAAATGCTGCATTATATGCAGCTTCAATTATTAGTAATTATGACCCCAATATTGAAAGAAGTTTAGTAAAATGGAGACTGGCTCAAACAAAAAAAGTTAAAAAGACACCTAGATAATGATCATCGGTATCTTAGGTGGAGGTCAATTAGGTATGATGTTATGCCAAGTGGCTAGTAAATTAAATATTCAAACTTTTATATACTCTGATACTGATGACTCCCCAGCAATTAAATATGCAAATCACTTCTTAATAAAAAAGTATGGTGATTTTTACGAGATAGATAATTTTATTAAAAAATGTGATTTTGTGACTTATGAGTTTGAAAATATCCCTTTTAAAACTTTATCATATATTGAACAAAAGATTAAAATTTCACCTAGTTCTGAAATTAATCAAATTATTCAAGATCGATTAACTGAAAAAAATTATGTAAATAAGATTAATATCCCTACTGTTCCCTATATGGAAATTAACAATACATCTGATTTAAAATCAGTTGATCCTAAATTTTTTCCTGCAATATTGAAGACTCGCAAACTTGGATATGATGGTAAAGGCCAAATAGTAATTAATAGTTATAAAGATATATCTGACATACCAAATAATGAGTATATTTTGGAAAAAAAAATTAATTTACAACAAGAAATCTCTATCATTGCTGTCAGGTATAAAGATGGTACTATTTTTACCTATCAACCAATTGAAAATATTCATAAAAATCAAATTCTTTTCAAATCATTTTCACCAGCTAACTCAGAGAAATCGATCATTAAAGAAGCGACAAAGCATGCTTATAATTTTGCAGAAAAAATAAGCTATGTTGGAACTTTTTGTTTAGAATTTTTTATAAATGAAGAAAAAAAATTATTATTAAATGAAATAGCTCCCAGAGTTCACAACTCAGGACATTTAACTATTGAGTCATACAATGTTAGTCAATTTGAGTCTCATATCAGATCTGTATGTGATCTTGAAAAGGTAGAGCCCTCATTAAAATCTAAATCTGAAATGATAAATATTCTAGGGGACGATATTTATAACTATCGTGGGAAATCATTCAAAGAAAATGAATATTTTCATGATTATCACAAAAAAGAGTCCAAAACTGGCAGAAAAATGGGCCATTTTACAAAAGTTCTAATCTAGTTTTTAGACCAGTAATTTTTAAAGTGATTATAGTTAATTAAACTATCGTTTTTGAATTTAGAGTATTTTTTAAATGTGAAATCTTTTTTTCTAGAATATGAAATTAGAGTGTTATCAAACTTAAGGTTATAATGTTTACATCCATTAATTGTCAAAAATTTATTTAAATTATTTGACTTTTTTGAGGTGTAAAAGAGCTCCAATATATTTGAGACAGAATATTTTGTGGAATATACACCAGCACAACAAAACTCATTAAATTTGCGATTTTTAAGATGTGGAGCTGAGTCAGAACCAAAGAAAAATTTTGAATTGCCAGAAAGAGCGGCATTTAATAATGATTTTTGGTGATTTACACTTTTAATTACAGGTTTACAAAATATTTCTGGTCTTAAAAAATTTCCAAGGAAAGTGTTTGTATTTTCAAGTAAATGATGTGTTGTTATAGTAGCTGCAATGTTTTTGTGCGATTTTACAAAATCTACAGAATCTTTAGTTGTTATATGTTCTAAAGTTATCTTTAAACCTTTAAAATTTTTTACTAACCAAGATAACTCAAAATCAAGAAATCTTTTTTCACGCTCATAAGGATCATCATTTTCATGAATGTGTTCACCATGCAAGCATAATGGTATTTTATTATTTTCTAAAAATTCGAAATATTTAGACATTTTTTTGATGTCTTTTACTCCTGATGAAGAATTAGTAGTGGCATGAAGAGGATATAATTTAGCTGCAAAAAATAATTTTTCATTAACCATATTTTTTAAATCAATAATAGAGCAGTCTTGGTTTAAATAGATTGTAAAAAGAATTTCAGTATTGTTATTATTATTTAAAACGAAGGATCTATATTTTGATAAAATATTTTTATTAGTAATTGGCTTTATTAAATTAGGCATAACTAAAATTTTTTGAAAATTTTTATTATTTTCTTTTAATACGTATTTTAAAAGTTGGCCCTCTCTTAGATGAACGTGAAAATCACAAGGCTTAAAAATTTTGAGCATTTAAAATATTATCTATTTTATCAATTACTTGATTATAAGACACATCATTCATTAAACAATTATTTAAAGTATAGTTTTGAGTTTTACTAACAAGGCTTTCATATGACTCTGATGACCTAACAAGATGACAATGATCAAAAATTTTAGGAAAATAAATATTATCATTTGTGGGACCAAAAAGACCAATTGTTGGAGTTTTACTCAATGAAGCCATATGCATCATGGATGAGTCATTTCCAATAAATAACCTTGATTTTTGAAGTAAACCATAATCGTTGAGAATATGTTGCTTACCACATCTATTAATTACTTTATCGCCTAGTTCTGACTCAAAGTGATGAAATTTTGAACTTTCATTTTCTGATCCTAAAATAAATATTTTATCAATGCCTTTTTCAATTAGATATTTTGCTATTTTAACAAATTGTTCTGAAGGCCATTCTTTTGGTGGCCAATTTGTAAATGGTGCTAAACACGCATAATTTGAATTTGGAAAAATATTACGAACTCTATCGATCAATATTTTAAAATCTTTTTTTAGATCAGTATCAAATCTGTGATGGATTTGTTCATAAATATTTTTACCCTTTTTCATTTTGAATATATTTCTTTTTTTTACTCTCAAAAAATAAGCAATGATCGAGGATCTAAAATCTACTATTTCATCGAATTTAAGTGGTGAAAGTTCTTTATAGAGTTTTAACCAATGTAGATTATATTTTTGTTTAGTAAGATTAATCCTTCTAGAAATCATAGAATAATCATCATAAATAGGCATTGGTAAAGGACCAGAAACTAATGTTACCTCAATATTTTTCTTATATTTTCTGATGTATTTATTTAAAACTTGAAGGTTAATTAAGGAGTCACCTATTCTATTTGAAGAAATAAATAGTAAATGCATATATATACATATAGATAATATATTACATGCAAATTGAAACACTTAATCCAATAAAAATTAGAGTATTTGGGGAAGAAAGATTTGATTTCCTTCAAAATATAATTACCAATGACTTAACTAAATTAAAGGAAGAGTTAAAGAGCTATATACTATCTCCACAAGGAAAGATTCTATATGAAATAATAATTACTAAATCAGACGAGTCATATGAATTAGTTTGCTCGAATGATCAAAATGATTTGCCTACATTCTTAAATAAATATGCATTGTTATCTGACGTAAAACTCAGTATTGAAAAAGTTGATAAAAGAGAATTTGATAAAAATTATATTTTAGATCAACTTTCAACTGGAATAATTGACTCAAACCTGCTTAAACAATCCTCTTTACTTCCATCTGAAGTCAATGATGAATTAGTAGACTATTCGAAAGGATGCTTTGTAGGTCAAGAGGTAGTTTCGAGGATTAAACATCGACAACTAAATAAAAAAAAACTTTCAATTAAAGTTTTTGAGAAAAAACCTCAAAAACTTCCAACTAATTCAGAAATATTATTACAAATAAATAATTATTACATACTTAGGGAGCCTAGAGTTAATAAATAAATTACTTAAAATATTGAGAGTAATAATTTGCTATTTTAGAGAGTGATACTTTTTCTTGCTTCATGGTATCTCTATCTCGCACCGTAACTGTTTGATTTTCTAAAGTTTCAAAATCAATAGTAACACACAGAGGTGTCCCAATCTCATCATGTCTACGATAATTTTTTCCAATATTTCCTGTATTTTCAACCATAACTCTTCCTAAACCAAGTGATTGTAACTCTGATTTGACATTATTTGCTGAATTGACCAAGTCAGAATTATTTCTCTTAAGAGGAATGACTGCAGCTTTAATTGGCGATAAATGAGGTTTGAGTTTTAACAATGTTCTCTTATTTTTTTCCTCTGAAGTATAAGCTTCGTTTAAAATTGCCAAAACACCCCTTTCAACACCTGCTGAGGGCTCAATAACGTATGGTATAAACCATTCATTATTTTCTAAATCTTGAATAGCTAATTTTGTTGTAGAATTTTTATTTTCTTGAACTTTAGCTTTAATATTAAAATCTTTTTGATTTTTAGAATGTGATCCTAAATCAAAATCAGTTCTATTTGCAATACCCTCAAGTTCCTCAAGGCCATGTGGAAAGTCATACATAATATCAAAAGTTGCTTTGGAGTAATGTGATAGATCTTTTTTTTCTACCTCGAGTAATTTTAATTTCTCTGATTTGACACCTTGATCAGCCCACCAATTTAAACGTTTATCTACCCAATATTTATGCCAACTCTCATCAGAGCCAGGTTTAACAAAATACTCAAGTTCCATCTGTTCAAATTCTCTAACTCTGAAAATAAAGTTTCTTGGAGTGATTTCATTTCTAAATGCTTTTCCAATTTGAGCTATACCAAAAGGAGGAACCCTACTGGTTGAGTCGACAACATTTTTGAAATTTACAAATATTTGCTGAGCAGTTTCTGGTCTCAAATATGCAAATGAACTCCCGTCATCCACAGGACCAATAGCTGTTTTAAACATTAAATTAAATGGTCTAGGATCAGTTAAATCAGTTGATTTGCAATTTGGACATTTTCCGTCTTCAAGTTGATCTGCTCTCCATCTTGATTTACATTTCTTGCAATCAACTAAAGGATCAGAAAATGTATCTTCGTGGCCTGAATATTTTAAAACAGTAGGTGAGGTTAAAATAGTTGAGTCCAATCCCTCAACATCATCTCTTTCATAGACTATTGATTTCCACCAGGCTGATTTTAAATTTAATTTTAGCTCTACACCCATAGGTCCAAAATCATAGAGACCTTTCATGCCACCGTAGATGTCATTTGATTGAAAAATAAACCCTCTTCTCTTACACAGAGATACTAAGTCTTCCATATTTTCTGCTGTCATTTATCAGATACCAAATTTGTTAAAAAGAAACTCTTCTTTTAATTTAGTAATTAAATCCTCACTATTTAAAGAATTAATACCAAGACCAAGTTTTTGTTTGAGAGACTTTGGTTGTTTTATTTTTTTAATTTTAGTCTTTTCTCCAAATTTACTTTTAAAGAAAGACGACTCAGATGCAATGCCATCAATTAAACCTAAGTCTTTTGCCTCATTAGCTAACCAAAAGGAACCAGAGAATATAACTTTTTTATTTTTTTCGCTAAGTTTCTTTTTTCTTCTCGAGGACACCCAATCAATAAAATTTTGGTGTATTAACTTTTGAAGTTTTTTTAATTTTTCCTCATCTTTTTTATTAACTTTTAAAAATGGATCTAAAAAGCTTTTGTTCTCTCCAGCTGTAAATATCCTTCTTTCTACTCCAATTTTTTTTATAAGATCAGTAAATCCAAAACCACCTGATATAACACCTATTGAACCAACAATAGAATTTACATCTGCGTATAACTCATCTGCTGCACATGCAAGCCAATACCCTCCAGATGCAGCAACATCCTCAACAAAACAATAACATTTCACTTTTTTCTTATCTGAAATTTCTCTTATTTTTTGTGCAATTAAAGATGATTGAACCGGAGAACCACCAGGAGAGTTAATGACAATTGATAGTGCATCAAATTTTATTTTCATTACCTTTGAGAAAAGTCCGTTTAGATTATCCATATTCAATGGTGCTCTACTTCCAGATGCAATCATTCCTTTAAGATCGATTGAGATTACTGTTTTGTTTGGACTGAACATTATTTAAACCAATTTTCTATATCTTTAGAATACTTTGATAAATTATCGTGGATTATAATTGCATTTGATGTTTTCTCTATAAAATAATCACTTTTAGTGATTTTTAGAAGGGCATTTTTAGGTTTTCTACCTTTAAAGGGTAATAAAGGTGTTGTTGTCACTTCTAGATTAAATTTTCTCAATATATCTATCATAAAATCCATGTTTTCAAATCTATTTATGATAAACGCTGTTCCTTTTATTTTTAAATAAAGAATTATGTTGATAATCCATTTTTTCAAATTTGACTCAGTTATATATTTTGAGGCATTTATGGAAGGATTTTTGGACTTTAGTACTTTATTAGCAAAATAAAAAGGAGGATTTGATAAAATTAAATCAAAGTAATTCTCATATTTTTTATCAAAAATGCAATTGTCATGAAATTTAAATTTTAAATTTTTTAAATTATTTTCTTTTTGATTTAAGATTGAAATTTTATGGTGAGTTTCATTTTTTTCAAAACCAATGACTTCAGACTCTGGGTTTCTATAAGCAACAATTAGAGAAATAGAACCACAACCAGAACCCATATCTAAAATTTTATTGTGCTTTTTTTTTGCATTAGAAGCCAAGATAATAGGCTCTATACCGCTCCTATAGCCTTTTTTTAATTGATAATATACAATTTTACCATCTAGTAGAAAATCTTTGGAGTATAAATTCATAGCTAATGCAAAAAATTAATTTTGAACAAACCATAAAGTTAATTCATAAAGAAATTAATGTAAAGTTAGTTAAAACTAATAAAGAGCTTGATAGATTTCTAGTAAGCACTGTCCCCATTATTCCAAAATTAGGTAATTATTTTTTCAAAAAAAGGGGAAAGCAATTACGGCCAGTTATATGTTTGCTATCAAGTAAAATGATAAATAAAAATTATTCACAAATATCAAGCGATATTGATATGTCTGCTGCAATCGAATTCATTCATGGAGCTACCCTTTTACATGATGATGTAATTGATGAGGGTAAATTACGAAGAGGCCAAAAGAGTATTAACACAATATGGAATAATAAATTTAGTGTTTTGTTTGGTGATTTTTTATTTTCAAAGTCGTTTCAATTAATGACAAAAGCCAATTCTTTAAATGCAATGGCTGCACTGTCTCAAGTAAGTAGTAAAATTTCAGAAGGAGAATTTTTGCAATTTACTCATGAGAATAATATTTATATCAATGAAAAGAACTATATAGAGATTATATCTTTAAAGACTGCAGAATTATTTGCTGCAGCTATGAAAATTCCTGCCATTTTAACTGGTAAGAATTTAAAAATAATTACAAGTTTATACAAATTGGGATTGTATTTTGGAATTATATTTCAAATCATGGATGATTACCTTGATTATTTTGGAAAAAGAGTAACTGGAAAAAAACTAGGTAAAGATTTCTATGAAGGAAAAATTACCCTACCAATTATATTACTTTTAAAAAAGTCAAATAACACTGAAGTAAATTTTATTAAAAAAATATTTAAAAAGCGCAAAAGATTAAAAAGTGATTACATGGCAACAATGAAACTAATGAAAAAATATAAAATAAATGAACATGTAAAAAAATTCTGTAATAAATACAATAAAAAATCTCTGAAAATATTAAAACAATTTAAGGGTTATCAAAAAGATCTTTTTATAAACCTTCTAATAAGTTCAATAAATAGAACTTATTAGTCATATCTAAATTTTTTATTTGGAAATTTATTATTATTTACCTCTTTAGAGTATTTTTTTACGGCAATTTTGATATTTTTTGATAAATCTTCATATCTTTTAACAAATTTTGGATGATTATTTCCGTAAATTCCAAGCATATCCTCTGACACTAATATTTGACCATCACAAAACTCAGATGCACCAATTCCAATCGTAGGTATAGCTAATACAGCAGTAACTTGCTTTGCAATTTTTGTTAACATTCCTTCCAATAGAATAGATACAGCACCTGCCTTTTCTAAACACAATGAGTCCGAAATAATTTTATTTAAATCCTCTTTCTTTTTTCCATATATCTTAAATTTTTTTGTAGAGCTAAATTTTTGTGGTTGTAAGCCTAAATGCGCGATAACATGAACTTTTTTTTTCTTCAAATACTTTATTACATCTTCTAGTTCAGTATTACCCTCTATTTTTACACCATCACAAGAAGTTTTTTTCATAATAGATAAAACACGTTTTATAGTATTAGACTCACTAAAATCTTTATTATAAGGCAAATCAAAAAAAACTAGTGATTTCTCTGCAGCTTTTTTTACTGCAGTAGCATGATTGATCATTATTTGATCGTCAATAGTTCTTGTTGAGTTCATTCCATATAGTACATTACTCATTGAGTCACCAACTAGAATTACATCAACTAGATCATCAATGATTTTTGTATAATTATAAGTATAAGACGTTAGACAAATAATTTTTTTTTTGTTTTTTTTATTAAATACTGATTTAATTGATCTTTTCATGAATAATGATTTAAAAAGTATTCGAATTATAAAAGACTTTCCAAAAAAAGGTATCGCTTTTTACGATATATCTACAATTTTATCAAATCCTAAAGTTTTTAACAGAGTTGTAAACTCAATGTCAAAGGAGGTAAATAAATTAAACGCTAATACTATAGTTGGGATAGACTCAAGAGGATTTATTTTTGCCTCAGCTATTGCGTACAAATTAAAAAAAAAGTTAGTTATGATTAGAAAAAAAGGAAAATTGCCAGGCAAAACCTTTAATACAAGTTACAAACTTGAGTACGGCTCTAATAAATTAGAAATTCAAAGTGATATGATAAGAAATTCCGACAAAGTTGTGATAATTGATGACATTTTTGCAACAAGTGGAACAATACGTGCATCAATGAAATTAATTAAAAAAACTAAAGCTAAAATTAAAGGTATTGTAGTGCTCTTAGAATTAAGTTTTCTCGGTGGAAGATCAAAAATTAAAAATAAACTTATAAGTTTAAATAAGGTTAATACTTAGAGTATTCTTTTTCTTCTGTTATCTTTGAGTTAGACAAAAGATTAATTTCTTTTTTTATTGACGCCCTAATATCATTTTTAAAATGTACATCTCTTGATATTTTAATAAAAATTTCTCCAAATTCTTTATTAGCCTCACATTCTCTTTTAATATTTTCTATATCCCAAAGCTCTTCATTTATATCTTGAAGTTTTTGAATTTTTTTTCTTAGTATTTCATCGTCTTTTAAAATTAATTTATTACTTTGTTCCAGTAAAGCATCTAGCTCAATTTTTATATTCTTTAATTTGTTAGTATCATTAATTTTTTTTAATTTAATATTTAATATAGTAATTTTATCATAAAGCTCTCCAACAGAAATTTCAGCTAATATTTTCAATTTTTTCTTCCATAAATATCTGAATATCTTTTTATATCTGACTCTAAAAATTTACTTCCTGTTTGAACTTCAATTAAAACTAATTTCTTTTTTGAACTCTCATTTAAAACCCTATGTTTTGCCTTTTTAGGTATGAATATATTTTCATTTTCTGATCTATAAAATGTACGATTATTTATAATAACAGTTGCTTTACCCTCAATAATTATCCAATGTTCTGATCTAAAATTATGCGATTGATATGATAAAACACCTTCTGGTTTTACAATAATCTTTTTGATTAAAAAATCTTTTGATTTCCCAAGAACAATATATGACCCCCATGGCTTTTTAATAGAAATTGTCATGAAAACATTCTCTTATTTTCGCTGATAGACATAAAATTTAACAATAGTGCACAAATTATTAAATTACTCAACAAAGAACTTCCCCCATAAGACATGAAAGGTAATGCAACTCCAACTACTGGTAAAATACCGATAGTCATAGATATATTTATAAGAAATTCAAAGAAGATTTTAAAAGATAATACAAATAAGATTATTTTATTAAAAACTTGTGTGAGTTTATATGTTTTTAAAACTGGAATTAAAAACATGATAAAAAAAAGTGAAATTAATAATATAGATCCTGTAAAACCAAACTGCTCAGAAAAAATTGCAAAAACAAAATCTGTCTCTTTTTCTGGAAGGAAATCTAAACTACTTTGTGAGCCCTCAAGAAAACCATTGCCTTTTAGCCCACCGGAACCAATTGCAATTTTAGATTGTATTATGTGATATCCCTTTCCAAGTGGGTCTAGGTCAGGGTTAAGAAAAATTTGTATTCTATTTTGTTGGTAGGGCTTTAAAAATGTCCATAAAATTGGACTTATCAATAAAATAACACCTAATGATAATAGAGGATAAATTAGTTTAATGCCTGCATAAAAAATTACAACCAAACCTAAAGCTAAAATAATTACTGCAGTTCCTAAATCTGGTTGAATGGCAACTAATATGAAAAATATTATTGATACAATTAGAGGAAATATTGATTTAATCAGGCCTATAGTTTTTTCTGCATTTAGTTTGTGAAAGTATTTTGCCATAAATATTACTAAAGCTATTTTGGTAAATTCTGATACTTGTAAATTAAATCCAGCAATTCTTATCCATCTTGTTGCTCCCATTCCTGTATAACCAAAGATTAGTGTTGTTATTAGTCCGATCAAAACTAAAATTAAAAAAACCTCTGCAAAATTAAAAATAAATTTTGGCTCCAACATTATTACTAAGAAAAATAAGGGTAGAAAAAATAAAAATCTAGTTAATTGATTCAATGCCCATGGATCAAGAGAGCCCCCTGCGGCTGAGTAAAGATTGATCTCTCCAATCCAAAAAATTATCAAAAGGATAAAAAAATAAATCCAATTTAAATTAAAAATACTTTTAAATTCTTTAAACATTATTTTTGAAAGCAAAATCTAAGATCTTATGAGCAATAGGTGCGGCTACCGCTGATCCAGATCCACCATTCTCAATAATCACTGAAGCTATATATTTTGGCTTATCATATGGGGCGTAGCCCACAAATACTGAGTGATCTTTAAATCTTTCTTCTATTTCCTTTGATTTATACTGATCATCTTCTCTTTCACTTTCTTTAATTCTTATAACTTGAGAAGTTCCTGTTTTACCACCTATTTTTACAAATTCTGGATTAGAAATACTTAATTTGTATGCAGTTCCTCTTGGCTCTTGAACAACAGCATTAAGGGAATTAATAATAATTTTTTGATGCTCATAATTTAGTGATCTACCTGTAAATTTTGTGGGAGCATTTTTATCAAGTTTAGGTATTGGATATTTTCCTCCATTTAATATAGCAGAATATAACGTTGCAAGTTGCAATGGAGATGTTTGATTGTACCCTTGCCCAATACATGTAATTAATGTCTCACCTTGATACCAACTTTCGTCTAAAAAAGCTTTTTTCCATTTTTTACTTGGAACAAGTCCTTTTCCTATGTTTGATAAACCAATGTCGTACTCTTTATTTAAACCTAAATTACTTGATAAGCTTGCGATATCATCAATATTTGTTTTTTTCGCTAATTCGTAAAAATATACATCACAAGACTCTTTAATGGCTTTTTTAAGATTAACTTTTCCATGTCCTTCTTTTTTCCAGCAATAATAGTTCCTATCGCCAAGTGAGGAATGCCCTTTACAAAAAACTTTTTTTTGGGGGTCAATTAAATTACGTTGAAGACCAACTAAAGCAGAGATAGGTTTAAATACAGATCCTGGTGGATAAAAACCAGAGAAGGCACGATTAAAGAGTGGCCTCTGATCATCATTAAGTATATCTTTAATTTTATTATTTTCCCTATTCTCAAAGATTTGTGCATCAAAAGTAGGATTAGAATTCATCGACAAGATAGATCCATCTGATACCCTTATAACAACAATCGATCCCTTTTTTTCTATAGGAAGTTGAGATTGGGAGTAATTTTGAAGGGTTAAATCTAAAGTTAAGTCTAAATCATTGCCTTTGATAGATTTTTCAATAGATATTTCTCTGATAGTTTTGCCTTTGGCGTTTACCTCATTAAATATTTTACCAGGTGTGCCCCTTAAATGTTTTTCATAACTTTTTTCTAAATGAAATACTCCTTTAGAATAAGGCTCAGATGATTTAGTTGGTTGACCCATATAGCCAATTATTTGTGAAAAATTTTGATATGGATAATATCTCTTTTTAGACTCAATTATTTTTATAGAGTTAAATAAAAATTTATTTTTTTCAAATTCTACTATCTGTTCCCATGAGGCTCTAGTTAAGCTAAAGCCAGTATATTCATTATATTTTTTTAATTGATTTGTAATTTCGTCAAAATTCAAGTTAAGTTTAATAAGACTATCAAGTTTTTTAATCTCATGAAAATGATCTTTGCTTAAGTTTTTAAATACTACAAATTCATACATTGAGGTGCTTCCAGCAAGTAAATTTTTTTTTGAGTCATAAATATCCCCCCTTAAAGGAGGAGTCAATTTAATAGAAAGTTTGTTTTCAACTGATTTTTTTTTATAAAAATTAAAATTAATAACT
The DNA here is from genome assembly GCA_902521465.1 of uncultured Alphaproteobacteria bacterium. GTDB lineage: Bacteria > Pseudomonadota > Alphaproteobacteria > HIMB59 > HIMB59 > HIMB59. Next base: position 63,276 of record CABYRL010000005.1, on the reverse strand, counting down.
TGCAATGAAAATAATCTTAACGAAACGATTAACGATAAAATAGCACCAAATATAATTATGATGAATGATCTTCTATTTAATATTTTTATACTATCTTCACTTGTCTTATTCTTTTCCATATTTTGAGAGTCCTAAAAATATTAAAATTAGAATGAATATACTTATAAAATATTGAAAATTTAGCAATCTGAAAAATACTGTTTGATCGAAAATACAGAAAGTAACAAAACTCATTAAAAAAATAATTGATGATTTTATAAATAGTGCAAAATTATAATTATTTATAATATAATTTAATAAAAGAAGAGGTATAAACAAAACTACAATGCCAATTAATATCGGTAATCCTACAAAAACCTCTACAACAAAAGTAGATAAGATAAATATAAAAACATCAATTAATTTAATATTTTTTTCCTTTAGAACTGTATAAACAGCTATATTGATTAAAGAAAAAACAACAATATCATTAATAATAAAACTAAAATTTCCGTATATTAAAAATAATATTATTACAAAAATTAGTCTAATCACTAGTAACTGCCCTTAAATTATCAAAATTTTTTATATCAGGTGTTAATAAGATAGGTTGATTATTCTCATAAGAAACTATGCCAAGTCTTAGTGTTATATCATTAAGATACACAACAGCTATATCACCTGCTTTAAAATCTGGTATCTCAGTGCTTTCTTTTTGTCTTAAAAAACTAAGATAATTATTATTTGTGCCACTCACAATATAAGACTTTCCATTAATAAAAACCTCATCACCATAATTAGTACTCTTAATAGTAATAACTTCGGAAGTATTAAAGTTTATATTAACAATTCTCCCTACTATACTTAGTCCATCAATAATATAATCACCTATTGTAAGGCCATTATTTGATCCCTTATTTATTATAAAGTTTTTATTATAAACTAAATTCTTATCACCTAAGACCTGGACACCTACTGAGATTGGTAATTTTATAGAAGACTTATGAAAAATTTTATTTTGATCTGAATATTTTGAAGTTAATGCTAATAAATACTTATTGATTGATCGAAGATAATTATTTTCGTTTTCTAATTTTTTTATAGTGTTTATATGATCAAAGTTTAGATTAAAAACCAAAAATAAATTCTTTACTTCGTTACCTATAAAAATGAATGGCAACTCAACTTTGTCTTTTACAAAATATGTCAAAAGTTTAGTTTTAGAATTATAGTTTGGAAATAATAATAATGTTGAGAATAAAAAAAAACAGATTATATATATAAGAAAAACTTTTTTATTATTAATCACTTAAGAAAACATCTTGATGGTTATGGTTCTCTTCTAAAGCCATGCCAGTACCTCTAGCTACACAAGTCAAAGGATCATCAGCAATTGAAACAGGTAATCCAGTAGTTACTCTAATTGCTTCATCTAAACGTTGAAGTAAAGCCCCTCCACCTGTAAGCATAATTCCTTTGTCAACTATATCAGCAGCTAGTTCTGGAGGAATGACCTCAAGTGCTCTTTTTAAAGATGTAATAATTTGAGAAAGTGAGTCAGATAGGGCCTCAGCAACTTGCCTCTCAGATATAACAACCTCTCTAGGTAGGCCATTTATAAGGTCTCTTCCTTTAACTGTGAGAGTTTTTCCATCTCCACTATCTGGAATACCTGCACAACCTATTTCTTTCTTTATTCTTTCAGCTGTTGACTCACCTATAGCTAGTTTATGAACACTTCTCATGAAATTAACTATGGCATCATCCATAGTATCTCCACCAACTTTTATGCTACTAGAATGAACTACACCTCCTAAAGATAAGACAGCTATTTCAGTCGTTCCACCACCTATATCAACAACCATAGACCCAGATGGTTCAGAAATCGGTAAACCAGCTCCTATAGCAGCAGCTACAGGTTCCTCAATAAGATATACTTTCTTTGCTCCAGCGGTTTCAGCTGACTCTTTAATTGCTCTTCTTTCAACATTAGTTGCTCCAGAAGGGACACAAATCACGATATTTGGATTTGCAAAAAAACTTTTTTTGTGAACTTTTTTTATAAAATGTTTAATCATAGCCTCTGCAATATCAAAATCTGCAATCACTCCGTCTTTCATAGGTCTAATTGCCTCAATTTTTCCAGGAGTACGACCAAGCATTGATTTTGCCTCACTTCCAACAGCCAATACCGATTTATTATTTTTATTATCAGTAGCTATTGAAACAACAGAGGGTTCATTTAATATAATTCCCTTTCCTTTAACATAAACAAGTGTGTTAGCTGTACCTAAGTCTAAACCCATATCTTCGCTTAAAAAGTTGCTAAAAGATTTTAACATTTATATTCCCTTTATATTTGAGATACTAATCTCTGAGACCCCTTCTTGCATATTTATGTTTTTTTCAAAGTTTAATATTTTATTACATGCATTGATATAAGATTTTGCAGAAGCAACTATAATATCTATATCGGAAGCTTTACCAATAAATTCTTTATCTAAATACTCAAGTTTAACTGCAACTTCCCCTTGTGCATCAGAGTCAGGTGTAATGGCATTTATATGATACAAAACTAATTTTGGAGAAAAACCAACAACTTTAGATATACAACTAAAGACTGCATCGACAGGACCGTTTCCAGATCCACTTACTTCTTTTAGTTCATCTTTAAATTCTAGTTCTAATGATGCAACATGTTTAGAGTTGGTGCCAGACATAATACTTAAATTTTTAAGTTTTAAAGTATTTGATTTATTAAAATGAGTATCATCTACCAGAGCAATTATATCCTCATCATAAACATCTTTCTTTTTATCAGCTAAATGCTTGAATTTTTCGAAAATTTCATTCATATAATTATCACCTACTTCATACCCTAAAATTTTTAATTTTTCTTTGAATGCATGCTTTCCTGAATGTTTACCAAGCACCAAACTTGATTTCTTTAACCCAATCGTTTCCGGTGACATGATTTCATAAGTTTGAACATTTTTTAAAACTCCATCTTGATGAATTCCAGACTCATGAGCAAAAGCATTAGCGCCAACAATTGCTTTATTAGGCTGAACAGGAAAACCTGTTATTGATGATACAAGTTTTGATGTTTTTGAAATGGCACTCGTATTGACATTAGATTGAACTTTTAAAAGATCTGATCTGACTTTTATTGCCATTACTACTTCTTCTAGTGCGGCGTTACCTGCTCTTTCTCCTAATCCATTTATAGTACATTCAATTTGTCTTGCGCCATTTTCAACTGCATTGAGAGAGTTTGCAACTGCTAAACCCAAATCATTATGACAATGAACAGAAATTATTGCTTTATCAATATTAGGAACATTATTTTTAACTTTTTTTATAATCTCTCCAAATTCAAATGGTAAGGTATAACCAACTGTGTCAGGAATATTAATTGTAGATGCACCCTTTTCAATAGCTAACTCTATACATTTATAAAGAAAATCAATTGAGGACCTCCCTCCATCTTCACAACTCCACTCAATATTGGGGCATAAATTTCTCGCAAATGATACACTATCTTTAATTTTTTCTAAGACCTCCTCTTCAGTTAACTTGAGTTTAAACTTCATATGAATTGGACTTGTGGCAATGAAAGTGTGAATTCTTGGATTTTTAGCTTTTTTTACAGCATTCCAAGCTGTTTCAATATCCTCATGTTTTGCCCTAGCTAATCCAGCTATTTGGCAGTCTTTAATTTCACTTGCAATTGCTTGAACTGAATTAAAGTCACCTTTAGAAGCTATTGGAAAACCAGCCTCAATTATATCAACCTTCAACTCCTCTAATAGCCTTGCAATAGAGAGTTTTTCCTCTTGATTCATCGAAGCCCCAGGGGACTGCTCTCCGTCTCTAAGGGTAGTATCAAATATTAATACTTTATCAGGCAATATTAGATATCCTTTACGAGTTTATTCGATGCTATCCATGGCATCATCGATCTTAATTTAGATCCTACCTCTTCAATTTGGTGCTTTGCTCCTTGGTCTCTCATTTGTTTAAACTTAATTTGCCCTGACTTATGTTCAGCCATCCATTCTTTTGTGAAAGAGCCATCTTGTATTTCACTTAGAACTTTTTTCATTTCTGCTTTAGTAGCTTCATTAGGAACTACCCTAGGACCTCTAGTATAATCTCCGTATTCAGCTGTATTAGATATGGAATATCTCATATTAGCCATACCGCCTTCATACATTAGATCAACAATTAATTTTACCTCATGTAAACATTCGAAATAGGCCATTTCAGGTGCATAACCAGCCTCAACAAGAGTTTCAAAACCGTTTCTTACAAGAGACATTAACCCTCCACAAAGAACTGTTTGCTCACCAAATAAATCTGTTTCGCATTCCTCTTTAAATGTGGTTTCAATTATACCTGATTTACCTCCACCTAAAGCAGAAGCATACGCAAGACCAATTTCTTTTGCATTACCACTTACATTTTTATCTACTGCGAGTAAACATGGCACACCACCGCCTTTAAGATACTCTCCTCTTACTGTATGGCCTGGGCCTTTTGGTGCTACCATAAAAACATCTAAATCCTCTCTTGCAGAAATAAGCTGAAAGTGAATGTTCAAACCATGGGCAAAAGCTAGTGCGGCACCATTTTTTATATTATCGTGGATTTGAGTTTGATAAATTTCTTGTTGATTTTCATCAGGAGCTAAGAACATTACAATATCTGCATCCTTTACTGCATCTGAAGGTGTTTGAGTTTTTAGGCCCACTTTTTTCGCTTTTTCAATTGATGACGAGCCCTCTCTCAGTCCCACAACCACATTAGAAGCTCCAGAGTCTTTGAGATTTAATGCATGAGCATGACCTTGCGATCCAAAACCTATTATTACAATTTTTTTGTCTTTTATTATGTTAAAATCAGCATCTTGTTCGTAATAAACCTTCATACTACCCCCTAAAAACGTTATATTCCGAGCCCTATAGGCCCACTTCGAACTAATTCGACTTTTATACCACCGATTGTGTCTAAGTCATCTAAAAATTTGTTTATTCGCTCACTTGTGCCTGATATTTCATAAACAACAATATTTTGTCTTTTTTGAACAGTTCTTGAACGATAAATATCTGCAAAATTTAGTATTTTTTGATCTTGCTCCTCATTTTCAAATTCAATTTTTACTAGACAAATTTCTGCCTCATAAGACTCACTTAAATTTGCTAAATTCGTAGCACTATGAACAGGAACAAGTTTTTCTAATTGTGCTATAATTTGACTAATCACCTTTTCTTCTCCTAGAGTTTCTATAGTAATTCTAGAAAGATTTTTCTTAACGTCTACAACTGTTACATTTAATGCTTCAATATTGTAACCTCTTCCTGAAAATAAACCTACTATACGTGCAAGAATACCTGGTTCGTTATCAACAATCACAGAAAGAACACTTCGCTTAGACTGTTTAAATGCGTTTATAGGTGTAGGATAAACTGAAGTAGAGGACATTTTGAAAAATTATTAAACTAGCACTTTTCCTTTTTCCTGATTTTCAGGATTTTCTTTATCATATTTAGATAGTAACATTTCGTGATGCGCAGCTCCACTTGGTATCATAGGAAAACAATTTTCTTTTTTATCAACCCAAATATCGGCTATGACTGGCCTGTCAATTGAAATCATTTCATTAATTGTATCGTCTAATTCAGAAATATTTTTTGCCCTTACTCCAACAGCATTGAAACTCTCTGCTAATTTTTTAAAGTCGGGAAGGGCATCCACGTAACTTTCTGAATATCTACTACCATGTAATAATTCCTGCCACTGTCTTACCATTCCCATATATTCATTATTTAATATAAATATTTTAATAGGTAATTTATATTGAACAGCAGTGGCGATTTCCTGAATGTTCATAAGAAAAGACGCCTCTCCAGCAATATCTATAACTAGTGAGTCTGGATTTGCCATTTGCGCACCAACTGCAGCAGGCATACCGAAACCCATTGTGCCTAAACCACCTGATGTAATCCATCTGTTTGGTTTTGAAAATTTATAGTATTGAGCTGCCCACATTTGATGCTGACCAACTTCTGTAGTAATAAAAGTGTCTTTTTGTTTTGTTAATTCATAAAGTCTAGAAATAGCATGTTGTGGTTTGATAACTTCATCGCCTTGTTCGTAGTGGAGACATTCTTTTTTTCTCCATTCATTAATTTGACCCCACCAATTACTATAATTTTTATCGCCAAAATCAATGTTATTGGAGTCTATAAATGAGTTAATTTCTTTAAGAGTAAGAGTAATGTCAGTATTAGAATGAAAATTGACTTTAACGTTTTTATTGATTGAACTTTGATCAATATCTATATGGAATTTTATAGATTCTGGAGAAAAGGCATCTAATCTTCCTGTAACACGGTCATCAAATCTTGCTCCAACATTAATCATCAAATCACATTTGTTCATAGCCAAGTTAGCTTCGTAATTTCCATGCATACCTAACATCCCAAGTGATGTTTTGTCTTCACCTGGAAAGCATCCCAATCCATGAAGAGTTGTTGTAATTGGAATATTAGTTTTGTTTACAAGTTTAATAAGCTCTTGGCTAGCTTGATGGCCTGAGTTTAAACAACCACCTCCAACATAAAATATAGGTCTCTCAGATTTTTTTATATGATTTACAAGTTCTTCGACAAAATTTTTATCAACATTTTTGGAACCAGCTTTGATTCTGTGTTCTCTAAAACTAATATCTTTTTTTGATATATATTTTGACTTTGCAAACTGAACATCTTTAGGAATATCAATTAAAACAGGACCGGGTCTACCAGAGCTAGCAATTTTAAATGCCTCATGGATAGTCTCAGAGAGTTTACTTACATCCTTCACTAAATAATTATGTTTAGTACAAGGTCTTGTAATGCCGGTTGTGTCACATTCCTGAAATGCATCTGTTCCAATTAAATGTGATGGGACTTGTCCACTGATACACACAATTGGAATACTATCCATCAGTGCATCAGTTAATCCAGTAACGACATTAGTCACACCAGGTCCGGATGTTACTAGCAACACGCCTACTTTTCCACTTGATCTAGCGTAGCCCTCTGCTGCATGAACTGCACCAGCCTCTTGCCTTACTAATACATGTTTTAAAAAGTTTTGACCAAATATTGCATCATAAATGGGAAGAACAGCACCGCCTGGATAACCAAAGATTGTATCTACCTCTTGGTCTTTAAGGGCTTTAAGTAAAATATCTGCTCCCGTGATTTCGTTTTCATTGTTCATTTAGGTATATACTTATATTTTCAATTGAATCTTTAGGGAAGCTTTTTTTATAGTTTATTCTTAAATTAAGTTGGCTAAATTTTTGGTTATTCCACCATGTAAACTGTCTTTTAATATACCTCTTTGTATTTTTAATTCCTAAATAAATAGCCTCATCTAAACTTAATTTATTTCTAACACAAGATAGCAATTCTGGTAAACCATGAGCTTTATAGAGAGTTTTTGATATTCTTTTATTTTCATAAAGTGATTTAACCTCTTCTAAGGCACCCTTGCTTATCATTTGATGAAATCGTAATTCTGCTTTGTCGTAAAGATCTTTCTTGGGTTTTGTAACTTGGATAACAAGTGAATTAGGAGTGATTGGTGCTTTACTACCATAATTATTTTCCATTGTATCATTATACTCTAAGCAAAAAGCTAAACGGCTTAATAATCTTTGTTTATCTTTTGGGAAAATTTTTTCTCTATAATATTTTTTTAAAATATTTAGACAATGATCTGAGCCTTTGTCTAAAAATAAATCCTCTGCCTTTTTTTTAAATTTGTAGCTAATTGAAGGCATTACTGATAAACCCTCTATTAGTGATTGAGTATAAAATCCAGTACCTCCAACAAACACAGGTATTTTATTTCTACTTTGAATATTTTTGATTACTTTCTTAACTTCATCTATCCAATGATTAACTGAATATTCTTTATTATTGACGTGTCCATAGAGATGATGAGGTACTATCTTTAATTCTTGTTCTGTGGGTCTATTTGATAAAATCTTTAGTTCTTTATATACTTGTATACTATCAGCATTAATAACTTCTATGTCTAATAATTTTGATAATTCATATGTGTAATCATTTTTACCTGAACAAGTGGGACCTACAACAAAAATAAATTTATTCAATAACGAATGGGTTAATTAACCAAAATTCATTACCATCTCTAATAACTCTTAATAACAATTTATCTCGATTCAACTTAATACTATTAGATATGATCTTCTCAAAAGAGCTAATATCTTTAATTTTTTCACTAGATACTTGGATAATGACGTCATTCTTTAGAAGATTTTCGTTTTTATCTCCTACCTCTAAGACTAAAATACCTGAAGTTTTTGAGTCTAATCCTAAAGAATTGATAGCATCAATTGTCAGCTCAAGAACAGTAATATCTAACTCTTCTATATAAACTCCATCATTTTTAGCAAGTTTGTTGCCCTCTTCTAATTCACCAACTTTTACCTTTATATCTAAGATTTCTCCGTTTCTCCAAACTTTAACAATTACTTCACTATCTATTGGGGTTTCTGCAACAACTTTAGGAAGATCTTTAAATGATGTAATTTTCTGATTATTAAACTCAATTATTATGTCACCAGCTTGAATGTTTGATAATGCAGCAGGGCTATTTGGTTCAACAGAAGCAACAAATGCTCCATCTGTTGAGTCATAGCCTAAACTCTCAGAAAATTCTTCAGTTAAATTTTGAATTTGAACACCAAGTCTTCCCCTTTTTGCCTGACCAAATGAGATTATTTGTTCAACAATTAATTTTGCTGTTTGAGAGGGAATAGAAAAACCTAAGCCAACACTACCGCCTGTTTGAGAAATAATCATTGAGTTAATACCAATTACTTCTCCATCTAAATTAAATAGAGGTCCACCGGAGTTGCCTCTATTGATTGGTGCATCAGTTTGTATAAAGTCAACGTAAGGGCCTCCACCTATATCTCTGTTTATAGATGATATTATTCCTGAAGTTACAGTTCCCCCTAATCCAAGAGGGTTACCAATAGCTAAAACAATATCTCCAACTCTTGATAAATCTGAGTCACCCCAGTAAACACTTTGTATACTAACAGATGATGGGTCAATTTTTAAAACAGCTATGTCAGTTTTAGGGTCAGTTCCAACAAGCTTTGCAGGAACTTCATCTATCCCGTTATTGAAAATTACAGTAATTTGATCTGCTCCACTTATTACGTGATTATTTGTTACTACATAACCTTCATCACTAATAATAAATCCTGACCCAAGACCAGTTAGATTTTCACGTTTTGGCATTTGATTGCCAAAAAAATCATCAAACATATCATTGAACGGGTGGCCTTCTGGCAATTCAGGTAATTGCCTAGTTTGTCTTTCTACGGTTTGACTAGTAGCAATACTTACAACTGAAGGTAGAAGTTCATCAACTAAATCTGCATAACCTCTCTCAAATTGTGCTGATGCACTCTGAATTATAAAAAATACACTGAAAAGAGATAAAACAAAGTGTCTCTTCATTTCAAAAATTTTATTTAGTTAGCGCCCTCAGAGTTTTCAAAGTACTCAAAGAAATCACTATCAGGAGAAATAACCATGGTCGTTGTTCCGTCTTTAAAAGTATCTGAGTATGCTTCCATTGATCTAATAAATTCAAAAAATTCAGGGTCTTTTGAAAAAGCCTCATTTAAAATTTGATTTCTTGCAGCCTCACCTTCACCTTTTAAGATATTAGATTGTTTTTCTGCTTCAGCAATAATTTCAATTTTCTCTCTATCAGCAGTTGCCTTAATTTTTTGTGAGATCTCTTGACCTTCTGCTCTTAATAAGTTTGCTTCTCTTTCTCTTTCCGTTCTCATCCTATCAAACACGTTAGATTGAACTTCTGGCGTAAGTTCAGTTCTTTTTAACCTTAGGTCAACAATTTCAATGCCAAAGGTATCTTGATCCTCACGAACATTCTCAAAAATCTCAGCCATAATTTTATCACGATCATCGGATAACAAATCATTTAATTGATACTGAGCTATTACACCTCTTACAGATGAGTTTACAATTCTCCCCAAACGATCATTAAGAGCTAATTCTGTTCTAGTTGTTTGAAAAAACTTTAGAGGGTCTTTAATCATATATCTAACGATTGAATCGACCACAATACGCTTTTGGTCTCTTAGAATTACCTCTTCTTGAGCAGGATCTAGATTTAACACCCTGCTATCGTAGTAAACAACGTTTTGTATAAATGGTAATTTAAATTTCAAACCAGGGGATTGATGCACAGCACGCGGTTCACCAAATTGTAAAACGATTACTTGTTTTGTTTGATCTACAACAAAGAAAAAGCCAGATGCAAACAAAATAAAGAAGAATGATAATCCAACAATTACATAATTTCTCATTTTCATTAGTTGTTACCTGTCTGCTTGTTCTTGTTTAATTCATTTAAAGGTAAATAAGGAACAACTCCGTTGCCAGAATTCTGATCAATCATTATCTTGCTAGATCCTGATAGGACGTCTCTTAATGTTTCTAAGTAAATTCTCTTTTTTGTTGTTTCTTTAGATTGCTCATACGTTTCTAACACTTGAAGAAATCTACTAGCTTCACCTTCAGCTTGTTTAATTAATTTATTTTTATAACCCTCTGCCTCTTGGAGAATTTTTTCAGCTTCACCTCTTGCCTCGGGCACAATTCTGTTACTATAAGCTTCAGCTTGGTTGACTGTTCTCTCCTTATCCTGTCTTGCTTTTTGAACATCATCAAATGCATCTATAACCTCTCTTGGAGGGTTAACATCTTGTAATTGTATTGATTGGATTAATATTCCAACTTCATATTCATCCAAAAGTTCTTGTAGTAAAGATCTTGAGTCTCTTTCAACTGATTGTCTAGATACGGTTAATAGGCCCTCTAAGTTAGTCTGACCGACAACTTCTCTTAGCACACTTTCAGATATAACTTTTACTGTTTCTTCAGGGTCTCTTAAATTAAATAAAAACTGCCCCGCATCTTTAATTCTATAAAGAACAGTATAGTCTAAATCAGATATATTTTGGTCGGATGTTAACATCATACTTTCTTCGAGTACATCTCTAGTAGAATTACCATTAGATCTAAAACCAACATTAATTTTCCTGATTGCTTCGACTTTTGGAGTTAAGACTTTTCCAATAGGTGTTGGAAAAAAATAATGGAGTCCTGGATCTGTTGTACTTTCGTTCCATTTACCAAAAAGTAGTTCAACCCCTTGTTCGTCAGGCTCAACTCTATAAAAACCTGTAGCAAGCCAAATTATAAAAGCTATTAATATTAAAAATGAAACACCTTTAAAACCACCTTTAAAAGGCATTTTAATTTTGTATTTATTTTTTAAATCTTTGAGAAGATCATCAATAGAGTCATTATTTCCACCAGAGAAACCTCCAGAACCTCTATTATTATTGCCTGATGAAGGTCCCCACGGGCCATCAAGTGCAAAAATTTTAAATTTGTTTTTGTTCACGATACATTATATGTAGTGTTTAATATATGAATATCAAGACTTGTTTTGGAATATCAAGCTGCAAAGGTGGTGTTGGTAAATCAACTGTAGCTTGCAATATCGCTATAACTTTAGCAAACCAAGGATACAAAGTTGGCCTTTTAGACGCAGACATTTATGGACCTAGTGTCCCAACATTACTTGGCATCGGAGATAAGGAACCTAAAGTTGAAGATGGGAAGTTTTTACCCTTTGAAGTATTTGGGATTAAAGCAATGTCAATAGGTTTTCTTGTCAATGAAGAACAAGCGATTGTTTGGCGAGGACCAATGTTAGCAAAAGGGCTTGATGGGCTTATTAACAAGACAATTTGGGGTGATTTAGACTATTTAATTGTTGATTTCCCCCCTGGTACCGGAGATGTACAAATATCAATGTCTCAAAAGCTCAAACTGGATGGAACTCTTATTATTACAACTCCACAGCTTCTATCTTTAAAAGATGTCATCAGAGGTATTAATATGTTTATCAAGGTTAATGTTCCAATACTTGGTGTAGTTGAAAATATGTCTTATTTAGAAGAACAAAATGAAAAAAAATATATTTTTGGTGAGTCAAAGACTAAGTCTCTACTACTCAAAGAAAATATAAATTTAATTGAAGAACTTCCTTTTAATTTAAATATCCCTAAAAGTTGTGATGACGGAAAGCCTTATTGTTTTGATTATAAAGATGATTATTCTCTAAAATTTGAAAATATAACAAAAACAATTACAAAAAAATTTCAAAGTTAAGATAATTTAATATTAAACTTTATTTCTAATTCTCTGAGCTCTCTTGGTGATAGCTTATAATTAGACTTCTTAATTTTTTTATTCGCTAATTTATCTTTAACAATTTTCATAGCCTCTTTAGAGAGTTGGAATGAGTCCGAACGGTAATCTTCAAAAGCTTCGTATGTTAAAGGTACCCACTTTTTTAAAATTTCAACCATTTTTTCAGCATAAATTTGTATTTCATACTGAGCATGACTATCTGCTCGTAATCTTAAAAAATGCATAAGATTATGAAGGTCTACTTTCCAATACCACTGTGTGTAATAATTTAATGGAAGAGTTGTTCGAGCTAGTTCTCTAGCTAGTCCCTCCCCTTCAACGTATTCATCGTTATTCAAAAGCTTACCATTCAATAAATTTTGGTAGTCATCATAGAGTTGTTCAGAATTCTTTTGAATTAAATCTTGGGCTTGTTTTGCAAACTTTTTATCTAAAGTATTTGATCTCCCTTGCTTGTTTGTAGTGGATTGAGATCCAAGTTGATCCATTTCTGGAACATAAAACTCTTTATCTAATACTGAATATCTCGCAGAGTATTCATTTACATTTGCAGTTCTGTGTCTGATCCATTGTCTAGCAACAAAAATAGGTAGTTTAATATGAAACTTAATTTCACACATCTCAAAGGGAGTTGTGTGCCAGTGACTCAAGAGATATCTAATAAGACCACGGTCCTCACGTAATTTTTTTGTTCCTTCACCATAGGAGACTCTAGCTGCTTGGACTATTGACTGATCTGTTCCCATATAATCAATAACTCTTATGAAACCATGGTCTAAAATTGGAATTTGTTTATAAAGTATTTTTTCTAAAGCAGATGATGTAGCTCTTGTAGTTTTAAAATCTTTAAATTTTGGCACTTTAGTGACTTTTTTCTTCATAGGTGTTTAAAGGATTCATTTATTAGACTATATTATCTTCGTTGTTTATCAACTATAGCAATAAACGCTGTATGTAATAGGTGTATCGGACTCGGGGGCGGTACCCGACACCTCCACCATAAAATTTAGAGGGGGTGATATAGGTTTGACGTGCTCTGAAGGATACAGTTTTTGCTCGTTGTAAGCGTTTCTTCGACATAGAAACTTAAAATAATTGCTAACGATAATGAATTAGCACTCGCTGCTTAATCTAATTAGGTAAGCGCGGCTTTGGGGCGGCCGGGCAACAGAACGCCCCCTTAAATTATGAGCAAGAAAGGAATTTACGAGTCAGTTGCTAATAGTGGAATTGATTGGGTAGATTGGATTTTTGATAGTACTGTAGATTTACTAATTTATTTAGGTGATAAAACTGGACTAGGTTATACAGGAATAAATGTACTGATACTAATAGTTGTTTTGTTAATAATTTTTATATCTATTGGTTTAAATATATATTTGTTGAAAAAAACAAAATAGTTTATCGGGCAACAGAACGCCCCTTTTTAATTAAAAGTTATTATTTCCTCTCACTTTTTGAAAAACAAGTTGCATACAGTTTTGCATACAGTTTGCATACAGTCTAAAGTTTCATTCTAGGCGATGAATCAATTAGAATAGAAATATCTTTATATTTTAATTAACTTTGTATTTTTTTGAATCTTGCAATTGCAAAATTAATTCTTTTGACCAAAGACTTATCATTACTTTTTTTGGTAATATTGATTAACGTATCCATTACATTACAATTTTTTGTTATAATAGTTCCTATAAGATTTCTTGTATTTGCAGATTTTGCAAGTTCAACTAATAAATTAAAATCATTTTTATTAGAAACAATAGTTTCTATTTCTGGTATCATCGTTCTAACTGGACCAGGTAATGTTGGAAATTTATTTTTAAGATCTTGACCTAATTTAGAATTGGTTAAATTTTCTCTATATTTTTTTTCAATTTTTTTTTGAGATTTTCTACCTCCAATTAATAATTCTTCATTTCTTATTTTTTCAAATAATTCTTTTCTTATCTGCCTAATTTGCTTAGGTAAATCAGTATTATCAATTATTAAATCTCCAGTTATTGGTAAGTCTTTTAAATCTATATTAATATTTTTTGCAAATTCCTTAATAGGAATACTTGCTTTTTTTTGATTACAACTCAAACAAGATGTCACAAAATTAGTTTTTTCATTAAGTCCAGAATGATTAGATATAGGTATTAAATGATCCAAAGTTGGTTTTTCATTTTTATTATCCAAATTTTTTTTACAATAAATACAAATATATCTATCTCTTTCAAAAATTTCTTTTTTGAAATTTTTTGGGATGTGACTTCTTTCCGTTCTACTTTTTCTAGTGAACCTATTTTTCATTTGACAAAATTAACTCAACCAAGACAATTTTGCCACTTTAAACTATTTCTTAGAAATTATTGTAAATTTCTTCATCAGTTTTTTTGTTACTCTTATATTGAAGTTATTCATTCTCTTATTAAACATTTTATTTTCAAAAAAATCTTCCCATGATAATTCGAGTATTCTATCAACATTCCATGTGTCATCTAGTACGACAATTACTAAAAAATCAAAAGTTTTTTTATTTGATTTTATAGACTCGGGATCCCAAAAAGATCCAGTAGTACTAGGGGCGGATGAAATACACTTTATACTGTAGATTTTCCCTTCCCTACTAAGAGCATCAACATTTTTAGTTGTCTCCCCTGCTAATGTTAAATTGGGTAATTTTTTACTAACTTCATATTTATTTTTATCGATCTTATTGTAAAATTTAATTGCAAAATATTCGCCTAATTCTCCTACAGTATTTTTAGTTCTTAGAACATTTCTTTTGTAGAGTTCTTTTACTACATCAGATGAAGGAGATAATAATTGTACTAATTCTTCTACAGAAAGTTTCTCTAAATTGCTTTTCAAATGTTTCAACTTAACATAAACAAAATCTTATTTGTATACTTTTGCGAACAGAAGTCGCAAATTCGTCAAAAACAAGAAATCAGAGCAGACACTATTATAAAATCATTGTATAGTGCGACTTAGGGACGATGTGTTAGGAAACAGAACGCCCCTTTTAATTAAATAACCTTTATTTCTTCTTACTTTTTTATTTTTAAAGAGCAGACACTTTAGCAGACACTTAGCAGACACTTTGAAATTTCATTCTAGGCGATGAATCAAAGAGAAGGAATTTAGTAAGAAGAGATTATTTATATTTTCCTGAAATCATAGATGAACTAATAATTTCATTCTTATATTTTTTTTCGAATTTTTTTTGTGTCATTTCGCCTAAACTTTTGTTTATTTCAATGTTTAAGGCATAAACTTTTATATTATAAACATGAACTCCGTTGGGTGGGCAGGGTCCACCATAATTTTTACTACCATTACTATTTCTTCCAGTTTTTCCGATACCTAATTTTCCATCTTTAACTTCTTTGAGTTCTTTTGTATTTGTTGGTATATCTACTAAAATCCAATGCACCCATATTTTACCAGCAACACTCATTGCATCAGGGTCATCAATAATTAGTGCAAGAGATTTTGCATCGTCTGGAATATCTGAAAACTCTAATGGTATAGATATATTATTACCTCCATTATACTTACATCCATATTTTTTAGGAATATTATCACCGTCATTAAATGCTGGAGAACTAATATCTAAAGCAAAGGAATTAAAAGAAAATACAAGTAAGAATGAAAAAATAATTTTTATCATAAATTAACTTTAACATTTATTCAGACCTATTTGTATACTTTATTAAAAACAGAAGTCGCAAATTCGTCAAAAACGAGAAATTAGTGCATACAGTTTATGCATACAGTTTTAAAAAGTTGTTATATACTGCGACTTAGGGCAATTTAGTTAGGAAACAGAGCGCCCCTCTCTAAACTTCCTTTTAACAAAAACTATCAACTCTTTTTAGAAACAAAC
Source organism: uncultured Alphaproteobacteria bacterium (assembly GCA_902521465.1). Classification (GTDB taxonomy): domain Bacteria; phylum Pseudomonadota; class Alphaproteobacteria; order HIMB59; family HIMB59; genus HIMB59. The sequence continues at coordinate 47,079 of CABYRL010000005.1, read as the reverse complement.
AAGTTGTTTGACACAGCTATGACACACTGAGAATTATTTTTATAAAAATTTATTCAAGCCAGTAACATGCTTTTTAAATGAATTCTCAAGTTTAATTAAATTATCTACTAAAAATTCATGAACACGATCCCAAGTATCAGGGTCCTTAAAACCTCCAATATCAGATTTAAATTTTATCCTGCATGCCCTTGAGCCATCAAGTCTTTCCCACTCTAATTTGTTACCAAAATTTTTTTCAATTTCTGCTTTTTGTTTTTCCAATTCATTAAATATTTTTAAATTTACCTCTTTTCCTTCATCCTTTCCCCGATCAATGTAAATTTCAACCTGTGCAGAATTATTCATCGCTGCAACATTAAAGCCTACTCCTCTAATTCCTGCACTGATGCTCATGTAGTTTCTTCCTTTTGGTGAAGTGTTATCATAAATACTACTTTTATCTTTCAGTCTTTCATAAAATAGGGACCAAAAATTATGTTTAATTTTCTCTCTTTCTGAGTCCTCTTCTTTTATTTTACCAACAGTCGTAATATTTTCATCTGGTCCTGATAATAAAAAAAATTGAGCCCCAGGTTCACTATCTTTTATTTTGAAAACTTGAATTTTTACTAAAAAGAATAAACAAGTCTTAATGTTAGCATTCAGCCACTCTATTGCTCTGTGATGCTCAGGTTTAGCATCCTCTACTATCCATATTGCCTTTTTAGTATTTTCTACATTGCTTATATAAGTCAATAATTTACCTAAATGATCATGATCAGATTTTTCAAATTGATTTTCAATTACAACTTTTCCTTGATCATCCTCGGCCACAATATCAACTTTAAAGGTATCTAATTTTTTCTCACTCTCAGGATCTTGAATATTTAAACCAAGGTCCTCATTAAGTAAGGCTATATTCTGAACTAACCATGGTGTAAATTCTTTGTCCTCAGTTTTCCAAATGTCTCTAATTTTTTGTTTAGTTAACCTTGAAACCATAAATATTATTTAATCAGATTTATAGAGTATTTTAAATTCAATATTATTATGACACATTATTGACACACTAAAGTGTATTTTTTTGTAATTTGTAAATATATTAATGTTGATATTACTGAATATTTCAGTTTAGATTATCTATTGTGGGCAACAGAACGCCCCTTTTATATTTTATGAAAAAATTACTTATTTTTTTTATTTTTTTATTTTCTGGAATTTCAAATGCTTCTTCATCTGAATTTGAATGGGAACAAATTCTTAAAACTGACGAGGGAAATATCTTCTTTATTGATAAAAATTCGATTAATCAAAAAGGAGATAAAATCTTTTTTATTAAAATGCATGAATATTCAGATTTTAATGATTACGGAGAAAAATCTAGCATAATTCATCATGAAGTAGATTGTAAAAATCTAAAATTCAAATATTTAACTGATTTTTACTTTAAATTACCAATGGGTGAAGGAGAACCATCATTTGTTGGTAATGAGGAGTCAGAATGGATTGAAGTCAAAGATGATACTATTTTAAAAGTCTTAGTGAGTTATGTCTGTAATTAATTTTTAAAAGTCGTTCTACAGAACACTCTTCTAATTAAGTTTGTAATCTTTTATAGAGTAATTTTGTATGTCCTAGAGTCTTTCTGATCATTGATATCAATTATCTTGAACTTACCTGTTTTTTCAATCTTTGTGCCTTTAGATGTAACAAAGGATTTCATTTTTTTTACTTCACCCTCTGACATTTTCCTTTGATATTTAAGTGTATGACTTTTGGAACCAATTTTAAAAATAGTTTTCATAATTGTTATTACGACTTTGAATTATGCTGGATGAAACTAAATTATGATTTATTTGCATAATGTATTAATAAAAAATTAATAATTTTTTTTTAAATAATAAGCTAAAGTAAACCTAATAATAAAGGAGAGTGTAATCATGGAAAAAATGATGTTAGCAATTGGTAGATTAAAAGAAGGTGAGGGTAAATTTGAAAAATTTATGGCTTTTTTTCAATCTGAAGAGGGGATGGCAATGAGGAAAGCTGCAGCACATGTAGAAAAAACAGTTCCTGGAATTTTACCTGATAAAAGCGGTATCATGTTTAAAGTTCATGTTCATAATGAAGAGGAAATGATGGGTATCGTTAAAGGAACTAACCCAGTGATGAAGCCAATTTATGATGAATGTATACAAAGCATTGAATTGTTTGAATTAACGCAAGTCTCATTAGACGAATAAAAGGATCAAAAATGTCAATATTAAAAAAATACGATGAGGTCTTTATGAATAAAGATGAAGCTGGAATGAATGAGGTGCTTCATGATGATTATAAATTCACAATGCATGCCTCTGGAAAAGTTTTAACCAAACAAGATGTTATACAGTGGGCAATGAGCGACGATATCAATAGAGACAAGGTTAGAATAATTTATGAAAATGATGAAATTGGGATTGAGCACTCATTTGTAACTTTTTCAGATGGTAATACACAGGCAGTTATGGCGGTATTCACTTTCAAAGATGGTAAAATCTTTTCTTTAGAAACTGGTGCTACAAATATGCCAAAGTAATTAATTTAAATATTTTGAAAGGTCTGGTTTAAAATAATTTGGGCCTTTCATTACTTTTCCAGCCTCGTTATATATGGGTTTTCCATCCTCACCTAATTTGCTCATATTAGAGTTTTGAACTTCCTCAAAACACTTATCTAAATCAATACCAAAAGCATGGCCGGCTCCATAAGTGACATAAAGTATGTCCGTTAATGCATCTGCTACCTCAAGTAAATTTTCATCCTGCATTGCTTCAGTTAATTCTTCTAATTCTTCTTTGATAAGGTCAATTCTCAACTTGTTAGTCTTAGCGTCACTAAATCCAGCTTTATCTTTTACCTCTTGACCATATGTTTTCATAAATAACCTAACTTTTTCAAAATTTGTCATTAATAACCTCTAATCTTTTAATAATTGAAAATAATTTTATTTCATTTTCATTTTAAATTTATAGAATCTTATTATAGGAAAAAAAATGGCAACTTACGAATGTTCAAATTGTGGAATGTCAGTAAATGCAACATGTGGAAAATGTGATGCGCCTTTGGTTGATGATGTGCTAAAGCTAGAAAATGGATCAGAAGTGCAGATATCCAAGTGCCCAAATGATCACGGTAAAATTAAATCTCCAACCTGTTGTGGAAATGATATGTCCTGTTCAGCAGATAACTAATTTTTACTAGTAAAAAGAGACTATTTGTAATAAGAATTATGCGCTATGGCCAGATAGCTCAGTCGGTAGAGCAGAGGACTGAAAATCCTCGTGTCGGCGGTTCGATTCCGTCTCTGGCCACCACTTCTAAAAACTATTGAAGATTTAACTCATCAATAGAGCGATCGTTCCTAGATCTGCTCAGCTCTAAAAGCCCTCCCCTTGTGTAGCCATAAACATTTGTAATACTTAAATCATCTCTAAATTCATTCTTTAACATACCTACAAGTTTTCTAAGTGTATTTTGATCACTTGCTACAGGGTCAATAACTACTTTTCCTGATATATTTTTTAATTTTATGAGCTTAGAAATTAATTGAATAGCCTCTCTATTTGTATCAAATCTTTTTGCTGAACCTGTATTAACATCTATAGCTGTAAGAGCATCTGTTTTACCAATCATTATATTACCACCACTTGGTAAATCGTAATTATGACCAATTAAATAATCTATCTTTTCACCTAAATTAAATACCTCTTCAATTTGTTCATTGGACATTTCTTCACATAGATTTGCAAAAGTAGAGTCTAGCTTTTCATCCCATTTTTTTACTTTTTCAAATCGATCATTTTCACTAAAAATGATTTGATCAGTGTTTTTATCGGAGTAATCACAAACAAAGTTTTGATCAAAATATGTATTTTGAAAAACAAGACCCTCATCACTTAATTCTTTTGCATTTAATTCTATTTCTTTCCATTGATTATTTAAATCATTCAACTCAGATTGAGCTATTTCTATGTTTTCAGGAACGAGATTATGCCTAGCTATCAATCCTACTTCAGACTCACTAAGAGCATCCATAATTTTATCTTGTTGATTTGTATCTAAATTTTTTCTAGTTCTTCTGCTTAAAATAATCTCGTCACCATATGGTAATAAATTTATAAATTTACCAGTTAAAATGACATTATTTGTAAAAAGATGAACTTTATCTTTTGAGCCTATACTTCTTACTTGAAGCAATAAAGATTGTCCCTCATGCGCCTTATCACCATTAGGAAAGTTAATTCTTTTAAAGAAACCTCTTTGATCTCCGTTACCGTAAGAAACGAAAGCCCCACTATCATTAGGTAAGATTTCTGTAATTTTTACTTTATAGATATCACCAATTTGAACATCTTCGTTGGGTTGAAAGCGAATATTAACCAATTCCCCTTCATTTAGTTTAACTCCGCACTTAAAATTTTTATAGTTTGTAACAATAAGTTTTGTAGACATGGCATTACTCCTTTTAAAAAATTATTCATTAGTTCTTAGACCTAAATGTTATTCTGCCCTTAGTTAAATCATATGGTGTCATTTCAACTGTTACTCGGTCTCCTGCGAGTACTCTAATTCTATTCTTCCTCATTTTTCCAGATGTATGGGCTATGACTTCATGGTCATTATCTAGCTTAACTTTAAACATAGCATTTGGAAGTAGCTCAGAAACTACACCTTGAAATTCTATTGCATCTTCTTTGGACATATTATTGTATTTTATGGTTTGATCTTTCTAATTTCAACTGATAAAGCATGTGCCTCCAGACCCTCTTGTCTTGCAAGATTAATTGTGTGATTTGCTATTTTCTTAAGAGTTTTTTTTCCAGGATCAATGAAAACTGTTTTTTTTGTGAAATCATCAACACTCAAACCAGATGAAAATTTTGCAGTTTGATCTGTAGGTAACACGTGATTTGTTCCAATTGTATAATCTCCCAAAGCTACAGGGGATTTTTCACCTAAAAATACAGATCCTGCATTTTTTATATTTTTTAATATATTTTTATTAAATTTATCATGAATATGAAGGTGCTCTGGAGCAATAAGATTTGAAATTTCATATATTTCTTTTTGACTCTTAGCTAAAATTAAACTGCAATTATTTTTTATAGATTGATCGACATTTTTTAATTTTATCTCTTCCATTATTCGTTTTAGTTCATTTTTAACTTTAATTAAAATATTTTTGGATTTAGATAAAACATACGTTTTTGCATTAGGGTCATGTTCACCTTGGGCGAGAACATCGTAGGCTATCCAAATAGGATTAGAATTATAATTAGCAATGACTAGTACCTCAGATGGACCAGCTGGTAGATCTATTCCTATAACTCCAAATAATTGTTTTTTTGCTTCAGCAACGTATTGATTTCCTGGGCCAAATACTTTATCCGCCTTTTTTATAATTTTTGTGCCAAAAGCGAGAGCTGCGATAGCTTGAGCACCACCAATATTGTAAACAACATTTGCACCACATAAATATGCAGCTGCAAGAGTTAATTTTGATGTTTGTCCATTTTGAGAGGGAACGCAAATCATAATATTTGGCACCTTGGCTATTTTTGCAGGTATAGCTGTCATAAGAACAGTTGAGGGATAAGAGGCTAACCCACCAGGGATGTATAAACCAACATTTTCAATTGGTTTCCATTCAATGTAAAACTTTGAGTCGAGTTGATCTTTGAAAGAATATGAAGATTTTTTTTGTTTTGAGTGGTAATAAAAAATTCTTTTGTAAGCTAATTTAAGAGACTTTTTACTTTCATTTGAAAGAGAATTATAAGCTTCTTTTAAAGTTTTTTTTGGAATTATGATACTTTTTAAATTTGCTTTTTTGTTCTCAAACTTTTTAACATACTTTAATAAAGCCAAATCCTTATTTTTTTTTATGTCCTGTATAATTTTTTTTACAGTAAAACTTACATTAGAATTTGTATTGACATATGAGTTGAGATGATCATAAATCCATTTTTTATTTACAAACTTCATTATAAACCTTGCATTAAAAGTTTTTTAATAAATTTTTTTTTTAAATCGTATGCAAAATAGCTACTAATTATTACAGTTGAAATGTTATTGTTTATTACTACATTTTCATAAAGCTGATTGTCTTTTAATGTCTTACCTGATTGAACTAAATCTAAGATAAAATCAGCTATTCCATATTTTACAGCAAGTTCGATAGAACCGTTTAATTTTATTGTTTCAGTCTGTATATTTAAATCTTTAAAATAATTTTCAGAGATATTTTTAAATTTTGTTGCAACTTTAAAAATTTTCTTTTCCGAAAAATTAATTTTTTTCTTATTTGAAGCTATTGATATTCTACACTTTCCTATATTAGTTTTTTTTAAAAGAACAATATTTTCTGAGCTGTTTTCAAGAATCTCGTCATATCCAACAAATCCAATATCAGCTGCACCTAGCATAATATATGATCGAATATCAGATGGTTTTAACTTTATTACTTTTATCTCGTTAAGATTTGTATCAAAAGTTAATTTTCTAACACTATCGTTGAAGAAAGCTTCTTCGATTCTTAAGCCTTTGTCTGATAGAAATTTTACAACTTTTTCTTCTAACCTCCCTTTAGGGCAGGCAATTATTAAATTTTGATTTTTCATTTTTTTCTAATAATATTTACGCCACATTTTTTTAATTTTAAATCAAAATCTTCATATCCTCTATCAAGGTGGTAAATTCTATTTATTACAGTTTTTCCCTTAGACATCATTGCTGCAATTATAAGAGAAAAACTAGCCCTTATATCTGTCGCCATGACCTCTGCACCCTGTAAATCAGATGTTTTATCAATTGTTACTGTTTTTCCTTTAATTGATAAATTGGCACCAAATCTTCTTAGCTCTGGTATATGGATAAATCTATTTTCAAATATATTTTCGACTACTTTCGACTTTAAACCAGACTTAAGTTGTGTTGCTATTAGCTGAGCCTGTAAATCTGTAGGGTATCCTGGGAATTCTTTAGTAGAAATTTTTTTTATTGATTTAAGTTTTTTACAGTAAATTTCATAAGAGGAATTAGATAGCTTTTTTATTTTTAGACCCATTTCTTTGTAAACTTTCAAAGGAAGAGCTAGGTCTTTTGGATTGAAGTTATTCAATTTGAGTCTCCCTTTTGTTGCCATAGTTGCTAAAATATATGAACCAGCTTCTATTCTGTCAGGTATTACTTTATAATCCTGAAGTTTTAATTCTTCTACACCTCTAACTGTAATTGTCCTATTTTTTACTTTTATAAGTGCACCACATTTATTCAGAAAATTAATTAAATCTATGACTTCGGGCTCGATGGCACAATTTTTTAATGTACTTTTTCCACTAGCAAGACTAGCTGCCATTAAAATATTTTGTGTTGCACCTACGCTAATTTTTGGAAATTTATGGTCAATTGAGTTTAAATTATTTTTTTTTCTCTCAGCTATTACATAACCATTTTTTATTGAGATTTTTACACCCATTAACTTTAGAGCATTTAAGTGCAAATCAATACCTCTAGTGCCAATTGAGCAACCACCAGGAAGAGCTATTTTAAATTTTTTATATCTTGAAATCGCAGGTCCTAAAATAACAATCGATGCTCTCATTTGACGAACATATTCGTAATCAGCTGATTTTTTTGTAATGGCAGAACTTTTAACAAATAGAGTGTTTTTTTGAAAATCAATATCACAACCTAAATCTTTTAAAATAGAGATTAAAAATCTTGTATCTCTAAGGTTAGGTACATTATGAATGAGACACTCATCTTTTGCCAAGAGAGTCGAAATGATAATAGGCAAAGAAGCATTTTTTGAACCAGAGATTTTTATTTGCCCTCTCAAGGTTGAAGGACCTTTTATAACTACCGTTTGCATTATTTATTTCTTAATTTTTTTTCTTTTTTTTAGATTTTCTCTTAATTTTTGAGCTAATTTATCTTTTTTTTGTTGTTCAAAATTTTTTTTTGTTAGGTCTTGTTTCTTCATAAATTATTACCAAATAAATTATATGATGAATTTTGAAAAATATACTAATAGTTCAAAAAAAATTATTAATTCTGCACAAAATTTAGCATTAAGTAAAAAACATCAAAAAATTGCCCCTATTCATATTTTTAATGAATTATTAAATTCCAATCATGAATTAATTAACAAAATTTTTGAGAAAATTAACACCGGTATAATTAAAACAACTATTTCTGAAATATTATCTAAAGAACAAGTAAATAACTCAAACAGTAGTCAAATTTATGCTGATCCTAAATTATTGAGTCTTTTTGAAGATGCAGAAAAAATTGCAAAGTCTAATCAAGATAGTTTTGTATCGATCGACTCTTTATTTTTAAGTTGTATAAAATCAGATGACCAAATTGAAAAAATATTAAAAAAAAATGGGCTAAGTCTTGGATTAGTTAAAACAAAAATTCAAGAGTTTAGAAAAGATGGAAAATCTGAAAGCGAAAATTCTGATGATAATTTTAACGCTTTAGAAAAGTATACAATCAATGTTACTCAAAAGGCACAAAAAAGAGAGTTAGATCCGGTTATTGGAAGAGATGAGGAAATTAGAAGAACTATTCAAGTTTTATCAAGGAGAACTAAAAATAATCCAATATTAATTGGAGACCCTGGTGTAGGCAAAACTGCATTGATAGAGGGTTTAGCACAGAGAATAACAAATAAAGATGTTCCACGCTCATTAGAAAATAAAGTTATTCGTATTCTTGATCTTGGATTATTGCTTGCTGGTGCCAAGTATCGTGGAGAATTTGAAGAAAGACTTCAAAACGTTTTAAAAGAAATTCATAAACAAAATGGTTCAATTATTTTATTTATAGATGAAATTCATACGCTTGTTGGTGCTGGAAAGACAGATGGAGCTATGGATGCATCCAACATGTTAAAGCCAGCATTAGCTAGAGGTGAATTACATTGCGTTGGTGCAACAACTTTAGATGAGTATAAAAAATATTTTGAGAAAGATGCAGCTTTAACTAGACGTTTTCAACCAGTTTTTGTTAATGAGCCCTCTTCGACGGATGCTGTTGCTATTTTAAGAGGTCTAAAAGAAAAATATGAAATCCATCATGGAATAAGAATTAGTGATGAGGCTATTTTATCATCAGTTCAATTATCTGATCGATATATAACTGATCGTTTTTTGCCTGATAAAGCGATTGATTTAATGGATGAGGCAGCAAGTAAAGTTAAAATGGAAATTGACAGTAAACCTGAGGAAATAGACCAGCTTGACAGAGATCTTATTAAACTACAGATGGAAAAAAACGTTCTTTCAAAAGATAATGAAAAAGATGAGAAAAAAAATGAAAAAATTGAAAGTCAAATATCAGATATTCAAGAAAAACTAAATATACTCAATAGCACTTGGGAGTCAGAAAAAAAGATACTAGATACAAAAAGAAATTTAAATGAACGAATTGATCAAGCAAAAGAAGACCTCGAGGGTGCTCAAAGAAGTGGTGATTTAACAAAAGCAAGTGAAATCATGTATGGCTTGCTCCCTAGTCTTCAAAAAGAGTATGAAGAATTGAATAAAAAAGAGCAGGCTACAATAATAAATGAAGTGATTAATGCTGAAGATATCGCAAGTGTGGTATCAAAATGGACGGGTATACCTTTAGAAAAACTTATCGGAGGCGAAAAAGATAAGTTAATAAACATAGAAAAACTGTTAGAAAAAAGAGTTATTGGGCAACAAGATGCTATTGAGAAAGTGTCTAAGGCAATTAAGATTTCAAAAGCAGGTCTTCAAGATCCTGATAAACCTTTGGGGTCCTTCCTTTTTTTAGGCCCAACTGGTGTAGGAAAAACTGAATTATCAAAAGCACTAGCAGAGTATGTTTTTGATAACGAAAAGCAAATGCTAAGACTTGACATGTCCGAGTATATGGAAAAACACTCAGTTAGTAAGCTTATTGGATCTCCTCCAGGTTATGTTGGTTACGATGATGGTGGGAAGTTAACTGACTCTGTTCGCAGACGCCCCTACCAAGTAATTTTATTTGATGAAATTGAAAAAGCGCACCCTGATGTATTTAATATTCTACTGCAAATTTTAGATGATGGTAGGTTAACAGACTCAAAAGGAAAAATAGTAAATTTTAAAAATACCCTTATCATTATGACTTCTAACATTGGCTCACAAATTCCTATTGATGAAAATTTTGACTATACAACAAAAAAGAACTTAGCCCTTGAAGAGCTTAAAAATCATTTTCGACTAGAATTTTTAAATAGAATTGATGACATAATACTCTTTAACAAATTATCAAAAGGAAATATTAGTGCGATTTTAAATAACCAAATTCAATTAATTGAACAAAGAATCTCTTCAAAAGGTATTTCAATTGGTTTTACTGATGAAGCCTTTAACTACTTGAAAGAAAAAGGTTTTGATCCGTTATTTGGGGCCAGACCTTTGAAAAGATTGTTACAAGATGAAGTTTTAAACCCCTTATCAGAGGTAATTTTAGATATAGGCGAGAATATTGAAGATAAATTAATTTTCACTAAAGATAAATACGGATTAGTAATTGCTAATAAAAACCTTAGGGTTTTGAGATCATAACTTTCAACTTAAAGCAAAATTTGTATAATTAATTTATGAAATGGATATTTTTAATTGGAGCATTTGCTTTAATATTCTTTGTATTGTTCCTCTCAATAATGACTATCAGAAAAATTAGAAAAAAATAATTTTTGGAACTTTTTTTTACAGACTCTCTTTATAACACGAAGGTTTTTATAGTTTCGATTATTTTAACAATAATTTTTTTTATTCTACTTTTAACAAGAAAAATTTATAAAAAAAAATTAACAGTTTCAAATTTATCAATATATTCTTCTCTTTTTTTATTATTTATTGCTTTTGCTAGCTTATTTGTTGTCAATTTTTTTGGTAAATTTACTTACGTTCTTTTTATAGCAGCTACAATAACAATAATATATTCAGAAATAAGTTTTCTTCTTGGAAAATATTTTTTCCCTAATTTTGTAAGTGAAAATGTTTCTAAAGAGATTGTTTATATGTTTAGTTTTATCGTATTCATAAATGCAGGTTATTTTACCTTTATGTTAATATTAGATATTTTAAAAGCTGAAACTTATATTTAAATGTTAGTAATGTGATAATATTAATTTCATATTTTCAATTATTTATAATAAGTTTTTTAGCAGCTACAATTCTCCCGCTCTCCTCTGAATTAGTTTTATCGACAATGCTATTAACAGACTCATTTGATAAATATTTACTTTTGGTTATTGCAAGTTTTGGAAATATTCTTGGATCATCAGTTAATTGGTATTTAGGAAAAAAAATATTAATTTTTAAAGATAAGAAGTGGTTCCCAGCCAATGAGAGGCAAATTGCAAAAGGTGAAATTTATTTTAAAAAATATGGCATTTGGTCATTATTATTGGCATGGGTACCAATCATTGGAGATCCTCTTACTATAGTAGCAGGAATATTAAGAGTAAAGTTTTTCACTTTTTTACTTCTTATTAGTATCTCAAAAACATCTAGGTATATTTTTTTAATATTTATTATTTTTAAATGATTAAAATAATTACTTTAGAGATTGGTAATTCATCTTGGTGGAAAAATAAAAAATACAGAAAAGAGGCCTCTATAGAGTTAAGAAAACTGAGAAATAAATACAAGTCAGTAAGAATTGTAAAAAAATATAGACTAAAAAGTAGTAATACAATTATATACGGTGATTATGCTTTAAAAAATTAATTTTTTTGTACAGTTATTTGGATAGCTTTATAAATATATCACCCATCCCAGAAATAAGTTCCTCTTCTTTAGTAGAGTTTCTAATCTTACATTGTTGCCCAACTACAGGGTGGTTGTTAATTGCTAAAAGATCACTGCTATTACAACTAGTTGGTTTGTGCAATAAGCCAATTATCATTTTTTGATCAACTGCAAAGACTTGATCTAAATTCATCTTTTCGCCAATACAAAAATAATCTCGATTTACCTCAAGTGGAAATTCCTCTTTACCACAGGGGTTATCAATAGTCATAACAGTAAATTTTTCTTCAATACCTTGAAATTTATGTGATATTTCCATAGCTTTTGCATATTTCATTGAATCACAAACACATGGCCAACAACAGCGATACATATCACCACATACTTTATTATCCGAGTCGACCTCGTTCATACTTATAAATGCAGGCTCAGATCCAGGAGCTATCAATGAACCAGATACTGGGCAATATCTTTTATTGAATTCAACAAAATCGTCAAAACTAAGGTCTTGATCTATAAGATATTTAAAAAACTTTGGTCCTGCGGCATTCCTATTCCCATCTGGAAATATATTAATCCAGTTTTCGGCAAGTGTATCATAGTAGTAAGCTTCATTTTTTGTAATTTCAGTAGAGTAAGAATTTTTATTAACAATCAATGCAAGTAAAATAGTGATAACAGCTAAAATGATATTATTATTAATAAAAGTTATAAATTTTATGTACACTTGATAGTGGTACAAATCATATCTAAATCTAGATCATCAAAAAAATAGTATTAATTATATGAAATTTTATAAAATTCCGTTTTTATTTTTATTTATTTTTTATTCTATGAATGTATATGCAGAAAAAAGCTTTTTCAAAAATATAAGTAATTTATTACCTGATCAAAGTGCTAGACTAAGTTACGGGGTGGCTGTAACCGATTTTGATAATGATGGTAATGACGAATTTATAGTTACAGGATTTAGATTTAGTAATCTAGCTTTAGGTTTTAACGGAGAAAGACTTGAAAATAAAATTACTGATAATATTTTTTCTGACCCTGAGAGGTCTACAATTGGTGTTGCTGCATGTGATATAGATAAAGATGGTCTTGAGGAAATTTATTTTCTTAACACTGATACCTACAGTGGCATGAAAATGTACTCAGACAGGCTTTTAATAAATTCACAGAATGCAATAGAGGACTTATTCGAAAAAGAAATTAATCAAAGTGAATTGAATTTAACAGCAGGAAGATCAGTAGTTTGTGTCGACAGAGTTGGTAATGGAAATTATGGTATTTATGTTGCAAATTATGGTGGTCCAACAAGATTTTATGAGTTCATTGATAATAGAGTTGTGGATCTAGCTACAAGCCTGGGACTTGATAAAGTTACAGGAGGTAGAGCTGTAGTTGCTGGTCATATCTTATCAGAGCAAATAGATGTATTTGCGGCTAATGAAAGAGGTCCTAATTTTCTTTATCTAAATCAAAATGGAAAGTATTCAGATGTCGCTAGTCAAATGAATGTCAAAGATATTTACCAAAATGGAAGAGGAACAGCATTATCTGACATCCTTTATCGAGGAAGACTTGATATTCTAAACGGTAATTGGGAAGGTTTTAATAGAGCCTACGTTTTAGATAACGATAAATTTAAAAACATTGCTAACTCTAACTTTGATGAGCCATCAAAAATTAGAACAGTAATTTCTGCAGATTTTGATAATGATGGTTATGATGAGGTATTTCTAAATAACATAGGAGAACCAAATAGACTTTATAAAATAATTGAAAACGGTGTTTTTGAAGAAATTAAACTAGAGCAAGCTCTAGAGCCAAATGGACTTGGAACGGGAGCAGCAGTTGCAGATATTGATAATGATGGAGTGCTAGAGCTTCTTTTATCACATGGTGAGTCTGGTGCTCAACCATTGACACTATTTAAATACCACAATGATGAGAAAAGATCTTTTTTAAGAATTAGACCTTTAAATGTTCATAGTGCACCAGCTAGAGGGGCGACTGTAACTTTATACACAAATGAAAGAACTCATTCTAAAACAATCGATGCCGGATCAGGTTATCTGTGTCAAATGGAGCCAGTTGCTCATTATGGAATTAGAGATAATGAAAATGAGTTTAAGATTAAAATTAAATGGACTAATGGGGATGAGGAACTATTTGAGGTTGAAAATTTAAATCAGACTATAGTTGTAAAGCAAAAGATATAAAATTTAATCTTCTACAATCATAGTGTCTTTAGAGCCTCCACCCTGTGAGCTATTTACTATCGTACTTCCCTTTTTAAGAGCAACTCTCGTCAAACCACCCATAGTCACGTATGTCTCTCTTCCAGAAAGAATAAATGGTCGTAAATCTTGATGTCGAGGTTCAATTAAATTTCCCTGCAAAGTTGGGGTAGTTGATAATATTTCTAAAGGTTGAGCTATAAAGTTTCTTGGGTTATGTAGAATTTTTCTAATATATGCCTCTCTCTCAGATTTAGAGGATTTAGGTCCTACTATAATTCCATAGCCACCAGATCCATCAGCTGGTTTTACTATCATTTTTGAAATATTAGATATTACGTGATCTCTCTCGGATTTATTGTGACATAAATATGTCTCTACTTGATCTAATTTAGGTTCTTCATCTAGATAATATTTAATTATTTTAGGAACATATGAGTATATAACCTTATCATCTGCTACCCCACTTCCAGGTGCATTTAGAAGTCCAACATTGCCTTTTCTGTAAGATTTGTATAAACCCGCTACGCCTAACAAAGAACCTTTAAAAAATGTTTTGGGATCTAAAAAAGTATCATCAATCCTTCTATATATACAATCAACTCTTAAACCCCCTTTAACTGTCTTTACGTAAACTTTGTCATTTTCGACATAAAGATCTTTTCCCTCAACTAGAGCAATTCCCATTTGCTGTGCTAAAAATGAATGTTCAAAGTATGCAGAGTTATAAACTCCTGGCGTTAATACAACCATTGTTGGGTTATTTTTTTTATATGGTATGGCATCTAACATACAATGATAGAGTCTATTGCAATAGTGATTGATCGGTGAAACTCTATAACGCGTAAATAATTCAGGAAACACTTCCCCCATTACCATTCTATTTTCAAGCATATATGAAACACCTGAAGGAACACGAAGGTTATCTTCTAGCACTAAAAATTTTCCATCAATGTTTCTAATTAAATCTATTCCTGAAATATGAGACCAAATCTTTTTTTTTGGATGAAAACCCTCACATTGTTTAAGATAATTTTGAGATTTAAATACTAAATCTTTTGGAACAATGTTGTCTTTGAATATTTTTTTTTGATTATAAACATCATTTATAAAAAGATTTAAAGCTTTACACCTTTGTATTAATCCTTTTCTTACCTTAAGCCATTGGGATTTAAGAATAATCCTTGGAATAATATCCAATGGCCATTTTTTTTCCTCTGCAGCTTTTTTATCAGCAGAGTAAACTTTAAAATTAATGCCACGAGAGCTTATTGTGCTTTGACAATTTTGTTCAATTCTTTCTAAATCTTTGATTGAGTAACTATTTAATATTTTAGAAATTACTTTAGCTTCTTTTCTTAGACTTTTTTCAGGAGTTAAATACTCATCATAGCTATTTTTTGAATTGTAATTTCTCCAGTTTATGCTCACTGCTTAAAAATACAATATATGCCTATTAATAGTTATGCATAGTTTAGATTGAAGGTATGTAAATAATCGTTTGTATTTTTAAAAAATTAGCTATTTAATTAAAATGTGACTTACTGTGTAGGAATAAAAGTAAATGAGGGGATGGTTTTTGCATCTGACAGAAGGACAAATGCAGGCCTAGATAACTTTAACTCTTATTCTAAAATGTATGTCCATAAAGGCATTGATAGAAATATAATAATTTTAACTTCAGGAAATTTAGCTACTTCTCAAGCAGTCTTTAATTCGATTACTAAAGATTTAGAAGAAGATAAAAATGGGAATAATTTAAATAATTTATTTAATTTAAATGAAATAGCAAAATATATTGGGAGATTAAATGTTAAACATTCCTCACCAGATGGTATTAATCAAGAGACTATTGAATTAGGTTCAACTTTTATAGTTGGCGGACATATAAAAGATCAAGATTCAGAATTATATTTGGTTTACCCACAGGGTAACTTTATTAAATCAAGTGAATTCAAACCTTACCTTGTCATTGGAGAAATAAAGTATGGTAAGCCAATATTAGACAGAGTTGTCAAGTCAGATACTTATCTTGGAGATGCAGCAAGATGTGCTTTAATAAGTATGGACAGTACAATGAAAGCAGATTTATCTGTTGGTCCGCCAATAGACTTAGTTGTATATAAAAATAATTTTTCAAAAATAGTTTACCAACAATCTCTTGAAATTAATGATGACGATTATCAATACATATCTAAACAATGGGAAAAAGGAATATTTGAAATTTTTAAATCTTTCGATCGTTTTAAATGGGAAGAATAATAAATGGAGCCCTCTTCTTTTGTAACAAACTTATCGAGCATTGTAGTAATTACTTTAGCTTTAATTTCTTTTTATCTAATGGCCAGAAAAAAAGGGAAATACGTAGACGTAATATTCGGTTTTATTTTAGGAATAATTGTTCTTGTTAAAATTATTTATTGACAACAACCGTCGCCACATGTGCAACAGCATGGGCAAGAACAACCACAATCAGGTTTTGGTTTATTATTATCCATAAAATTTAAATATCATCATTTTACAAAAATTACAATATGATGAAGATTAATTGGTAAATGATAATAAATTAGCTAGTTTTTAAATTTAAATGAAATCTCTTCGTAAAGGCATTGGTAACAAAAAAGACATAGAAAAATATTATGATAATTGGTCTAGTTCATATGATAAGACATTGTATCAATGGGAATATAAAGCGCCATTACAATCGGTTAACATCTTAAAGAAATATATCAAAAAAAAACCAAAATTTATTTTAGATTTAGCATGTGGCACAGGACTTTTTGTTGATGAATTTTTAAAAGCTTATCCTAATTGTATTTGTGATGGATCTGATATTTCTAAAAAAATATTAGATATATCTAAAAGAAATGGAAAATATAGATATCTTTATAAAAAGAGTTTTGAGAATAAAATCAAAATAACAAATAAGTACAACATAGTAAGTCTTATTGGTGCAATGACATATTGTGATAATCATCAATCACTTTTTAAACTAGTCTCTTATTATCTTTCAAAAAATGGTTATTTTATATTTACACATAGAGTAGATTTATGGAGAGAATTAAAATTTGATAATATTTTGGAAAAATTAACTGATTTCAACTCGATCTATATATCAAGACCTTTAAATTATCTTCCAAAAAATAAAGATTTTGGTTCAGATATTAAAATTAGGATAGTCTTATTAAAAAAGAAATAATTAAAGTTAGAAAATGATTTGGGAAATTATTTTTTGGTTGTTTTTAATCCCCTTAATTGTGTGGGGACTTCATAAATTATTTAGATACAGTGCTATTGGGATACCCTTTATTAGAAACAACAAAAAACTATATTGGGTATTTATGATTGGATTAGTCTTGTTAATAAACTATCTGGTAGATAAGTTTTACCTTGTGAATTAATAATGTCAGTTATTATTGATTTAACAAAAAACCCTAATTTAATGTGGTTTGTATCATTTGTTTTTTTGGCAATTACTTTTGCTACATGGCGTGTGAGTCAAAATAATAATAAATGGAAAATTCTTTATGAAATCTCTAAATACCTGACAGCAGGGTGTCTTTTGATAATGTTTTTTAATATGTATTAATAGTCTATAATTTTAAAAATGCCGCCGTAGCTCAGTGGTAGAGCACACCCTTGGTAATAGAGTACTTTCTTACCATAATGAACAAAAATCGACAAAAACTTGTTCTTTTGGGTAATGCCAAACCAAAGTGTGCATTAAGTTTCAGAAATTTTCGCTCATTTTCTGCACATTTTGGTTGGCTGAAAATTAATCTTTAATTAGACTTAACTTCATATGAAAACACTCTTAGCACTATTGTTATTAATCCCTAGTTTGAGTTCGACCAATATCTCTATTGCAAAGACAGTTATAACTGAAGACCAAATCAATTATGGAATAAAACAATGTAAAAATGACAAACAACAATTTAATGCAAGCAAGATGACCATTGGAAATTATAATACATTTTGTGAATGTTATATTAGATCTATGATGAATTTACTTGATGAAAAAGAAATGTCTTATCAACAAAAATATCAAACTCCATCTCAAAATTTCATTAATAGTTCTCAGAGAGTTAAATCAAACTGTATAAAATGAAAACCCTCTTAGTGAGAGTTTGTAATGATTAATGATTTCTTTCAATGGTGTGTCTGGGTTTTAGAAGTAATAGGCGATTTAACTGGAATGGGCTATGAACTAGCTAATATTGTAATCTTTGTAATTTTACAACCAGCTTTGATATTGTTATTTTTCATACTGTGGAGAAGAGAAAAAAATAAAAAGAAATGAAAATCTTCTTATCTATTGTATCTTCATATGTTCTAACAAATATTATTTTATTATTTATAGTTTTTATTTCTCCTTACTTGCCCAATTTTATTGGAGCTCCCCTTATTGATTTTTTAGAACATTTATATAGTTGGGGAATAAACTATGAGGAAATAATAATATTATCAGTAATATTTCTTTCTATATGGTTTTTAATATATAAAAAAATCCGTAAAATATGGACAAATTAAAATTAAATATTTTTAAATTTATTAATAAGTATTGGGATTTAAAAAAAACTGATTTGTTTTTTTTAATTCCTTTTTTATATACTATAGTTATATCATTGGGTTTTTGGTATTTTTTATTAAGTGGGAAACTTTATATCTTAATTGAGCCTTATTTAATTCTAATTTTTAAATATGAATTTTATTTCGCCATGAGAATATATCAAATCTTTGAGGATCATTTTATTTTTGGAACTTTAATTTTTTTATTATTTTTTGTTGTAAATGTTTTAGCACTCTTATTCATTTGGTTCGGAATAATTTTTTTATTTATATGCTGTAATGCATATCTATTATTTTCAGAAATAACAATGTTAAGAACAATCAGATTTGCTAATTTTTTGACTTTTGGAGCTTTTGACCCTGACATTGAAAATTACAAAGACCATTTAAGTTAAATGCACACATTAAGCACACTTCATAAAATCTAATACTTGAGAGTTATTAAATATCCCTATAAATATAAGTTATGCCGCCGTAGCTCAGTGGTAGAGCACACCCTTGGTAAGGGTGGGGTCGGAAGTTCAATTCTTCTCGGCGGCACCAAATTATAAAAGATTTTAATTAAATATAGTAAATGATGAAATTATTTGAATATGAAGAATGGAAATATAATTATTATGATCACTTACTTGGCTATCTACACGATATATACAAATATGAAGGACTAAAAGAGGTCTTCGATTATAAAATCAAAAACTTAGCTTATATAAGTGACGAGGAATTAAAAACTATTTTGCAGAAATTTGGTGAAATGAGTATTTTTCAATCAAAATTAAATATCGAAGTAATGAAAGATAAAATGTGGTGCGAATACTGCCCATTAGAAGAATTAAGAAGGGTAATAAGAGAAAAATATTTTGTCAAAATTTTTGGTAAAGAACCTAGTAATGAAATGTTAGAGGAGTGCCTCGAGATACTAATAATAAATGAAGTAATTAAAATACATGAGGACAGCAGATATAAAAAAATTATTAGTAAGTTTTTAAATTAAGCTGTGTTTTTTATTGATCTTGCTATTTCTTCAGCCAAAATTACAGGGACTGCATTACCAACTTGATGATAAGTTTGCATCTGAGTTCCCAAAAAAACAAAATCATCTGGAAATGATTGTAGCCTTGCTGCCTCTCTTACTGACAGAGTTCTTGTTTCAGTTGGATGAATGTACATATAACCATCCATACCTATGTGTGCAATAACTGTCCAAGATGGTTTGTTATTTACCAATCTTTTTAAACGGTCATGAAAAATATCCTCTCTAAAGGGTAAAATATTTCTTATTTGTTTTGGTAAATCCATATATTTACTTCCTTGGCTCATATGTCTAAAAACTTTTTTTGCCCTATCATTGGTCATTCTACAAATATTATTTTTCACTGTTCCATTTGTATTTTTTCTCATTAATTTTTGATAATTATTTAAATTTTTTGATTTTGAATAAGCACATTCATCGACTCTCCAATTATCAGTTATTTTTGGCAAGTCATCTATTGCATCTTTAACAGTGATATATTTTTTTCCTTTAGAAAAAAGATCATCATCAGGAAAATTTTTAATCTTCGGGACTTGGTATTTTAGGTCTTTTTGTTTAGTTCCTATTATTATCATTCTTTTTCTTGTTTGAGGCACACCATAATCTGCAGCATTAAATAATAAATTATTTTCATTTAAAATTTGATATCCTAATTCTTCAATTTTATTTTTGGTTTGTTTGAATATACTGCCTTGATATTTTGTCATAAAATTTGGAACATTTTCCATAACAAAAAAATTTGGTTGGAAGTATTCAATATAGTCAAAATACTTTTTAAATAAAAAATTTCTCTCATCATCAAATAATGTAAAACTTGAATTATTCTTAGTTTTAATTGATTTTATTTTTGCATGACCTATTGTTGAAAAAGTAGGACATGGTGGCCCTCCAACAATCAAATCAATTTTTTTATTTTTTATTATATCGCTGAATTTTTTTGGTGTAATATCTGAAATATCAGAATTAATGGATATGCAATTAGGAAAATTTAATTTATGTGTATCTATACAGGCCTTAGAATTATCAATTGCACCAACACACTCATAGCCTGCTCTTTCAAAGCCAAGTGACAGTCCTCCTGCCCCACAAAATAAATCAATAAAATTATTTTTGTTTGTTTTCATGGAATTTAAAGTATTTTTTTGAGTCTTGATTCCAAGATAAGCATCTTTTTCCAATTATTTTATCTAAATACAAAGATAAATCACTAGTGATGAGCTTATCTTTAATATTATTTGTAATTATACCCTCTTTAACGATTAAATACCCTTCTTCAAATAAACTATCACAGCCAAAATTACATGCTGGCATTACTACATTTTTATCTCTCATTTCAATATCAGAGCAAAAAGTTCTTTTCTTTATATGAGCACATGTCATAAACTTTGCGGGGTAAATATTATGACAAATAGCACAAGTCCCTCGATCTGAGTTTGAAAATAAATAAGTTCTTAAATAATTTTGCTCTGTCCTAAATCTAGTAATTCTCTCTTTATCTAATACGGAAATTCTTTTTAATTGGCTTTCAATTCTTAAATTTTTGTATTCCTCCTCATCAAATTCTCTATCAAAATTAGGTATGTTATCAAAAAGAGTTTTGTGTTGAGGATAAATGTCAATATTTGAAAGCCATTTATTTATCCTTTCAGCAGAATAAAGATAATTAGAGTATTCATAAACAAGACTATCATCCCGAGGATTTCTGTTTCTTTCCCATTCAAACTTTGTCTTATCTGTTTCAGAAATTATTTTTTTCACTATTTTTATATTTTTTGAGGCATATAAATTAAAGCCGATAAATAAATTACTGATATTTGGATATAAATTTTTTTCATCACTTAATAAAATAGAGTTTCTCAAGAAGCCTTTAGGATAAGATAAATGAGTTTTTACAGGTATTTCTTTATTTACTAGCTCATTATACCCTTTCCACCCACCTGATTTTCTTATTTTAAATATTTTATCTGTACAATTATGAATGTTGTTTTTTTGAAAAATACCTCCCTTACTTTTATAAAATTCTAAACCTAACCAATAAAATTCATCATTTGATAAGTAAGATTGACTAGGATCTTTTATATATAAATTTAATAATATATTTAATATTGAACTATAAGGTTTAGATATTTGAAAACGCCTAAGTTCATCTATTGATAATTCAACACCTTTTTCTTTAATTTTTTGAGTTGTATTTATAGGATGAGGGTACTGCCACTGACATAAAAAATAATCAAATAATATTTTAGCAGGTAAATCATTATTTTTATCGTACTCCTCAGATACCAGGGAGAGAATCGGTATATCTTGAAATTGTTTTTTTTCATTTAATTTTTTAAAAGCTAAAAAATTTGCATAAGTAATTATTTGGTCCCAATATTTATCTGTTGGCTTATCGTAATATTTTTTACATAGGAGCTTTATTTTTTCTCTTTTATATTCCTCTCCTATTAAAGTTTTAATAAATCCATAATGATCATCATTTCCAAATAATAATTCTGGTTTCGGTTGATTAACTGAGGGTATAGAAAAAAATATCATCTAAGAATTTTAATAGTTTTTGCTAAAGCCTTTGCAAGTAAAACAGGTACTGCATTTCCCACTTGTTTGAACTGTTGAGTTCTAGATCCTGAAAAAATAAAATCGTCAGGAAATGATTGAATCCTTGCTGCTTCTCGAACTGTAAAAGTTCTAGTTTGTTTATAGTCAGGGTGAATGAATAAATTTCCATCTTTATAAAGATGAGATACTACTGTTCTGCCTGGAAGATGACCTGCTTGTACTGTATACCTATTGCCAAAATGTTTAGGATCATGGTGAATTAATTCTGGATATTTATGCTGTAAATCTTTTAATTGCCAATTATTTTTAGATAAATAAAAATATCGTAATTTGTCTTTTTCATTGTGAGACCTACAGGTATGATTATGAAGATATCTGTAACCTTTTTTTCTAATTTCTTTCAAATATCTATTGATTTTTGGTTTAAAAAATTCATAAAACTCCTTACCTTTTCCTGGCTTAATCTTAGGTAAGTCTCCTATAGCTTCATTAACTGATATAAATTTTTTTAATCCTTTTTTCTTATTATTAGGTTCATAATGTGTTTTCTGAAGTTTTTCATAGAAATATACGGGATTTATTCTTAGAGATTTTTTTACACCAAAAATAATAACTCTTTTTCTTACCTGGGGAACTCCATATTCTAAAGAATTCAATAAAATATCTTTTTTCTCTCTATGAACGTTATATCCAGATTTTTCTAATTGATTGAAAATATCTTTAATTATTAAGGCATCTTTGGGCCTTGCAGATAACATACCCGATACATTTTCAATTAAAACAATATTTGGTTTTAATATATTTAAAAAATTGATTAATGATTTGTAGAGATAATTTCTTTTATCATTCTTCATGGAGTCGGCATCTTGAGCTCTTCCTACACTAGAATAGGCTTGACAAGGAATACCAGCGACTAAAACATCTATTTCTAATTTATTATCGATATTAGACAATAAATTAGGTATATTTTTTTTATTTGTTAAGTCAGCTTTTTTACAAATTTTTCCAACTAAGCTTTTATTAAAGCCTAGACTTGTCAGTCTATTTTCTGATGTTAACATACTATATGGATCATTATCTGATAAAAGAAGAGGTTTATAGTTTTCTTTTATAAATCCTTCTGTCAGACCTCCACAGCCACAAAATAAATCAATGAAATTCATAGTTTTTTGTACATATTAGAATCTATTAGTTATTAAAATTTAACATATGAAAAATACATTTATTTAATAAATTAATCCAATAAAGAACCTAATATAACTCAGGATGCGAATTCCATACTCTTATGAGATGAGAGATATAATTTGTATTTACAATATTTTGATTAAATTATAATTTTGTTTAAGCACTGATTTGAACCTATTGCGAGTGCTATATAAATGCAGCTAAAACGGTCCCTTCCATTTTAGTTGCCTTGTTTGACCGAAAGGAGAATAACAATGGCAAAACAAGAAATTAAAATCTATAAGGTTAAGTCTAAAGAGGACTATATTAGACAAAGAGAGAAAGACACAGGTTTAAAAAATATTTTTCTCACTGAAATAAAACCAGAAATGTTCAGAGATGATAGATTAGAAATATTAATTAAAGCTCTACAAAAACAAGGATGGACAATTAAAAAATAAATTTTGTTGGATACACTTTTGGGTACACTGCAAAGCAAAATTTAGTAATTTTTGAATTTATAATTGTTGTTTTGCAGTGTATTTTTCATTGATAATATCCTTTGTAAGGGTGGGGTCGGAAGTTCAATTCTTCTCGGCGGCACCACATAAGTTTAATTTCTTTAAGATGGTTTTATTAGTTAATAGTTTAGTATTTGTTCGAAAATTGACACATCTATATAGTCAATAAATAGCTCACTTGCAGCGCTAACACCTTGATCTTCCATTAACTCTGTCATTGCTATTTCTCCCAAGAGTTCAAATGCATAATACACACTTTCTTCGCCCTCATAATCAATAGCCATATTTAACTCTTCATTGCACTTATAAGCAAAAACATTGGTCATGTAGTCAGCTACTCTTATGTTCACCATTTCAACATCATCAGCTGTTAAGTTAGACAAATCCATAAGTTGAGGGTGAAATGACATTGTCACATATATCCATCTAACTAAATCAGTTTTTTCTTGAGTTGTTGTTTTCATCACAATGCATTTAGCGAACTCATCTGTAAAAGGACCGGAGAATAAATTTAAGTTAAAACTAAAAATAATAATAAATGAATATTTGAGAATTTTTTTCACACTTATAATGATAAACAATTTTATAAAAGGAAATCAATAATAAATGACAGACAAAAAGCAGAAAAGAGCCTCTGTTGTCTCGACTTAGTTCCGGTTTCCCTTCTCTAGGCCTCTACTTCTTTGGCTCTTTTCTTTGTTTTGGGAAGTTTCCTACCCTCTACATTTAACATGTTAGATTAATTTATTTTTTTTGGCAATATTAGAAACAGAAAAAATAAATTTTTCTGTTTATAATTTGTGAATAAGTATTTTGGATTAAATTAAATATTTGATAGTTCAGTAATTACATTTTTTACATGATCTTTCACTCTGACATTACTCCAGGTTTTTACTATTTTGCCTTTTTCATTTATTAACACTGTCGTTCTAATAATTCCATAGTAACTCTTGCCTAAAAATTTTTTAAGTCCCCAAGCTTTATATTTTTTAAGAACAATAGTTTTTTCATCAGACAATAAATCAAATTTTAATTTATGTTTCTTAATAAATTTTTCATGACTTTCAATTGTATCTTTAGATACACCCACAACAATTGCGTTCTTTTCATTAATAATTTTAAGATATTTGTTAAAGTCATTTGCTTCTAAAGAGCAACCTTTTGTATTATCTTTAGGGTAAAAATACAAAATTATATTTTTTCCAAGATTATCACTTAGTTGAAATGTCCCTGACGTGCTTGGTAACTTGAAATTAGGTGCTTTCATCAGCCAATGATAGTAATTTTCATTTACTTTTTTAATTTATCTAGCAAATAAAATTCTATTGGTGAAAATTTATTTTTATTTTCAGCTATGAAATCATCCACTAACTTTATTTTATGATCTTCCATTTCAATAACTTTGCGGATACTTAAGTCCACATAAAGAGAGCAAACTTCCGATGTGGCTGCTCTAAAATTTCCACTTTTACTCACAATTTCCAATTGATATACAAATCTTTTTTTATCACGGTCTAAAAACAATAAGTTAATATCAACTTCATCTCCTTCTTTTACCTCTTGGATGTATTTAGTATGAGACTCTACAGCAAATGTTGATCTTTTCTCATTTTTTGCTGACTCTCCTCCCATTTGAAACCTATCTAATAATACATCCCATCCTTGATCAAATAAGTGAATATAAAAAGCCAAATTCATATGACCGTTATAATCAGTCCAATCTGGGATAATTTTTTCTGTTCTGAGATATATAGACATTGATTGATCTTATAAAAATTATTTAATATTAACATTGAAAAATTAATTAATATTATTTTTTTTAATGAACAAAGGAGAGCACATGAGAGTAGGTTTTATTGGATTAGGTAATGTGGGAGGGAAACTTGCAAGCAACCTTTTAGAAAATAATTTTCAATTATCGGTTTTAGATAAAAATAGCAAGTTAATGAATGAATTTGAATTAAAGGGTGCAAATACAACCAAATCAATTAAAGATCTTGTTATAAGTTCTGATATTTTAATCACTTGTCTTCCCTCACCAGAGATATGTGCGGAGGTTTTAGAGTCCAAAGATGGTATTATCGACACAATACAAAAAGGTCAAATTTGGATTGAGATGAGTACAACTGAAAATGATCAGCTAAAAAAACATGCATCATTAATTCAGCAGAAAAATGCAATAGCTTTAGAAGCCCCTGTAAGTGGGGGTTGTCATAGAGCTGCAACAGGAAACATTTCTATTTTTGTTGGAGGAAGTAGAGAGGGATTTGAAAATGCTATTCCAGTGTTAAAATGTCTTGGTCGAAAAATTTTGTATACTGGAGACTTTGGAAGTGCATCCATTCTTAAAGTTATTACTAATTATCTAGCGACTGTTCACTTAGTTGCATTAGGAGAAGCTTGGACTATTGCTAGTAAATCAAATCTTGATTTGAACAAAACATTTAAAGGAATTGCGGCTTCTTCAGGTAACTCATTTGTCCATGAAACTGAGAGTCAGGTAATATTAAATGGTTCATATAATATAAATTTTACAATGGACTTAGTTGAGAAAGATGTAGGACTTTTTCAGGATCTCGCCACAAAACTTGGGATCGAATTAGAAATTTCACCTTTAGTTCTTGATATTATTAAAGATGCAAGAAAAACTTTTGGTGATCGTGCATGGTCCTCAATGGTCGTAAAAAGGCTTGAAAATAAATACAATACTGCATTCAGAGCTGAGGGTTACCCTGAGGAATTGATTGATTTAGAGGAAAAAAGTCTCGGTTATGAGATATGATTATTTTGAGTTTTTGTTAGTATTTATCTATGAATTTCATAACTGATGTAATTCTACCTTTAGCCTTAGCTTTCATTATGTTCACTTTAGGCTTGGGTTTGACGTTTTCAGATTTTGCAAGAGTAATAAAAGCACCTAAAAATTTTATTATAGGTTTAATTAGTCAATTAATTTTTCTTCCAATAGTCGCTTTAATAATTGTTTTAGTTTGGCCACTTCAACCTGAATTAGCTATAGGTTTAATATTAATTGCTGCAGCTCCAGGTGGAGTAACTTCTAATATTCTTACATCTTTTGCTAAAGGGGATGTTGCTCTATCAATTTCTTTAACTGCAGTGATGAGCCTTTTAAGTGTAATTTCTGTACCAATAGTTTTGGGGATATCAATTGGATTAATTTCAGACAATTCTTTAGGCTCAATCTCACTTACAGGAATAGCTATAAGTATGTTTTTGATTGTGACATTACCTGTTTTAATCGGAATGACATTTAGAGCTAGTATGTCCTTTTTAACTAAGAGAATTGAGAGGTTTGCTAGAATACTTTCAACCGCTTTATTTGTTTTAGTTTTGATTGGAGCTATTTTAGCTGAGAGAGAAAATTTAATTGAATATTTTGCGCAAACAGGATTGGTTGTCCTTTCTCTAAATTTATTGATGATGATAATCGCTTTTTACTGGGCTAAGGTTTTTGGCACAGGAACCTCACAAAAAAAAGCTATTTCAATAGAGTGTGGACTTCAGAATGGAACATTAGCAATTTTTGTTGGCACAAGTGTTTTTGGTGGTGGGCTGTATATAATACCGGCTGCTACATACAGTGTTATAATGTATTTAACGTCTTTAATTTTTATTTATTTTATAAGAAATCGCTAGATATAAATTTTATCTGACAATCCAAAACAAAGAATAGCCCAACCTATCGCTAGACCTCCTGTAGATAACCATCCCTCTCTTGAATATTGGTCAGTTCTTCCTAATTTATCAATCTCACCAGTATAAAAAGCTGATATTGCGATAATGGTCATGATTATAAACATAAAATTAAAGAATGCCCATGTAGCCTCTGTGCCTCTGAATAAAATGTATAACTGCATTAAAACAGCACCTACAATTACTGCTCCAGCAAACCTTGCAAAAAATGCGGCTGTTACATCAATTCCATATTTGCTTATGAAGTTTTTGGTATTAAACAAACAGTTATAACCGTAAAAAGCATTCATCACTAAAATAATTAAAAAAATTACTAAATAAAATATTCCGTTAAAATTTCCTATCATATGAATCTCCCATATTTTATTTTATCAGATTTTTTTACTTTAATGACTATGAATTATTATTTTTTTATGTCATGAATATTGAAATAAATTTATGATCGAACTAGATATATTTTCAGATACTGTTTGCCCGTGGTGCTATATTGGGAAAAAAAGATTAGAAAAAGCTATTAGTAATCACAAAGATACAAAATTCAAACAAACTTGGAGACCTTTTCAATTAAATCCGGGAATGCCACCTGATGGTATGGATAGGCAAGAATATTTAATTTCTAAATTTGGAAGTGCTGATGCAGCAAAGACGATTTATGACAATATCTATGATGAAGGACTTGTAGAAGGAATTAATTTTAACTTTGACTCTATTATGACAACCCCAAATTCCTTTAATTCACATAGACTTTTAGCTTTAGCATATAAACAGGGTTTACAGGAAAATGTTTTAGATAGTTTATTTGAGTCTTATTTCTTAAATGGTGAAGACATAGGTGATCCCAATGTATTGTTGGATATAGCTATAAAACATAAAATTGACGCTGAAGATTTTAAAAGTTATTTGTCAGATCAAGAAAATATTGAGCCACTCGCTAATGAGGAAATTCAAGCTAGAAAGATGGGCATAAATAGCGTTCCTACATTTATAATAAATAAACAAATTGTTATAAATGGCGCTCAGACATCAGAAAATTTTGAGATTATTTTTCAGAAGCTTAAAAATAGCTTAAATTAAAAATTATTAGTAGTAATGCTTTTTTTCTATATATTTTGTAAATGCCTTTAAAACTTAAAGATTTATCTCAATATTTAAACTTTGCTAAAAAACTCGTTAATGCGTCAGAAAGAATAATAAAGAAAACACCATCTCATCGACTAAAAATAGATTTCAAATCAGATAAATCACCAGTAACTAAAATAGACATGAAAATTGAAAAAGAATTGCGATCGATGATCATTAAAAAATATCCTGGTCACGATATATACGGAGAGGAATACCAAAATAAATCAAATAACTCTCCATTTGTATGGGTAATCGATCCAATAGATGGTACAAAAAATTTTATTAATGGAAATGGAAATTTTGGCACATTAATTTCTTTATGTATTGATAAAATACCCGTAATTGGAATTATTAACTGTCCTGATATAAACAAAACATGGATTGGAATTAGAGACAATGGTGCTTATTGTAATGGAAAAAAAATTAAGAAATCTCAAAATAATTTAAAATTATCTAAATTATATTTTAGTACCTCTGGAATGACAGCTTTCAAATCAAATAATAAGAATAAAAAATATAATGCTCTGATTAAAAAAACTAAATATGCAACCTTTGGTGGTGATTGTGTACAATACGGGCTTTTGGCTGAAAAAAGAATACCCTTAGTAGTAGAGTCTTTCTTAAAACCTTATGATTATATCCCTTTAGTAAATATTGTAGAAGAGAGCGGAGGTATAATTAGTGATTGGAGAGGAAATCCTCTAAATTTTCAATCAAATGGTGATGTTGTTGCATCAATTTCAAAAAAAGCACACCAACAATTTCTAAAAATTTAATATTTTCCGGCAATACAATTTAATATTAATTCTTGAAATCTTTCTACTGTCATTTCTAGTGGGTTTGCACCAGTGCTTGGATCCTCTTGTGCTAATGGCGCCAATTTAATCTCATCTCCCTCATTAACACCCATATCTTTAAGTGTTTCAGGTATTTCCATATCTTTTTTTAATTCAATAATCCAATCAACGATACCCTCGAAGCCATTTTTAATATCTAGAAAATTTGCCAATCTAGTAAATTTTTCTTCAATAGTGCTACGGTTATAATTCAAAACAAATGGCATAACTGTACCATTTGTTGTTCCATGATGAGTCTTGTATAAGGAATTTACTGGGTGTGTAACAGAGTGAATAGCACCTAGACCCTTTTGAAATGCAGCTGCACCCATCATCGAAGCAACTAACATATGCGATCTTGCTTCAACATTATTTCCATTATGATAAACCTCTTGAATATTTTCTTTGACTAGTCTTAAACCCTCTAAAGCTGTGCCCTCTGCCATTGGGTGATAAAAAGGAGATGAATAAGCTTCAATACAGTGTGCCAATGCATCCATTCCTGTTCCAGCTGTAATACTTTTTGGGAGATTTAATGTCAAAGATGGGTCTAGTATCGCAATCTGTGGTAACATTTTTGGGTGAAAAATTATTTTCTTTTTATGATTTTCTTCGTTTAAAAAGACAGCCGCTCTTCCCACTTCGGAACCTGTTCCTGCAGTCGTAGGTATAGCTATTATAGGTTTGATTACACTTGAGTCTGCTCTTGTCCACCAGTCTCCAATATCTTCAAAATCCCAAAGTGGTCTTGATTGATGAGCTAAAAAAGCTATTCCTTTTCCAGCGTCCATTCCAGATCCTCCACCTATGGCTATGACACCATCGTGATCACCCTCTAAAAAAACTTTTACACCATTAGTTACATTTGAACCAGTTGGGTTTCCTTGAACATCGCTGTAAATTTGTGTATTTGATGTCAGACTACTATTGATTTCATCAATAATTGATGTTTGCAATAATCCAGGATCTGTAACAATTAAAGGATTTTTAATACCTAAAGTATCACAAGCTTTTTGTATTTCTTTTGATCTATCAACTCCAAACCAAACGTTTGTTGGATAATTCCAATTCATATTTTGCATTTATAACCCTATTTATCCTCTCTCAAAATAACGACGGTGCTCCCAGTCATTTACAGACTTATCATATTCACTCTGCTCCCATTTTGCAGCATGAATATAGTGTTCTAAAACATCTGAATGGAAAATCTTTGGTAATAATTTTGATTTCTTAGCGAGTTCAATTGCTTCATAAAGTGTACCAGGAACATTTTTTGCCTTTCTATTTTGATATATATTTCCAGATAATGGCTCTTCAAGTTCTAATTTATTCTCAATTCCATACAGACCTGCTTGAATCAATCCAGCAAAAGCAAGGTAGGGATTAACATCTGCCCCAGGAACTCTGCATTCAATTCTTATTGAACTTCCATGTCCTGCTAATCTAAATCCAGCGGTTCTATTATCAATTCCCCAGGCGGCAGATGTTGGAGCAAAAGAGGACTCTTGAAATCTTTTATAAGAATTTACGTTTGGAGCTAAAAAAATTGATAGATCCCTCAAAAATAAAATTTGTCCAGCTACATAGCTTTTGAAAATTTTAGACATTCCATATTTGTCTTTGGTATCAGAGAAAATATTTTTTTTTGTTTTTTTATCGAATAAAGAATTATGAATATGACAGGAACTTCCGCAGAAATCTTGTTTGTATTTTGCCATAAAACTAACTGCACGATTATGTTTAAAAGCAATCTCTTTTGCAGCATTTTTTATTAAAATATGGTTATCTGCCATACTAAGAGCATCAGTAAAAACTACATTAATTTCTTGTTGACCAGGTGAGGCCTCCCCTTTAGTGCACTCAACATATATACCGGAGTCTAATAAACTATTTCTTAACTCTTGATTAAAAGGCTCCTCTTTTGAAGTTTGAAATATCATATAATCTTCTATGTACCATGATGTTTCTTTTAAATTTTTATAATAACTAGAATGAATATCTTCATAAGTTTGCTTGAAAAGAAAGAATTCTAATTCTGAACCTAACATCGGCTCAAATCCCATTTTATTAGCTTTTATAATTGCCTCTCTTAAAACTTGTCTTGTGGAATGCGAAACAGGAGTCTTTCCATCATGTTGAAAAGCATCGCCGAGAACTAAAGCTGTTTTCTCTAACCATGGTAAAACTTTGATGGTTCTTTGGTCAGGCTTTACAGTCATATCACCGTAGCCAGTCTCCCAAGAGGATGATTTAAATCCAGGAACTGTATACATATCCATATCAACCGTATAAAGATAGTCACAAAAATGAGTTTCTTTGTGAACGTAGTCTAAAAAAGCCTTACCTGTTACTCTTTTTCCCACTAGTCGACCTTGCATATCGGATAGAGAGACTAAAACAGTATCAATCTCTTTTGATTTTATTTTTTTTTCTAATTCTTTAAAAGTAATGCTCATAATCGACTAAAAAATTAAATATTTTAACATTTTATTAATAACTTTGTAGACCATCGCTCTAAACTACTTTACGCATATGAAAACTCTGTGGTCTTGTAAATTGATCAAATGCTAATACTGAAAGTGAGCAACCGATACCAGTGTCTTTTACGCCCGTCCATGCAAGTGCCGGATCTAAGTAATCACATCTATTCATGAAGAAAGTTCCTGTTTGAACATTTTTTCCAAATTCTTTAGCAAACTCCAAATCTTTTGTCCAAATAGATGCAGTTAGTCCATAAGGGCTATCATTCATCAAATTTTTTGCTTCTTTATCGTCATCTACGGGCATAATTCCAACAGCAGGACCAAAAGTTTCCTCCATCATGAATCTCATATCATGATTGACATCAACCATTACTTGAGGGCTAACATAACAATTATCTTCTCTGGATATTGTAAATTTACTCTCATCAATAAGACGTTTTGCTCCGCTGCTCTCCGCTTCATTTATTTGAGCTCTAATAAAATTAGCTGCTGATTGTCTTACCACAGGGCCTAAATTTGTGTCAGGTTTTGAGGGATCGTTTAAATTATAATTTTCAGTAATGCTTTTGAAGCCATCTATAAATTCTTTATAAATTTTTTTATCTACATAAATTCTTTCTATACCACAACAAGATTGACCAGAATTAAATAGTGCACCGTCTGCAAGGTTTTCAATTGCGTGTTTTAAATCAGCATCTGCTCTGACGTAGGCAGGATCTTTCCCTCCTAATTCTAGACCAGCATTAATAAATCGTGTTCCTATATATTTTTTCACCTCCTGGCCTCCTCTTACAGAGCCAGTAAAAACAACGTGAGCTATTCTTGAGTCAGAGATTATTTTTTCACAAGCTTTATGATCAGTATGAATAAATTGGAAAACACCCTCAGGTATCCCCGTATTTTCAAAAGCTTGAAAAATTAGTTCTGCACATCTTGGTGTTTGAGATGAATGTTTTAAAATTAAACTATTACCTGAAATTATAGCAGGAACAATTGTGTTAGTTGCAGTAATAATCGGATAATTCCATGGGGCCATTACAAAAATCACCCCAAGAGGAGTTTTGTATATATAGTTGTCAAATTCTTCGTTTTGAGTGGCTGGAAGATTTTGTAATGAGTCTTTAGCAATATCTACCATGTGTCTTGAGCGCTCTTCAAAGCCTCTTAATTCTCCTGCACATTGAGATATGGGCCTTCCAATTTGCCAACAAATTTCCTTTGATATTTCATCTTTGAGAGCGATTAAGTTATCAATAAATTTATTAACAATATTAATTCGGTCATCAAGAGATGTGTTTTTCCAAATTTCAAAACTTGTTGAGGCTTTATCTATGACTGAATTAATTTTACTATCTGAGGCTAATTCTCTCTCTAAATAAATAGTATTATTTATGGGTGTAATTGTTTTTTGAATACTCATCAGTCCTCCAATTATTATTTATTATAATGTATTTGATGAGTTCCTGAAGAGGTTTTATTTTCTCGCGGCTAAATTAATAACCGCGAGTATTTATTATTTTTTCTTAGCGATTCATCTTAGCTATGACTTCGCCTGGAAAAGCAATTGCGATACCATACTGATATATTATCGATCTAAACTCTTGTACATCCTCCCAAGTCTCAGATGCTTGTCCATGAAGCTGCAAGCCAACTGAAGTTTGATAATGCTCGCTTAAAAAATAAAAGACATTATCGGTAACACCTTTCGAAGGGTCAGTTAAATCTACAGGCTCAAAACCTTTAACGATAGAATAAGAGTTT
Organism: uncultured Alphaproteobacteria bacterium; assembly: GCA_902521465.1. Lineage (GTDB taxonomy): Bacteria > Pseudomonadota > Alphaproteobacteria > HIMB59 > HIMB59 > HIMB59. Next base: position 13,285 of record CABYRL010000005.1, on the reverse strand, counting down.
AATCTATCATCACCAGATAAAGAATGTTTATCATGCAAAAACTTATGATGGCTTTGTAAGATAGATTCAACTTTCTCTACATCTGCAGATGGAACTTTTAAAGTTACAGCAAAAGAGTTTGGCTGCATATGTCCATTTGCAAAAGCTAATGATGAAAAAATCGTAAAAATCAAAGTAATAAAAATTTTATTCATTATGTGCCTTTCTATTAACAAAAATAAATTTAAAATTTAAATGAGAATAAATTCTTATACTTTTTGGAGATTTATTAAATGTTTTAAAAGAAATTTAAGATGTCTTTTTAGCATACCTAGACATAAAATTTTCAGCTAAGCCTTTGAGTAAACTTAATTGTTTAAGTCTTGAAACTCCATCAACTATTCCATCAACTGATTTGCTGATAAAGTTTTTGGTAGCAATATCTTTTTCTGACTTATCGTTAAGCCAATAAATTAATGTGGCGAGATAAATCATTGAAAGTAAACCTCGCTTTGAATAGTAACTAAAATCATTTGATTTATCACCTGATAAACTCCATATAAAGTCACTATTTTCGTGAAGCATTTTAATAGACATTAATATGTTACCAGGTCTCAAAAGAAATTTTAGCATTTCAGGTAATGCTTTTTTGAGATGGCTGTTATTTTCAAATTTTAGCTCCATGATTGTTTTAATTTTATCTCTAGTTTTCAATCGTGAGTTGTTGAAGGAGTTGTAGTTCTTCTCAACTTGAATGTTATTTTGAGCAATTATGAATTTTAAGACATCATATTCAAAAGATGGAAATAATTTTGCTAGAGCGGATGTTGATATTCTTTGCTTTTTTGCACATTGTAAGAGAGTTTCTCTGGACCAACCAAATTTAGGCACTTCATTAATAAATAAGTTAGCTAATTTTTCTTGCTTTGACTTCATATTTATATATAAATTACGCCTTTATGAGGTTACTAGATTGGCAATAGAAGTTCAAGTCAGAGATAATAATGTTGAGGCTGCTATACGCGTACTCAAAAAAAAGCTTTTAAGAGAGGGTATTTTCAAAGAATTAAAGTTAAGAAAAAATTATGAAAAACCATCAGAAAGAAAACTTCGTGAAAAAGCCGAATCAATTAAAAGATTTAAAAAACTTATGCGTAAGAAGAAATTTGACTAATTCTCCAGTCCTTTAATTATATCTTCACAAACTTTCTTAGCATCTCCAAATAACATCAAGGTGTTGTCTCGGAAAAATAATTCATTTTGAACACCTGCATATCCACTAGCCATACCTCTCTTAACGAAAAATACTTGTCCAGCATTTTCTACATCTAAAATAGGCATACCATAAATGGCACTAGTCTTATCAGTTTTTGCAGCCGGGTTAGTTACATCATTAGCACCAATCACAAATGCAACATCAGTCTCAGAGAAATCTCTATTAATTTCATCGAGTTCTAGAACTTCATCATAGGGAACATTTGCTTCTGCAAGTAACACATTCATGTGTCCCGGCATTCTACCAGCTACAGGATGGATTGCGTATCTTACTTCTGCACCTGCAGCTTTAAGTAAATCACCCATCTCTCTCAGTGCGTGTTGTGCTTGAGCCACAGCCATTCCGTAACCAGGAACAATGATTATTGTTTTGCTATTTTTCATCATAAATGCAGCATCAGCAGCGTTACCTTGTTTTGCTTGACGATCATCTTTTACTCCACCAGCACTAGCTGCTTGTTCACCACCAAATCCTCCAAGTAAAACGTTTAAGAAAGATCTATTCATTCCCTTACACATTATGTAACTCAAGATAGCTCCTGACGACCCAACAAGAGCGCCAGTAATAATCAATAAGTTATTGGATAGAGTGAAACCAATTCCAGCAGCGGCCCATCCAGAATATGAGTTTAACATTGAGACAATAACTGGCATATCCGCTCCTCCAATTGGAACAATTAAAAGCACCCCGATAACAAATGAGGCAAAAACGATAAGCCAAAATAATTCTTGGTTTTGATCGATGCAAAACTTAACAATTAAAGCAATAATTCCTAAACCCAAAAGTAAATTAATAAAATGTTGACCTTTGAAAACTAAAGGATTTCCTGAGACAAAACCTTGGAGTTTTCCAAAAGCTATAATGGATCCTGTAAATGTCACAGCACCTATTGCTGTTCCAATTGACATCTCTATTAAACTTCCCATCGGAATAGATCCAACGGCACCTATATTAAATGCGCTAGGATTGTAATATGCAGATGCAGCAACAAACACAGCAGCTAATCCTACCAAGCTATGGAAAGCAGCAACTAATTGTGGTAATGCAGTCATTTGAATTTTAACTGCTATTGATGTTCCAATCAAACCACCTATTAAAAAAGCTATTCCAATTTCTTTATAGCTAAGCACACCAGGATTAGATAGTGTTGTGACTATGGCTATAGCCATCCCTAAAATTCCTAAAAAATTTCCTCTCCTTGCAGTGGAGGGATGTGACAACCCTCTTAGAGAAAGTATAAATAAAACCGATGAAACTAAATATGCTGCAGTTGTTAAAGTAGACATTTTTTACCTATTGTTTCTTTTTAAACATGGAGAGCATTCGATTTGTTACAACAAACCCCCCAAATATGTTAACAGCAGCAAGAGTTACAGCAACTAAACCAAAATATTTAGAAATGTTAGTATCAACAGGACCTGCGGCCAATAAAGCTCCAACAATAATTACGGACGAAATAGCGTTTGTGACACCCATTAAAGGACTGTGTAAAGCTGGGGTAACCGACCAAACTACATAATAACCTACAAAACAAGCCAATACCAAAACAGTTATACCAAAAATAATAAAGTCACTATGGCCTCCAGATGTTTCGGCCACACTAGATGCTAGCTGGCTTGCTTCATTTGCAATTTGTTGTGCTTTGTATGATAAACTTTCTAATTGATTTGAAATTTCTGACATAGTAACTCCTTTTTATTTTATTAAAATCTTTCCAGCTGAGCAAATCATTGTAGCTTTAATAATTTCATCACTTTTATTAATCATAGATTTTTTCTTATCTTCAAAGTTCATTAATTTTAAAAAGTTAGAAATATTTTTTGAAAAAAGGCTTGAGGCATTATTTGCTACTCTGCCAGGAACGTTTGCATGACCTACAATCTTAAGACCATTTTTTGAAACGACTTTTCCAACTTGGCTAAATTCACAGTTCCCTCCTGACTCTACAGCTAGATCAACAATAACTGAACCATTTTGCATGTTCTCCAACATTTCTTTTTTCAAAATTAAAGGTGCTTTTCTTCCTGGTATTTGAGCAGTACATATTACAATATCCATTGTCTTTAAAGTTTCTGCCAATAAAGCCTCTTGTTTTTTTTGGTACTCTGCACTCATTTCTTTTGCATAACCACCCTTCGTTTCAGCATTCTTAGACTCCTCATCCTCGACCATAACAAATTTACCACCAAGACTCTCAACTTGCTCTTTTGAGGCTATTCTTACGTCTGTAGCAAAAACAATAGCACCTAATCGTTTAGCAGTTGCTATAGCTTGTAAACCTGCAACACCTGCACCTATGACTAAAACATTTGCCGGAGTAACTTTACCAGCAGCAGTCATAAATAATGGTAATACTCTGTTAAATTCTTGAGCAGCATCTATAACCGCATGATATCCTGCTAAATTTGCTTGAGAGGACAAAATATCCATATCTTGAGCTCGAGTAATTCTTGGGACTAGTTCTAAAGCAAACGCTGATATTTTTTTAGAATTTAAAATTTTAATACTGTCTTGGTTGTTCTGTGTACTGATTTGAGAAATAACCATAGAATTATTTTTTATTAATTTAGATTCATCTGAGGTTGGGCAATTTATTTTTAAAATAATATCAGAATTCTTAAAAACTTCTTTTGAAGTAGATAGAGTCGCTCCAGACTCTTTATACGATTTATCATTAAAACCTGAAAGTGAACCTGCCCCCTTTTCAATAAATACTTGGTGACCAGCTTTTACATAGTTTTTTACATCATCAGGAGAAATAGAAACTCTATTCTCAAACTTTTTTTTTTCTTTAACTGCGCCTATTATCATTAACTTGTTCCTTTTAGAAGTTATGTTGTATATCAGATAAATCTAATTTGTTAAGTCTAAGATTTATAAAATTTATTAAACATTTGTTGAAAGTCATCATAAACCGGCAAATTTGAATGCTTTTTTTTGATTGGATTCAACACTTTTAACTGAAAAATCTTTAATTAAGTCATGAAAAAGCTTGTACCAATTTATTTCAGCTTTCAAATGAATAAAGATTGACCCCAAACCAACAGCTGCTCGATCCATAAATACAAACTCTCTTGGAGGTTTAACTCCTCCATATTTTTTGAGCTCTTTATGGACTTCGCTAGCTATTTTAGCTCCATATATACCACTATCTGAGTCTTGTATCTTTCGAACCTCATTTTTTAAGATTGGATCATACAAGAATAAAGCCCATTTATTTAAAACATTCATTAATTTATCATCAATGTCTTTAAACCCCCATACTTGATAAGCAGTTTTTATCTTTTTGTTGTCTTTTTCTTTTAGAGCAAAATAAAGGTCTATTACGCCCTTTACAAACTTAGGTGGAAATATTCTTACACAACCATAATCAAATAGATTAATATTATTTTTATTATCTACTGAGTAATTACCTAAGTGTGGATCTCCATGAATTATACCGTATTTATAAAAGGGTAAGTACCATGCCATGAATAATTTTTTTGCTAATTCATTTCTAGTTTTTTGTGGTGCATTTTTATATTCGATTAATTTTTTACCGTTAAGAAATTCCATCACTAAAAGCCTGTTTGTAGATATTTTTTCGTAAACATTTGGAATTTTGATATAAGAGTTATTTTTATGAATAAATTTAAAAATTTTTAAATGTTTGTTTTCTAAACTATAATTTAATTCTTCTTTTAGTCTTGCTTCTATTTCTTTATAGATCTCTCTAATTTGTATTGATTTATTATAACTAGAGTAGATTTTAAATATTATTTTTAATTGGTTTAAGTCAGCCTCTACTGCTGAGGACATATCAGGATATTGGAGCTTACACGCAACATAATCATTGGTTTTCAATTTGGCCTTGTGAACCTGACCTAAAGAGGCAGCAAAACTTGCCTCTTGATTGAATTCTTTGAAGTTATTTTGCCAATTTTCACCTAATTCAGCTTTCATTCTTCTTTTTACAAACACCCAAGACATTGGAGGTGCATTTGACTGTAATTCAGCTAATTTTCTAGCATACTCTTCAGGCAGTAAATCAGGAATAGTGGCGCTTAATTGTGCCACCTTCATCAAAGGTCCTTTTAAATTACCTAAAATCTCTGTAATTTGAGCCGCATACTTTTGATCACTTAAATCAAAATTTAAATATTTTTTACCTGCAAATTTCGTAGCTAAAGAAGTCATGGAAGTTGTGACTTTTGAGTACCTTTTTACTCTTGATACTAAATTATTTTCTTCTTTCATTTTAAACTAAAGACTTTTTTCAAACTCATCTATTAGACCAGAAATCATTGAGAGGCCTTTTTCCCAACTGTTTTTTTGTTTTAGATCCACATTAAATGGTTTTAAAACTTCACTATAGTGTTTCGAGCCACCACTTTTTAAAAGACTAATGTAACTTTCCTTAAAATTTGGAAGGTCCTCATCATAAAGTTGAATCAAAATGTTTACTAAACAATCTCCAAAAGCATAAGCATATACATAAAAGGGAGTATGAATAAAATGAGGTATGTATGTCCAAAAATATCTATATCCATCTGTTAATTCAATATTAGGCCCAAGACTTTCAGATTGTGTTTTCATCCAAAAATCACAAAGTTGATCAGATGATAGCTCTCCTTTTTTTCTCTCATTGTGAACTAACTTTTCAAATTCAAAAAATGATATTTGCCTGACAACAGTGTTAATCATGTCTTCTATTTTTGATGCTAAAAGATATTTTCTGGCACTCTTATCACTATCTTCGAGTAATGTTCGAAAAGTCATCATCTCTCCAAAGACACTTGCAGTCTCTGCTAGAGTAAGTGGAGTGCTGGATAACAGCAAACCTTGTTTAGCAGACAAATATTGGTGACATCCATGTCCAAGTTCATGAGCTAATGTCATTACATCTCTTGTTTTACCGTGGAAGTTTGTCAAAATGTAAGGGTGTATTGAGGGAATTGTAGAAGCTGCAAATGCTCCTGGAGATTTACCTGATTTTAGTTCTGCATCAATCCAACTGTTATTAAAAAATAATAATACAATATCTTCAAAACTTTTATCAAAGTTAGCATATGAGCGGATTACAATATCTTTTGCCTCAGACCAATTTATCTTTTTATTAGGTGAGTCAGGATAAGGTGCATTTCTATCCCAATAATTAAGTTTTTCTTGATTAAAAAGTTTGGCCTTAATTTTATAGTATCGATGTGAGATATTCTTGTAATTTGAAGTGACACTTTTAGTTAGTGCCTCGACAACTTCATTTTCAACATTATTCGCTAAATTTCTTGAGTCTATTGGAGATTTGTATTTTCTCCACTTATCATTAGTGATTTTATCTTTTGCGAGAGTGTTTGTAATAAAAGAAAAAGTTTTTACATTCGATTTAAAAACATCTTCAATACTTTTTGCTGCTTTTTTTCTGGTTGTTGATTTATGATCAGATAATAAATTTAAAGCTTCTGAACTATTTAAATATTTATCATCGATTTTAAATTTTAAATCATTTATTTGTTCTTCAAAGAATCTCACCCATGAAGAGTTAGAGGTTAAATTCTTATCAAGGAAAATCATCTCACTCTTTTCATCAAGTTGATGTTGTTTATATCGACGGATGTTGGTTAACCAATTTTTATATTTGCCAGCATTTGATAAAAAATTTTCAAATTCTGAGTCGTTTGTAGCATTTATTTCATTTGTAAAAAAAATCAAGTTTGATGATATCTCTGTAAGTTTTTCATTTATACCTTGATAAAATTGAACCGTCTCTTGGTCGTTCATATTTGTTGCGTATATCAAAAAAGCAAAATTGCCAAGCTTGTCACCAAGTTCATTACCGTCTTCATACTCTTTTATGATGCTTTCGAGGTTTTGAGCTTGATTAACTAATTGACCTTTGTATTTTTTGTTGAAAGATTTAGAGAAATTTCTATATTTTTCGATATCAAGATCTATTCCTTCATCTTTGATAGAAGAATAAAAATCTCCTAAATTCCAATTCGGCAATTTCTCGGTCATCTAAACTATTTTTTTTTAAATTGTTCTACTTGTTCTTTTGTTGCCTCTGATTGATATTTACTTTTCCATTCAGAGTAAGTCATTCCATAAATAATCTTTCTTGATTCCTCATAGTCTAGATCATAGTTTTCCTCTTTTGCATATTTTACATACCATTTTGATAAACAATTTCTGCAAAATCCACTCAGATTCATCAGGTCAATATTTTGCACATCAGACCTATCTCTTAAATGATTAATTAAATGATCAAGTACGTTAGCTTTAATTTTGTACTCTTGTTCTTTTGATATTTTACTCATGGTAATTTACTAATATCATGTTATTTATTAATTTCTAAACAAATCAAATGAAACTTAGAAACCGTAAAGCCAAAATTGTTGCAACTTTAGGACCAGCCTGTGAGACTGAAAAAGCTATTGAGAAATTATTTCTATCTGGTGCTGACGTATTTCGTCTTAATTTTAGTCATGGTGACCATGAGGATCACAAAAAAAAAGTTAAAATTATTAGAAATTTAGAAAAAAAACATGATCGTTATATTTGTATTTTAGGTGACTTACAGGGTCCCAAATTCAGAGTTGGTAGATTTCTAAATGTCAAAGAACAACTAAAAAAAAACCAAATATTTACTTTTGATCAAAATAAAAAAGACGGTGACAGTTCTCGAGTCTACTTGCCTCACAAAGAAATTTTCAAATCTATAGCAATCGGACAAAGGCTGTTAGTGAATGATGGTAAGGTAAGGTTAAAAGTAAAATCAAAATCTGCTTCTGCAATTAAATGTGTTGTTACAGATAGTGGGGAAATTTCTAATAACAAAGGATTGAATATTCCAGATACAAAACTTGATTTAAAAATAATTACTCCAAAAGATAAAAAAGATTTAGAGCTAGCTATTAAACTTGATGTTGATTGGATAGCTCTTTCATTTATTCAAACTACAAAAGATTTATTAACAGCAAAAAAACTTATTCCTGCAAAATTTAAAGTAATGGTTAAAGTAGAAAAACCCTCTGCTATGAAAGAAATTGAGTCGATAACTGAAAATTCTGATGGAATAATGGTTGCTAGAGGAGATCTGGGTGTTGAAACCAACCCAGAAGATGTGCCAATTCATCAAAGAACAATGGTCGCTGCATGTAGAAAATTTGGAAAGCCATGTATTGTTGCTACCCAAATGCTTGAGAGTATGATTGACTCACCTACTCCGACAAGGGCTGAGGCCTCTGATGTCGCTACAGCAGTATTTCAAGGAGTAGACGCTGTAATGTTATCTGCAGAGTCAGCTGCTGGTAATTATCCCAAAGAGTCTGTAGAAATGATGAATAAAATTATTAAACGCGTTGAAAGTGATCCTAAATATTTAGCTAATATTCAAAATTATAATTTGAATATGGTAAAAACATCAACAGAGGCTATAGCTACTGCGGCACTTGAAGTAGCCACCATTGCTGAATGTAGTTGTATTGCAACATTTTCTCAATCAGGAAGATCTGTTTTAAGAGTCGCAAGGATGAGGCCTGATGTGACCTTAATAGGATTAACAACTAAAAAAAAAGTTGCTCGTCAAAATGCTTTAACTTGGGGTACTTTTATGGATGTTGTAGATGAAATTTCATCATCAACTGAGATGGTTGACCGTGCCTGTAAAATAGCAAAGGTAAGAAAAATTCTAAAACATGGTGAAAAAATAATAATCACAGCTGGAGTGCCTTTTGGAAAAGTTGGAAATACAAATATTCTTCGAATAGCTAAAATTATTTCTAATAGTAAATTAACTTAATTTAGAACAAGCAGTTTTAATTCTTTGGCAGGCATCCTCTAATATTGAGTCAGAGGTTGCATAAGATATTCTAAAGAAACCCTCTAGCCCAAATGCAGAACCTTGTACACCTGCAACACCCACCTCTTCAAGAAGATAATCCATAAAGTCACCATCAGTTAAGAGTTTTTTACCAGACTCCGTTGTCTTACCTAAAACTCCTTTACATGAAGCAAAAACGTAAAAAGCACCCTCTGGAGTTCTGCAAGACAATCCAGGTGTTTCATTTAAGTGTTTTACAACTAAATTACGCCTTCTAAGAAAAGATTCATTGTTTGATATGATAAAACTTTGATCTCCATTTAATGCCTCAACAGAAGCCGCCATTGATATTGATGCTGTTGAAGATACGTTTTGTGATTGAACTTTGTTCATTGCATTGATGAGACTGACTGGACCTGCTGCGTAGCCTACTCTCCAGCCTGTCATACAATAAGACTTGGATAATCCATTCATCGTTAACGTTCTTTCTTTTAAAAATGGGCAAACTTCAGCTATTGTTTTGAAATCATTGGTGTCATAAACAATCTTTTCATAAATATCATCTGATAAAATATAAATATTTTCATAACTTTTAAGAACATCTCCTATAGCAACCAATTCCTCTTTGGTATACATAGATCCAGTCGGATTACTTGGGCTATTTAGCATCAGCCATTTTGTTTTTAAAGATATATTTTTCTCCAAATCCTCGGGTGTGATTTTAAAACCATTTTGCTCACCACACTCAACTATGATGGGTTTTCCATCATTTAAAATTACAATATCGGGGTAACTCACCCAATATGGAGCAGGGATTATAACTTCATCACCTTGATTAATAGTTGCTGAGAAAGCATTATAAATTATATGCTTTCCACCAACTCCAACTGTAATATTACCAAGTTCATAATCTAAGTTATTATCTCTTTGAAATTTTTTTTGAATTGCGACTTGCAGGTCTGGTGTTCCTTTACCTGGTACATACTTAGTAAAACCCTTATTTATGGCCTCAATAGCTGCGCTTTTAATGTGATCAGGTGTATCAAAATCTGGTTCTCCGGCTGCTAAAACAATCACATCCTTACCAGCTCTTTTCAGTTCCTGAGCCTTCATATTGGTAGCTATAGTTAATGATGGTTTTATGTTATTTACTCTATTTGAAATCATTTTTTTTATTTAGTTATCTATAAACTTATTTATAAATTTCTACAAGTATGCCATTTAAAATAGTAAGTGAAAATAAACCTAAAGGAGATCAGCCTCAAGCAATTAAAAAATTGATTGATGGTTTAGAAAAAAGGAAACAAAGCCAAGTATTATTGGGTGTAACCGGCTCTGGAAAAACATTTACAATTGCAAATGTTATTGAAAAATATAACAGACCAACATTGATTATGGCTCCAAATAAGACCTTGGCTGCTCAATTATATGAGGAGTTAAAAGTATTGTTTCCTAAAAATGCAGTTGAGTATTTTGTGAGTTATTATGATTATTATCAACCAGAAGCTTATGTACCTCGATCAGATACATTCATAGAAAAAGAGTCCTCTATAAATGAGCAAATAGATCGTTTTAGACACTCAGCTACTAGATCATTAGTAGAAAGAGAAGATGTAATTATTGTAGCAAGTGTTTCATGTATATACGGCATCGGATCCGTTGACTCTTACTCTAAAATGACTTTAGAAATAAAAAAAGGACAGAACATTAATTTAATGGAGTTCCTGAGAGAATTAGTAGAGTTACAGTATAAAAGAAATAATATTGATTTTAGAAGAGGTATGTTTCGAGTAACTGGAGATCGGGTTGATGTTTTTCCTGCGCATTTAGAGGATATAGCATGGAGGATAAGTTTTTTTGGAGACGAGGTGGAAGATATTAAAGAGTTTGATCCTCTCACAGGTGAATTCATTCAAAGCTTCGAAGAAGTAAAAATCTTTGCAAATAGTCATTACATTACTCCAAAACCAAGATTAGAGAACGCTATTAAAGAAATTAAGAAAGATTTAAAAATAAGACTAGAAGAGTTTGATAAGGAAAAAAAGTTGCTTGAATTTCAAAGATTAAAAGAGAGAACTAATTTTGATTTGGAAATGATACAGGCAACGGGAACATGTTCAGGAATTGAGAATTATTCGAGATATTTAAGTGGAAGACAGCCTGGTGAACCACCACCAACTCTATACGAGTTTATTCCAGAAAACTCGCTTCTTATAATTGATGAGTCTCATGTATCCGTGCCTCAAATAAATGGAATGTATAAAGGTGACCGATCTAGAAAAAAAACTTTATCAGATTATGGATTTAGACTTCCATCTGCATTGGATAATCGACCTTTAACTTTTGAAGAATGGAATATGATGCGCCCCCCTACTATTTTTTTATCTGCAACTCCTGGGCCATGGGAATTGAATGAAGTTGAAAATGAGTATGTTGAACAAATTATACGACCCACAGGTCTAATTGATCCTGAGTGTGTGATCAAAACAACTGTCAATCAAGTGGAAGATTTGATGGGTGAAATTAAAATAACACTCAATAATAAAAATAGAGTATTGATTACAACTCTTACAAAAAAAAATGCCGAGGACTTAACCAATTACTTAAAAGAACATAATTTAAAGGCTGAATATATGCATTCTGATGTTGAGACTATTGATAGAATAAAACTTATTCGCTCTTTAAGAATTGGGGAGATTGATATTTTAATTGGTATTAATTTACTCAGAGAAGGACTAGATATTCCTGAGTGTGGTTTAGTCGCCATTCTTGACGCTGACAAAGAGGGTTATTTAAGGTCAAAAACTAGTTTGGTCCAAACTATAGGTCGTGCAGCCAGAAATATAGATGGAAAGGTGATTTTATATGCAGATGTATTAACTAAAAGTATTAAAGCAGCTCTTGAGGAAACAAAATACAGAAAAAATAAACAAGTTGAATTTAATAAGAAAAATAACATAACCCCTCAATCAGTGAAAAGAAATATTGGTGAAATTATCGAGAGCATCTATGAAAAAGATAGCTATACTGTGGGTACATCTGAAATTGATAAATTGAGTCCTAATAAATTTGAAAAACATGTTAAAAAATTAGAGAAAAAAATGTTATCTGCAGCTGAAAATTTAGATTTTGAAAAAGCTGCAATGTTCAGAGATGAGATAAGGAAGCTTAAAAAAGATCAAATGGGTGTGAATTGATTGAGAATTTATTAGGAGTATTAATAAGTCTTGCTCTATTAATATGGTCATGTGATTTTGCAATTAAAAATTCAATTCTAATCTCACAAGTTTATAAAATTAGACCAATACTTGTTGGAATATTTATTATAGCAATTGGCACTTCCCTCCCTGAGTTTGCAGCAACATTTCAAGCAATAAAATTAAATTCTGTTGGAATAGTAGCTGGTAATCTTGTTGGAAGTAATATCGCAAATATTTTATTGGTAGGGGGTATCATGCTATATCCCATTACTAAGTTAGTGACTGATAAAAGGGATAAAAGTACTTTTTTATTTTTTTTAATTTTTTCAATCGTTTTTTTTATTTTCATAATATTTAATTTTAATATTGGCTACACCTACGGAGTTTTACTTTTTGGATTACTTTGTTTTTTTATTTATTTTGAATTAAAAAAACCAATTGATGAAACTAACACAATATCCGAGGCAACACATTCTTCATCTTTTTTTATTATTTTAAAAATAATATTAGCTTTTATTTTGTTATTTTTTAGTTCTAAGTATTTTATTGTTTATGCGAAAAATCTAACTAGCATATTTGGAGTTGCAGAAACTACAATTGGAATAACAATTGTTGCTTTTGGTACATCTTTGCCTGAGGTAATTGCAACAGTTTTATCAATTGTAAAAAAACAAAATAATTTGGCAATTGGAAATATTCTCGGATCAAATATAGCTAACATATTTGGAATAACGATTATTGCTGTGCTAATCAATGGAAGTATAAATTTTTATGAATTACTTGGTCAAATTGATAAATGGCTATTTTTACTGACTTCTTTATTATTTTTTGTAATTATTTCTTTAAAATTAGCTGGAAAATTAATTTCTCTTGGCTTTATATTAGCCTATATGATCTATTTTGTGACCTTGTATTTGTAGGAAAAATAAATGAAAAAATTAAAAGTCCTAATACCCATCGCAATACTTTTAATTCTAGTGATTTTATTTGGACTTAGTTTTCTAAAATTGCCTATGAATATTTTATCTCAAG
>CABYRL010000004.1 GCA_902521465.1 uncultured Alphaproteobacteria bacterium | reverse complement strand
AGATAATTACTTTATAGTTGAGAGAGATGAGTTTTATATCCTTCGATCTAAAGAGGCTATAATTATTAAAAATAATCAAGCAGCTGAGCTAGAGCCATTTAAAGATAGTTTTGGCAATTTTAGAGTACATTATGCTGGTTTTTTTGATCCTGGGTTTGGTAATAATAAATCTGGTACACCAGCCGTACTTGAATTACGAGCATACGATACACCTTTTATAATAAGAGACGGTCAGTTAGTTGGGCAACTAAATTATTATAATATTGATGAAATAAAAAAAGAAAGTTATGGAAAAAGTATTAAATCTAATTACTTTAACCAAAATTTAAAGTTAGCTAAACAATTTAAATAGTATGTTTATATATAGGAGTTTTATTTTTTAATCTATCAGGTATATTATTTGTAATGTTAGACAAAAAAATTACCGACACTATTGATATTTTAATTAAAAAATTAAAGGATAATAAATTAGGATCTATTAAATTATCAAATAAAATAAATACTATTGAAATATCTAATAATTCGATAAACCAAAGTTTATATCAAAACAATCAAAACACTTCACCTGAAGGAAATAAAAATACAAAGAGTATTAGTGAAGAAATTATAACTATTGATAGTCCTATGGTAGGAATTGTTTACTTAACTCCCAAACCTAGTTCGCCACCTTTTGCTAAAAAGGGTCAAAAAATTAAAAAGGGTGACACAATTTGTCTAATAGAAGCTATGAAAACATTTAATGAAATTAAATCTGACAAAGATTGTACAATTAAATCTATAATGATTAAAAATGGAGAAGCAGTTGAATTTGGTCAACCTCTCTTTGAAATATTGTAATTGTTTAAAAAAATACTAGTAGCAAATAGAGGAGAGATTGCAGTTCGCATTATCCGAGCATGTAAAGAGCTAAATATCAAAACGGTTGCAATTCACTCTAATGTAGATACTGATGCAATGCATGTAAAACTTGCTGATGAAAGTATATGCGTTGGTAGTGCCCTACCAAATGGAAGTTATCTAAATATACCAAGTATTATTAGTGCTATTGATATAACTGGGGCTGATGCGGTTCATCCAGGTTATGGGTTTCTTAGTGAAAATGACAAATTTTCAAAAATATTGGACTCACACAAAGTAAAGTTCATAGGACCAAGCTCTAAGTCTATTTTAGAATTAGGTAATAAAAGTAATGCTCTAAAATTGGCAAGTAATTTTGGATTACCTATATTAGGTGACAAAAATTCAAAAAATATAGAAAATTCAAATGAAGCGCTAAAAAGAGCCAATGAGATTGGTCTACCTATCGTAATAAAAGCTGCCTATGGTGGTGGGGGTAAAGGAATGAGGGTTTTTAATAATAAAAATGAAATTGGTAAGTTTTTTTCTCAGTTAAAAGCAGAAGCAAAAAATTATTTTGGAGATGACACTATGTATGCTGAAAAATTTCTAACCAATGCAAAACATATTGAATTTCAAGTTTTATCAGATCCTGTAAATAACTATGCTGAAATAATTGGACAAAGAGATTGCTCAATTCAGCGCAAAAATCAAAAAATTATTGAGGAAATACCTTCAGATTTTGTGAAGATAAATAATTTAAATAAAATAGAGAAAAATATAAAAGATTTGCTACTCGAAAATAATTATGAAGGTTTAGGAACCTTAGAGTTTTTGTATCAAGATAATGAAGTATTTTTTATTGAAATGAATACAAGGTTACAAGTTGAACATCCAGTAACTGAAGAGGCTTTTGACATTGATTTAGTTAAATATCAAATAATGGTTTCTGCAGGATATAAAGTAGATTTGACTGATTTGATGATAAGAAATCATACAATTGAATGTAGAATAAATGCAGAAAATGCAAAAGATTTTTCACCAAGCCCAGGAACAATAAAATTTATAAATGTACCAGGAGGAAAAGGAGTTAGAGTAGATACTGCTTTGTATACGAATTATAAAGTAAACCCTCATTATGATAGTTTAGTATTAAAACTAGTATCTAAAGGCAAAGACAGAAAGGAAGCCATATCAATAATGAAAAGAGCTTTAGATGAAATTATTATTGACGGCATAGATACAAATATTGAATTACATAAATGGATTCTAAACCAAAAAGATTTTGGTGACGGTATATATAATACAAATTGGTTAGAAAAAAATATCTCTAAATTTAACTAGCAATCAATTAATGAAATTTCATATATTTTATTAGAATAAAGATTTAATTCATCAGTATATTTAAAAAACCAGCCAATAAATATATTATCATTCTGAGAAATCCTGATTAGAGCAGCTATATCAAGATATTTATCAAATTGAATATTTTTGCATGATACTATTTCAAAAGTTAAATTTCTGAATTGATAAGTATCAAAAAATTCAAGCTCATATTTTGATGATGAGGATTTATCTAAAATAAGCAACGTTGTAGCATTACTTTCAGTTGCAAATGTTTTATGAGAAGAAATACTAATCAAAAATAAAATTATTAATAATTTCTTCCAAAGATACTGCATCAATATTATTAACTGAGTAGTCATTATTTTTAAGAAACTCCTCACTATTTCCCAATTGAATTTCTATGTATGAAGATCCTATAAATCCATTATTTGATATTTTAAACACTGAGTCATCAGGAATCTGAATACTTTTGTCAATAGATGATGTAATTATAGCCATATAAGTTTCTTGATCTAACTTAATATTTAAAACCTCACCTACTTTTACACCATTTATTTTAACATCATTACCTATATTGGTATTTCCTATATCAAAGAAACTAGAATTAATTTGGAAATTTTCGATCTTATTAAAAAGATTTATTTTAGAAGAATAATAAAAAAAACTAATTATTGATATAATTAATATTAATAATCCAAGTACAAATTCTGTATTTATTTTATTCATTTAAATTATTTAAATATCTGAGGAACATATCAACTGAATATGAGTCTTGTGTTTGATTAAACACATATTGTTCATTTGATTTATTTAAAAAATCACCAAAACCTGGTTCAATAGATATTGTTTTTTTTCCAAAGATACCATTACTTTTGATTTTTAATATTGAGTCCTCAGGAATGTTATAATCTCTATCGACATAACCATTAACAATAACTCCGTCGGTGGATAATGTTATTTTACTAATACCTCCTATTTTTATGCCTGATATTTGAACATCAGTATTATTATTTATACCTTCAATATAATTAAACGTAGCAACAAAAGGTATAGGGTTTTTATAATTTGTATTTTTAAATATAAAATAGACAGTAATTAAAAAAAAAATAAATATAATTCCAACTTTTAAATGATATCTAGCGTCATAAGAGTCTATTTCTTTTATTGTTTTGGTTGCCAACTATTATAACCCTTATCATTTGTATCTTTATGTTTTACTGAGTGCTTTTGAACTCTTCTTTTGACCAAACTTTCTTGATTGCTTTCCTCGGCTTCAACACTAAAAATTTCATCAGAGGTATTATGTAACCAATTATGAAACTGTGTTGGTAATGAGTCAGGTCCAAAACCAGGTGCGTAAACTACCCATCTTTTAGAGGAATTATTTTTATCATTGTAGTATTTATTACCTAGCGAATCCTGATGAACAAGATTACCATTAAAAAAAGAATATAGTTTAAAACCTAGGGACATGCGAAATTATAACAAATTAATAAGATTATGAGAATAATACTTATTACACTTATTTTAACAGTCAATTTATCACATCCCTTGTTTGCCAAAATTGCGAGTGTAATAGGTAATCCAATAACACAAGAAATATATTTTGAGGTTAATAAGGATACAAAAAATTATCCAGCTTCACTTACTAAAATTATGACTCTTTACATTTTATTTGATGAGCTAAGATTAAAAAATATACACATAAATGATCGAATTTATTTTTCTAAACATGCAACTTATCAACAACCCTCTAAATTAGGTATAGCAGAGAAGGATTTCATTACTGTAGATGAATTGATTGATTCATTAATAATCAAATCTGCGAATGATGCAGCTGTTGCAATAGCAGAAAAAATATCTGGCACCGAAAAAAAATTTGTACATAAAATGAATAATTATGCAAATAAACTTAATTTAGGAAATACAAATTTTGCAAATTCTCATGGACTCCCCAACAGAGCTAATTTATCGACTGCTCATGACATGTTTATATTAAGTTCTAGAATAATTATTGATTTTCCTGAGCACTTACACCGATTTAAAAAAACAAAAGTTAAAATCAAAGATAAAAATTATACAACTCATAATACATTATTAAAAAAGTATGATCATTATATTGGTTTAAAAACTGGTTATACAAGAAAATCTGGGTTTCAGATATCACTATTATCAGTTAATGACGATAAATATTTACTAGGTATATATTTTGGAGGAAATTCCGCTAAAGAAAGGAACAATAAAATTAATTTTCTTATGAATAAATATAGAAATATAGATGCATCCAAAAATGAAGAAACTAAAAAATTAACTGTTAAAAATGAAACAAAAAATAAAAGTAATTATACAGTCCAGACATCTTCTTTCAAAAAGATTAGTAAATCAAAGATGCATATTACATTACTTAAAAATAAAATAAAAATACTCAGAAGTTTTGAGCATCAAATTAAAAAAAATGGTAGATATTTTGTAAGTTATATTAATGTTGATGATCAAAAAACAGCAAAAAACTTATGTAATGAAATTAAATTATATAAACTAGACTGTTTGATTAAAGCTAGTTAATTCTTTTATGTCCAATGAATATGACTCAAGTATTGATATTAATTTAATTAATTCTTCTTTAAATTTATCTTTTACAAAGTGTTCAAGTCTAAATACTATACAATTTTGAGTATTTGAAGCTCTAAGAAGAAACCAAAAATTTTCAGTTTCCAGTCTTACACCATCAATTGTAATTAAATTAGCTCCACTATCGTAGTGTTTAGGAATATCTTCTACTATTTTTTCTAAAAGACTAAATTTAATTTTTTCATCACAATATAATTTTATCTCAGGTGTAGAGGATGATTTCATATAAACACTCGTTAATTCATTTAATGTTTTGTTTGTATTATTGAGTATTCTAATTAATTTTAAAGAAGCATATATGGCATCATCATATCCGTAATATTTATAGTTATAAAAAATATGCCCACTCATTTCGCCTGCTATATCTGCGTTTTTTGAAGATATCATCTCTTTGATTAAAGAATGTCCAGTTTTTGACATATGAATGTCAACACCATGATTTTTAAGTGTATCAAAAAGTATTTTACTACATTTTACGTCAGCTATAGCGACTAAATCTTTTTTTTCTTTTATAAGATCAAGAGACAAAAGTAAAAATATGATATCTGAGTATATTAATTCTCCTTTATTGTCCAAAATTCCAATTCGATCACCATCACCATCGAAAGCAATACCCAAGTCAAATTGTTTTTCTTTAATATAGTTTGATATCTGAGTTATATTTTTCCTTATTGTTGGGTCGGGATGATGATTTGGAAAATTACCATCTATACTTCTATTCAAAATAATATTAGTTCCTTTTATAGAATTAATAATTTTATGAATTATTGGTGCAATGGCTCCATTTCCTGGATCCCAAACTATTTTAAGTTTATCTAGATGATTAAATTGTGAAATAATTTCTTCTGTATAAGGAGTAATTACATCTTTGAATGTTAATTTACCCAATGTTGAGGATAATGAGGCATCATCTAAATCGTTTAAAGATTTTATCTTTTCTCCAAAAAAGGGTTTATTATTAATAATTATTTTTAATCCATTATATTCTTTTGGATTGTGAGAGCCTGTAATCATTATTAAGTTAGGAATATCCAGTTTTTTTGTAGCATAATAGCTCACTGGAGTTGGTATTAATGAAATATCTATTACATCAACACCATGTCTTATAAATGTATAAATAAGTTTATTTTTAATTTCTAAAGAGGATAATCTTCCATCATGACCTATAATAATTTTAGGAGTATTAATATTTGAAATTATATTTGAGATTTTTTTTGCAATATTTTCTACATCCTCTAATTTTAATGATTTTTGGTAAATACCCCTAATATCATACTCTCTAAGTATTTCAGCGTTGATCATCGAAATAAACTATAAATTTAATATGTAAGTTGCAATTGATAAAAATGACAGAAATCCAAATACATCTGTAAATGTTGTAAGTACAATACCAGAGGCTAAAGCTGGATCTATTTTCATTTTATTAATTGTTATTGGGATAATTATGCCTACCAAACAAGCAAAACCTAAATTTATTAAAATGGCAAAAGATATCGCAAAAGCTAATACAAGACTATCAAACCAATAATAAGCTATTAATCCCATTATTAAAGAAAGTGCAAAACCATTGATACTTCCTATTAAAAATTCTTTTACAACCAATTTAATATAGTTTGAATTGTTAATATCTTTTGTGACAATAGCTCTTACGTATATGGTCATAGCTTGCGTGCCTGCATTACCACCCATTGAAGCTACTATAGGCATCAAGACTGCAATCGCTATCATTTGCTGTAATTGGTCTGAATATATATCTATAACAAGAGATGCTAATATAGCTGTCAATAAATTTAACCCTAACCATATAAATCTTGAGGTGGCAGATGTAAAAGCACCTTTATAAAAGTCATTTACAAACAAACCTCCCAACTTTCTCATATCATCCTCTGACTCTTCGTGATCAATTTCAACAACGTCATCAACTGTCATGATACCTATCATTTTATTATCTATATTTACTACAGGTGCCGAAACCAAGCCATACTGTCGAAAGGTGTAGGCGATATCTTCAATTTTTTCATCAGATTTAATAACATGTATGTCTTTATAAATAATATCTTTTAATTTTTTTGATCTTTTTGATCTTAGTACTCTTCCAGAAGGGATATAGCCTATAGGAATATTTTGGTCATCAACAATAAATATATTATAAAAATCTTTAGGTCCTCTTCGAGAATTTCTTAACTGATCAATTAATTCACCAACTGTTAAATTAGATTTTATCGAAAGATAATCTCTATTCATAAGCCTACCAGCAGAATTTTCATCATACTGTAAACTTTCCTCAATTCTTTCTCTTTGCTGAGATCCAAGCTTGGAAAGTATTTGTACTAATTCTTTAGTTTCAAAGTCACCAAGGATTTCAACCGCATCATCTAAATCTAAGTATTTAATTAAATTAACTAATTGTTTATTTGGAATCATGTGCAAAATATCGTCACGCGTTTCTTCTCGTAAGTAAGCAATAAAATCTGGGTGAAAGTTTTTAGTATTAGTTCTTAGTATAGACGACTGTATTTCGTATGGGAGACTTTCAATACTATCTGCTTGATCTGCAGAATGAAGAGATTTTATTGACTCAATATATTCTTTTTTATTAAATTTTTGCATTTATATTATAAATATGGTGCGGACGAGAAGACTCGAACTTCCACAGGATTTGATCCCACAGCGACCTCAACGCTGCGCGTCTACCAGTTCCGCCACGTCCGCAATTAATAGATTAATTAATAAAGAATGATTGAAATAAAACAACTAAAAGGGCAAAAAAAATATCAGGAAGTTACAAAATTAATGAATAAACATATTCAAAAAATGTCTGAAAACATAAAAGAAGAGGAAATATGGTTCTTAGAACATCAAAAAGTCTTTACTGCAGGAAGCTCTACTCCCAAAGAATTTAAAATAAATAAAATAAATAAGATCCCAGTAATTAAAGTTAATAGAGGTGGTAAAATAACTTTTCATGGTCCCGGCCAATTAGTAATTTATCCTTTAATTAATTTAAAAAAGAGAAAAAAGAATATTATAGATTACATAAATTCATTAGAAGACATATGTATAAAAGCATTCAAGAGAAATGATATTAAACTTTTTAGAAAAAAAGAAAAAAATAGAGGTTTGTGGGTTGAAAATAATAATGAATTAAAAAAAATAATATTTATTGGTCTAAGATACTCTAAAGGCATCATTCATCATGGATTATCAATTAATTTTGATCTTGATTTAGATAATTTTCAAAAAATCGATCCTTGTGGTCTTAATTCCAAAGATATAAGTAGCTTAAAAGAACTAAAAATAAATTATAATAAAGGAAAAATATATCAAGATCTTAAAGAAGAATTTATGAAAGTATTTTATTAGGGTTTATTTTAAATTTATAAAATTTCCCATCTAGTTTAAATATAATTTTATAAGAACAAAGAAGAAGTTTATTAAATTTATTGCCAGAAAACTTTTTATCACCAATTATAGGATTTTTATTAAGATAGAATTGAAGTCTGATTTGATGTTTTTTTCCTGTAAATAATTTAATCAAATAACAATTTTCATGATTACCTAATTGAATTTTTCTGTAAGCTAATTTTAATTCCTTCTTATCAGAATTATAGTTAATCAAAATATCAGTATTTTTATTAAATTTATTATTAGTTACTGAAATATAGAATTTTTTGATTTGATTATTTAAAAATAAAGATGAGATCTTACTAGCAGTAATTCTATTTTTTGCAAAAAGCATGACCCCTGAGGTGTCTTTGTCTAATCTGTGAACTATATATAATTTATGTTTGATTACATTTTCATATATATCTTTTAATGAAACAAATACTTTAGATCCTCTTTGAACAGAATATCCATCAATTTTGTTAATAACTATAAAATCATCGTTTTGAAATATTATATGATCTTTAAAAATCTTTTTTTTATCTTTATTTAGTTTAATAGTATTTGATAACTCATTATTGATCTCAAATTTATAATATATATATACAACATCACCTTTTATTAATGGCGAATTAGCTTTAGATTTTTTGTTATTAATTTTTATTTTGTATTTTCTAATTAATCTTTGTAACAAAGATAAAGGTATAGACTCAAAATATTGAAATAAAAACTTATCTAATCTTTTATAACTTTGATCTATCTTAATTTGCAAATCTAAGACTAATCATATGAAATAAATAAAAGAAAATAAAAGATATAAAAATGTTAAAAGAAAAATATATTAATGCTTTGATAAAAGATTTATCAGAAACTAATGAAAATAGTTCAATATTAAAGGAAGATAGAGTAGTAAAACTACCAAATAAACCGACATAAAAAAAAATATATAGTGTACCATTAAATTTATTTAAAAAATAACCAGCCATAGCAGATCCAATGATATTTACTAATATTGTTGCTGTGGGTAGCCCTAAAAAAGTGAAGTTTAAAATAGTGAAGAAGTAACGAAGGCTTGATCCTAATATAGCACCTATCACGAGCGCTAAATAAGACGACATAGATTTTTATTTTACGAACTGTATAATACTTGTGTGAGCAAAATCACCAAATCTGTTGCCTTTTTTAATGATGCGAGTGTATCCACCATTTCTATTTTTTTGCTCTTTAGAAATTTCAGAAAATAATTTTTGACAAGCTTCCTTATTATTAAAAAGCTTGGCTAATATATATTTTCTATTACTTAAGTTATCATTTTTAGCTTTTGTAACTAATTTCTCAATAAAAGGTCTAAGCTCTTTTGCTTTTTCAGTAGTTGTAGTAATAGTCTCGTGCTTGATGAGACTAATAGATAAGTTTTTTAACAAAGCTAATCTATGGGAAGAAGTTCTATTTAACTTTCGTTGTTTAAGTCCGTGTTTCATTATACTTTAAAAGGATCTTCGTATTTTTTTGATAACTCTTCTATATTTTCTGGCGGCCAGCCGGGTAAATCCATACCCATGCTGAGACTCATTGAAGATAGGACCTCTTTTATCTCATCAAGGGATTTCCTACCAAAATTAGGTGTTCTTAACATTTCTCCTTCAGTTTTTTGAACTAAATCACCAATATAAAAAATATTGTCATTTTTTAGACAGTTCGCTGATCTGACTGAAAGTTCTAGCTCATCTACCTTCTTGAGTAAGTTCTTATTAAACTGCGGTTCATTTGATGATTGTAGTTTTTTTCTTTCATCTTCTGTAGGCTCTTCAAAATTGATAAAGGGCTTAAGTTGATCTTGAAGAATTCTTGCGGCTAAAGCAGCAGCGTCGTCTGGGGACACGGTTCCGTTAGTTTCAATATCTAAGATAAGTTTATCAAACTCAGTATCTTGGCCAATACGAGAATTTTCTACATTAAATGAGACTCTTTTTACGGGACTGTAAGTTGCATCAAGCATAATTTGTCCAACACTTTTGTTTTCATTATCTTTATTTTTTTCTGCAGATATGTAACCTTTGTTTACATCTAAGAATATTTCTAGGTTTACTTCTCTATTAGAGTCGACATTCATAATTACAGCTTCTTTATCAATAATTTCTACTTCTGGGTTTTCTTCAAAATCTGAGGAAAGAACTTCTTTTGGACCTTTTATATTTAGGCTTAATTTTTGAGAATGATTACTTTTGGAATTAAAAGTAACATTTTTAAGGTTCATAATGATGTCGGTCACATCCTCTCTCACACCCTCAATGGTTGAAAATTCATGAAGCACACCATTAATTTTTATTGAAGATATAGCTGTGCCTTGTAATGATGATAAAAGCACTCTTCTAAGGGCGTTACCTAATGTGGTGCCGAAACCTTTTTCCAAAGGTTCAATGACAACGGTTCCAAATTTCTTATTATCACTTATTTTATAATCAACTTTGTTTGGTTTGACCAAAGTTATCCAATTATTCTCTATCAATTTTTAACTCCTATAAATTTAGTTTATACTCTTCTTTTCTTTTTAGGTCTGCATCCGTTATGTGGAAGTGGTGTGACGTCTTTAATATTATTAATAATAAACCCTATGTTTTGTAAAGCTCTTAAAGCAGACTCTCTACCAGATCCAGGGCCCTTCATAAGAACATCAAGTTTTCTCAACCCAACATCATATGCTTTTTTTCCAGCTGCGTCAGTGGCGATTTGTGCAGCATAGGGGGTAGATTTTTTAGAACCCCTGAAACCCATCGAACCGCTTGAGGACCAAGATACAGCATTTCCACTAATATCAGAAATTGTTACAATAGTATTGTTAAAAGAACTTTTTATGTGAACAACACCGTTTTGTCCGAAGCTTTTTTTTGATTTTTTTTTATCAGAAGTTTTTTTTTCGTTTTTAGCCATTTTATTTTGTTACTTTTTTCTTTCCAGCTATAGCTACAGCTTTACCTTTTCTAGTTCTAGCATTGGTGTGAGTTCTCTGACCTCTTGTTGGTAGTTGTTTTCTATGTCTTAAACCACGATAGCAACCTAAATCTTTTAGCCTTTTAATATTTTGGGATACTACTCTTCTAAGATCACCCTCAACAGTATATTTCTCATCTATTGATTTTCTTATTTTTGATATTTCATCTTCAGTAAAATCTTTTATCCTCTTAGTTGGATCTAAGCTGTTTGCTTTTAAAATATCCATAGCATACTTGGGACCTATTCCATGAATATAGGTGAGAGAAACTAATGCTCTTTTATTTACTGGTAAATTTACACCTGCTATTCTTGCCAATTGAGAACTCCTGAGTTGGTGAAATTATTAAAAAAGTATTTAAAAGTCAATATAAATTACCTTAATTTAATCCAAGTTTATCAATGATTTTTGTGGTTACAGAGCTAATTTCATCATTGGCTGGTATGTCAGTAACTGAATAATTTTTTTTTAGTGAGTTTAATATTTCTAGGTGAGATTTCTTATAAATTTGCAGTCTTTTTTCAAAAAAACTATCGTCTGCTCTAGACTCTTCCATAGATCTTTTTTTTATTCTCTGGAGGAGTTGATCATCATCAACATCAAAATTGATAATACTTAAATCTTTGTTTTTAAATATTTCAAGAAGTGAGTCAGCTTGAATTGAACTTCTAGGAAAACCATCAATCAAAATCTGCTCGTTCGACAAAGTATTTACTTTTTCTTTTAAAACTGAAATCACAATTGAATCCTCAATTAGGTCACCATTATCCATTTTATTTTTAATATCTTTTCCCAAAATACTCTCATCTTGAGATTTCTCTTTCAAAAGAGAACTAACAGTTAAAATGTTCAGATCAGGTAAAATACTCTCTTTTAAAATGTTTGCTTGCGTACCCTTACCACAACCTGGAGGGCCAATAAATACTATAACCATTTACTTTTATAAATTTTATTTTTACTTAATAATTTTTCATATTGAGATGAAAATAATTGTGTTTGAATCTGTGAAAAGAAATCCATTGCAACAATAACGACTATCAAAAGACTTGTGCCTCCTAAATAAAAAGGAACTGATAGTCTAGCGATTAAAAATTCAGGAATTAAGGCAATTAAACCTAAATAAATAGCACCTACAAACGTTAGCCTATATATAACATGTTCTAAGTAAGTAGCTGTTTGCTCACCTGGTCTATAACCTAAAACAAAACCTCCGTTGTTTCTTAAATTTTCTGCCTGTTCTTTAGGGTTGAAAACAATACTAGTATAAAAAAAAGCAAAGAAAACAATCAAACCAAAGAAAAACGCCATGTACAGTGGTTTTCCATGAGATAAGTAAAATCCTAAACTAGATAGGAAACCAGAGCTTTCAGGTGAAAAATTAGAAATAGTATTGGGAAATAGTAACAATGATGACGCAAAAATAGCAGGTATAACACCAGAAATATTTATTTTTATTGGTAAATAAGAAGATTGACCTCCAAATACTTTATTTCCTACTTGGCGTTTTGGATATTGAACTAATAACCTTCTTTGAGCTCTTTCTATAAATACAATAACTACTATTAGTATAAGAAGTAAAAAAATTATCGATATGATTGCAATAGCTGATAGAGCACCAGTTCTTCCTAGTTCAAATGTATTGAAGATAGCAAAAGGAAGATTAGCTACGATTCCTGAGAAGATTATAATTGAAATTCCACTTCCAAAACCATTTTCTGTTATCTGTTCACCTAGCCACATTAGAAATATAGTTCCAGATGTCATTGTTATAACTGCTGAAATTTGAAAAAAAGCTACGCTTCCTAAAGTTGGATCTACTGTGTCTGATAAATTTAATATACCATTTGAAATACCATAACTTTGAAAAAGTCCTAAAACTATTGTTAAATATCTTGTGTATTGTTGGATTTTTTTTCTACCTTGAGTGCCCTGTTCTTTAAGAGCTTTTAAACTATCAAAGGATGACTGCATCAATGTCATTATGATAGATGCAGAAATATAAGGCATAACCCCTAATGTGAATATAGACATACGCATTAAAGCTCCACCAGAAAACATATCGAATATTCCTAAAATTCCCCCACGATGTTGTTCAAATATTTGTTCTAAAACAGCTGAGTTAATACCAGGGACAGGTATATATGTTCCAAGACGATAAACGGCTATTGCAAATAAAACAAAACCTAGTTTTTTGAATAAGCCTGAGCTTTTTATTGCTTCGCTATAGTCAATATTTGGTACTTTTATATTCATAATCTAAAATTATGAGGTTGATCCACCTAGTTCTTCTATCCTTTTTTTGGCACCAGGAGTTACCTTAAAATTTTTAAATTGAAGTTTCTTTTTAAACTGAATTGAGTCTATTAGTTTAATTGATTTTTTATGATCTTTCTTTTTCAAGAAACCCTCTTGAATTAAAAAATTATTATCAATTAAAGAATTTTCTTTAAACTTATTAAAACTTACTAAAGACAAAGTTAAAGATTTAGGATTTATTTTTTTTAATGAGTTAAAACCTCTTTTTGGAGTTTTTCTATAAATAGGCATTTGACCACCCTCAAAATTTCTAACAGCAACACCTGACCTTGATTTTTGGCCTTTGTGGCCCCTACCAGCTGTTTTTCCTAATCCAGAACCAATTCCTTTACCTTTTCTTTTTCTGCTTGATTGGTGTTGTTTTGAAATTTTATTGATCATAGTTAATTCTCTCTTTTGCTGATAACGGAATTTATCTCTATACTTCTTCTAGCAGAAACTGATTTTGGTGTATTGATACTTTTTAAAGCTTTAATTGTTGATCGAACAATATTGTGTGGATTTTTTGTTCCAATGGCTTTAGACACAACGTCTGAAATGCCCAATGCCTCAAAAATAGCTCTAGATGGACCGCCAGATATAATGCCTGTTCCTTTTGGAGCAGATCTTAAAATTACTGTGCTTGAGGAAAATTTAGCTTTTACATCATGGTGAATAGTTCTACCCTCTCTTAAAGGAATTCTAACCATAGTTTTCTTGGCTTCTTCAGATGCTTTTCTAATTGCTTCAGGTACTTCTTTAGCTTTTCCTGATCCAAAACCAACTCTACCTTGTCCATCACCACTTACAACAAGGGCAGCAAATCCAAATCTTCTCCCACCTTTGACAACTTTAGATACTCTTCTAACTGAAATAAGCTTTTCTATTAATTCTTTATTTGTATTGTTTTCTAACATTAAAACGATAAACCCTTTTCTCTTGCTGCATCAGCTAATACTTTAAGCCTTCCATGGTACTTATATGATCCTTTGTCAAATTTTACTTCTTTAATACCTTTTTCTATAGCTAGTTCGGCAATTTTTGAGCCAACGATCTTAGCTACATCAACTTTTTTTTGTCCCTCAGCTTTCTCTAATTTAACTGAAGAAAATGAGCATAATGTTTTATCATTACTCTCAGATAATACTGAAGCATAAATGTGTTTGGAGGATCTAAAAACTAAGAGTTTATGTTTTTTTACATTATTCAATTTTTTTCTTACTCTTAATTTTCTACGAACAGCTCTAGTTTTATCTTTATTCATTATTTTTTCTTACCTTCTTTTCTATAAATTCTTTCACCTTCGTATCGAACACCCTTACCTTTATAAGGCTCTGGCTTTCTAAATGACTTGATTTCAGCTGCAACTTGACCAACTAATTGTTTACTTGTGCCAGTAACTACCACAATATTTTTTTCAACTTTTATAGAAATACCCTCAGGAATTTCAAAGTTGATATCATGACTAAAACCAAGTGATAAGACGAGCTTTTTTCCAGAAACATTAGCTTTGTATCCAGTTCCAATTAGTTCAAGTCTTTTTTCAAATCCTTTTGAATTACCAATAATTTCATTCTTAACATTTGCATAGATAGTTCCAAGAAGTGCTTTATTTTCTCCAGAGAAATGTAAAAGATTATCTTTATGGTCAACTTTAATTCCAACAGGAAGAACAGTTGATGATTTTCCCAACTTACCTTCAAAATTAATTTGGTTGTCATTCATAGAAACTTTTATATCTTCAGGAATATTAATAGGATTTCTTGCTAATCTTGACATATTTTAGAAAACGCTTATTAGCACTTCCCCTCCTACTTTTTTTTCCCTTGCATCGGAGTCAGACATTACGCCCTTTGAGGTTGATAAAATTGTAGTACCTAAACCTCCAATAGTCTTAGGAATTTCATCTACAGAACTATAAACTCTACACCCTTGTTTTGTAATCTTTTCAATTTTGTTAATTAACGGTGAGCCTTTGTAATATTTTAATGTAATTGAAATATCTTTCTTTGAATCGCCTAAAATTTCAAAATTGTCAATATATCCCTCTTTTTTGAGCACATCACAAACATTAACATTTAATTTTGAAAATATAGCTTTAACTGAAACTTTATTGGCTTTTTGGCCATTTCTTATTCTTGTAATCATATCTGCTAGTGTGTCACTCATACTACCAACTCGCTTTCGTTAAACCTGGTATTTGACCCTTACCAGCCATATCTCTAATAGCTATTCTAGATAAATTAAATTTACTATAAACACCTCGAGGCCTACCAGATAGGAAACATCTGTTTCGGTATCTTATCCTTGATGAATTTCTAGGTAAGGATTCAAGTTTCATTTGTATCTTTACTCTTTCTTCAAATGGTAAATTTTTATTGGATAAGAGGCTTTTTAATTTTTTTCTTTTTTCACTGAGTCTATCGATCAGTGCTTTTCTATTTATATTTTTTTGTATTGCGCTTTGTTTTGCCATGGTTAATTCAGAAATGGAAAGTTCATTAATTTTAAAAGTTCATACCCCTCTTTGTCATTATTTGCAGAAGTGGCAATAGTGATATCAAAACCGAAGACATTTTCAACATTTTCAACACTAATTTCAGGAAAAATAATATGATCTTTAATACCTATGGTAATGTTACCTTGGCCATCAAATGACTTTTTGTTATAACCTCTGAAATCTTTAATACGAGGCATAGCAATATTTACAAGTCTATCGTAAAACTCCATCATCATATTTTTTCTAAGAGTAACAGAAAGTCCTACTGGCATTCCTTTTCTAACTTTAAAAGAGGCAATAGCTTTTTTTGACATTCTTACAACTGGTGATTGACCAGTAATGAGAGATAAATCTTTTTTTATTTTTTCAATAGCTTTGTTATCCTCTTTAATAGCTCCGATACCCGCGTTGATTACTATTTTTGATATTTTTGGTACAGCAAGCTTATGAGATATTTCTAGATTTTTGGCTAACTGTTCAGAGACATTGAAAAGTTCTTGAGGTGAATTTGACATTAGTATTTGTCTCCAGATGATTTTAAAATTCTTACTTTTTTTCCACTTTCAATTTTGAAACCTACTTTAGAAGATTTTTTAGATTTCGAGTCGTAAGCTAAAATATTTGAAATATGAATTGGCATTTCTTTATCAATAATACCACCTTTAGACTCTTGAGATGGCTTTTGATGTTTTTTACTTACATTAACACCAGATATCACAACTTTATCAGCAGAGTTTATGATTTTTGAGATCTTTCCAATCTTGCCTTTGTCTTTACCGACTCTAACAATCACTTCGTCACCTTTTTTATATTTTTTAATCATTATAATACCTCAGGAGCTAAACTAACTATTTTCATCATATTTCTTTTTCTAAGCTCTCTTGTAACGGGTCCAAAAATTCTTGTTCCAATTGGTTCATTTTGTTTATCTAAAAGAACAGCTGCATTAGAGTCAAATTTAATTGATGTACCGTCTTCCCTAATTAATGGCTTTTTTGTTCTTACTATAATTGCTCTTTGTACTTCACCCTTTTTAACTTTAGATCTTGGAATAGCATCTTTGACTGAAACAAC
This sequence comes from uncultured Alphaproteobacteria bacterium, assembly GCA_902521465.1. GTDB lineage: Bacteria > Pseudomonadota > Alphaproteobacteria > HIMB59 > HIMB59 > HIMB59. Next base: position 85,416 of record CABYRL010000004.1, on the reverse strand, counting down.
AATAATGTCTCCTATTCTTGCATATCTTCTTTTTGATCCACCGATAACTTTTATACAGCTTATTAATCGTGCTCCAGAATTATCTGCTACTTGTAAATTTGACTCTGCTTGTATCATTATTTAATAACTTCCCATGATTTATTTTTAGAAATAGGTCTAGTTTCTTGAATTCTTACAGAGTCTCCCACAATAATTTTATTGTCACTGTCATGAGCAAGATACTTTTTTGAGACTCTTATTATTTTTTTATAAACAGGATGGGTGGTCTGTCTTGTTACCAAAACAGATATAGTTTTGTCACCAGATTTTTTTACAACTTTTCCAGTTAAAATACGTTTAGGCATTTTTATTTAGCCTTTCTTTTGTTAATAGAGATGCTATTTGCTTTTTAACTTTTTTAAACTGAGAGGTATCTGTGAGTTGACCGCTTTTCTTCATAATTTTAAGGTTAAATAACTCTTTTTTTAAACTATTTATATCTTTATCAGCCATTAAAATTGATCCAATGATACGAATGTTGTTTTTACAGGTAATTTAGCAGATGCTAGTTCAAAAGCTTTTTTTGCTAAATGCTTGTCAACACCATCGACCTCAAACATTATGGTTCCCGGTTTTACTCTGCAGACCCATCTATCTATTGCGCCTTTTCCTTTACCCATTCTAACTTCTGCAGGTTTTGCTGTGACTGGCACATCAGGGAAAACTCTAATCCAAAGTCTTCCAGCTCTTTTTAAAAATCTAGTGATAGCTCTTCTGGATGCCTCTATTTGCCTTGCTGTTACTCTTTCAGCATCTAACGATTTAAGTCCGTAATAACCAAATGTAAGTTCGTAATTACCCTTTGCACTGCCGTGTATTCTTCCTTTGTGCTGTTTTCTATATTTTGTATTCTTTGGTAATAACATTAATTAGTTTTCTCTTTTTTATCATCTGATCTATTTGCTGTATTTTTACTCTCGCCTTTATAAAGCCAAACCTTAATTCCAATAATTCCATAAGTAGTTAAAGCTCGAGCAGTTGCGTAATCTATATCAGCTCTAAGGGTATGTAAAGGTACACTTCCCTCAGAAAACTTCTCTGATCTTGCTATTTCAGCGCCGCCCAGTCTACCACCACATACAATTTTAATTCCCTTAGCACCAAGTTTAATTGCCGATAAACCTGATTTTTTCATCGCTTTTCTAAAAGCAACTCTCTTTTCAAGTTGTCTTGCAATAGAGTCTGCTACTAATGAGGCATCTGTTTCAGGTTTTTTTATTTCTTTTATATCTAATGAAATGCTCTTATCAGATAATTTAGAAAGTCTATTTCTAAGTTTTTCAATATCCGCACCTTTTTTACCAATTAGAACCCCTGGTTTCGAAGTATGAATTATAATTTTGAGGTTTGCGGCAGCTCTTTCAATGATAACTGAACTTATTCCTGCTATTGAATAATTCTTTTCTATATAATTTCTAATTTTATGATCTTCTTTTAAGAAAGTAGAATAACTTTTCTTTTCAAACCAAGTTGATTGCCAATATTTATTAATACCTACTCTTAGGGAGGTTGGGTTAACTTTCTGTCCCATTATAATCTCTCCTCCAAAACTAAAGTTAACCTAGAAAAAGGTTTAATAATTTGAAAAGCTCTACCCTTACTCATTGGTCTAAATCTTTTCATCCTTAAACTTTTGCCAACGTAAGCTTCTTTAACAAAAAGTTTGTCAATGTCCAAATTGTTATTATTTTCTGCATTTGCAACAGCAGAATTTAGAGTTTTTAGTACTTCTTTGCTTACTCTTTTATTTGAAAATTTCAAAATATTTAAAGCTGCATTAATATCTTTTTTTCTTATATCTTTAACAATTAAGTTAAGCTTTTGTGAGCTAGTTCTTATCATTTTATTTATTGCTTTTACTTCTTTAGACATAATTATTTTTTACCCTGGACCGCTTTCTTATCCCCTGAATGACCCTTAAAAACCCTAGTAGGTGAAAACTCACCAAGTTTATGGCCTACCATGTCTTCAGTTACGTAGACTGGTATAAAAGATTTACCATTATAAACGGAAATAGTTACTCCGACAAAATCAGGTATAATAGTTGATCTTCTTGACCATGTTTTAATTGGGGATTTTGAACTTTCTTCTTTAGATTTTTTAACTTTTTTGAATAGAGTTACATCAAAGTAAGGTCCTTTCCATACAGATCTTGCCATTACTTTTTTGCCCTTCTTGATATGATCATCTTGGATGTAAATTTAATTCTTCTTGTCTTCTTACCTTTTGTTTTCATGCCCCATGGCGTTGAGGGATGTCTACCACCCGATGTTCTTCCTTCTCCTCCGCCGTGTGGGTGATCAACAGGATTCATAACAACACCTCTAACAGTAGGTCTTATGCCTAGATGTCTTTTAATTCCGGCTTTACCAATTTTTTTGTTTTTATTATCTTGATTAGACACTACCCCTATAGTAGCCATACATTCACCATGAATAAGTCTGGTTTCGCGGGATGAAAGTTTAACCATTACATATTTTTCTTGTTCTCCTAATACCTGTGCAAAGGATCCTGCTGATCTACATAGTTTACCACCAGCTCCTGGTTTTAGTTCAATATTATGAATAGAGGTACCAGTCGGTATATTTTTTATCTTCATCGCATTACCGGATGATATTTCTGTTTTGGCTGATGAAATAACCTTATCGCCAGTTTTTAAATCAGTAGGTGAAATAATGTATTCTTTTATATCTTGATAATTAATTAGTGCTATAAAGGCACTTCTATTAGGGTCATATTCTATTCTCTCTACTGTGCCAATTTTATCAAACGTATTTCTTTTAAAATTTACTAGTCTGTATTTCTTCTTGTGCCCACCAGATCTATGTCTAATTGTAATCTTACCAGTATTGTTTCTACCAGAATTTGGTTGTAAGTCCTCTATTAAAGATTTATCTGGACGTCCCTTGAACAGCTGTGACTTATCAATTTTAACTGTTTTTCTGTATGAAGGTGTTGTTGGTTTGTAAGTTATCAGTCCCATATTATACCTTACCACTCATATCTATGGTGTTACCCTCTTTAAGAGTAACTATCACTCTTTTAAGCTCTGATCTTGTGCCTCTTTGACCCTTAAATACTTTGGGTTTGCTCTTAACATTTAAACTATTTAGCTTTTGAACTTTAACTTTATATATATCCTCTATTGTCTTTTTTATATTAATTTTATTTGCATCGTTTCGGACTTCAAATATGTACTTATTAAATTGAGCATTAGCTGTAGATTTTTCTGTAATGACAGGTTTTTTAATTAAACTAAGGTCCATTTTAAATATTACCTATATATGAGTTATAAATTGTTGATTTTTTTGAAAATAAAACCATATCTGATTTTAATGCTGTATGGACTGAATAACTTTTATCTGAGAGAAAGTATATTTTTTTGTAGTTTTGAAATTTAATAATCAATTTATTTTCAGTTATATTACTAAGAACAAAAATAATCATTTTGTTTGGGTTTTTTTTTAACAAATCAGAGATATTTTTTTCATCTAATTTTTCCTCATCAAAAACAAAGAGTGATTTATTATTACTTTTACTAACTATTGATGAAACTATGGCGCTTTTTTTGACTTTTTTATTTACTTTATAAGAAACCACGTGAAATTTTGGCCCAAAAGCTTTTCCTCCGCCTCTTCTTTGAGTTGTTTTTTTGTTACCAGCTCTTGCATTTCCAGTTCCTTTTTGTTTAAAAAGTTTTTTACCTGAGCCAGCAACTTCAGATCTATCAAGACTGTGATTATTTCCTTGTTTATGGGAATAGATTTTTTGTAATGATAAATGTAAAGCTTTTTCCGATATATTTTTATCTTTTAGTGTAATTTGCTCAAACATTTATTTAAAAATCCTCACTATAGATTTATTTTTTCCAGGAACAGATCCTTTGATAAATATCAATTTATTATCTTGATCAATTAAAAGCACCTCTAAGTTTTTAGTAGTTGTTAATTGATCACCTAAATGACCAGCCATTTTTTTTCCTTTGAACACCTTACCTGGATTCTGATTTTGACCTGTTGAACCATGAGCTCTATGAGAGATAGAAACACCATGTGTTGCTCTCATACCACTAAAATTGTGTCTCTTCATAGCACCGGCAAAACCTTTACCAGTTGATTTTGACTGAACTGAGACTCTATCACCAACTTTAAATTTAGGATCAATCGAAGAGCCAACCTCTAGTAGTTCCTCGTCAGACTTTATTCTTTGTTCTTTAATTATTTTTTTTGGCTCTAGATTTAATTTATTGAATTCTTTTAATTGAGGTTTATTAAGTTTTTTTGGTTTAAGAAAACCTATAATATTTGCAAGATAACCGTCTCTATCAATAGTTCTATTACCAACAACAGTACAACTATTGTAATCAAGAACTGTTGCAGAAACTCTAGTACCGTTTTCATTAACAAATGAAGTTTGGCCAATTTTAGTGCTGATGATCATAATTAATTATTTTTTTATTTTTATATCGACATTAACACCAGATGCTAAGTCAAGCTTCATAAGTGCATCAACTGTTTGTGGTGTAGGTTCAATGATATCCATCATCCTAATGTGTGTTCGTAATTCAAACTGCTCCCTACTCTTTTTATCTACATGTGGGGATTTATTTACAGTAACTCTTTCAATTTTAGATGGCATGGGAATTGGCCCTATTACTTTAGCACCAGTTCTTTTAGCTGTCTGAAGAATATCAATTGAACTTCTATCTAAAATATTATGATCAAATGATTTTAATCTTATTCTAATATTTTGATTTATCATAATTATGCCAGTTTAGATTTAATTTCCTCTTCAACATTTGAAGGTACGACATCATAGTGTGAGAATAACATGGTATAACTTGCTCTTCCTTGGCTCATTGAGCGTAGATTATTAACATAACCAAACATATTAGCAAGAGGAACTACAGACGATACAACTTTGGCATTACCTCTGTCTTCCATTTTTTCAATTTGACCTCTTCTTGAATTTAAATCACCAATAATATCGCCCATGTAATCTTCTGGGGTGACTACTTCAACTTTCATCATTGGCTCAAGTAATTTTGGTCCAGCTTTTCCAACAGCTTCTCTAAATGCAGCTCTTGAAGCTATCTCGAATGCCAATACAGATGAGTCAACATCATGGAAAGCACCATCATGAACCTCTGCTTCAAAGTCTATCACGTTATAACCTGCTATCACTCCATTTTGAGCGGCAAAATTAATACCTTTTTCTACTCCGGGGATGTATTCTTTAGGAATATTTCCTCCAACTACTGTGTTAACAAATTTAACACCAGAATTTCTCTCTAACGGTTTGAACTTCATTTTTACTCTTGCAAATTGGCCAGCACCACCAGATTGTTTTTTATGTGTATAATCTACTTCGACGTCTTTAGTGATTGTCTCTCTATATGCAACTTGAGGAGCTCCGACATCTGCTTCAACTTTGAATTCTCTTTTCATTCTATCAACCAAAATTTCTAAATGAAGTTCGCCCATACCTTTAATAATTGTCTGTCCAGACTCTTCATCTGAAGTAACTCTAAAACTTGGATCCTCTTGGGCTAACCTTCCCAAGGCTTGTCCCATTTTTTCATAGTCAGCTTTTGTTTTAGGCTCAACTGCAACTTCAATAACAGGATCAGGGAATTCCATTTTTTCTAAGATAACTTTTTTTGATGGATCACATAAAGTGTCACCAGTAGTGACATTCTTCAAACCAACTAATGCTACTATATCTCCTGCCTTTGCATCTTTAATTTCTTCTCTAGTGTTTGAATGCATTAAAAGCATTCTTCCAATTCTTTCTTTTTGATTTTTTGATGAATTTAATATTGTTGATCCAGAACTTAAGTTTCCACAATAAAGCCTACAAAAAGTTATTTGACCAACAAAAGGATCAGCTGCTACTTTAAATGCTAGAGCCGCAAAAGGTTCTTCAGGGGTATTAGGAATTTGTAATTTATCATCTGAACCTTCTTTTATTCCTTCAACAAAACCTATATCATTAGGAGAAGGTAAATAATCTACAACAGCATCAAGTAATGGTTGAACACCTTTATTTTTAAAAGCAGTACCACACAAAACAGGAACAAATTTAAAATCAATTGTTCCTTTTCTTATACAAGCTTTTAAAGTATCAACAGATATTTCTTTTCCCTCTAAGTAGTCCTCTAGTGCTCTATCATCTGCTTCAACTGCATTTTCTATTAACTCTTCTCTTTTTTTCTTAGCTTCCTCTATTAAATCATCGCTAATATCAGTAACATCATACTCGGCGCCAAGACTATCGTCTTTCCAAATAATTGATTTAAAATTGACTAGGTCAACAACTCCTTTGAAATCTGCCTCTTTTCCAATTGCCATTTGCAAAACAAGAGGATTAGCCCCCAATCTATCTTTGATAGATTGGACATTCATCTCAAAATCTGCACCAAGTCTATCCATTTTATTACAAAAACAAATCCTTGGAACTTTATATCTATCAGCTTGTCTCCAAACTGTTTCCGATTGTGGTTCAACTCCTGCAACACCGTCAAAACAAGCAACAGCTCCATCTAAAACTCTTAAAGATCTCTCAACTTCAATTGTAAAATCAACGTGACCCGGCGTATCAATAATATTTATTCTGTGATCATTCCAAAAACAGGTTGTGGCAGCTGAAGTTATTGTTATACCTCTTTCTTGCTCTTGTTCCATCCAATCCATTGTTGCAGCACCATCATGAACTTCACCTATTTTATGAGACTTTCCTGTATAGTATAAAATCCTTTCAGTAGTTGTAGTTTTACCAGCATCTATATGGGCCATAATTCCGATATTTCTATATTTACTTAAATCCATTTTTACCACCTGTAATGAGCGAATGCTCTGTTAGCTTCTGCCATTTTATGAACTTCATCTTTTTTCTTTACAGAGTTGCCTTTATTTTCAAAAGCATCTATAAGTTCATTTGCTAACCTCTCTCTTTGGGTTTTTTCGTTTCGTTTTTTTGAATTAGTTAATATCCATTTAAATGCTAGTGCTTGAGCTCTAGTGCTTCTCACTTCCATTGGTACTTGATATGTAGCTCCACCTACTCTTCTAGATTTAACTTCAACAGATGGTTTGACATTATTAATGGATTTTTGAAAATATTCTAAGGGATCGTCACTTTGATTATTTGATTTAATGATATCTAGGGCACCGTATACTATTTTTTGGGCTATTGTTTTTTTACCCCCTACCATTACCTCGTTAATAAACTTATTCAGAACAACACTGTTATAAATGGGATCTGGTAATACTTGCCTTTTCTCTGCTGCTCTTCTTCTTGACATGATTTAGATTTTAATTTTTTGGCCTTTTTGCACCGTATTTTGATCTACGTTGTCTTCTTTTTTCAAGACCTTGGGTATCCAAAGTTCCTCTAATTATATGGTATCTTACACCTGGTAAGTCTTTAACTCTTCCTCCACGAATTAACACTACAGAGTGTTCCTGTAAATTATGTCCTTCACCTGGAATGTATGCTGTAACTTCTTGTCCGTTTGTAAGTTTGACTCTTGCAACCTTTCTTAAGGCTGAGTTAGGTTTTTTAGGAGTTGTTGTGTAAACTCTAAGACATACGCCCCTTTTCTGAGGACATGACTTAAGAGCAGGAACTTTATTTCTCTTTGAGACTTTCTCTCTCGATTTCCTAACTAATTGGTTTATGGTCGGCATAGTTCGCAGAATATATTTATAGTATTATGTATAGTCAACATCTATTTAGAGTTTTCTAGCTGTTTTAATAGAGAATTATCGCGGATTTTAGCCTCTTTTCGAAGAGCTCTAATAACGTTACCTGTTCCAGCAGGAATTAGTTTACCAACAATGACATTTTCTTTAAGGCCAGTTAATTTATCAACTTTTCCATTAATAGCTGCCTCGGTAAGAACTCTTGTTGTTTCTTGGAAAGAAGCTGCTGAGATAAAGGAATTAGTTTGGAGGCTCGCCTTTGTAATTCCAAGTATCATCATTTTATAATCAGCTTCTTTTTTACCTTCTTTTTTTAATACGCTATTCTTTTCTATTACTTCTATTTTATCTTTTATGTCACCAACTAAATATTCACTGTCACCAGCATCGATTACTTCAACTTTTTGTAACATTTGACGTGTAATACACTCTATGTGCTTGTCATCAATCAAAACACCTTGTAAACGATAAACTTTTTGAACTTCTCTTACCATGTATTCAGCTAAGGCCTCAATTCCAAGAATATTTAAAATATCTGTTGGGGCTGGAGTCCCATCAACAATCATATCACCTTTGTTTACCTTATCTCCCTCATTAAAATATATATAAGTTCCTTTTGGTATTAAAAATTCTACCGGCTCTCCTTCTTCAGGATTGATAATAATTCTTCTTTTACTTTTAATGTCTTTTCCAAATTCAATAGTTCCTGATATTTCTGCTAGAACAGCGGGATTCTTTGGTTTTCTAGATTCAAAGATATCAGCAACTCTTGGTAATCCACCTGTAATATCTTTTGTCTTTGAGGAAGCTCTTGGTATCCTAGCTATTACATCACCAGCGTTAACTTCTTTCCCTTTTTCTATATTTAAAACAATACCAACGCTTAAATCATAAGTAGATGAATTTTTTGATTTAATTGGGTTGCCATCTTTATCTGTTATTAACAACTGTGGTTTTAGATCTTGCTTTCCCTGAAAACTTTTCCAATCAATTATTACTTTTGAGGAGATACCGGTAGTCTCATCAAACTTCTCAATAAATGATACACCCTCAACTAGATCGCTAAAATCTAATTTTCCAGTTTCCTCAGCGACGATAGGCACAGTATAAGGATCCCATTCAAGTAATAAGCTATTCAGCTTTACGTCTGAGCCATTTTTTACTAATAATGTTGATCCATATGGGGCTCTAAATGAAGAAACTAGTGTTTTATTATTATCAAATATTTCAAGCTCAGTGGTTCTGTTGATGATAATTTCATTTCCAGATCCATTTACGACAGATTTAAGATTTTTAATTTTAACTTTACCATCGCTTGGTGATTCAAAATTTGACTTTTCAGCAGAGGAACTAGCAACACCACCAACGTGGAATGTTCTCATTGTTAACTGAGTGCCAGGCTCACCAATTGACTGAGCTGCAATAATACCAACTGCTTCGCCAGTATTTACAGGTACTCCTTTAGCCAAATCTCTTCCATAAGATTTAGCACAAATACCATGTGTTGTTCCACAAGTGATTGGTGATTTAATTCTGACAGATGTAATATTTTCTTTTTCTAATAATTCAATTTCTTCGTGCGAAATGTATGAGTCATTTTTTATGATCACATCACCTTTTTTGTTTTTAACATCATCGGCAAGATATCTACCAAAAACTCTTTCAGTCAAAGGTATAGAGACCTCACCAGACTCATAAATAGTGTCAACAGTTAAACCATTTTTACATGTGCAATCTTTACATGTAATTGTTAAATCTTGAGCAACATCAACTAGTCTTCTAGTCAAATAACCTGAACTTGCTGTTTTAAGAGCAGTGTCAGCTAAGCCTTTTCTAGCACCGTGAGTAGAGTTAAAATATTCAAGAACTGTTAAACCATCTTTAAAGTTAGATGTAATTGGATTTTCAATAATCTCTCCTGATGGTCTTGCCATCAAACCTCTCATACCCGCCAACTGCTTTAGCTGAGCCTCAGAACCACGTGCACCAGAGTCTGCCATAATATACACAGAGTTAATTTGGCTATCTTTATTTGATGAAACAGTTTTCATCATTGCTTTTGCAACTTTGTCTGTGCATGTAGACCACAAGCCAACAACTTTATTATATTTTTCTCTTTCAGTGATAAGACCCTCTTGATATTGATTTTCAAGGCTATTAACTTGTTTTTGCGTGTCTTGTATTAGAATATTCTTTTCCTCAGGTATTACTAAATCATCTTTTCCAAATGAAATACCTGCTTTTGCAGCATACTTAAAACCTACATTCATTATTTGATCAACGAATATGCAGGTCGCTTTTTGACCTGTAAATCTGTAAACGTTATCCAAAAGATTACTAATATCCTTTTTAGTAAGAACTTTATTAATAACATCAAAAGGTAAATTTTTATTTTCAGGTACAGTTTTAAAAAGAATTACTCTACCTGCAGATGTGGTAAATTTTTTATAATCAAAACTATCTGTATCAGGGTTATATATTTTTGTTCTATATAAAATAGGTGTATGTAATTCTATTGATTTATTTTCTAGTGCGAACTCTACTTCGCCTACATGAGAATAATATTTCTTAGCTTCCTCTTTTTCATTAATCAATGATAAATAGTAAATACCCAACACTATATCTTGACTTGGAACGATAATCGGTTTGCCACTTGAAGGTGAAAGAATGTTATTAGTGCTCATCATTAAAACTCTTGCTTCTAATTGAGCTTCGAGACTTAAAGGTATGTGAACTGCCATCTGATCACCATCAAAATCAGCATTAAATGCTGTACAAACTAATGGATGTAGCTGGATGGCCTTACCTTCAATTAAAATTGGTTCAAATGCTTGAATTCCTAATCTATGTAATGTTGGTGCTCTATTTAAAAGAATTGGGTGTTCTCTAATTACTTCGTCGAGTATATCCCAAACCTCTGGTCTCTCAGACTCAACCATTTTTCTGGCAGATTTAAGTGTTGAAGCAAAGCCATAAGACTCAAGTTTATTATAAATAAATGGTTTAAATAACTCTAAAGCCATTTTTTTTGGAAGACCACATTGATGAAGTTTTAATTCTGGTCCTACGACTATTACTGATCGACCCGAGTAATCAACTCTTTTACCTAATAAGTTTTGTCTAAATCTTCCCTGCTTACCTTTCAACATTTCAGACAAGGATTTAAGGGGTCTTTTATTAGTACTTGTAATAACTCTACCTCTTCTTCCATTATCAAATAGAGCATCGACAGACTCCTGGAGCATTCTTTTTTCATTTCTAACTATAATGTCCGGTGCTCTTAAATCTAAAAGTCTTTTTAATCTATTGTTTCTATTTATAACTCTACGATACAAGTCATTTAAATCTGATGTTGCAAAACGACCACCCTCTAAAGGCACAAGTGGCCTTAATTCTGGTGGAATAACTGGCAAAACTTTTAAAACCATCCATTCAGGTTTGATGTTAGAGTTTCTAAATCCTTCCATAACTTTCATTCTTTTAAGAATTTTTTTCTTTTTAGTTTCAGATGATGTAGCTTCACTTTCCTCAACAAGTTTTTCTATTTCAGCTTTTAAATCAATTTTAGATAAAATTTCCTGGACAGCTTCCGCACCAATTCCATGCTTAAAGGAGTCTTCACCAAATTGATCAATAGCTTCCTCTAATTCTTCATCAGTAAGTAGTTGATTTTGGCTTAAGTCAGACATTAAAGGGTCAATTACAATGTGGCTTTCAAAATACAAAACTTTTTCAAGGTTCTTTAAAGTTATATCAAGTGCAAGACCAATTCTACTTGGTAATGATTTTAAAAACCAAATATGTGCAACAGGTGCTGCTAACTCAATATGAGCCATTCTCTCTCTTCTTACTTTAGAGAGGGTAACTTCAACTCCACATTTTTCACATGTAATGCCCTTAAATTTCATTCTTTTGTATTTTCCACACAAACACTCATAATCTTTTGTTGGTCCAAAAATTCTTGCACAAAACAAGCCTTCTCTTTCGGGCTTGAAAGTTCTGTAATTAATTGTCTCTGGTTTTTTGATCTCACCAAAAGACCATGACCTTATTTGCTCAGGGCTTGAGACAGAAATCTTAATTTGGTCAAAATTAAGAGTTTGATTGTTAGTTTTAAATAAATTAGTTAGATCTTTCATTATGCACTCTCCCTATTTACCGTGGGATCTGTTTCTATTAATTCAACATTTAATCCAAGAGATTTAAGTTCTTTAACTAAAACATGAAAAGACTCAGGAATTCCACTTTCAAAGTTATAGTCACCTCTAATTAATGCTTCATAAACTTTAGTTCTACCAGCTACATCATCAGATTTAATAGTTAAGATTTCTTGAAGAGTATTAGATGCTCCATATGCCTCCAATGCCCACACTTCCATTTCACCAAATCTTTGACCACCAAATTGAGCCTTACCACCTAAAGGCTGTTGTGTAACAAGACTATAAGGACCAATAGATCTAGCATGAATTTTGTCATCAATTAAATGATGAAGTTTTAAGATGTACTTGTAACCGACTGTTACTTTTCTTTCAAACCTCTCACCTGATCTACCATCATATAGATAGACTTGTCCGCTATTATCAAATCCTGCCTTGTCGAGAAGATTTGTAATTTCCGTAGTATTAGTTCCATCAAAGACAGGTGTAGCAAAGGTAACGCCTTTTTCTAAATTTCCTGCTAATTCAACGAGCTGATCATCGTTCATTTTTGTAATTTCAACATTCGAGTCTTTGTTTTGCTCATAAAAATTTGATAGGGACTCTTTTAACTGTAGTATGTTCCCTTCTTTTTTAGCCATGTCTAGGCTTTTGGAAATTTGTTTACCGATACCATAAGCTGCCCAACCTAGATGTGTTTCTAATATTTGTCCAATGTTCATTCTACTTGGAACACCTAATGGATTTAGTAAAACATCTACAGGGGTGCCATCTTCTAAAAATGGCATGTCTTCAATTGGTACTATCTTAGAAATAACACCTTTATTACCATGCCTTCCAGCCATTTTATCACCAGCTTGTAGCTTTCTTTTTACAGCAACAAAAACTTTAACAACTTTTAAAACGCCAGGTAATAAATCATCACCACTTTGAATTTTTTCTATTTTATTTTGAAACTTTTTATCTAATAAAATTACTGCGTCGCTAAAGATTTTCTTCTGAGATGCAAATGTTTCCATTGAAACACTATCATCAACTTGAATTTGTTCCAAAATTTCAATAGATTTTGAACTCAAAGTATCTTCTTCAATTTTATTTCCTCTTGTAAAAACATCTATATTTAAACTAGAATTTTTATTCTTAAAAATACTAATAAGGTTTTGTTTATAATTGTTTTCTAAAATATTTTTTTCATCATCTCTATCTTTAGCTAATCTGTCTATCTCAACTCTTTCGATGGCTATGGTTCTCTCGTCTTTTTCAACGCCCCTTCTAACTAAAACTTGAACATCAACAACTACACCTGAGTAACCAGTTGGCAATCTTAATGAAGTGTCTTTAACATCGGCTGCTTTTTCAGAAAAAATAGCTCTTAATAATTTTTCTTCTGGTGTGATTGGCGAGTCTCCTTTTGGCGATACCTTTCCAACAAGGATGTCTCCAGGTTTTACCTCAGAACCAATATAAACAATACCTGCTTCATCAAGATTGGTTATGCTTTCATCTCCGACATTTGGCATATCTCTTGTAATTTCTTCAGGACCTAATTTAGTATCTCTGCATAAGACTTCAAATTCCTCAATATGTATTGATGTATACCTATCTTCATGAACAACTCTTTCAGACATTATTATGGAGTCCTCAAAATTGTATCCATTCCAAGGCATGAAACCTACTAGGAGATTTCTTCCTAAGGCCAGTTCACCTAAATCAGTAGAAGGGCCATCGGCTATAATATCTCCTCTTTCAACATAATCTCCTATTTTGACAATTGGTTTTTGATTAATTGCAGTACTTTGGTTGGATCTTTGAAACTTTTTTAAATTATAAATATCTACTCCACTTTTATCTTTGCTAATATTTTTTGAGTCTGATCGTATTACTATTCGTGATGAGTCAACCTGATGAACATAGCCACTATTTTTGGCAATCACTACAGCCCCACTGTCTCTTGCAACTTTGGATTCAAATCCAGTGCCAACAAGAGGAGCTTCACTTTTAACAAGAGGAACAGCTTGTCTCATCATATTTGAACCCATTAAAGCTCTATTTGCGTCATCATTTTCCAAGAATGGAATTAAAGATGCAGCTACTGAAACTAATTGTTGTGGATTAACATCCATGAAGTCTATTTCAGATGAGTCACAGAAAATAAAATCACCTTTTCTTCTACAACTAACTTGTTCTTCTGCAAATTTACCTTTTTCATTAATTGGGCTATTTGCTTGCGCAATTGTGTAATTCTCCTCTTCATCAGCATTCAAATAAAGAACCTCATCAGTTACAGTGCCTTTAACTATTTTTCTATAGGGTGTTTCAATGAAACCATATTGATTAATTCTAGCAAAAGATGAAAGGCTGTTTATAAGACCAATGTTAGAACCTTCAGGTGTTTCGATTGGACATATTCTACCGTAGTGAGTAGTATGAACGTCTCTTACCTCAAAACCTGCTCTCTCTCTAGTCAGTCCACCTGGGCCTAATGCAGAAATTCTTCTTTTATGCGTAATCTCACTTAATGGATTTGTCTGGTCCATAAACTGACTTAATTGGCTCGTTCCAGTAAATTCTTTCAAAACGGTTTGTATAGGTTTAGAATTGACTAGATCTTGTGGCATAATCGACTCAATATCAACTGTTCCCATTTTTTCTCTAATAGCTCGCTCCATTCTTACTAATCCAATTCTATATTGGTTTTCAATTAGCTCTCCGACTGAGCGAACGCGTCTGTTTCCTAAGTGATCTATATCATCTTTACCCGCACTATCTGTTTTCATATCAAAAAGTTTTTTTGCAACGGCAAGAATATCAGATTTACTTAAAATTCTTGCTTTATTATCCTTATCTAAGGATAAATAGGTGTTTAATTTTACTCTTCCTACTTCAGATAAGTCATATCTATCTTCACTAAAAAACATGTTTTGAAATAAAAAGTTACTTGCCTCTAATGTTGGTGGTTCACCTGGTCTTAAAATTTTAAAAATATCAAAAAGAGCCTCTTCTCGAGAATTGTTTTTATCAGCGACAAGTGAATTTATAACACCTAAGTTACCAGTAGCTTGATTGGCATTTATGACAGAGAATTCATTTATTGATAATTCTTCGAGTCTATTAAAAAACTCTTCACTCAATAAAGTACCTGCCTCTGCATAAACTAACCCATTATCATAATTAACAATATCGTTTGATAAATAAAAACCATATAAATCCTCTTGCTTGAAAAGAAATTTATTTATTTTTTTTTCTTTGATTTCTTTTAGTAACTTTAAAGATAATTTAATATCTTTAAATGCTACTACTTCTTTAGTACTTGGGTCTACTAGGTTAAATGGTAAATTTTTATATTTAAATTTGTTTAAGTCTAAATTAACAATCCATCCATCTTTATTTTTCTTAAAATTAAAAGTCTTATAAAAATATGTTAAAATTTCCTCTGAGGTCATACCAGAAATTTTATAAATATCTGGCTCAACTTTATTTTGTTTACATTCTTGTAGGTACTTTTCTGAAGCCTTTGATGGTAGTGCTTGTAAAATAGTGGTCGATATCATTTTCTTTTTTCTATCAATTCTAAAGAAAAGGTTATCTTTGTGGTCAAATTCAAAATCTAACCAGGAACCTCTGTAGGGGATAATTCTTGCATTATACAAGACCTTACCACTTGCATGCGTTTTACCCTCATCATGGTCAAAAAAAACACCAGGTGACCTATGTAATTGACTTACAACAACTCTTTCAGTTCCATTAACGACGAACGTACCATTATTTGTCATCAAGGGTAAATCACCTAAATAAACTACTTGTTCTTTAATATCCCTTAGTGATTTTTCCTCAGTTTCTTCATTGATATCCCATATTATTAGTCGAAATGTAACCATGAGTGAGGCGGAAAAGGTTAAGCCCTTTCTTCTACACTCATCTACATCGTACTTAGGATTATCAAGATAATAGTCAATATAGTGAAGTTCAGATTTACCTGCATAGTCTTTTATGGGAAAGACAGAATTAAAGACTTCTTGCAAGCCTGTGTTTGAACGGTTCTCTACTGACTTTCCTAATTGAAGGAACTTATCGTAGGAAATTTTTTGAATATCAACTAAATTCGGAACCTCAATCGTTTTACCGATTTTTCCAAATGAATATCGAATTCGTTTTTTTTCTGTAAAGCTAAGTGGCATATTTTATAGAACCTATAAAAATATTTATTTAAGTTCTACTTTTGCGCCAGCGGCTTCTAGCTGTGTCTTCATTGCCTCCGCCTCTTCTTTCTTAACTCCTTCTTTTAAGGTTTTAGGAGCACCTTCAACCATGTCTTTAGCTTCTTTTAAACCAAGACCTGTAATAGCTCTTACTTCCTTAATAACATTGATTTTTTGATCACCAGCTGCTGATAAAACAACATCAAAAGCATCTTTTTCTTCTGCTGCATCCGCTGCAGGAGCTGCTCCACCTGCTGCTACTGCTACAGGTGCCGCTGCGGTTACACCCCATTTTTCCTCTAAAAGTTTTGAAAGTTCCGCTGCTTCCATTACTGTTAGTGTTGATAACTCATCAACAATTTTATTTAAATCTGCCATTTTTTTGTCTCTCCCTAATTAGTCTTTTTTGTTTTGTAGTATTGAAATGATATCCTGATCTGGTCTTTGTAATAATCTTACAAGCTTTGAAGCAGGTGCATTAATCAATCCAACTATTTTTCCTCTTATTTCTTCAAGAGAAGGTAAAGTTGCAACCTTAGCTATATCCTCTTTAGAATATAACTGGTTATCAAAAAAAGCTGCCTCTGCAGATAGCTTTTTTAAATCTTTTTCAAATTTTTTACAAACTTTTGCAGTTCCAATTGGATTATTTGTAAAAATTAATAATTTTTGATTAGATAAAAAATCAATTAGACCTTTTTTTTCATCATCTTTGTTAACAAATATTTTAACGATATTATTTTTGGAAACTTTAGTTACTCCATCATTATTTCTAATTTCAGTTCGAAATTCGATCATTTCTTTTACTGACATCTCTGAAAATGATGCAACGAATATAGCAGAATAATCCTTTGACATTTGATCAAGGTTTTCAATATATTGTTGTTTTTCAGCTTTATTCATTAAATTTCAACCTTTAAACCAAAACCCATAGAAGAAGATAGATAAACAGAATTCACAAAGTTACCCTTTAATCCTGATGGTTTTATTTTTTTTATTTCATCAATAAAAGAAGTTACGTTTTCAGTTAATTTACTGTCGTCAAAACTAACTTTACCTAAAGCAGCATGTATGGTTCCTGCTTTATCATTTTTATATGCTACAAGTCCTTTATTGATATTTTCAATTGTACTTTTTATATCATTTGTCACGGTGCCTGTTTTAGGATTAGGCATTAAACCTTTTGGACCTAAAATTTTAGCAATTTTACTTACAACAGACATCATGTCTGGAGTAGCTACAATTACATCTACGTCAATCTTTTTTTCAAGAGTAGCAACCAAATCATCTCCTCCAACATGTTTAACACCAGCTGCTTCAGCCTCCTCTGCAGCTTTTCCTTGAGCAAAAACTGCGATTTGAACTTTTTTTCCTAGACCATGGGGAGGTATAAAACTACCTCTAATATTTTGATCAGACTGCTTAGAGTCAATACCTGTATTGATTGATACTTCTAAAGACTCATCAAATTTAACATATTTTTTTTCTTTAATAATTTTAACTGCATCAGATATTTTGTATGACTTTGTAAAATCTATACCTTCAATTTGTTTTTTTTTGTTCTTAGTTAAATTCATTATACAATTTCCATACCCATTGACCTTGCTGATCCGAGTATTATTTTTGATGCTTGATCAACATCATATGCATTAAGATCTTCTAATTTTTCTTTTGCTATCTCTTCTACCTGTTTCATTGTAACCTTACCTAATTTTGCTCTACCAGGCGTTTGACAGCCTTTTTTTATTTTTGCAGCTTTTTTTAAATAAAAAGTAACGGGTGGTTTTTTTGTGACAAAATCAAATGATCTATCTTTGTATGCTGTAATAATAGTAGGAATAGGTGCACCTTTTTCCATATCTTTTGTCTTATCATTAAACTGTTTACAAAAATCTTGAATGTTTAATCCCTTTTGACCCAAAGCTGGGCCTACAGGAGGTGCAGGATTAGCTGAACCAGCTGGAATTTGTAATTTTATATATCCTAAAATTTCTTTAGCCATGCTATTAGCCCTTAACCACTTGTGAATAATCTAGTTCTAAAGGTGTCGGTCTCCCAAAAATTGAGACAGACACTTTAAGCTTTTGTCTTGAACTGTCAACCTCTTCTATAATACCACTAAATGAAGCAAATGGCCCATCAGACACCTTAATCTGTTCACCAACTTCATACTCAAACTTGGGTTTAGGATTGTCAACACCTTCAGTAATGTCTTGTAATAATTTAGATACCTCTCGTTCAGATATGGCAATTGGCTTATCTTTCGTGCCAAGAAAATTTGAAACTTTTGGTATATCTCTGACTAAATGCCAAGTGTCATCGTTCATTATCATCTTAATTAAAACATATCCTGGAAAAAATTTTTTTTCAGAGTTAACTCTGACACCTCTTCTTACCTCCACTACTGCTTGAGTAGGAACAGATACTTCAGAGATCGAGTCTTCTAAATTGACTTTTTTTGCCTCATCTAAAATTGAGTCTGCAACTTTTTTCTCAAAGCCAGAGTGGCAGTGTACAACATACCACTTTGATGTATCAGTATTTTCAACCATTAAATTATCCTAGAACTATTCTCACGATAAAAGAAAAAAATTGGTCTAAGAGCATTAAAATAATTGCAGCAATACTAATTACAACCAAAACTATACCTGCTGATGTGAAAGTCTCTCTCTTGGAGGGCCAGGTAACTTTAGATACCTCCTGTCGAACTTCTCTTAAATATTTAGCAGGATTAAATTTCATATTTTTATGTATATTTTTGGCAGGAGTGGCAGGCATCGAACCCGCAACCTCCGGTTTTGGAGACCGGCGCTCTACCAGTTGAGCTACACTCCTTCATATTAGTATTACTGCAGAGAATATTTTTATTCTATAATCTCTGAAACAACTCCTGAGCCAACAGTTCTACCGCCTTCACGAATAGCAAAACGTAAATTGTTATTCATTGCGATAGGAGCAAGTAACTCAACTTCAAGTGTAATATTATCTCCAGGCATTACCATTTCAGTGCCTTCAGGTAATTTAATTGAACCAGTAACATCAGTGGTTCTAAAATAAAACTGAGGTCTGTAATTTGCAAAGAAAGGAGTGTGTCTTCCACCCTCTTCTTTGCTTAAAGCGTAAATCTCTGCTTTAAATTTTTTGTGAGGTTTAATACTACCAGGAGCTGCCAAAACTTGGCCTCTTTCAACCTCTTCCTTTTTTGTTCCACGAAGAAGGGCACCGATATTATCTCCAGCTTCACCTGAGTCTAGTAGTTTTCTAAACATCTCAACTCCGGTGCAAACTGTTTTGGTTGTATCTTTTAAACCAATAATTTCAATTTCTTCTCCTGGTTTAATTACACCTTGTTCAACTCTTCCAGTAACAACAGTACCTCTTCCAGAAATAGAAAATACGTCTTCAACTGGCATCAAGAAAGGTTTATCTAATTCTCTTGTAGGAGCAGGTATATACTCATCAATTTTTGTCATTAATTCAATGATTGAATTTTTACCAATATTTTCATCCCTGTCTTCTACAGCCGCAAGAGCTGATCCTTTAACGATTGGAATATCATCACCAGGGAAATCATATTTTGATAGAAGCTCTCTTATTTCAACTTCTACAAGCTCTAATAATTCTTGATCATCTACTTGATCAACTTTATTTAGGTAAACAACTAGTGCTGGAACACCGACCTGTCTAGCTAAAAGAATGTGTTCACGTGTTTGAGGCATTGGACCATCAGCTGCGTTAACAACTAAAATACCGCCATCCATCTGAGCAGCACCTGTAATCATATTTTTTACGTAGTCTGCGTGACCTGGACAGTCGACGTGAGCATAGTGTCTTTTATCAGTTGAATACTCGACGTGCGCTGTTGAAATTGTTATACCTCTCTCTTTTTCTTCAGGTGCTTTATCAATTTCATCATAAGCCGTAAACTCTGCACCACCTTTTTCTGCCAAAACTTTTGTTATTGCAGCAGTAAGTGTAGTTTTACCATGGTCGACGTGACCGATAGTTCCGATGTTGACGTGTTCTTTCGATCTATCAAATTTTTCTTTAGTCATTTTAAGTTGTTACCTCTTTTTTAATATCTGTTACTTAATTTTTTAGTGTGTTTGGAGCGGGTGAAGGGAATCGAACCCTCGTAGCCAGCTTGGAAGGCTGGAGCTTTACCATTAAGCTACACCCGCGATTTAGCGGGTAACCACTTCAAAACATCCACAAAATCAAATCCTTGTGAGTTCCGATAAACTACTAATTTTTCTTTAAAATACAATAAGAAAAGTAAAAAAAGTGGTGGAGGGAGTAGGATTCGAACCTACGTACACTTGCGTGAACAGATTTACAGTCTGCCGCCTTTAACCACTCGGCCATCCCTCCAAAATGTTTAAAATCAGGTTTTGATTAATAGATAATTGTCTTTGAAAGTCAATAGACTTCGTTAATTTTTACTGTTATTTAAAATAATGCTTATTTCAGGGGTTAATTCTTGCACTAGTTGTATTTTGCATAATCCTGATAAAATTATTGAAATTTTCATTAATATTGAGAAACAATCAGCTTTTGCAAAGTTGATAGAGCAAAATAAACTCAATAATAAGACAAAGTTACTAAAAAAAAACGATTTTAATAAACTTGGTATTAAGAATGATAGATTTATCACTGATATAGTTATAAGAAGAGAAAAGTATAAACCCTCCAATTTAGAGGAAATTATTATAAACACCAAAAAATCTCTTATTATTATAGCCGATCAGATTACAGACCAAAATAACCTTGGAAACATAATAAGAACGGCTCTTTTGATGGGAGCTGATGGTCTATTGCTGTCAGAGCATTCTTCAGCAGATATTAACGATATAACATCATTAACCTCGTCTGGAGCAGTTGAAGTGTTGAAATATCATGTTTCTAAAAATATTAACAGAACAATAGAACTTCTAAAAAAATCTGGCTATTGGACTTATTCTCTCGATATGAGCGGTGAGGAAATTAACAGAGAATTTAATTTTGATAAAAAATCTGTCATCATTGTAGGAAGTGAAGGAAAAGGTATCAGAAGAAATATTTTAACAAAGAGTGACTTTAAAATAAGAATCCCTCAAGAAAATGTAGACGGTATTGATAGCTATAATGCAGCAAATTCTCTAGCAATTGCTGCATATCATTTCAAAATTAATACTTTTTAAATATTGTTTATTCTAGATTTTAATATAAATAATTACACAATGCCGGCTTAGCTCAGTTGGTAGAGCAGTTGATTTGTAATCATCAGGTCGGGAGTTCGAGTCCCCCAGCCGGCACCATTCACTTTTATTAGAAACAACCTATAAACACATATAATTGATTATTTTCTATACTTACATTAAATTTAAAATCTATGGTTTCGGATATTGATCAATTTGGGAGAGATACTACAAAAAGTAATAACCCAAGTTTTAACGAAGAAAAGTCAAAGAAAATTTTAGACTCATTAGCTGAAATAAAAAATCAATTAGAAAATAAAGACTATAATCCAAATGTTGATGAATCATCACCAAAAATAAAATCTAGTAATTTGGAAAATAAATCTGATTTTGATGAACTGAAATTAAAAATTGAGTCTTTAGAACAAAAAATTAATACTATTGATACATTCCTGAATAATAGATCAAGAATGAAAGAAGTTTATAAACCGGTGTCTCAGAAATTTGATGGGGACTTAAGTGTTTTTCATCAAATAGATAATCAATCATCAATAGAACAGAACAAATCATTGCTAGTTCTAAGAGATGAAGGTGATTTTAATAGATCAAATTTTAATTTGTTTCGTTTTATAATGACAATTAATTTTCTAGTAATAGTTCTTATAAGTTTAATAGTTTATATAAAAGATATACCGTTCAAAAACATAATAAGTATTTTTTGAATTAGTTGACTGATGGTTGAATTTTTTCAACACTTGCTGCACTAAACTTAAACTCGGGAATTTTACCAATCGGATCTAACTGTGGGTTTGTAAGTACGTTTGCAGCAGCTTCAGCAAAACAAAATGGCATGAAAACCATACCCTCAGGAATTTCTCTGTCACTTCTAACTTTAATAGCCAGCGATCCTCTTTTTGTTTTGACTAAAACTTGATCTCCTGGGCTAATTGTCATCCTTTTCATATCCCACCTATTCATACTAACTATTGCTTCAGGTTCTATATGATCTAAAACATTAGCTCTTCTTGTCATAGAACCAGTGTGCCAATGTTCTAATAATCTTCCTGTTGTTAATATCATTGGAAAGTCGTCATCTGGTAGTTCTGCTGGTGGTATTAGTTTAGCAGGTACTATTTTTCCCCTTCCATTTGCAGTTGGAAAATTTTCATTGAATATAATCTCATTTCCAGGTTTATTTGGATCATCACAGGGATATGTAACAGAATTTTCATTTTCTAGTCTTTCATATGTAATATTTTTTAATGAAGGCATTACTTTAGCCATTTCATTAAAAATATCTCTTGGATGTAGATAACTCCAATCTAAACCCATTCCTTGAGCTATAGCTTGAGTAATCCACCAATCCTGTCTGGCTGAGCCAGGAGGTGGTACTGCTTGGCGACCCAATTGGACTTGCCTGTTGGTATTTGTATAAGTTCCAGTTTTTTCAGCGTGGGCTGATGAGGGTAAGATTACATCTGCATGCCAGGCAGTTTCAGTCATGAAAATATCTTGAACTACTAAATGATCTAATTTAGCTAGTGCTGCTCTTGCATGATTTTGATCAGGATCAGACATTGCAGGGTTTTCCCCCATAATATACATACCTTTGATCTGATCTTCTAAAATTTTGTTAATAACTTCAACGACGGTTAAACCTTTTTTATCATCAAGACCTGTCTTCCAAAAATTTTCATATTTCTGATGAATACTTCCATCTTCAACTGACTGGTAATCAGGAAAAACCATTGGAATTAGTCCAGCATCAGATGCACCTTGAACATTGTTTTGTCCCCTTAAGGGATGTAACCCTGTACCCTCTCTTCCAATTTGTCCAGTTGTTAAAGCAAGAGCAATTAAACATCTAGCATTATCTGTTCCGTGCACATGTTGAGATACTCCCATACCCCAAAAGATAATGGATCTCTCTGATTTAGCATAAAGTCTAGCAACTTCTCTTAGCTCTTGAGCTTTAATACCACAAATAGCCTCCATTTTTTCAGGAGAAAAATCCTTTATTTCTTCTTGTAATTTTTCAAAGCCCTCAGTTTGTCCTTGAATATATTGTTCGTCATAAAGTTTCTCTTCAACTATTGTATACAAAAGTGCGTTAAGCATCGCAACATCAGTACCTGCTTTAAATTGTAAGTTATAAGTAGCATGTTTTGTTAAACCTTGCTTTCTTGGATCCATAACAACTAACTTGGAACCTCTTTTTGCTGCGCGTTTAAGATAGGTTGCTGCAACAGGGTGGTTTTCTGTAGGCCTTGCGCCTATTACAATTACACAGTCAGCATCAGATGCAGACATAAAAGGAGCTGACACAGCCCCAGAGTTTACACATTCCATCAATGCTGCAACAGAAGATGCGTGACAAAGTCTAGTACAGTGATCTACATTATTTGATCCAAAGCCAACTCTTACCAATTTTTGGAATAAGTAAGCCTCCTCATTAGAACACTTTGCTGAACCAAAACCAGCTAAACTTTTTGGTCCATGATCTTCTTTTAAATTTAAAAGACCAGATGAAGCTCTTTCAATTGCGTCTTCCCAAGTAGTCTCTTCAAAATAATCATAGATATCAGCATCTTTAATTTCAAGATTTGCGTCTTTTTTAACACCGGCTTTTCTCACTAATGGTTTAGTGAGTCTTCCATCATGATTAATATAGTCAAAACCAAATCTACCTTTTACGCATAACCTATTTTCATTAGCGGGTCCATTTTTACCATCAACGTACAAAATTTTGTTGTCTTTTACGTGTACTTCAGTTTGACATCCTACACCACAGTAAGGACAGACACTCTCTACGACTTTATCTGAATAAGACTCTCTTTTTCCCTGATCATCAACTAATGAAGACTCCATTAATGCTCCTGTTGGGCAAGCTTGTACGCATTCTCCACAAGCAACACAGGTGCTGTTACCCATTGGGTCATCTAAATCAAATATTACCTTCGCTGTTGACCCTCTGTATGCCATTCCGATTACGTCGTTTACTTGCACTTCACGACAAGCGCGAACACATAAATTACAATTTATACATGCATCTAAATTAACGCTCATTGCTTTATGAGATCTGTCTAACTCTATTTTGTCTTTACTAGGAAAACGACTATCACTAACACCTAATTTTTCAGACCAATTCCAAAACTTTGACTCAGGGTCAGGAGAATTATTTTTTTCTGGTTGATCAGACACAAGAAGTTCAAAAACCATAGATCGTGATTTTTCTGCTCTTGAAGAGTTAACTGTAACCTCCATGCCTTCGGTAGGTTTACGAATACACGATGCTGCAAGAGTTCTCTCCCCTTTAATTTCAACCATACATGCTCTACAATTTCCGTCTGCTCGATAACCCGGCTCAGGTGAATAACAAAGATGAGGAATATCGATATTATTTTTTTTAGCGACATCCCAAATTGACTCGTCTTTGTTGGCTACATATTCGTTGCCGTCAATTTTAAATTTAATATTATCAGTCATTAGTTGGTTACCTCCTCTGAGAAGTGTTTAATAACTGAAAGCATTGGATTTGGAGCTGCTTGTCCTAAACCACATATGGAAGCATCCATCATTGCTGATGATAATTCTTTTAAAAGGTCTACATCCCAGGATGATTGGTTCATGAGTTTAAGAGCTTTTTCGGTTCCATTTCTACAAGGAGTACATTGACCACAACTTTCATCATGAAAAAAGAACATTAAATTTTTGGCAATATCTTTCATGTTATCTTTGTCAGATAAAACGACTACAGCAGCTGAACCTATAAAACATCCGTGCTCTTGTAGCGTGTCAAAATCAAGTGGAATACTATCTAATTTTGCAGGAAGTATTCCTCCAGAGGCTCCTCCAGGCAAGTATGCTTTAAATGTATGGCCCTCTTGAATACCGCCACAATATTCATCAATAAGTTGTTTTATTGTGATCCCTGCTGGAGCTAACTTAACACCAGGGTTTTTTACTCTTCCCGACACAGAGAACGTTCTTAGACCTTTCCTACCATTGAGACCATGACTACTGAACCATACAGCACCTTTTTCCAAAATCTCTCTTACCCAAAAAACTGTTTCAACATTGTGTATTAATGTTGGTCTACCAAAAAGTCCTACTTGAGATGGAAATGGGGGTTTATGTCTAGGTAAGCCTCTTTTACCCTCTAAACTTTCTAACATTGATGACTCTTCACCACAAATGTAGGCGCCAGCACCTCTTCTAAAATGAATTCTCGTTTTGATATTTAAATTTTTTTCTTCTAAAATTTTAATTTCTTTCTTTAAAAACTTTATTACATCAGGGTACTCATCTCGCATGTATATATATACATCTGTTGCCTCAACTACCCATGCAGCAATTAACATTCCCTCAAGAAATCTATGTGGGTCTCTTGTAAGATAATGATGATCTTTAAATGTTCCTGGTTCACCCTCATCACCATTAATTGCCATTAACCTAGGTTTATCTTCTGCTCTTACAAATCTCCATTTTCTGCCAGTTGGAAATCCTGCACCACCAAGACCTCTCAAACCTGATTGCTCCATTTCTTCTATGAGCTTCATTGGGTCTTTTTTATTTTCAATACAATCCTTTAGAATTTTATATCCACCATTTTTTATATAATCGTCATAGCTAATGTAATTTGGTATAACTGGTTTTGTATCTTGCTCCTTTAAGGCTTTTTGAACTACACTTACATCTGCGTTTACAAAATGTTTTTTTCCTACCTCAACTACTGGTGCTTGGTGACACCTTCCCATACAAGGTGCTCTAACTACTCTCACATTAGAAGATACACTATCACTTAAATTTTTTTCTAAAGTTTTGCATCCGTTCATCTCACATGTAATACCATCACAAACTCTAATTGTTGTTTCAGGAGGGCTAATATCATCCTCTTTATAGATATCAAAGTGAGCATAGAATGATGCTGTTTCGTAAATTTCAGTTAAAGGTAAATTTGTTAATTCGGACAGTGCTGTTAGATGTTTTGGTTTAAGACATTTATAATGGTCTTGAATTAAGTGAAGGCTTTCAATAAGCATATCCCTTTGTCTAAAATAATCATTAGGTATTAGGTTTTTAAGATCATCAATTGACTGGTCATCACTTTGGCGACCCTTGTTGAATTCTAATGCTTTTCTTCTACCAGAACCTGGATGAATCTTACTTTGTGAGTCTTTCATTTACTTAAATTTAGTAATTTTTTATTAAGTTTCAATTATCAATAAGTAATTAATTGATAAGTATTACTTATTAAAGCTTTTTAAGAATTTTAAAAAGTTATTTTTAATAGGTGATGGGCGATTATCATCAATATGAACTATACCTACCTTATGAGATATTTCTGGAGAAATTAATTGAATAAAATTTGTATTCTCATCGTAATTGAATGACTGAGTAAATATATATGGCATAATTGTTGAAAATTCTGAACTATTTACGTGAGAGTAAATATGAGTCATAGAGTTTGACTCAATTAAAACTCGTGGATTAATATTATTCTCTTTAAAAATAGCATCTAATATTCTTCTAAATTGATTTTCTTTAGAAATTAAACACAGATCTAAATTACCAATTTCTTGCCATTTTAATTTCTTTTTATTTTTTAAATTCTTTTTTTTAGATATGAGAAAATATGTTTCTTTATATAAAGGTATCTTCTCAACTCCTAATATTGGT
The DNA here is from genome assembly GCA_902521465.1 of uncultured Alphaproteobacteria bacterium. GTDB lineage: Bacteria > Pseudomonadota > Alphaproteobacteria > HIMB59 > HIMB59 > HIMB59. The sequence continues at coordinate 58,462 of CABYRL010000004.1, read as the reverse complement.
TCATTTTCTAAATAACTTATCCCTAAATCTAATTTGAAATCATGAAGATTTTTATCAATTTCATTAGAAGACATAGAAATTACTTGCAATTTAACATTTGTAAATTTTTTAACAAAACTATTTAATAAAAATGAGACTTCTAATAAAGCAGTAGGAATAACACCTATTCTTAAATTTCCAGTTAAATTATTTTTTAACTCAGAGCTTAACTGTTTGATACTAGTGTACTCTTTGACAATATTTTTAAATCGTTCTTTTAAAATTTCACCCTCAGAAGTTAATCCAATATAGTTCTTTCCTCTTTTTACTAGTCTTACCCCTATTTCATTTTCTAAAGCCTTTAGCTTCATAGATAAAGCAGGTTGTGATATTTTTAATTTTTCTGCTGCTCTATTGAAATGTTTTTCACTATCTAAAGCTAAAATAATTTCTAAATTCTTTATTTCCATGTATTTTTAAAATAAATATATATATAAATGGATTATTATCTAGATACTAAAGGCTTTGAATGCCCTATACCTGTCTTAAAAGCTGAAAAATTTATAAAAAAGTTAAAAAAAAATGATGTTCTTACAATAGAAAGTGATGACCCGTTATCACAATTTGACTTTAAAAATTTTTGTGAAGAAAAAAAATATGAGATCATTTCACTAAAAAAAAAAGGTAATTTAGTAAATATCAAATTTAAAATTCAATAAAGCTAATCTTTTCGCCTTTTTTAATTTTATCATTTCCTTCTGGGACAAATGCTAAACCATCTGCTTCAGAGAGAGAAATTAGTTTAGCAGAACCTTTTGATTTATGAGTATAAAGTATATTTTTAGATAATTTCACACGATAAAATTTTGTTAAATTAGATTTTTGATTTTCTGAAAATCCAGATCGGTAAAATTTAGTAATGCTAGAATTATCTTTGCGAGAAGGATCTATAAATAAACTTACTAAAAAAAATAAATTAGTAAAAACAGCTAATGGATTTCCAGGCAGTGAAAAATAATAATTGAATTTTAATTTTGAAAAAATAACAGGTCGACCTGGTTGAATTCTTACATATTTAAAAAGAAGTTTAGTATTTTGACTTAGAAAAGAAGATATGTAATCTTTAGAGCTAAATGAGGAGCCACCTGAACTAATTATAATATCAAATTTATTTTGATTTTTTTTATAAAATTTATCAACTTTTATCTCATCATCTTTTAAAATACCTAAGTCATGAACACTTATATTAAATTTCTTTAAAAAATGAATTATTTGATATTTATTTGAGTCATATACTTGATGATCTTTTATTTTTTTGTCAGATTTTATTAATTCATTTCCTGAGGATACGACAGCAACTCTCAAAGTTTTATATACCCATAAATTTGTAATCCCTACTGATGAAAGTAATGCAATTTTTATGAAATCAATTTTTTCATTTTTTTTTATCAGTATTTTATTTTTTTTTAAATCCTCACCTTTCTTTTTTATATCTTTATTAGATATTTTTGAATATTGAACTAATAGATTTCTCCCCTCAACTTTTGCGTTTTCTAATGAGATAAAATTTTTAAAGTTTTGTGGGATAATACCTCCTGTATTTATTTTATAGGCTAAATTGGGATTTAATCTTTTATATGAATGTCCAGCATTTAGAAGCTTATTAGATATTGACAATTTGTTGAGATTTTTATTAGAAACAATATAACCATCTAATCCTGCAGTATTATGTAAAGGTAGATTTATTGGAGAAGTAATTGTTCTTGATACTACTGCATTATGTGCTTCCTTTAATTTTATCTTAGACTCTTGAAATAAATTCTTTTTTTCCCGAATAATTATTTTTTGCGCAAGTTTGAAAGATATTAGCTTAGGAGTTTTCATAATATATTTCAGAGGCAATTTTTTCTATTTGATTGTGATTAAAGGTCTGAATTGGATGATCAATATTATCGTCCGTAACGATATATTTAACATTATTTATAGATTTGTAGAGGTAGTCTTTGTTATTTTTTTGTAAACTCACCTCTAACTTTATCAAATCATCAAATCTCTTAAACCCTTCAAATATTAACAAATCACAATCTTTGTTAATTTCTACCAGACGTTCTAAATTAATATGTGACTCGGTTTTCTCTTCTATGAATGCAAGTCTTTTATCTGATACTAGTGTGGTTTTATATGCTCCGGATTTTCTAATTTTATAGCTATCTGTATTAGGATGATCAATGTCAAAAGAATGGTGAGCATGTTTTACCACACCAACTTTTATTTTCTTTTCTTTAAAAAATTTTACTAAATTACTCACTAAAGTAGTTTTGCCACTATTTTTCCAACCAATAACAGCTATTGTTTTCACCTTGTCACCATAATACAATCAAGAAAAAAATGACAGATTTTTTAATCAAACCTAGTGTAAATAACAGATCTTTATTTAAATTAAAAAAATCAATTAATGAAAAAGGCGAAATAACAAAAATTCCAATCATTGAAGAAAAACCACTCACGCTATACTTAAACAACCAAGAAATAGTAACAATAATGACTATAGGAGATTATCCAAAATATTTAGCTATTGGTTATTTATTCAATCAGGGAATGCTTACTAATATAGACGATGTAAAAAAGATTGAGTTTCATAAAGACCTAAAGACAATTGTTGTAAGAACAAAGAGTAAAACTAATTATGAAGAAAAATTAAGGAAGAAAGTAAATACCTCTGGTTGTGCACAAGGGACTGTATTTGGAGACTTATTTGAAGAAATAAATACCATTTCCTTGAATAAAAAAATAAGAATAAACCATCAACAGCTTATGAATTTATCCAAAAAAATTAATACCGAGCCAAGTTTATATTTATCTGTAGGTGCAATACACGGTTGCGTCTTATGTCAGGGAGATAAACCTTTATATTATTTTGAAGATGTGGGAAGACATAATGCTGTTGATAAAATTGCTGGTTTGATACTTGATAAGAAAATAGACGCAAAAGAAATGTCTTTTTACACTACTGGCAGGCTGACAAGTGAAATGGTATTGAAATGTATCAAAATGGAAATACCAATACTATTATCTCGATCAGGTTTCACTGCTTGGGCAGTTGAAATAGCTAGAAAGAAAAATTTAACAATGATTGGAAGAATTAGAGGTAAACGGTTAAATATTTTATCTGGAGAATTTAGATATACCAAAGATGAGTAAGCTTGTATCTGTAATACTAACGGGTGGTAAATCCTCCAGAATGGGTTATGAAAATAAAAGTTTTTTAAAAATTAAAGATAAGTCTTTTATTGAAATTTTAATAGAAAGTCTTCAAGAAAAGTCTTATGAGATTATTATTAATGCTAATAGAGATATCAGTAAGTACAAAATATTTGGCTATAAAGTTGTAAGTGATAAAATTGGAGGTTACAAAGGGCCACTAGCTGGGTTACATAGCGCTCTTGATCATTATAAAAACTCAAAAGAAGATTTATGGTTTGCACTTTTTCCCACTGATGCCCCAATAATAAACACAGGTATCATAGATAATTTTATCTCAATTACAGAAAAAAAGAGTAAAGTTTATATTTGTAAGATTGATAATATTATCGAACCAATGTTCTCTTTTTGGTCATCAAAAATATTTAAGGAATTAAATGAAGTCCTTTTAAAAAATAATGGTTATAAAATTATGAAATTTGCTGAAGAAATTGGATTTGATTATATAAATTTTAAAAAAAATAAAAAAATAGAATTTTTTAATGTAAACGACAAAAATGATTATACAAAACTACTAAGTTTTTGAAAAATTAACTAACAAAGAGCCCTTGTCATTAATTTTTTTTTTAGAATGACGATATCCTCTCTCATTGAAGTATGGAACTAAGTCCCTAAAATTTATGTATGTAAAAGCTGGTAAGCCTTTTCCAAATTTTAAAGGCTCTATAGTAATAAAAATTTCATCAATTAAATCAGCATATAAGAAATAATCATGAACACTTGTTCCCCCCAAAATTAAAACACTTTCTTTGCAAAGATTTTCAAATTCATTCCACTGATTAATATCTGGATTAAAATAATATTGATTTATTGAATTTTTAATTTGTTTGATTTTTTGGTATTTTCTAGAAAAAATAATTCTTGATCTAGACCCGTTTGGATTTAATTCATGAGTCTTTCTACCCATAACTTGCCATTTATGATTCTTTATTAAATTGTCTAAGTGTTTTTTATCTTCCAAGCTAGTCCATTCAAATGGATTATCTCCAGAATATTTTGCAATAAAACCATCGCTTGAACAAGCAAATGCTAAAGTGTATTTAATCATTAATTTATTTAATTAATTTTAAGTATAATATTTTATTTTAATATATGAATTTTTACCTACCTATTGCTGAAATATCCATAAATATTTATATATTAATTTCCCTTGGAGTTGGAATTGGTTTTATATCTGGACTCTTTGGCATAGGTGGAGGTTTTATATCCTCTCCTCTTTTGATACTAGTTGGCATTCCTCCAGCTGTTGCAGTTGGAACTACAACTGTTCAAGTATTCGCCTCGACATCAACTGGTGTTGTAAGTCATTTTCAAAGAAAAAACATAGACTATCAGATGGGCTTAACAATGGTTATTGGTGGATTAGTGGGGACACTTTTTGGTGTATTAATTCTAAATAATTTAAAAAATATTGGTTTAATTGATAACTATTTAAATAGTATCTATATAATTCTTTTAATTATAACTGCTGTATTTATTCTTTATGAAACAGCTAAAGTTAACATCGTACATAAAAATAAAAAATTTAAATTACACCAGCATTCTTGGATACATGGACTTCCTTTTAAAATTAAGTTTAGAAAATCTAAACTATATATTAGTGTACTAGCACCACTTTTAATTGGTTTTTTTATAGGTGTATTGACAGGGCTAACTGGTATTGGTGGTGGCTTTATACTTATTCCATGTATGATTTATTTTTTAGGTATGAAAACTATTTCAGTAATAGGAACATCACTATTTAACATCACGATAGTATCCTTTGTATCTTTATTTTTGCAAATATACATAAATCAAAATATAGATTTTGTATTGGCTTTAGGATTAATAGTAAGTAGCTCTATTGGAGCTGCACTAGCTGCAAGGATAGTTGATATACTTGATCAAGAAAATTTAAAAGTAACATTTGGTATGTTACTATTAATTATTTCATCATTTTTAGCTTATGATTTATTTAGAACACCTGAGAACTTATTCATTATAAATTATGTATAAATATATTTTAATAATCATATTTTTTTTTAAAATTGGTTTTGCATCTAATTTTTCCTTAGATCAATTTGAAATTGAAATAAACTCAAATTTTTTAGGAAAAGAATTAGTTTTATTTGGAAATAAAGATAAAAACAGTGATGTAATCTTCATTTTCGAAGGAGAGAATAAAAAAGCTAAATTGACGACAAAAGTTAAAGAGGGTTTTTTATGGATTAACGAAACAAAAGAGTTGAATAATCAACCTAGTTTTTTTGCAATCTTCACATCTCCTAAAAAGACTTTGAATGAAATATTTTTATATTCTAGTTTAAAGGATAGGCATTCATTAATAAGTAATCACTCTCTTGAACTCCATAAAATAAGAAAGGCAATGAATGTGAAAAATTTGTATATAGAAGAGGAGCTTGAAAGTGTAAGTGGAAATCTATTTTTAAAAAAATTTTTAGTACCAGATAATATCTCACCTGGAAATATAAAAGTTTATATGTACGAGATAAAAAATAATGAAATTATTAAGATGGTATCTAAAAACTTGCAAATAAAAAAAGGAGGAATTTCATTTAAATTGGAAAAGTTGTTAAAAACTGAGTCTTTTATTTATATTATAATTTTGATTGCTATATCATTATTGCTTAGCTTAGTTACGAATTTAATATTTAGAAAAAAATGAAAAAAAATAATAATAGAAATTATTTTGTAGTTATTGATCAAAGCGCTGAAATGTGGACTGCAGTTAAATTTGCTATAAGGAGAGCAAAAATAACTAAATCTAATATTACTACTGTTAGCTTTATTCAAAGCGCAAGCGAAGGTATGATGCTTACATCAGGGGCTGAAAAAATTTTGGATATAGATCAAATAACAACTGAAAAATTAAAACATAAAGAAGTGCATAATTACATCTCAGATAAATCTAAAATTAAAGCAAAATCTGAAATATTTAAATATAATGAGATCGATGAGTTTATAAGTTTCTTAAATAAATATTCATCTAATTCAACTATTATTCTTGCTACAAGTAAAGATATAGGCAAGCCTGGCCCTTTAATTGACAAACTTATATATGAAAAATCTAACTCGTTACATTGCCCTCTTGTTATAATTAATGGTAATCTCGAAGATAAAGAGATTGAGAAGATTATTTAGCTGAATAAAAAAGATTTCAAAATTTGTGTGGTATGCGAAAGACCATTTAGTTGGAGAAAAAAATGGGAAAAAGTATGGAATGATGTTAAATATTGTTCAGAAAAATGTCGAAGGTCAAAATCAAAAATAATAAAGAAAAGATAGCAAACTTACTGTTAAGTATTGGATGCGTTAATATAGACTTCAAAAAACAATTTACTCTTACATCTGGCAAAAAAAGTCCTGTTTATGTTGATTGTAGAAAATTAATTTCATTTCCAAAAGAAAGAGAATTAATTATCAATGAAATGAGTAAACAGATTAAATCGAAGTATAAAGATAATTCAACTATTATTGCAGGAGGCGAAACAGCTGGTATTCCCTACTCTTCCTTTCTGTGTCAAAAGATGAAATATCCAATGATTTATATAAGAAAGAGTCCTAAAGGGTTTGGAAAAGGTAAGCTAATAGAGGGAGAGTTTAAAAAGAATAATCAGTCAATATTAGTAGAGGACATGGCAACTGATGGAGGAAGTAAATTACATTTCATAAAGGCTTTAAGACAAAATAAACTTAAAGTTAAAGATATTTATGTAGTTTTTTACTATGGTATTTACCCTAAAGCCAAAAAAAATATATCTAAAATGAAAGTGAATTTAAATTATCTAACTTCTTGGAGAGATATATTAACTATTTCTCCAAATTACATTTCAGATAAAGATTACAAGAATTTAAAAAATTATTTAGAATCAATTTCAAGTGGAAAATAAAATTATTAGTGTTGTTTCAGGGGGATTTGACCCCATCCATCCTGGACATATTATGATGATGAAAGAATGTTTAGAGTTTTCTAATTTTTTAATCGTAGGTGTAAATTCTAATAAATGGTTAATTGATAAAAAAGGAAATTTTTTTATGGATATTCAACATAGAATGTATGTTGTTGATAGCTTAAAAGTGGTAAATGAAGCTATGGAATTTGAAGATGATGAAATGGGGAGTGCAAATAATTTGTTAATTCAAATAAGAAATAAATATCCAAATGAAAAAATTATTTTTGCTAATGGAGGTGATAGATCAGACACTTCTAAAATTTTAGAATATGAAACAGCAAAGAAATATAATATTGAATTAAAATTTGGTGTAGGTGGAAATCACAAAGAGTCTTCAAGTTCTGATTTGCTAAAAAGATGGAGTGAACACTCTAAAAACTAAGGGCTAAGGGTATACGATACCCAATCATTATCTTTAAACTCAAAGACTTCTCTTTTGTGAATTCTATGAGGCATATCCTCCCAAAACTCGATTTTTGAATATTTTACTATAAACCCTCCCCAGTAATCAGGACGAGGGAAATTTTCTTTTTCAGGATATTTATTTTTATAAAATTCAATTTTATTCTCTAAATCATCTCTTGATTTTAGGACTTTTGATTGATTAGAAGCCCACGCCCCTATTCGACTTAAATAATGTCTTGAATTAAAATATTTATCAGATGTTTCTTTTGAGACTTTTTCGACTTTACCCTCTATTCTTATTTGCCTTAACAATGACTTCCAATGAAAATTTAGGCAAACATTAGCATTTTTTAAAATGTCATTTCCTTTATTGCTCTCGTAATTTGTGTAAAAAATAAAACCTTCATCATTATAATCTTTTAATAAAACCATCCTTGAATGGGGAGTATTTTTATCGTCAACTGTTGATAGACACATCGCATTAGGATCGTTGATCTCTTTTTCAGTGGCTAAATCAAACCATTCTTTAAACTTAATAATTGGATTTAATTTATCTGACATGGTATGAGTATTATATTAATTTTAGCAAAAAATGGATTTAAAAAATAAAAAGGGGCTTATAATGGGAGTAGCTAATGATAAGTCCATTGCCTGGGGCATAGCTCAACAATGTGCAAATTTTGGTGCTGAATTAGCTTTTACTTATCAAAATGATCTTTTATTAAAGAGAATAGATCCTCTAGCTAAATCTGTTGGTTCCAATTTATTGATACAATGTGATGTTAGTGATGAAGGATCAGTAAAAAATACTTTTGAAAAAATTAAAGATAAATGGGGAAAATTGGATTTTTTCGTTCACGCTGTAGCGTTTGCAGATAAAAATGAGTTAAGGGGTAAGTATGTTGATACGTCAAAAGAGAATTTCTTAAATAGTTTAAATATCTCTTGTTATTCCTTCACTGAGTCTTGTAAATATTGCTATGATTTAATGGATGATGGTGGGAGTATTTTAACGTTAACTTACTATGGAGCAGAGCAGGTTATGCCACATTATAATGTAATGGGAGTCGCAAAATCAGCGCTTGAGGCTTCAGTTAAATATCTTGCTGTAGATATGGGAGATAAAAATATAAGAGTTAACGCTATATCTGCAGGCCCAATTAAAACTCTTGCGGCTTCTGGTATTGGTGATTTTAGATTTATTTTAAAATGGAATGAACTAAACTCACCTTTAAAGAGAAATGTTACACTAGAAGATGTTGGAAACACAGGAGCCTATCTTTTGAGCGACCTTTCATCTGGTGTGACTGGAGAAATCCACCATGTTGATTGTGGTTATCATACAGTTGGAATGGTAGCAGTTGATGAAGCTGAAGGTGTAGCAGGATTATTAAATGAGTTTAGTAAAAAATAATTAGTTCATGTCACACAATTCTTTTGGAAATTTATTAAAGTTTACTACTTGGGGAGAAAGTCATGGAGAGGCTATAGGTTGTGTTGTTGATGGTTTCCCAGCAGGAATACCTATTAACACAAAATATATTCAAACAAGGTTAGATTTGAGAAAACCAGGTCAGTCAAAATTTACAACACAAAGAAAAGAAAAAGATGAAGTCAAAATACTCTCTGGAGTTTTTAACGGAAAAAGTACTGGTGCTCCGATATCAATGATAATTTATAACTCTGATCAAAGAAGTAAGGACTATTCAGAAATTAAAAATAAATTTAGACCTGGTCATGCCGATTACACATATTTTATGAAATATAAAAATTATGATTATAGAGGTGGAGGAAGGTCTAGTGCGAGGGAAACTGCTATGAGAGTTGCTGCAGGTGCTCTTGCAGAACTTCTTATTAAAAAAATTTCAAAAAATAAAATAAATGTTACGAGTGCTGTCATTCAAATAGGTAATGAGAAGATAGAAAACACAACTTGGAATAATAATTTTATTAATAAAAATCCATTTTTCTCACCGAAAAAATCTATCCTAAAAAAATGGGAAGATCTAATACACACTCACCGAAAAAAGGGTTCATCTCTTGGTGCTGTAATTGAAGTTAGAGTCTCAAATTGTCCTGTAGGTATAGGAGAGCCAATATATCAAAAACTTGACTCTGAGTTATCAAAAGCGATTATGAGCATTAATGCGGTGAAAGGTATAGAGTTTGGTACAGGTTTTGATTTAGTAAATTATGACGGCACGAATGGATCTGATCAAATTAATTTCAAAAACAAGAAAATTAATTTTCATACTAACCACGCAGGAGGAATATTAGGTGGTATTTCTTCAGGCCAAGATATTATTTTTAGATATATTGTAAAACCAACGAGCTCAGTATTAAGTGAAAAAGACACTATTACAAAGAATTTTAAAAATACAAAAATTAAAACTAAAGGACGTCATGATCCTTGTGTGGGTATTAGGGCAGTGCCAGTAGGAATTGCTATGACTAATTTTGTGATTGCAGATTTATTATTAATTCATAAATCCAAATCACATTAAAAACTTTATTAGCTTTTCATATATTATTTTTGGAGAAATACCTGATTTAGAATATTGATCTTCAATGTCAGATTGATCAATAAATTCATCTTTCATAAAAAAATTTAGTATTTTTGGGGTATTACTTATTTTATTTATTAGAAAGTCATTAACCTGACTAGAGAAACCCCCGATAGCGTTCTCTTCAATAGTGACAAAAATGTCATGATTTTTCATAAGTTTTTGTATTAATTTAACATCAATTGGTTTTGCAAATCTCATATCTATTATAGAGCAATCCAATTTATAATTTTTTTTAATCAGCTCGGAAATTTCTAATACTTTTTTTAACCTTGTTCCTAAATTAAGAAAGGCAACTTTTTTTCCATTTTTTATAATCTTCCCTTTTCCTATAATTATTTTTTGAAATTTATCATTATTTTTATATTCATGTGCAAGATCTCTTGGATATCTAATTGCAGATGGTTTGTTATTTATAGACAATGCTAAATTGATCATATTTTTTAATTCCTCACCGCTCGACGGTGCCATAACAACAAAATTAGGAAGGCAGCAGAGGTAACTGAGATCAAAAGATCCAGCATGTGTAGCACCATCAGCACCTACAAAGCCAGATCTATCAATTAAAAATCTAACAGGCAATGACTGTATAGCAATGTCATGTACAACTTGATCATAAGCTCTCTGCAGAAAAGTTGAATAAATTGCAACAAAAGGTTTAATAGACTCTGTCGTCATACCTCCAGCAAAAGTAACAGCATGCTGTTCAGCTATTCCTACATCATAAAATCTAGAGGGATATTTTTCTTTAAACTTATCTAAGCCTGTTCCTGAGGGCATTGCTGCAGTTATTGCTACAATTTTTTTATCTTTTTTTGCTAATTTTAAAATAGTGTCGCTCACTACATTAGTATATGTGACTAGTTTTGATTTATTTTGTAAACCAGTTTTGACATCAAAAGATGAAACTCCATGGAATTTATCTTTGGATAGTTCAGCAGGTTTGTAACCTCTACCTTTCTGCGTAATTAAATGTAGGAATACTGGGCCATGTAATTCTTTTTTTTTGTATTTCTTAAATAATTGAACTAATAGCTTTAAATTATGTCCATCAACAGGTCCCAAATAATTTAAACCCAATTCTTCAAATAGAGTATTGCCAGTTAGATAACCTTTAAAATAACCTTCTGTTTTTTTTGCAAATTCTCCAACTTCACTTGGAAGTCTTTTAGTAAAGTTTTTAATAATATCTCTAAAACCTTCATATGATTTTGAACTCAATAAATTCACAAGATATTTACTCATAGCACCAACAGGTTCAGCTATAGACATCTCATTATCATTCAGAATTATTAGAGAGTTTTTATTTAGGTGTCCTAGATTGTTTAACCCTTCAAAAGCCATTCCTGCGCTAATTGCTCCATCACCGATAACACTAACTACATCAAAATCTTTATTTAATATATCCCTTGCAGCTGTGATTCCAAGACTAGCAGAGATTGAAGTTGAGCTATGGGCTGCTCCAAAAGGGTCGTATATACTCTCTGATCTTTTAGTAAAACCAGATATGCCATTTTTTTTTCTCAAAGAATGTATTTTATTTTTTCTACCCGTAAGAATTTTATGAGGATATGTTTGATGTCCCACATCCCAAATTATTTTATCTGATGGAGTATTAAATACATAATGTAAGGCGACTGTTAGTTCTACAACACCAAGACTAGCACCTAAATGTCCACCAGTTTTTGATACTATTTCAATTGTATAATCTCTCAATTCATCATTGAGTTTTTGTAATTCACTAAATGATAATTTTTTTAAATCTTTGGGTAATTTGACTCTACTTAAAACTGACATAAATTTTAATTATTGAAATTCTGTTGATGCAAGTGATTTATTCTTTTTTACAATTTTATCAATTTTAATTTTTGCAGATTTTAATTTTTCCTCGCAGTATTCTTTTAACTCTATGCCCTCCTCAAATAACTTGATACTTTCTTCAAGAGGTGTTTCTTCATTTTCTAATAAATCGGATATTTGCTCTAATCTTTTAAGAGCACTTTCAAAATTTTTTTCATTTTTTTTATTCATTAGAATACTCTATTAAAGCTTTTAGGTGGTTATTTAATCCATGAAGTAAGCCTTTCATATCATATCCTCCCTCTAAGACTGAAATTATTGGAACATTATTTGCTAACTTTTCCAATACAATTTTTGTCACCCAATAAAAATCTTCATTTTGTAAATTAATTGATGCGAGAGGGTCTAACTTATGTGCATCAAAACCTGCTGAAAAATATATTAAATCGAAACTATTATTTATTTTGTTTATTATTTTATTTTCAAATAATGATCTGAATTTTTTAGAGTCACAACCAGCTGTTAAAGGGCAATTAAATATATTGCCAGTTCCTCTCTCATTCTCAGAACCCGTACCTGGGTAAAATGGGTATTGATGAGATGATGCATAGTATATATCTTTGCTGTTTTCAAAAATATGTTGAGTTCCATTACCATGATGAACATCAAAGTCTACAATTAAAATTTTTTTAAATTTACCTGACCTAAGGGCATATTCTGCTGAAATAGCTACATTATTAAAAACACCAAATCCCATTGCTTTATTTCTTTCTGCATGATGTCCTGGAGGTCTATGTGCACAAAAGTAAACATTTTTTTTATTATTATCTTCTATAATTTTTTTTACAGCATCCACACTCCCCCCAACAGCTAAAAGATAACTTTTTAAACTATTAGGGCTCGCGATAGTATCAGGATCGAAATAATTAAAACCAGATACAGGTATAGAGTCAAAAATATAATTTATATAATCTGTGTCATGAACTAAGGAAATTAATTTTTTATCAGCTATAGATGGTTCAATAAGGTTACAGTTAGAGTAATCTTCTTGAATTAAATTATTTACTACTTCTATTCTTTTTATTGACTCAGGATGATTACCAGTATCGTGATTTTTATATTCATCTGAAAAAATAATATTTATCATTTTAAAAGTTTTAATAAAAAATTTTGAAACCAATCATAATTTTGATTTTGATATTTTTTAAAATCTTTCATTATTTTATTTAAGTTATCTATATAAGGGTATTTTATTTTAACTATATCGTGCCACCTTTTAATTGTGTTAGAAGTAACTTCTGGGTGAAATTGAAAGCCATATATATCTTTCCTTTTAATCTTGAAGGAGTCAACTTCATACAAAATACCTTTAGCTAATAGTTCCATATTTTTATTATAAGAAATACCCTCTGTATGAAATTGTAAAAAAGATAGATTATTTTTGAAAACTCTATTATTATTTTTTAAATTTTTCTTATAACCACATTCAAATAATTTGTTTTTCGATTTAGATATTTTGGATCCATAAATTTTTGCAATTAATTGAGCACCTAAACATATACCTACAATAGGTTTGTTTATTTTAATAATGTGGTTAAGAAATTTATATTCATTCAAAATAGCCTTTGATTTACTATTTGCGCTCTGTTTTCCTCCATGAATTATAAATAAATCAAATTGATCGATATCTTTTTTTTTTAAAAAATGAAGATTTTTATAAAAAATTATAGATGATTGATGTTTTTTTTGAAAAAATTTAGAAATTACGCTAACATCTGCAACTTCACTATGTATTATTTGGAGTACTCTCTTCATTTTTACTAAAGTTGATGACTGTACCAAATATTATCGCATAAGAAAGCATAGATGACCCTCCATAGCTAATAAATGGCAATGTCATTCCTGTTGGAGGTATGAGTTTGATAGAGGAACCAATATTCACAAATGCTTGCATACACATCAAAAAGCATAAACTGAAAATTGTATTAGAAATAAATAAATTTGAGGGACTCGAAATAGATCTTCTTACCAATATGAAAAACACTGGATACAAAAAGGCAACAAATAGTCCAAATAAAACACCAAATTCTTCAATTAAAATGGCAAATATGAAATCATTATGTGACTCGGGGATCGAATATTTAAGTTGACCTTCACCTAAACCAACACCGAATAAACCACCAGTTTTTATTGCTGATAAACTTCTTGAAACTTGAGAATTATCACCATCTAAAAAATTATCAATTCTGTATGAAACATGATCAAATGAAAAATAAGCAATTAAAAGAAAAAATAATCCTATAAAACCAGATAAAATTAAAATTTTAATATTTCTAAAATATAAAATTAAGATCAAAGAAAAAATTGAAATATAAACTAATAATGTACCTATATCTGGTTGGAGAAGTAAAAGTATAATAACTGTAATTAAAATTATGGAACTTAATAATAAATAAAATTTATTATTAGTCTTGATATATAAATAGCAAAACCAAGAAAACATACAAATAAGAGGTCCTTTTAATAATTCTGAGGGCTGAATAGAAAAAAAATTAAAACTTATCCACCTTGTAGCACCTTTAATTTCGTAACCAAAAATTGGAACTATAGATAAAAGAAAAATAAAAAAAAAACACATAATATTTAGAAATTTTCTCAAACTATTTTTTGGAAGTAATGATAAAAAAATTAAGACACTTAGAGAAATAAATAAAAAAATAATATGTTTTATTATTAAAAGAATCGAATATTCAGTGCCTATTAAAGAATAAATAGAAAGAACACCTATAAAAGATAAGATAAATGGAATTATAAAAAGTTTTTTTGATAATATGTACCAGTTAGATCCAAATAAACTTTTATCATCTCTAAAAAGTAAATTTTTCAAACTAAAACTTTTTTTATAAGTCGATTAAAATGACTTCCTCGATCTAAGTAATTTTTATAGGAATCAAAAGACTCACCACCTGGAGAAAAAAGTATATATTCGTATTTTTTGAAATTTATTATTAATTTAATAAATTTTGTTAATTCAATTAGATTATCAAATTTAAAATAATTGGAGTCAATAAATTCTAATTGTTTAATAAATAAATTTGATTGGTAACCAAATATTAATACTAATGAGTCTTTGATTTTAAACTTTAAATTTTTATCTTGTTTTTTTAATATACCTCCTAGAATTAAAATTTTTTTTGAGCTATTTAATAAGTTATTTTTATAAATAGCATTGTTTAAGTTAGTGCACTTACTATCATTATAAATTTTTAAAATATTTTTTTTATAAATTAGCTGAACTCTATAATTTAAATCATTTGAAATATTAGTATTTTTTATTTTTATTTTTGAGTCAATATAATGAATCAAATTTTTAATTGAGTTTAAGTTTATTTCTTTAATATAGTTTGAAATATCTTTTTTATAGATATTTTTTTCATTATTTAAAATTAATCTGTTTTTATTTATTTTTATGTAACTTTGGTATTTTACAAATAAGTTTTTTGATAAAAATAAATATGAGTTTTTATAGAGACAATCTTGTATTTTAAATTTTGAGCTAATGTAATTTTTAATATTTTTATGGTATTCTAAATGATCACTAAATATATTTGTAATTAATGCATAATGTAATTTTAAAAATTTCAATTTATCTAATTGATATGAACTTAATTCAATAATTAAAATATCAATTTTTGATAAATATTTTATTAAATTTGTTTTGTCTAAGATAGTATTTCCAAAATTGCCAATAATTTTTGTTTTATATTTTTTTGATAGTATTTGATTAAGATAAATACAAGTTGAAGATTTTCCTTCTGTTCCTGTTATGCCCAATATTTTCTGTGATGATATTTCTAAACTTAAAAAATCTAAATCAATTAAAATTTTATTTTTATATTTGTATAAGAAATGATTTTTTTCAATCTTAATAGATGGGGATACTATAAAGTAACTATAATTATTAATTTTATTTTCTAAATATTTTTTACTAATTACTCTTTTATTTTTAATTTTTTTAAAATCATCATATATATTATAATTACAGTTCTTATTTCTAAGATATTTTTCTACTGATTTTCCGCTTATACCATATCCATAAATTAAAAAATTTTTATTTAAATTTATCAATTATCTTATTTTTAAAAGTGACAAAGCTAACAAACAAAAAAGGAAGCTTAATATCCAAAATCTAATAACTATTTTTTGCTCTGATAGTCCTTTTTTTTCATAATGATGATGAAGTGGGGCCATTAAAAATATTCTTTTACCTTTTGAAAATCTAAAATACGACACTTGTATCATCACAGATAAAGTTTCAATTACAAAAAGTCCTCCAGCAACAGCTAATACTATTTCTTGTTTTAGAAGAATAGAGGTTACGGCTAATGAGGCTCCCAAAGATTGCGATCCAGTATCTCCCATGAATATAGATGCAGGACTTGAGTTAAACCACAAGAAACCAAGTAATGCCCCGATTGCTGAGGTACAAAAAATCACAATTTCACCTGATCCTTTAATATAATTAACTAAAAGATAATCAGAAAAATTTATGTTACCCAAAACATAGGCAAATATAGCAAATGTAAGAAATACAAATATTAAAGGCATTGTCACTAATCCATCTAATCCATCAGTCAAATTAGTAGCATTTGTTGAACCAATCACGATTAGTAAAATAAGAATGAAATAAAAATAGCCAAGTTCAATTGAAACATTTTTTAAAAATGGAATGCTAAATTGGTTTAGATCAAATCCGTTATATTTAATACTAAAATAAATCACTAATGTTGCAAATAGTTGAAATAAAAATTTAATTTTAGATGTTATTCCATATCCTAATTTAACTTTTTGAAAGTCATCAAAAAAACCTATCAATCCAAATAAAATTAATGTCAATATCAATATATAATTAAAACTTGAGAAACTCGAAGTCCACAATGTTGTGCTCAAAATTATTGAAAAGAGAACGAGTACCCCTCCTAGTGTTGGTGTTCCTTTTTTATGATAATGTGTTTGTGGACCATCACTTCTTATAGGTTGTCCACTTGGAAAAGCTTTCTTTTGTATACTGATCCAGTAAGGCATTAATATTAAAACAATAAAAAATGAAGTAACTAACGATAATCCTGATCTAAAAGAAATATAACCGAATAAATTGAATAGAAATTCTGTATTCCTTAGAGAATATAATAAATCACCTAACATATTGTTTTATTATCTTATCTAGTTTGTTTAATCTTGAACCCATTACAAATATATTCTTTACATAATTAATTTCTTTATTTAAATAATTGATAGCAGAAGTGTAATTTTTATAAAAAATATATTTATCAAATTTTTTTTTAAACTTGTAGAATTCATCTCCAATAAAAATTATTTTATTTAAATCTAATTTACTTACCAATTCAATAATTTGCATGTGAAAAGTATCTGACTGAGCACCTAATTCCTTCATAGAACCTAAAATATATGCTTTTTGTTTAAGATTTCTCTTATTAAATATTAAGATTTGTTTACTTAGTGAATATGGACTTGCATTATAACTGTGATCATAAAATATAATTTTTTTTCTTCTAATATAAGTCAGAACCTCTCTACCTCTGGACTCGATAATAGACTCATCATAGAAAAAATTTTTAACTTTTATAGTCTTAATAAATTTTTTAATAAATAAAAAAGAGATAATAGCTATATTTATATAAAACTCACCTTTAGATGATTCTATAGAATATTTACTTTTATTGTAAATAAAATTTACTATGTATTTTTTATCTTTAAAAATGATATTTTTTTCCAAATTTTCAGAATTTAAAAGATCTATTTTATGATTAATTTTAATTTTAATGTAGTCAGGTTCATAATTATAATTGATTAACCCACTAATAAGTCTTTTAGATTTGAATATTTTTAATTTGTTATCTACTAGATGCTTAAAATTTCTAAAATTTCCAATATGAGAATTTTCAATACTTGTCACTAAGCAATAGTGTGGTTGTAAAGTATTAACTAATTTAAGCATTTCTCTAGGGTTATTAATTCCTAATTCGAATACAGAATATTTATTGACTAAATTCATATTCATTATAGAAAACTGCAAACCTTGGATATTGTTATAATTTTTATAAGATCTATATGAACTAATTTTATTATTTTTTAGAATGTGAAAAATGTTCTCTTTAAATGTTGTTTTGCCAACAGATCCTGTTATTGCAATAATTTTGCCCTTATAAGAAGCTAATATGAATTTGCAAAACTTTTTTATAAATAGACGAGTATCTTTTACATATAATAGTTTTGGGTGAGTGTTGTAGACATTTACAATTACCAATGCTGCTTTTTTTTTTATAGCATCTTTATAATAGAGGCTACCATCATTATTTTCTGTTTTAAGACCGATAAAAATATCATTTTTTTTTATTAATCTTGTATCAAATACAATGTTGGATTTATATTTTGATTTTAAATCTGCAATAGTTTTATAAATTTTTAGCATAATTAGATGAAATTATTTTATCATTAAAAAAATAAGATTTATTTTTGTATGTTTGTGTATCTTCATGGCCTTTTCCAGAAATAATTAAAATACCATCATTTTTTTTTATGTATCCTATTCCAAATTTTATAGCCTTTCTTCTACTGGGAATCTCAATTGGGTTTGAAGAGTGCTTTATGAGTGTTTTTCGAATTATTGCTGGGTCTTCATATCTTGGATTGTCATCAGTAATTATCTGCATCTTAGTATATTTTGAGATCACCTTAGCTATTTGTGGTCTTTTAGTTTTATCTCTTTCACCGCCACATCCATAAATAATTATTACACTCCTATTTAGTTGCGGAAATTTATTTAGTAGATTCTCATATGCATCTTTTGAATGGGCATAATCAATTATTATTACTTTATTTTTTTTGTTATAAATAATTTCAGATCTTCCAGGTGGAAATAGTGATTTATTAATTTTAATTGGAAATTTTTTTAAAATTCTATTGTAAACCATTAATATAGTAATTAAATTTTTGACCATAAAATCATTAAATGTATTAATAATATAATACTTGTCTTTCAAATTTATTTGATATTGGTTAAGTTTTTTATTGATTATAGATATTTTATTTTTAGATATAAAGTTATCTTGAGTAATAAGGTTTTTATGAAAGCTTTTGAATTTATTTTTTAAGTTATGATCCTGTAAAAATAAGATGGAGTTCTTCAATCTTTGATTTTTAATAAGATTTAATTTAGCTAAATGATAATCATTTATATTTTTGTGATAATCAAGATGATCAGACTCTAAATTTGTTAAGACACAGTAATGATAATTTATACCTCCAATTCTTCCTTCACAATATCCAATACTAGAAACCTCTATAAAAACAAATTTTATATTATTATCATTCGCTATTTGAAGTAAATTTAGTATTTCGAAATACGAAGGTGTAGTATTTTTTAACTCTTTGATTCTTTTTGAGTTAATAAAAAAACCTAAAGTACCTATATAACAAGATCTTAATCCATTTTTATTAAATAATTTATTTGCACCATAAGCAATAGAGGTTTTACCATTAGTGCCTGTAACAAAAATTAATTTTAGAAGATTAAAGCTATAAAATATTTTAACAATTTTCTCTAAATCTTTTTTATTATTATAGAAAAAAAAATTAATTGATTTATTTTTAATACTTCCCTTAAATTTAAAATTACAAATAACAAAGCTGCATTTTTTTTTGAAAGCTAAATTAGTAAACTCTATAAATTTTGTATCATTTTTACTATCGAATAGAAAAATAGAATTTTTATTGCATTCTTGCCAATTTGTAACAATTTTAAAACCTTTATTTTTTAATTCAGTTAAGTTCATTAAATTTCCGTACTTTTAGTATTAATAATAGATAAGTCCAAATATATGTATATTTCTTTGAGAAGATTATAAAAAGTTGGTTTAACTGTGTTTCCAGCTGTCATGTATTTTCCATATGATTCCTTTGGGTTTTGCATAAAAGTTAAATTTAAATATTTTGGGTTATTGTAAGGAAAAAAACTTATATATGTAACATTTTGAAATTTTTCATTATTAGATATAGTTTGATCAGCAGTTCCAGTTTTACCTGCTACTAAAAAGTTTTTATATAATTCATTATCAGTCTCATTCGCATAAAATAATAATTTATTAATAGTATTTGATATGTTGTTATATTTATTTTTATTTTGTGTATCATTTTTCTCAAATGTAGAATTGAAGTTGTCCCTACCTGTAATTATTTTCCCATACGCATTTATTAATTGTATTGGAGAAATTGATAATCCATAACCAAAAGGTATGTTATCACAATATCTACCTTTAAAATTATTTACAGTTGGTTCAACGGAGATCATTCCAAAACCAATTTGAGTAGATTTTAAAAGACCTATGTGATCTAAATCAGCTTTAAACTCATTTTGACAGTCCAAATTTCTTCTAATTAAGATCGCACCTCTATTAGAGGATTTTTTTAAAATATCACCAACTTGTAGAGGTATTTCGCTATTTCTTGGATAGTCATTAATTATTTTACTTCCAATATATACTGGTTCATCAACATCAAAA
Organism: uncultured Alphaproteobacteria bacterium; assembly: GCA_902521465.1. Taxonomy (GTDB): domain Bacteria; phylum Pseudomonadota; class Alphaproteobacteria; order HIMB59; family HIMB59; genus HIMB59. The sequence continues at coordinate 37,918 of CABYRL010000004.1, read as the reverse complement.
TAATCATTAATATCAATTTTCTGATTTTTGAAAGCAGAATATACTGTAAATGTTTTAAATACAGATCCAAAATCAAATTTAAGATCCTTTAAAGGTAATAAGGTCTGATCAAATTTATCAGCTTCATTTCTGTTATCTAAAAAAACATTACTCACAATCTCCTCTCTGCTCAAATCAACTAAAACATTTAGAGAATAATCTGGATTTAAATTAATTGTATCCTTTAAAAGAGAGTCATATATTTTTTTTTGTACCTGAATATCTACAGATAAATGGATATCATTATTGTTTATGTCAATAAATTTCTCAATTAAGGACACACCTTTATGATCAATATTTGTGTGCCCTATCATGTTATTGGTTAATATTTTGTATGGGTATTTTCTAGTTAGAATTTTTTCAAATTTAATATAAGGATCGCCTTTATAGATTAGCTCTAATATTTCATTAAGTGGAATATTTCTTTTTATGTATTTAACTTTGTTTTTAATATTCTTTATTGAATAATTGAAATCAGAATAAGCTAATGTATTTTTATTTAAATCATAAATAGTTGGTAAATTTTCAAAACTTGCACCCGTTTTATTTTTATTAACTTGAAAGCTATCATTATTTTCTATACTTAAAAATATTAATCTTATAAAAATAGCAGTAAAAAGGAATAAAACTGTTAAGATAAAAAAATTATAATAATTTTTTGTTTTAGACAGTAATTTATAATCAGTTTCATTACTCAGATTGAACATAATTGACCTTTATAATTGTAAAGTCATCAAATTCATTTCTGTCAAATTTTATGATTTTTTTATTTTTAACGAGATCAAAACTATTTAATTCATTAATTTGTAATTGATTTATTTGCTTAGAAAGAATTATTTCTTTGTTGATATATTTTTGATGATCTTTGAAATAGCTATGCTTTAAATTTGAAAGATCATTTTCAAGTATTTTTATTTGGTTTTTAAAGCTTAAGAATAAAATTATGAATATAAAAAGTAAGAAGAATTTAGAAAAATGATTAATCAATTTACAAACCTTCCAACCCTCAATTTTGCAGATCTAGCACGATTATTCTCTAAAACTTCATTTTTTGATGATACCAATGGTTTTTTAGTGAGAATTTCAAAACCCCAATTTTTATTATTTTGAAAGTATTTGCTTTTTTTAATTCTATTGTCTTTGAAGTAATTCTTTACTATTCGGTCTTCTAAACTATGAAATGAAATTATTGCTAAATAAGCATTAATTTCCAAAAAAATATGAACTTTTTTTAAAAATGTTACTAGATTTTCTAATTCATTATTTGACTCAATCCTTAAGGCTTGAAATGCCTGTGTTGCAAAATGTATTTTTTTTGACCTAAAGTTTACACCGCTGTCCCTAAGGACATCAATTAATTCAAAATTTGTATTAATTTTTTTTAAGGACCTTTGTTTAACGATATATTTAGCTAATTTTTCAGCTTGATTAATTTCGCCATATAAGTTGAATACTCTTTTGAGCTCATCTTTGTCATAATAATTAATTATTTTGTATGCATTTAAATCACCACCTAAATAATTCATATTTAAATTTGAATTTTTCTTAAATGATAAACCTATATTACTATCTGCTAACTGGATGGATGAAAATCCTAAATCTAATAGAATAAGGTCAAACTTTTTTGTACTTAGATCTAATAAATCAAAATTTTTAAAATTTGATTTATAAAAAAACATGTTGGGGAAAGTTTTTTTTAATTTTTTTGCAATTTTTATTGAGTTTTCATCTTGATCTATCGCAGTAACATAATGTCCTTTTTCAAGAAAATTTTTAGAATGCCCACCTCCACCAAATGTGCAATCTAAAATAGATAAATTTTTTTCACCGTCAATAAATGATAAAATTTCATTTGCCATAATGGGTATATGTTGGTAATTAATCATTTAAATTTAGCTCTTGAATTTTTTTTATGTTTTTCACCTAACCTTTTTTCCCAGATCTCAAAATGATTTCCTTTACCTATAAATATAATCTCTTTAGATAGTTTTGAAAATTTTTGAAGTTGTTCTTTTACTATAAATCGACCTTCATTATCTATAGTTATTTCTTCTAAATCAGAAAGTATTGCTGTTTTAAAATGATCATTTTTTTTTGAAAAAAAATCTTTTTCATCAAAACTTTTTACTAAAGAATTAATTTTAGAAGATAAGTGTACCTCTAAGCATTCGTATTTTAAGCTTTTAAATATAAATGTTTTTTCATGAGAATTTTTTATCGTTGATCTAAAAGAAGAGGGAATTGCAACTCTATTTTTGGAGTCTAAATGGCCATAAAAAGATGATAAAAACATTAACATGGTATTTTATGGGATTATATGGGATTTTAATTAAATAGTAAATAGTGTTGGGTAGCTATAAGCTGAGTTCTGTATTTTTATAATTGCAGTCATTTATCTAGATTAACCATTACTAGTTAACTCTAGCGATCAACCCAGGCCAACTGTAGAAATAGTTTTAGCCTCTATTTGATCTTACTTGTGATAGGGTTTGCATATTGCGATATTATTTAAGTATCCGGTGAGCTCTTACCTCACCTTTTCACCCTTACCTTACGGCGGTTTTTTTCTGCTGCACTTTCCCTAAGGTTGCCCTCGACGGATGTTATCCGTTATCACTTTCTACGCAAGCTCAGACTTTCCTCTTTGTTAAACAAAGCGACTGCACACTACCCGTGCAAATAATACATAAAATTAATGAAATAATAAATTATAAAAATCTTTTAAGAATTTTTTTGATTGAAGTGATGTGATTGATTTATAATTTAATGATCTTTTTACTGCACAAATACAAGATTTTTTATGCTTTTTTAAATAATATTTGTGAAATCCATAAAAAATTAATAATTCATTAAGATTGTATTTTTTCTTTAAAATTTTTATAGATTTAAATCTATTAACCCCAATTTTTTTAATAAAAAATTTTTCTCCGGGATCTTGTTTTCTATTTGGGGCAATATCAGAATGAAAAATAATATTCTCATCTAAAATATTGAAATTTTTCTTCATGAAATCAATTAATTTTTTTAAGGATGAGTATTGAATCTTTGTAAAATTTGAATAACCAAATTCATGACCTTTATTTTCAAGTTCAATACCAATTGAATAATCATTAATATTACTATGCGTTTTCCATTTTGACTTTCCACTATGCCAAGCCTTATAGCTAGGACATAGTAAATTTATTATAGTACCATCCCTTGAAATCAAGTAATGTGCGCTTACGTTAGATTTTTCACTCAACAGTTTTTGATAAGCCAAAGTCAGACTTTTCATACCTGTATAATGTAAGACTACATATTTAACTATTTTATTTTTTTTTCTAAAGCTATAATTCATTCGTGAAAAAGAAGATTCTTATATTAGTTTCAGTATTTATAATTTCTTGTTCCACGTATGATAAAGATGAAATTAAAAATGATCAAAGTCTTTATGATGATAATTTATATAAAGATTATGAATTGTTTGACCTTGCGAATCAACACATTGAGTCTGGACTGCTTGATTTAGCTCTAATTGAGTTAGACAAAATAGAGGTTCTGTATCCAAGTAGCGCATTTGCAAAAAAAAGTATCCTTTTAACTGCTTATATTAACTTCTTAAAAAAAGATTATGAAAAGACAAGAGCTCTTGCTGAAATGTACAAAAACCATTATCCAGGTAGTAAAGATATAGTTTATGCAAATTATCTAGAGGCAATGTCATATTACGTAGTAATGAAAAAAACTGACTATTCACAACGTAGCTCTGAAATAGCATTGGAAAAATTTAATTTCATTTTAAATGCATATCCAAATAGTAAGTATGAAATAGATATTATCACTAAGATAAGATTAATTAATGACAATTTGGCATCAAATAAATTAAAAATTGCCAAGTATTACATCGAAAGAAAAAATACTAACGGTTCATTACTCTATCTAAATGAAATATTTAATAATCATAGTTCGAGTTTTTCGATTGAAGAAACTTTATTTTTAATGAGTAAAATATATTACTCGATAGAAGAATATGAGTTAGCTAAAAAATATTCTTCAATTTTAGCATATAATTTTCCAAATAGTAAGTGGTACGAAAAATCATATAATATTATAAATAACCTAGAAGAAATTAGAGATGATAAAAATTGGTTTGAAAAGTTAAATCCAATTGAAATTATTAAACAAGAAAAAAAAATTAATTCTAATAATATTCAAATTCAAACTATAGAATAACATAGATGTTAGTTTCGTTAGAAATTAAAAACTTTCTTTTAATAAAAGAAATATCAATCAATTTTATTAATGGTTTTAATGCATTTACAGGAGAGACAGGTGCGGGTAAATCTATAATAATTGAAGGACTAAAGTTAGCACTTGGTGGAAAAAATCAAACTAATCTTAATTTAAAAGATAATGAAATTTCATCTATAAAAGCAGTTTTCGAAATTAATAATTTAATTAAAAAAAATCTTGATGAGTTAAGTATAAATTTAGAAGATGATTATTTAATTGTTGAAAGACAAATAAACTCGAGTCAAAAGTCAAAATTATTAATTAATGGTGAAATAAAACCTCTCAACAATGTGAGAGGAATATTAAAGAATGTAATTGAATTTCAGGAAAATTTTGAACAACAAGAACTATTTGATAACAAATATTTTCTTAAATTTATAGATAATATAGGAAATATAAAAAAAGATGATTTAAATTTTAAATTTGAAGAGTTTAAAAATTCAAAAAATATTTATTTAGCTCATTTAGAAAACGAAAAAAATATAAAAGAGAAACTAGAGATACTAAAAATTAAAAATAATAAAATTAAAACCTTAAATCCAACAGAAAACGAATATGAAGAATTAGTGAATAAAAGAAACTTGAACAAAAACATTAAAAAATATAGCGAAATTTCTAATGAAATTAAAAATTTGTTTTCAAAATTTAATTCAAATGATCACTTAAGTTTAATAGAGAAAAATTTAAATAAATTAAGGGAAATAAATGAAGAATACTCAGATATTTCTCAAAAATTTGCTTCATCAATTTTAGATGTTAATGAATTGATTAATGAACTAGAAAATAAATTTAATTCTGAGGATTATGTTGAAATTGATTTTGATGAGATTGATGAAAAAATCTATCAATATCAACAGCTATCAAAATTCTTCAACGTAGATCCTGAAAATTTATTTTCAATTAAAGATAAAATATTAAATGAAATAGACTCTCTTGAAAATTTTGATAGAGAGAAAAAAATTCTTTTTGATAAGAAAACTAATGATCTTAATAACTTCAAAATAGAAGCTTTGAAGGTTTCTAATTTGAGAAAGAAAGAGTCAAAAAAAATATCAGAGAACATTAACAAACAACTTCCGATTGTAAATATTGAACAGGGCGAACTTATATTTAAGTTTTTAGAGAAAGATGAAAAAGATTATAATTCTCAAGGATATGATGAACTAGATGTCTTATTTAGAACTAATAAAAAATCTGAATTTAACTCAATAAAAAAAGTAGCTTCTGGAGGTGAATTATCACGATTACTTCTTATAATTAAATCATTGTCAGCTAATAATGATAAAGATTTAACACTCATCTTTGATGAAGTAGATAGTGGTTTGAGTGGTCAAATTGCATCTAATGTCTCTGAAAAAATAAATAATATTTCAAAAAAAAATCAAGTTATAGCTATTACACATTCACCCCAGGTTGCCTCAAAAGCTCACAAACATTGGAAAATTGAGAAAATTATAAAGAATGATGAAATGACAAGTCATATTGTTGAGTTAAATGAAGAATCAAGAATTGATGAAATAGCTAGTTTAATTAGTGGAACAAAGATTACTGAGACTGCAAAAAAAGTTGCCACAGATCTACTTCAAAATTAAAAAAATGAAAACAAAAGATAGCCTTATAAAAATAAAAAATAGGTTAAAATTGTTTAATAAACAATATTACAACGCAAGTCCAACAATTACTGACTCAGAGTATGACAATTTAAAAAGAGAGTATGATAAATTATTGTCAAAAAACCCTAAATTAAAAAAAATTGATGATTTAGGTATAGGCACAACACCTTCATCGAAATTTGAAAAATTTAAACACCATGAACCAATGTTATCACTTTCAAATAGTTTTAATTTGAGTGACTCAGAGGATTTTTTTAATAAAGCTAGTAATTTTTTAAAGAAACAAATTTCAAATTATAAATTTAATGTAGATTGTAAAATTGATGGAGTTTCTTTATCACTAATATACATAGATAATAAATTATTTAAAGCCATTACTAGAGGAGACGGGATAGTAGGAGAAGATATTACAAAAAATGTCTTGAATATTAAAGGTATACCCAAGGTTTTAAAAAATTGTAAATCTAAACTCATAGAAATAAGAGGTGAGGTTTTTTTTATAAGAAAAGATTTTGAAAAATTAAATAAACAGTTTGGAAAAAAAAATCAATTTTCTAATCCTAGAAATGCCGCTTCAGGGTCTCTTCGTCAAATTAATAGTAAAGTTATAGAAGATAGGCCTTTAAGATTCATACCACATGGATATGGTAAATTTTCTTATAAAGAAGAGTTCTTAAACTTTGAAGATTTTTTAAGTTTTTGCAAAAATAATGAATTTGATGATACTGGTTATGCACGAAAATATAATAGTTTAAAGAGTATATACGATTACATTTTAGAAATTGAGAAAAAAAGATCTTCGATCGATTTTGATATTGATGGCATGGTAATTAAGATTAGTGACTTAAATATACAAAGAATGTTAGGCAGTACTAATAAATTCCCTAGATGGGCAATTGCAGCTAAATTTAGTTCAGAGGAAGCGTTGACAAAAGTTGAAAAAATAGAATTACAAATTGGAAGAACTGGAGCAATCACACCTGTAGCAAGATTGAAGCCAATTAATATTGGCGGTGTGATAGTATCAAATGCAACTCTTCATAATTTTGATGAGGTAATTAGAAAAGATATAAGGATTAATGATTTTGTTTGGGTTAAAAGAGCTGGAGATGTAATTCCATATATTTCAAAAGTAGATTTAGAAAAAAGAAAAAGAACAAATAAAAAATTTGAAGTGCCAAATAAATGTTTATGCGGATCTAAAATTATTAAAATTGAAAGTGAGGCAGTTCAAAGGTGCAGTGCTAGAAAAAATGAATGCAAATATCAAACATTAGAAAATTTTAAACATTTTGTGTCTAAAAAAGCTATGAATATAGACGGTCTTGGTGAAAAATTAATTGAAAAATTTATTAGTCTTAAGTTAATATCAAACAGAATAGATATTTATAGACTAGAAGATCATAAAGATAAAATTATTAGTCTAGAGGGATTTGGTGAAAGATCCTTTTTTAATCTCATAGACTCAATAAATAAATCCAAGGTTACCTCTCTGTCGAGATATTTATATTCTCTTGGTCTTAGATACATGGGTGAAAATAATTCTGAGCTTATATCTTTGTATTTTAAAAATAAATCTAGATTTAAAAATTTTATTCAATCAAAAAAACTAAGGGAGCAAATCGAAAATATCGATGGATTAGGAGAAAAAGCTATAAATTCTTTTATTAATTATTTTTCTGATAAAAGTAATCTTGAGGAAGCTTTTGCGATACTTGACATAATTGAAATTGAGAAAATTGAGGATAATAAAATTAGTCTTAATAAGAGTATTTTATTTACAGGAACTCTCGAAAACATGTCAAGAGATAGAGCAAAAGAGTTGGCAAAAAAAAAGGGATATAAAATTGCCTCAAATGTCTCAAAAAATTTAGACATTCTTGTTTTTGGAAAGAAATCTGGTTCTAAATTAAAAAAAGCTAAAGAGTTAAAAATAAATATTTTAAATGAGAAAGATTTTTTAAATCTTATTAATTAAATTTTTTAAAAAATAAATCTTTTGTTTATTATTCAATCTCGATTGGAGAGTTTCATAAATATTCTCATGATATCTTTTAATATATTTCTTCTCGAAATTTGTAATGTATTTAAAATTAATCAATTCTAAATCGTAGGGTACCAATGTGATATTTTTTAAGATTAAATTTTTATTTAAAGTTTTTGTAACGTATAAATTTTCAATTCTTAGACCAAACTGACCTTCGATGTAGTGCCCAGGTTCAATAGAAAATAAATTATTCTTAGTTAAGATATCCTTAGATCTTTGAGAGATAATGGGATATTTTTCATGTACATCACCAAAATTTCCAACTCCATGTCCAGTGCCATGACTGTAATATATTCTAAATTTAGCTAAATAATTTCTGATAAATAAATCTATTTCTGATGACCTTGTATTTCTTGGAAATATTTTATTTTCTATTTTAATTAAAGATTTTAATAAGTAGGTGTAAGAATATTTTATTCTAGAAAAATTTTTTGTTCCAACTTTAATTACTCTTGTTATATCTGTAGTGCCTTCTAAATATTGAGCACCGGAGTCAATTAAAAGTATATTCCTATTTTTAGAAGATAAGGAATTATTAGAAAGTGGTTTGTAATGAACTATAGCAGCATTTGAGTCATACGCACTAATATAATCAAATGAATTCCCAAAAAAGTTTATACACTCTTTTCTTTTATTGTATAAATATTCTGAAATTTCGTACTCATTTTTAGGTTTTATGTTTTTTGTTTTTAAATCAATAATAAATTTAGTTACAGCTAAACCATCTTCAATATGACAAGTTTCAATATTTTTTATTTCTTTAGATGTCTTAATACCCAGATATTTAGAAATATTTATATTAGTCTCAGATAAATTTAAAAATTTAGATAATCGTAAATAAATATTTAAATTTAGAAACTCATAAGAAGTTTCTATGTCTTTAAATTTTGATAATTTAATAAATTTAATAAAATTTTCTTCTCTTAAGATCTTAAAATTATTATTGATTTTTGATATTTTACCTAATTTTAAGTTATTTGTTATCAAAATAGGTTTGATATTTTTTTTTGGAATAAATAAACCTGAGAATGGTTTAGTTGAATTCCATAGTTCAAATGATCTTACATTTAATAGATATGCTACATGTGCATTGTTCCAAATTAATATGCCCTCTGTTTTAATATTATTTTTGATTCTTTTTAGATTATCATTAAATGTTCTTGGAATTAAATACTTTGGCATGCTAAGCGGATAGGAAATATTGAAATTTGGATAATAATTCTTTTTAAAAAAATTTGTAAAATGTGGGTAAATATTAATTTTATTTTTTTCTAATTTTGAATTGATCTCTCTAAATTCTTTAACTGAAATTAATCTAGAGTCTAAAATACCAGATAGTTCCTTTTTTTGCATAATAAGGTAATCAATAATATTGATTTCATTTAAATTATAAATTTCGCAATTATTTTTGAAAAATTTTTTTGCTGCCAATATGTAACGCGAATCAGTAAAAAAGACAAATTTATTAATAAAAAAAAGGATGTATCCTCTTGTACAATCAAATTTAAATAATTTATAAATATCCTTTAATTCTAAATTTGGACTCTCATTTAGATGTAAATCATTATTAGTAATAAGATAAAAATCCATTTTTTTATCTTTTAAAAAAGTTTTAATAGGATGGGATTTCATTTATTATTTTTTTTTAAAAATTCTAGCATTCTTTTTTTTCCAGGACTTAATTGTGCATTATCAGAAGTAATCTTTTTACTTAAATTAGGTGAAGAATATTCTTCGATTGTGTTTATTGTGTTTTTATCAACTTTTGAAATTTCATTTAAAAACCTTGATGGTAATGAATAATTATTCATACCATAAGTATATCTAGAAGTTGCGTAGCTTAAATTTAAATCAAACTTTGCTCTGGTAATTCCGACATAAGCAAGTCGTCTCTCTTCCTCAAGTGATTTTGATGAATTTTGCTCTAATGCCCTTGAACTTGGAAAGATACCCTCCTCCCAACCAGGTAAGTAAACATGATCAAATTCTAATCCTTTTGCTGCATGCAGTGTCATAAGTTTAATAGAATTAGAGAATGTTTTTTTTTGATTTTCGTTAACCAAACCTACATGTTCTAAAAAGTCATTTAGATTATCAAATTCTGATAGAGCATTTACAAATTCTTTTAAATTATCAATCCTTGTTTCATTTTCTATTTTTTTCAATTTATTTTTTTCATTTTCTAACATTTTTAAATATCCTGACTCTTCAATTATAAAAATACCTATGTCTTCTAAGGTTGTTTTGTTAATTAGGTTTGATGTTTTTTTTATAATTTCAATGAATGGTTTAGTTTTTAAAATAAGAGATCCGGGCAATTTATTTTCATCAGATAAAAAATTTAAAGACTCAAAAAATGATATTTTTTTCTCTCTCGAATTATCAATTATTAATTTTAATGATTGATCGCCTATTCCTCTTTTAGGTAAATTGATCACTCTTTCAAATGATAAATCATCTTGAAAACTATTAGCTAGTTTTAAATATGCCAAAATGTCTTTTATTTCCTTTCTCTCAAAAAATCTTGGACCTCCTATAATTTCGTAAGGTAAAGCATATTTAATTAACTTGTCTTCTATACTTCTCATTTGGGCAGTTAGTCTAACTAGGATACCAATACTATTATTTTCTTGAAATTTTTTAGATATATCTTCTGATATCCATAATGACTCTTCCTCTTGAGAGTAAAATGAATTTAGTTTGATTTTTTGTTCTGGTATTTTTGTATTAAAACTAATTAGGTCTTTGCCTAATCTATTTTTATTATTACTAATAATGCAAGCAGCAGCCTCTAAAATAGAACTGTTTGATCGATAATTTTTTGTTAATCGCACAACAGGAGAATTAAATTCTTTAGGAAAATTGATAATATTTTCTATGTGTGCACCGCGCCATGCATAAATTGATTGATCATCATCTCCCACGCAGAATAAATTTTTTTCTGAATTTAACATCAATTTAATTAAATCATATTGAATTATGTTTGTATCTTGAAACTCATCAATAAGAATATGTTTAATAAAATTTTTATAAGATTTCTGAATATCTAAGTTATCATGAAGTATTTTATAGCTATGTAAAAGAATATCACCAAAGTCAACTGCATTTATTTCAACAAGTCTTTGCTGATAGTAAGAATAAATTTCATCTAATTTTTCGAGAGCTGAAAATTTAGCAATTTTTTTATCTTGATTAAAAAGGATTTTATTATCTTTTAAATTTTGAATTTCGTTATGATAAACACCTTCACCAATATCTTTGTTAATCTTGCAATAATCTAAAACTTGTTTTAATAATTTTTTTTGGTCCTCAATATCTAATATGGTAAAATTAGATTTTAAATTTACAAGACCTGAATGCTTTCTTAAAAATTTTGCAAATATAGAATGGAATGTACCTATCCAAGGTGTATCAATACTACTTTTAAGCTCAAAATTTACCCTTTCTTTAATTTCATTGGCAGCCTTATTTGTGAAAGTAACAGCTATAATTTCATTAAAATTAACATTTAGGTTTTGAACAATATAAACAAACCTAGAAGTTAAAACTCTAGTTTTACCAGTGCCGGCTCCTGAAAGTACCAAAAGTGGTCCCTTTTGATGTTCTACTGCAATTATTTGTTCTTTATTTAGTTTACTAAAATCCATAAATTAAATGTAATATAATAGAAATAGATCTTACGTAATGAAAAAACATTTGAAAGTACTTCTTTTATTAATATTTGTTTCTTTTTTCCAAATTACTACTTTACATTCTAACGAGCAGACAGTTGAGCCAGGAATTTCCTATGATGAAATTTACGATCCTATTGAACCGATAAATAGAGTTGTATTAAATTTTAATTTTTTTATAGACGATATTGCTATTCGGCCAATTGTCAAAACTTATAAATTTATTGCTCCTGAACCAGTAGAAAAAGGAGTTTCAAATTTTTTTAGCAATTTAAAGGAGCCATTAAGAACAGTATCCTTTGTTCTTCAAGGAGAATTTTATAAATCATTTAATTCGATAGGACGTTTTACAATTAATACTTTCACTAGCTTAGGTACTTTTGATTTAGCCTCAAAAGTAGGTATGGAAAAAAATGAAACAGACTTTGGAATTACCCTTGCAAAAGGTGGTGTATCAAGTGGTCCTTACATAGTAATTCCAATAATAGGTCCAAGTAATTTAAGAGATTTTAGTGGAGATGTAATCGAATACGTTGTAGATCCCTTATCAAATAATGTTCCAAATAGAGAATATATCGCAATAGGTAATGGTATTAACGAGAGGGTAGAAATAGATGAACAAATTGATAAGGTTAGAGATGTTTCATCAGATAGATACGAAATGATAAAATCTATTTATTATCAAAATAGAAATGCTCAATTAGAAGAGGAATATATACAAAACTTACCTGTACCAAAAATTTATATTGAATAGTTTTTGAAACTATATTTACTTAAATATATGAAAATTTTACTTGTTCTTTTAACCACAATCTTTTTATTTTCTTCTTCTCAAGCCTCAGAGGTATCAGAATGGTTTGAAAGAGAGTCAAATCAATTTTTAGAAATAATTAGTAATAATGAGGGAACTGATAATGAAAACTATGAAAAATATAAATATTTTGTTAATAAAAATTTTGCTACTAAATCTATTGCATATGGTCTGATTGGTGAAAATATAATAAATAATAGCTCAGAAAATGAATTATCTGTGTATTTAACTGCTTTTACAGATTATCTGATAAAGACTATATACAAACTTGCTAATTCAAATTCTTCAAGTTCAATAGTTCTAAAGGATGTTGATATAAAAGATGATATTTATATAATTAAATCAGAAATTTCATATGAAAAATCATCAGCTAATCTATATTGGAAAGTAATAGAAACAGGTAAGTCTTTTAAAATTATAGATGTCATTGTAGAGAATACGTCTTATTTTGTAACCAAAAAATCAGAATTTAATAAAATACTCAGAAAAAACAGAGGTAGTCTAGAGGCTTTAATTAAAGAAATACAAAAAATTTAGTTTTTTATATAATGGTGGGCCCGGCAGGACTCGAACCTGCGACAACGGCGTTATGAGCACCGCGTTCTAACCAACTGAACTACAGGCCCATGATTAGAATTGTTACTATTATAATCTTATGAAAAAAAAACAAGAATTTATATGAGCAATATTATTATGAATCCATAAAAGACTTAAGTTTTTTAGATCTTATTGGATGTTTTAACTTTCTTAATGCCTTTGCTTCAATTTGTCTAATTCTTTCTCTAGTTACACTGAACTGTTGACCAACTTCCTCTAAAGTATGATCAGATGACATCCCAATTCCAAATCTCATTCTCAAAACCCTTTCCTCTCTTGGAGTCAACGTAGAGAGTATCTTGGTAGTAGTTTCTCTCAGATTTAATTGCATAACTGCATCTTCAGGTATTACAGCGTTTTTATCCTCTATAAAATCACCAAGAAAGCTATCGTCGTCGTCACCTATTGGTGTCTCTAAGCTCACAGGTTCTTTCGCAATTTTTAGTACTTTTCTTACTTTTTCTATTGGCATTTTAAGCCTAACGGATAACTCCTCAGGAGTGGGTTCTCTTCCAAGTTCTAAAATTAATTGCCTACTAGACCTTACAATTTTATTTATAGTTTCAATCATATGAACTGGAATACGAATGGTTCTTGCTTGATCAGCTATAGACCGCGTAATAGCCTGTCTTATCCACCAAGTAGCATAGGTAGAAAATTTATAACCTCTTCGATATTCAAATTTATCAACAGCTTTCATTAATCCTATGTTACCCTCTTGAATAAGGTCTAAAAACTGTAAGCCTCTATTGGTATATTTTTTTGCTATTGAGATAACCAAACGTAAATTAGCTTCGATCATTTCTTTTTTTGCCTGATTGGCCGTTCTTTGGCCGGATTGTATTTCTCTTACTTTCTCTTTAAATTCAATTGTATTTTGGTTTGCTAATTTAGATAGACTTAAAACCTCTTTGTAAATTACTTTTAATTTAACATTACTTTTTTTAAAAAGGGCTTTAAAAGAATCATCTGAGGAGGTCATGTGTTTCTGGTAAAGTGTGTATGTGTCTTTTAAATTGTGGTGCTTCAAAAATAATTCTCTACTTATTTTATTTTGAGTAGCTAATGTTAATAAAGATACCTCTTTTGATTGAATTTCTTTATTAATTGAATATAGATGAGTTATTATTTCCTCTAGTTTATGGGGCTTAATTTTAATTTCATTAAAATAATTAAGTATCTCATCCTGGTATTTTTTTAGTTCCTTGAGTGATTTTGAGTCAGAAATCTTCGCAATATTCTTATTTTTTTTTATTTTAGTTATATTGTCAGAGAGAACTAAAACTCTATCTAATTTTTTTAAAATCTCAGGTTTATAGAACTCTTCTATTATAGAAATGGAGAAGCTTTCATTTTCTAAATCCTCCTCATTTGTATTTTCTTGAAGTTTTTCTTTATCTAACTCAATTCCTTGCTCTTTCATCAATTGCTGTTTTTCTTTTAAAAGAGCTTTTTTTTTATCATTAATTATTTTTTGAATTTCTTTTCTTTTAGTTGAGTTAGAGTATGGATCATTGTCTTCATTGAAATACTCATCGAAATCTACTATTTCCCTTAAATTAATATGGTTATGCTTCACTTGTTCAATCCATTTTTTTAAAATATCTATTGAAGCAGGGCACTCTAGAATTGAGTTCATCATTTTATCTAATCCAGATTCAATTCTTTTGGCGATTGCTATTTCGCCCTCTCTGGAGAGTAACTCTACATTACCCATTTCTTTAAGATACATTCGAACTGGGTCATCACTTTTTACACCAGTTGATTTTTCTTCCTCTTCTGATTCTTCGTTTGACAAAGATGAGTCCGACTCTGTAGTTGATGTATATGCTTTAAATAATTTAAAAAGATCTTCATCATGATTTTCAATATAATTTAGAAAGTCGTTCACAGTAATAATAGAGTCCTCAATTTTAGAGAAAGACTTAATATAAGTTTTTGCTTTTGAAGCAATATCTTTGTCAAATTCTTTAGTAATTAATGCAAAAAGTTGATTTTCATTTTC
This sequence comes from uncultured Alphaproteobacteria bacterium, assembly GCA_902521465.1. Classification (GTDB taxonomy): domain Bacteria; phylum Pseudomonadota; class Alphaproteobacteria; order HIMB59; family HIMB59; genus HIMB59. The sequence continues at coordinate 22,863 of CABYRL010000004.1, read as the reverse complement.
TTTAAAGACTAATTCAAGAGGATTTGATTCAACTGCATTTTTTTTATTTTTTTTTGATTTAATAGTATTTTTTAATAAAGCTTTTTTTTTAATTATTTTCTTTTTAGTTTTTTTTGTTGTAACTTTTTTTTTCGCCATTTTTAACTATTTATAAAGCTAATTGTTTTTTCAATTTCATTATAAGGGTCTTCATTAAATTTAGGTGATACAAATCTGCACAGCCTTCGAACTTCATTAGAAAATAGTAAATTTTTTGTAAAATTCAATCCCTTAGAGTCTAATTCTTCATAAATATCAATAGTTGTTGATTTGAAAAGAGTTTTTTTTATTATCAAATCACGAATTTCTCTAAATTTACCATCAAATTTAGCTGTAGCTATCAGGTCAAATACTCTCTCCCTATCAGATATATTTTCAATATAAAATATAATTAATGCTGCTGAAAATTTTGACTTCAAATCAAATTTGAGTTCTAATTTTTGATTATTTGATTTTGAATTACTTTTCATAGCTATTTGATTTAAACTTATTTTATTAAAATGATTGGTTAATATTTTTTTTAAATCTATGTTTGATATGTTATTAAGTAAACTTTTTAATACTTTAGATCCCTTAAATTGATTATCAACATCATTACTTTTAGTAAACTTTTCTAAATATTTTTCAATTAACTCCTCGATTGATAATGGATTGTCTATAAGTTTATTTAGTTTGTCAGACATATTTGACTCTATTAATTGATCTGGATCAAAATTTTTTGGCAAAAGTACAAATTTTATTCCAAGCTCAAAATTTTTATCAGCAAGTAAATTATTCATTAGCCTTATAGTTGCATTTCTTCCAGCTATATCTCCATCAAGACATACTATTATTTCAAACCCTTTCTTTGTAATTTGAATTAGTTTTTCATGATTTATTGATGTGCCAAGAGGAGCTAAACAGTTTGTAAAACCATTTTGTTCTAATTTAATAACATCGAAATAACCCTCCACTAAAATTAGTTTATTACTATTTTGTTTGTTGAGTGTTTTTTCATTAAATAAAATTTGTTTTTTTTTAAAAATTTTAGTTTCGCTAGTATTAATATATTTTGGTAGGCTATCGTCTACTACCCTTCCTCCAAAGCCCAAGATTTTATTTTGCATATTAATTATTGGAACCATTATTCTATTTGAAAAAAATAATTTAGAATTTTTATTTTTACTAAAAATTCCAGATGCAACTAAATTACTAATTTCAAAATTTTTTAAGAGTTTTTTTTGTATATCGTATGAATTTATTGATGAACCTAATTTAAATTTATGTATTGTATCCATATCAAACTTTCTTTTTTTTAGTAAATAGTCTAGGTGTTTTTTCGAATTTAATAAATTTTTATGAAATAAATCTTTTGTGTACATGTTGATTTCATAGATAGTTTTATTTAACTTTGATGATTTATAACTTAACTCAATACCAGCCTTATCAGCTAGTTCATATAAAGCATCTTTAAAGGTATATCCTTTAACTTTAATCAAAAAATCAATTACATTTCCATGTTCTCCAGTACTAAAACAATGAAATATTTTTTTTTCTTCATTTACTGAAAAAGAAGGTGTTTTTTCTTTTTTAAAAGGACTTAAACCAAAATAATTACTACCTTTTTTCTTTAAAGGTACAGATGAGTTTATAATCTCAACAATAGAGGTTCTGTTTATAACTTCTTTAATATTATCATCTGTCATTCTTTAAAAATATTTTTGATAATTTTTGAAGCTAAATTCATATCAATTTTATTATTATAGTTTTGTTTCAAAAAACCCATTATTTTCCCAAAGTCTTTATTTCCAAAACTATTTTCATTTATGTAATTTGATATGATGTTGATTGTATTTTTCTCATCCATCATAGTTGGCAGAAAATCATAAAGGTAATTGATATCAAATTCTAAATCTTCTATCCTGGATTGATCTTTAGCTTTTAATGCAAAATCTAAAGACTCTTTTTTTTGCTTAAGTTGGGTCTTAACAATTTTGATTATATTTTCATCGGATAATTTAAGCACGTCTCTATCTAGATTCTCTTTAATTAGAAAATTTTTTAACTCAGAATAGACATACCTTGCTATTGAAAGTTTTTTCCTATCTCCGCCTTTTAAAGCATTTTTGACGTCATCAGAGATTTTTTTTGCCAAACTCATTTGAATTTCTTCTCATATAATATACTAATACACATGATTTAATATGGCCGTATTAGATAATAAAACTAAACTTAATTATCAAAACGGATATTTAATTTATAACAAAAAATATATTTTCAAAGGCAAGTTTTTATCAAAAGATCAATTCAAGATAGCTGAGATTTGCTTCAATACTAGTATGACTGGTTATCAGGAAATCTTAACAGATCCCTCATATAAATCTCAGTTTATAAATTTTACCTTTCCTTTGATTGGTATCGTTGGATGTAATAATGAAGATTACGAGTCATGGAAAATACATGCTTCTGGCTTGATATGTAATGAATTATTTGAAACAAGTTCAAATTGGAGGGCCCAAACAAATTTTGGAAATTGGATTATAAGTCAAAATTCTTGCGCTTTTTTTGATTTAGATACCAGAGCCTTAACTAAAATTGTGAGAAATTTTGGACCAAAAAATATAATGCTATGTTCCGAAGAATATTTTGAGATCAAAGGTATAGAAGAAATTTGTAAACAAATAGATAAAAGTCTTTCTTTAGAAGAGAATGATGTAATTAAAGATTTTACTTCAGAACTAAATATAGAAAAAAAAGAAATAGGTAAAAAAAAATACTCAGTAGCTTTTTTAAATTTTGGAGCGAAGGATAATATTAAGAAAAACTTATACTCTAGAAATTGTGAAATAGAAGAATTTGATATGAATTTTAATGCTGAGCATATTATTAATAAAAATTTTGACGGTTTTTTTTTAAGTAATGGCCCAGGCGACCCTAAAAAAGTTTATGAAAATATAAAACCTGAATTAAATAAATTACTTGATAAAAAAATACCAACTTTTGGTATATGCCTAGGTCATCAAATATTGAGTTTAGCATTTAATGCATCTACTGCTAGAATGGAAAAAGGCCATCGAGGTGGTAATCACCCAGTAAAAAACTTGGAAACAAACAAGGTTGAAATTACATCTCAAAATCACGGTTTTGTAGTTTTAGATAAAAATTTTCCCTCTAATCTTCAAATAACACATAAATCATTGTTTGATAAAACTATTGATGGCATGAAAGCAAATGATCAACCTTTATTTTCTGTTCAATATCACCCTGAGTCTAGCCCTGGACCACATGACAGCAGATATCTTTTCGATGAATTTATAAATTTAATGGAAAAGAATGCCAGCTAGAAAAGATATATCTAAAATATTGGTTATTGGCTCAGGTCCTATAATTATAGGTCAAGCATGTGAATTTGATTACTCTGGTAGTCAAGCATGTAAGGCGCTTAAAAAAGAAGGTTACGAAGTTGTTTTAATTAACTCTAATCCAGCAACTATAATGACTGACCCAGAATTTGCAGATAAAACATATATTGAACCTATTGATAAAGAAATTGTAAAAAAAATAATTGATAAAGAGAAACCTGATGCAATTTTACCAACAATGGGAGGTCAAACAGCTTTAAATATTATCAGAGAATTGAACAAAGAGAATTATTTCAAAAATAGTTCAATTAAAATTTTAGGTGCTAGCCCAAATTCTATCGATGTAGCTGAAGATAGAAAATTATTTGCCGAAGCAATGTCTGAAATTGGACTCGAGACTCCATTTAGCATAATAGTTGATGACATGTCTGATCTTGATAAAATAATCAATGAAGTCAGTTTTCCATTAATTTTAAGACCTTTTTATACTTTAGGAGGTACTGGTGGGGGAATTGTATACGACAAAGATGAATTTATCACTAAGGTCAAAAATGCTATCGACTTAAGTCCTGTATCAAAAACTCTTGTTGAAGAATCTTTAATTGGATGGAAAGAATTTGAATTTGAAGTAGTTAGAGACAATTTAGATAACTCAATTATAGTTTGTTCAATAGAAAATTTAGATCCTATGGGCGTGCATACAGGGGATAGTATCACAATAGCTCCAGCACTTACATTAACTGACAAAGAGTATCAAAAATTAAGAAATCATAGTATTGCCATTTTAAGAAAAATAGGTGTAGAGACTGGTGGTTCAAATGTTCAATTCGCAGTAAATCCAGAAAGTGGAAGAATTTTGATTATTGAAATGAATCCTCGAGTAAGTAGATCTTCTGCATTAGCGTCTAAGGCTACAGGTTTCCCTATAGCTAAAATAGCAGCTCTTTTAGCAGTTGGTTACACTTTAGATGAATTAGATAATGATATTACCAAAGTAACGCCTGCAAGTTTTGAACCTGTAATAGACTATATTGTAACCAAAATACCAAAATTTAATTTCGAAAAATTCCAAGGAACTCCCAGTGAATTAAATACAGCTATGAAATCTGTTGGTGAAATTATGTCTATCGGTAGAACTTTTAAAGAGTCTCTTTTAAAAGCTTTCTACTCAATAGAGTCAGATAATTTTGGTTTAGATATAAGTCACGAATTATTAAATATTAAAGATGAAAATTTAAAAAATTTACTCACAAAGCAAAGACCTGATAGATTATTAATAGTCGCAGAAGCTATAAGACGTAAGATACCTTTAACTGAAATAAACGAATTAACATATATTGATTTGTTTTTTTTGAGAGAAATAAATGAGATTATAAAAATTGAACAACAGTTAGTAAAGGCAGGTAGTAGTTTAGAAAAAAATTTATTTATATTTGCTAAAAAAATTGGATTTTCTAATCATCATATAAGTAATTTAACAAAAATTAGTATCAATGAAGTTTACGATCTTCAGGAAAAAAATAACTTTAAAACAATATTTAAGAGAGTAGACACATGCGGAAATGAATTTGACTCTTCTACTGCTTATCTTTATTCAACATTTACCTCTGAAATAAATGAGTTTAGTTGTGAGTCTAGACCAACTGATAAGAAAAAGATAATTATTCTTGGCTCTGGTCCTAATAGAATTGGTCAAGGTATAGAATTTGATTATTGTTGTGTGCAAGCTGTAAAATCTTTTCAGAAGCTTGGTTATGAAACAATAATGATTAATTGTAATCCTGAGACAGTTTCAACTGATTATGATACGTCAGATAAACTATATTTTGAGCCCTTGGACTTTGAATATGTCAAAAATATAATTGATAAAGAAAACGAGAAAGGTGTTGTTGAGGGTGTTATTGTTCAATTTGGTGGACAAACACCTTTAAGGATTGCAAACAAGCTTAAAGAATATGGCTATAAGATTTTAGGTACATCTTTTGAAGCAATAGACATATCTGAGGATAGAGAGAGATTTCAAAAATTAATTTCAAAGGTAGGTTTAAAACAACCAAAGAGTGATATTTCTTTGGGTACCAAAGAACTTGTTGCTAAGTCTTCCAAGCTAAAGTTTCCAATATTATTGAGGCCTTCGTACGTACTAGGAGGAAGGATGATGGAGAAAATGGCCAATTTAGATGATGTGCAAGATTATATTGATCAAAATTATTGGGCATTAGAAAATAATGTAATTCTAATTGATGAGTTTCTTCAAAATGCAAAAGAGGTAGATGTTGATGTGTTAAGAGATAATCAAGGAAATACAATGATAGCTGGGATTATGGAACATATTGAAGAGGCTGGCATTCACTCTGGAGATAGTGCTTGTAGCATTCCCCCCTTTTCTCTAAGCGATGGGGTCATTTCAGATATAAAAAAATTTAGTATTTCTCTTGTGACTGAATTAAATACACTTGGTTTGATGAATATTCAATATGCTATTAAAGACGAAGAAATATTTATACTTGAAGCAAACCCTAGAGCTAGCAGAACTATTCCTTTTCTTGCCAAAGCAATAGGAATACCATTTATTAAAATTGCAGCTGAATTAATTGTTGGTAAAACTTTAACTAAAGAGCTTCAAAATTTTGATAACAGTGTTTTACCTTACTTTGCAATCAAAGAGGCTGTTTTTCCATTTAATAAATTCCCAAACACTGATGTTATACTTGGTCCAGAGATGAAAAGCACAGGTGAAGTTATGGGTATAGATGAGGATTTTTATTTAGCTTATTTCAAAAGTCAAATTGGTGCTGGGCAAAGGCTAAATAATTTAAAAAATATATTCATTTCAGTTAAAAATGAAGATAAGCAAAGTATATCTGAAATAGCTAAATCTTTTACAGAAAATGGTTATAATTTATATACAACAAAAGGAACTCACGACTTTTTATTAAAAGAGGGAATTTCATCAAATTTAGTTAACAAGGTTGCTGAAGGTTCACCACATGTGGTAGAGTATATAAAACAGAATAAGATTGACTTAGTTATAAATACAACAGAAAAAAAGCAGGCAATAATTGATAGTTTTACAATAAGGAGAACGTCTGTTGATCTTAATGTTCCATATTACACTAATCTAAGAAGTGCAGAAATACTTATTAAATCACTAGTTACATTGAAAAATAAGCCTATTTCAGTAAAACCTATACAAAATCATCATTCATTTTAGTATAAAAATTCATTTGTAATAACACATAAAATTCAATATTTTCTACAACTTAATAAAAATACATAAAAATGGAAAAAATACCTATGACAGAAGAGGGGCAAAAAAAACTCCTCGATGAGCTTAAACATCTAAAAACAGTTGAAAGGCCAATTATTATTAAGGCTATAGCTGATGCTAGAAGTAATGGTGATCTCTCTGAGAACGCTGAATATCATGCAGCTAGAGAAAAACAAAGCTTCATTGAAGGGAGAGTAGCTGAGATAGAGAGCATTATAGCTCAAGCAGAACTAATAGATGTATCAAAACTATCAGGAACGATTGTAAAATTTGGAGCTACTGTTTCAATTATAAACTTAGATAATGATAAAGAATCTAAGTATCAGTTAGTTGGAGAGGTGGAAGCTGACATTGAAAAGAAAAAAATATCTGTGACCAGCCCTATTGCAAGAGCTTTAATTGGAAAGAAAAAGGGTGATTATATAGAAGTATCAACGCCAAAAGGTATAACCTCATACGAAATAAAGTCAGTAAGATTTAAATAATAAAATTTGAATACCTACAAAGTAATTACCATCAGTGAAGGAGCTGCTGGCATGAGAAGTCAAATAGAGGGTTTAGCTAGTTTAATATCTAACTCTTATGAAAATTTTGATTTGAAACTTAAATCTATTTTCAAAAATTTACCTATTGAGTTGATACCTACCAGTAGATTTTCTTATAGTAATTTATCTTTATTAAAGATTGAAAAAAATACAATTCTTATCAGTTGTGGTAAAAAAAGTGTCAAAGCATCTGTTTATTTGAAAAGAAAATTTAAGGATTTAATTTTTAATATACACATACAAGACCCGAAAATAAACTATAAGCTTTTTGATCTTATTGTTTGCCCAGAACATGATAACTTAAATTTTGATAATTGTATTTCAACTTTATTAGCCATACATAATATTAAATTCAAAAAAAATATTAGAAATAAAAATACAATAAATTTTATTATTGGCGGACCAAACAAATATTTTAAATTTCAACGGCAAACACAAGAAAAAATTTTGAATGAAATAAAATTTTTAAGTAATCAGTTCAAAGTCAATGTAATACCATCACGAAGAACACCAAGAGGGCTCATAGAAAAATTATCAAAAATTGATAATAAAAATGTTATTACCTTCAATGATTTATTTAATCCAAGGAAGTATGGTGAGCTTCTGTCTGAGGGTAATTTACAAGTCGTAACTTGGGACTCAATATCCATGATATCTGAAGCTATATCCTCTGAAGCTGGTACTTTTTTATTTAAGTTTGAAGAAAAACTTTGCCCAAAAAGATATCTTAAGTTTTTTGATAAAATTACAGAGCTTAATTTCGCACAATTTTATAATCAAAATTTAAAACCTTATGAAATCTCCATTGATGAGTATAATAAAAATCTTAAAACTAAGATCTTGAATAAGATACAATCTAATTTAAGGTTCAGATCTAGTAATGCTTAAGGAATCAATATTAAATCGTTGTAAAACATACTCAGACCCTTTCCCTCATTGGGAGCTAGACTCTCCTTTTACAGAAGGGCTTATAAAAGAACTTAATGATGTAGATATTTCTGATGCACCTCGGTCTTTTGACGGAACAAGAGCAGCTGATGCAGGTGGAGATGGGATAGATGGCAAACTTAGAGTTTTTTTAGAAAGTAATAATTCAAAAAACTTATCAAATGGTATGGGTTTAATTGATGATTTGAGGGATAAGGATGTTATTGAGTCAATACAGGAGAAAATCAAAAAAAATTTATCAAATAGTTTTATTAGAATTGAGTACATATCAGATCGTAAAGGATTTTGGCTAAAACCACATTTGGATATCAAAGAGAAATTAATGACAATGATGTTATTTATTAACACCTACAATGAATCAGAAAAACTTGGAACAGATTTTTATGATACAGATATGAAACTTGTTAAAACAGTACCATACAGACATAACACTGGTTATTTTTTTGCCTCTGGAAACAATACTTGGCACGGTCTTGAAAAAAAAGAAATTAAGGTTGAGAGAAGATGCATGCAGATAAATTATGTAACCTTCCCCACTAGCTGGCCAATAGATGGCTGAAATTAATAACGTTATTATTATAGGTTCAGGACCTGCTGGATATACTGCTGCAATATATGCTGCTAGAGCTAATTTAAAGCCTATTTTAGTGAGTGGTTTTCAGCCTGGTGGTCAACTCACAATAACTACTGATGTAGAAAACTATCCAGGATATGAAGATCCTATCCAAGGTCCTTGGTTAATGGAACAAATGCAAAAGCAAGCCGCACACGTTGGGACTGAAATAATCAATTCACAAGTAACAGAAGTTTTTTTAAATGAAAAAATTAAAAAATTAAATTTAGATAATGGCACAACTCTTAATTCCAAAACTGTTATAATTAGCACAGGAGCACAAGCAAGATGGCTTGGTTTAGAAAATGAGGCTAAATTTCAAGGTCACGGGCTATCAGCTTGTGCAACTTGTGATGGTTTTTTCTTTAAAGATAAGGAGGTAGCTGTGATTGGTGGTGGAAATAGTGCAGCTGAGGAAGCATTATTTTTAACTAAGTTTGCAACAAAAGTTTATCTTGTTCACAGAAGAGATAAATTAAGAGCTGAAAAAATTTTACAAGATCGACTAAAACAAAATTCTAAAATAGAATTTATTTGGAATAGTGAAGTAACTAAGTTTAATGGAAATGATGATTTAGAGTCAATAGACTTAACGAATAAAAAAGATAGTAAAATTTCAAATCTCAAAATTGACGGTGTTTTTATTGCTATAGGTCATGATCCAGCAACACAATTATTTAAAGGCCAACTAAAAATGGATGAGGGTGGTTACATAATTACAGATCCAGATAGTACAAAAACCTCAATTGAAGGAGTTTTTGCTGCAGGAGATGTTAAAGATAAGATTTATAGACAAGCTGTTACCGCCGCCGGTATGGGATGTATGGCAGCATTAGAAGTTGAGAAGTATCTAGATTGATTCTAGCCTTGTCTGGCTTTCATTCTTGGGTTGGTTTTATTGATTACATATAACCTACCCTTTCTTCTAACCAGTTGATTATTTTTATCTCTGGTTTTAGCTGTTTTAAGAGAACTTTTAATTTTCATAATTTAATTTATTAGTTATAAATAATAAGGCAAAAATCTATGTTAATTCATGAAAAAATCAACAAAATTAAAGAAGATTTCTCATTTTTTGATAATTGGGAAGATAAATATCAATACCTTATAGATTTAGGAAAAAAACTCCCAGATTTTGAAGATAGATATAAAACTGAGGAATATCGTGTTCAAGGATGTACATCAAATCTATGGATGGTTCCAAAATTCATTGACGGAAAAATTAACCTTTCTGGTTCAAGTGACTCTGTAATTGTAAAAGGTTTGTTTTATTTAGTTTATTTTGCCTATAATGAAGAAACTCCTGAAACTATAATTAATAACCCATTATCTTTTTTTGAAGAAATTGGTCTTTCTAATCATTTAGGTCAATCAAGATCTAATGGTCTAAATTCGCTTAGAAAAAAGATAAAATCAATAGCGACAGAATTATCAAATAAATAAATTCTATTGACTGCAAAGTATGTTAGTTTCATACAATGAGTTTGATTAAATTACTTTTTTCAATTTCATTTTTTCTATTTTCTAGCAATTTATATTCTAAGGAGGATGTTATTAATTTACAACTTAAAGACGGAATCGTCAAAATAAAGACCTTTGAAGATAAGGCTCCTAAACATGTTAAACAAATAAATGATCTAGTTGCCAAAGGCAGTTACGATGGGGTAGTATTTCACAGAGTAATAGATGGTTTTATGGCCCAAACAGGAGATGTTCAGTTTGGAAATTCAAATTCAGATAATTATGATTTAAGAAGAGCTGGTACAGGTGGCTCTGGTAATAATATTGAAGCAGAATTTAATGACATGCCACATAAGAGAGGAACTTTAAGCATGGCACGTGCGCAAGATCCAAATAGTGCCGATAGTCAGTTTTTCATTTGTTTCGGTGATACACCTCATTTAGACGGACAATATACTGTTTGGGGTGAAGTAATCGAAGGAATGGAATTTGTTGATAAAATCAAAAAAGGCGATCCTATAAAGAATGGTCTGGTAGATGATCCAGATAAAATTATCAAAATGTGGATTGAATAAATTTACTTTTGAGTAATTTTTAATTCAATTCTTCGGTTTTCTTTGAGATCTTCTCTAGTATCTCCTAAGTTAATAGGTTGATATTCACCATAACCGTTAGCTGACAATTTGTTGGCAGGAATACCTTGTTGAATAAGAAATTTTACGACCTCAAGTGCTCTAGCATGAGATAGTTCCCAATTTGATGGAAATTGAGAGGTTGAAATAGGTATTTTATCAGTGTGACCATCTATTTGTAAAATCCAATTTAAATCAGATGGTATTGACTCTGCAACTTCTATAATTGTTTTGGTAATAAGAGATAGAGCTATCCTACCTTCTTCCTGAATATTTGCACTTCCAGAGTCAAATAAGATCTCAGATTGAAAAATAAATCTATCCCCTTTTATTTGGATATCATCTCTATCAGCTAAAGCTTCAGATAACTTGCCAAAAAATTCTGATTTATACTTTTGTAGTTTGAATAATTCACTTGTAAGTACTCTATTTAATCTATCTCCTAACTCTCCAAGTTCTATTTCATTTTGAGCAATTTCAGCCTCTTTAGACTCTAGTAAGTTATTTAAGAGATTAATTTCATTACTAAGTATCTCAATGTCCAAGGCTAAATTAGATATCAAATTTAGAGCCTCATTTAAATCACTTGATTGTATTGCTGACTCCTCCTCTAAAGTAGATAATTTGTTTTGCAGTTCTTGATTTATATTCTCTGAGGAACTTAATGACTCTAAAAGATTTTCAATTCTATTTTGTGACTCGCCAATTTGTCCAACTAGCTCACTATTTTCTCCACCAAGTTTTATTAAATCTGATTTTAATATTTCTTGTTGTTTATTTAAATCTGAAAGGTTTTGTTGAAGGGTTTCTCTATCAGCTAAAGATAAAGATAACTCATCAGTAATTTTAGCAATTATCGTATTTAGTTTATCTATATCAAGTGCTTGGTCTTGAATAATCGTATCTTGAGCTAAAATTTGAGATTGTTTAATAGATATTTCTTCATCAAGTTTTTCAATTAAATTTTGTCTATCAATTAACTCAATCTCTTTATCTGTAAGTGTTACATCTTGTTCAACAATAGTTTCGTCTTGTATATCAATTGTTTTTTCTAAACTTTGTATTTGTTCATTTTTTCCTACTACAAGATCTCCCAAATAAACTTGAGCAACTGTGAATAGTAAGACTATAAAAATTATCACCATCAATGTAGATGCCAATACATCTACAAATCCAGGCCAGATTATATTTCCATTATCTGAACTTTGGGTTTTAGAGAGATAGCTCACTTTTTGTCTAAGTCTTTGATAGACTTGCTTACAGACTTAAGTTCTGTAATAACTTCTTTCTTTAATTCGTCATTAGAATTTTTCATACCATCAACTAAATCATCAAGCTTAGAGACAATACTTTGAGATAAGTTGGTGTTATCGGAATTCTGAATAAATTTATTTGTATTCGGGCTAGATCTATAAAAAAGTCGAATTTGATTTTCACAAAATTCATAGTAATTTTGCTTAACGCCTCTAGTGATTATTTCATAAAGTCCTAAAATCAGGGATGTCACTAAACCAAACAATGATGAGCTAAAGGCAATTGTCATTCCAGATAAAGGTGACTTTAAGCCATCTTTTAGATTATTAAAAAATGCACTAAAATCTTGTTCTTCAATTGACAAACTATCAATTACATTCGAAACACTACCTATTGTTAAAAGTAAACCATAAAAAGTTCCTATAAGGCCTAAAAATATAGCTAAGTTGATAAGATATTTTGATATGTCACTTCCACTTTCTACGGTGGACAAAAGATTATCTAGTATCTCATCAAGTGTTTTAGTCATACTTTTGTTATTGGTTGTTATACCAAGATTATTTGCAATAGATTTGGTTATTGGATAGTTGTTTAAAGATGAGTCATTTAGTTTTAATTTTCCAAATGCAACTGAATTCATGAATCTAAACTCAGAGCTTAAAGTGAATATCTTAAGGGAGTACAGAAAGAAACCAACTATGAGTGTTAAAAGAATTATTCCATTTATGTAAGGATTAGCATCAAAATAATATTTAATTTCATCATATCCAATTACAAGAATTATTACAATTAAGATTGAGAATAATAAATAAGCTAAAAAGTTTTTAGTCATTTATCTAAAAATAAACGAATTTTGTAATTTAACAATTGGATAATTATTAAATTTTTTAGAAATTTCTATTGTAAATAAAGTAATAATTATTTGTGCCTGGATTTACAGAGTTTAAGCCTGCATTAGAAATGTGATGAGATCCTACACCAAATCTAGATTCTTTAGATATGCTATAAAATAAATTCACCTCAGATTTAAATTGGAGAGCATTTCCTAAGTCTTTACCATCCCCATTACTGTAAATACCAGCTGATGAGGAGAGGTTTAAATAAATTGACTCTGCTCCGATATTTGTTTCAAACCCTCCATAAAACATAGATGCGCTCTCAGCTGTAATGAAACCACCAATAACTGGGTTAATGGTTAAAATGTTAATCAAATCTATTTCACTATTAGATATATGATAATTTAAACCAAATAAATTCGTTGTATTGTCATCATCGTAATCATAGGTGCCTCCAAAGATAGAGTAACTATTTGCATTTATTATTGTGTTTGATGAAAGGACAAAAACTATTAAGCTAAATAAATACTTTTTCATTAAGATTAATAATACATCATCAAGTTTGAAAGTAAATGGTGGGCGTGACAGGATTCGAACCTGTGACCCCTTGCGTGTCGAGCAAGTACTCTAACCAACTGAGCTACACGCCCATAAAATAGGGATAAGTACTTTTAAATTAAATTAAAAATTAGTAAATAAAATTCCTAATTAAATTTATTTAATTGAAATACTAGTTTTATTTCATTTAATTTAAGCCAATTTAAAATCAAAAAATATATTATCAAGCCAATGAGTATTTGAATGAATAAATCTAAATAAATGTTTAAATCCAAAATTTTTTTAAATATTAATATTGAAATAACCATAATAAGTGCGCTAATTAAAATCTTTAATAGTTTCTTAAAATCAAAAATTAATAATTTTTCATAAAAACTTCCAAAATTTTTTCTTAAGTAAAAAATTTGAATAAACAAATTTAACCATATACTCACAGCACCTGATACAGCTAAACCCAAAACACCCAGAGGCCTATAAAGAAGAAAACATAAAATAAAATTACATATAAAAGTTGGGACAGCTGCTTTAACGGGATACTCAACTTTTTCATAAGAATAAAAAACTTGATTAAAAATTCGAGCGAGCATATATCCTGGCAATGAAAAAGAGTAGACTAGTAAAATCTTAGAAGTAATTAACACATCCTCATTATTAAATTCACCCCTACCAAATAATGCTCTTATAATATCTTCACTCATAATAAAAATACCGAATGCGCTTGGGATAGCAAAAAGATAGCAAAATATTACTGTTTCGTTAAAAGCTTTAGAATTTTTACTCTCATCTGAAATATTTTTGCTCAAATAAGGCAAAAGTGTAAAAGACATAGCAACTGCAATAAGAGCAAATGGCAAGTCAATAATTCTATCAGCGTAGTAAATTTGGCTAATGGCACCCCCACCTACCAAAGAAGCAAATAACATTGAGATAAAAATATTTAACTGAACAATACCAGAACCAAGTAAAGAATACAGAAATCTTCCAAAGAATTTTTTAAGCTCTCTAGACAAGATTTTTATACTCTTTAAACCAATACCCCAAAATATTTTTATTGTTCCTAAATTGATAAATAGAATAATCAATTGAGTAAAACCAGCAATTATCATTGACCAAGCGAGTGGAAAATGAGAGTTAGACTTGTATGATACCAAAGTTACAATCATAAAAATGTTAAGGATTACTGATAAGAAGGAAGGTAAAAAAAATTTTCCTCTCACATTCAAAACTGAACTCAACACTGATGAAAGAGTCACAAATATCAAAAAAGGGAAAGTTATAATCAATAACTGATTTGCTAATAAAAATTGACTTTTATTTAATAAAAATCCTGGTGCTAAAATTGATATGACTTGCTCAGTAAAAAAAAATATTAAAAAAGATAAAAATAAAGTAATTACAAAAAAAAAGTTGAAAACTATCCATATAAAATCATTTGCTGATTTTGAATTCATTTTTTCTTGGTTTACATACAAAGGAATAAATACACTATTCATTGAGCCCTCAGCAAAAATTCTTCTAAATAAATTTGGTAATCTATAAGCAAAAAGGAATGCATCTGACATCAAATTAGCACCTAAATAATTTGCAAAAAGTATGTCTCTAATAAATCCGGTTACACGAGATCCAAAAATATTTGAAGAAATCTTTGAAAAATTACTGATTTTCATTGAGCTCAGGAAAATTCTTTTTCCAAAATCTCAGTAATTTTATCTGCATCGATAAAGCCTGGAATTATTTGATTTCCAATTATAGTTGCAGGTGTTCCGGTAAATTTAAATTCATCAGCGTAACTTCTATGAATAGATAGAAAGTCTGATACCTCTTGCGAGTCCAAATCATTCTTTAGTATGTCAAGATCAACACCCCTAAGAAATAAATCGGCCAAAATATCCTCCATTTTTGATTTTCTCTCAATAGAATATAAATAATTATGGACAACCTTAAATTGACCTTGCAAAGAGGAAGCTAATGCCAACTTAGTCAATTCCTCTGAAAAATTCCCTAAAATTGGCATCTGTATAATAACAAGTTTTAATGAATTATCTTTCATTACATTTATTAATTCTTGATGGAATTTTTGACAATAACCACAATTATAATCAACAAATTCATAAATAACTTTTGCGGAATTTGAGTCACCCAAGTACATAGGATGATATGCGAGATTTAAATTTTTTATACTTGAGATATTTTTTTGATTAGTTTTTTCTTGTTCTAATTTATTCTGCTCTAATTGATATTCTCTAAGAACACCTAAGATATAATCTGGATTTTCCTCTATAAATTTTTTTATATTTTGATCAAATTCCTTTTTGGTAAAATACTCATCAAAATTTACATCTTCTTTTTTTAAATAAGAGCTAAAATCTGGTTCAATAATTTGATTTGGCCCTTCTTCAAACTGTGTATTTTCAATATTTGATAAATCAAAAATTTTTTTTTCTGAAAAAATGTTAAAAAAATATAAAGATGTAAGAACTATAATTAAAAATAAAAAAAACAAAAAAAAGTTTAAAATATTAAATTTCTTTTTTTTAACGTAAATTCCCATAAGTCAAATATATTATTTAACTATTACTGTAGTGTAAATAATTTTAGCATTAAGACTAATCACTTTTACATATAGAGATAAATTTACTATTTAAGCTATCTTGTCTCATTAAGCTGATATTAGAGTAATTCAAAGATTTGATTGAGTTATCAAATATTATCTCTTTTTTGATATCTGATACTTGGATATGGTGATTGTTAAACTCAAATAAATAAGGATATCCCCATATTAAATAATATTCCATCTCTAAAGATGTTAATTTACTGAAACGCTTAATATCTTTTTGAACTTCTTGTTGATTGAGGGTTTTTCTATATAAATCAAAATACCTCATTATATCATTGCACAGAAAATTAAACTTTTCACTAGAATTCATTTCTAGAGCAAAAACATTTTTAATTTTCTTTAAGCCTAAAACTTTAAATACTTCTTTATAAGATTTATTCTGATTAGATAAAAAATACTCTTGAAATGAATTAATAAGTTCCTCCTCATTATAGAGATGGCTTAAATAAAAAGGAGCTTTGACAGTATAATGAAGGCCATACTGAGATATTTCAAGGTTATCATATTTAACATTGTTTTTTAAAAGTAATTCCTCAACTTGATCAATAAATAATTTATTTGGTATTAGACAAATTGAGTAACGAGGAAATTGAATATAATTATCCATATGTAATTTTACTCAGTATAAATTTTTGCATTTTTGTTTCTAATAAAACTTTCATTATAAGAATTACAATAACGGTATAAAAAAATCTAAAAAATAAAATACCAGAAATATGACTACCTAATAACAAAATTAATATTGTATCTTCTATTATGCTATGACATAAACTTAAAAAAGACAAAGACAGTAAAATATCTTTTTTAGAAATATTATTTTTTCTAGACTCTTCTATTAAAAAACCCCCTCCAAATGAAATTCCTAATGTTAAGCCTATTAAAATTATATTAGCTACTTTCTCTGACATACCCAAATAGGACAAAGGAATTTTCAAAGTATTAATTATAAATTTCCATATGCCAATTGTTTTGAGGATATTAATTGTCGATATAATAAAAAATATTATTAAAAATATTAGGAAAAAATTTTGAAGTTGTGAAATAGCCCACTCTAAATTTGAGACATCTTTAATTGGCACTTGTAAGATTGAATTATTAGGTTCATTAAATAAATTATAATTAGTAAAAATTAAATTTAATATTTTTCCTGCAATTACAGCATTTACAAATCTAAAAGTTAAATTAAATACCCATGAAATTCTTGATTTTTTTGCAATAGCTACTTCAATTGGTAAACTATGTGCTATAAGTATAATTAATCCTAAAATTGTAGTTTCAGCTATTGTGTAATCGAATATTGCTTGAAGAGATGCAAAAGCAGCTAGGCCTGCATATATGTTTACTAAAATAGCAGCCATCCAAACTAGTCCTAATGAACCATCAATGCCAATAAAACTTGTTAATGGCTCAAGGAATTTAGCTAAAAAAGGGATTGCTCCAATGAGCTCAAGGATTCTAATTATAATGACAACGGGCAAAATAACTTTGAATAAAATCCAAAAAATTTTAGTAGTTTCTTGAAATATATTTACTAGTATTTTTTTAGATTTTTCCATTATGATAACAATCGATTAATTTTACTTCTTTATAAAGAAATAAATGACAAGGACAAATAGTTTTACAATAAAAGCATCACTAACAACTTTATTAGTTATAATCAGCTTTTTTTGCTTTTATATGAGCTATTCTGATTTCGTAAAAATAAACAATGAATATGCTTATATTTATGATGATGTAGATATTAACTATTTTGATAAAAAAAAATTTCAAAAATATTATGATGTTATAAGTATTGAAAGTCTTGACGATCCAATATTTGATAAAGAAAAATCGAAAAATTATTTTGAAAATATAACACTTGAAAATTTATCAAATATTTTCGATAAAGACTTAACCAAAAAAGAAGAGAAAGTTAATATAAAAACACCAGAAGACTCTTTACCAATTGAAAATAAGAAAGATGAGAAATTAAATAATAATTTTGATGAAATCATAGTTTCCAAGGGAGATAGTTTTGCAAAAGTTTTAAAAAAAGGAGGTCTAAAAGGTAGAGATATAGACTTAGTAATACTCAACGGAAAAGAATATTATGATTTTTCTAAATTATATATTGGGGATACTGTAAAAATATTCAGCGAATATGATGCTGAGGGTTTAAATACTTTTGACCTAATTTATAAATATTCTGACACTAAAGAATTAATCATATCTTACCTAAATGATAATTTTATTTATGAAATTAATGAAATTCCGTTGAGTTCCAAAGAAATATTTGTGACTGGGAAAATTAAAACAAGTTTATATAAAGCTATGAAAGATCAAGGGTTATCTGAAATAGTAATTAATGAAATTATCAGGATTTACAGTTTTGATGTTGATTTTCAGAGAGATATTTATGAGGGTGATAATTTTGAAATGCTGTTTGTCAAAAAGGTAAACAATGATGGTAAGACAATTCAAATCGAAGATCCAAAATACTTAATGCTTTCATCAAGAGGCACTCCATTAATATACTATCTTTATGACAATGGAGAATTCAGCGAATATTTTGACGAAAAAGGTAAAGGAATGACAAAAAGCTTAATGAAAACTCCAATAAATGGAGCAAGACTTAGTTCCAGTTATGGTATGAGAAAACATCCTATCTCCGGTTATAATAAAATGCATAAAGGAGTAGATTTTGCTGCTCCAACAGGAACTCCAATTTTTGCTGCTGGAAATGGTATTGTAGAGTACGTAGGTAGAAATGGAGGATATGGAAAATATATTAGAATTCGTCACGATAGTACTTATAAAACAGCTTACGCACATCTTAATGGTTATAAAAAAGGAATATCAAGTGGTGTAAGAGTTAAGCAAGGTGATGTTATTGGTTATGTAGGCTCAACAGGAAAATCAACTGGACCTCATTTACATTATGAAATTATTGTTAATGGAAAACAAATAAACCCAGCTACACTTAAATTACCTTCAGGAATGAAGCTTAACGAACAACAACTAAATGAATTTCAAATATTAGTTTCTAAAATAGATGAAGAAGTTAATATTTATAAAAATAAAATAAATTAAGCTAACTGACTAGCTAAGTCATCAAAATCAGAGGTTGAGTTACGTTCTGACTTATTGTCTTTGTTCAAATCGCTGTCGTTATTTTCAGTTTTGTCTTTACTAATAATTTTTCTAGCAACAAAACCTCTATTTGAATTATCTGTTTGTCTAAAATAGTGTTCAGCGTGTTGAAGGTAAAACTGCTCTAATACGTCGTCACCTTGTCCCTTAGCATCTTTTGCTTTATTAAGATAATCATTATATTGATCTTTTGGATTTTTTCCGTTTCTTTTAAATCCATTTGAGTTTCCATTAGCTTGTAGATATGGAGAGTCAGCAACACCAGATCTAGAGGAGTTTATTTTCCTTTGACCGCCGTAAGGCTTTCTTTTTACAAAATTTTTCATTAATTTTTTATCGATTATCTCTAAAAAAGCCCATCAATTAAATAGTAGGGAATTTTATCTTTATCAGTCTGTCTAAATTAAGATAATCAGTTTTTTTATAAACTATTTTTACACCTTTTTCTAATAATAATTTATACATTTTTTTAGTGATAATTGGATCAATTTCAAAATAAACAATCCCTTTAAACTTTACACTAATTAAAAAATTAATAATTTTAACGTAATAATCCATGCCTAATTTTCCACCATCAAGTGAAATTCTTGGATCATGTAAAGTCTCCTTATTTAAATTTAAATAATTTCTTGTTGGTATATATGGTGGGTTACAAACAATAAAATCAATATATTTCAGTCTATTTATTGGATAATTTTCAAATAAATTTGAGTGAAATATTTTTGTTTTTTGTTGCAGTTTAAATTTTATTATATTTTTTTTTGAAGCAGTAAGAGCATGTTTGGAAACATCAATAAAATCACAAAATGCATTATCTAGCTCATCTATAATAGAAATTCCGAGGCACCCAGTCCCACAACACAAATCAAGCAACTTCAAGTGTTTTTGATTTTTATTTTTTTTACAATCAATTAATATTTGTTCAACTAATATTTCTGAGTCAGCTCTTGGATCTAAAGTGTAATCATCTGTATAGAAAATTTTTTTCCAAAAACCTTTTTCGTTGATTATTTTTGCTAATGGCTTTCCTTTTACTCTTTCATTTAGGATCTTATTAATTAATTCTTGATCAACTTCACTATTATTAATATCTAAATTATTTTCACTATTAGATGAATAGGAAATAATTATTTGGGACTCTTGTTCAGCTTGTGATACGGTAATTGAGTTTAAATTTTCAAGTAATATTTTTTTTATATCTAATTTACTTAAATAGTTATTACTTAGCATTAAGTTGGCTTAATTTTTCGGCTTGTTCACTCGCTGACAAAGCTGATATCATTTCATCTAAAGCCTCACCAGTTAAAAACTGGTCTAATTTATAGAGTGTTAAATTAATTCTATGATCTGACACTCTGCCCTGTGGAAAATTATATGTTCTAATTCTTTCAGATCTGTCTCCAGAACCAACTTGATTTTTTCTATTAGATGAAATCTCTTCTTGTTTCTTAATTCTTTCAACTTCGTATAACCTAGATCTTAAAATTTTTAATGCTTTAGCTTTATTTTTATGTTGAGATCTTTCGTCTTGTTGAGTTACTACTATGTTTGTAGGTAAGTGTGTAATTCTAACAGCACTATCTGTTGTATTTACCGATTGACCTCCCGCCCCTCCTGATCTGTAAACGTCTATTCTTAAATCGGTGTCTTTTATCTCTAAGTCAACGTCCTCGGCTTCTGGTAAAACAGCTACAGTAGCAGCCGAGGTATGAATCCTTCCCCCAGACTCAGTTTCCGGTATGCGTTGCACTCTGTGGACACCAGACTCATTTTTTAAAAATTTAAATACACCATCTCCCTTAATTTCTATAATTGCTTCTTTTATACCCTTCAATCCTGTCTCACTCTTCTCCATTGGCTGGAACTTCCAACTTTTTAAAGAGGAATATCGCTCATACATTCTATATAAATCTCCAGCAAATAAAGCAGCCTCATCTCCTCCGGTGCCAGCTCTTATCTCCAATATTACATTTTTATCATCTGCTTCATCTTTAGGTAATAGAGCAATTAGTAATTCTTTATTTTTAATTTCTAAATCCTTTTCATACAAAGGTAATTCTTGTTTTGCTAAATTTCGAAGTTCTTCATCACTTTCATTTTCAAGTATTTCTTTATAGTCTTTTATCTCCTTGTCTTCCAGATCTCCCTCTCAATTGGTTATCTATTCTTCTACTTTCGTGCCTTTCAGTGCCTAAAATACATAACCCACCCAAATTAATAACCTTTTGATAATCACTCTCACTAAAATTTTTATCTATTTCTGGATTACCACCTAATCTTATATCTGTACCTCTACCTGCCATATTAGTAGCAACCGTTACTTGCGAGGGTTTGCCAGCCAAAGCAATAATTTCAGCCTCATTCTCATGATTTTTTGCATTTAAAACATTGTGAGGAATATTGTTAGTTTTTAATATATTTGAAATAAAATTTGATTTTTCAATTGAAGTTGTACCTACTAATATAGGTTGACCTTTTTCATATTTTTCTTTTACCAAGTCTAAAACAGCTTTGTATTTTTCATCCGGTGTTTTATAAATTTGATCATTTTGATCAATTCTGATCATAGGTTTATGAGTAGGTATTTCTATTACACTCAAACCATATATTTCCAAAAACTCTTCTGACTCAGTAAGAGCGGTACCAGTCATTCCAGATAACTTTTGATATTTTTTAAAATAATTTTGAAAAGTTATACTTGCTAAAGTAATACTCTCTTCTTGTATTTTAAGATTCTCTTTGGCTTCCAAAGATTGATGAAGACCCTCACCAAATCTTCTTCCTTCTGCTAATCTACCTGAAAACTCATCTATGACAATAATTTGTCCATCTTTTACAACATAATCTTTGTCTCTTTCATACAAAAAACGTGCTTTTAGTGATTGATTTATAATTTGATAAGCCTCTAAATTTTCATTATCGAACAAACTATTTCCTTTTAAAAAATTAATTTTTTTTAGGTTAAATTCTATTTTCTTAATACCACTATCTATAAGCAAAACATTTTTTCTTTCTTCATTTATCTCAACATCACTTTTTGAGAGGTCTTGAGTAATTTCATAGCATAATTTAAAAAGTTTAATGGGGGTCTTTACAGGTCCTGAAATACCCAAAGGCGACCTAGACTCATCTATTAGTACAGAGTCAGCCTCATCAATTAAAGCTATATGATGCTCATTTTGCATTTTTGGTTGATTGATACCTCTTAGATTATCTCTGAGATAATCAAAGCAAAATTCATTATTATTTCCATATACGACATGAGATTGATAGCTTCTTACTTTTTCTTCAACAGTTTGGTTGTTTTGAATGTATGAACAACTAATGTTTAAGTATTCAAAAATTGGCCCCATCCAAAGAGAGTCTCTTTTCGCTAAATAATCATTAACAGTTATTAAATGAACTTTTTTATTTAAGACATAATTTAATATGATTGGAATGGTTGCGGCAAGTGTTTTGCCTTCTCCCGTTTTCATTTCAGCAACAAATCCATGATAAAGAGCAATACCTCCAATTATTTGAGAGTCATAATGTCTGAGTTCAATAGTTCTTTTTGATACTTCTCTCAATAGAGCACAGACAAAACTTATATCCTCATCTGACAACTCGTCTTTTTGAT
>CABYRL010000003.1 GCA_902521465.1 uncultured Alphaproteobacteria bacterium | reverse complement strand
AACAACAAGCGGAAAAGAAAACTGTAAAATTTGAAACTGAAGTATCAAAGCTCCTAGATATAGTTGCTAATTCACTCTATACCGAAAAGGAAATATTTTTACGTGAATTAATATCAAATTCATCAGATGCTTGTGAAAAGCTTAGATATGTTAGTCAGACTGACTCCAAAGCTCCTAAAACAAATAAATTCCAAATTCGAATTCATCTTAATGAAAAAAATAAAACTATCTCAATTAAAGATAACGGGATTGGCATGGATGATAAAGATATGCAATCAAATTTAGGCACAATAGCTAAATCTGGCACAGAAGAGTTTATTAAAAAGATGGGTGATAAAAAGGGAGATATCAATCAAATAGGTAAATTTGGAGTTGGATTCTATTCATCATTTATGGTCTCCGATCAAGTAGTAGTTAGATCAAAAAAATATGACTCATCCAGTGGTTACCTTTGGACTTCAGATGGTAAAGGTACATTTTCAATTGAGGAAACGGGATACAATGAAATTGGAACTGAAATTACGTTATCAATTAAGAAGGATGAGAAAGAGTTTTTAAGTAAATATAAAATAGAGGAAATAATAAAAAAGTATTCTGATTTTGTTCCTTTCCCCATTTTTGTAACATCCGAAGAAGATAAAAATGATAAGAAAAAAGATGATAAAACTGAAGAACAAGTAAACTCTGCTGAAGCCATTTGGCTAAAAGATAAATCAAAAATTAAAAAAGATGACTATAAATCTTTTTATAATCAAGTTTCAAATTATTATGATGAGCCTTTAACAACTATTCACTTTAAAGCTGAGGGAGTTGTAAATTATACTGCCCTTTTATATTTACCCAAATCGCAGCCTCAAGATCTTTACCATCCAGATCGCAAAAACAAGTTAAAGCTATATGTTAATAAAGTATTTATTTCTGATAAGTTAGATGCATTAATTCCAGCTTGGCTTAGATTTGTGCCAGGTGTGGTAGACACAGAAGATCTTAGTTTAAATATTTCAAGAGAAATTTTACAAAATAATGCTGTAATTAATAAAATATCTAATGCTATTACAAAAAGAGTTCTCAAAGAAATTCTAGAATTACAAAAAAAGAAACCAGATGAATTTAAAGATTTTTGGAAGAATTTTGGACCTGTTGTAAAAGAGGGACTCTATGAATTTAATGACTTTCATGATCAAATATTTGAGTTTTCAACATTCAACTGCTCTGAGAAAGAGGAAATGATAACTTTAGATCAATACGTAACTGATTTTTCAAATGATAAAAAGAAAATCTATTACATATCTGGCGAAAACAAAGAGAACCTCATTAATAGCCCTCAAATGGAACTGTTTAAAAATAAAAAAATAAATGTTTTGTTAATTACGGATCCAGTTGATGAGTTCTGGATGCCAATGAAAATGAAATTCAAAGATTATGAATTTACATCAATTACTAAAGGTGAAATAGATATTGAGGATAAAAAAGAGTCAAAAAAAGACAAAGAAGAGCCAAAGGAAGATAAAGATTTTGTTGGATTTTTAAAAGACAATTTGAAAGATAAAGTTAAAGATGTAAAAATTTCCAAGAGACTAACTACAAGTGCTTCATGTTTAGTAGCTGATGAGAATGATATGGATATGCATTTAAAAAAACTTATGGTCGCTAATAATCAAAATATTTCTGATGAAAAAAGAATTTTAGAGATAAATATTAATCATGAATTAGTTAATAAATTAAAATCTTTAGATAAAAATCAAAAAGACAAATTCTGTGAAATTCTTTATGATCACGCAAAGCTAATGGAAGGTGAAAGTCTTGACGACCCAAAAAAATATACGAATTTAGTCTCAGAACTCGTTTCATTATGAGTGATCAAAACAAAATAGCAGACCCCATCGAATATGTTTCAAAAAATACTGATATAGTAATGTGCGATGGTGGAAGTGGTGATTTAGGTCATCCTGCTGTTTATTTTAAATTTGGTAAAAAAAAAGAAATTGTATGTAACTACTGTAATAAAAAATTTATAAAAAAAGACTAAACTTTTTTTTCTTTATTTACCTCTCTCACTAAGAAATCTCTGAGAGCTTCAATTTTTTTAGAACCCTTCAATTCAGGAGGATAAGTAAAATAAATTATTGTTTTTGGAGTATTTGCATTAGGTAAAATAGGAACAAGATTGTTATTAGATATTTTCATATATTCTGGTAAGGCACCAATGCCCGCTCCTCCTCCAATAGCTCTCATAACTCCATACATATTAGATATATAAATGGTCTTGGGTTTTTTTGATTTAGGAATTAAATCCAAAATACAGTTTACGTCGGGTATAGATGGCTCAACATCATGACCAAAAGCAATTATTGTATGTTTTGATAAATCACTTACACTTTTTGGTATACCAAATTTTTCAATGTATTCTGGTGAGGAGTAAATTTTAAATTGAAACTCATACAAAGGAAAACGAATTAAATCCATTTGTGTAGGCTCTTTTAATCGTAAAGCCACATCAGCTTCACCTAAGGAAAGATCTGTATACTTATTTTCAATTCTTATGGAAATGTCAATATCAGGATATGAGTTTGAAAACTTTGCTATTCTTGGGGCAAGCCATGTGGTACCAAAGGCAACAGTGGCAGCTATGTGTAGTGAGCCCGTAGGTTTTTCTTTAGAGGAAGTTAATTGAGACTCAGTTAAAGCTATCTTTCCAAATATATCATGTGCTGTTTTGAATAAAATTTTACCTTGTTCAGTCAATGTTAATCCTCTGGCATGTCTTTTAAATAGTGATACTTTCAAATCTCTCTCTAGTGAACTAATCTGTCTACTTATAGATGAATGGCTTATATTCATTTTATTAGCTGCTTCTGAAATATTAAGATCTAGTGCAACATTATGAAAAATTTTAAGTTTATCCCAGTCCATGTTTTAATTTGATATTTAGTTATTTATACTATCTATTTTCTGATTGGAAACTCATTAATTTTTTTTTGTGATTTATAAAATGTCTGTAATATAGACTTATGATTGGGCTAGAAATTCTTAAAAACAGAATAAAAGATGCACCTCAAAGTTCAGGTGTTTATCTTTTTAAAAATAAAAAAGATAACCCGATCTATATAGGAAAAGCTATTAATATCAAAAGGAGATTATCTAATTACAGTAATCTACCGAAACTTCCAAGAAGACTTCAAAAAATGGTATCACAAACAGTAAATATTGATTTTGAGCTAACAGAGTCTGAAAGAAATGCATTATTATTAGAGGCTTTACTTATCAAGAAATTTTCACCGAAATATAATATTCGTTTAAAAGATGATAAGAGCTTTCCATTAATTAAAATTACTAAAGGTGACTTTCCAAGACTGACTAGATTTAGAAATGAATTTTCTAATGAAGATAAAGTATTTGGTCCATTTACCTCTGCGTTAAAAACAGACAAAGTCATTAAAATCTTGCAGAAATCTTTTAAGTTAAGGAGTTGTAGTGACTTAGAATTTAAAAATAGAAAACGGGCATGTCTACTTTATGACTTAAAACAATGCTCCGCTCCATGCGTAAAAAAAGTTAGTCAAAATGAATACAAAAATCAAGTTGATGATACAGTTAAATTTTTTCAAGGAGGTCAAAAAAAAATATTTGATAAATTAGAAAAACAAATGGTTTATTTTAGTGAAAGTCAAAACTATGAAAAGGCAGCAGAGCTAAGAGATAGTATACAATCTTTAAATTTTATCATCAGAGAAGAAGTGAAAATCAGTACTCAAGATACAAATTATGACTATATCCATATTGATGATAAAAAACATTTCTCAATATACATTGGTTTCATAAGGTATGGGCGATATCTTGGTGGGAATTTAATTTACTATTCTGAAAAGTTTGAAGATGATATAGACCTTACCTCTTTAATTATACAATTTTATTTAAAGAACTTTAGACCTAATAAAATAGTAATTTCAAAAAAAATTAATGGATATTATGAATTAAAGTCAATTATGAGAGATAATTATAAAATTGATGTATTTCTAAAAAGTAGCAAAATTAATGGTGTTCAGAAAATTTCGAAACTTACCGCAAAAAGAAATGATAAAGAAGTAAATCTTCAAAAACAAAAGTTTATTAATAATCAAGAAATTTTAACTTTAATAAAAAATATGTTTAATATTAATAACAAAATTGAACGTGTTGAAGCCTATGATAATAGTTTTTTTGGTAACAACTATGCTGTGGCATCCTATGTAGTATTTAATGAAGAGGGTTTTAGTATAAAAGACTCTAGAACGTATAAATTTAAAGATTATGATTTAAAAAAATTTGGTGATGCAGATTTAATGCGAAAGGTGTTTAAATCTCGTTTCTCCAAAGATGATAAAATTTTACCAGATTTAATAATTATTGACGGGGGTCAACCTTATTTGAAAATTTGCAAAGAAATTATTGATGAAAGCGGTATTAGTGAAAGTATAGAGTTAATTGGGGTGTCAAAAGGTTTTAAAAGAGATTTTAGATTTGACAGATATCATACTCTAAGTGAAAAAAATCTATCTTTGAAGGATAGCCCTCAAATAGAAGGTTTTATCCAAAAAATGAGAGATCAGGCTCACAAATTATCAAAAAAGAATAGCATGAAAAGGATGTCCGACTCCCTAAAAACAAGTTTTTTAGATGATATATCTGGCATTGGGAAAATAAAAAAAATGAGGGTCATTAATTTTTTTGGAAGTGTTCAAAATCTAAAGAAAGCTAACAAAGATGAGTTAACTCAAATAAAAGGATTAAATTCGAAAAATATTAAGGCTATATTGGATAAGATAAATGGCTAAAATTTATACCATTCCAAATATTATAACTTTTGTAAGAATTATTTTAATTCCCATAATTTTATATTTACTGTTCTCTGATAATTCTAAAGTGGTTCTTATCGCAGGCTTACTTTTTATAATATCTTCTATTTCTGATTATTTTGATGGGTATTTAGCCAGAACGTTAAATCAATCATCTAAGCTTGGTACTTTACTTGATCCTATTGCTGATAAACTTTTAATAGCAGCTGTCATTATAGTGTTGATAGACACAAGAGTAATTGCAGATATTCATGTTATTCCAGCTATAATTATTTTATTAAGAGAAATTGCAATCTCAGGTTTGAGAGAATTTTTAGCTAAATTAAATACTGATATGCCAGTAAGCAGACTAGCTAAATATAAAACTACATTTCAAATGGTTAGTTTATCAATTCTCATAATAGGATTAGGTTTTGAATTAAATGATTTTCTTTGGAATTTAGGCTTAGTCACATTATGGCTTGCTGCTATTATTACTTTGTTATCTGGATATAATTATGTAGCAAAAGGTCTCAAACATATTTGAATATTACATTAAAATATTTTTCTTGGATAAGAGTAAAACTTAAAAAAAGTCATGACTTAATTGAATTTAATCAAACTATAAGTTTTAAAGAATTGAAAAATAATCTCATTTCAAAAGACGCTATATATCAAGAAATATTTGAGGATAAGAGCGTGAAATTTTTTTTAAACTTGAAGGAAATAGATGATGAAAATCAAACACTAAATAATGGTGACATATTGGCTTTTTTACCTCCCGTTACAGGTGGATAATGATTAAAATTACTAATGAAAGTTTTGATTTAGAAACAGAGTTAAAAAATGTTTCATCCGATACAAATGGTGCATACAGTTTTTTCTTAGGAACAGTTAGATCTGATTTAAGCTCATCAAATAAGAAAATTAAAGGAATTTATTTAGAGTGTTATGAAGAATTAGCATTAGTTCAGCTAAAAAAAATTAGGAACAAAGCATTAAATAATTGGAAACTAAATGAATGTTTAATAATTCACCGAATAGGAAAATTAGATTTAGGAGAAAAAATTGTCTTAGTAATTACTGCTTCCTCTCATCGTGCAAACGCTATAAAAGCTTGTGAGTTTGTAATTGACAGCTTAAAGGTAGATGTAGCTTTTTGGAAATTTCATTTATTAGATAATGATGAAAAAGAAACAGTATTACAAAAAAACTTAGATAACGTAAAAATGTTAAAATGGAAAGATATTATTAATTAGTTATCTTTGTAGTTAGGGTCTACCTCTTTCATATACAAACTTGAAATCTTAGCTGTAATATCTCCAACTTTAAAAGTTTGATTATCTATTTTTCCTACTGGGGTTACTTCTACAGCAGAGCCTGTTAGGAATATTTCCTCGGCATTTTTTATTTCATCTGGATATATATCTCTTTCAATAACTTTGATACCCTCATTTTTAGCAATTTCAATGACAGCCTGACGTGTAATTCCATTTAAAAAACAATCAGGCACGGGAGTATGAATTTCTCCATTTATTACCAAAAAAATATTTGATCCAGTAGACTCGCTTACTCTACCTTTATAATCAAGCATCAAAGCATCTGTGAAACCGTTTTTTTCAGCCTCATGCTTACT
Organism: uncultured Alphaproteobacteria bacterium; assembly: GCA_902521465.1. Lineage (GTDB taxonomy): Bacteria > Pseudomonadota > Alphaproteobacteria > HIMB59 > HIMB59 > HIMB59. The sequence continues at coordinate 131,789 of CABYRL010000003.1, read as the reverse complement.
TAGAGTACAAATCATATATAGGCCAGCAGCTTTAGTGTCAGTCGGTATGCAATCCGGGGGCGGTCTTTTCCACACTGCTGTTTGAAGAGATATACCTTTTAATCGGTCTTCTTTAGTGAAATAACTAGGCCATTCCCATGTAGCAACAGCTACATTTATTTTATTTTTCTGCGCAGAGATAGCCATCATTTCACTTCCCCTCCAAATCACTGGGCGAACATAACCATATTTTATGTTCATTTTTTTTATTGTCGCTTCTTGAGCATTATTTATTTCATCTTTTGAATATGGCACTTCTATACCCATTCTTTGAGCAGAAAAAAATAATCTATCTGTATGTTTTTCTAATTCATAAATTTTTTCGCCATAAACCCTAAGCCCCTCAAAAACGCAACTACCATAATGAAGTCCATGATTTAATACGTGAGTGGTAGCATTTTGCCATTCAACGAACTCACCGTTATACCAAATAAAACCAATTCTTTTATCAAAGGGAATAATTTCCATAATTCGAAATAATGTAATATTATTTATTAAAATTCACAATATAATTATATTTATATCATATGAATTTAAGTTTTGCCGATACTTTATATTTTAAAAAAGAAAATATTCTGGAAATAATTTTAGGTTTACATAGATCTTATAAATCCCTTCAAAAAGAAATTCAAATTTGTTGTGAATTAAATAATTTAACATTTAATGAATTGATAGTCATTTTAGAGATTAAAAAAGGATTTAATAGAAAAATTGATATAGCAAATAAAGTTTTGTTAAAAAAACAAAATTTAAATTTAATATTAAAAGACTTACAGATGAAAAATGTATTAAAGTTAGATGAAAAAAAAATATTAATTACTCAGAATGGTGAGGAATTAGTTCAAAAAACAACTGATAGAATAAATGAAAAAATTATAAAGATCTTCAAAAAAACTGATCCTAAAAATATGTCTGGTTTCATTAATATAATTGAATCTTTATAATGAATGATAAGCACATACTTTTAGTTGAAGATGATGAGACACTTCAAGCTCTTATTGAAAAATTATTAGTTAATAATGATTATGTTGTATCAAAAGCTGTAAACATAGAAGAGGCAAAAAAATTAGTAAAAATATTTTTATTTGATCTAATAATTTTAGATGTCATGCTTCCTGATAGCACTGGTTTAGATTTTTATGAAAATACAATTAAAAATAGAGTCAATACACCAGTCATTTTTCTCTCCGCTTTAAGTAATGTTGATGACAGAGTTACTGGATTAGAACTAGGTGCTGATGACTATATAGGTAAACCTTTTGATTCAAGAGAATTATTGCTAAAGATAGAAAAAAATATTTTAAAAAAACAATCGCTTGACGTGATCAATTTTGGAAATAATACTGAATTTGATTTAAAAAAAGAACAATTACTTTTTAAAAAACAAAATATAAACCTTTCAAGCAATGAGGTAAAAATATTAAAACTTTTAATTAATAATTCACATCAATATTTAACCAGAGACTTGTTAAATACAGAACTAGGACTAGATTATTTGTCAAGAAGTGGTGATATGCAAATTTCTAGATTAAGATTAAAACTAAAAAAAGAATGTGATCTAGAAGATATAATTAGATCAGTTCATGGAAAAGGATATAAAATTTTCATTTAATGTTTAAATGGAATAATTTTTCAGAAAGCCTTTTAGCAAGATCTGTTTATCTAATAACAATACCTATAGTATTAGTTCAGATAGTAGGAATTGTAATATTTTTCGAATTACACTGGGATTTAGTATTAAAAAGGAGTGCTCAATCAATTTCTAACGAAATTAAAATATTAGAAATGCAGAAAGACTCATCTTCTCTTAATAATTATGCAAATACCTTACAAATTATAAGAACTGATAATTTCAATATTAATGAAGCAGAAGAAGTTTCAAATTGGATATTTAAAAAACGAATGAAAAATTCGCTTGGCCAAATATCTGGAAATTTTAAAGTTTTACAAAATCATACATACTTTGTGTTTTTTGATGAAAAAAAGTTAGATTATTTCTACTTAATTCCAAAGAAAAGAGTAGAAACTAAAACCGTTGGTGGATTTTTTCTATGGACAATTGCTGTAAGTATTATTTTATCTTTAATTTCATATTTATTTATAAAAAAACAAATACAACCATTAAAAAGACTTGGAATAATCACAAGAAGTTTTGGAAGGGGAATTGAAACTCCAAATTTAAAACCAACTGGATCATCAGAAGTTAGAGGTTTAATTAAAGACTTTAATAATATGCATAACAACATAAACAGCACTCTCGATAATCAAAGAAATATGTTGGCTGGTATTAGCCATGATTTGAAGACACCACTAACGAGAATAAATCTAATGATTGAGGAAATTAATAACGAAACATTAAAAAATTCAATTTCTCAAAATATTTCAGAAATGAATATCATGCTTAATCATTATCTAGACTTTATTAAAAATGAAAAAAATGAAAATTTAGATGAGATTAATACTTCTGATTTTATATCCAACTTAACTCAAAATTATCCTAAACTTCAAATTTTAAATAATAGTTCAAATCAAATTTTTATCAGAAAAAATCAAATAACTAGGGCTATAATGAACATACTAGACAATGCCGATAAATTTGCAGAAAAGATTTTTATAAGTTCAAATATATCAAATAATTCTTGGAAAATAGAGATTGAGGATAATGGCCCAGGTACAAATTTATCACAAGAACAATTGATAAGGCCTTTTGTTAAAGGCTCTGATCAATTAAATCAAGGTACTGGATTAGGTCTATCTATTGTTCAAAAACTGATAAAATTAAATAATGGGGAGTTAAATTTCCAAAAATCCTCATATGGTGGCTTAAAAGTAACTGTTATATTACAAATTTAGGTTTAAAAAAGTTTACCACCATTTGGGATTTTAATTGAGGGCATTACTAATACCGGATTATTTTCATCATCAGGAAAACCCAGGACCAGCACCTCAGAAATCATTTTTCCTATTTGCTTTGGTGGAAAGTTTATAACCGCAGCTACTTGCTTACCAATTAATTCCTCTGGAAGATAGTATTTGATAAGCTGTGCTGACGTTTTTTTTTTACCAATCTTTTCACCAAAATCTATAATTAAATATAAACTGGAATTGCTAGATTTTTTGTTTAGTTTTGCTTCGATCACCGTTCCAACTCTGATATCAACTTTTTCAAAGTCAGAATAATTAATCATCGTTTTCTAATAAATGACTTTACTTTATTAATGTTATCAAAGGCATTTCCTATAGAAGCCATAGTTTTGTCCATACTATTATTATCTTCAATCCAAACATTAAAAGCATATAAGTAAATAATGTTACTTATTATTTTTTCAGCTTGAGAATTAAGAAATAAATTAAAATAGTTATTAATATTTTTTGATAAATTCAAAAAATATTTTGGTTTTTTCTGTGACTCCAAATAAATTCTTAATGTTATATTTTTATAATCATTTAGAAAATCTAATCTATTAATTATACCTTCAAAAATTTTGTCTTGTGTGGAAAGGTCTTTAGAAGGGACTTTTAATTCAGTAGAAATAAAATTTTCAAAATCTTTAATAAAAATATTGAGGTCTTGGTAATCTGAACTAATTGATTTAATTTTAGAGGGAAAGCTCTTTAAATGAGCCATGCTATTGAGTTTTTTTAAATTTGTTTTATTAAGGTTTTGTGTTTTTTTTCTCACTATCTATTTCCTTTGATCTTTTGTAGGCCCTTTGAAGTGTAGTATATATTATTTTCTCTATATTTTGTGATTTAATATAATTAACTCCAGCTTCTGTAGTCCCTTTCTTACTAGAAATAGATCTTACAAAATCATCTAACATTTTAGATGAATAATTAGTTTCTAATACATTTTTGAATAATTCTATTACATCTTTTTCATTCATATGATAGGGCTTAGCAAGTTTTTTCGATGCTTTAATGAAAATATTTACTATATATGCAATAAATGCTGGTCCACTGCCAAAAACTGATGTAGCAAAATTAATTTGATCTTCATTTCTAACATTAATAATTGTTCCGAAAGTGGATAATATTTTTTTTAGTTTACTATCAAATAAATTTTTATTTTTCATATAAATATGAGTTTGAGATTTATTATTTAAAGCCATTACATTTGGCATAATTCTTATAATTTTTTTTGATTTTAAGGTTTTTTCAATCGTTGATAATTTAATACCAGCCATACAAGAAATTACCAAGGTTTCTTTTGAAAGATATTTCTGAAATTGATTTCCAGAAGTTAGGAATGTTTTTGGTCGAACAAGAAAAAATATATATTTATAATCATTATTGAAATTTAATATTTTTTTTTTTAAGTTAATATTTTTTATTACACCTTTCGAATTTAATGCGTGAATGTTTACAGAGTTTAGTAGTTTTTTAGATAATAAAGATTTAGCGAGGTGTCCAAAACCTATAAAAAGTACTTTTGGCTTAAGCGTGGCCGACAATTTTTTGATTAATTAAAATTTGAGTAGTCTCAACAACTTTATCGCCCTTAAGTAATACTGAAACAAGGTGATTAAATTCAGATAATATATTTTCTAAATAACTTCTAATGTCTTCTGTGGTTACTTTTCCTGAAATTGGAAGACTATGTCTATAAATAATTTTATTATTATTATTTTGTTTAAGTGTACCAATAACCAGATTATTGTTAATTTTACTCATATGATTGGTAAGAAAACTATATTCATAATTATCAATGCTAAATGATGATATGAGAACTTTTAAATCATCAATCCATTGAAAGTCCATTATTACTTTATGCTCATGGATCTCCGTTAAAAGAGAAATATCGTTGTTTACGTTGTTTTTAGATAACTGTTTAACATTGAAAATATCTTCGAGAATAGAAATGGGGCTAGAATCAATGTTTTTTTGATACATACACAATATGTATCACATTACTTATCTTAGTAAATACTATATATAGTATTAAATTACTTAATAATGGTTAAATTTAATCTTTTCTGTTGATTAAATATTTCTTTAATTTTTTAAAATCTGATTTGAAATCGTTAAAAATTTGGGCAACTTCAACTGAATTATAAAGTATTTTTGATAACTTAAGATAAAGTTTATCTTTGTGTGACACGTAAGTTGTATTATTAGTTTTTACAGTGTTTGAATATCCTAGTTTTTTATCGCCAGTAGCTTTTGAGCTGTTCGGTTTAACCATAAGGTGGTACAGCATATCTTATATTCTTGGATTTATTTACTTTTATTTTTTTGCATATAATAATTTAAAACAATTTAGTTTGGATAAAAAAAAACTCGAAGACTTGTTTTTTTATTTATTTATTTCTGTCATAATTGGTGGAAGATTAGGCTACGCAATTTTTTATAATTTAAATTTTTACATTCAAAACCCATTTGAAATTTTAAAGGTTTGGCAGGGTGGTATGTCATTTCACGGAGCTTTAATTGGTATTATCTTAACAACTATTATATTTTCAATGAAAAAAAGTATTTCTATTTTTAAACTTTCTGATCTTTTAAGCATAACTGCTCCATTTGGAATTTTTTTAGGTAGAATTTCTAATTTTCTAAATAAAGAATTAGTAGGAAAGCCAACAGAATTTTTTTTAAGCGTTCGTTACCCAAATGAGGATTTTTATAGACATATATCCCAAATATATGAAGCAATATTTGAAGGTTTAATACCAGCTATTTTACTACTATTATTCTATTATAAATTTAAAGTAAAAAATGGGATTATAACATCTTTCTTTTTAATTAATTATGGATTATCTAGAATTATAATTGAAAATTTTAGAATGCCTGACATTCAAGTAGGCTTAAAGTTTAATTTATTATCTCAGGGTCAAATATTATCAATTCCAATTGTAATACTTGGTTTTTATTTTCTATATTTATGTCAATACAAACAAAAATAGATACCATCATCAAATCAGTTGGTTCAATTAATATTCAAGATTTTGTAGAAATCTCTAATTTTGATAAAGACTCAGGTTTCTATAATAAACCAAATATTGAAAAAATTGGCAAAGATGGTCAGTTTATGACATCTCCTGAAATATCCTCTTTATTTAGCATGGCCCTTACTAATCAGTTTTTAAAAGAATTTCCAAAGGTTAAAAATGTAAATTTATTGGAGTTAGGTCCTGGTAATGGGATACTTACATTAGATATTTATCATTATCTTAAATCAAAGAATATCAATGTTAATAACATTACTTTATTAGAAAGAAGTGATTATTTTAAAGGAAAAATTTTTGAAAGATCAGATGTAGAATTTAATTTTATAGAAAATATCTATGATTATGAAATAGATAACTACGATACTGTTTTTATTTACTCTAACGAATTTTTTGACGCCATTGGGTCTAAGCAATTTATATTTAATAATGGTAATTTTAATGAAATAAAAATATCAAGAGAAAATAATAGATATTTTTTAATTCAAGATAGTGTTGCGATGTCTGGAGAATTAATAGATCGCTATTCAAAATACAAATTTAAAAATAATGATATACTTGAGCATTCAAATTTAATTTTGAATATACTAAGTGATATTCAAAACTTAAATTGCAAAAATTATTTTTTTACTACAACTGATTATGGCTACACGAAATTACCATTAAAAAGTACTCTTAGATTATTATCGAGCCATAAAAAATTAGACTTATTTGATGAATTTGAAAATGTAGATTATTCTTTCGGGGTTAATTTCGAGTTATTAAAGGATTTTTTTATTAGTAAAAATCCACAAATTATAAACCAAAAAGATTTAATTTGTAATAATCTCCCAAACGAATACCTAAAATCAAGTAACAAGAATATTAGAGAAATTATTGAGTTAATTAGTGGAGAAAAATTTAATGATATGGGTCAGGTATTTTTGAATCTCTCTTTTAAAAAAGATGGAACAATCAGTAAAATTTAAGTTTTTTAATAATAAAAATGGAAAATCAAAGGGAATTTATAATTCTCTTAATTGCGGATTAAAGTCTAGAGATAATAAAAATAATGTAAAAGAAAATATTGAAATTGCTAAAAATCTCATATCTAAAGAAAAAAAAGTATTAATTATTCCTAACCAATCACATTCAAGCAAATGTCTTATAGTCAGAAAAAATAAATCTGTTTACAATTGTGATGGTGTTGTGACACGAGATGATAAATTTATTCTCGGTATTACGACAGCTGATTGTTTACCAATAATATTTATTGATTACCAAAATAAAGTCATAGGAATTTGCCATGCAGGATGGAGAGGTTTAAAAAGAGATATCATCGAAAATACCATAAATAAAATGCTTCAAATTGGCTCCATAAAGTCAAATATTAGGGCTTTTATAGGACCTTGTATAAGAAAGAACTCTTACGAGGTATCTCGAGAATTCATAAATGATATGAAATTTAAAGATAAAGGTTTATGGACTAAAAAAGATGATAAATATTATTTTGACCTTCCTAAACTTGCTAAACGTAAATTGAATGCTTTTGGTATTTCTGAAATTGTAGACTCCAAAATAGATACTTTTAAAAACTTAAAATATTTTAGTTATCGAAGAAGTATTCATCTCAAATACAGAGATTATGGGAGAAATTTAAGCTTGGTATCTATAATTTAACTTTGTATGGATATACATTTTACTATATAACCAAGCTAACTAATGAAAATTATTTCTGGAAATAGTAACATTGAGTTATCTAAAGAGATTTCAGAATATCTAAAAATTCAATTATCTGAAACAACTATGACAAGGTTTTCTGATAAAGAGATATTTGTTGAAATTGGTGAAAACGTTCGAGGAGAAGATGTTTTTTTAGTTCAATCAACTTCTTTCCCTGCCAATGACAATTTAATGGAATTATTGGTAGCAATTGATGCTCTAAAACGTGGGTCTGCAAAAAGAATCACTGCTGTTTTGCCATATTTTGGTTATGCAAGACAAGATAGAAAAACTGGACCAAGAACTCCTATATCAGCAAAATTAGTAGCCAATCTAATTACCACAGCTGGTGCAAATAGAGTTTTAACAATGGATCTACACGCAGGTCAAATTCAAGGTTTTTTTGATATCCCCTTAGACAACCTTTATGCAACTAATATGTTCATGAGTGACATTAAATCAAATAAAAGGAATGAAAATCTTGTATTTGTCTCTCCAGACGTCGGAGGTGTTTTAAGAGCTAGAGCATTTGCAAAAAAACTCGACGCTGATTTAGCTATAATTGATAAGCGTAGAGACGCTCCAGGTGTGTCTAATGCTATGAATGTCATAGGCTCGGTTGATGGAAAAAAATGTATAATTGTTGACGATTTGGTTGACTCAGGAGGAACAATTTGCAATGCGGCTAAAGCTCTTAAAGAGAACGGTGCCACAGAGGTTTATGGATATTGTTCTCATGGAGTTTACTCTGGAAAGGCTTTAGACAACATTAATAATTCAGTTTTAGAGGAAATGGTTTGTACGAATACAATTAAACCCACTTTTGAAGTACCCTCATTAATGAGGTATTTATCTGTAGCTCCACTTTTTGGTGAGGCTATTAAGCGTATTAATAACGAAACTTCTATATCTTCTCTGTTTGATTAATCTAGGATTTTGTTGTATAAACTCAGCCTATGAAAATCAGTGGAAATATCCCAGCTAAAGAGCGAAAAAAAGGAAATACCAACCCATATCTAAAAGAAGGTTTAATACCCTCTATTATTTATGGTGGTAACACTGACCCTGTAATGGTAGCAGTCGACACTATTCAGCTTAAAAAAAGATTTGATGAGGGTGGCTTCTACTCAAAAATATTTGAAGTCGAATTTGGTGATAAAAAAGAAGCAGTAATTGTCAAAAGTGTTCAAAGACATAAAGTTAAACATAACCCTATTCATGTAGATTTTCAAAGAGTGGATGAAAAAACAAGAATAGTAATATCAGTCCCTGTTGAATTTACCAACCAAGAGTCATCTCCTGGATTAAAACAAGGTGGTATCTTAAACGTTGTTAGAAGAGAAATCGAGTTGTCTTGTCTTGCTAATAATATACCAGAAAAATTTGTTATCTCTCTCGAGGGTAAGGAAATTGGTGATGATATAAGATTAAGTTCTGTGACTTTAAGTGAGGGAATGAAGACCACTATTCAAGGTAGAGATTTTATGTTAGCTACCGTTCAGGCTCCAAAGGTCGAAAAAGAACCAGAGCCAGAAGAAACCGAAGAGACAACTGAAGAAACAACAGAAAAAACCGAAGAAAAGAAAGAAGAAGAAAAAGCAGCCGAATAATATAGTCTATCTATATGCTTACTTTATATTGCTTAGGCAATCCAACAATTAAACATAAAAATAATAGGCATAACGCTGGACTTTTACTTGGAGAATTTCTAGTCGATAAATTAGAACTCAAACTAAAAAAGTTTAAGAACTTTAAACTGTCTAATTCTTTTCTTCTTGATGGGCAAAAATGTCAAATCGCTTTATCTGAAAGTTACATGAATGAATCCGGAGACGGTATACTGAGCCTCAAAACAAATAAACTCAATAAATCAGATGAGATATTTGTTTTATATGACGAATTAGACTTGGATTTAGGGGAAATAAAAATTAAATATGCTGGCGGAAACGCTGGTCATAATGGGCTAAGAAGTATCAGTAGTAAAATTGGAGATAACTATTGGAAGCTCAGAATTGGAATTGGTCATCCTGGTGTTAAAGATAAGGTGACAAAACATGTACTGGGTAACTTTAATACAGAAGAGAAGAAACAGCTCGTTTTATTATTTGAAGTTATATTCTTAAACCTATCACAGATATTTGTATCAAAACATTTATCTAATCTAGGCATCTAAATGAAGTGTGGAATTATAGGCCTACCAAATGTTGGCAAGTCGACTTTATTTAATGCTTTATGCGAAAATGAGCAAGCATTAGCAGCCAATTATCCTTTTGCAACAATTGACCCAAATAGTTCTTTAGTGAGAGTGCCAGATGATAGAATTCAAAAACTCGCTGAAATATGCAATCCACAAAAAATAATTCCTGCAGCTTTTGAAATAGTTGATATTGCAGGTCTAGTAAAAGGGGCCTCTAAAGGAGAAGGTCTAGGGAACGCTTTTTTATCTCATATACGCTCAGTAAATGCGTTATTTCATATTGTTAGATGTTTTGAGGATGATGATATACAACACGTTGAAAATAGAATTAATCCTCTCGAAGATATCAAAATTATTAATGCAGAATTAGCATTATCTGATCTAGAGATTTTGGAAAAAAATTATCAGAAACTAAAAAAAACTCAAAAAACAGATGATGATAAAAAAAAGATATTGATAATTGAAAAAGCCATAGATCTTATTTCTAAAGAAAAAGGAATTTTGAACAACTTAAATAAAGATGAGATTGAATTTTTGCATATCTTTCAACTTATATCTATTAAACCTGTTGTATATGTTTGCAATGTTGATGAAAATTCATCTGTAAATGGAAACACATACACAAAGTCTATTGAAGAATATTCTAAATTGAATAATTCAGAGACACTGCTTGTAAGTGCTAAAATCGAGTCTGAAATTTCACAAATAAGCGATCATGAAGAAAAAAAAATGTTTCTTGATAGTATAGGCCTTAAAGAAACAGGTCTTAAAAGAGTTATTAAAAAAGGTTATGAGCTTCTAAATTATATAAATTTTTTTACTGCTGGTGAGAAAGAACTAAGAGCATGGACGATTATTAGAGGTACGTTAGCACCCAATGCCGCTGGTGAAATTCATAGTGATATGGAAAAAGGTTTCATTAGAGCTGAAACGATTTCATATGAAGATTATATTCAATTCAAAGGAGAAAGTGGTGCAAAGGAAAAGGGAAAGTTAAGGTTAGAGGGAAAAGAATATGTAGTAAAAGATGGCGATATTATCCACTTCTTATTTAATGTTTAATATCTCTCCAAATTTGTTGTTTAGAAATATAAGCTAAGACGAACAATACCAATAAAAATAGTATTACTTTTAAACCCATTCTCTTTCGGTCCTCTAAACTAGGTTCAGCTGCCCAAGCTAAAAAAGTTGTAACATCTGTTGTCATTTGATCCATTGTGCTTTCAGTTCCATCATCGTAATCAACAAGACCATCTGATAATGGGGATGTCATGGCAATTAAATTACCTGCCATATATTTATTGTAGTGTTGACCTTTTGGAACTTTCATATCTTCTGGTGGATCAACATAACCAAGCAATAGTGCTTTAATATAATCAGCACCCTTAGGTCTGGCTTTAACTATTAAAGACAAATCAGGTGGGTAAGCGCCGTTATTCGCTGCTCTAGCAGCCTTTTCATTTAGATATGGATTTACAAACTGATCTGAAGGAATTCCGTCTCTTTCAAACATTTCTCCTTCGTCATTTGGCCCATCTAACACTAAATGTTCGGCTGCAATGGCTTTAATGTGATCTTCACTAAAACCAAGGTCCGTTAAATTTCTATAAGACAGATAATTCATAGAATGGCATCCCGCGCAAACTTCTCTATAAACTTTTAAACCTCTTTGAGCAGAGGCACGATCGTACGTTCCGAAAAATCCTTTCCAAGACCAATCATATTTTGGAATATCAATTTTTGCTCCAGCGCCATACAAATTAAAACTAAAGAGTAGAAAAATGGCCAGTAGAGCTTTTCTCATATTAAGCTTTTTTACTTTGCAAATAATTTGTAATAGTTAGAGGTTGTCGTGGTGTTTCTAAAAATCCTACAAGTGGGGCTAAAACAAATATAAATAAAAACCAATATGCAGTCCCAATCCTTGATATAAGTACATAAAGACCCTCAGCAGGTTTACCTCCAACATACATAAGAATCAAAAAGTTTACTGCAAACAAGAGAACGCAGTATCTCCAGATAGGTCTAAATAAACATGATCTAACTTTAGATGTGTCAAGCCATGGTAATAAGCCTAATGCTAGAATGGAACTAAACATAGCTATCACACCACCTAGTTTATCTGGGATAGCTCTAAGTATTGCATAGAAAGGTAGAAAGTACCACTCAGGCACAATATGTGCAGGAGTTACCATAGGGTTAGCTTTAATGTAATTATCGGAGTGACCTAAAATATTTGGATAATAAAAGAGAATAAATGCCAAAATGATAAAGAAAAATATTGTAGCATTTAGATCTTTAATAGTTACGTATGGATGAAAACTCACTGTTTCATCCCAGCTTTGAGGTTCTGTGCCAGTCGGATTATTTGAACCAGTCATGTGCAACGTAATTACGTGAAAGACAACTAAACCGACAATTGCGAAAGCTAATAGCCAATGAAGAACATAAAAACGATTAACAGCTGAATCACCAACGGTGAAGTCACCAAGAAGTAATGTGAGTATAGCATCTCCTACAACAGGAATAGCTGAAAAAAGATTAGTTATAACTGTTGCTCCCCAATAAGACATCTGACCCCATGGGAGTGTATATCCTAAAAATGCAGTTGCCATCATCAGCATGAACATGGTCAAACCGAAAATGTAGACTAACTCTCTAGGTGCTTTGTATGATCCAAAATATAAAGCTCTAAATATGTGTATAAAAGTAGCTATAAAGAAAAAAGAAACTAAGTTGGCATGCAAATATCTAATTAACCAACCAAAACTAACGTCTCTCATGATCCTTTCCACAGAGTCAAAGGCATCATCGGCTGAGGGTTTATAGTGAAACCCTAAAAAAATTCCAGTTAAAATTAGTCCTATAAGGCAAAACATGGCTATACCACCAAATGACCAAAAGTAATTGAGTGATTTGGGGACAGGAAACTTTAAATATTCAGCTTCCATCATTCTTATCAGAGGAAGTCTAGAGTCAATCCAACCTTTTATACCAGTGTATGGTGAATTTAATGTTTTTTTATAACCTTGTAATTCATTTGAACTCATTAAATTATCCTATCTTTATTCTGTTATCAGTTAAAAAAACGTAAGGGGGAACAGGTAAGTTAGTCGGAGCTGGTCCTTTTCTTATCCTGCCAGAAGTATCATAATGAGAACCATGACAAGGGCAAAACCATCCGCCATAGTCTCCTTTTGTATCCGAAGCTTTTTGTCCAAGAGGTACACAACCTAAATGAGTACAAACTCCTAATACAACTAACCAATTATCTTTTTGAACTCTAGCAGAGTCCTCCTCTGCATCTGGTAGTTCCTCTAAAGAAATGTTTCTAGCACTGTCAATTTCACTTTTTGTTCGATGCTTTATAAAAACAGGTTTACCTCTCCATATTACTGTCAAACTCTGGCCCTCTTCCAAGGGAGATAAATCTATTTCAGTTGATGCCAAGGCTAGAGTATCTTTGCCTGGATTCATGCTTGATATAAAAGGAATAAGTAAACTAGCAGCACCAACCCCTCCTAGAGTCATTGCTGACAATTTAATAAAATCTCTTCTTGGTTTTTTACTATCTGACATTTGGGTTTAAATCTAAGTAGATTTTATTGGTAAGATGTAGCATAAGTAGTAGTCATCATGACGCATAAATTTGCAATTTGTCTCTATCAGCCCGATATGCCTCAAAATCTTGGTGTGATTATCAGAACCGCTGCATGTTTAGAGTTTCCCCTTCACATAATCAAACCTTTGCCATTCTCCATGACAGATAAAAGATTTAAAGGCGCTGTGATGGATTACATAGACCATTGTGAAATTGTAAATCACGAAAATTGGGAAAATTTTTATTTATATTCAAAAAAAAATAACAACAGAATAATCTTAGCTACTACTAAAACCGACAATAACCTTTACGAGTTTAAGTTTGAAGATGATGATATTATTTTATTTGGAAAAGAAACAGCAGGTGTGCCAGAAACAATTCATAATACTGTCAATAACAAAATAACAATACCTATAAACAGCAAAACAAGATCATTAAATCTTGCTACCTCTGTTGCAATTGTAGTTTCATCTATTAAAGCTGATTTTTAAGATAAAAAATCTAAAAATTGCCTCAGCTCATTATTCTCTTTTAAAAAAGAAATGGTATTTTTTGGAAATGGCATCTTGTAGATCTTATTTAGCTCTTGTGATATTTTTTTTTCTTTTACAAAATCTGTAATGTTTTTTGATAGTAACATTATAGCTTCCAAATCAGCTGGAAAGGTTTTTGTATTTTCAAATAATGATAGAAACCTGATATATCTTATTGCTCTTAGATAATCTTTTTGAATTTGTACAATTGGGTCAAAAATAAACTTCAAGTAATTATTTTTAAAATGCTCAACACCTGAATAAAAATCGAACACCTCCCCGATTAAATTTATGTATATGCTATTAAATGTAAAATCTCTTCTTAAAGAGTCCTCTTTAATACTCAAAGCATTAGCAATTTTTGAATGTCTTCCAGATGGGGCTACATCTTTTCTAAATGAATTTATCTGGAACTCAAAATCACCTAATTCAAATGATATACTTTTATAAGCTTGATAATATTTTGCACTATCATATTTATCTAAAATTTTATCGACCGTTCGATCATCTAATTCTGGAATAACTACATCAATATCTTTGTTTTCGTAATTATCTGATAATAAAGACCTAGTAGCTCCTCCAATAAGATAAATATCTTTTTTTTCAAATGGAAGCATACTGCAGATTTCATCAAAATGAGAAATATTAGAGATTTCTTCTACTTTTTTTTTTAAATTCATCTTCTAATTTAATTCCATGAGTTCTAACCATCTTTGCTCTTTATTTTCCAATTCTATTTGGAGTGAACCTAATTTTTTAGTTGTGCTAATAAATAACTCATAGTCCTTTTTATAAAGATCTGGTGCCTCTATGATTTTTTCAAAATGAACAATTTCTTCTTTCAAAAGGTCTATTTGCTTGGGTAAATTATTAAGCTCATATTGTAATTTAAAGGTTAACTTTTTTTTATGTAAATTTTTTAAATTTATATTTTTCTTTTCAGATTTATTTTCATTTTGAAAATAGTTATTAGTATCATTTTCAAGAAGATCTTTGTTTTTTAAAAAGTCATGATAGCCACCATTAAATAACAAAACATCACCATTTCCTTTGAAAAATAATATTTTATTTACTAATTTGTCTAAAAAATCTCTATTGTGTGAAACAACTACGAGAGTCCCGTTGTAATTAGAAAGTATAGACTCTACTAAATCTAAAGTATCAACATCAAGGTCATTAGTAGGCTCATCTAAGATTAAGCCACTTTTAGGATTTGATAAGACTTTTGATAAAAGTAGTCGATTTTTCATTCCACCAGATAAACTCCCGACAGGATCATTTGCTTTAGATGGATCAAAATGGAAATCTTTTAAATAACTGCATACATGTCTCTCTTTACCCTGCGTTTTTAAGTAATCGCCACCAGAGGGGACTAAGACCTTCTTTATTGGTAAATTGTCTTTTAAATCATTTCTTAATTGGTCAAAATAGGAAAACTCTAATTCTTTTCTTAATTTTAAAGTTCCCGATTTTAAATTCAGTTCATTAAGCAAAATTTTTAAAAAAGTTGTTTTTCCAGATCCATTACCTCCCAAAAGACCAATTCTATCTTTTTTACTTATTTTTAAATTAAAGTTTTTTAAAATAAAATTTTTATTATTTTCTTCATAGTAAAATTCTGCATTGTGAAACTCTGCAACATTTTTAAAATTCTTTGAATTCTCATAAATTTGATTAATTTCAATCTTTTTTGTAGCTTTTTTAAATTCGCTAATATCTTTCTCTAAATTTTCCTTTAAGTCTTTAGCTTGTTCTAACCTTCTGGTATTTCTTTTAACTCTTGCTTTAACTCCTTTATTAGCCCAATTCACCTCTAAATTGACAAATTGCTTCCTATTTTGTAGTTCTCTCTCTTCTTGTGATAAAAGAGTCTCAGACCAATTATCAAAATCACTATAACCTTTGTAGTTTATTTTTATTTTAGATCGATCTATCCATAATATTTTATTTGTAAAGTTTTTTAGAAATTGTCGATCATGACTTACACATAAAATTGCACAATCTAGTTTTTTTAAATAATTTTCTAGCCAAACAATTGTGTCCAAGTCTAAATGATTAGTTGGTTCATCTAATAGCAAAAGATCAGATGGTTTGATTAAATTTTTGATTAGCCCTACTCTCCTTTTCTGCCCCCCAGATAAATGTTTAATTAAACTGTTTTTATCAATACTTAAATTATTGCAAAATATATCTATCTCATAATTATTATCTTGATTTTTGATTACAGATAAAATTTCTTGCTCAACGGTGTTATTATCATCATTTAATAAAAAATTTTGGTTGAAATAATTTACAGCAAAATTATCAACACTCCATTTTTCACCAGCATCAATATCATGTTGACCTGATATGACATTCATTAGGGTTGATTTCCCTGCCCCATTTTTACCAACAAGCGCAATAAAATCTTTTCGATGAATATTTATATCAAGTTCCTTTAAAATTTCTTTTTTATGATAACTAACTGATCCCTCTTTAAGTGAAAATAAAAGTTGTTTCATATTATTTCAATTTATAGCTTAGATATGGCTGGGGCGGTAGGATTCGAACCTACGCATGCCGATACCAAAAACCGGTGCCTTACCGCTTGGCTACGCCCCATCAGGATTTAAAGAACTTATCCGAAATAAGAGGATTTTTCAATTCTAACTGAAGGATAAAATTTATTAATCTCCCTAAAAATCGACCTTTCTTTTGCGATTTTCTTGAAAGATACAAAAATTGAAGATCCACTACCACTCATGCCAAATTTTAAGAAATCTTTCCTATAATCCAAAAGGAACATAAATAATTCTTTAAACTCTTTATTTAGCAACATGGATGATCTAGTTAAGTTATTTTGAGATATTAGTTGTTTTTTTGCTCCCATATTATGGTTTTTAAAATAATTATAAATTTTTTTAGTTAAATTTTTTTGTGAAGGAAAAATTAAGTAAACTTTCCTCCAATAATATTTTTTTGCCTTGAGGTATTTATACTGACTTAATCCATCAATTATTTTTGGATATTTATCTTTAAAAATAATTACATCTGAACCAATTAAAGGTGCATCTTTTTCAAAGTTTTTTGAAGAAATTTGATGATATTTATATAGAAATTTTAAAATTGAGGCTGCATTTGAGGATCCGCCTCCTAATCCATAACCAACTGGTATTTTTTTATAAACTAAAAATTTTAATTTTGTTTTAGTTTTGTATTTTCTATCAAAAAATAGAATTGATTTTTTTATAATATCATTTTTCAATTTGATTATTTTTTTATTTTGATCGTAATAAGTAATTTGTAACTTTGTAGAATTAGATACCTTAATTAAATCATTTAATTTTAAAAGAACGACTTTAGAAGAAATCTTATGTTTTTTGATAATTTTGTCATAATATTTAATTTTTAAATCAAGATTTATTTTAGCATAGCTTGTTAATTTAATTATTTTCATTTCTGCCTAAAACTTCCTCGTATTTAAAATAATCTTTATGAAATAGTATAATTTTATTATCTAAAAATTTTGATTCTTTGTATCTGCCTAATTCATAATATATTTGAGATAAATGATCTATTATTTCTGGCTCTGAGGGTTCAAGTTGATAAGCATCATAAATCCATTTTTCTGCCAAATCTAAGTTATCTTTCTTAAAATAAAGCCATCCCAAACTATCAAGTATAGCCCCATCATTATAATTTGAGTCTTTTACTGCCTTTTGAAGCATACTTTCTGCAAGATCTAATTTTCTATCATTCTCAACCCATAAATATGCAAGATAATTTAATATGTAAGGATATGAACTTTTAGATATATCAATACTTTTTTGGATAATTTCTTCAGCTTTTTTAATTTCATTATTTCTCTCTAACAAAATACCATATTTAAAAAGATGAATTGCATCATCAGAATTCTCTAAAATACTCATGCAACACTCGTTTATAAAATCTAAAGCACCACTATTATCATTTAAAAAATACATTTCCATCGCAACAAGAAATGATAACTCTAGATTTATCCAATCAGTTTGATGATCGCTATTATTTATAAAATACACTAAGTCACTCATATCAGTGTCTAATTCAAATGATGTTGAGATATAAAGGTAGTTTTTAAAAAAATTAAAATTTTTGTCAGTTGGGTTAAAATTTTTAATTAATTTTAGTATTTCTTTACTTGGATTTAATTCTGCTAAAAATGAAATTTTTTTATAAAGATAATAATCCCTATTATCTGGATTTATTTCGATTAAATAAGATAATAAAGCAAGTGCTTTTTTATACTCACGCGCATAAAAATAATAAGTGCTAGTTTGAAATAGTTGAAGATATATTATGTCTTCATAATCCTTAACTACGTAATTTTGATCTAATTCTATAGACAAATTATTAAAAGTAGTTGATGACTGAATAAAATCTGCCAGTGGAAAATTGATGTTATGATAATTGAAAATACTGTCCATTACATTTAATTCTTTAGAATTAAAGATAGAGAGTGTTTCTATATTTGATGTTACTTCTTCATTAATTTTTTGTAAACTGTTGAGGTCTTTTTGGTGATGATAGTAATAAATAGTATTGATATATCTTAAATTTGTAAAGCGACTATCAATTTCATTCAAATTTTCTAAATTATTTTGAACATTGTTTTTATTACAATAATTCATCCAAAAATTTATGCTTTTTAGTATAGCCTCTTCAAAAATATAAATTTGTTTTTTGTCAGGAATATTTAAGCATTTGTCATCACCTAGATTCTTGAGAAAAAGAATAATCTCATGAATAAATCCACTTTCAATTTCACTAATATTATCAAAAGTATAATTCCCTATAATAATATTACTTAGTAAGGTTGAAGTGTGGTCATTTGAAAAATCATAAGCTGGTAATTTTTCCCAAATTAAATAATCATTATTGTATTCAGAATAAATTGAACTTAGAAGTTGATTTTCGAAAGTATTTTTTAATTGAGACCCATATGCATATACAATAAATCCAAAAAAACATATAAAATATAAACTAAAAGATAATTTTTTAATCATGAATAACCAAGACTACCAAAAAAATATTCTTTTGGAATTGATGAATCTGGAGGAATTTCAAGTAAAAAAATCCCAAAATGATTCCGATAACCAAATAAATAGAGATATTATCAATAGCCCAAGCAAAGCCACTAGTATTGATCAAATAGAGGATTTTTTAAAAAATGAATTATTAAAGTTCAATATTAATCAACCAATCAATTTAGTAGAAGGTGATAAAAATTCGAAGATTTTATTTTTTTACGGTAAATGCGATATTACTGATGAAAAGATAATAGATAAAGCAAATGGTGAGTTATTCGATAAAATGCTTTCCTCCATAAAATTAGATAGAAAACAAATAAGCTTAATGTCTTATATACCAAGGGGACTCAGTGAGTTTGATAATAACCACAAAATGAATTCAATTTTACAACTTATCAATTATCGGTTGATTGAATTGATTAACCCAAAATATTTAATAATTATGTCAAATTATTGCATCAAAATGTTGTTGGCTGCAGACTTGTCTTCCATGTCTCTTCGTGGAAAGTGGTTTGATTTCAACACCCCGAATGACGTAGTACCCAAAAAATGCCGTGTGCTTTATGAGCCATCTCTATTAATAAACAATCCAGAACTTAAGAAAGATGCTTGGGAAGATTTAAAGGAAATTAAAAAGCAGCTTGGTGGATAGAATGAGAATTATCGTTTTATTAATTGTAACGTTTTTTTACTCACACAGTATCTTTGCCCTTAGCTCTAAAGATATTGGCCTTTATAAAAGTATTTTTAATGATTACAGAAATGGAAATTTTGATAAAGGTGATAAAGATATAGCAAAACTAGATGATTTAATTCTTTTGGGTCATGTACAAGCTTTAAAACTTCTTCATCCAACAGCACATCGCTCTAGTTTTTTAGAGCTCCGAGATTGGCTGAGTGAATATAGTGATCATTACGAAGCTAGAAGGATTTATAAATTGGGAGTAAGAAGAATGCCGGATGGGGCAAAAAAACCAAAAAAAAATTCATACCCACTTTTTGATGAGATCTTTCAAAAAGATAAGTCACAAGAAACTGTCTCCACTAAATCAAATAAAATATTTTCAAATAAAAATTACTCAAAAAAAATTAGTATTTATAATACTGTAAGATCAAGAGTTGGAAGAGGATGGCCTACTGGAGCATTAGAGTATTTAAACCACCACATAAAATATTTTAATCAAAAAGAAAAATCTTTTCTACTTTCCAAAATTGCCAATGGCTACTACCTTGCAGATTTAGATGATAAGGCGATAAATGTTTTAAATGATGAAGCTTTCTTGAGTCAACCATACGATGAGGGCTTGTGGATTAAAGGTCTCTCATATTATAGAAAAGGGAAATACCAAAAAGCCTCGAGACAATTTTTAATACTCTCAAAAATTTCAGATAACAAATGGTTAAGGGATGCTGGTGCTTATTGGTCATTTTTATCCTCAACAAAAGACGCTAATGATGAAATTACTTTCAAAGCATCTTTAGAAGCTCTAAATAAATCTTGCAAACCAAGTTTTAATATATACTCAATTTTATCTTGTAGAATTTTAGATAAAACCATTCAAGACTTTGAATTTAATACCTCATTAATGAGCTCAGATCTTGAGTCATTTTTAAATACCAAATTAGGTGAGAGAATTCAGGCCTTAATTGAAATCGATGAACTTCCAATTGCAGAGATAGAATTAAATAGACTTCAAAATATTACAAATGAAAGATTTAAAAGACTAATCCTAAATTTTTCTATTAAAAATGATCTGAGTTCCTTGCAAATTAAAACAGCAAAATACTTGTTTAAAGATGACGCCCCGATAGATTTTTTATATCCAACACCAAAATGGATCCAAGATTATAATTTCAATAATATTGACCCAACTATTATTATTAGCATGATTAGACAAGAGTCGCAGTTTAGTGCTTTTGCAAAAAGTGGTAAAAGTGCATATGGATTGATGCAAATTCTTCCATCAACTGCTCGTATGGTAAATAAAAAACATAAATTTAAGTCTAATCCGAGAATATTATATGATCCCGAAATTAATGTTGAAACAGGTAGCCTCTACCTTCAAAATTTATTATCTATAAATTATATCAATGGAGATTTGCTAAAGGCCTTAATCTCATATAATGCAGGGCCAGGAAATCTTTCAAAATGGATGAAAAAAACTACTTTTAATGATGATAGTTTTCTTTTAATTGAATCTATACCATCAAGAGAAACAAGAATGTTTGTTGAGAGAGTTCTAACTAATCTTGTTATTTATGAATTAATAAATCATAATTCATTCAATTATGCTGATGAACTCATAGCCACTAATACTATCTTGATTAATGATTGATGAAAAAATAACATTTAAACAAATAAATATTGCTGTAATCACTTTGTCGGATACAAGAAAAGAAAGTGATGATAAATCAGGTAATACATTAAAAGAACTTATACAAAAAAAAGGACATTCTGTTTCCCATTATCAGATTATTGAAGATGAACCTAAACTCTTTATTCCTATTATTCAGAAATTAACAGCATCTGTCGAACACGATGTAATAATCACTTCAGGTGGGACTGGTCTGACGGGAAGAGATAATACTATTGATGCCTTAAAAAAAATATCTCAAGTTGAAATTCCGGGATTTGGAGAATTGTTTAGACAATTAAGCTATAAAAAAATTGGAACCTCAACTATACAATCTCGAGCGAGTGCATTTTTATTAAATCAAACTTACATCTTTTGTTTACCTGGATCTACTTCTGCTGTTAGAGATGCTTGGAATGATATTCTTTTTCATCAATTAGACATAAGACACAAGCCATGTAATTTTGTCGAACTAATACCTAGACTTGATGAGTGAATATGTCGTTGGAGTCGACGAGGTTGGCAGAGGATCTCTTGTTGGAAGTGCAATAATTTGTGCTTTCAGATCACAAAATTCCTTATTTGATAAACTTCCATTTAGTGTCTCTGATTCAAAAAAAATAAATAAAAAAAAAAGAGAGGAAATATATGAATATTTCAGATTAAATAAAGGTTTCGAATATAATTATCAAATTATTTTTGGAAAAAAAAAATTTATTGAAAGATTTAATATTCACAATGTAGTTTTGCAAAGCATGAAACAATCGATAATTTTGTTGTCAAAAAAGTCAGATACGATCATCATAGATGGAAAATTTATTCCAAGCGAAATGAAAGGTTATAACGTGAAGTCTTTAATTAAAGCAGATGATAAAATTAATCAGGTGTCAGCAGCTTCAATAATAGCAAAAGTCTTCAGAGACAAATTACTTCTGAAACTCCACTCATTAGATGGTAATTATCAATGGAATAAAAATGCTGGGTACGGTACAAAGTCTCACTTAAGCGCTATTAATTCACATGGGGTCAGCAAATATCACAGGACCACTTATCAACCTATAAGTAAACTTATCAAAAAGTTATCTACTTAGTTATCAACAGTAGAGTAAGTTTTTTTTACACAAGATTCTTTATAAATATTAAGATTCATGTGTGTTGAAATCAAATAACCTATATCTAGGTGATTGTCTTGATCTATTGGCTAAGATTGAAGATCAGACAATTGATTTAATTTTCTTAGACCCTCCTTATAATTTACAATTAAACAAAGTCTTAACTAGACCAAATCATTCCATTGTCAATGGTGTCAATCAGGATTGGGACAAATTTGATAGTTACTCGAGTTATGATGATTTTACCTTTTCTTATTTAACTGAGTGTAAAAGAGTTCTTAAAACTGATGGGGGGTTATGGATTATTGGTTCATATCACAATATTTTTAGAATTGGAAAAATTCTCCAAGATTTAAACTTTTGGATTTTAAATGATGTGATTTGGGCTAAATCTAACCCATTACCAAACTTTAGGGCAACAAGACTTACTAATGCACATGAAACTCTTATTTGGTGTTCAAAAAAACCTAAATCAAAGTATCAATTTAATTATCATACTTTAAAGGTTGCAAATGAAGACAGACAAGAGAGAAGTATTTGGAACTTTCCGATTTGTTCAGGTAAAGAAAGGCTGAAAAACAATAAAAACCAAACAGCTCACCCAACTCAAAAACCATTAGCTTTGATGAAAAAAATTATTATTCAGTCATCGATACAAGGAGATCTAGTACTAGAGCCTTTTGCAGGCACAGCAAGTTTCTGTGCTGAAGCAAAATATTTGGGTAGAAATTACATAGGTTTTGAAAAAAATGAAGGTTATTTCAATTTAGCTATTAAAAGATTAAAAAAAATTAAATCTTTAAAAAATGATTTATTAGAGATTAATGAAAAAGATAAACCAACTCAAAAAATACCCTTTGCAAGTTTAATTGACAATGGCCATTTAAAACCAGGTGCTAAACTCTATAACAATAAGAAAAGCTATAAAGCTACAATTTTACCAGATGGGAGTATTTCATATAAAAATGAGAGAGGATCAATTCATAAAATTGCTGCAAAAGTAAATAAGACATCGAGTTTCAATGGATGGGATTATTGGCATTATGAGGATAGAAAAAAGAATTTAATATGTATCGATGAAATTAGAAAGAAGATGAGGATTTAATTTAATATTCTTTTAAAGAGTGTTGGTAATGCAAGCTGGTTAGTTTTTGATTTTTCTATCCATACTGAATTGTTAATTTTTAATTTTTTAAGATTAAGTTTATAAACATTTATTTGGAAGAGATTATTTGTAATTGCAAATTTAAAACTTTTGATTTTTTCTTTATTTTTCAAATTTAAATTTGCTATAAATTCTTTATCCAAATTTGAAGGTAAATGGATAAAGTTTTTGTAAAATTGAAATTTTGGTTTTTTTATAAAACAAATATGTAAAGGAGAGTTTATTAAATAGAAATCTATTTCCTTATTATTTTTTTTTATATTTTTATTATTTTTAAATGATTGGAAGGCTGATTTACAAAAACTAGAAAATATACATTTGGAGCATTCGGGGTTATTTTTTTTGCAAATAATAGAACTATAATCCATCATCGACTCAGCTAATCCCCTATAAGAAATCTTTTTTTTACAAGCTAAACTAAGTATTTCTTCGATCTCATCATCATTGAGTTTGAAACCAGATACTCTCTGTATTAATCTTTTAACATTGATATCAACTGGGAATGATTTTTTATTATGGCCTATAGCTATTATCGCGCTTGAAGTATATTTCCCAATACCAGGCAAAGAGATAAGACTATCTCTATCATCTGGCAATTCACCATTATAGCTACTGTTAATAATTGTTACTGCTTTGAATAAATTTTCTGCCCTCTTGTAGTAACCTAATCCTGACCAAACTTTTAATAAATGTTCTAATTTTTTATTCTTAAATGAATTAAAACTTGGAAAAATATTTATAATTTCTAATATTTTATTTTCTACTGTTTTAACAGTTGTTTGTTGTAGCATAATTTCTGATAAATAAGTTAGGTATAAATTTCTATTCTTTCTCCAATATAAGTTTCTTTGATTTTTTTTAAACCAATGTAGGATTAAAGTGATAAATTTATTTTTATGAAAAAATTCTCCAAGCTCAATGATATTGCTTTTCATCTGGTAAATAAGGTAAATAAAAAAAAGCTAAAAATAAATACTCTTATTCTAAAAAACTGGGAGTATATTTTTGACAACAACAATAAATTTGTTCAATTAAAAAAAACTATAATAAATAATAAAACAGAATCTGTAATTCTTGAATTGAGAGTAAGCCCAGAAAAATCTTTCGAAATGCATTCAAGAACAAATGAAATAATCATAAAAATTGAGGAAGTAACAGGAGTGAAAGTAAATAAAATCCTATTTTTTCAAGATCTTTCAGATAAGAATTTAGAAAATAGTAATATTTCAAATTTATCAATGAAAGCAGAAGGAAAAACTCTTAATAATCAAAAATTTAATGATATAAAAGACGAAGAAGTAAAATCTATTTTTGAAAATATTAATAAAAAGTTATATGAAAACAATTAGTCTGATATTTTTTTTGGTTGCACTATCAACAAATCCTGCAATATCAAAAATTTATGAATACAAAAATTATTTAGAGGACAACGACATTCAACCTCTTATTAAATCTTCTGAAGAAAATTCAGTTGATATTATTGAGTTTTCATCATTCAGTTGCTCACACTGTGCTGCATTTCACAATGAAACGCTTAAAGAATTAAAAGAAAGTAGCGTTTATAAAAATATTAATTTTTACTTAATTGATTTTCCTTTAAATCAAGCTGCTTTTTATGGAGCTATTATTGCAAATTGTAGTGAAAACCTTCGTACAAGCTATGTTGACTCTGTCTATGAAAACTATGATGTTTGGACAAAAGCAAGTTCTGGAGAAGAAATTATTGAATTACTTAATAGCTATGGATTGCAACATGGCCTTGGGGATGAAGAGTTACAATCTTGCTTAAAAGATGAGAATTCTCATAATGAACTTTTATCCCTTCAAGTTGATGCTCAAAACATTTTTGGTGTTGAGAGCACACCAACATTTTTAATTAATGGTGAGAAAGTTCAGGGTAATCGACCTGCATCAGAATTTATAAAAATAATAAATAAAAAATTGAATAATTAATTTGTTATCTTTAGATAAACTCTCAATTAAAGGTTTTAAATCTTTTGTAGAGCCAACAGATTTTGAAATCAAAAATGGTCTTACTGGTATAGTTGGTCCTAATGGTTGCGGAAAATCAAATATTGTTGAAGCAATAAGGTTTGGTTTAGGGGAAGTCTCTGCCAAACAACTTCGCGGCAAAGAGATTGATGATTTAATTTTCAATGGAACTGATAATCGGCCCTCATGGAATATCGCCGAAGTAGGTTTGTTTGTAAATATTGATGGAAGTGATTTAGAAAATAAATTTCAATCAAAACAATTAGAAATTGCTAGAAAGATATGGAGAGGAGAAGGAACGAATTCATTCATAAATGGTAAAGAGGTAAGATTGAAAGATATTCAATTGTTATTTGCTGACGCCTCTACATCAGCTAGATCAACTTCGATAGTTAGCCAAGGTCGTATTGGAGCAATCACCCAAGCGAAAGCAGAAGATAGAAAAATGGTTTTAGAGGAAGCTGCAGGAATACTTGGTCTGCAGTCCAGAAGACATGATGCAGAGTTGAGGTTGAAAGGTGCCAATAATAATCTATTGAGGGTAGAGGATGTTATTCAGACATACGAAGAACAATTAGCTATTCTTAAAAAACAAGCTAAAGAAGCTGAAAGATTTAGAAATATATCAACTTTAATCAAGAATGCGGAAGCGTCAGTATTTTTCGTAAAAAGAAATGAACTTCAACTTATTCTTGAGAGACTTAATGAAGAAAAAGATAAAATAAAAGCAAAACTCGCTGATTTCCAGGGTGATGTATCAATTCAAGATCAAGCTTATGAAGATTTAAAAGTTAAAATTCCACCAATGAGAGAGAAATCATACTCATTGAATAGTGAACTTGATAGATTGAATATGACTGTAGAAAATCTTAAACAGGAAGAATTACGTTTTGAAGAGCACAAAATAAACCTCGAGCATCGTGTAAAACAACTTAATCAAGACTTACAAATTGAGCAAACACAATTTGAAGAAACGACCAGTAAAATCAAAACTATTAGGAAAGATATTGAGGATTTATCCTCTAAGGAATTTGAAGCTGAAAATCGAGACAGTAACGTCAATCAATCAGATAGAAGTTTATTAAACAATATTTCCTTTGATAAAAAATACGAAAATGCAGTGGCTGCTATCTTTGGTAAAGAACTTTTAGCATCATTGGAACCTGATGATATTTATTTTTGGAGAGAGCACTCAGATACGCAGGACAATAAAGAGTTTAGTTTTCATTGTGAACCAGCTTCTAAAGTTATTAAAGCTCCAAATCAAGTAATGAATAAGCTTAATAATGTTGCCATTGTGTCTTCAAAAAAAGAAGGGTTAGAAAATCATACAAAAATAAATATTGGACAAGCTATAGTCGATCTAGAGGGTAATTTGTGGCGTTGGGATGGACTTTTTATTTCCAGTAGTTATGAGGCTAATATCTCAACAATACTGTCAGAATTAAAAGAAAAGAGGCTAAACGATCTTAAAAAGCAAGTGCTTGAATGGGAAAGAATTTTAGAGGTCACTGTTCAAAAAACTGAGGACTTAAATCAAAGAATAAAAACTGCTAAAGAAGAATTAGAAATTTCTGAAAACAATCCAGGAGATATTGATAGCAAAAGACAATTTTTACTTAATAAAATTAAGCAACTAGATGACGAAAAAAAACTTTTTGACAATAAATTACAAGAGCAAGAAAATCTTTTAGAAAGCCTCTCAAAAGAGTTGAGAAATAAAGAACAAAATTACTCTGTTGTAAAGGAGGAGTTTATACGAAAGGAGTCAGAAATTTCAAATTTTTCAAATAATTTAACTCAGCTCGCTCAATCATGTAGAGAAAAAATTAATGTTGATTTATTAAATTTAGAAAATGAGATAGATAAATTCAAAAGAGATGAAGATTTAGAGACTGCAGAGAAAAGAGTATTAAGATTAAACGCTGAAAGGGAGAGAATTGGTGCTGTAAACTTACTTGCTGAAGATGAATATGTAAAATTAAGAGAAAAAGTTGATGAAACAATTAAAGATAAAAATGAAATTCAAGAATCTATAGAAAAATTACATGAGGCAATTAATAAAATTAATAAAGAAGGTGTATTGAGACTAAAAGAAGCTTTTAAAATTGTTAATGAAAATTTCGAGAGACTATTCACTAAGTTATTTGGTGGAGGTAAAGCATATCTAAAACTTATCCAAAATGATGAAGATCCTTTAAACTCTGGTTTGGAGATATTTGCTAGTCCTCCAGGTAAGAAAATGCAAAATATAACTTTATTATCTGGAGGTGAGCAGGCTTTAACTGCGATTTCATTATTATTTGCCGTATTTATAGCGAACCCATCACCTTTTTGTATATTGGATGAGGTCGATGCTCCTCTAGATGACAATAATGTGGATAGATTTTGTAGTATGGTCGAAGAAATTTCAGAAAAAGTTCAAACCAAATTTATTATTGTTACTCATAATCGAATGACAATGTCTAGAGTAGACAGACTCTATGGTGTTACAATGCCCGAGGAAGGAATTTCTCAAATAGTCTCTGTTGAATTAGAAGAAGCCGTAAAGTACGCTGAATAATGGCAAATGATGAAGAAAATAAAAAGCCAAGTATGCAAGGTCTTAGCTTTGCTTATAGAATCTCAACTGAATTATTAGGTGCTTTAATTGTTTCTGTTGTTATTGGATTGTTGATTGATAAGATGTTTGACAGCAAACCTATTGGTCTAATAACGTTGATAATACTTGGTTTTTTTGCAGGTTTGTTGAATATTTACAGGCTTATACGTCGCATAGAAAACTCTAAATAAATCTGTTTTATTACTTCATGGCTAAGGGTGAGAGTCCTCTCAAACAGTTTGAAATACAACCCATTGTTGATATTAACTTTCTAGGTTTTGATATCTCTTTTACTAATTCTGCTCTATGGATGACTATTACAACAGCGTTTATTTTAATTTTTTTTACAGTGCCTTTTTTAAAACCAAAAAAAACAAACTCTGTAAGTGACCTTTACCCGACCAGAATGCAAGTTGCTGCTGAGCTCGGTTTTAATTTTATAAATAGTTTATTAGCAGACACTGTAGGTAAAGAGGGCAAAAAATATTTTCCTTTAGTTTTTACTTTGTTCATGTTTATTTTATTTGGAAATCTTTTTGGTATGATTCCTTACAGCTTTACTTTTACTAGCCATATCATAGTGACTTTAGCTCTTGCAATGGGTGTGTTTATTTTTGTTACTGTTTTAGGATTTGTAAAACATGGAGTAAAATTTTTTAGCTTTTTTGTTATCCCTGGCTTGCCCATATATATGCTTCCTTTATTGATACCAATTGAAATTATATCTTATCTTTCTAGACCAATAAGCTTATCTGTTAGACTTTTTGCTAACATGCTTGCTGGTCATACTTTACTTAAAGTTTTTGCTGGGTTTGTCTCTGCACTAGGTTTTTTTGGAATTTTGCCATTAGTATTCATAATAGCTTTAACAGGTTTAGAAATATTAATTGCATTTTTGCAAGCATATGTTTTTGCAATATTAACATGTTTGTATATTAACGACGCTTTACACTTACACTAGATGAACATAAGGAGGTAAATATGGAACTAGTTGAAGGACTAAAATACTTGGGTGCAGGTTTAGCAGTGATCGGCGTGATCGGTGCTGGAATTGGTATTGGCAATGTTTTTGCTGCTTTTATTACTGCTGTTGGAAGAAATCCAGCTGCAAGAAACGAAGTTTTTACCATGACAATGTTAGGTTTTGCCCTAGTTGAAGCTATTGCTTTATTTGCATTGGTCATAGCATTAGTAATTCTGTTTTCTTAACAGGGACTGACTAACGGATGCCTCAATTAGAGCAAGTAGAATTTTTTATATCTCAGCTTTTTTGGCTGGGTGTTTTTTTTGTAATACTGTTTACAGTATTGACATACATAACACTTCCTAAAATTAGAGCTTTTTTGAATCAAAGAGATGATTTTGTAAAATCACATATCTCAAAACAAGATGAATTAATCAAAAAAGCTGAGTCAATAATTGAAAACTACGAAGCAAAACTTACTGAGGCGAAGAACCAAGCATCACAAATTATTAATGTTGCCAAAGATAAAGCTTTAAAAGAAAGTGAAGACTTAATCAAAGCTACGGAAGAAAAGATCCAACATGAAATCAAACAAACTGAGGAAAGAGTTGCGAAAGAAAAGGATACTGCGATATCTGAACTAAACGATCAACTTAAAGACTCAGCGACTAATTTTTTGTCAAAAGTAACTAACATAGAAAAGGGTAATATTAATCTTTAATGAGCTATTTATTTCAAGATCCTAAGTTCTGGTTATTAATTTCTTTTATTACTTTTGTTATTCTCATGATTAAGCCTTTCAAAAGTATGATGATTGGTGGTATAGACTCAAAAATTGAAGAAATTAAGCTTAATATTAATAATTCCTTAGAAACTTATAATAAAGCAGAAGAAAAACTCAAAGATGCAGAAAAACAAACTAGAGATTTATCTAATAAAGTGGATGACATTATATCTAACGCAAGGTCACAAGCTGAGTCTATTTCTAAAAATATTATAGAGAAAACTAATCAAACCATTAAATCAAAAGAAAAAAATTCCCTAGATCGAATTAAACAAATTGAATTATCTGCAATTCAATCAATAAAAAGTCAGGCCTCAATAGAATTAAATAAAATTATTGAAAATTATTTTTCTAATCTTTCAGAAGACAATAGATCTAGAATAATAATTAAAAGTGTATCTGATTTAAAATCAGTCAATTAATAGCGTAAAATATTTTTATACCTTCATCATAAGTATCTAAATCAATTTGAATTTTTTCATTTAAATCAAAATTTTGCCATGTATAACCCTCCCTATCAATTTTGAGATCTTTTGGGTATTGAAATTCAGCTATTGTAATATCCTCACTTAGGTTTGTAACAAAAATCATAAAATCAACTACATAAGTTTTTTTTTCTTCCTCAGATAAACGTACATTTATTTTGTAGTTTGTAGAAATCTCAACCTTACTCTCGTCTATCAATAAATAACAACTAAGATTATAGTTATTTTGTAGTTCTATATTGGCATTATCTAAGGTAATAGATCTCGCTTCATATAAAATTAGAGATTGAGGACAATCTTTATTGCTTACTTTTAATTCTTTTTTTAAAGGATTTGATATTGAACAAGAAACTAAAAAAAAAGTTAATATAAAACATATTATAAATTTATTATTTTTCATTGTTGGATATTATGCATCATATATACATTAATTAAAAAATAAAAAAATAAAATGGCAGTTTACACATCAGTAACTTATAAAGATGCCCAAGAATTATTTAGTCCCCTCGGAGAAATTGAGATTCTTGAAGGTATAAAAGAGGGAGTTGAAAATACAAATTATTTAGTAAATTTGACTGACTCTAAAAAATATATATTAACTATTTTTGAAAAAAGAACTAAAGAAGTTGACTTACCATATTTCAACAATCTTATGAAATTATTTTATGATAACAATATTTCATGCCCGTTAAGTGTAACTATAGACAATAAAAACTTATTTAAAATTAAAGGGAAAGCATGCTGCATATATACTTTTGTTGAAGGTAGGCCTTTAAAAAATATAAATAATCAACAATTAAAATCATTAGGGAAATCGATAGCAGATTTGCATCAAGCTGGAAATAGCTCAAAACTTTTCAGAAAAAATATGATGTTACTACCTACTTGGAAATACATCACCAAAAAGTTTTCTAATGTTAACCCTAAAATTTTTACTGAAGAGTACAAATATATTCTTAAAAATATTGATTACCTTCAAGATAAGTTCCCGTATAATTTAAGACAAGTTAATATTCATGCTGATTTATTTAAAGACAATATATTTTTTTTAAATAACCAGGTTTCAGGTTTTATAGATTTCTTTTTTTCTTGCACTGATACTGTAATTTATGATTTTGCTACTCTTGTGAATGCTTGGTTTTTTAAAAACAATAAATTTTCAGAAGATGATTATTTAAATTTTCTATCATCTTACACGCAAAACTTTGAATTAAATATTGAGGAAAAAGATAAATTAAACTTTTATTTAAAGGTAAGTGCTATACGTTTTTTTTTAACAAGACTTTATGACTTGCATTTTAATATTGAAGGAGATGTCAAACATAAAAATCCCCTAGAATTTTTTGAAATTTTTAAATTTCATGAAAAGAATAATATACAGGACTTTTTTTGATTAGTGTCTATACAGATGGTTCTTGTCTAGGAAATCCTGGTAATGGAGGATGGGCATTTTTGATTTTGGGAGAAAAGAATATTTGCTATAGAACTGGTTTCGAACTTAACACTACAAATAATCAAATGGAGCTAGTTGCTGTTATTAAAGCACTAGAGTTTTTAAAAGAATTTAGAGACATTTCAATTAACACAGATAGCAATTATGTTAAACAGGGTATTACAACATGGATAATAAATTGGAAAAAAAATAATTGGAAAACATCAAGAAAACAGCCAGTTAAAAATAAAGAGCTTTGGGAACGATTAGATGAATTAAACCTTAATAAAAATATTAATTGGAATTGGGTAAAGGCACATAATATCGATGAATTCAATAACCAAGTTGATACACTTGCTAGAAAAGCAGCAGAAACTCTAACTGAGTCTTCGTTTAACTAGTTCAGCTGTTTCAAGGTTATCAATAGGTCCTATTGATGAGAGAGTTAAATTAGAGTCTAGTATTTTTTTTCTTGCTTTTTCAAGGTCCTCTAATTGCACAGAGTCAATTTTTGAAATAAATTCCTCGGGAGATCTAACCTTATTGTGCATTAAATAACTAGAAGCATTAGATCTACATCTTGTTGAGATACTTTCCTCTCCTTTTAGAATTCCTACTTTAAATTTAGCTTTAGTCTTAGTTAATTCCTCCTGCATAAAAGTATTAGCATTAATATTTAATTGATCGCAAAGTACGGGTATTAATTCTTTTACTTCCTTATGGCCTGTGCCAGCATAGACATAAAAAATACCTGAGTCAGAAAAGAAATCACCACTGCTGTATATGCTATAGACTAAACCTCTTTTTTCTCGAATTTCTTGAAATAGTCTTGAAGACATACCAGAGCCGAGAAGTGTTGAATAAACCCTTGTTGCATAGTAAAGATCTGAATGAATATCTACGCCTTCAAAACCTAGTAATAACTTTACCTGTTCTAAATTTTTCTCTTGGCGGTATTCTCCACCAACATAAGAAGATTTTGGAGTATAATCGTCTTCCCCAAGAGGGAGATTTTGGAATTTATCCTCAACAAGTTTAATTATTTTATCCTCTTCAAAATTTCCTGATACAGAAAACACCATTTTTTTTGGGTTATAGAAACCTTTCATAAAACCCTCTACTTCATCCCTTGATATGGACTTTATAATTTCAGCCGTACCTAAAATTGACCTACCCATGGGTTGGTCAGGGTAAGCTAACTCGTCGAATTTATCAGCAACAATACTATCTGGCTCGTCAGCATACATTCCAATCTCTTGTAATATGACTCCTCTCTCTTTGTCGAGTTCCTTAGAGTCAAAAGTTGAAAACTGCAAGATATCGCTAATTACGTCTATGGACAGTTCAACATTTTCCTTTAATCCACTCATGTAATAGGCAGTTATTTCTCTTGAAGTATAGGCATTGTGAGAATTACCTACTAGCTCAACCTCTTTTGCTATTTGAGCAGCTGATCTATTTTTTGTTCCTTTGAATGCCATGTGCTCTAATAAGTGAGCAACACCATTGATTTCTTTTCGTTCATTTCTTGCACCGACCTTGTTCCACATTCCTACACTTACTGTTTCTACAGTGTTTACATAATCTGTTATTAAGGTCATTCCATTTTTAAGCTTATGAATATTAGGCATGTGCTTCTATATATTCTCCTAGTTCCTTGTAATTGTTATCTAAAATTGCAAATTTTTCATCATTAAGAAACTCTATGTTTTTATCATATTTTATATCGTTACCTACTACCTTTTCGACAGTTTCTTGAAATTTTACTGGATGGGCACAAGCAAGACACATTGCTTTTTTTAAATTTAATTTTTCCGCACATACAATACCTACAGCTGTATGAGGATCTAATAAGATCTTGTGATTTTCATATGTAATTTTAATTTGATTTTCAACCTCTTTAGAAGTTGCACTCTCAGATAAAAATTTTTCAGATAATGACTTATGAATAGTACTTTCTAATTTTTTATTATGTTCATTGCTTTGAATATTTTGAAAAAGCTCATTTGTTGCCCTTGGTCCAAGAAGCTCTGCTAAAAGTCTTTCAAAATTACTTGATATTGTTATATCCATGCTAGGGCTATTAGTTTTTACAACATCGTAGAGATGTAGATCATTATTGCTTATGATTCGATGTAAAATGTTATTCTCATTTGTCGCAACAATTAACTTATTTATTGGAAATCCCATTGATTTTAGCAAATGGGCAGAATAAATATTTCCAAAATTACCACTTGGTACAACAAAATTATCAATATTATGATTAAGATATGACCATGCATAATAAATTGATTGTGGTAACACCCTAAACCAATTAATTGAATTCACTGCAGTAAAGCTATATTTATTATTTATACCCCTGTCTCTAAATAGTTTTTTTACTAAATTTTGACAATCATCAAAACTCCCATTCAGGGCAATATTAAAGACATTATTGCCTCCACTCGTTGTCATTTGTTTTCTTTGGAAGAGAGATGTGGAGTTATGAGGGTGCAGAATAAAAATACTAATATTTTCAATATCTTTAAAGGCTTGAATTGCTGCAGAACCGGTATCGCCAGAAGTTGCTCCGATCACTACTAATTTTCTATCTAGTTTCTTTAAATAGTATTCATATATTTTAGCTAACAAACACATAGCGTAATCTTTAAAAGCTAGTGTCGGACCATGAAATAAATTCAATAGATCATTGTCACCAATGTTTGATATTGAAACAATTTCTTTATCAAATTTACAATAAGCCTCTTCGATAATCTTTTTAATTATTGAGGCTTCAAATAAATCTGATAAAAAAGGTGTTAAGATAAAATTTGCTATTTCAAAATAATTTTTTCCTTTTAGTGCATTTATTTGATTATTACTAAATTTAGGAATTTCATTTGGAATAAATAGACCTCCATCTGGTGCTAGGCCGAAATTCAGTACCTGCTCAGCAGAGTACTCTTTTTTATTATCTCGTGTACTTATGTATTTCATTTAACAAATCTATCTACCAAATGCTCTAAATAATATTTTGGGTTTAAATTCTCACCAGAAATGCTTTGTAACATTTCATCAGATGAATATAAAGAAGCTTTTTGATGGATATTAGTATTTAACCAAATGATTAAATTATTTATATTTTCTTCATTAGGGTTGTCTAAAAAAATGTCAAATATAGGGCAATTAAATTTTATTTGTGATGCTATCATAGCACCAAGTGCATAAGTAGGGAAATAACCAAATATACCTTCATACCAATGAATATCTTGGAGAACCCCTTCTGTCTCTGAAATAAGATTGATTGACAAATGATTTAAATAGTTTTCATTCCATAAATTTTTTATATCTTTAAATTTAATTTTGTTTTTAAATATCTCTTTTTCAATTTTATACCTAATGTAAACATGTATCGGGTAAGAAAATTCATCAGCACTAACCCTTATAGGATTAACTCTCACGGTATGATAATGCTCTAAAAACGATTTTTCCAAATCTTTAGAGTTATCAAAAATCTTGTTTATAATTTTAAAATAAACCTTTGATTTAAAGATATGATTTTCAAAAAAAAGAGATTGGCTTTCATGGACACTTAAACTACGAGATTGACCCAATGGTTCATAAAGATATTCATTAGGTCGGTTCTGCTCATAAACTCCATGGCCAGTCTCATGAAATAATGCTGATAAGGACTCTAATATATTATCTTCAAACCTAGTTGTTATCCTTACATCATTTGTAGCTCCTCCACAAAAAGGATGATGAGATTGGTCAATTCTACCTCTATCAAAATCGAAGTTGAGTTGTTCTAATTTTACTTTTACCATTTTTAATATTTCTGAGTCTGAAATATTTGATTTGTAAATATGAGGTGATTTAATTTTTTTAACATCCAAATATTTAGGTATTATATCACTCTCAATTATTGAAAAAACTTGGTCGATCTTTGATGAGTCATAATCCATATCATATTTTGAAATTAAAGAGTCATAAGGTGATAGATTAGTAGCCTTAGCTAATTGAGACGCTTCCTCATGCACTAAATCTAATAGATCATTAAAATCTTTTTCAATTATTGCAGAGTCATTTTTTGATCTAGCCTCTCTCCATAAGTGCTCACAAGCTAGTTTTTTTTTTATCAGTAGAGTTTTCAAATCTGGGTCAATAGCATTTTCTTTGACGATAATACTCTTCATTAATTTTAAAGACCTACTATCTGCTTCGCTTAATTTTGTATTTTCAGCTTTTTGAATTTCTTCTTGAATATCTTCGCTTCTAAATATTCTATCTGTAAAGTTAGACAAGATAGACATTTGCTCTGATCTAGACTCGATACTTTTTTTTGGTAGATTAGTTGCGTTATCCCAAAATAAAAGACCACTGACATCATTCAACACATAGTAGCTTTTAAAATAATCTTTGAGTTTATTCATGTTTTCTTCTTATAATTAACAGCATAACGATACTTGACAAGCTAAGCAAAAACCAAGTTATTGAATAATTCAAATGATTATTTCTCAAAAATATAAGAGGGTTAAAGGTATGTTTAGATACCCTATCATCTAGAAGAACAAAATAATATTTGGATAGGAATGAATGTTGATAAAATTGATTAAAATCAGTTTTATTAACAGAGTACCAAGTATTATTGGACAAATCATTCTCTGGCGTAAAAAAAGGTTTATCTGAATTGAAATCTCTTATGTATACCTTAGGGTTGTCTATGAATTGAAATCTATCAATGATATTTTGAACTTTATCAACGTCTTTGTCTAAAAACCATCCAAAATTAATAACACTATATATGCTATTTTTATACTTTACCGGAAGTATTAGGTGATAACCTGGTTTTCCTTTAAATGTTTTTGACTCCAAATAAATTGGTTTATTTAATATTGTATAATTATCATCTAATTTTACTGAAACTAAATTATTGTAGTTTAGATCACCAGAAAACAAAGAGGGATTGAGAATTGAATTACGTATATTGTCCATTAAATCATTTTTCCAATTTAGTCGGTAAAGTTGCCATGTACCTAAGATAAAGGTTAAAATAGAAATTCCTATAAATACAAATGTTAATGATGACTTATTCATAAATAAAATTTTAGTTTAAATGTAAAAGATAAAAATGTTTGGTTTATCTTCCCCACCAATAGATACTTATGTATAAAAACAACCAAACAACATCAACAAAATGCCAATACCATGCAGCTGCCTCAAAACCAAAATGTCTTTTTGGGGTTAAATGACCTTTTCTTATTCTCAATAAACAGACTAATAAGAATAAAGTACCAATTAATACATGAAAACCATGAAAACCGGTTGCCATGAAAAAAGTTGAAGGATATATACCTTCAGTAAAACCAAAAGTTGCATGTTGGTATTCATAAATTTGTAAAAGTGAAAATATGAAACCTAAAAAAACTGTGTAATATAAACCTTTAAGAGCCTCTTTATTGTTACCCTCTCTTAATTCATGGTGTGCCCATGTACAGGTAGTGCCTGATAAAAGTAAAATCAAGGTATTTAAATATGGGATGTCTAGTGGGTCAAAAGTTTCAATTCCTTTTGGGGGCCAAACTCCTATTCCAAGAGTGCCTGTAAAAACTTCTTTGTACTCAGCTAAAAATGTTTTAGGTAATAGACTTGCATCAAAAAAAGCCCAAAAGAAAGCAACAAAAAACATTACTTCTGATGTGATGAACAGAGCCATACCCCACCTAAGACCAATCTCAGTGATTGAATTATGTACTTTCAAAAAAGTACTCTCTTTTATTATGTCTCGCCACCACATAAACATAGTAAAAAGTATTAGAACAAGACCTGCCAACATAGGCCATAGCATCTCATAGTGCATATACAAAATAGCTCCTGAAACTAGAAAAAGAGCTGAAAAAGCACCAACTAATGGCCAGGGACTGGGATTTACGAGATGAAATTTATGTTTTTTTTCAGAGTCTTTAAATACTAAATCAACCATTTACATAATATTTCATTCTTTTTTCTCAAAAAAGGTATATGACAAAGTGACATTCTTAGTCCTACTTGCCTCAGGATCGTCAAGTATTAATGGATCTAAGTAGAAAGTGACAGGAAACTCAACAACTTGATTCGGTTTTATCGTTTGATTAATAAAGCAAAAGCATTCAATCTTATATAAGTATGGGCCAATTTTAGGTGGTAAAATGTTAAATATAGACGTACCTGTTGAGCTAACATCAGTATTGTTTTTAGCTTTAAAAACAACATCATACTTTACACCTTCTGTAATATTCATTTTTTGAGGAGCTTCGAACATCCAGTCCAAACCTTCATTTACCTGAGCTGAAAATATAACTTTTATATCAAGTTCCCCCAAGTTGATATTTTGGTGTTGTTCTTGAATTTTTACTTCTTTATTAAAACCTTGAAAACCAGTTAGGTCACAAAAAAGCTTATATAGTGGCACAGAAAAAATCACTAGACTTAGCATAAATCCAAGTATCAACATTAAAAAAATTAATGTTTTATTTTTATTTGATACGTTCAAATACCAGATTTAATTCTAAATATTGTAATAAAATAAAATGCTGTTACGAGCATGAAAAGTAGGGCCAAGACTAATAAATTTTTATTTTTTCTTTTCATTAGAATAAATATTTATCAATAACTGTTAAAGCAAAAATAAGAAAAAGATAAACAATTGAATATCCAAAAAGTTTAATTGAGTCTTTCTTAATATTTTGTGACTTATTAAGTTTAAAAAGTTTGTAAATAAAATAAGCATTGAGAAGATTGGAGCCTAAAAAAAAGCTAACTCCAACGTATTTAAAAAAATATAGAGAGTTTACTGATGCAACCATTAAAAGAGAATAAATATTCATCATAAAAAGTGTTTTTTTAATACCGTGTTTAACGGGGTACATCGGTATGTCAGCGTAAGAGTAATCTTGGTTTCTAAATATAGCTAATGCCCAAGAGTGTGGAGGTGTCCATAAAAATATTATTAAGCATAATATTGTCGGGTAGAAAATTTGTTCACTTGAAATACTTATCCACGCAATCACTGGAGGGAGAGCACCTGCTAAACCACCAATCACTATATTCTGTGCAGTTTTGTGCTTCAGATACATTGTATAAAAAACAGAGTAATAAAGAATTGTAAATGCTAATAAGATTGAGGCCTTAATATTTCCAAAGAAAAATAAACCTACTACAGAAAAAAATGAAAAAATTAATCCAATCCCAAGTGCTGTATTTGCTGAGATATTTCCTGAAGGAATAGGTCTAAACTTTGTTCTATCCATTTTCGAGTCAATTATTCGATCAAACCACATGTTTAAAATAGCTGAACCAGATGCTCCCATTGCTATAAGGGTAAGAGACATACCTTTTATAAATAAACTTTTATCAGATGGGGCTAATAACATCGCACATAAAGCTGTAAATATTACAAGAGAGATTACGCCAGGTTTAATTAGTACATAAAGTTGTTTTAAAAAATTAACAGCTTGCAAAAAGAACAGGTTTTGTTCTGTCTGTACAAAAGTTTGATGATGCTTTTTTTCTAACACAAATTAATTTTTTACTTCGGGCAATGTATCAAACTGGTGATAAGGTGGAGGAGACGGTAATGTCCACTCAAGTGTTTTCGCACCCTCACCCCATGGATTTGCTTCTGCTTTTTTACCTTTAAATAATGCGTAAACTATTATGAAAATAAATAGAATAAATGAAGCAAAAGATATATATGACCCAATTGAGGATATAATATTCCATCCAGCATAAGCATCTGGATAATCTGGAATACGTCTAGGCATACCTGCTAATCCTAAAAAGTGTTGAGGAAAGAAGGTTAAGTTAACTCCTAAAAAGAACAACCAAAAATGTAACTTACCAAAAAACTCAGAATAATTTTTTCCGCTCATTTTACCAAACCAATAATAAATTCCCGCAAAAATACCAAACACAGCTCCCATACTTAATACATAATGGAAATGGGCAACAACGTAGTATGTATCGTGTAAAACGACATCAATACCTGCGTTTGCTAAAATTACACCTGTTACTCCACCTAGAGTGAAAAGAAAAATGAATCCTAGAGCAAATAACATAGGTGTTGTAAATGTTATAGATCCACCCCACATTGTAGCGATCCAACTAAAAATCTTAACACCTGTAGGTACAGCTATGACGATTGTAGCAAGCATAAAATAAGCTCTAACATTTGCGCTAAATCCTACAGTGTACATATGATGAGCCCAAACAACAAAGCCGATAAATCCAATAGCAACCATTGCATAGGCCATACCTAAATATCCAAATACAGGTTTTTTTGAAAAAGTAGATACAATATGTGAGACGATACCGAAAGCTGGCAAAATCATAATGTAAACCTCTGGGTGACCAAAAAACCAGAATAAATGCTGGAATAGAACGGGGTCCCCTCCACCGGCAGGATCAAAAAAAGTTGTTCCAAAGTTTCTATCTGTTAAAAGCATTGTAATAGCTCCACCTAGAACTGGAACAGCAAGTAAAAGAAGAAATGCTGTAACTAACATTGCCCAAACAAAAAGAGGCATTTTATGAATCGTCATCCCCGGTGCTCTCATATTCAAAATGGTTGTAATAAAGTTGACGGCACCAAGTATTGATGAAGCGCCTGCTAAATGGAGTGAAAAGATGGCCATATCTACAGCAGGACTACTGTGTCCTGTAATCGAACTTAATGGTGGGTAAATAGTCCAACCAGTTCCAGCACCACTCCCAACAAACATCGAACCTGCTATTAAAAATAATGCAGGAACCAATAACCAAAAACTAATATTATTCAATCTTGGAAAAGCCATATCAGGTGCACCAATCATTAGTGGAATAAACCAATTTCCAAAGCCCCCTATCAATGCAGGCATTACGACAAAAAAGATCATTAGTAATCCATGAGCTGAGATAATTACATTCCACATTTGTCCATCTGCAACAAACTGCATTCCGGGTTCAGATAATTCCATTCTCATAATGACTGAAAGGGCACCGCCCACTACACCAGCTACGATTGCATAAATTAAGTATAATGTTCCAATATCTTTATGGTTTGTAGAAAAAAACCATCTTGTAAAAAAACCTGGCTTATGATCGTGATGATCATCCATAGCTAATGAATCTGAACTCATAAATTATTCTCCTCTAATTGTATTAAATTATTTTGTGAAATAATGATTTCCTCATTTGTTTCGTTAGTTTTAATATTTTCATTGATTGCGTAATTGTTTTTGGCTTCATTAGCCCATGCAATAAATTCGCTTTCAGGTAATACTTTTACAACAACTGGCATAAATCCATGACCAGTACCACATATTTCAGAGCATTGTCCTCTGTATATTCCTGGTTCTTTAACATTGACCCACGTTTCGTTGAGTCTTCCAGGGACGGCATCAGTTTTTAGTCCCATTGAGGGTACAGCCCAGCTGTGCAAAACATCTCCAGCGGTTATAAGTATTTGAATATTTTTATTGGCAGGAATTACAAGAGGGTTGTCAACCGTCAAGAGTCTTAAGTCTCCCTCTTGAAGGTCTGCATCTTGAACCATGTAACTTTCAAAATAAAAGTCACCGTGATCGGGGTATTCGTATTCCCAATACCACTGATGACCAATGACTTTAACAGTCATATCATAGTTTTCACTTTTTTCTTGTTGGTATAAAAGCTTAAAAGATGGTATCGCAAGAACTACAAGGATTACAATTGGTATTGCAGTCCATAAAACTTCAACAACTGTATTGTGAGTTGTTGTAGATGGAATTGGGTTTCTTTTTGCGCTGAAACGAAAAGAGACATAGAAAAGAAGAAATAAGACAAATAAAGTAACTAAAGTCATTACAATCAAAATTATGTTATGGAGTCCAACTACACTGCCCATCAAATCTGTGGCAGGATTTTGAAAACTTAACTGCCAGTCAGTGGCTTGTTTTCCAAAAGCCTTTAAAGATACAAGAAAAAAAAATACCGAAAATATTGACTTCATCTAAGACATATTAGTAATCTTTTTTGTACAGTATATTGACAGGATGTCGCTTAAACCCGCTATAATTATAAAAAATAGTGAAATGTTAGACTAAGTGCGGCAATAACTGCTGTGTCAGCTTTTAAAATGTTTGGGCCCAGACTCACATTAAAGAAATTTTTTGAGCTACCTGATATAAATGCTCTTTCTTCCTCCTCAAAACCTCCTTCAGGTCCTATAACAACTAAAATTTCACTATTTGGTTTAACTTTAGCTTTTGATAGATGAATTCCTTTGAGATTCTCATCAAACATCAGCACTGTTTTACTAGACATGATATTAGACCTATCTTTAAGGTCAATTAACTTGTCTATGTTTGGTATTGATAATCTTCCACTTTGTTGAGCAGCACCTACTGCATATGTATTAAACTTATCAAGATTAATCTTTGTGTTTATAGTTCTATTAAATGATGTTGGAAATAGACATCTCACACCCATCTCAGTTGATTGTCTTATAATTAATTCACTGTTTTGGTATTTTATGGGAGAAAACATTAAATCTATCAAAGTTTCTGCTCGAGGTGCTGAGATTTGACTTATCGATTTAGCTTTTAAAAAATTTTTTTTTATATCAATTATTTCGCACTTCCATTCCCCAGAAATATTGTTAAACAAAGAGATCTCATCTCCTATTTTAAGCCTTATAACTTTTACAAGATGGATATAATACTTTTTTTCTAGCTCATAAGTGCTACCCTGCTTTATAATTGAATTAAAGTAAACTCTCTTCATGAATAACAATTATAAGAATAATTTAATTTTTAAATTATTTCCACCTTTCACACACCCATACATTCTTTTAGTTAGATTAGATAAACCTATTGGTTTTCTTCTACTTTTTTACCCAATTAGTTTCATTTTAGCATCCTCAACAAATAGTTCGTCAAATAATATTTTAATTTTGTTTATAATTTTTTTTATAGGTTCATTGGTTATGAGATCTGCTGGATGCATAGTGAATGATTTTATTGATAAAGACATCGATAGGAAAGTTAGTAGAACACAAAATAGAGCTTTAGCCTCATCACAAATAAGTTTAAAGAATTCACTCATACTATTATTTTTTCTTTTAATAATAGGTTTGATAATTTTATTACAAATAAATTATGAAGCTATTGTATTAGGGCTTGTTATAACTCCTTTGATAATTTTATACCCTTTAGCAAAAAGATTTTTTTTCTTACCCCAATTAATTTTAGCTTTGACCTATAATTGGGGCTGTTTTATTGGTTGGGTGGCAATGGGCTCAAACGTACCCTTTTTATCTGTTCTCATTTTATATGTGTCACTAATTTTTTGGACACTTACTTATGATACTATTTATGCTACTCAGGATGAAAAAGAAGACAAAGAATTAAAATTATACTCTAGCACATTATTTTTTGGGGCCGGTAGAATGATCATTTTAAATTTAATGATTTTTTTGAAATATTTTTTATTAGCAGTTTTTGGAAGTGGCTTGAATTTCAGTTTTTTATACTACGTCTTATTAACAACAATTTTCTTGATAAACATTATAGATCTCAATTTTATATGGAAAAATATACCTGAAAAGGCTGGCTCATACTTTAGTCGCAATAACTATTACGGTATCAGCATACTTTTTAGTATAATAATCGGAAGTCACCTTAATGTCTGAGTCTAAAGAACATTTTATAAGAATTTCTAAATTATTTCTTAATTTCAAATTAAGAATGTTTGTTGCTATTTTATGTATGATTATTGCAGCTCTATGCACAGGTTTTCATGCATGGTTAGTTAAACCAGCTCTTGACAATGT
Source organism: uncultured Alphaproteobacteria bacterium (assembly GCA_902521465.1). GTDB lineage: Bacteria > Pseudomonadota > Alphaproteobacteria > HIMB59 > HIMB59 > HIMB59. The sequence goes on along the minus strand of CABYRL010000003.1, from coordinate 88,032 downwards.
TTTGATTAATGCTGATAAGTTTTATTTATATTTTATACCCATTGCTATTTTAATTACTGGGGTAATAAAAGGGTTTGTAACTTATATCCAAATTACTTCTCTACAATTTATGAGTCATAGAATTATTGAAAAACTCAGACGTGATGTTTTTAAAAATATAATAAATGTGCATTATGGGTTTTTTGTTAAAAATAAAATAGGATCATTAATTACGAGAATTACTACAGATACTTATTACTTAAGTGGGGCAATGGCCAACACTTATACCGCGTTAATAAAAGACTCATTAACTTTAACTGTTTTAATAGGAAATATGTTTTATCAAAATTGGAAATTAGCATGCATTTCTATAGTGATTTTTCCATTGGCCATTGTTCCAATTAGAGTTTTAGGTAAAAAAATTAGAAGAGTCACAAAAAGCTTACAAGAACAAGTTGGTACTTTAGCTTCAAATTTAGAAGAGGTCTTTAGAGGGATAAAAAATGTAAAATCTTTCAATGCAGAAAATTTTGAAATTAAAAGAGTTAATAAAGAAATTGAGCAAGCTAGAGAATTGAATTTTAAACAGGAAAAAATAACTGCGAGATCTAGACCTTTCACGGAAACATTGGGTTCAATGGCAGCTGGTTTAGCAATATTTGGTGGAGGTATTTTTGTAATTAACGAAAATATGACAGCTGGGCAATTGATGAGTTTTTTAGTAAGTCTTATGTTAGCTTATGCACCACTTAAAAATCTAATAAATGTGAATGTTTTACTTCAAAGTGGTCTTGGTGCTGCCTCCAGAATATTTGAATTTATAGATTTTAAAAATGAAACAATTGGAGGATCAAAGATAATAAAAGATTTCAAGACTTTGAGTTTTAAAGAGGTTTTTTTTAAATACGAAAATACAAATAAAAATATAATTAACCGAGTTAATTTTAACCTAAAAGCAGGAAAAAAAGTTGCATTTGTTGGACCCTCTGGAGGAGGTAAATCAACGCTGATGGCTTTATTTTTGAGATTATTTGATATCACTAAAGGTGACATAACAATAAATGAAATTAATATAAAAAAATTAAAATTAAATAGTCTAAGAAATATATTTAGCCTAGTTAGTCAAGATACAGTTTTGTTTGATGGTACTATTTCAGAAAATATAAAATATAACTCTGGTCACAATCAATCAAATATAAATCATTTTGCAAATATTGCATGTGTAAATGATTTTGCAAATAAACTACCATTAAAATTGGATACTAAAATTGGAGAAAATGGAATTAAATTGTCTGGGGGGCAAAGGCAAAGAATTTCAATAGCTAGAGCTCTTGCTCAAAAAAGCCCTGTTGTATTATTAGATGAACCAACTTCAAATTTAGATCTTAAAACAGAGTCTAAGCTATTCAATAATTTGTATCATTTACCTAAAATTACAATGATCGTAGTTGCGCATAGATTAAGCACAGTCAAAAATTTTGATGAAATTTACTATCTAGAAAATGGTGAGGTTGTTGAAAAGGGAACTCATAAAACCTTAATGGCAAAGAAAAAACATTATTATAATCTTTATCAAAGACAGATTAAAAAAAATGCTTAAAAAATTATCTAAGAATAAATTCTTTAAGATTATTTTTGTAAATTTAATTTATCTGTCATTATCACTTATAAAAAAAACAAGTAATTGGTCGGGTGTAAACGAAGAAGTCATAGAAAAAAAATTACAAGATAATAAATCAATCATTGTACTTATTTGGCATAACCAACTTATGGGTTCTACATTTAGTTGGAAATTTAAACCAAAATTAAGACCCGTTGCAACATCTCACAGAGACGGTCAAATAAGTACTTTAGTTCAAAGAAAGTTTGGTTTAGATCCTCTTTTACGAGAAAAAGATAGACCGACCGCTCTAATAAAAGAAATCACTTTAGCCGTGGAAAAAGGAGATTGCATTTATATCACACCAGATGCGCCTCATGGACCACCTTATGAAATAAATACTAATATTTATAAATTAGCTAAAAAGTTTGACTTAAAGATCGCTCTACTGACTTTTAAAACCAATCGTTTTTTTCGTCTTAATAATTGGGATAAATTAAAAATACCATTACCTTTTAGTAAAGGTATTTTTTTTTGGGGTGAAGAAATAATAAACCCAAGTAAGTTCGACGAAAACTCATTTAATACATACATAATAGACAATTTAAATAAAAATTTAAAAATAATTGATGCTCATTTTTAGCTATAGATTATTACAACTTGTGTTTTTTCCAGTGATTTTATTCATTGGTTTAATTAGAGTATTCAATAAAAAAGAAAATTTTTTTTCGTATAAGCAAAAAATATTCGCAAACCAAAATTACACACAAATCAAACAAAGTGATTTTTTAATTCATTTTGCTAGCATAGGCGAATTGAATTCTATTAAATTCTTAGTAGATAGGCTCAATAATAAAAAAATTGTTTTATCGTGTTCTACATTGTCATCTTTTGAATTATCAAAAAAATTGTACCCCAACCTTATTAGTATATTCCTTCCTTTAGATTTTTTTTGGAATGTAAATATTTTCTTATCAAAAACAAATTTTAAAAAAATTTTATGGATTGACTCAGAAATTTGGCCTAATTGGCTCATGATTTCAAAAAAGAAAAATTTAAAAAATATCTTAGTTAATGGTAGAGTATCGGATACAAGTTATATCAGGTGGTCAAAATATCCAAATTTAAGTAAAATAATTGGAGAACAATACGATCTAATTTTTGCACAAAGTAAAAAGGATCAAGTGAACATAAATAATTTATTTGGTAAAAAAGTTTATTTTTTTGGGAACTTAAAATTTAATATTAATCCAAATATACCAGACTCAAAAAAAAAGATCGTTTGTTTTGCAAGTATTCACTTAAATGAATATGATAAAGTTATACATATAATAAAAAGATTAAATTTAAGTGAAATATTTGAAGTAATCATTATACCGCGTCACATTCAATTCTCTAATAATTTAAGTGAAAAAATTATTTCTGAAAATTTAGAAAATATAACACTTCATAATAAATTTGGGGATATTATGTCAATTTTTGAGCGCTCAAAAATAGTATTTATGGGTGGTTCTTTAATTAAACATGGCGGACAGAATCCTCTGGAACCTATTTCTAGAGGTTGCTTTGTGCTTTCAGGAGAATTTAATAAAAATTTTGAGGATATTTATCTTGATCTTGAAAAACTTAACCTTTGCAAAACAATGAATAGTGATAATTTAGAAGATATAAGTAATGAAATTAACAGACAAATAGAGGAAGACTTTCATCATATTAAGGAAATTGAAAATTTTATTAATAATAATAAAAATAGTTTAAAAAATATTACTGAGATGATTGATAAATGTTAAAAGCTCCAAAATTTTGGTATCAAAAAACAATTTCTTTAAATGCACTTCTTCTCTCTCCTTTATCAATAATTTGGTCAGTCGGAAATTTAATCAAAAGAAAACTATCAAAAGTTCAAAAAATTGACTTACCAGTGATAGCAGTTGGAAGTGCTATCATTGGTGGTTCAGGCAAAACACCCTCAGTATTGTACATCTGTGGAGAATTAAAGAAGATGGGATACACTCCTCATATTATCTCAAGAGGTTATGGTGGTTCCACTACAGTAGACGAAGTTATAAAGGTAAAACCTCATATGGACTTTAATTTTGTAGGAGATGAGGCTTTAATGATGTCAAATTATTTTACAACATGGGTTAGTAAAAATAAATTTCACGCAATGATTTCAGCAAAGGAAGATGGTGCAAATATACTTGTACTTGACGATGCACTTCAATCTTACAATGTATATAAAAATATATCGATTTATGTTTATGACTCTATCCAATCATTTGGTAATAGACTTTTAGTTCCCTCTGGACCACTAAGAGAGTCAGTAAAAAATGCAATTAGAAAATCACAAATATTTTTTTTAATAAATACAGATGTATGTAATGATTTAAATGACAGTCACTTTAAGCATATTTTAAAATATAAAATAGACATCGACCCGGAATTTAAAGAAAAAAAATTAATTGCTTTTGCAGGTCTGGGTTTTAATAAAAAATTTTTTGACCAATTAAAATCTGAAAATTTAAATTTAGTATTAACAAAAGAGTTTCCTGATCATCATCAATATACTGTCGATGATATTTTTTTATTACTTGATCAAGCAAATAAAAATGATGCTTTTTTAATAACAACAGAGAAAGATCATGTAAGAATACCTAATGAATTTAAAAGCTCTGTTGGAATAATACATGGAGAAATAGTATCTGAAAACAATCTAGGATTTACTACGGAAATTGAAAAATATATTTAAAGTTTTTAGAAATTATATTGAGTTTGTATTTTTTATTATACTTAAAAATCTATTAGGATTATTTAGTTTTAATTTTGCCTCAAATGTTGGAGGAATTTTAGTTGGTTTTTTTGGAAAATTTACAAAATACGAGCAAATTATAAAAAATAATTTGAAAGTATTAAATCTCAATGATGAAAAGAGTTCAAGGTTAACAAAGGAAAATTTAAAAGAGACAGGTAAAGTTTTTTTTGAATTTTTTAACTTAAATAAATTTGATTGGAAAAATATAGATTTTGATAATATCCATATCATGGACGAGATAAAAACTCACAAAGGTCCTAAAATTTTTATATCAGCACATATTGGGAACTGGGAGCTAACAAGAAATTTTATTTTACGTCATGGTTTCACATTACATTCAGTTTATAGACACGCAAATAATGAGAAGATCGATAACTACATTCAGAAAAATAGAGAGAAAAATAATGCTTTTTTTTATAAAAAAGGGTCTGAGAGTGCTAAATCCATGATTAAGGCCCTCAAACAAAATGAGGACTTAGCTCTTCTAATTGACCAAAGAGATAGTAGCGGTTTAGAAATAGATTTTTTTGGAAAGAAAGTACTTGCAACAGATGGTTTTGCTAATTTGGCAATTAAATACAAAACAATGATATGTCCAGTATACTCCATCAGAAATCAAAATAACAAATTTCAAATAATTTTTGAAAAACCTTTACGTTATGAAGAATATAAAAACTATGATGTAAAAGGCCTAGTTGAGATGATTCACAAAAAATATTTTGAAAAATGGATTACACACTCTCCATCACAATGGCTATGGGTACATAAAAGATGGAAATTATAATTTTTTTTTGACACTCATTACTCCATCTTTCAAAGTAACATCAAAATTATTTAATTTTTTTAAAGTTTGTATACTTTTAATAATTTGATTTTCTGATTTCAATATAGCATACCCTTTTTTTAAATTTTTTTCTATCGAAGAGGTATTAAGTATCTTATTTAGTAAATATAATTTTTGAGAAAAAATCTTAAATTTATTTAAAATTAAAGTTTTGTTATTATTATTTATGTATCCAATCTTGCTTTTTATTTCTAATATTTTTTGTTTTGGGGTATTGTTTTGTAGTCTAATCAATGTATCATTAAATAGATTTGATTTATCGTAATAGGAATTATTAACTATCTTTAAATTCTCACCGTTTATATTACTTAATTTGATTTCAACATCTTTAATTGAATTTGAAAAATAATTTACAGAATTTTTGAATCTCAATAATAGTTGTTCTATTGATAAATATTTTTGTTTGATAGATTGATTTAGTTTTACTTGTAAATCCTGAATTTGATTTAATAAATAATTTTTATCGGGAACTGCAATTTCAGCTGCTGCAGTAGGTGTTGGTGCACGCAAATCTGAGACATAATCTAATAAGGTATAGTCAGTATCATGACCAATAGCTGAAATATTAGGAATTTTTAATTTAAAAACCCTTTTTATTAAATCGGGTTCGTTAAAAGGCATTAACTCCTCCAAAGAACCTCCACCTCTAGCAAATATGATTAAATCTGGCTTTAAAAAGTCTTTTAAGTCATGATTTTCAATAAGATCTAAAAAATCTATAATTTCATTATGAGCTTTTTTACCTTGAACAGAAATAGGGAAAACCTTTATTTGAGTAACTGGAAATCTCTCAGAAATTCTATGAATTATATCATGAATTACTGAACCAGAGGATGATGTTAACACACCAATAGATTTTGGATACTTAGGTAATTTTTTTTTCTTATCATCATCAAACAACCCCAGCAAAGATAATTCTTTTTTCCTGTCTTCAATAAGCTTTAGTATTGATCCTGTGCCACTATACTCAACCTGATCAATAATGAGTTGGTAAACAGATCTACCAAATTTAGAATAAGATGTTATCCTACCATAAAAACTGTATTCAGTTCCCTCTTCAATTTGAACTTGCAAATTTTCATAGCTCCCTTTCCAGCATATACAAGATATGACCTCATCCTTTTCTTTAATTGAAAAATATACGTGCCCAGAACTAGCTATAGTTATTGATCCTGTCTCTCCAACTAACTTTAAATAAGAGTAGTTTTCCTCCAATAAATCTTTTATTGACTTATTCAGTTGTGATACAGTGTACTCAGGAATATTATTCACAAAATAAATATACTTTATTATGTTATATAAATGAATGTCATAGTTGTAGGATCTGGTGCCCGAGAACATGCTTTGTGTAGAATTCTTCACAAGTCCTATCTTTGTGAAAAAGTATTTTGTTTTCCTGGAAATTATGGAATTAGTCAAATTGCAGAGTGTAAAGATATCTCAACAAAAGAGGATATTGTTGAGGAATGTATTAAAATTAATCCAGACCTAGTTGTTGTAGGTCCGGAAAACTATTTATCAGAAAATCTTGCAGGAGAACTTAGAAATAAGGGTTTAAATGTTTTTGGGCCTGACTCTGAGGGTGCAAAACTTGAATCTTCCAAGGAGTTTATGAAAGAATTTTGTCAATCTCACAATATCCCAACTGCAAAGTCTCAAACTTTTGTTGATTTTGATGAAGCAAAAAACTATCTCGAAAGTTTTAATGGGCCCATAGTTGTAAAATATGATGGATTAGCTGCTGGTAAGGGAGTATTTGTATGCACAAATACAAATGAAGCAATAGAGGCTTGTGAAAGGATTTTTATAAAAAAAGAATTTAATCAAGAAAACAATAAAGTTGTTATTGAAGAATTCATTGAGGGAAAAGAATTGAGTTTTTTTACAATTACTGATGGTAATGAATATTTAAATATTGGTTCCGCCCAAGACTATAAAAGAGTCGGAAATAATGATACTGGACCAAATACTGGAGGAATGGGTACTATCAGCCCTGCCCCTATTTTAGATAATAATCTAGATATGATAATTCAGGATCAAATAGTAAAAAAAACTATAGATAGTTTAAAGCATGACAACATAACATTTCAAGGTGTTATATTTTTTGGGATAATCGTCAATGAACACAATCAACCATATTTACTAGAATACAATACTAGATTTGGAGATCCTGAAATTCAAAGTATATCTCTTAGGATAAAGTCGGATTTTTTATCTTTACTTCATTCAACTGCAACAAAAAATTTAAAATATGCAAATATTGAATTGTTTGAAAATAAGAAATCAATTTGTTTAATTTTAGCAACGAAAGGATATCCAGGGGATTACCCTAAAAATACTGAAATCAGAAATTTGAATGAATTAAAAAATAATGATGAATTTTATATTTTTCATGCGGCAACTAAATTAATTAACAACAAAGTCTTTTCTAATGGAGGTAGAGTTCTATCAATCGTTGTACGTGGAGATAATTATCTTGAATGTAGAAACAAAGTATATGAAATAGCAGATATTATCGACTGGCCTGAAAAATATTACAGATCTGATATTGGTGCTAATATTTAGCTCTCTTATTTTTAAAAAATTTTTTTATTAAATTTTCTTCATTATTTTTAATTAATTTATACTTTACCTTCGATATAGTTTTTCTACTGGGATTTTCATTTTTAAATAAATAATAAACCTCGGATAACCTTGAGGATTTTATAACCTCTTTGCACATATGACATGGTTCTAAATAAGATATCATTATGAGACCATCTAATCTCTTCTGATTTAATTTTTTACATGCCTTTCTTATACATAAAATCTCTGCATGTGCCGTTGGATCATTTGATGCAATTTCTTGATTGAAAGATCTAGCAACAATCCTCTCATCAATCGGGTCGACTATTAAGGATGCGATAGGAATCTCACCTTTTTCCATAGCTAATTTACTTTGACTAAGTACAATACGTATAAAATTTGTTAGGTTGTTCAATGTGAATAGATCCCCAGTCATAGGTATTACAACTGATTATAAGGAAAAAGAAAACACATATTCTAAATATCCTTGGTTTGCTTTAAGACGCCATTATTCAGACTGTTTATATAAGTTTGGTTGTACACCAATAGTAATACCTATAACAGAAACTTTAGAAAATATTGATTTTTTAGATGGCTTACTCATCTCGGGAGGGGACTTTGATATTGATCCAAAATATTACGGTGAAAATATACAGTCAGATAAAATTCAAACCATTAAAGATAGGACTAAATTTGAATTTAAAATATTAGAAAAATATTTTCCCCTTAATAGACCTATTTTGGGAATATGTGGAGGTTGCCAACTTCTAAATGTATTTTTTGGTGGTAGTTTAATCCAAGATATTGAGTCATTTATTGAACACGAACAACCTAATCCAAGAGATGAGACTAGTCATGAAATATTTTTAAGTGATGAGTCTAATCTTAAGATATTTAAAAATAGTCAAAAAATTTTTGTGAATAGTGCTCATCATCAGGGTATTAAAAAAATTGGTCAAAATTTGATAGTAGATGCTTATGCGCCTGATAATATAATTGAAGCATTTCATCATAATCAACATCCATTATGTATGGGCGTTCAATGGCATCCTGAATTTTTAATAACAGATTTTGATAAAAATATAATAAAGCTGTTTACAGATCATGCAAAAAATAACGTTTAGTAAAAAATTATCAATTCAATTTAAAATTTCGAGAAAACAAGCAGAAAATTTAATAAAAAATAAAAAAGTTACTTTAAATGGTAATATTGAAACAAGACCGTTTATATCAGTAACTGATAAAGATAATTTTGAAATTGAAAAACTTAAATCAAATAAACTTAATATAATACTATTTCATAAACCGCGAGGTTGTATCACTTCCAAAAAAGATGAAAAAGATAGAAAAATTGTTTATGATTTTCTTCCTAAGAAATATCACCAGTATCACTACATTGGTAGATTAGATTACAATTCTGAGGGTTTATTACTATTTACAAAAGAGACCTCTTTTAAAAGATATATGGAACTTCCTAAATCAAATATTAAAAGATCTTATCTTGTTAGTGTAATGGGTACCTTTGATCAAAATAAGCTTAAATCAATGAATAAAAAAATTTATGGAAAAGAAATTTATAAAAAACCTAATGTAAAATTAGTTCACTCTAATATAAAAAAACATGTACTGAGATTTAATCTTACTGAGGGAAAAAATAGAGAAATAAGAAATATTTGTTCATTATTCAATTTGAAAGTAGAAAAGCTTAAAAGGATCTCATACGGTCGTTTTCTATTAAAGTCTATAACCTATGGTGAATACAAAGAAGTGCAGGTTTATGAGAATTATTAGCGGTAAATATAAGGGAAGAAAGATACTAGTTGAGTCTAAAAACGATTACAGACCAACCTTAACAAGAATCAGAGAGGATATATTCAATTTATTATTACATAATAATGATCTGAATATAGACCTCAATCAGGTTATTTTATGTGATTTGTTTGCAGGAACAGGTTCAATTGGTATAGAAGCGTTATCTAGGGGTGTTAAAAAAGTAATATTTAACGATATCGAAAAAAAACACACTAATAAAATTGAAGAGTTTCTTAAAAAAATTAACGAGATAAATTATGAAATAACTAATTTTGATCCTTATAAACAAAAAATAGATATTTTAAATAACTGCCATGTAATTTATATCGATCCTCCGTATGATCATGGTTTTGAATTAATTCAAAAAAAAATATTGATGAATATTCAATCAAATACCTTAGTCATATTGGAAAGTTCAAATTTAATAAAGTTAGATAATCTCATATTAAAAAAGCAATACAAAAATAAAAATTTATTTTTTTTTAGAACTTAATAAATTTTGAAATAATTAATAAATTTTATAAAAAATTTTTTAAAATATCTAAATTCTCCAAATACCAAAGCAACACCAATTAGAACAAATTGGTATATAGGAAAAATTATTATTAATCTAATTAACCAATAAAGAAATTTATTTGAAATAAATTTTTCTATTGATACTAATTGAAGTAATGGTTCTGATAAAACAACTGAAAGGGTTCCTGCTAGTCCAAAAATTATAAATATTTTTAATAGATGTATTTTAGAATTTGCACCAAAAAAATTTATTAAATTATTTATCACTTTATGCTTTTGTATTCTTTTTTAAAATTTCAACTGCTGGTTGATCAAGAAAATTAATTTTTTCATATATTGACCTTAAGTAGATATCAAAGATTAAATATATCAGTAAGTAACAATAATCATTGAAATCATCTTTAATTGAGATTTGTGATACTAAAAATTTTTTTTGTTGCAAAGTTTTTATAGCTCCCTCTTCTAGTACGCTCATTAAATTATAACCTTTTATGAGATTAGAATTAGAGGAAATACTATTTTTTGGAATAGATATTTTAAAAAAATTGAAATGCTTATCATTGGGCCCATCTAAATAAAGTTGAAATTGGCTATGTTGGTCTATAGAACCATAAGAAGAAATGTAATTTATTGCATTGCTGTTTTTACCTAAACTCTCAGCAAATATTTGTCTATACCATTCATTTACTGTGTTAATTTTATCATGATAACTCAAACCTACTAAAATGTTTAATTTAAATTTTTTTTCAAATCCAATGGAGGAAAAAATTTCTTTGGATAATTTAGAGTGATTTTTTTTTATTAATGATTTAGCTTTTTTAAATGAGTTTAAAATTTTAGATAATGGAAATCCAATAGAAAGTAATGGTAAAAGAGCCGTTATTGAAAATATACTAAATCTTCCTCCAATGTTTGGATCATGTTCAAAACATAAAATATTATTTTTTTTTGCATATTTCTTCATATAATTTTCACTATTTTCAGTAATAAAAATAAATTTTTTATATATATCTGAGACTTTTTTTTTATTTAATATTTTAATGAGCATGTGTAAAAAATATTTAATTTCTATAGTATTTCCAGATTTAGAGATAAATATAAATTTGTCATTTTTATTAATCTGTAAATCTTGCAATGAGTTTTTTATTTTAATTGGTGAAGGATTATCAAATATAAAAAGATTTTTACCTAATGAATTAGGATCTAAAAACTGCGCTAGTAATTTTGTGCTTAATGAAGATCCACCCATGCCAAATACATGGGTTCTAAATTTTTTTTTTTCAAATAAATCTAAATTATATATATCAAAATAATTTTTTTGATTAATGGGATTAAACATATCTAATGAAAGAAATTCTTTAATTGAATATTTAATATTCTTATTAAAGTTGAATTTTAATTTTTTTGAATTATTTTTGACTAACAATTTTATCTCCTAAAAAGAATATAGTTTTATCTTTTGCTTTTACCTTTAAATAATTTCTGAAATAGATTTTCATCAGTGTCATATCCGCTGTCACTATCTATCCTATCAATAATTGCTGGGTCAGCGTCTTTAGCCTGAGTTTGATCAAGAATTGAATTAATAATAGCGTTATCATTTTTTTCTAAATTATTAATTTTATCTGTTGAACCTGGTAATGGGAGGTCATTTGTTGGTGGAATAATCAAAGTTTTATTATAACCCATACCTGCCTGATTCTTTATTTCTCTTTGGCAAGAAATTACAAATATAGTTAATGTAATTATTAAAAAATTTTTCATAATTTTTTGTTTAAAAATAAAATATTTATTATCAATATCACAAATCCAATTGTTATACAGCTATCAGCAATATTGAATGCTGGCCAGTGAAATACATCTATATATATGTCAATAAAATCAATAACAAAACCCCTAATAATTCTGTCTATAAAATTACCGATCGCTCCAGATAGGATTAAGACAAGCGATAATTTGAATATTTTATACTGAGTTTTTAAAAGCAGATATAAAAAATATAAAATTATCAATAATATTACTATTGAAACTAATATTTGATTAATAGAGGGGTTATTTAAAAACCCAAAAGCAAAACCATAATTTACAACAAATGTTAAATTGACTAATGGCAGAAGTTTTACTGAGTCATATAGATCAAAATTTTCTATAACTAAAAATTTCGTGAGTTGATCTAATATCACAAGAGACAAAAATAAATAAATTAAACTTAAGTTAAACTTATTGTTGAAAAGATTTCCAAACATCATCACATCGATTGCATAAATTATTTTTACTTGATGATACCTCTTGCAATACAGCCCAGCATCGCTCGCATTTTTTTCCATCAGCTAATTTTATCTCTACATATATTTCCTCATCTTCAATACTGATAGATTCCTTTGACCTATTTGAAATATCGTGTGTTTCAACATTGCTGACAATGCACATCTCAGCTAAATCTAAATCTGCAATTATTTTTTGTGTATCTTTAGATAAAAATAAAATGACTTTGGCTTGAAGGCTTGAGCCAATTAATTTTTCATTTCTTTTTAGCTCTAAGGCGGAGGTAACACTTTTTCTTACTCTTTTAAGTTCTTCAAAAACTTTTTCAAGTGAAATATCCTTATAAATAAATTCATCATCTTTAACATTTTGTAATAAAATACTTTCTTCGTTATTATAGCTCCTAGACTTCCATGCTTCCTCACATGTAAATGAAACTATGGGTGAAAGCCATTTTGTTAAAAACTCAAATATTATATGTAAACATGTTGAAGTTGATCTTCTTTTTGTACTTTTTATATCATCACAATATAAGGAGTCCTTTCTAATATCAAAATAAAATGCTGATAGCTCAAGAGTGCAGAAATTTAGTAAAGCAGTGTAAATCGCATGGTAATCATGATTTGAAACTAATTCTTTAAGTTTTTCATTAAGGCTTGAAATTCGCGTCAAGAGATACCTTTCTAATTCAGGCATTTCATCTGGGTCAACTAAATTTTGTTTATTGAAGTTATTAAGATTTCCTAAAAGGAATCTTAGTGTGTTTCTTATTTTTCTGTAAGAGTCTATTTGGTAGTTGATAATCTGATTATCAATTTTTAAATCCTCAGAATAATCTGATGCAACAACCCAAATACGCAATATATCTGCGCCGTATTTATTGATTATTTCATCTGGGGAAATAACGTTTCCGACTGACTTAGACATTTTTCTACCTTTACCATCCACAACAAAGCCATGTGATAAAATACTTTCAAAAGGTGCCTTGTCTCTTGTTCCGCACGACTCAAGTAATGAGGAGTGAAACCAACCTCTATGTTGGTCTGAGCCCTCTAAATACATCGATGCTGGCCAGTGAAGATCCTCTCTAGCCTCTAATACATAAGAATGAGTTGAACCACTATCAAACCAAACTTCAACGACATCTTTTACTTGTTCAAAATCATTTGGGTCATATTCAGGTGATAAAAATCTTGAGGGTTCGGAATTAAACCAGGCATCTCCTCCCTCTAATTCATAAATCTTTGCAATTTTTTCAATAATATTTTGATCGCGCAGAGGTTCACCTGTTTTTTTATTGACAAATATTGGTAAAGGTACCCCCCAAACTCTTTGTCTCGACACGCACCAATCCGGACGGTCCTGTATCATACTTCTTAATCTTTTTTGTCCTTGTTTTGGGAAAAAATCAGTTTCGTCAATAGCTTTAAGTGCTTTTGTTCTTAAATCGTTTGTGTCCATTGAGATAAACCATTGTGAAGTATTTTTATATACCAAGGGGGCTTTAGATCTCCAAGAATGAGGATAGCTATGAATTAAAATACCTTGTGATATAAGGTTATTGTTTTTATTTATTTCATCACAAACATTTTGATCAACTTTAAAAATGTGTTGGCCATTAAATACAGGAATATGATCATAATATATTCCACTTTCATTTATTGTCATGGGTAGTTCTAAATTATGTTGTTTACCCAAAATAAAATCATCCATCCCATGAACTGGACAAATATGAACGATACCCGTACCTTGTTCAGTAGTTACAAAATCGCCATGAAGAATAGGAACTTCAAAATTGTATCCAGAGTCATATAAAGTGTGTTTACAAAAAGTATTTGTTAATTCATAACCTTTGATAGAAAAATTAACTTTGTATTCTTCAATTTTATTTTCTTTAATAAATGACTCAACCAAATCGCTAGCTATAATAACGTTTTTGTTTCCATCATTTATTTTTAAAATTAAAGATTTGTATTCAATGTCGTTATGAACTGCCAGAGCTCTATTACCTGGTATTGTCCAAGGAGTAGTTGTCCAAATAACAATAGAGTGCTCTTTTAATTTATCGTTATCAGTTTTTGAAATTGGAAAACAAGCATATATTGTTGTTGATTTATGATCATGATATTCAACTTCTGCATCTGCAAGTGCTGTTTTTTCTATGACGGACCATAAAACTGGTCTGTGTCCTTTATAAATACCACCATTTTTGAGAAACTTTCCTAATTCTCTTACTATCTGTGCCTCTGCATGAAAATGCATGGTTGTGTATGGGTTATCCCAATCGCCAATTACTCCCAATCTTTGGAATTCTTTTTTTTGAATAGATATCCACTTATTAGCAAAGTCCCTACACTGTTTTCTGAATTCAATCACAGGTACATCGTCTTTATTTTTCTTTTTAGCTCTGTACTCCTCCTCTATTTTCCATTCAATAGGTAGTCCGTGACAATCCCATCCAGGAACATAAATAGAGTTTTTATTGAGAAGTTGTTGGTATTTTACAATTATATCTTTTAAAATTTTATTGAGGGCATGACCCATATGAAGATGGCCATTTGCATAAGGAGGTCCATCGTGAAGAATAAATTTTTCTTTAGAATTGGATTGTTCTCTTAATTTTTTATATATGTCATTTTTAAGCCATTCATCAAGAATTCCTGGCTCTTTTTTAGGCAAGTCAGCTTTCATTGAAAATCCAGTCTTTGGAAGAGTAATAGAGTCTTTAATTTCCATAATTTAATAATTTTTTTGCTTCAGCGATATCTAAATTGATTTGATTTAATAATTCTTTTATACCATTAAATTTTTTCTCTTGTCGAATTTGTTTATAAAAAAATAATTCTATATTCTTATCATAAATATTATTGTCAAAATCAAACAAATAAGCCTCAACAATTGGCTTTTCTTTATTAAAGGTTGGTCTTATACCAAAATTAACAATACCTGAATAAGTATTTCCATCAATTGTGGTCTCTACAGCATAGACACCATATGGAATAATAATAGTATTTATAGGGTACTCAATATTGGCTGTGGGAATACCAATCGTACGACCTCTTTGATCGCCTTTAATAACTTTACCAGAAATACTAAATTTTCTTTTCAAATCTTTATTTGCTAATTCAATATTTCCTAAATTAAGATTTTCTCTTATTTTACTTGAAGAAATTTTGTTATTATTTTGCTCATCGAAAATGAGATCAATTTCGTTAAGTTGAATATTATTTTTCTCACAAAATATTCTTAAGGTCTCTATGTTTCCTTTTCTTTTATTTCCATATTGAAAGTCTCTTCCTATTAAAATTTTTTTGGCATTAAGTTTTCCTAATAAAATTTTATCTTCGAATTCTAAATGATTTAATTCAGTAAATTTTTTATTAAAATTTAATTCAATTAAATAGTCTAAACCTAAGCTCTCTAAAATCTCTTTTTTTTTTAATTTAGAATTAATTATAAAATTATTTTGTTTTTTAAAATAAATTTTTGGATGTGGTGTGAATGATAAAATAGCAGATTTAGACTCTGATATTTTAGATTCATGTAATAAGTTTTTTATTATCTCTCTATGACCTTTGTGAATACCATCAAAGTTACCTATTGTTAAACACAGCTTTTCATCGATATTAATTTCTTCAAAACTACTACTGATATATTTCATAGAAATAATTAAACGGTGTGATATTTGCTCTTATAATAGATAAGGGGTTTTTTGATGTTTAATTTTATGCAGTTTGTTATTAAACATATGATAATTGTATGATCGCCTGATATGACTTTTTTTTCAACTTTTGCCTCTAATAGTCCTAAAGACTCTGGAAAGAAAGGAACCTTATTATTCGCAATTTTATATTTTGTATTCACCCATCTCTTCTCTAATGATCCAGCAAATTTATTAGATAAATTAAGTTGAGATTTAGCTAAAAAATTTACATTTAAAGGACTATTTAATTTAAAGCTCTTTAAATTTAAATTTTCATTTCCAAGACAAAATAAAAACTTTGGAGGGACAAGAGAAAGGCTTGAGAAAGAATTGACTGTACAACCAAAAAATTGTTTTCTGTTAGTTCCATTTGTTACAATCGTAATGCCAGTGGAAAACAATGAGAAAACGGCCGTTAAATTTTTAATATTTTTCATAGTTTTAATTGTTGTTGGTAGCGCTGGAGAGACTCGAACTCTCACGAGGTTGCCCTCACCGGATTTTGAATCCGGCGCGTCTACCATTCCGCCACAACGCCTTAAAATAATCTTATTTACTTATATTATTAAGACAAATTAGGCAAATTGATAACTAATTGTATATTTATTTAAATTTAAGAATAATATCTCGATACTTTGGAATACATTTACTTTATGGCGCCCATACTGACTTTTGCAATGACTGCTGCCATTACACCAGGACCTAATAACATAATTCTTTCAACAAACGCTGTTAATTATGGTTTTAAAGCAACAATTCCATTAATATTTGGGGTATTTTTTGGAGTTTTATCAGTTTTAACACTCATTTTATTAGGTATTGGAGAGATTTATCAGAGCCTTCCTTCTTTAAAGATTTTTATAAAAATTATTGCAACAATATTCTTGACTTACCTTGCTTATAAAATTTTTGTTTCTTCAAATTTTTCAGATGTAAAAAATAAAAAAAAATTTACTTTCAAAGATATATTTTTTTTTCAATTGATTAATCCTAAGAGTGTAACTGTATGTATGTCTAGCACTGCATTATTTGTTCAAGGTCATTTTTCATTTCTTGAAGAATTCATTATGATTTTTGTATGTTTTATAATTTCTACATCTACAAGTGCTGTGACTTGGGCAGTTATTGGACACTCATTTCGCAAATATCTTAATGATAAAAGAAAGATTATATTTTTTAATAGGATAATGGCTCTCTTATTATTAGGTTGTGTTATTTATATAATTTTATGAGAGTAAATTTATTTAAATTATTTTTCTTTTTAATAATCAGCTTCGTACTACTTACCCCTATAGCCTTAGTTATTACAAATGGTTTGAGTGCAATTTTTTTGACAAATGAGCTTTATATTAGTAGATACTTGATTGGATCTACTAATCTCATAATTATGGTAAGTTTTTTTGCAACAATCATCAGCGTGCCATTAGCCTGGATAAATACAATGACTGAATTTTGGGGGCGAAAATTTCTACAAGTATTTGCAATATTGCCTTTAGCAGTTCCAGCCTATATTTCTGCATATACTTATGCGGAAATTTTAGAGCCAGGTGGCTTTATATCTCTAAAATTTATTTTTTATGATGGTTACTCAATAAGAAACAGTGTAGTAGCTTCGCTAATTATATCATTATCTTTTTTTCCATACGTTTATATCCTAACTAGAATTGCAATAATAAATTTTTCAACAAGATATATAGAAGCTGCAAAAACTCTCGGTAAAAACCCTTATCAATGCTTTTTTAAAATTGGTTTACCGATGGCCTTACCCGGAATAGCTGCTGGACTAGCATTAGTTTTGATGGAAACAGTAAATGATTTTGGTGTTGCAGATTTTTTTGGTTTACAAACACTTTCAGTCGGGGTTTTTCATTACATAGCGATATTAAATGACCTACCCTTAGCTTTTCTATTGTCCTTAATTATTATTTTATTAATGGGTTTGTTATATTTTTTCGAAGAAAAATTAAGAGGAAAAAAGAAGTTCAATAACAATAGCTTTGAAAATATTCAGTGGTCAAAATACAAATTAGGAAAGTTTATGGGAATAATTGTATTAATTATGGGTATCTTACCTATTTTATTTGGCTTTATTCTGCCTCTTGTTTTTATAATTTATACATTTTTTAAAAATTTAAATTTTATTGATTTTAATAACTATTTTACCTCTTTATATAATTCAATATTGCTTGGGGTCATTGCTGGAATTGGATGTGCTGTCATATCAATATTAATTAGTTATTACTCAAGATTTAGTAGTAAAAATCACATTATACATTATAAAAAAATAATTAACATTGGATATGCAATTCCTGGTGTAGTAATAGCTTTGGGAGTGCTTTTCTTTTTATTTTATTTTGATCGGTTAACAACACTATCTTTATCCACCACTTTGTTGGGCTTGTCCTTAGCTTTGATAATTAGATTAATTGCCCTATCAAATAATTCTTTAGACTCTGGGATGGAAAAAATTGGAAAATCAATTGATGATGCCTCTAGATTAATTGGAAGAAAATCTTCAACAACATACTTACGGATTATTTTACCTCAAGTTAAGTTGAGTATATTAGCAGGATTTTTTTTGGTATTTGTTGATACAATTAAAGAGTTACCCATTACTTTACTACTTAGACCATTTAATTTTGATACACTTTCTACTAGTCTATACGAATATTCATCAAATGAAATGTTTGAGTATGGAAGTTTACATGCTTTGACAATTATTTGTTTTCTTTCTATTGTAATTTATTTATTTGATAATGTGCTAGAAAAAAGAATGTTATCAAAAACTAAAAAATAATTATTTAAATTTTTTCATTAACTTTAATGTTTCATCACTAACGTGATGCTCAATACCTTCACTATCATTTTCTGCAGTCTTTCTAGAGACACCTAACTTAATTAAGAAATTATAAACAATTTCATGCTTTTGTTTTGATTGTGTGGCTAATTTTTCTCCCTTTTCTGTCAAAAAAATCGAACGGTATGGTTCAGATTTTGCTAAATTAAAACTTATTAAACGCTTCAAATTTTTATTAACAGTAGCTTGTGATACACCAAAATGTTGAGCTAAATCAGCATTTTTAACATCACCTTTATTTTGTAAAATTTCTTGAATAGCTTCAACATAATCCTCTAGTATTTCATTCTTATTTTGGCTTCTGATATTTGAAAATTGATATGGCTCACTAGATCTAGTGTTCTTCATAGCTGGTTCAATCTATTTTGTTAACAATTAAAAGTAAAGAATTGTTTGACTAATATTTAGTTATATCTATATTGTTTAGCCTAGGCTAAAAATATGACAGAATTAGTATTAGAATTAAGTAGAAAATTTCAATATTTAAGATTTTCAAAAATTTTCCTCTTTATATGTATTCTCCTTCTTTTATTTTCTGAACAGACTAGAAGTATTTTAGTTTCATCATCTAGTGACGCCTACATAGCTGTATCTAGCTTTGTTGGAGTGACACTTCTTCTATTCGTTATTCTTGAAAAGAGAAATTTTAATTTACAAAAATTAATTTTACAAAATAAGAAATTTGAAATTCCCATTTGCTCTATGTTAGGCGTTATACCTGGTTGTGGTGGAGCAATAATGGTAATGAGCTTATTCACTAGAAAAGTAGTTTCTTTTGGAGGTGTGCTCGCAGCACTTATTAGTACTATGGGTGATGCAGCTTTTCTTCTCATTGCAACAAAGCCCCAGGCTGCTTTAATCATACTACCAGTAACTTTTATTGTTGGCATATTATCTGGATATGTTGCTCAACCTTTTACAAAAAATTTTTTACAAAATAAAATTAAAAAGAATGTAAATACACCCCATTTACCTAAAAACAAAATATCAAATAAGTTTTATTATATTTGGTTTTTATTTTTAGCTCCTGGATTTTTTTTGGGAATGTTAAATGCTTTTAACGTTGAACTAAACTTTAATTTTATTGGAATTAATGTGGTTGAAGTAATAGCATTTATTTTGGCGATATACTGTGTCTTGTTGTGGGTTTTGAATCCACTAACAGATATCCAAATGGCTTCAATACATGAAAACTCCTATAGAAAAGTTGTAGATACAACTTGCTTTGTTACCGTTTGGGTCATTATTTCATTTGTTGTCTACGAATTAATAGATCTATCAACTAATGGTTTAATATTTGAATCATTAATACTATTTGGTCCATTTATTCCTCTTATGGCTATACTAATTGGTTTTATTCCTGGCTGTGGTCCTCAAATTATGATCACATCCATGTATGTGAGTGGTCAAATTCCTATGTCCGCACAAATAGGAAACTCTATATCTAACGACGGTGATGCACTTTTCCCTGCGATAGCTATATCTGCAAAAGCAGCAATAGTTGCTACACTCTACAGTGCGATCCCAGCTATTATAATTGCTTATCTCTGGTATTACCTTATAGGTTAAATACTAAATATTAATTGATCGATATGATTTGGAAGAATTTACATATATATGTTGAAGAAAAATCTAAATCAAAATATTCACAATTTTTTTTATCTTTAGTTGCTTTTATAGAAAGTATTTTTTTTCCAATTCCTCCAGATTTAATTTTAATACCAATTGTTTATTTTAACCCTAAAAAGTTTTTAGCAACTGCACTTAATTGTACAATATTTTCAGTCATTGGTGGCACTTTTGGATATATCATAGGGTATTTCATTTTTGATATTGCCCAATCTTATTTTGATATAAGCAAGCAGGGTGAATTTATGAATTTTTATAATGATTGGGGTATTTTTGCAGTTTTTTTAGGTGGTTTTACGCCTATACCTTACAAAGTTATAGCTTTAACAAGTGGATATGCTCAATTTAATTTTATCTATTTTGTACTCCTTTCATTGTTATCTAGGGGGTTGAGGTTTTTTATTATTGCTTTTATCATTAAACAATTTGGAAAATTAGGTATGGAAATTTTACAAAGAAATAAACTATTAATTTTTATAATCATACCTCTAGGAATAGTCTTTTTTATTTATTTATTTTTTTACCATGATTAAACAAACTAATATTTTATTTCTTGTTTTTTTGTTTTCGCTGGTAGCTATGTCTTTTGCTTTCATATTACAATATGCATATGGTCATAGCCCATGTAAATTGTGTATATATCAACGAGTTCCATATTATTCAATTTTGGTTTTGGGTGTATTATATTTTTTTATTAAGAGATATTTCAATTTAATTTATATATTACTAGCTATCTTGCTTCTTGTTGAATTAGGAATTTCTGGTTATCACTCTCTGACAACATTTGGAATTATTGAGTACACTGGATGTGAAGCTGCTACGCTTCCAAATGATATTACAAAATTAAAAGAAGAATTAATGACTAATACATTAATTACCACATGCTCTGATGCAAACTTACCTTACTTTGGTATTCCATTATCAGTTTATAACTTCTTGTTTTCAATGACTTTTCTGATATTAATTATTTTCAATGCCTACAAAAAAGAAAAATAAATCACTAAGCGGTGAAGATAAAAAATTAATTGAAGAAATCATCAGAGTTGATCATGCAGGTGAGCATGGAGCAACACAAATATATCGTGGACAATTAGCTATTTTTAAAGAAAACACAGAATTTGGTAAAGAAATTAAGGAGATGGCTGACCAAGAGGAAATCCATAAATCAACTTTTGATGAGTACATAGTAAAAGATAATGTAAAACCAACCGCTTTATTTCCATTTTGGAATTTAGCAGGTTATGCCCTTGGATTAGGTACTGCATTAATGGGGAAAAAAGCTGCAATGGCATGCACCGTTGCTGTTGAGGAGGTTATTGGTCAACACTATGAGGAACAAGCCAAGGAACTATCAAAAAGAAAATTAAAACCAGATTTATTGAAAACTGTAAAAAAGTTTAGAGAAGATGAACTGGAACATCATGATACAGGCGTCGAACATCAGGCAGAAATGACAACTGGGTATATTCTTTTGTCTAAGACAATAAAACAGCTATGCTATACTGCAATAAAAATAACTAAAAAATATTAATCTTTCTCTAAGACACTATCCCAATATAAATAATCTCTCCAACTTGAATGAAGATAATCAGAGGGGAAATTTTTACTTTTTAATCTTAAAGAATATTGAGAGGGTTCTTTAGGTTTTCTAAGCAATTTAAAACCAACTTGACTTAAATCCCTACTTCCTTTGGTCCAATTACATTTTGAACATGCAGTCACAACGTTCTCCCAATTTGTCAGTCCACCTTTTGAACGAGGTATCAAATGATCGAAAGTTAATTCTTTTGTTGAAAATTTATCATTGCAATATTGACATGTGAAATCATCTCTCAAAAAAACATTAAATCTTGTAAATGCAGGTTTATGACTATGTGGTATGTAATCTTTGAGTGCGATAATGCTAGGGAGTTTTATTTCAAAAGATGGGGATGAAACCTTTTGATCATATTCTTCAACTATATTAACTCTATCAAGAAAGACTGCTTTTACCGTATCTTTCCAACTCCATATGGATAAGGGGAAATAGCTGAGAGGCCGGTAGTCTGCATTTAATACTAAAGATGGACAATGATTCGAGTTAATCATGACTTAATATTAACATATCCAAAAAAGAGTATGTTTAATAGTTTATTAATTCCAGTGTTCATACAGCTTGTTAATCTCATCTAAAGCAATTGGGCTAATTGAATGTGCACAGTTATCATCTAAAACTAGTTTACTAGAAAATTTTTTTGATTCCAAAAACGAATTTGTCTCAACTGCCCTATTAAATGGCACGACATCATCCATTTTTCCATGAAAAATTAAAAAACTAGATTTGATTTCAGATATTTTCAAATCATTTAAAATTTCTTTTGGCAATGATCCTGATAATGAAATGATACTGTGAAAATTTAAATTTTTTTGTAAAGCATAATATATCGCCAACATAGAGCCTTGAGAGAAACCAATGATAGAAATCTGAGTTTCATCAACTGCGTGTTCATAAATGATTTTTGCAATTATTTTTTCAAGATGAAAGAAGGCTGATTTTAGGCCTTCTTTTAATTCTTCAATTGATCTCTCTTTTAATGGAAACCACTGATACCCAAAATAATTGAATTCACAAGGCTCAGGGGCATTAGGAGATATAAACTCTGTTTCTTCTTTTTCCAAAGATATATAATCTTTTAAGGAAATTAGGTCATTTCCATTGGACCCATAACCATGCAAAAATAATACAATTTTCTTCATCAATTCTTCTTAAATTTAATAATTAGACATTTATAGATAATTTGATAACTATTTACCATGTTTTCATCTACTGTATTGCCTTTTGTTTTAGTTGTATCCATGATTTTAGCTCTTCTCATGGTTGTAATTGGTGTAATAGCTATGGCAAAAAATGGAAGTTTTAATAAAAAACACAGTAACAAACTTATGCGAATGAGAGTATTGTTTCAAGGTATTGCTGTTTTAGTATTCGCTGCGATAATATATTTATCAAGATAATTTAAATTACTAAAATCATGAATAAGAAAAGTAAAATACTATCAACCACAATTAATAAAAGCACTTCCAGTTTAATGGATGATTTTAATAGCTCAATTGATATTGATAAAAGATTAATTGAAGAGGATATTGCTGTTACAAGTGCACATGTAAAAGCTTTATTAAAACTAAAAGTTATTTCAAAAAAAGAAGCTCTTACTATTCAAAAAGGATTAAATTCAATATTGAATGATAATAAAAAAGGAAGACTAAAATTTTCAAAAAAAAATGAGGATATTCACATGAATGTAGAGTCCTTCCTCTATAAAAAAATAGGTAATATAGCTAACAAGATACATACTGGAAGGTCTCGTAATGATCAGGTAGCAACTGATACTAGAATGTGGACAATCAAAGCCTCCAAAAATTTACAAGAAGAAATCAAGAATTTAATGAAGTCTATTTTAAATCAAGCTCGTGGAAATGAAAAAACTATTATTCCTGGATTTACTCATTTGCAAGTGGCACAACCTGTATCTTTGGCACATCACTTAATTGCATATTTAGAGATGTTTAAAAGAGACTTAAATTATTTTGATTTTTGTATAAATAATAGCGATGAAAATGTATTAGGCAGTGCCGCATTAGCAGGTAGCAATTATAATTTAGATATAAGTTTATTAAATAAAAGTTTACATTTTTCAAAATCTAAAAATAATTCTATGGATGGTGTAAGTGATCGTGATTTTTGCATGTATTTTCTACATGCTAGTTCTTTAACTGCGACGCATTTAAGTAAATTATCATCTGAGCTAATTTTATGGTCAAGTAATTTCATGAAGTTATTTAATATAAGTAGTGAATATTCTACAGGTAGTTCCATAATGCCTCAAAAAAGAAATCCCGACTCATTAGAACTTGTAAGATCAAAAACGAATAGCATTAGAATTAAGTCAATAGAACTCTCAAATATCGTTTCAAATCTTCCTTTAACTTATTTTAAAGATTTTCAGGAGGATAAAAGGATAATATTTGATTGTTATGATGAGTTAATAAGCTGTATTAAAATTATGGAAAAAGTTATTACAAAATCTAATTTTGAAAAGTCTATTGGAAGAGATTTATGCAATAATTATTTTGCTACAGCTACAGATTTAGCAGACTATCTAGTTATAGAAAAGAAAATACCTTTCAGAGACTCTTATAAAATTATTGCTGATATAGTAAATTATGCTCAGAAAAAAAATAAAAATCTCTCACAAATAAAAATTGATGAATACCAAAAATTTCAAAAATCAATTGATAAAAATATATATAAATATGTTGATATAAATAACAGTCTATTAAGAAAAAAAAACACCCATGAGCTCAAATCCAAAAGAGGTTTCTAGAGTGATTAAAAAATATATTAAATTTCTGAGAGTAAGATGATCAAGTTTTTATTAATAATATTATTACCCATATTTATCATTGGCTGTGGAAACCAAAAACCTAATAAACTACCGGAGGGTATTGTAGATAAATCTCAATATCCATTTCCACCTAATGATGACTATGATTACCCTGAGAGCGAATAATGCTGGATAAAATATTAAAAGAGTTTTCTAGTCCTTTTTATCTTTATGATGAAGATAAAATTAAAGATAAAATAAATTTTCTAAATGATTTAGAATTAGAGTTTCCTAGAAAATTTAATTTTGCCGTCAAAGCTAATCCTAACCTTGCAATTTTAAACCTTATTCATCGTTGTGGTTTTGGTGCTGAAGTTGTCTCTGCTGGTGAGCTATTTAAATCATTGAAAGCCGGGTTTGAACCTGAGGATATTATATTTGATGGGCCAGGAAAAACTGATTTCGATTTAAAGTACGCAATCACGCAGAAAATTCACTCTATAAATGTTGAAAATATTGAGGAAATTGAATTCATTAATGATTACTCTTTAAGTAAGGGGTTAAAAACAAATATTGGTATAAGAATAAACCCCGATATTGATGGGTCGACCATGGATAAGATTACTACTGGTTTATCAGGAGGTAAATTCGGTATTTCAATTGATCAAATTGACTTTGATACAATCTCTAATTTAGAGGGGGTAAACTTAAAAACACTTTCTGTTCATATAGGAAGTCAAATAACTGATTATCAGAAGTTACTTGGTTCATATAAAAATCTAATCAAAATTGCAGATGAGCAAAATCTAAAAAATAATATAAATATTGATACTTTAGATTTTGGTGGAGGGTTTGCTGTTCTTGATCACTCAGATAAAGAAATCAATTTTGATAGTTGGAAAAATAATTGTAACAAAATACTTAATGGTAAAAATTATAATATTATTTTTGAACCTGGAAGATTTATAGTAGCTGATAGCTGTGAACTTATCAGTAAAGTTTTATATATAAAAAATAGTGGTAATAAGAAAATTGCTATTATTGACTGTTCATTTTCTGAATACATACGTCCAGCTTTGTATGACATAAAGCCACCAATAAAGGTTTCAAACAACTCAAAGGACGTTGAAATTTATGATATTGCAGGTGGAATTTGTGAGTCTACTGATTATTTTGTAAAAGATATTGAACTCCCCAAGATAAAAGTCGGAGACAATATAGTATTTATGAATGTTGGTGCTTACGGATCCTCTATGTCCTCAACTTATAATAGTCGACCTCGACCTCTAGAGGTATTATTCAACAAAGATGAGTATCGTGTTATCCGATCTCGTGATACCTTAGAAGATCTATGTAAAAATGAGATCATGTAATGATAATATTTTTAAAGCGTGTAAATATTATAATCGCCTTAATCTTATTATTTTTAACTCTTGGTTTAATTAAATTTAAAAATAATTTATCTCATGGTCCTGTAAGTAACTTTAATGTTGATGCGATTGTTGTATTAACAGGGGGGAAAGGAGAAAGAATAATTGAGGGTTATAAACAAATCGAAAAATCTAATCAAAATAAGTTGTTTATTTCTGGTGTTGATAATACCTTTAATTCAGAAGTTGTATTAGTGAATATTCTTAACTTTGATCAAAACATTGTTGAATGTTGTATTGAGGTTGGATATTTATCAAAAAATACATATGAAAATGCATTAGAAACAAGATATTGGGCCTTAGAAAAAAAAATAAAATCGATTTTATTAATTACTTCAGATTTACATATGCAACGTGCAGAATTTTTATTTAATCAACTATCAGGTTTGAAAGTAACTCCTTATTCTGTAAGCAATAGTGATATAGTCATTCCTTTTGAAAAATTGGTAGAGGAATACATTAAGTTAATTGTCTCAAAATTAGTTTTTATAAAAAAATATGAAATTTAGTTTTTTAATAACATTTTATTTTACAACAGCTATTGTATTAATTATTTCTTTATTAGGCCTTCCCTTAAAATATATAAAATTTAGATTTTTTGTGCTTTTCTTTACAAGAAACATGACAGTAATTTTAAAACTGTTTGGAATTAATATAGAAGTAATTAATTCTGACTTTGCTCACAAAAAGGGTTATCTCTATGCAAGTAAACATCAGTCAATGTTTGAAACAATATACTTTAATGAGCTCTTTTATAATCCTGCATATATTTTAAAAAAAGAATTATTGAATATTCCATTATTTGGGACCTATCTTAAAAAATTGGGAATGATTGCTATTGATAGAAAACAAGGAATCCATAGTCTTCGTTACGTAAATCAACAAACAGCTGAATATTTAGATCATAGACCTGTAATAATTTTTCCCGAGGGAACCAGAACAACCTTTAAGGATCAACCTGATTTAAAACCTGGAATTTATTCTATGTACAAGTCTTTGAACAAGCCAGTTGTGCCTATTGCTTTAAATTCTGGAAAATTTTGGCCTAAAAATAATCAGATTCATAAAGGCTCCATAACAGTAGAATTTAAAGAACCGATACCTCCAGGGTTAAGCAAGCAAGAATTTTTAAATAAACTCAAAATGGAAATAAATAGCCTTAATCATTAGGAATAAACTTTCCTGCCTGTCTTGCCTTAACAATTCTATCTCTTACGTTTTTGGTCTTCTTTAATTTTGTTAATAAATTCTGAGAATTTCCCTGATTGAGGGTTTTAGAAAATTTTTTTAATTCACTTATGAAATTATTAGTTAATTTTTGAATTTGAGAATTATTTGCTAAAAATATATCCCTCCACATTTCCGGATCACTTCCTGCTACTCTAGTAAAGTCTCTAAATCCACCAGCAGAAAATTTTACAAGCTTTGAATTTAGTGAAGATTCTTTTTTCATTGCCGTCAAAACTAATGAATAGGAAATTAAATGAGGCAAATGTGAAGTCAAGCTAAGCACTTTATCATGCTCTTTTGCAGACATAATTTCTATTTTCATATTTAGTGACTTCCAAAACCTAACTATCTTATTGATGTTTGTCTTGGAAGATTTTTTTAAAGGACAAATAATATTATATCTATTTGTAAATAGTCCATCAAATCCATTTTCCAGTCCAGCTTTTTCAATACCCGCTATTGGGTGTGAGGGAATAAAATTAAATTTATATTTTTTTTGATTATATAATTTTTCTATATTTACTTTTGTTGAGCCAACATCTGTAACAATTGTTTTATCTAAATTAATGATGCTTAGTTTTTTGAATATAGATTGATACTGGAGCATAGGTACACAAATAATTATGAGATCAATATTTAAATTGTTGATTTCTTGAAGTGATTTCAAAACTTTTACATTATTTAATTTTGATTTATTGATTCTAATTTTAAGATTATTGGATTTATCAAAAGCAAAAATATTAACATTTTTGTATTTTTTAATTACTGATCTTGCTATTGATGATCCAATCATTCCAAAACCAATTATGAGAATATTTTTAAACATTAAATTTATTGGCTGTTTTTACTGCCTTTTTCATGTCACTTTTTGTTCCTATGGTCATCCTAACAAAATTATGTAATCCATATGATGACAATGATCTGACTGTAATTTTATTGGAGTGTAAAAAATCAACAAATTTTTGAGTTATTGATGAATTTTTAAACTTTAAAAGGATAAAATTGGCCTGAGTATCAATGGTTTCAAATAATTTGTTATTTAAGCCTCTGCAAGTAAGAGATTTGTTTACAAAATTATTTTTTACAGAGTCATTAATCCATTTTTTATTTTTCAAAGACTCTTGAGCTGCAATGCATGACAATCTTGATACATTAAAAGGCTTTTTATATTGATAGAGTTGAGAAATAAGCTTTGAATTAGCATATCCCCAACCTACTCTTAAGCCGCCTAGAGCAAATATTTTTGAAAAAGACCTTGTTATAATCAAATTAGAAAATTTTTTAACTAATTGCATTCCATCATCATATTTTTTATCTCTAATATATTCACAGTATGCTGAGTCTAGTACAACAATTGTTTTTTTACTTATTTTATTTAAAAATTTAATTAATTCATTTTTGTAAAAAATAGACCCTGTAGGATTATTGGGGTTAGCTAAAAAAATAATTTTTGTTTTTGAGCTGATCATTTTACTTAAATTTTCTAATTTAAATTGAAACTCTTTATCATCATATTTTTTTACTTTGCATCTAAAGTGTTTTGCATAGATTGAATACATAGCAAAAGCATATTTAGTAAAAACGACTTCATCATTGGGTTTTGAAAAAGTAGCATATATCATTTGGAGAACTTCATCTGAGCCTGCGCCTAATATAATTTGTTTATTGTTGATTTTATAAGTTTTAGCAATTTGATTAATTAAACTCTCTCCATCAAGCTCAGGATAGATATTTGAAAATTTAATATTTTTTTTTATTAATGACTTTACAGATTTAGCTGGGCCATAGTTGTTCTCATTTGATGAAAGCCTTACATACCCTTTAAATACTTCTGCTCCACCCTTGTAGGTATTTTTTGGTTGGCTATTTTTCATAATTTTTTGATAATAAATAAACTATATAAAGAAAATATCATCATTTTATATTGAAAATTAATCCAAAAAGCCTTAAATTCCAGTTTCACCGATTTGATAGCAGCTTGCGGGTGTAAAACAGCTAAAGCGTATCTCCCGCTGTTATCTTTCGAACAGGTTAAAAAATGAGAGAAATAATTGCAAATACTGAATATCCAGGTTTCTTACTGAAATGCCAAGAAGAGCTACCATTAGACTCTGGTAAAAAAATTAAGAATTTTCAAATCGCTTATCAAACATATGGAAGTCTTAATGCTCAAAAAAATAATGCAATTTTGGTTTGTCATGCATTAACTGGTGATCAATTCCCTGCAGAGGAAAATCCTATAACTAAAAAAAATGGTTGGTGGGAATTAATGATTGGACCCGATAAGCCTATTGATACGAATAAATACTTTGTTATCTGCTCTAATGTTCTTGGGGGCTGTGTTGGAACGACAGGTCCTAATGATACTAATCCTGATACCTCAAAAATATATGGTTTAGATTTTCCTACCATAACGATTAGAGATATGGTGAGAGTACAAAAAATACTTGTTGATGAGCTTGGAATATCCAAATTGCTCTCTGTAGCAGGTGGTTCAATGGGTGCAATGCAAGTTCTACAATGGGCTGCTACTTATCCGAAGAGTGTGAGATCTATTATGAGTATAGCAGGTTCATTGAAACACTCTGCCCAAAATATTGCATTTGATGAGGCAGGAAGGCAATCCATTATGTTGGATCCTAATTGGCAAAATGGAAGATATTTGGAGAGTAATGAAAAACCTGAGAATGGTCTCTCTGTTGCAAGAATGATAGCTCATATTACTTACTTATCTGAGAAAGCTTTTCAAAATAAATTTGGTCGAAATTTACAAGAAAAAAATGATTTATCTTTTGGCTTTGGAATAGACTTTCAGGTCGAAAGTTATCTTCGTTATCAAGGTAGATCTTTTGTTGATCGATTTGATGCTAATAGCTATCTATATATGACTCGAGCAATGGATTATTTTGACGTGAAAGATGAAATTATTGCAAATAAAAAAACTATAATTGATAATTCGATCCGATTTCTAGTTTTATCATTTACCAGTGATTGGTTATTTCCAACAAAAGAGTCAAGAGAGATAGTATCTTTATTAAATTCTATTGGGTCCAATGTTAGTTTTGCTGAAGTCGTATCAGATAGAGGTCACGATAGTTTTTTATTAGATGAGCCACAATTTTTTAAAGTTGCTCAGGGATTTTTAAAGGGAATAAAATGAGAAAAGACTATGAGATCATTTTAAATTTAATTCCAGAAAACTCAAAGGTGTTGGATATTGGTTGTTCTGATGGAGAGCTAATCACTTACCTAGAAAATAAAGGAATAAGTGCTCAAGGTGTGGAATTAAGTCAAGAAAAAGTAATCAAATGTTTGGAAAAAGGATTAGATGTAATACACGGTGATATAAATTTAATAGTTGAAGATTTTCCATTTAATCAATTCGATTATTGTCTTTTGACTCAAACAATTCAGGCAGTTCAAGAACCAGACCAATTATTAAACACCCTCAAAAAAGTAAGTAAAAATATCATTGTGAGCTTTAATAATTCGGCACGTCTGAGTAAAATTTCAAATTTTCTTTTAACAGGAAGTTTTGACTCACTTTTAAAAAAAGCAAATAGTGATCACTGGTATAATACTGATTATATTCACCCATGTAGCATCAAAGATTTTAAAAAATTAGCAACAGATTTAGATCTAAAAATAATTTCAACTTTTGATGTCCTTTCTCAAAAGAAATTTGAAAACGGTAAAATTCCTTCAAATTTATTTTGTAAAGAAGTTCTCTTCCATATTACTAATGAACAATAAAAATATAATTTTTGTCTATAACGCCAAAGGTGGTAAATGGAACTATATTCTTGATACAGTCCATAAATATACCTCCCCCAGCACCTATGATTGCAATTTATGTAAAATTACTCACGACCTGAAAATGCGCGAGTCGTGGAAGAAATTTATAGAGAGCTCACCACATAATTTTAAGTTTTTACATTCTGAAGAATTAGAAGAATTTAATCTTTTAAATTACAAAGATGAACTGCCTATATGTCTTGAGGAAAAAGAAGGTAAATACAAATTATTGATAGATAAAAAACAAATGAATGAATTTAAAAATGAATTTGAATTAATCAATATTTTAGAAAAAATATTATAAACCGACTAAACCCAAATATATTAATCTAAGCGAGCCTATCACTACAAAAATATTAATAATGGTAAAAAAAGAATTATCTGAAAGTTTACTATTCATCCAGTGTCCCAAAATTACTCCTATTACTGCAATTGGTGAAAAAATTAAATAACTATATAACTTCTCAAAGTTTAATATTTCCAAATAGAAATAAGGGATTAATTTAAATAAATTTATTAAAGCAATAGAAAAAACTACGCCTGCAACAAACTGCACTTTTTTATTATAAATTGACATAAAATATATATTTAATGGCAATCCTCCAGAGTGGAGTACAAAACTAGTAAACCCAGCTAGTGCTCCCCAAAAAGTTTTACTCCCATAAAAGGGTATTTTTTTTAAATTTCTGTTGTCTGCGATTAAGTAATTAAGCAAAACATATAATAAGGAAATTGATCCAATAAAAATACTTATCATTGATAAATTAATAAATTTAAACAAGATTGTTCCAATAATAACCCCCAATAAAGAATATGGTGCAATTGACCATAAAATTTTATATTCAAAATGTTTTCTATTTAAAAATAAAGCAATTACATCACATACAATTAACATTGGCATTAATATAGCTATTGCAGTTAAAGGACCATAAGTTATGGATAAAAGGGTTACTGAAATTAAAGCCAATCCACCCCCGGAAAAACCTGATTTCGAAATTGCAAATAAAAGAATAGAAAAAGAAATTATTAAGTAATAACTAATATCTAACAAAAATTTATCCTATATTTTAAATCTCAATATAAATTAATATTAAGTCGGCACAAAATTTTTAATAGGTATTTTTTTTTGTTTTTTTGAACTCTTTGCGTAAACAATCTTTTTACATACGCAAATCATTAGTCCTCCCATATAAGGAAAAAATAATTTACCTATTTTTTCAATTGTTCGATGTGATTTGTAATTTAAATAATGATTCCATGGAGGAAAGTGCAAAAATGTTTTTCTGTAATCAAGAACCAAAAAGTCTTGTATTAGTGATTTAAATTGCTTGTTTGAGTAAGATCTACCAAACCCAAAAGGATTGTTATCATACCGAGTCCATATACCTGACCTTCTGGGAATAATTGATAAAAATAAACCGTTTGGCTTAAGTATTCTCCATATTTCTTCAATACTACTCTGGGGCTTATCAACGAACTCAAGTAAATGAGTAGATATTACCACATCAACTGAACTTGGATCCAAAGGTAAGAAATATTCATGTATTATTTGGTGTTCGAAATCGTATTTCTCTTTAACATTACCATCTAAAAATTCTGGCTGCATAGAGGATATTTGTAAATTTTTATTTTGCTTACTAAGAAAAGAAAGAAAAGGGTTTGTATAACCATATCCACAAATAACACTATCGTTTACAGAATTTAAATGGGTGTTTAATTGATGACGTATGTTGCGTTTAACAATAGTGCCTAGTCTTGAATTATAAAAACTATAAATATCGGATGCGTTGATATCCATAGTTGTATTTTAACGAGATTTACATAACATTCTATTTCTTATGCAAAAACCTAATGTGTATTTGTTTCCCCAATTAGATGATAACTATGGATATTTAATTAAAAATCCTCATGAAACAAAAGGAGTGCTAGTTGATCCCTCAGATCTAGATATGTGTTTGAAGATACTTGAACTAAATGATTGCAGTGCTTCTCACATAATCATTACACATCATCACGATGATCACATTGGTGCTGTTAATGAAATTAAATCAAGATTTAAATCTTTAGTCATAGGTTACAAAAATGACTCCAAAATACCAAAACCAGATAAAGAAGTTGAAGATCAGGAAATTTTTGAAATACATGGAAATGATTATAAAGTCATACATACACCTGGGCATACGCTTCAACACATAAATTATTTTATGCTTAAACATAATATTTTATTTTCTGGGGATACTCTATTTAGCATTGGATGTGGAAGAATGTTTGAGGGAAATCCTGAAGTTTTTTGGAACAGTTTGTCTAAGTTAAAACAATTACCTGAAGATACAAAAGTATATTGTGGGCATGAATATACGATGGCTAATTTAAAATTTGCCCTCAACATAGACCCTGATAATGAGAAGCTTAATGAATATTATAAATGGGCCTCACACCAAGAAATAGAGCATCGACCAACAATTCCAACAACTCTCTCAGACCAATTGCTCTGTAATCCATTTTTGAGATGTGACACAGATCAATTTATGAAATTTTATGACACGCAAGATGCAACAGAGGTATTTGCTAAAATGCGCTCTGCAAAGGATAATTTCTAGAAAATTATTTTAATCTTGGTGTTTTAATGAAATGTGCTAGTTTCAGGATACTTATGAAAGACACTTTTCAATTAGATAGCGATATTGCTGATGCTTTTCAAAAAAAGCAAATGGATAAAGTATGTTCTCTTTACTATGAAGCAGCAAATTACTTCGAAGATAAGGCTGATATAGAAGCAGCATGTTTTTTCTATACACAAGCCTTAGTAATGGCTTTAGAAGAAAATCATGAACTTAAGGAAAAGATTATTTACAAGCTTGAAAAATACGGCAGAAGTAAAGACGCAACTTTAAATTAACTAAAATCTGAATGGAAAAACCTACCATTCAACTTCCTGATACTTGGCTTAAACATTTAAAAGAGGAATTTAATCAAGATTATATGATTAAACTCAAAAGCAAACTTTTAGAATTAAAAAAAAATAAAATTATTTTTTATCCTCCAGGAAAACAAATTTTTAATGCATTTAATTTAACTCCTTTAGACAAGGTGAAGGTAGTGATATTAGGTCAAGACCCCTACCATGGACCTGGCCAAGCTCATGGGCTCAGTTTTTCTGTACCAGAAAATATAAAACCACCGCCCTCACTGTTGAATATTTATAAAGAACTTCAAGATGACTTAAAAAAAGAGGTGAATTACAACAATGGTAATTTAGATAAGTGGGCTAAGCAGGGAGTATTTCTTTTAAACACAACTCTTACAGTAGAAAAATCAAAACCTCTCTCACATCAAAAGTTTGGTTGGGATATTTTTACAGACAAAGTTATCTCAGTTATCAGTAGTGAATTAGAAAATATTGTTTTTATATTATGGGGTTCGTTTGCTCAATCAAAGAAAGAGATAATTGATTCGAATAAACATCTTATTTTATCAGCACCGCACCCTTCCCCATTATCGGCTCACCGCGGTTTTTTTGGGAGTAAGCCTTTTTCTAAGACAAATACCTTTCTAAAATCAAAACAAATTGATATGGTTGAATGGTAATGAAGACTAATGTTGAAAATCTCGTAGGGTTTATTGAAAAAGCAGTTATTGCAATAATATTAGTAGCTACTATTACCGCCATTATGTTTGAGATAATGAGAATGATAGAAGTTCAGTATGTAGAGTTAGCTGATCTACTTCTTTTATTTATTTATGTTGAAGTTATTGGGATGGTTCGAGTCTACTATGTTTCCAATCGTGTAAGAATGACATATCCCTTATTTATTGCTATTACCGCTTTATCTCGTCTTATTATACTTCAAGGTAAAGACTCAAACCCAGAGCTTCTTCTTTACGAAGCAGGAGCAATAGTCTTAGTTGCGATTGCAGTCATCATTCTTCGACTTAGGTATGTCCCAATACTTCGTCCTATTGAAGATGTTGATGAAATTAAACCTAGAAGCACAAAAAAGTAATAAAATTGAAAAAAATTGCAGTCATTGGAACTGGGCTTAGTGCCCTTTCTTTAGCATATCACTTGCCTGCACTTGATATTACATTTTTTGAGAAATCCTGGAGACCAGGCGGAAGAATAAGCACAAGAAAACATGAGCAATATGCTTTTGATCATGGTGCTCACTATTTGAAATTAGATCATGGTGTT
Source organism: uncultured Alphaproteobacteria bacterium (assembly GCA_902521465.1). Taxonomy (GTDB): domain Bacteria; phylum Pseudomonadota; class Alphaproteobacteria; order HIMB59; family HIMB59; genus HIMB59. The sequence continues at coordinate 52,439 of CABYRL010000003.1, read as the reverse complement.
ATTGGCTTAAATGAATTTTTAAAAAAAATTGATGCTATTAAAATTTTAAAAGGTCAATTTTGTTCAAATATCTCACAAAATTCTCCAATTGAAGATAAAGAGGTCATTGTTGGTAAAGATGGAAATGAATCAATTCCTATAAAGATACATAAATCACTGCACTACCCTACGCATTTTTCAAAACAGATAACCAACATTGAAAGCAATAATAATGAATATTTCTTAATCGCAGCAGATGAGAAATTTGGACCTTATGATTATGTTTTTTGTAGCATGCCCTTTGAACAATCAAAAAAATTGTTAGATCAATTTATAGATTATAGCGATATTCCTGAAATAGAGTTTGACTCCATTTGGACAGTCATGATTGCATTTAATAAAAGATTAGGAGCTCCTTTTCAATTTGGATATCACTTAACACCTGAAATTAGTTTCTTAATGAATCAAAATTTTAAACACGAATTTTTTAATGAAGAGTGCTGGGTTATAAATATGAGAGCTGATTGGACAAAAGAGTATTACAACATAGAAAATTATGTTTTAGAGGACTATGTGGTAAATCAAATGAAAAAGTCTTTTAAATCAAAAGCTGATGCTGTTTTTAAGAAGTCACATAGATGGAGATACTCTTATACAAAGAAAAGTCTAAGAGATCAAAACTCTAAAAGATTCATTGAGTCCATAGATCAGCGTCTATATGCTTTTGGGGATTGGTGTGAAGGTCCAAGTATGCAAGATGCTTGGTTATCTGGTAAGAAATTAGCTCAGCATTTCGTTGAAATGAGACTAAAAAATTAAATAAAGATTGTGAATAATAAAATTGAGGAAGTTCCTCAATGCGTTTTATTATAAATTTTTTTCCATTTTAAATAGTCTTGGTCATTTAACATAAATCTCATCAAGTTTTTTACATCATTTTTATTAATATTATATTGCAAATTTATTATTTGGTATGGTATCTCGTCGTTATGTGCCAAGAACTTAATATGATCTAATTCATAGGGCGTTAAATATTTCATTAAACTATAAACATCGGACATATAGAAAACTATACAAAAAATAGTATTTAAGTCTAGTTCATGAAAATGTATTACCAAAAAATGTATAAAAGGTGATTTTTCTGTATTCTATTTCAAAGCAGCAAAAAAACTGTCTGATTCATTGCAATCGCCGTAATAAGTTTTTTTCAAATTTACACTATCAGGATAAAATATGTTTCTCTCATATCTAAGGATTTTTTTATATAGAATTAGGGTGTTAAAGGAGAAGTCAGTTTCAACTCTAAAATGATAGCTTACGTCATCTTCCCCCATGTAATCATATTGTAAATCTTGAAATCTCTCCTTTAATACAAAGAGGTTTTGGTCAAATGAGTATTCAAATTCATTTATATGCTCATTTTTAAATTCAATAATTTGTACTTTTGAGTAATCAATAAGAGATGTTTCTTGACAAGCTAATTTTATACTCTGGCCGAAAGATAAAGTTGGAATAAAAAATAATATAAAAAAAAACTTCATAATTTAATCCATTATGCTTGCTTTAAATCCATACTCTGAGATGGCTTTTTTTCGAAAAAAACCCTCAATTTTTATCATCGTTACAAAATTGTTTGAACATTTAAGAAGAGCTTTAAAAGGTTTAGCAGATCCTTTACAACTTACATCTTTACCATTAGCATCGTGTGTTTCACCACAGGCACATTCGTAATTAATAGAACCATATCCATTGAGTCTGAGTAAATGGGCAGCTTGTAAGGGGTTGTTTTTGAGTTTTTCTCTTACTTCCTCTTTGTTGGTTAATATTTCCATTAAGGAGTTAATTTTATTTAATCCCCCCTCATTATCCACATAAAAAAAGTAGCTAAAAGTATGAGCGAAATAGTTAAATCTACCCAAAGAGTACCAGTGAACATATAATTTTAATTTTCACTTGGGATGGCGTTTTCTTCTCTCATCAGAATAGGTCGACCGTCATGTGCAGTGTTTAAAGGTATAATTTTACCTTTGTACCTGACACATAAAGTTGGGGCGTTTCTTACTTCTTTCCCCAAATTTACCTCTAAGTCTACAAGAATTAATTCTGCATCATCCAAAATTTTTAATATTTTCATTAATTACATCTCCGATACTACTTTTTAGTCTAATAGTAATCTTTGGATCTTAACAGACTGATTAAAGGTTTAGTGTCAGTTAAAAGTGAGGACTAATTTTCCGCGCAGATATCTTTAATAACTGGTGTATTAGTGCATTCAACACATTTTGTGATTTGAACTACACATCCATCAGCTAATTGAGATACCTCTACTTCTTTGTTACACTTAGAACAAATAGAAGAAACAGATAAGTCACACTTCGGACAAGATATTGTTTGTGCGTTTTCCATTGCCATATATTACTATTAATATACCTTTTTAGATGAAGAATGGAATAGATTACGAAAAACAATTAATAATCAATAAATTCAGTATTTTTGCTTTATAAGTTTCTATTTTGATTGATGGAAATAAAAATGTACTTTTAGTTTAAATGGATACAGTTAAATCCCTTATAAAAAGTCATAAAATGATAGCTCATCCTGAAGGCGGTCATTACGTCGAAGTTTACAAAGATAAGGACGTTAGTCACATATACTATTTATTAGAAAAAGGGCAATATTCTCATTGGCATCGCATTAAAAAGAACGAAACAATACACTTCTATACTGGTAGTCCTTTAAGAATATATACATCGAAAAATGGCGAAGAATTTGAAATAAATGAGATAGGATCTAAAAATAGATTTATTTACAGCGTCGAAAGTAATATATGGTTCTCTTTAGAAACGACTGGATTATTTAGTTTAATTGGCTGCACAGTTGCTCCAGCTTTTGAATTTGAGGATTTAGAAATTGCTCCCAAAAATTGGAAACCAAGTAAATTTAAGGGTTATCTTTGACAAAATTAGATATTTACAAGTAAATGTAGGTATATTATTAATTTTCTAATTAACACACATAATCTATAAAATTGTGTGTAATAAAATATTTAATAATCATAGAAAAATCTTTGAAATGGAAAGCAATGGTTTAAAAAATTTAATCATGAATTTTTTTAAATTTAACTTAAACTTTAAATTTTTTCTAATTTTTCGATTTTATTGAAAAATTGTTGATTTTATTGATAATTTTTCTTTTTTTTTCATAAATTACACATAAATTATATAATAGTTTGTGTATAAATTGAAAATAATATAAGTTCAAAAAAAGTGCAAGATATAAAAATCAAACCTTGGGAAGAATTAAAACAAGTTCATAAGGAAAAATTTAAAAATGAGTCAGATTACTTATCTTTTTTCCGGGATGTAGTTTTACATGACACCTCATCAAGAGAAAAGTACACCTCTCAAACTAAAGATAGGGTAATTGAGGGAGTAACTTGGGCTAAAGAATTCTCAAAGTTTCATCAAAGATATAAAGACGGCTACTCTTACAAGTTTTCTGAAAATAATACAATTTTGAATATTGGGCACCAAACTACATATTTAATTAAACCACAATTTGCAGCTTATCATGCGGTCAGAAAAATAATGAGAAATTGGTTAATAAAGAGACTCAAAGATGATTATATCAAAAAAAAGCCAGTTATCTACAATCCTCCTAAAAGTCTCAATCAAGGCGAAAGTAACTTTATTACAAGGCGGACAAAAGTTGCTTATTTAGTATATATGGGTGACTTAGCTGTTAGAGATAATTTACTTTACTCCATTAGAGATAATAAAACTCTAGTACCCAAACCAGCTTCGCTATCTTGGTGTGTGTCACAATTTGATGATAAATATATATCTGATGGTATACTAACCTACCCTAAAAATTTAGGCCCCTTGAATGAAAACTTATTGTCAGAATCATTGTCTTTTTAAATGTCAGAAGTAATTAAAGTATTATTATCATCATACGGCTTTGCAATTTTACTATGGGCAGCTTTTATCTATACTCAAAAAAGATTTGGTAAATTAACAAAAAATGTTAGTTCCAAAAGAATATATATTAAATATTTCATTATAATCGTTTTAGGGTACGGGACTTTCTCACTAGTTTTAATTAGTGTTTATAGCGATTGGTTTAAATAATCAAATCTTATGAATAGTGATGATATTGAAACACAAGATTACATATTTATGAAGTGTCTCCAGGAAAAAATATGTAAAAGACATGTCTCTTTAAAAACGACAGGTAAACAGATAAACGATGAGTCTTTAATTTCAAAAAATGTTATTAATGCTTTTGACTTGGATGAAATTTCATTTTTGACAGGATTAAATTTCAATATTGTGAGTGATACCGGGGCAAAACTTATAAGAATGAATCTAGCAAATAAAATTATGTGGGAAGATGATCAAAATAATGAAAAGCGATATCTTTGGTATTTGTCTGAGAACGGTGAAAAATATTTAGAGAGAAATTCATACAAGAGCACATGAACATAGAATTAGTGGTAAATACATTTTGGTTTTTTTCGATTTTTACAGCAGCTATTTACATTATTAAAAAAAGGTATGTTGGTAAAAAGGAATATTCTATTATAGATAAAACCTTCAAATTGGGTTTATCTGTATCAATAATTTTAATATTTTTAAGCTTATATTTCTTACTTACACAATCTTAGTTTCCGCCCTCGAGTAAAATAAATTTTTGTGTGTCTAGATCAACTCCGGCTTCTGTTCTAAGTTTTATCATTTCAGGAAGTTTTAACATTTCTTGCATTTTATCCATCGACTCTACTTCTATAACCGTATAAATTTCATCATTGTTATCTTTTGGATGTCCATAGGCTAATACATTAAGACCATATTCTTGTCTCAGATTTTCATTTTCTTCAAACATTTGTTTCCAATGTTCATAACCTTTGGTGATTTTTGCATTTGTAATAATTTTCATAGCTATCCTTTCTATGAATTATTATAAAATTTATTTAAAAATAATTCATTCAAAGATATTGATCTCTAAAATCAAACTATTAGTAAAATTTAGAAAAAATGTGATAATACTCACACTAATTGTGGGGCCATAGCTCAGCTGGGAGAGCGCTACGCTGGCAGCGTAGAGGTCAGGGGTTCGATCCCCCTTGGCTCCACCAAGGTAAAATTAAAAAATGGAACAAAACTTAGATAAACTTTTTTCAATTAATTTTTTAGGAACATGGCTTATTACTCTTGTCGTAATAGCACTAGTAATATTTGCTAGCTATAAAATATTTAATATTCTGTTTAAATCAGAGATATACTTTAAAAAATCAGCAATTAGCTATTTTTTAATTTTTATTTTTATTTTCGGCTTCTTAATATACTTCTATAGTTAATTAGCTAATAAAAATTATCTTATCTTTTGATATGCAAAATAGTCAGGTTAATTATCTTATAAAATATTTAATTTAATTGTTAAAAGAGTGTACTGTTGACTTAGAGATAAATTATTTATCTCACAATTAAGGAGGGTAATAAATGAGTATAGCAAGAGTGACAACAGTAAAAATGGACTCAAAAGAGGCAGCTGATAAACAAACACAAGGGTACGTACAAAGTGCACCATCAGAATTCCCACAAGCAAGTCAATTAATTGGCATTAGAATTGATGATATTACATTAATGGCAGTTACAATTTATCCTGATGCTGAAACTATGAAAGCAGCAGATGCAGCACGAGAAAAAAGATTAAATACTAATATAGAAAATAGAGTCTCAGTCGAGACAGTAGTTGGCGAAGTTACATTAGATCATCATAATCACTAATGATGAAAGTAATCAGACAAATATAAAAGCCTTTAGATCTGTCTAAAGGCTTTATGATTTTTATTTAGACACCCCATCTCATAGCTGCTGTGTGAACAGATGAGTCCCAATGCTTTAAAAGCTCTTCGTCAAGTTTCGTAAGAGTAATTGAAGCGCCCTGCATTTCAAGAGAAGTGCAATAATTTCCAACAAGAGACCTAGATATCTTAATATTTTTTTTGTCTAACATATTTTTAGCATTGTCATAAATTAGGTATAGCTCTGTTAAAGGAGTACCTCCCATACCATTGACGAATAAAAGAATTTCTTCGTTTGTCTCAGGCTTTAAATCCTCATTAATTGCCTCTAATAACTCGTTTGTAATCTCTTGTGCAGATTTCATTTTATCTCTTCTTCTTCCAGGTTCACCATGAATTCCAACACCGAATTCCATTTCATCATCACCTATATCAAAATTTGGTTTTCCTGCAGCCGGGACAGTGCAACTTGAAAATGCAACACCCATAGAACCTGAATTTTTATTTACCTTATCTCCTAAGGCTTTACATTCTTGTAAGCTACCTCCGTGCTCAGCTAAAGAACCAACTATTTTTTCAACAACAACAGTAGCGGCAACACCTCTTCTACCAGTTGTAAATGAAGAGTCCTCTACAGCAACATCGTCATTTGTCAATACAGACTCATTTGGACCTTGCATCATCTCAGCTGCCATTTGGAAATTCATTACATCTCCAGAATAGTTTTTAACGATAAATAAAACTCCAGCTCCGCTATCTACTTTTTCAGCAGCAGCCAACATTTGATCTGGTGTAGGAGATGAAAAAACAAATCCAGGGCAGGCTGCATCCAGCATACCGTAGCCGACTAAGCCACCATGCATGGGTTCGTGTCCACTCCCCCCTCCACTGATCAGAGCTACTTTTCCCTCTTTTGTGGGAGTGGCTCTAGTAATGAAGTTGGGGTCGTAGTGGCAGTTAACAATACCTTGATGCGCAGCACCAAAACCTTGCAGACTCTCCTTTAGAAAATCATCCGCTGAATTCATAAATTTTTTCATAGTATCCTCCTAACTATTTAACACTGACTCACAGACAGTTTTTATCATTAATTGTGAAGACCTGGCTCCAGGATCGATATGACCTTTCGCTCGCTCTCCTAAAAAAGAAGCTCTCCCTTTTGTAGCTAAAAGATCTTTTGTTGAAAACATCCCTTTTTCCGCCACTTCTATAGCTTCATTAAGTATCTCTTTAACATCTTTGTTATCCTCGACACCTTTTTTAAGGCAGTTAGATACAGGTATGAGAACATCCATCATTGTTTTTTCACCTACATCTGCTTTACCTCTTTGTTTTACAGCTTCCACGCCATCTGCAAAAATTTCGATTGCCTTTTTATAATCAACACCATTATCTATATCCTTACCTTTGGCCATGGTCATAAACAATGTGCCAAACAGGGCTCCAGATGAACCACCAATACCAGAAAGAACTTTCATTGCTATTTGGTTTAGAGCTTTAGATATTGGCAAATCTTTAATTACAGCTTCTAATTCTATAACAAGCTTGATCCCTCTTTGGACATTAAAAATATGATCCCCATCTCCTATTTCTTGGTCCAATTTTTCTATTTCACTTGCATTTGCATCAATTACAGCTTGAATTTCTTTTGCTCTATGGATTAAAAAATTAACACTCATTGCACGCTCATTCCTTTTTCGTCAAAAAATAAAATTTTATTTTGATCTATTGCAAAATTTACTTTGTCCCCTTTTTGTCCTTGGAATGCTCCTTGATATAAAGATAAAATCTCTGCTCCATTAAAGTCTAACTCTACCACAGTTTCTGCACCGAGAGACTCAACAGTTTTAATAGAGCCTGAAAGTTCACCCTCTCCTATCTTAATGTGCTCAGGTCTTAAACCAAGTTGACTTGCTTTATCTGGTGATGAAGCATTTAAAGTAGTTCTGTTGAGAATATTAATTTTTGGTGAGCCTAATCTATTTGCTACATAAATAGATTTTGGATTATTGTATATATCTTCTGGCTTATCAATCTGGGCAATCTTACCATTTTCTAATACTCCGATGCGATCTGCCATAGTTGTGGCTTCAGCTTGATCATGTGTGACGTAGAGAATTGTGGAGCCTAAATTTAATTGAATTTTTTTCAGTTCGACTCTCAAACTTTCCCTTAATTTTGCATCAAGGGATGAAAGAGGCTCATCCATCAAATATATACTTGGGTCTCTAACTAAAGCACGACCTATCGCAACTCTTTGCATTTCTCCCCCTGATAATTCAGTAGCTTTGTTGTCTAATTTAGCTGAAATCTTCAACATTTCCGATATTTTTGTGACTTTTTCCCTAATCTTGTCTTCTGGGATTTTTCTAAGAGGAGACCGAAGAGGAAAAGCTAAATTGTCGTAAACCTTATAATGGGGGTATAAAGAGTATTGTTGAAATACAAACGCTGTGTCTCTTGCTGCAGGCTGGGCCTCTGAGAAATCTTCATCATCAAAAAGGATCTTTCCTTTATCAATTTTTTCTAAACCTGCTATTGATCTTAATGTTGTTGTTTTACCTGCGCCGGTTGGACCCAATAATACAAAAAACTCTCCATCGTTTACTGTAAAGCTAATATCATCTAAAGCCTTAATAGTTTTATCATATATTTTTGTAATATTTTGTAGTTCTACTTTAGACATTAACTAATAAACTCACTTTGAAGTGCCTTATCATTTGAACCATCAAAAATTATTTGGTTATTATTAAGAGTATCAAATTGAATTTGCTCATTAATATTGACTTGTGTGTCACTATCAACTCTAATTTTTATATTTCCGAGTTGAGTTTCAATTGTAAGAATTTTTCTTGAACCTAAGTATTCAACACCAAAGACATTGCCTTTTACGCCATTTTCAGAAACTAATTTTAAATTCTCTGGCCTTACACCTAAAAAATTTTCATTGGAGTCTGTTCCTTCTTTTTGTTCAGGGATATTTAATGATGAATCTAATAATTTAATACTCGATTGACTTGGAGAAATTTTCTCATTTATTGGTATGAAGTTCATTCCTGGTGATCCAATAAAATTGGCAACAAACTTTGTTTTAGGTTTATTATAAATAACTTTTGGTGAGTCTGCCTGCAACACCACTCCCTCATTCATTACTGCTATTCGATCAGCCATCGACATTGCCTCTTGTTGATCGTGCGTTACATAAACTGTAGTTGCATCAATATCATCGTGAAGTTTTCTTAATTCCAAACACATCAATTCTCTAAATTCTGCATCAAGTGTGCCCAAAGGTTCATCCATTAAAAATGCTTTAGGTCTTCTGACTAGCGCTCTTCCGAGTGCAACACGTTGGCGATCACCTCCTGCTAAAGAGGATACTTTTGATTTTAATAAGTGATCAATTCTAAGAAGCTTTGCAGCTTCCAGAACTTTAGCATCTACTTCGCTTCGTGAGAGCTTTTGCATTTTTAGTGGGAAAGCCAGATTATTTCTTACATTCATGTGTGGATAGAGTGCAAAAAGCTGAAAAACAAAGGCTATATCTCGCTGAGAGGCTCTTAGATAGCCCACATCTTCCTTATCCAAATATATATTTCCAGAAGTTGGCAGCTCTAAACCAGCAATCATTCTTAAAGTGGTAGTTTTTCCACAACCTGAAGGACCGAGTAAAACGAAGAATTCTTTATTTTCAATAATAAGGTTGGAGTTTTTCACTGCTACGAAATCTCCAAAAGATTTATGTAAATTTTTAATTTCTATTTCTGCCATGGCTAATCTGGGAAATGACTTGTGATCACAAATCCGATAGTTCCCACCAAAATAACGATAAAAGAATATGTATACATCCACATAGCAAAAGGCTGCATCAGCATAAATACACCCAATAAAATTAAAACTGTTGATGCATTTTCCCAAATAGATCTTCTAAAAATTCTTCTCAATAAACTTTTTTTCTCAGCCATTATTTTCTTACCGCTCCAAATGTTATTCCCCTTAGAAGATGCTTTCTCAATACAACTGTAAATATCATCACTGGGATTAAAAATAATGTTGTCCCTGCTCCAATAGCAGGCCAATCAAGACCACCCTCTCCTATAATTGTTGGGATAAATGGTGGTGCAGTTTGCGCATTAAATTGTGTTAGTAAAACAGCAAATGCATATTCATTCCAAGAGAATATCATGCAGAAAATTGCTGTTGCTGCAATACCTGTAGTTGCTTGCGGAAGGACTACTTTAAAAAATGCTTGCATTCTAGAGTAACCATCTATCATCGCAGCCTCCTCATACTCTCTCGGTATCTCATCCATAAAGCCTTTTAACAGCCAAACTGACAAACTTAAATTTACAACAGTGTACAGAATAATCATGCCAACGTGAGTATCACCAAGACCAAGTTTTCTGTACATAATAAATATAGGTACTGCCACTGCAATTGGTGGGAACATTCTCGTAGATAAAATAAAAAATAATAAATCATCTTTCAGTGGGACTTTAAATCTTGAGAGAGCATAGGCAGCTAAGGAGCCTAAAAATACCGAAAAGAACGTGGCACCAAATCCAATTATCAAAGAATTGGAATACCTCGGTAAAAATTTTGATGGACCTGTTATGACCATTTCTCTACTACGAACTAATTCCTCATACCACGTATCTGGTGGTGGAAGAGAGTCCAAATAATCCTTGGGTTGCCTTGATCGATTTGTAAATAAATTCACATAACCCTCTAAAGATGGTTCAAAAAAAACCTCTGGTGGGTAAGAGATAGCACTATCAACACTTTTAAAGCTTGTAGCAACCATCCATGTGATCGGTATAAGGGTTACAATCATGTAAACGATGATGATAGTGGCAGCTAATTTTCTTGAAAATCCTGTTGCTTCTAGTGGTGATCTTGAAGTGTCCATTATCGCTCTTTAATTTTGTTCATAACTTTTACATACACATTTCCAAAGCCGAATATGGTGACAAATAATATTACAGCAAAAGCAGAGCTGTAACCTGTTTTCCATTTTTCAAATGCTTCGCGTTTTAAATTAATTGACGCTAATTCAGTTGCCGATCCTGGCCCCCCTGAAGTAAGCTCAGCTACTAGATCAAACATTTTGAAATTCTCGATCCCTCTAAATAATAATGCAAGAAGTAGAAAAGGAAGGACAGATGGCAATGTTATATGGATAAATTGCTGCCACTTACTAGCCCTGTCAACTTCTGCAGCTTCGTACAAATAATTTGGAATTGATCTTAATCCTGCCAGACAAATTAACATGGTAAAAGGTGTCCACATCCATGTATCGACAATCACAATTGACCAAGGAGCTAAAGTGCTTGAACCAATCATATCAAAAATACCAAAGTCATAGAAAAAATTAACTACGTAATTAAATAAACCTACTTGAGGATTATATAAGTAAGTCCAAAATACACCTACGACTGCAGGGGAAAGCATCATTGGTAAAACTATTAAAGTAGTGAGTAGTTCATTGCCTTTAAATTTTTTATTTAAAAGAAGAGCAAGACCCAATCCAATTAATGCTTGTAAGACTAATGTCCAACAAACGAAGTGGGCAGTTATCTGCATCTTTTCCCATATCTCTTCTTTTCCTAAAATCTTTTTATAGTTTTTTAAACCCACAAATTTTACTTCTCTACCTATTTTATTGGCATAAAAGTTGGTGAATGACATCCTTATGGCATAGATAAGAGGATAAATATTTATAGCAAGTAATAGAATTAAAGTTGGTGCTATGAAAATCCAAGCTATTGCTTTATCAGATAAGCCTTTGAACTTTTTAACAGCACTTTTCATATATGTTTTAGATTGAAGGGCGGGATTAATCCCACCCTTTATATTAATTTAGTGATTAAATTTTACCGTCGTCTTCGAAGACTTCAGTCCAATCATCAATGATTTTGTCTAATGCGTCTTTTGCAGAACCTTTTCCATTCACAACGTAGTCATGAATTCTCTCCTGCATTGGAAGCATTAATTCAACAAATGTAGGCTCTTGCCAAAAGTCTTTGACGATGCCCATTGAGTCAAGGAAGCCTTGTGCGTAAACAGCTGAGTCAACGAAATCAGGTGATCCAAGAACATCCATATGACATGAATATCCTCCTAAATCCCACCATTTTTGTTGAATATCTGGCTTTGCAAACCACTTCATGTATTCAAGAGCCAAGTCTTGTTTATCAGAGTAACTCACAACTGAGATACCTTGACCACCAAGAGTAGCTGCACATACGTTTTGACATGGGTTAGCAAAGAAACCAGAAACTCTTCCGTCACTGTCTTCTTTAGAAACGCCAGGCCAGAAAGCATACCAGTTCATTTGAAATGCAACCTGTCCTGATTTATATGCATCAAGATTTGCAACCATATAGGCATCTGAGTGCCCTGGAGGTGCACAGTCTTCATACATTTTCCTATAAAATTCAACAGCCTCTACAGAAGCATCTGAGTTGAAGTAACCGTCCATCTCGTATGGGTTATCAGGATTTTCATACTGCATACCCCATGCATACATGGCTGCTGTTACACCCATGGTGATACCTTCAGATCCACGCTCTGTATTGATAGCTGCACCATATCTTACTTGTCCATCAATTTCTCTTCCTTGGAAGAAAGTACACATGTCATATAACTCATCCCAAGTTTTTGGAACACCTAGATCATATCCATGCTTACTTTTAAATTCAGCTTGAAGCTCTGGTCTATCAAACCAGTCTTTTCGATAAGCCCATGCTAAAGCATCACCCATTGCTGGAAGAGCGTAATAGTTAGGTGATCCTTTTGGCCATGTTGAATATGCGTAAACAGTTGCTGGGTTAAAATCATCCATTGAAATTCCGTTGGCATCAAAGAAATCATTTAACTTAACATAGTGACCATATTCAGCACCTTGTCCAATCCACTGTGAATCACCAATTAACAAGTCGAAAGTTTTACCTTGGTTATTTAACTCGTTAAGCATTCTCTCAGCAAAATTTGGCCATGGCACAAATTCGAAGTTCATTTCAACGCCTGTTTCAGCTGTAAATTCTTTACTTAATTCTTGTAAGGCATTAGCAGGATCCCAAGCGGCCCAGCCCAAAGTCAAAGACTCAGATTTAGCATTAAAAGAAAAAAGTAAGGCAAAAACAGGAACTAGAAATACAGATAGTACTTTTTTCATGTTATTATTCCTCCTCTTTAATAACAAAACTGGCTGATTATACAGTCTTTTTACATATTTATAAATGCAGATTATTCATAGCCTTAAAAACATTTTAAATAGAAGTTAACTGTAATATTATAGTTTGTCGCAGGAGGGGGTAAAAAGATGTCTATTAAAGGTCCAGCAATATTTTTAGCTCAATTTGCTGGAGATGATGCTCCGTTTAACAATTTAGAAAATATCTCTAAATGGGCAAGTGATTTAGGATACCTAGGTGTTCAAATACCTAGTTGGGATGAGAGGTTAATTAATCTAAAACAAGCATCTGAAAGCAAAGATTACTGTGACGAGATAAAAGGGACTCTTAAAAGTTTTAATTTAAATCTAACTGAGCTATCGACACATCTTCAAGGTCAGCTTGTAGCCGTTCATCCTGCATATGACTCAGTATTTGATGGTTTTGCAGCCTCAGAGGTTAGAGGAAATCCATCTGCAAGGCAGCAATGGGCAGTCGATCAATTAATGATGGCTGCTAAAGCTTCAAAAAATTTTGGATTGTCTGAACATGTTACTTTTTCAGGAGCATTGGCTTGGCCATATGTTTATCCATGGCCTCAAAGACCAGAAGGGTTAGTTGAAACTGCATTTGATGAACTTGCTAAAAGGTGGAAACCAATTCTTAATGAATTTGATGAGTGTGGGGTGAATTTGTGTTATGAAATTCATCCAGGCGAGGATCTTTTTGATGGAATAACTTTTGAAATGTTTCTAGATAAAGTGGGTAATCATGAACGCTGCAACATGTTATATGATCCAAGCCACTTTATTTTGCAGCATTTAGATTATTTGCAGCATATTGACATTTATCACGAGAAAATAAAAATGTTTCATGTCAAAGACGCAGAACTAAATCCCACTGGTAAACAAGGAGTCTATAGTGGATTTCAATCTTGGAAAAACAGAGCAGGTCGATTTAGATCTTTAGGAGATGGGCAAGTAGATTTCAAATCAATTTTCTCCAGACTTACCACTTACGGCTTTGATGGATGGGCTGTTTTAGAATGGGAGTGTGCTTTGAAACATCCTGAAGACGGAGCTAAAGAGGGCTCTGTATTTATTAAAGATCATTTAATTAGAGTTACTGAGAACGCTTTCGATGATTTTGCCGATGCTGGCACTGATCAAGATGCAAACAAAAAAATGCTTGGAATTGAATGATAATATGACCAAAAAATTAAAATTAGGAATGGTTGGTGGCGGCTCAGGAGCATTTATTGGAGAAGTTCACCGTATAGCATCTAGAATTGATGACCGCTTTGAACTGGTCGCTGGTGCCTTTTCATCTAATCCTGAAAAAGCTCAAGCCTCTGGGAGAGATATTGGAATAGCAGATGAAAGGAATTATAAGGACTACCTTGAAATGGTCGAAAAAGAATTGATCAGAGAGGATAAAATAGATGCTGTAGCAATAGTGACACCAAATCATATGCACTACCCGATCGCAAAAGCTTTTATGGAGAAAGGCTTTAACATAATTTGTGACAAACCCCTTGCCATGAATGTTAATCAATGTGAGGAACTTATAAAATTTAAAAAAGACAATAACATTCTTTTTGCTTTAACTCATAACTACACTGGTTATCCCATGATTAGGAATGCCAGAGCTCTTTGTAAGAGAGGTGACTTAGGTGAAATAAGAGTAATTCAAGCAGAGTATGCTCAAGATTGGCTGACCGAAGATTTAGAAAATAGAATTAATGATGGGGGAAACAAACAGGCCTCTTGGAGAACTGATCCTAATCAATCAGGTGCTGGTGGATGTATTGGTGACATTGGAACTCATGCTTACAATCTGATTAGATTTATAACTGATCTCAATACAGAGGAGATATCTGCAGAGTTAACATCTTTTGTGACTGGGAGAAAATTAGATGATAATGCTCAAATATCGTTACGATTTAAAGGAGGAGCAAAAGGTACTATCTGGTCTTCTCAAGTAGCTCCAGGAAATGAAAATCATTTACAAATAAGAATTTACGGTAACAAGGCCGGGCTGGAATGGTGCCAAGAAGATCCAAATTACCTTTACTTTACAAAATTTGGGGAACCCAAACAAAAAATTACAAGGGGTGGATCAGGTGCTATGAGTGATGCAGGAGATGTTACTAGAATTCCTGCTGGTCACCCCGAGGGATATTTAGAAGGCTTTGCAAATATATATACAGATGTAGCTAATGCGCTAATTGATCAGAAAAATGGCAAATTTAATGAGGAAAATCATCATTTTCCAAGTGTAGAAGATGGACTCGAGGGAATTAAATTTATCGAAAGGTCAATCGCATCTAGCTCATCAAATTCAAGTTGGGTAAGTTTCAATTAATTCCAACTTAGTTTTTTTCGTGTATCCCAATAATCTTGAGTAGACAAACTGAAAGACTCAAGCGAGGGTAATTCGGTATCTATTTTTTCAAGACAACTTAAATTTTCATCCAACTGTTTGATTGTTGATGCTCCTGTTAAACAAATTTTAACAAACGATAGTTGATAAACCCATAGATAAGACAATTGCTCCAAAGTTAAATCCATAGATGAGGCAACTGACTTTAATTCTTTAATTTTATTTTGATGAAATTCTTTATTTGAGTTGGTTAGTCTTCCATTTGAGAAAATCTCTTTTGCAATTACATTTATCTTTTTTTCAGATACTTCTTTTAAAATGGAAATACAAGATTGATCAAAGATATTTATAGTCGTTTGTAAAAAAGAAAATAGATTAAGTTTTTCATTCTTAATTAAAAGGTCATTGATAGTTTTCTCTTGATCTGGTCCGGTTGTTGAGATTCCTATTTCTATCCCATTTTTTTTTATTGTCTCAAGCTCCTTTAGAACATTAATATCATCTAAGACTTTACTTTCTGAATTGACAGAATGAATGTGGTAAAGATCAATACTTTTTCCTAAATTAAGTCTTGTCTCCACCCATTGTTGTTTTAAAAATTCGACCGAGTGATCTTTTCTTTCATGTTGATCTGCCTGGACTTCCCAATTTGCTAAATATTCATAGCCCCACTTAGACCCCACAAAACCATCAAATTGTTTTTGAGCTCTAATCCAACTTGATAAAAATTCCTCAGCATCTCCATATACCCTTGCCACATCGAAATATCGAATACCTCTCTTGTAAGCATGGTTAAGTACTTCGTGACAATGAGATCTCATAGAATTTTTTGATATGTCGCTACCTAAATCTGAACTATGACCAATGTTTATATAACCGGGCCTACCAAGAGAAGCCAATCCTAGGCCTATTTTATTGTCTAATTTAAACAATTATATGATTTGCTATTTGACTTTTTATTGTCAGTGGGTCAGTTAAATGAATAGTTTGAAAGCCAAGTGTTTGTGCCGCCTCAATATTTTCAATACGATCATCAATGAAAAGCGTTTGTTCAGGTGTTAAATTAAATCTTGAAATCGCTAATTTATAAATTTCAGGGTCTGGTTTTACTAAAAACTCTCTACCAGAGATAATTTTATCATCAAATTCTTTAAGGAATGGGTGTTGATCTTCCATACCCTCATAAGTCTCATCTGACCAGTTTGACAAGACATAGCAGGGGTAACCACTTGATTTTATTTTTCGAAAAATATCAACTGTATCTTGATAAACTCCGTTAACCATATTCCTATGATTTGGATAATATTGCTTTATTTCATTTTCATAATTAGGGTAATTTTTTATTGCATCTTTAACTGCGTCATCAATTTTTACTCCAGCATCGCATCTCATATCTAAATGAGGAAACGCGATTGTATTCATAAAATATTCTCTTTTAGTTTGATCAGGAATGATATTTTTAAACACATAATGTGGATCCCAATCAAAAAAAACATTACCTAGATCAAATAAAAATTTTGTAATTTTCATCAACTTAATCGACAAAAGAATTAATTAGATTTTCAAGATATTCTTGGCGACCAGACCTTGGTTGAGGGTTTATTTTTTTAGAAATGACATTTTTATGAATATCTTCAAGAGACATTGAAGTCATAAGTTGTTTTTCAGAGGTCCACTGTTCGTATCTTTGTTTTAAAAAATTTTCATAACTACCATCGTTAATCATTTTTTCAACAGCAATAAGAGTTCTTGCGCAAGTATCCATAGAACCAATATGTGCATAAAATAGATCTTCAGGATCTATTGATTGTCTTCTGATCTTAGCATCCATATTAAGACCTCCTGAGGAAAAACCGCCGTTTTTAAAAATATAGTAAAAAGGCAAAACTAACTCTTCTACATTGTTTGGGAATTGGTCTGTGTCCCATCCTACTAAATAGTCCCCTCTGTTAATATCAATACTCCCAAAGATGTCATTGGAAAGTGCATAGGCAATCTCGTGCTCGAATGAATGTTTTGCTAATATAGCATGATTTTGCTCGATATTTAGCTTGAATTCTTTTTCTAAACCATATTTTTGAAGAAATGCGAAAACATTAGCAGAGTCAAAATCATATTGATGTTTTGTTGGCTCATGGGGTTTAGGCTCAATAAGAAGTAAACCCTTAAAACCAATTTTGTGCTTATGTTCAGCTACCATGTTCAAAAATCTACCAAGCTGATCATATTCTTGTTTCATATTAGTATTTAGAATTGTTTCGTAACCCTCTCTACCTCCCCATAAAACATAATTTTGTCCACCTAAGAACATTGTATTTTCCATACACATCTTCACTTGAGCAGCTGCATATTGAAAAACATCAGGATCAGGATTAGTAGCAGCTCCAGACATGTACCTGCGGTGGCTGAATAAATTTGCTGTTCCCCAAAGAAGTTTTACTTTACTTGTTTCAAGTTTTTTTGAAATTTCATCAATAATAGTTTTTTGAATTTTTTCTGTCTCCGAAAAACTATCACCCTCTGGAGCAACATCTACATCATGAAAACAGAAATATGGTATTCCTAATTTTTCAAAAAAATTGAATGCATTATTGAGCTTATCTTTTGCTTGTTCTATTTTATCTCCAATTTCCATCCATGGTCTTAAAAAGGTCTGTCCTCCAAAAGGGTCACTCCCCGGCCAATTAAAAGTGTGCCAGTAACATACTGCCATTCTCAGATGTTCCTCTAATGTTTTTCCTAGAATTTTTTTATCAGCATCATAAAATTTAAATGAAAGTGGATTTGTAGAGTCTCTACCTTCATATTTAATTGTAGGTATATCTTTGAAATAATCAGACATAAATTAGTCGTAATAAAACATTGGGGCTTTTTTAAATTCTTCCCAAGCATGCGGGTCGTGCCCTGTGACTACTGTAGCATTTTTGTCTTTTGCAATTTTTTTGAGTTTTTTTACAGAGTCAACAACGTCAACAGCAGAGCAAACAAGACCTGGTAGTGTTAAATTGTTCCAATGATCCATTGTGTAAGCTGCATCTATGGTAAGCAATACATAACCTGAATTTGGTAAATTAACTAAAAAAGACTGATGGCCCGGTGCATGCCCCGGAGTAAAAATTACAATTATTGATCCGTCGCCATATAAGTCATAAAAGTCATCATTTTTATCTCTTAAAAATTTCCAATTAATTCCAGGTTTATCAAAGTCTTTTCTAATATAAGCAGGCTTTGAGAACCAATCAGGATTAAAAGCATAATCATATTCCTTTTGTTGAACTAGGTGTGTTGCATTAGGAAACCTTCCAACACCACCTGAGTGATCGAGGTGAAGATGAGAATGTAAGACATATCTTATACCTGCTGGATTAACCCCAATAGAGTTAAGTTGATCAATACAATTTTCAGTTTTTCCCATAATTGGATCATAAGCCGCAACAACAGAACCCCAATGAGCATGTTTATCTTCACTGACCTCTTTGGCATTGCCTCCGTCAATGACCACATCCCCTTTTGGGTGTCTTATCAAAAACCATGGAACAGGTATCTCAAAGTCCTCATTAGATTGATTCATTTTTATATATTTCATTTTCGTTTTTAGAGTTCCGGTCTGGAACATATAGAGCCTCATGTCAGTAGAAACTTGTGAGTTCGTTAAGTGACTATATTCTTTTTTTGACTCTTCAATTGCTTCTTTTATGGAATATTCTTTAACTTTTTGATCTGTTTGTTTATTTGTAATAATTTTATCAAATTGATCTAAATCAGATTTTTTGTAAGTAACGCTTAATTTTTTTTCCATCTACTTAAATTCTATCTCAATAAATTTATAAATAAAATCATTGTTATTAAATACATTGTGGTTAACTCCCTTTTCTCTAAAGTAGGATCCACCTTTTGCTAGTTTTGAAATTGTTTCCTCACCATCATGATTAACAATTTTTAGTTCCCCATCTAACAAGGGCACTACCACATAATCATATTCATGAATATGCTGGCCAGTTGAGTCCCCAACTTCAAAAGACCACTCTGTAACTCTAGTTTTTTGATTATCAATCATGACATTGGCTTTAGCCATGTCGTTAGATATTTCTACAGGGTACGCTCTCAGCTTTTTCAGCCTTAAGAGCTTCGGCAGCTTTTGTTGCTTTTTCAACTGAGTCGAAAACAAGTTCAGGAAAAAGAACAAAAGGTTTTGCTCTATCAGCACTGAGCTGTCCAACACACCAGGTTTTACCGGGTTCAACACACATGACCATATATGTCCCAGGAATAGGACCATAATGTCTATTATTCAAAGCAAAAAGGCACTCTGCCATATCGTTTAATTTATCGATGTCTAGATTTTGAAGTGCTTTTTTTTCTAATTCATTTAACGGAGTATCCAGAGCGCCAAGTGTCTCTTTCCCCCATGGAATCTCCTGCATATTTTGTTTTTTCATAGTTTAGGGTAAAGGCCCGTCCTTTAAGAAACCTTTAAGCGTATTTTCCATTATTCTAGAGACATTATTATTGTAATTATTATGTGAGAGACTACCGCACCAAGCCAAAGACCCTGGTGCAAACATTGCTCCATTGTTAGGTGTTTTATAGTAAATCATATCAGCTCTGACCATTGGATTTTCGTGACCACCACCATAGTAACCACGAACAGCAAAGTGTATTTCCTCGTTAACTTGCAACATCATATTAGAGTGATCCTGCGAGCGAGCCAAATAATAAGCATTATGTGGGGTTCCAAATTCTAAGTCGTATCTGTCTAACTCCAAACCGGCAGCTCCTCCACCAACTAAACCAAAATCACCAATCACCTCATCTGCTCCAATCCCCTCAAAGATCCATGAACATTCAGGTTTAAAACTATCTTCTTCTCTTTTGTAGTATGAGGACACGTCAAATCCATAAGATGTAAAAGTTAACCCACAAACTTTAGAAGGTATTCTTCCTCGAGCTCTCCACATACCACCATATTTACCATCAAAAGCATTATTGTATTCACCTGGGTTAGATGTCCATGCTCTTGTGCCTGCTTCACCTTTTCGAACTTCGGTAATATTAGGGTTGTCAGGATGATACTCACTAATCCAATAAAATCCATCTGATCCTAGATAAAAACATCTACCACCCTGCATTTGATATGACTCTAGAGCATCCATATATTTCTCAGATGAATACTCAGGGTGACTTCCAGTCATCACAACTTTATAACGATTTAATAAATTTATACCTTCATGTTCCAAATCCTCGTCTGTCAGAACATCAAAATCAAAACCTTTTTCTTCTAGCCAATCAGTAAGATGCAAGTCGGCATTGAGTTGCCATAATGAAGGAGAAAGCCAATGTCTGTATTTGGGTCTCATATTAAGGATTGGTCTTAGTCTTGACGATATTGATACACCATGTCCGTCTGAGTGAAGTGAATAAGTTGATAGCCCGTATTCCCTGTGTTCATTTAAATATAAATCTGCCGGCTCAAGCACAGGCACTTTACCTGCAAGTAATTGTGCTACCACAGAGTTGGTTCCAAGATTATCATTGGAGTAAGCCATGTAACTATTAGTAGGCAATAAGAATAAAGTTTTTGCAGTTGCTGTACCCTTGGGAGGTTTAACACAAAATGGAATATAATCCTCATTTTCTGATTCCTCTCGTCCGTCTACTCTTAGTCTTGCAGCGTACACACCGCTTTTTAATCCCTCAGGTACTTTTAAAGTAAAGTCTACGTCCCATCTTGCATCGTCTATATCATCGTCATGAAAATGAATTGCACCGTATTCCTCTGGTTTATGATGGAAAACCATTTCATCCGCTGTCCAGTTATGTCCTGTCATACCTCTGTTTGGCATATTAATAATAAATCCGTGGTGATTATTTGGAGAAGTATCAACAATCTTTGTTGAGGCAATGTTTTTGCCAATATTCGCATGAAAATCCCAGGCACCTACGACTGTTGACCTGACAGTGGTATTACACTCATCATAGCTTGATGCAAGTGTTTCAATTTCAGCCTTCGATAGCGCAATATTAGATAATCTAGGTCTGTCTATCTTTCCATTAAATGTCTTTGTTTGCTCAGGTAATTCAATAGGGTGAGGTACCTCTTTAAAATGTCCGCCAGAAATATGTCTGCCTGATCTATTGTTGAGTGTTGTGGCAGCAATTAACAATGGAGCGTCATTAGCAGCAGGTAAAACTGAGCTAGTGGTCTCAATAATAGCTGAGGTTTCTTCAATTGGATTCAAAATAGCCATACCCAAGCCACCATTTGTAGATGTAACTCTAGGTTCTTGATGAAGGGTAAGCCTTCTCGATTGAGCATCAAATGTTGCAATAACCAGATACCAGACCTTTCTTAAAAGCTTTTTTTCTGAGGAGACAGTAACAACCTGAGAGCCATCACCAATTTCTACAGATAAACAGCCTTCATCATTAACGAAAAGGCCATAGCCTTTTTTTTCTTCTTCATTAAATTTGGTGAAAATTCCTTGTCTGCCTTTGTCAGGGGTGGTTGGGAAGATGTAAGCCTGCATAGTGAAGCTTTCTAAATTTAAATTATCGTGTTGGGGCATGATGATATATGATCCACCATGTATTCTCTGGTTTTTCCCTTGATAGGTTCCATTGCAACTAGCATCTATTTCGGCCTCTTTATATCCTGGGCCTTCAGGATTTGTATCACCGTGTATTAAGCGGACTAATTGAACTTCATAACTGTCATTGTATTCAGCATTAATATAAAATTTAACCTCTTCGCCAGGGTGAGCTGAGTACTTATCACTATAACCTGTTATTTTTAACATTACTCTTCCCCACTGTACTCCTCAAGTAGTCTGTTAATTCTTTTTAAAAATATTGCATGTTCACATGCTTCCTCAGATGAATAAGAGTCTTCAGTAATTTCAACTGGCTCACCTCTAACTCCTGTTGTTATTCCAACTCTATAATCTTCATGTCTTCTTAAACAAACAGTTACAAAACCATTTTCTTTACTTCCTCTTCTTAACTTATCTAATAATGTTTGGAGATCTTGACTGTGCTGAATAACGCCGTGGTCTCGAGTAGCAGCCCTTCCAATTGGAGTTGCTCTATGCTCTTCAATTAGAGATTTTAATTTTTGAGGATCTCTCAACATTTTTAATATGTATTTTTTGGTAATAAAATCATCAGTGTGTTTATGCCCTTTATTTAACTGGACGTTTGACGGGTGCTTATAGCTGTAATCAGACATAATTCTATTTTAGATATAGTTAACCTTTCGCACAGTTTTTTGTTCCAAATAATGAAACACAATACGAAAAATTCTTATTCCTCCTCAGTTTTAAGTACTTTATCATCATAATGCATAAACGGAAAGTATTACAGTTGCCACAGCCATACCTATTAATATAAGTGGCCAACCATACCCTCCTCCCATTCTGTCAATATAGTTTCCTTGCTCCTCAACATCGTCAGGTGCCAAATGTTCATCACCATTTAGTATGGGTTTTTTTGGCAAAGTCGATAAGTCCATCTTATTGGCTAAAAACCAAATTAGAAATATACCCGCTACCCACCAAATTATTTGGTAAGCCCATAGTGAAGGGACTCCCATTACCCAATTATCATAACTTTGATCCGCGCTACCAAATATTAAGTTTCCGAAAATTAAACCCGGGCCGATAGAAAAGAATGCCCAAATTAAAAAGAAGACATAGGCGAGAGATTTTATTTTTTTTCTTGATGGGTGAATACCCATATGTTCATTTAAAAAATTGTGGAATGATGCTCGATGTTCTTTATCAGTATCGTTACTTGCAAATATAGAGGATAAAAAACATACGATCACATTAAAGAATAAACCCCATAAACCAGAGTAGATTGTTAGTGGCCATCGCCCCCAAGGAAGAGAATTTCCTGTTAGCTTATGACCAAAAGTTTCAGCTAAAGTTACAAAACCTAATCCGGTGATGAGTCCAAGAATTGCCCCACCTCTTGTGATCCATTTAAACCAAAGCATTCCAAGTAAAACAGGAAACAATTGGAAACCAAAAGCGATTGCTAATCCACCAAGTAGTATTAGAGAAGTTTCAAAAAAAGTTGCAAGATACAGTGCCGCTAAGCTTAATAACAACATCGCTAATCTAGCAACTAATAACTCCCTTTTCCATGTAGGGTTACTATCGATATATGGTCTATAGAGATCTCTTGCCACCATGCTGCCTGAAGTCATTAAAAAAGCAGATAATGTAGATTGAAGAGCAGCAATTATGGATATTGCTAAAAATCCAACAATGATTGGTGAGAGATTACTGAAGCTTTCAACAAACACATAAATTAAAGATGATATATTTTGTAGACTTAGCTCAGGGAATATTTGGTTAATGGCAAAACCATTTGAATTAACAATACTATTGGCTCCAAGAAGATGTGCTCCAACACCTAATAAAGGGGCGAATATAAATAAAAATATACCAACTACAGCACCTGACCCCCAAACTTGATAAAAGTAAAATGACCTTGGTGATTTTACTGAATAGCTCCACATCGAAAATGTAGGAGAAAGCACAATACCCATATAAGAGAGAGTAAAGGATAAAATCATAACTGCTGTCCAAGGGCCTCCTAACGGGTTATTTTTTCCAATACCTGCAACCCACTGAATTACACCAGGTACGTTGAAATATCCTGAAATATCGCCGCCTCCGTAACCTCCGGTAGTTCCCCAAGCTCCGAAAGATATAAAGCTATTCGCCATAGATAGGTCTTCAAAAAAACTTAAACCTCCTAAGTAATTAAATACACCAACACCAAGTGCTAAGAAAAAAACAAAAAATAACCATGATTGAACAACGCTTACACTCACCATGGGTTTAAATCCACCAGATACTATATAAAATAAGACAACAGCAGTTAGTGCCCACATTGCAGAGTCTCTAGTTATTTCACCTCCGCTAATAAACTCTACAACATTACCTGTTGATCCAATAATTATACCAAGAAATGGAACAGCAAAAAATAATCCGATTATTAGTACTACAATTCTAAGAGTATTACTTTGATAGTATTTGTAATACATCTCTCCTGGAGTGATAAAATTAAATTTTCTACTTAGCATCCACTGCCTTTTAAAAAATAGTATACTTCCGAGAGGAATTGTTATTACAATTGCAGCAGTAGCTAGAAAAGAATATCCATCTGCATAAATTAATGATGGAAAAGAAATGATAGTTATGCCTGCAAATGTAGTTACTGTTGCAGAGAAAAAGAATACCCAAGGAGATACACTTCTGTCTGCTAAATAGTAAGCCTCAGGGGTTTTATTTTTTCTAAGAGTTCTAGCTCCCCAAAAAAGACAAAAGCTTATATAAAGGACAAGAAAGAAAAAAAACCAATATAGATTAGCGACCATAACTCAAACTTGAATTAAGAGTTGTAATCAGTCTTTTCCTTAATAATTCTGAGTGCCTCTAATAAATATACTCTAAAGACTTCATGGTTTTCACTCATCGGGAAATGACCAATATCTCTCATTTCAATATAAACTCCTCCTTTTATTTGTCTGGCAGTATCTTCTGTTGCTTCGGGAGGGGTTAGGTAGTCATAAGTACCAGTCAGCATGATAACAGGGCACTTGTGACCATCGATATTTTGTAGCTCATCTCTTAAATCATGATCAACTGAATAAAAATGAAGGTCTCCTTTAAAAGCCTCTGATCCTTGAGTGTAATAATGCCAAGTTAACCATCTATCCATATCTGGAGATTGTGGGGCCATTAAATCCCAAACTCCACTACCACAAACTTGAGCTGCATTGGCATGAGGATGTCTCCACCAATCAATATAAAAACCAGGGGAGTAATGCGCAGCCTCGACAGGGATCACAGCTTTAAATTTGTTAGGATACTTCAAAGCTAATTGAAGAGCCACGTTTCCTCCAAAAGAAGATCCCATAAATATAGGGTTTTCAAGGTCTAGGGCCTTACAAAGTTCTACAATAAAATTACAGTAATGCTCTGCCGTTAATTTATACTCCTCTTTCCACCATTCTGTATTATGAGGTGGATCCGATTTACCATGTCTTGGAAGGTCGTAAGCGATAACTTGATAATTTTTAGTAATTTCTTCATCTTCCAGTAATCCTCTCCACTGATGATTGTGGCATCCAGCAGTATGCTGACATACTAATGGAGTGCCTTTTCCATTTGAAAGATAAAAGACTTTATACTGTTGACCATCTACCTCGATGGTAACGTATCTACCTATTGGGTCATGATGTTTTACTGCCATAAATTTTTCCTTTCAATTTTCTTAATCATACTGGAACTCCTGATTGTCTTAGCAATTCAAATTGAACAGTAAAGTTTCTTAGATTTTGCATTAAGACTAAATGATTACCCTCAATTTTGAGGTCTTCTCTAAATGAGGCTGCATAGATACCATGAAACATAGGTTTTGGAACAGGCTTTGCAAACTCTCTCCATGTTTGCTCTGATGCCCTTAATGCAAAGTCATATGGATCTAAACCTCCAGGGTTAGTATTAATATTTTTAACCTTTCCATCGTGCATCTCGATTATCACCTTCACACTACCCATGTCGAAAAGAAATGAACAAGTATAATATTTTGCCATCGCTTTTATGGTTTCATCTTTTTCAGTAAGCTCTTTATATTTTTTTGCCCAAGATTTTACATCTATACTCATGAGTTATACCTATTTCTTTTTCCTAGGTGTCTTTGTAGCTTGTTCATCAAATCTCATATGCTTGTCCTTTTTAGGATCATCATAGTCACCGAGAATATTCCTGATGTTACTTGCCTCGCCAGGGGACATACCAATTTCTTTTAAAAGACTATCTAAGAACGGCTGTTGTGCTCTGTATCTAAGTGCTGAATTCACAACATTATCTGCTAAGGATCCTTTTTTTGAATATCCACCTGAGGACGCAGAGGGGTTATCAGCGTTGCCGCTTCCTTCAGCTCTTCCTCCCTGACTAAATCCAGGTAATCCATTTACGTCGACAACTTTAATTGAGTCAATATTTTGCATTGGTCTGACCCATTCTCTAATAATACCCTCAATTTTTTCAGCGAGTTTTTGTCTAAGAGCACTTCTTCTACTTGCATCACTTCTAGCATTTTCAGCTTCATTTAGGGCTTTTTTGCCAGCTGCTTCAATTTCATATCTAATTTTCGCAGCCATAGATGCTAATTTTTCTCTCTCAGCATTTTTACTAGCGTCTATTACTCCTAGAGCTTTTGTCTTCTCAGCCTGTTCGACATCTCGAATGGTGTTGACTTTTTCCTCAGCTTCTACTGCTTTAGCTCGAGCATTTTCTTCTTCCATTTTAGTTTTTAAGACTGACTTAGATTTTTCTAGGACTTCCATTTGTTTTTGCTTTTCTTCAATTTCTATTCTTTTTGCCTTTTCAATATCTAAGACTCTTGTCTCTTGCTCAGCAGCAATTTTGAACGCATCAACATTTTTCTGTTGAGCAGTTTTTGCATTTTTAATTTGCTCCTCAGCCATAATATAAGCCTCTTCAGACTCATACCTTTTTCTAGCTTCTTCTTTTGCTGTTTGAGCTTTTTCCTCAGCAAGTTTAATATCAACTGATCTTTGTTTTTCTAGACGACTGAATTCAACATCTCTTTCTAATTCGAGAATAGTTTTTTCTGTCTCAATATCTTTTTGTTTAATCTCGATAGAAGTTTGTTGTTTAAACTCATTTTGTTCTTTTCTTCTTTTCTCAATTTCTTGGATAAGTTTAGTTTCTTGTAAACTTTTTTCCATCTCAACAAAGTCTTTCTTGCTAATCTTAGCAATCTCAATATCTTTTTCTGAAGAGATTTCAGCCAGCTCAGACTCTTTGTCTTTCTCAGCTTTTGTTTTTACTGTCTCAGTATTTTCAATAGCTCTTTGTTGTTCAATTTCACGTTTTTGTTGATACTTTGAAAATTCTTCCTCTTTTTTCAATTTCTAGAGTTTGCTTGATAGACTGGAGGTTTTTATTTCGAATACTTACCTCTGTATCTTTCTCAATATCATTTCTTTTCTTTTTACGTGACTGAGTAAATTCTGTTATTTGAGTTAAACCCTCAGCATCAAATGTATTTGAAGGGTCGAATACACCCACGGGTGCTTGGTTAAGAGATGTCAAGGAAACAGTCTCTAACTCCAAACCAGTGTGCTTAATTGCTTCTTCAACATGAGCTGCAACATTTTTAATGTACTCAGATCTATTCTCTTGAATTTCATCAAGGCTCATTTTTGCGGCTACAACACCTAGTCCATCAACAAATCGACCTTGAACAAGCTCCTTTAAATGATCAGGCTCTAATGTTCTATTTCCCAATGTTTGCGCGGCTATTGAAACAGCTTCAGTTGTAGGAGCTACTCTCACATAGAATTCAGCCGTTACTTCTGCCCTCATTCTATTTTTTGTAATAAAAGATTTACTGCCGTTTCGTTGAACCTCTATACAAAGAGTTTTCATACCCACTGAGGTAATGTTATGAATAATAGGCAAAACGAAGGCACCTCCGCTGATCACAACTTGTTCACCACCCATACCAGTTCTAACAAACGCTATTTCCTTTGAGGAACGCCTGTACAGCCAATGTAGCAAGTAAACTATAATTGCTATTGCTAACGCTATTAAGATTATTATTGCAATAATATCTGCACCACTAGTAATGTTCATACCTATTTATCACCTCCTAATTTGATGTTATTGTCCATTAACTCTCATGTCTTGTATTGCTGCTTTGTAAATTATTAAACCAAAAACTATTTTATTTAAAAAGTCTGCTAAATTATAAATCACATTAACACTGTTGGGATCAATACCCCCACCCAAATGCTCTATAAAATATCCCATTGGATATATAGCCCATCCAATTGTTATAATAAGTCTGTTCGAGAAGAAAACCATTTGTACATTTTCGTTTCCGCATCTAGCATTTGCTCTTCCAGCCTCTCCAACATATAACTCACCGAGTATGTACAACCATCCAGCTAACCAAACAATGAAACCTAATGTCTTACTCATGTAACCTGCTGCACCTAAGAAACCTGCTACAACAAAAACTAAAGTTCCAACCAATAATCTCCAGAACATGCCTTGTTTAACTTTGACAACTGACATAAGCATTGCATAAAAAATAAGTACAAGCATTGGAAAGTTAAGAAACCAATCTATATATCTTAATAAAGTCGGGGCCGTGCCGCTAACTACCCAAAGATTTTTTACGAAGAAATAATGTATAGAGGACATCAAGCATACAACAGCTATCATTGTCATCGGTGTATGAAATCTTGTGCTTACTTTGCTACGCTCAAAAAAGAAAAATAAGGTGGCACCAATCATGCCAACAGAAATTAACCAGAAAGACCCCCCTACAATGTCGTAAGGGAGAAGCATTTTATTCATTAAAACTTATTCCTCTTAAGTACATATTACCCGTCCTCTTTAACTAATAATAATTTTTGTTTCATATTTTGAAATAAATATTCATTGTAAAAGGGACAAAATCTGTTGATTAAACTCATTATTTTTATATTTGCTCCCTTATATGGGGTGCTCTTGAATAAAGAGCAACAAGAGGCAGAATAAGAAGACCAAATATAAATTGTTGCCCCTCAAAACTTAAACCTAGTCCAGCCAAAAATGTACTTATAACTTGAAGTGCAAGAACACCTATTACTGTAAATCCGTATCCTCCATATCCACCTAATAAGGAAGTTCCTCCTACAGCCACAGCTGCCACTGTTAAAAATAAATATTGATCACCTACACCAATGAAACCTCCACCACTCCAACCCAGTAACATTGCTCCAGTTGCTGCAGAAGTAAACCCACTAATGACATAAACTCCAACCCAATATGCTCTCTCAGAAATTGACAATCTGTCAGCAGATAACCTTTTTCCACCAACAGCATATAAGTTTCTTCCCCACTTAGTGTGTCTTAGTCCAACAATTAATAAAATTGAAATCAATATCCAAATTAAGATAACTGGAGGTATTGGAAGACCAAAAAATTTTCCATTTAATGAAGCTAGGTTTTTTAACCAGTCTGGAACAACGCCGAACACAGTTCCACCTGTAACAGTAGGAAGTGATACCAATATCTGTACTCCACCTACTACCATGAAGCCAACTCCAAGCGTGACTATTAATGATTGTCCTTGGAGATTAAAACTTATCAAACCATTGAAAAGCCCAACAATTGTACCAAAAGCAAGAATAACTATAAACGCAAGCCAAGGAGGGACTCCAAGTGAAATAAGTGACATTAATCCTAAATTAGTCGCTCCGATTAAAAATGGTATTGATAAATCGAGGCCGCCTAACATCACAACTAATGTTTGTCCAATAGTTGCAAGCCCTAAGAAAGAAGCAAAAACCAACATAGATTTAATATTCTGCAATGATAAGAAGCCATCAATAGAAACTGATCCTATTATAAAAAGACCAACTAGCACGGCGACTCCTATTATCACGCTCTTATTAATATTTAAAAACTTGTAAGCAAGAAATGCTAAGATTAAAAAACCTAATAATATGATTGCTGATACGACTGTTCTACCTGAGAAGAACCCGGGTACCAAAAAACACAGTAGTATAAAAAGACCTAAAAGAAGTAAAAATCCTGTAACAGCTATCCAGTTCTTTGCAATAAGGTCCCAAAAAAGGCTTCTTTTACTTATGGTTTCAGTAGTTTCAGGAGGTTGAGACCCATCTTCCTTTACTAAAGATCGATAAGACCATCTAACTAAGAAAAAATGCCATCCCCAAAGAATAATGGCAACAACAGCTACAGAGTAAAATGCAACCTGTATCCAATCAGTTCTATCTACATAACCAAGAACTGCGGTACCTATCCCAGCAGCGACAGCAAAAAGAATTCCAAGTCCTTTTAAAAAATTATGAGTTCTTTTCTCCATTTACTAAACTTTTCTATCTTCTGATAGACCTCCCCATTTTTCAAGTCCTTCTTGAGATTTTAATTTTATTTTATAAACACCAAACGCTTGCCATATCAGAGGCGAAATTGCTATTCCAATTGCAGTAATTAAAATCATTTTCCAATAAGGATAACCAATTGCGAAGAACATCGCTGACCATGTTAATGCAGCTATACTTAAAATAGCAATGTAAGGTCTGAACCTAGCAAATGATATTTTTGCTCCCATTGTTAAATATGTAAAAAATTGAAATACAAATATTGCAAATATAATTAGAGCTGCTTCTTTAAGCCAAGTTACTTCACTTGTGATAAATTCACCGCGGATAGGTCTTGTATAGTTGATTGATGATGTATCGCCAACAATTAATTCTGTAATAATTGGAGAGTAAAACTTACTTCCATCATCAGTAATAATTGTTCCAGATGGTGAGGCTAAAAAGTATACAGCGAGAATTGCTAATACACCGAGGAAAATAATGAAAACATTATTCAAATTGATATTCGAGAAAAGAGTTGGTGCCGTGAGTAAAAAAAGTAAAAATAAAATTAGTATTACAGCGTATCCATCTATGCCGAAGAAACTCTGTCTATTTGACTCAATTCCGTAATAAGATATTGCAGCAAATACAATAAATGAAATTGCTATTGCAAATAATACCAATGTTTGTGTTTTGATTTCTTTTCTAAATCTTGGCATAGCTATTATTACAATCGCAGATGTAAAGAAAACTATACCTCCTAAAGTTGCGACAGCGTAAGCGAGGCCAACCAAAGCACTCGAGGAAGATGAAAAATCAGGCAATCCAGCACCAACTCTTAGATATTCAGATGTAAAATACTGAGGAGCATAATTTAAAATATATTGTAAGTTTGTACCCAAATCAGCGTTAACGAAATAAGTCTCTCTCGTGCCACTCCAAACACAACCGAAGAAAATAACAATTGCTGCAATAATAAAAGACACTGTTGGGCCATCTCTATGTTTAACAAGCAAATAGACGAGATAAATCAAGGCTGCTATTCCGATAGCAATAAACATCCACACTGTTGAATTTCCACCCTCTGCGCATGCCTTACCTGTGATTAGACAATCACTCCCGGACTCAAGAGCTTTTTCAAAAATCTCAGCATCTTTAGATTTACCTCCAAAACCTCCCACAGTCCCTCTAGTTACTTGATCAAATTTCATATGAATTTGAACAGCAGCAGCACTTAATGTTCCAATAATAAAAAATACAAAAACTGATAAATTTTTGAATGCTTTTTGAATATAAGGAAGTGCAATAAGTATTAAAAGAGAAGCCACCAATACCGCACCGTATGATAAGTCTGTTACGAAACTTTGAAATCTTTCAAACCTAAAAGTTGATAGAATAAAATTTATCAAATAAATGTTAACTGAACCTAGAATAGCTCCAAACGCACCGCCTCTTCCACCAATTAAACTTGACCCACCTAATACAAGTGCTGTAACTGCCATCAATGTATAAGTAGTACCTTGAGTTGGGTCTCCAGAACCAATTAAGCCTGTAAATGCAATAGCTGCGAGTGCGGCGTAAACTCCACCGATAATATGAGCGCCAATTCTTACAACGTAAATTCTCACTCCACTTGTATAAGCAGACTTTTCATCTGAACCCATTAATTTTAAATGTTGCCAGTATGCAGTATGAGTTAGTGCATACCAAATAAGTGTCGAAAAAATTAAAAGTATTAGTGTGGGCTGTACTACCTCAGTTCCAGCACTCCAAGATAACATCCAATCAGGTGCTCTTCCTCCTGGTCTTGGTAAAATAACTAAATTGATACCAGAGAAAGCAAGAAACATACTTAAGGCAACTATTATTGGTTGAACTCTAATAAAAATTACGATTAAAGCATAAAGAAATTGGTAAATTACTCCTATTGCAAGAGCACATATGAAATACGCAACTGGAGATTGAATATAACCTGCAGCATAAAGTTGTATTGTTGTTACATTTATAAACCCAATAAGCGGTCCTATAGATAAATCGACTGTAACTCTACCGGCTAAAGCCAACGCAGTAAGAGCATAAGTAGCGAGAATAAGGGGTGTTGAAACCATAATTGCAGTTCCAATACCCGAACCTGAGATAATTTGTGGTCCTCTAATCATTGCAAAAATCATTAGGGCAAAAAATATAAATATTGGGACGATTAAGTATTTTGTTGACTGAGGATCAGAACCCGGAATTTGAGAGGGTTTTATTGCTGCTACAAGTTGATTAACCATTATTATTAGTCAAAATATACGACTTTGATACCCCCTCTGTCAGACTGCGATCTTCCATGCCCTACTTTAAGCTTATCTGTTTCAACAATTTTAATTCTCTTTGAGTCCAAATCAATATTTTTAGTAAAACCATTTCTAAAAGATGTCTTACTAATAAGAGTGTTTAAATTATTTTCGATATATTTTGTGTTGTGTTTACCCTCTATAAAGTTTTTGTCTTTGAGAAGACAAATTAAAAAGGGGATGTTTGTCTTAATACCTTCAATCTGGGTGCCCTCTAAAAATTTTATTAATTTGGATATAGCATCGTCTCGAATTAAGTCGTGAGATATAATTTTTCCAATCATCGGATCATAATAGAAACTTACTTCATCTCTTTCATCATATCCCCAATCTAATCTTATGCCATTTGGTATTTTAGGAAATTTTAATTTACTTATTTTTCCCGGAGATGGTAAGAAATTTTGAGAAGGATCCTCTGCATAAACTCTGCACTCTATTGAATGTCCATAAGTTTTAATTTTACTTTGATTTAAAAATTTATTTTTTCTATTAAAAGCAAAATTTATTTGCATGGAAATTAAATCATTATTTGTAACTAACTCTGTAACGGGATGTTCAACTTGAATTCTAGTATTCATCTCAAGAAAATAATATTTCATTTCTTGGACATCATATATAAACTCTACAGTACCTGCTCCTTCGTATTTTACATCAGAAGATAATTTTACAGCGGCTTGAGCCATATTGTTAATTAATTCCCTATCTACTTCTGGTGCCGGAGACTCCTCAATTATCTTTTGATATCTTCTTTGCATAGAGCAATCTCTTTCGAACAGATGCACAGATCCTTTTGCACCAAATCCAAAAACTTGTATTTCAATATGTCGGGCGTTGGTGATAAATTTCTCAATAAAAATATCTCCGTTACCAAAAGATTTTGCAGCAAGATTACTAGTTTTTTCAATTGCATTAGCTAGGTCTTTAAAGTTTTGGACGACGCTCATGCCTATCCCCCCACCACCAGCACTTGATTTTACAAGTAAAGGGTAACCTATTGCTTCACATTTTGTCTTAATTTGTTCATCGCTTAATTTATGAACATTATTTATACCCGGACATATAGGTATATTGGAATTTAGGGCTAATTCACGAGCAATATCCTTATTTCCCATTGATTTTATTGATTTTGGTTTAGGGCCAATCCATGTAATACCTCTGTTTATGACCTCTTGAGCAAAAGTGTCGTTTTCTGATAAAAAACCAAAACCAGGATGAATAGCATCTACATTTGATTTTGTAGCTATTTCTAAAATCTTATTGTAAGAAAGATAACTTTCCTGAGCTTTACTAGGTCCTATATAATAAGACTCGTCAGATAATCTTACATGCTTTGAATTCTTATCTGCATCTGAATAAACAGCTACAGATTTGTGACCTAATATTTTACAACTTTTTATAATTCTATTTGCTATTTCACCGCGATTAGCAATTAAAATTTTTTTCATTTCTTATCAACAATATAAGGCATTTTGGTATGATTACCGTTTGAAGTTTTTTGTGGAATTTTTTTATCAGAGGAAATTTTTTCTCTCAGAGCCTTTAAGATTTCTACAGCATTAGGAGTGTCAGAGTGAACACAAATTGTTTCACATCCTACAACTACATCGTTTCCTTGAACAGTTTTAACTTTATTTTCATTCATTGCTCTTAAACAACGCTCCACAGCTCTATCAGTTGGATAATATTTATTTCGACCCTTGGCTATAACCAAATAACCTGTTTCATCATATTCCAAGTCAGAGTAAAATTCTCCGTAAAATTTTATTCCTCTTTCTTTGTATACTTTTTCGTGAAAGGTATTAACCATTCCGAAAATACCAACATTAAAAATTTCAGCTGCGTCAGCAATTCCATGAGCCACATCTTCCTCTTTCGCGGAGACACCATATAAAGATCCATGAGGTTTGATATGGTTTAATGTCATTCCATACTCATCTAGAAAGGCTTTGATGGCACCAGTTTGATACATCACAAGATTTTTGATTTCATCACGTTTCATTTTCATCGGCCTTCTTCCAAATCCTACTAAGTCAGGATAGGCAGGGTGCGATCCAACTTTCACATCATATTTTTTTGCAAGCTCAACAGTTTTCCTCATTGTGTTTGGGTCTGAGGCGTGAAACCCACAGGCTACATTAGCAGCATCAATATAAGGCATTATTTCTTCGTCATCTGCGAAGGAGTAAATACCAAAACCCTCACCCATATCGCAATTCAAATCGACCATGAATAATAAATTCCTCTCATTTATAATTTACAGAAAATCAGGCTTTTATGTGAAAATCTTTTCCACATGTTGGAACAATTTTGCTTATATTTTTCAGAATATAGGTATTATTATAATCACTTATATATAAGTAAGGAGGATAAAACTATGACATTGCTTAAAAAGTTCATAGCTATTTTAGCTGTTAGTTTTGTCGGTGTCGCAGGTAACTTAAATGCTGACATTTTAGACGAAATTCCAGCTGATATTAGAGACTTCGTTTATAATCCTGACTTTATGGATCCTAACCAACCGCTTGGTGAAAGTGTATACAGAAATTGGAAAAGTGATAGACCACTTCCTTGGACTATCGGTTATGCAAGTTCTTACGCAGGTAATCTATGGAGAAAAGGTGTGATGGAGAGATTGTACGGTGACTATTTACCAAAAATGAAAGCAGCAGGTATTCTTAATGATATCGTTGTTACACAATCTAACCTAAAAGACGCGGTTCAAATTCAACAAATGAGACAGTTAACTGATCAAGGAGTTGACGGATTAATAGTCTGTTGCTCAAATCCTGTTGCATTAAATCCAACTATTGAGTATGCGTATGGAAAAGGTGTTCCTACTGCATCAATGACAGGATACTTAACTTCAGAATTTGCTATCAGTACATCTGTTAACTATAAATTAACCGGATATTATATTGCACAATGGTTAGCAGAAACTATTGGTGGTGAAGGTAATGTTGTTATCATGGAAGGAATTCCTGGAACATCAGCATCTGACTCACAGCACCAAGGTATGCTAGATGGATTTGCAGAATATCCAGACATTACCGTTGTTGCTGAAATTGCACACATGTGGACACCACAAATTGCTCAAGCTGAACTTCAAAAGTGGTTATCAGCTAACACAATTGAAGTTGACGGATTTGCTGTTCAGTCTTCAGGAGAGTCCGGAGCACTTAACGCTCTAGAATCATCTGGAAGACCAATGGTCCCTATGGCTTTGGGTGGAGAAATTGGTGCATTCTGCTATTGGAGAAATAATCCAGACTTTATTGACAGAGCGGTCTATGCATGGCCTCCTGGAGATGATGCAGAGTTTGCGATGAATGTTCTTTTGAGAACTATGTATGGTCAGGGTCTTAAAATCCAGTCTATCTTAGTTCCTCCATATGAAGAAGATGTTGAGACTATTCAGTCATTTGTTCCTGAAGATTGTGACAGAAACTCAAGTGAGTTTAGAACTGTTGGAATTGAAAACTGGGCTAGTGATGAATACTTAAATAATTTCTTCGATCGTGGAGAAGCATTACTTTAATTTAAGTAATTAATGAATGAAGAAAAAACTTTGGACAGTGTCCCAAACGGGAATGGGGCACAGTCTAACTCCTCTAAGGTCGGAGGAGATATTTATGTTCAAGATGCATCAAAGTCCTTTGGTGTTACAAAAGCCCTAAACGGTGTAAATTTCAAAGCTAACTTTGGTGAAATACACGCCATTGTCGGTGGTAATGGATGTGGTAAGAGCACATTGGCAAAGGTTATTTCAGGAGTTTTACCTTTGGACAAAGGAAAGGTCTCTATTATGGGGCATTCACCCAATTCCCCAATTGAAGCTCAAAGAATCGGTATCGCAACAGTTTTTCAAGAAGTGATGATAGCTGAAGAGGCTACTGTTTATGAAAATTTATTTATTGGATATGACTCTTTTTTTGGGAAAAAATTAGCTCATCGAGATAGGGTCGAAAAAGCAGCCTCTATAATGTTAGAGTTATCCGGTGAATTTGTCGATCCATATACAATAGCAAGTCAATTATCGCTTGGTATGAAAGCTTGGATAACAATTGGTAGAGCATTTTTAAGAAATCCTAAAGTACTAATTTTAGATGAGTCATCAGCTGCTCTCGATTTTGACTCTACAGAAAGACTTTTTGCAAAAATGAGAACATTAAGAGATCAAGGTGCAGCAATCTTTATTGTAACTCACAGAATTGCAGAGCTAGTTAGAATAAGCGATAGAGCAACAGTTATGAGAGATGGGGTTGATGTTGGAGTTTTAGCAGGAGAGGAAATTACTGAAAAAAATCTTCTTGGACTTATGACAGGTGATAAAAAATTTTCTACAGCATCAGAAATAAAAGCTACACCTCCAGACTCAATCTCAGATGAAATAGTTTTGTCTGCTAAAGATTTAAAAGTTTGGGAAAATGGAGATGTTATTAACTTTGATCTTCCAAAAGGTGAGATACTTGGAGTCACAGGACTTGATGGGCAAGGACAAGATAATTTTGTTAAGGCTCTTGCAGGTATCGATCAACCACTTAGCGGAGAAGTAATTGTTAAACAGTCTGATGAGGAAAGAGAGAGAACCAAGAAAGATTACACTACTGTGAATAGCTTGTTAGATGCCAAGAAAAGTGGAGTTGGATATGTATCTGGAGATAGAAAAAAAGAGGGTATTTTTCCTAACATGAGCATATATGAAAATATGGTCATACCTTTATATAAAGGGAAACAAGCTAAAACATCAGGTGGATTTATTGGTTTTATTAAATGGATGGAATTAAACGGTATTTTTGATTGGGAAGTAGAAAGATTAAGTATTAAGACAGGTCCAAAGAATAATCTAATTACCTCATTGAGTGGGGGAAATCAGCAAAAAGTCATGATTGCCAGAGCTTTCACAACAACTCCAAAAATACTAATACTTAATGATCCAGCGAGAGGTATTGATGTTGGCGCAAAACGAGACTTATATAAACACTTAAGAATTTTTGTAAATGAAGGTGGTACAGCGATATTTCTATCAAGTGAACTCGAGGAATTTATAGGATTATGTCATCGAGTTTTAGTTTTTAGAGATGGGAG
The DNA here is from genome assembly GCA_902521465.1 of uncultured Alphaproteobacteria bacterium. GTDB lineage: Bacteria > Pseudomonadota > Alphaproteobacteria > HIMB59 > HIMB59 > HIMB59. Next base: position 14,753 of record CABYRL010000003.1, on the reverse strand, counting down.
CATATTTGAGACCTTTGAGAAAGAGGATATTAATCCAAATACTATTCTTGAAGGAATGTTTGGTCATACTCAAAAGAAATCTAATGATAATAATTTATCAAGTACGCAAAATTCAAATCAAAAAGCTAATACTAATGCAGAAATTCAAAATAAAATTATTAAACCGACTGTGCCTACAAATGTCAAAGTAGTAGATTTTACAGATAAACCGAAGAGCAAAGAAAAAATTAAAGTTAAATATTTTTAAATTCAATGGTTCAAGAATATAAAAATACAGATTTAGATTTATTTCAAAAAATAGATTTAACCAATCCTAAAGATGAGTTATTAAAAAAAAACAAGATAGGATCATCGCAACAAGAAAACAATAATATAAAATTTAATTATTTAAATCACGAGATTTCAAAATTTGAAAATTTAGAGAGTCATTTATCTCAAGATAAATCAAAAAAAGTTGATGATATTTTATTCTCTCAACTTGATGTTGACGATTATGCTAGTTTCAAAAATATGTATCCTCATAATATTTCTCAACCTAAATTAAATGTAAGTAAACTCTCTGTAAAAAAACATATAAACGAGGATGGCACTTATCCCAATTTAGTTTCAAAGAATACAAAAGATAAAACCTCAGAGATATTTCAGGGAATTTACACTGAGCCAAAGTTTTTACCAGGTGGTGATAAGTATTTATTAATAGAATTTGGTAATGTGATGAATTTAGAATTGAACTTTAAAGCTCAGGGGCTATCAAACTTAATTAAGACAGCAAATATAAAGGGAGTTTACGAAACACTCCCATGTTTTGCCTCAATGATAGTTCACTACAATCCAGATGATATCGGCTATCAAGATTTAATTAATGAATTGAAATCATTGCTTAAAGATATGAGAGATAATGATGATACTGTTGTAAATAGCAGACTTTTTCATTTCCCGACTGTCTATCTTGACAAATGGACAAAAGAGGCAATTGAAGACTATATAGCTAAAATCACAATGAAAAAGCCAGATCCTGAGTTCATTACAGAATTAAACCAATTAGATGACGTTAATCATTTTGTAAGAGTTCACTCTGGAACTGAGTATTGGGTGGCTTCGCTTGGTTTTTGGCCTGGTTTACCATTTACAATGCCGCTTGACCCTAGGTGCAAATTAACCGCTCCAAAGTATAACCCACCTAGAACATGGACACCAAAAGGAACTGTGGGTATGGGGGGATCGTCCACAGCTATTTATCCTGATAGGCTACCTGGAGGTTATCAAATTTTTGGTAGAACCCCTGTACCCATTTGGGATCCTGACAAGAATTTTGATGTTTTCAAAGATAGCATTTGTCTATTTAGGCCAGGAGATAGAATTAAATTTGTACCTTGTGATTATGATGAGTTTGAAATGATTGAAAAAAAAGTTGAGGATAAGTCATATCGATATGATTTAATTGAGGAGCATAAATTTTCTATCAAAAAATATAAAAACTGGTTGTCTAAACTAGATTATAATAAGAAGTTTTAAATGTTTGAAGTTATTAAACAAGGACTAGAAACATCAGTGCAAGATTATCCCGGGAGAGTTGGTTATCTTAACCAAGGGTTTCCTCCATCAGGGCCAATGGATAGTTGGTCTTTTCGACTTGCCAATTTACTTGTAGGTAATGAGGAGAGTTTTGCAGCGCTTGAGTGTCAGTACACTGGTCCAACTTTAAAATTTGAAAAAGATCATGTCATTGCGGTCTGTGGTGCTGATATGCAGCCCAAAATAAATGGTAATTCTATTCCTATGTGGGAGAGTGTTTTAATAAAATCTGGACAAACTCTTGAAATGGGTTTTACAGTATCTGGTGCAAGATCTTATGTGTCTTTTGCTGGAGGCATTGAGTCAGAAAAATGGCTAAACTCTCAATCAACTTTTCACAAAGCAGGCGTTGGTGGCATTGATGGTCATGCTTTGAAAGACGGTCAGAGAGTCCCTTTAGGTCAAGCTAATGGGAAGATCGGTAGAAAAATTAGAACTGAATCAATTCCAGAGATTAGCAATAGTGGTATTTGGGAAATTGAGGTTGTTCGGGGACCAAATGATGATTGGCTTGACGACGATGGATATGACACTTTTCTTAAAGCAGAGTGGAAACTTCAAGCAAGAAGTGATCGTACTGGATTTAGGTTGGATGGACCCACTTTAAGTTTTACCGAAAAAGCTACAAATAAATCTCCTGAACATGGCTATGAACCCTCAAATATAATAGATCAGGGCTACCCAATTGGTGGTATTAATTTGGCGGGTCAAACGCCAATAATACTTGTAAATGATGGGCCTAGTATGGGTGGGTTTATTGTACCTTTTACTGTTCCATCAGCCTCTTTTTGGAAATTAGGACAAGCTAAACCAAATGAAAAATTTAAGTTTAAAGAAATAAGTGTGCAAGAGGCACAGGAAATGAGATCTGAACAAACCTCCATCTGCTCAATGGGAAGTGTCATATAATATGTCTACAGAAGTTTTAACGTCAGTTCCAGGTAACATATGGAAAGTTTTAGTAGAAGTTGGTGATGAAGTAAGTGAGGGGGATATATTATTTATTATGGAAGTTATGAAATCAGAGGTCAATCATAACGCTCCAGTTAGTGGAACGATAACTCAAGTTAACATTAGGAACGATCAAGAGGGTGTAAGCCCTGGCGCTGTTGCTATAATCATAGATTAAATGACAGATACTCCACTTTTATATAATGGGCCTACTTCTCCTTTTGGAAGAAAATGTAAAGTATCTGCTCTTGTATTAGACGTTGCTCATAAAGAAGAAAAGATAAATATTTATAAATCAAGATTTCTAGATGAATTTAATCCATTAAGACAAGTTCCTACTTTAATAGTTGGTAATAAAACGATCACAGACAGTGATAATATTTGTTTGTACTTTGATAGTATTTCAAAAAAAGACTCTATATATCCAAAAGATCGTTATTGGGAAAGTATGACAATGATAAGTGTTTCAAATGGAATTATGGAAAATGCAGTTAATCGTTATATAGAAATGTCAGCTATACCAGAATTAGAGCAAAGACATAAATCAATAGAACGTTATGAGAAAAAAATTTTAAGATCCATTGATTGGATTGAAAGAAAATATGATGAGTTCGTGACTGACAAGTTAACGATTGATCAAATATCTGTTGCCTGTGCATTAGACTATACATCTTTTAGATTTACTGATGCCTGGGGAGACAATAATATTAAATTAAAAAAATGGTTAGAAAATATTACCAAGAATGATTTTATGAAATCAACATTACCTGGAGAGAGTTTTAAGTATGAATAAAAGATTTAGAAAATTTTTTCTACAAATGATACATTATAAGTTGATGAGATATATTTTTGTACTTCTTCTAAGTTTGCCATTATTATCGATGAATTTGAATGCAGAGTATGAGATGCACATCCCAAATTGTACTCAAAAAGGTGTTGAAAATTGCGGTGGTTTTTTATTTGATAATGAAACTGGGGATGTCCTTTTTTGTGGTTCTGAGAGTTGTATCGATTTAAAACTACCAAAATCTTGGAAGGCAAAACAGAAAGATAAACTATCAAAACAAGATCAAATATTAGAAATGCTCTCTAATATTCAGGTTGGATCTGTCAACACAGTTCAAAATGTTGAGCCTTCCTCAGATACAAAAATTGTAAATCAGGAAGTGAAATCAGAAGAAAAGAAAGAAGAAAAAGAGGTTGTCAAAAAAGAAGAGAAAAAAGAGAAGAAGATAGAAAAGTGTGACAAAGAAAAGAAAAGTTTGTGTAAAGGTTCTGGTGGCATGCAACTTGGAGGAACCGGAATGAAACTTAAGAAACCAACAAAAAAATAGTTTGAAAAAAAAACAAAAGAGATCATTAGCCTCTTTAATATTAATAAGAGAAAAACTTGCCCATGACCTATGTAATGAGATTTATATGAGTAAAGATGAAGCTTATGAAATTATAGACTTTGCTTTCCAGCTTAGTGATAAATTACCTGAAACCTATGATCAACTGAAATCAGAAATAAAGTCTTATATAATTATTAATATGTTATCTCTAGTTACTAAATTCCACTAGTATCAATTTCTTCTTTTGAAATATTTTCTTTATTTTCATCAAGAAAATTTTCATAGTTCGAATTTTCATTACTCAAATAAGCACTATCAGTTAAAATTATATCCATTCTCCTATTATTAAAGCTATAATCACAAGTAACTGAGAAAATTAACTCACTACTATTAGATTTATTGCTAAGATAAATTTCCCAAGTTGTTTTACTTTTAAGTTTATTTGGAAATTGTTTAACTTCAGTTTGAAATAATTCGGTGTTTTTCTTTTGAAATGAACTAATGAAGCTATCTTGAATGTCAAGGCACTCAACAGGACTGAGTTGCAATTGATTATTTGAGCCGTGAATTTCGTAAATATTTCCTGTTTTTGTTGATTTTAATGTGTATTCAGTAAGATATTTGTTTGCTATCAAGACGTTGTCCTCTTTAATAGAAATGCTCTCAATATTACCTTTCTTTAATTTTATACTCCCATCATTTTCATACCTAAGAATGTCCTCGTACAATTTATAACCAAAAAGCTCAATTGATTGTGCATTAAAACAAAAAAACATGCTTACTGTGAATAATGTCTTAAACATAAGGAATTTTAACATTGATTTAGTTCTTTGAAATAGTGTTGAGCGGATATGGAACATCTTTGATAGAAAATTTATGACAATATTCAACACCCTCTAAAAGTTTTGACCATAGTTCGTTTGCATCCTTTTCTAATTCTGGGATCGAATATGATGCTAAGCTTAAAAACCATATCTTAAAAGAGTCCTTTGATAGTCTATCGACATTTGAATTAACTAATGTGGAAAAAGTATCTTTCCACTGTAGTAAGAGAGCATCAGCTTCTTTTTTTGATAAATTCTGTGGTGATATAAAGTATTTTTTTTGAAGTGTTGATTTATCTTGTTCTAAGATAGATGTTTTAAATTGGAATGCATTATCGAGAATTGATGCTTTTTCTTTACTATCATTTATTTCAATCCAATTAATAAAACCTTTCAATAATCTTGAGCATATGTCATGGAGTTGTTCATTATCTATTTCTTCATTCATATAATTTATTAAAATTTAAAATTTTAAGAATGACTGTATCTCTTTTGCTAGAGCCAACATTTCTAAACACCCTTTTCCAGTTCTTTGTTTTTCTACTACTGTTAACCCTAATCCCATAGTTGATACAAATATTTGTCTATTACCCAAAATCGTCTTTGCTTTTTTAACATTCATTTTATTAACAAATTTATGTGCTTCTTGAATAAGTTTAGATTTTGCATTTGCTCTATTAATGAGTATTAATATCTCTCTTTTTTCTCTTTTTGCTAATTCAATTATGGACTCCGTGGCCCAAAAATCCACTTGAGAGGGAGATATCGGTATAATGACAAGGTCAGCTATTTCAATTGCTGGTCTTCCATCAGCGTCAATTTTGGGAGGAGTATCAATTATTACTAAATCAGATTTTTCTTTAAGCGTTTTAGCCTCATACTGCGCGCCCCAGAGGCTTGCTGTTTTAAACTGAATCATATTTTTATTCTTAAGTTTTTCATTTCTGGTAAGAAACCACTTACCTAAACTGCCTTGAGGGTCTGTGTCGAGTAAGGTCGTGGATAAATTATTTTTTAAAGAATAAACAGCAGCTAAATTGGCAGCTATAGTAGTTTTTCCAGACCCTCCTTTTTGTTGAGCGATGGTAATAACCTTAGACACAATTCAAGTATAAAAATAAAAAACTCTTAAGAAAGCCTTATTAAAAAAAAGTTGTGGGTTGATAGGTGCTCAGAATAGGTTTGGTAAAATTATATAGGAAATAAACCTCATATCGTCTATATTGCTATCGTGAAAGCGTTTCAATTCAACACTACTCCTGGAATAAGATTTGGAAGTGACTATTCAGTAGGCACAGCAGAGGAAGTTTCTAAAAAACTTGGTAACAAAATACTATTTGTAACTGATCCGGGTTTAGTAAAAATTGGGTTACACGAAAAAACAATTACTGAGCTTCAAAAATACTCTGAAATTTTAATTTTTGATAATGTTGAAGCTGACCCATCTATAAAAACACTTATGAGTTGTGTACAACAGGGAAGAGATTTTGATGCAACAGGTGTAATTGGATTTGGTGGTGGATCATCAATGGACGTATCGAAATTAACTGCACTTTTGATTGGCTCAAACGAAAATATTCATGAAGCTTGGGGAGTGGCTAATGCTAAAGGGCCTAGGCTCCCTCTTGCACTTTACCCAACAACTTCTGGTACTGGTTCTGAAGTAACTCCAATTTCTATTATCACACAAGAAGATTTAGAAAAAAAAGGAGTTTCCTCTCCTATTATACTTCCAGACCTTGCAATTCTTGATCCATCATTAACACTCGGTCTTCCCCCTCACATTACTGCTGCTACCGGTATTGATGCAATGGTCCACGCGATAGAGTCTTATGCTTCAAAAAGTGTGAACAATAATTTGATCTCCCAAACACTTGCAAAGGAAGCATTGAAGCTTTTAGGTAGTTCTATAAGACAAGCTGTCATTAACGGAAAGGATATTGAAGCAAGATCAAATATGCTTGTTGGCTCTATGTTAGCAGGTGTCTCCTTTGGAAACTCTCCAGTTGCCGGAGTTCATGCTTTGGCATATCCGATTGGAGGAACTTATCATGTCCCTCACGGTCTTTCCAACGCACTTGTCCTGCCATATGTCTTAAGATTTAATATATCTGATCAAAATGCATCAAAACTTTACAGTGAAATAGCCCCAATTGTTTTTCCAGATATTGATACAAGCACCAGCACTCAAGATATTTCTTCAAAATTCATTGAAAAGTTGTCAGATCTATCAAACGAATTAGGTTTAGAACAAAGATTAAGAGATCTCGACATCCCTGAAACTGCATGCGAAACAATGGCTAGAGATGCTATGAAACAAACCCGATTACTAATCAATAATCCAAGAGAAATATCTGAAAAAGATGCTTTTGATATTTATAGGTCTGCATGGTAAAAACTTCATCTGATAAGAGATGGTAAATTTATCATCTTGAATTATTAAGATTTTAAACTAAATAATATGAAAAAATGTTAAGTGTAATAGATATTTCTAAAAATTTTGGCGATTTTACTGCCATTAATAAACTCTCTTTTGAGGTCAAAGTTGGTGATGTGATGGGGTTCCTTGGACCTAATGGTGCTGGCAAAACAACTTCTATGAGGGTAATAACAGGTTATCTGAAATCTGACAGCGGAAACGTTATCATAAACAATAAGGACATTGAAATAGATCCCATTCACACAAAGTCAATGATTGGCTACTTACCTGAAGGTGTTCCCCTTTATTTGGACTTTTCACCATATCTTTATCTAGACTACGTTTGCCAGGTAAGAAATTTAAAAAATTCAAAAGCAGCAATCAAAAAAGTAATTAATGATCTACAACTAGAAGAAGTAAAAGATGTTCCCATTGAAACATTATCAAAAGGTTTTAAAAGACGTGTTGGAATTGCACAGGCTCTTATACATAATCCCAAATTACTGATCTTAGATGAGCCGACTGATGGATTAGATCCCCTTCAAAAATTTGAAGTAAGAAAATTAATTAAAAAATTATCTAAAACAAAAGCAATTATAATTTCTACACACATTCTTGATGAAGTCCCAGAGGTTTGTAATAAGTGTCTTATTATTAATGATGGACAAAAAGTCTTTGAGGGAACTCCAGCACAGCTTAAGAAAAAAATTGGTAAATCCCTAGATGAAAAATTTAGAAAGTTAGTAAGCTAATGTTGGCGCTAATTAAAAGAGAACTTAAATTATATTTCATTACTCCTGTTGCCTATATTTTTACTGCAATATTTATTTTGACCTCTATGTCCTTGACATTTTATTTTGGCTCGTTTTTTTCCTCAGGAGTTGCAGACTTAACGGTTTTTTTTAGTTTTATTCCATGGGTTTTTATTTTCTTTGTCTCTGCAGTTACTATGAAAAGTTGGTCCGAGGAAAAGAGACTTGGTACTATTGAATTATTAATGACTTTGCCAATTCCTTTGTGGAAGATAGTGTTGAGTAAATTTTTTGCAACTTGGGCTTTTGTTGTATTCTCTGTTGTTTTGACATTTCCTATTTGGATTACAGTAAATTATCTTGGAAACCCTGATAACCTTGTAATTATTGGCCAATATCTTGGTGTTATTATCATGGCAGGTGCTTATGTCTCTCTTGGAATTTTCTTTTCTTCGTTAACTAACAATCAAATAATTGCCTTTATTTTATCTATTTTAGTCTCATTTCTTTTTACCATAAGTGGGTTTCCTCTTATGATTAATTTTATAACTGGGATTTTACCTATTGAAATAGTAGAACTCATTTCTAGTTTTAGCTTTTTGACTCACTTCTCAAGTATCCAAACGGGTTTCTTCTCAATTAAAGGATTGTTTTTCTTTTTATCCTTTATTGCTCTTTGGAATTATTTAACAATTATAAAATTTTTAAATCGAGACTAATGAATAAATTTTTACAAAAAAACTATCTTATAGTATCTATACTAAGCACTGTTATTTTATTTTTGTCCTTTAATTTTATAATCCAAAAAATCAACTTTAATTTGGGAGTTGATTTTACCTCTACCAAAACTTTTACTCTTTCAAGTGGTACTAAGAGAGTTATAGACGAAATAGAAGAGCCAATAAAAATTACTTTTGTGTATAGCAGAGACTTATCTAAAAATATTCCAATTATTCAAAATTACGCTAATCAAGTTCAAGGTCTATTAAACAGATATTCAGATCTAGCCTCAGGTAAAATTGAATTAAACTTTATTGAACCAGAGCCTTATTCAGATGATGAAGATTATGTAAATAGATATGGTGTGCAGGGTTTTCCTATAGATCAAGAAGGGTCCAAAGTATATTTTGGATTAATTGCTTCAAATACAACAGATGACATAGAAACTGTTCCCTTTTTTGATCCCTCAAAAGCTGGCACATTAGAAAAACAATTAACTGACATTGTATACAAACTTAATAGATCAAAAAAACCAATGATTGGTTTTTTATCATGGGTGGACACTACACCGCCAATGATGCCAAATAATCAACTTGGACAAGGAGAATACACAATACTTGAGGAGCTTAGTTATTTTTATGATTTTGAGTTTTTAGATACAGACATAGAGAGTTTTGAAGGTATAGACTTATTAATAGTTTATCACCCTTCTGATATTAGTGACAAAACTGAATATGCAGTTGAACAATTTATCTTGAATGGGGGAAAATCAGTTATTTTTGTTGATCCATTTTTTGAGAAAAATGACCATTCAAATAAATCATCAAATTTAGAAAATGTCTTAAAAACCCTCAATATTAACTATAATAGCAATGTTATTTTAGATGGTGCTCAAGCAACAAGACTGCAAACACAACAAAACATAACTGAAAATACATCTTTGCAAACTATGTTGAAATTGAATTGGCCTGAAGTCAGAGGACAGTTCATCAATCAAGCTGAAGAAATTGGAGACGGTTTATCTTTAATTAGACTTGTGTCTCCGGGTGGTCTTTCCCCATTAAATGATGAAAGTGAAATTTCTTACATTCCTATTATGTCCTCCAGTGAGGTAACAATGGATTTACCTATGAAAGAGGTACATGATCCAATTAAGCTCATTAATAATTTTCAGCCAACAGGTATTAGCTATGACTTTGGTGTAAAATTAAGTGGTATCGCAAAAAGTAATTTTAATGATTTTGAATTTAAAAATGATAATCATTTAGAAATATCCTCAAAAAATATAAATGTGGTAGTTTTCAGTGACGCTGATTTTATAAGAAATGCTTTTTGGGCAAGAATTCAAAAGTTTTTAGATACCAATGTAATAGAGGCGACATCTGATAATGGAAGTTTAGTTACAAATGTGTTTGACTCAATGACAGGTTATGATGAATTTATTGATCTGAGAAACAAAGAAGCTCCATTTAGACCGTTTGTTGTAGTTCAAAAACTTCAAGCAGAAGCAGAACAGATGTATCTAGGACAAGAACAGCAATTACAAGCTCAACTTGATAATACATTAAATCAAATTCAAAATTTATCAGGCGGTAGAGATGTAGAAAGTGTCAATTTGTCTGACAAACAATTAATGGAATTGGCAAATTTTCAATTACAAGTAGAAAATACTCGTAAACAACTAAGAGAAGTTAGAAGAAATTTAAGTAAAGACATAGATCGATTAGCAAATCAAATAAACATATTAAATACTTTTTTAATCCCTGTTCTTTTAATTCTACTAATGTTTTTTATTCCAAGACAGCTCGGTATCAGAAAAAGAAAAAGCAGATAAATGTATATTAAAAATTTAAAAATATTGGTTTTACTATCTTTTGGATTTTTAATTATTGCCCTTGGTATGTATTTTGATGGCAAAAATATCTCTAACAAGTCATCATCTGAAGTATTATTTCCTAGTTTTGATGATGTTTTACCAGAAATAGCATACATTGAATTTTCTAATCAAAATGGAAAATCTGTTATTGAAATCATTGATAATCAATGGCTTATTTCAAGCTCAAATAATTTTCCCGCAAATACTGAGCTTTTAAGTAGGTTTTTTATTCAACTTCGTGAAGCAAATATTTTAGATGCTAAAACTAATCGTGAAGATCTTTTATACAAATTGGGTCTAGATGATGAAAATAAAATGCAATTAATATTAAAATCTGAAGACGATGTAGTATTGTATTCACTAGATATTGGTATTTATAATTATAATATCCCAGGATCTTACATAAAGGCTCCTGAGTCTAATCAATCTTATTTGGTTTCAACAAACTTAAGCGCCGATGTATCTGATTTCTACTGGGTGCCCACCGATTTAATAAATATTGGTAAATCTCAAATTCAATCAATTCAAATTTATAATCAAAATATGATTAACTTAAGTGTCAAAGAAGGAGAGCTAAAACATACAAATTTGACCTCTCAATTTAATGAAATTGATAATGATAAAATTATTGATGCTCAAAATATATTAACTGATCTTCAACATAATGGCTTTATACTTAAGACAGAATTACCTAACTCTCCAGATTTAAAAGCTAGGTTTACACTCAATAATGGAACTATAATTTTTGTAAATCTTTACGATATTGAGGGTAAAGGTGTTCACGCTACTTTTGATTGGAATTATGTCGATGATAAAGTTCAAATATCAAAGTTTATAGATCCATTGCTAGATGGAAATCAAATACAAGTTAGTTCGGTTGCTTTTTTAAATAATTTTGCTTTTAGCGTTCCTCAAATATTTTTTGATACATTGAATATAAAATTAAGAGAAAAAGCCGAATAATTATTTAATTTCTCCAATTTCAAACTTCATTTGATGTTTATAAATTTGTGATGGGTTTAATTGCGTTGAAGGAAATTTTCGATTATTGGGTGTGTTTGGAAAACCCTGAGTTTCAAAACACATACCTTGATATTTTTTAATTTTAATTCGATTACTAGAATATTTTAAATGCTGACCAGTATAAAATTGAACACCAGGTTGATTTGAAAAAATTTTTAGCGATATATTGCTTTTTGGTGATTGTATTTTAGCTGCAAACTTAGAATTTTTTTTTATGATGAAATTTTCATCAAATCCCTTGAATTTATTAGTAAATTTATCGCGTATCCTAGTTGATTTTTTAAAATCAAAACGTGTTCCTTTTACATTCACTACCCTACCAGTTGGTATATTTTCAGAGTCATTTTCTAAGTACTGATTTGAATTGATTTGGACGTAGTGATCAAAAATATCTTTTTTAATTTTATCTAAATTCCAATAGGCGTGATTTACCAAATTAACGTGAGTAGTTTTTGATGTTTGTGCACTTATATTGATTTTGAGAGTCGAATTTGCAATTGAGTAATCACAACTGGAATATAATTCTCCTGGGAAACCCTGATCTTTATCTGGTGATATACAATAATAGCTAATGTGAGATTTGGAGAAGCTCTTAACTTGCCAAATTTTTGAGTCAAACCCTTTTTTACCACCATGTAGTATATTTTTTCCCTCATTTCTAGTTAATTTGTATTTTACGCCTTTGATATGAAATTGAGCTTTTTTTATTCTATTTGCATACCTGCCACATGTTGCGCCTAAGTAATTTTTATTATTTTTATATGATGAGATATTTCCTAAATTAAGAATTAAATTGATTTTTTTCTTTTTATAAAAAACTTCAAATAATGTTGCACCAATATTGAGAGTCTTAACTCTTAAAAACTTATTTTCAATTGTGTGTGATTTAATCATTAATGATTAAATTTTTGAAATATTCTCTAAAACTTTTTTTGTTACTTCTTTTAATCTTGGAATAGTTGAATTGATTAATTTAATACGGTCATAAGCATTTGGATCTTTTGCAATTTCCTCTCTTAAAGTATCGCCGAAAGTTTTTCTGAGTTCAGTGCCGATATTAAACTTACAAACATTCGTTGTATTTGCTATCGTTCTTTTAAGTGTATCGTCGATACCGCTACTTCCGTGAAGCACCAATGGTACTTCGGTTAAGGTTTCTATCTTCTTTATGACTTGCATATTAATAGAAGAGGATTTGTTTGTCTGTAAGTGTACGTTTCCTGCACTGATGGCCATTGCATCACATTTGGTTAATTCAGCAAATGTCTTCGCTTCTTCTGGATCTGTGCTTTGTGACTTAGCACCATCATTGTAACCAACAAATCCAATTTCTCCCTCAACGGAAATGTTTTGTTTATGGGCTAATTCAACGATTTCACTTGTTTTATCAACGTTTTCATTAAGTGAAAGCTTGGATCCATCAAACATTACAGATGTGAATCCGTTGTCAATTGCCTGTAAACACTCTTCTTTCGTATAGCCATGATCTAAATGACAAACTATTGGACTAGATGATTGCTCAGCCAAGTATCTAAACATTTTACCTAAAACTGGCAGAGGTGTATTTGCTCTACAACCTGGTCCTGCTTGAAGAATTACAGGCACTTTGAGCTCTTCGGCTGTTTCTGCATAACATCTTGCATCTTCCCAACCTAGTACTACTAATCCTGCAACGGCATAATAATTTTTTTTTGCTTCTTGTAAAACTTCTGAGAGGCTAGCTATAGTCATTTATATTTTGCTATCATATCCTTAATACCTGGGATTGTTTCTAATTGGTAAGCATGAGTTTTTTGGAAAGATTGAATAAGTGATCTTTGAGAAAGACCTACTAGGATTGTAAAATAATACATCTCATATCCTGGGGCAACCACACATGGATGATATCCTTTATTAATTGCAATAGTAGAGCCATTAAAAAGTTGATAACCGTGACCCTCTTTTTCATCTTCTGATTGCATAATTTGAACACCAAAACCATGTCCTGGTTTAAATCGATAATTATAAACTTCATCATGACGTGTTTCTTGAGGAAGATCATCTGTGTCGTGTTTATGAGGAGGAAAGCCTGACCACCCTCCAGCGCCAACAGTATATAATTCATTTACTAATAATCGACCAACTTGATCATGATGTTTCGCACCCAAGATATGTTTAATTTTTCTATGAGTTTTAGTATCGTCTGAGCCATATTGAACAACATCTAGTTCTTCTTTTAAAACAAGAAATGGTTCTAATTTTTTTTCATAAATTCCACCAGCTATGAAGCACTCAGACGAGTCGGATAAACAAGTAATTTTACATTTTGAATTTGTAGGAATATAACTTCCCTCAGGTTCACCATCCCACACGTCAGTTGTTCTTTTTCCAATCTGACCTAACTTATTATCCTCCACAGTAATCTCGACGATACCTGTTGCTGGAACTACGCTACTTTCATGTTTTGCTAGTTGGTATTCATAGGACTCACCTTTTTTTAAATTGATAATATTAAAATAAACTAAAGGTACTGTTTTATTTGTTTCTCCAAATAAAGCTTGATTTTTATTGTCTGAATAAGGGATATGCATCTATAACTCCTTTTGATTTTGGTTAATAAATTTTTCTAATTCCTGATTATTTGGCATAGCTGAGGAACATCCTACTCTTGTTACAACTATTGCAGCATTTGCGGAACCCCGAATTACTGCATCCTCTAAACTAAGGCCATTGTATAGGGAGCTTATAAAACCTCCATTGAATGCGTCTCCTGCACCCGTAGGTTTAATAGCTTCGACATTAAATGTACCGTATTGAATCTCATTTTCTTTAGTAAATACTTTGGATCCCTCTTCGCCCATTTTATAGACAATCACTGATGGTTTTTTTTTAATATACACTTTTGCTAACTCAAGTCCATTTGTTGAATTATCAGCCACATTAAATTCTAAATCGTTTCCAATAATAATATCCATTTCATTCATGATTTCCTTATATACATCTGATTTGATTGTATCAGACTCCCAGTTGTAAGGCCGATAATCAAGATCGATTATTAATGGTATCTTGAGATCTGAAGTTAGTTTTGAGGCAACCAAAACAGCATTCCTTGACGGCTCTCCTGAAAGCGCAGTTCCAGAGATGAATACAGCAGAGTAATTATTGAAGTTAATTTTATTAATATCATCTTTATTAAGTTGCAGGTCGCAAGGATTACTTCTATATAGAATAGATTGATTATTTTTTAAAATAGTTTCAACAACAGCTATTTGCGTTTGATAGGATTTATTGACTTTTCTA
>CABYRL010000002.1 GCA_902521465.1 uncultured Alphaproteobacteria bacterium | reverse complement strand
CACATAGTTTGATAGGCCTTTAAAGTTATTGTTGATTTAATATCAATAATTATCTCATTAGAGATTAAATCCCACCATTCATTTGACGCTATTAGATTTAATTCTGATAAATCTAAATATTGGAACACATTAGTTACATTACTTACACAAAATATCGACTGTCTTTTATCATGACTCTGTCTCCAAAAACCAAAAAAGTTCTTACCTAAATTAAATGTAAATTGTGTAGCATTTGGATGAAATGCAGATTGGTTTTTTCTAATTTCAATTAATTTTGATAATTGATTATATATTTTTGAATTAAAAGTATCAGTATTTGCAAGTAACCCATCAATTTCATCATACTTCCAAGATCTTCTATTTATAGATCTATGATTTTTTGTTTGCTCTAGCTTTTCATAGTCATTTGTAGAGCCCAAAATACTATGTATGTAAAATGCTGGTATGCCCTCAAGTCCTAGCATTATTGCATGGCAACAAATAAATCTTTCAATTTGCAAATGATCACTTCCTTGAAATGTTCCTTTCATAGCATCGATGAGTGAGATATTTATTTCATAAACAGTCTCGGTGTTATCTGTTTTTTTTCTTTTGGTAGTTTTTGCTCCAAAATCAGTCATGATATCTACTAAGTTATTTCTCTCTTTTTCTGTTAAAATTCCCTCTGTTGGTCTCAGGCCAATACCATCATGAGACGCTATGAAATTGAAATAAGATGTATGATCTTTTGCAGGGGGCATGCCCATAGACCATTTACGAAGAGCTGTGCTATCTCCCATCACAAGAGTCCATAGTAGCAAGGGTGGTAGTGCAAAGTTATATACAGCATTTGCTTCATCGTTTTCACCGAAATAACTAAGATTTTCTAAATTAGGTAAATTTGTTTCAGTTATAAGTAAAGTATTTTTACTAAATGCATTCAAAAGTGTTCTCATTAATTTCACAACTTCATGAGTCTGCGGTAAGTTTAGACAGTTGGTGTCATGTTCTTTCCAAAGGAAAGCAATGGCATCTAACCTAAATACTCTAACACCATTTTTAAGATATAAATGAATTAACTTAATGAAGAAAAATAAAACCTCAGGATTTTTAAAATTAAAGTCAACTTGATCATGGCTGAAAGTACACCATAAATAATAAATTTCTTTATTAATTTCAAATTCTCTAAAAAGATCTGAGCTTCTAGGGCGAACGACTTGGTCATAACCTTGTTTGTTTTTAAGTTTTATAAAAAAATTTTGTGTTTCAGTTTTATTTTCAATAAAAGATTTAAAATATTTACTTTCAATAGATGCATGATTAATAACAATATCACTCATTATCCTAAAATTTTTTGATAGTGATTTGATATCTCTCCAATCACCTAAATCAGACCTTACTTCTTCATAATCAGTTATAGAAAATCCATCATCTGAACTGTAAGGAAAAAAAGGTAGAATGTGTAAATTGTTGAATTGTTTTTTACAATACTTATCTAAAAACATGCTTAGAGTTTTTAATTTATTATTTTTTTCTTCATATATTGAGTCACCATACGTAATTAAGAAAATATCTTTTTGAGACCAATTAGGTTCAGAAATACCTAGGTCTTTATTTTGGAATAAATCAAGAACTCTATTAATTAGTTTCAAAATTTCGTTTTGATCTAATATATCCTTGTAAATTATTTGAAAATGTATGTTTAGATTATTTTTTAATTCTTCTTGCACTTTAGGAGTTATCTTCCATAACGGCATCATTAAAAGATTTTAAAATAGTTGGGTCAGCACTATCAACTCTTCTCCAAGTTGGTATATTTGGATTTTCACTCGGTGAGTCTAGGAATATTTTTCCTGCTTCGATAATATTTTGTGCAAAGAGTTCAACCATTTCTTCTTCTTTGTGGACATCGAAGTTTAATCCATTCATCTCTGCATCTGTTTTATAAATCTGAACCATATCAAGGGCTAATCTATAATATGTTGCTTTTAGTGTTCTAAACTTCTCATTAGAAAATACATGACCTTGTGTAGCCAATTTTCTAAATAAAGCTTTAGAAATATCTATTGTCATTTTAGATAAACCCTTTTGCCGATTATTTTTAGAGACCTCTTGGTGTTTATGTTCATAGGTATCTGCTATATCTACTTGGCAAATTTTATTATTAGCAAAGTTCCTATACATTTCAGAGAGTATTCCAATTTCAAGGCCCCAATCATGTGGAATTCTTATGTCATTCAATAAATTATATTTAAATGAAAATTCACCAGCCAGAGGATATTTAAAAATATCTAAGAAATTTAAATATTCATTAAATCCAACCATTTTCTGTAAAGATTTAACTAAAGGTGTAACTAGTAACCTTGTCACTCTTCCATTCATGGATTTTTGAGCAACCCTAGGATAAAAACCCTTACAAAAATCAAATGAAAATTTTGGATTAGCAACAGGGTAAAATAGTTTCGCTACTAAATTTTTATCATAGGTGACTATATCACAATCATGCATTGCAACAGATCCCGACTCTTTCAGAGAAATTACAAATCCCATACAGTACCAAATATTTCTTCCTTTCCCCTTTTCAGCAGGGGCAAGGTCCATTTTAGATAAATGTTGATCTATTTTTTTTAATTTAGGTCCATCATTCCAAAGGATGTATTTTTTTTGAGGAAGTACTGAAAAAAATTTTTTAGCTTTTATAAATTCTTGTTTATTGGCTTGATCTAAACCTATAACAATATTTTTTATGTATTTAACTTTTTTTAAAGTATTCACAATATATGTTAAAGCTGGCTTTTCTAACTCTGAATACAAAGATGGAAGAATTAAAGTCATGGGTGAGACTTTTGAAAAGTCTAAAAGTTCTTTTTCTATTTCCTCTATAGGTTTCGAATTAAAATTATGTAGGGTAGCTATAACACCGTTTTGATGAAAATCAGGCATAGTTAAAAAATCTTATTCTCTAAAGTTTTATTTAATTTATACAGGACTTCACTCCAACCGTCAGGTGCTATCTTTGATGATTTAAAAACATTTTTTTTATTAATACGCAATTTTGGATATGTGTTGGAGGAATTTTTTATCAGGCAGGAGTATTTACAAGAATTTAACATATCAATATCATTTTTACTGTCACCCAGAGCTATAGTATTTATTGAGTATTTATCACGAAATTGAATATCATAAGCATGAGATATTAGCTTTTTAGCTATTCTTTTGTTGCATATAGAAGAAATTTGCATGAACCTACTTCCTTTAATCAAAACTCCATCTTTTTCAGATTTTAGATCTTTTTTAAATAGTTTTAATTTTGTTAAATTATCTTCCCAAAGTATAATTTGACTTGCCTCACGATCTAGCATCATATTAGTGTTATTCAAATTCGTGTATTTTTTTAAAATCTTTGGTGAGAGGTCTTGGGCAATAAAAAAATTATATTTTTTTTGTTTCAGTTTTAAAAATTGATACCAATTCTTTGAAGATAATTTAGCAATTCGAACACTCCAATATCTTCCAAATGAAGATGAGTTTTTAATTTTATTAAATCTTATTTTAGGGAAATATATAACAGCACCATTTTCAGTACTGAAAGGCATATTTAATAATTTTAATTCTTTAAGTAATTTTTTACATTCGCTGAATGTTTTACTAGTATTAAAAATAATTTCATTATTATTATTGATAATTGTAGATATCGTTTTCTTATTAGCTCCAAAGGAATAGTTTTCATGATCAAGTAAAGTTCCATCAAGATCGGTAAAAATAAGATATCTTTTCATTTGAATGTAATTTTTTTAATTGATTGATTTTTATCTAAAGTTATTAAAACATTACAATAACTTGGTGTTTTTAATGACATCCATTTAGATAATTTTTCATAATATTTGATAAATTGATGGAGCCTTTTTTTTAGATAAATACTACTCTTTAATGATCGGAGATCTAATTCTTGTTTATATTTCCAATCAATTACAAATTCCCAATCTGGTAATTTTATAAATAAATAATAATTGAATTTTTTAAAAAGTTTTTGGTAATCTGTTAAGGCACTATTATAAGCAGTTCTCCAAATTAAATTAGAGTCATTCTTTTTTTCTAAATCATTAATGTTCATTTTTAAATATTTCATGTCGATTGGTTTTGAGCCAACACACCAACCCTCTAAAATTAGCAAATCTACTTTACTAATTTTTCTTTTATAATTTTTTTTGTTGTCAGTAACTTTATCAAATACAGGAACATAGACTGGAAATTTCTTTTTCATTAAATTATTTGTTACTTTATAGAGTAATTTTAAATTGTGAGTACCAGGTACACCTCTAGTTTCAAATAAATCTGTGTTGAATTTTCTTGCTAATCGTTTTCTTTGAAAAGATGATAGATAAAAATCGTCAATACTTAATATAACAACATTCTTTGAGTAAAATTTCAGAAAAAATTTTTTAATTAGAACTGATAAAGTAGACTTGCCTGAACCCTGGGAACCTGCAATCATAAGTGTTTTCTTATGTTTTAAATGAGATAATAATTTAAGGTAATGATCTTTTATTTCCTTATGACTAACTTTCTTACCTGTTAATCTTATCAGTGTATCTTGTGTAAATTTTAGTTTAGCTGTAATTTCTGACATTTATAATGGATATTATTTTAGAGGATTTTTTACTAAAATTACATGTATCAGATAAAGTAAAAATATTCTTATATTTCGTTTAAAAAATTTATGTAACTTTACTTAACCTTTTACAGCTCCAGCAGTAAGACCACTTATTAGTTGTCTTTGAAAAAACCATATAATCATAAATAAAGGAGCTGTTGCGGAAACAACACTTGATACTGCCCACATATAATTTCCACCGTACTCTACTGTGCCAAGATAAGCATTAATTTTAGGAACCATTGTATAATTTTGTTGGTTAAGTAATAATGCTGTGACTGTAAAATCGTTATACGCCAACATCATACTAAATAAACCTGCGGTAACCACTCCAGGCCACATTACTGGCATAATAATATACCTAAATGCCTGAAAATATGAGCAACCATCAATCAAAGCACTTTCATCTAATTCTTTTGGTACAGTTTTAAAAAAAGAGTAAAGCAACCAAAGAGTAAATGGTTGGTTTATAGCTACCAAAACAATAATTGTAGTTGGGAGTATTCCCCATATATTTAATTGAAAAAAAGGAAATAAGTAGCCTGATACTAAAGTTATGTGTGGCATAGCTCTAAATATCAAAGCAATAATTAGAATATAAAAAGTATATTTGAATGTTGACCTAGACAAAGCATAAGCACCTAAAGTTCCAAGAAATAATGAAATTGATACAACTGATACAGTTACAATCATTGTATTCATTGTAGCTCTTCCAAATTCGCCTTCTGTCCATGACTCTAAATATGCTTTAAATGTTGTAGTGGCGCCTGTTTCAATTAAAGTATTAAATCCACTTAAAGCATATGTCCAATCAGCTCTTGAGAAAAAATCTGCTTTTACTTTGAAGGAACCCCAGAGTGTCCAAATAAAAGGAAAAATTGATATAGTAAGCCAAAATAATATAAAAATACTATTTACGATTATTATTTGTTTTGAATATTTATTGATTGTTTGGTTCATTTATCTTTCAGTTTTAAATTCTTTCCAAGTTCTAATTAGCACAGGTGTAAGTAAAAAAGCTATACCTAATATGGTTAACATTGATGTGGCTCCAGCAGAACCAAAAAGCATCTTATTTTCATTTCTTAAGTCTTGATAAATCATCCATGATAATGATTGAGCTACACCCTCAGCAGAAAAACCAATAATAGGTTCGAATACTCTAAAATTGTCCATTAGACAGATTAACATTATGAAAGTGGCAACAGGGTATAGATGGGGAATAACAATAAAACGAACACGTTCAAATCTTGTTGCGCCATCAATGTAGGCTGCTTCTAAAGGATCTTGTGGGACAGTCTGCAAGGCTGCATAAAAAACAACAAATGCAAAGGGTGTATTATGCCATATTCCATAAATAATGAGGGTTATCCATGTTAAATTACTTGAGGCTTTTAAAGACAGATTAGGGTCATCAAAAAGAATTTGGATACTGGCTCCAATTATTCCTTGAGAGTCAATCATCCAAAACAATACCAAAGAACCAATTAAAGGTGTTACAATCATTGGTAAAATTGTACCAAATACAATAAGACCTTTTAGGCTCTTTGCTAAAGTATTGACACTTAAAGCTACTATAAAACCTAAAACTATCACTGGCGGAGTAACAGCAAAACAAAATGTTAGTGTAAATAATAATGCTTTATAAAAAGGAAGATTTAATACAATATCTTTGAATTCACCTATTGATGACTTGTTATCCCATGCCTCTATTATTTCATCAAAAGCTAGATGATTTCTATCAGTATAAGTACCAAAGCCATTAAATCTACCTAAAGGATTTTCAGCCTCTATTTTTTCTGTAGCCTCTACATCTACTCTAACATTTGTAGTGCACCCAAATGGATCACAATTTTCCACCTCCATAAGAACCTGTTCATTTTCAATATGAAGAGATTGAAAGAAACTAGAAACAATTGGTAAACCTATAAACAAAATCATTGCCAAAGCCGTAGGTAAAATAAACCAAAAGAAAGTTCTGTGAGGCATTATATTTTTTTTTAAGAAAGTGTGGATCTGTACTAAGATCCACACTTAATAAATTTAATTAGCTTTGGTTTATAAAAAACCCTGCTCAGTAGCCTTAGCTATGTAAGCAGCTTCAACATCAGCTAATGCTTTTTCGGCTGATTCATTACCTTGAAGAAATTCCACAAGTTCTGTACTTAAAGCACCGTGCATTAAGCTCATATGTGGAAAACTTGGGTAAGGTGTTGTGCCTCTACTTGCTGCATCAACAACAGGCCCTGCTGTATCACCAGGTGTGTAACCTTTAATCAACCAAACAGTTGCATTTGGATTGTTATTGGCTAAATCAGTTGATGAAGCGGCTCCAACCAAAGCTCTAAATGAGGCCTCTGCATTTTCATCAGATGTATTTGTAGCAATTGCAATTCCATCCCACCACAGAGTAGTTGCTGGCTTGTTTCCACCGCCCACAGTTGGTGAAGGTGCTAATCGTGTATCAGCTTTGATATCTTGATCACCTTCGTCATCAAGTAAAGATGCGGCACCTGAGTTCCAAATATGCATTAATGCAACGTTACCGGATTCCCATTCTTCTTTAACAGCATTTGTATCTTGTGTTAAAAAATCAGGATTACTTAACTCAGTTAATTTTTTAATAACATTCAAAGCTGCAACACCTTTTTCGTTGTTCACGTTAGGCTGAGCAGAGCCTGATTTAAAAAATTCACCACCATGACCAAGGTACATGTTTACAAATTCTTGACCAAGATTCCATCCAGACTTGAAAGCTCCTGCATATGGATTGTCCATAACTCCAGCTGCTTTAATTTTTTCAGCAGCAGCAATTACCTCTTCATAAGTAGAAGGAACTGCTATTCCTAAATCGTTAAGAATACTTTCTCTGTACCAAAGATGTTGTGCGTTTGCCATAAAAGCTACAGCATAAATCTTTCCATCAATTGTAATCTTTTGATTTTCATTTAAGTTTGACCCATATTTTGCAACTAAATCATCTAGTGGACGAATTAAACCGTCATTCATTAAAGGTGTAATTGAACCATTAGTAACTAATTTTGCAGAAAATTCAGCAGGGTTTGCTGATAAAGCAGCTACTTGTAATTTATTATGGTCAACAGAGTGCGTGACATTAAAATCCGCATCTGGTCCAGCACAACTTTTTACTTCATCCATAAAAATTCTGTATGTAGTAAATTCGTTAGCTAAAATATTTATTGAACCGCTTGTTACACCACAAGGTGAATGGCTACCTGCAAAAACACTAGTAGATGCAAAAGAGATCAATAGAGCTATTATTAGTTTTTTCATTTATTTCCTCTTCTTTTTGTTAATAAAAAGTTATTTTTAAAAAACTATACTAAATAAAACAAAATTTAAATGTAAGAGAAATGGTCGCGGAAATTATTATGTTATTCTCTTTTATCTAAAACTAAGGCCCATTTGTTCGAAAACACCATGGTTATCGACCATCACATAATTATCCATAAATTTATCATTTTCTATTGTCCAAAAATCAGAAAACTGCATTTTAATTGTCTTTCCAGTTGGTTTTACACCTAGATAAGTTCCGCTATGAGTGCCGGTTAAATAACCTGTCGCACTTATCCAATTACCTTCTGCGACAACAATATCATTTTTTACATGATAGTCTGGAAACGCTGCATAAAAAGGTTTAAGAACCTTATATTTAAAATTTTCAATACCGTGTATATCACCAAAACCTGGAGGTCCATGCCAAATCATATCATCATTCCAATATTTATGCTGTGCCTCTAAATCTTGTGCATTCAAGGCATCGTACATATTTTGCAATAGTATTTTACTTTCATTTAAATTCATTTTTTTTCTCCTAAAATTTGTATTAAGATTGCCAATTCATTGAAACCAGTCCATTCTTTTGTAATTTTATTATTTTTAATTTCCCATTGTGTAATACCCCAAAGATAACACTCTTTATTAGATGGCTTTCCATAAATTCCATTTCCTTTGTGAGTTCCAACAGCACCCCAACGAATTGATACTAAATAACCGTCTTTACTATTTCCCATCCAATATAGATCTTCAATACTTAATGCAAGATCAGGAAATGATGCAATTAATGAAATTATAAAATGTTTCAGCTTAGGTATTCCAACAAATTTTCGACTAGTTGATCCTTCAAATTTTATATTTTTTGTATAAACACTATCAATAGCAGAAAAATTTCTTCTATTCCAAATAGTATCAAAAACCGCATGAACAAATTCTCTAATGTTTTTAATTTTATCAGGTATCGCGAAGCTTATAGGCTTTAACTTTTTAATATTTCTTTTGGGTTTTGAATTTCTAAAATCAGGAGCAAATGGACCAATATTTCCTTTATTAGCAATTTGTTTTGCTACTTCATTTAAGTCTAAGCCTAATTGTTTTATTAAACCTGCGGTATCATAAACAACATTTTCGTAATATATTTCATTATTTTTTGCTACACAGTTTGCAATACAGAACAACCTAACTGATTTACCTGTTGGTTTCGCAAAATTGCTATAACCAGTGTTAGTGCCAGTAATTATAGTTCTATGTGAAGTATGAAAACTTGTTTTGTCGTTTCCTGCCCATATTACCTCATCAGCGTATAATCGAATATTCGGGAAGGCGTTATTAGTATGAACTGTATCAGAGACAATTTTTTCAGATCCGAATTGTAAACCAAGTTCATCCCAAACACGACATTTTGGGCTATAAGTATCGTATATATAGCCTATATTTTTTTCTTCCCATATGCTGTATGTAATTCTGACAATATAATCAATAATATTTTTATATTGTTTTTCAAATCCCTGCATTGACTGAAATGGTAAATTTTTAGGATTTGGATTTAAAGATTTAGCATTACCACCTCCACCATAAGATTTAAGAGAAATATCAAAATTTTTTGGCATATGATGATCTTTTAAAGGGATTGGTTTTAAATCTTTAATTAAAATTTTTTTCATAAATAAATTTACTAATACTATTAAATAAAATTCAAAGCAATAATATATTATAAATGAATACTATTATTTTTTCTGTTATATTATAAATAAACTAATGTCTGATTTTCAGAAAGAAAAATTATTAGTATTAAACTTTATAAATGAAGTTGATAAAGCTAGTGAAGATAACTTAATTGAAATAATTTCTAAGTACACATCTAAAAATTTTAATATGAAATGTACACATCCTTTTAACGAGATTATAGGTATTGAAGAATTTGCAACAAAATTTTGGTTTCCTATAAAAAAATCATTTAAGCCTATCCAAAGAAGAATGGATATCTTTTATGCTGGCACAAATTTAGTTGACAATCATTCTTCAAAATGGGTTGTGAATATGGGGCATTTGCTTGGAAGTTTTAATTTTCCTTTTTTTGACATTAAACCAAATTTTAAGACTGTAATGTTATGGTATTGTGAGTTCTATAAAGTAGAGGATAACAAAATACAAGAAGGTGCTTTTTTTTTAGACATTTTAAAATTTATGCAACATTTAAATTTATCAGTAGTCCCAGAGTCAACGGGGATGATTGGCTTTAATCCGGGACCTAAAACACATCAGGGTTTATGCTTTGAAAAACAAAGTGAAATAGAGGGAAAGAAAACTCTTGAACTTATAATGAGAATGGCAAATCGATTAATTGGTGAGGGGATGAGGACAACAATTCCTGATTTACAAAAAGACTGGCATGAGGACATGATATGGTGGGGACCAGGGGGTATTGGTGCATCATATACCTATGATGGTTATTTAAAAGGTCACACGGGCCCCTTTGAGGATAATTTAGATTTTATTGATTTCTCCGGGCATATACTTGAAAACTCAGAGGGAAATTATGGTGGATGGTTTGGTTGGCCAAATTTAAAAATGAAACCAAAAGGTAACTACATGGGTTTCAAACAAGACACAAATCTTATTGGGGAGATGAGAGTTGTTGACCTTTATAGAAGAGATGGAGATAAAATAGCAGAAAATTGGATATTAATTGATCATCTTCATTTTTTAAAATGTGTGGGTATTGATTTACTTGAGAGAAATAAAAATGAAAATTCTAAATAAATTTTGAAGCGAGTTTAGTACCCTCTACTAATGCAATAAGTTTTTCATAACAAATATTTTCATCAATTTTTCCAAAGCCTGCAAAAGTACTAAAGCCACAATCAGTTCCGGCCATTAATTGTTCTTTAGGCACTACTGTTGAATACTTAATTAATCTTTCAGCTACTACTTCTGGGTGTTCTACAAAATTAGATGTAGAGTCAATTACGCCAGGTACTAACACTTTATCTTTTGGTAATTTAATTTCTTCAAAGACTTTCCACTCATGTGCATGACGAGGATTGGATGACTCAATTAGAAAATATTTAATTTTTGATTTTAAAATTATAGGTAATATTTTTTTTAGAGCTATATCATGAGTATGTGGCCCCTCATAATTACCCCAACAAATATGCATTCTAGTTTTTTCAATATCAACGTTTATTAAAGCATGATTTAAACACTCAATTTGCATTTCAGCTTTTTTTAAAAAATCCTCCTCAGATAGATCTTTAAAATTCATATGCCTAGCTAGTGCTAAATCTGGACAGTCTAATTGAACATGAATATTTGCATTAGTAATTTGTTCATACTCATTTGCCATAATACTAGAGAGTTTATTTAAATATTCATCATCGCTAGCATAAAATTTATTTGGCATAAAAACATTAATGACACCCGGTGATGCTGCATTCATAAATGCTTTTGCATGACCATACTTTTTTAAGGCGTTGCTAAAATTTTCAATATCATTTAACAAAGAAAAATTATCTTTTATTTTTAATTCATTGGTGCAACATGGTCTTGAATAAGTAGGTGTTCCACCACTAATAGCTAACTTTTCCTTATAGTCTGGAAAATCGTCTAAATCGGCAGGTGCTCTTCGTTCACTTTCTCCTGAAAAACCATCAATTCTATCCTTAATATAAGTAGCATAACTAATCTTGCTCATCTCACCGTCACTTATGAAATCTAACCCAACTTCAAGTTGTCTTTTTACAATTTTTTCAACATTTGAGTTTAAAATATTTCCAAATAATTTTTTGTTGTATTCTTCACCCTTATCCTTGGCAAAGAGATATTCTGATAGTTCTTTGGATCTTGGTAAGCTCCCAACGTGTGTTGTCAAAATTTTAGATGCCATAATAATTATGAATTGATAAATTTTTTATACTTATCTAAAAATTGTTTTTTCGAAAATTTTTTATTTTTTCTAAAGAAATCAAAAATTATTTTTTCTTTTTGTATCATTTTTTTAATAGCCAATGGTAATTCAATTAAAAAGTCTCTTTTTATTATAACAGCACCGTGTAAGTCTGCGTGAATAAGGTCGTCAGGTTTTACTTTCATATTAAAAATATCAACATTGCAATTAATTTTATGAATTTGATTGTATCCATGCCCTACTCTTATTTCACCACTTAATATTTGAAACTTTCTATTTATCTCCTGTAAATCTCTCATTGCTCCGTTTGTTATAGCTCCAACAAATCCAAAATTTAAATGTATAGATGCATTAAGTTCACCCCACCATGCACCAATTGTATTAGTCTTATCCTTATCCTCGATAACACAAATCTTTGGGTAGTTTCCTTCGAACATATAATCGTAATATTTATCTCTATTTTTAATTATATTTGTATTTTTCTTTTTTCTGGATGTAATAATCGCTGTTTTGGCAAAACCAATGATTGGTTTTAAACTCGGATTTAAACAATGCATTGTTTTTTGTGTGTGTCCTTTTGATCGTAGAGTTGGATCTAATAATTCTAGTGAATTTGAGATAGTTGGAGAGTCATAATTTCTAATGTATTCAATAATTTTCTTTTCTCTTTTTGTTAGTAGTTTCAATTGTTATCCAGTTTTTAATAAAATTTGTTTCCAAATTATTGTTTCGTCAAATAGAACCCATTCATTTTTGATCCCTCTTGGACCAAATTCAGCCTGAGATATTCCCATTATATGAACATTTGCATTACTAGGATTAGAAAATAAACCAGGTCCCGAATGAGTTCCCTCTAGTGACCATCTAATGGATGCTTTTTTATACTCATATTTTTCTTCTAAATAGCATACATGTTCAACTTTAAAAATTGAGTCCGGGAACATAGATCTTAGTGAAGACCAAAAACTCTTTACCTCATCTACCCCTAATGCTTTCGTGCCTCCAGGCTGTTCTTGATTAACTGATCGATCATAAACTTTATCTATTATGTTAAAATTATTATTAAATATTTCCTTTAAAATATTAGCATAATCTATTCCTGTATTATTTGTTGAGATGGGTATTTGTAAATATTTTACTTCATGTGAGGTGTTGTTATTAAAGGGAGCTGGGCATTTATCTTTACCACCTTGATTTTCAATTACTTTTGCTGCATGTTTTTTAGGATCAATGTTTAACTGCCGAACAATAGCACCCTGGTCTCTTACAAGCCATTCATCATAAACCTGGTTATTCTTGCAAGCACAATCAGCTATTACTCGATACTTGAGAGTTTTACCAGTAGCTTTTCCATAAATACCATCATTTAAATGCGTCGCCTTAGATAAAATTCTATGTGATGATAAATATCCATTTTCTTCATTACCAATCCAAATTACATCTTCGCCTAATAACTGTCGATCTGGAAATTCATTCAAAGTGGCATAAGTAGCTTTCACTACAGCATCAGGGCCATATATTACACCGTCTGGAGACCTAACTGGAATACCCTCAGCATAATAGTCTCTAATTGACTCAACATCTTTATTTTCCCAAATTTGATATGTTATTTTAAATATATAATCTGGTAGATCTAAAAATTTATTATCAAAACCTTTCATTATTAGAGGTTTTTTTGTCGTATAATAAAGATACTTCCTTCTTGATTACTAATATTTTTTAAACTTCTAGTTGAACCTCTTGGAGACGAGAAAGAGTCGTTTGGTCCAATTATGGTTTTTTGATCATTGCAAGTTACTTCCCATTCACCATCTAAACATAAATAAACTTCAGACTCTTTTAATGTGTACGGATGAATATGAGCATTATTACCTTTTAACATCGTCAAACCAAAGCCTGTATTATGGTCTATGTTTGGCTCAAAATCTTTATTATGAACATTAAAATAGTCAAGGTAATTTAAAATTGAATTAGAGTTATAATGCTCATCATCTTTTAAATATTTATCTTTATTTTCATAACGGATTACATATTTTTCAATTTCTTCAGAAGTGTAATGATCGAAAGACTCCAGATCTTTTTCTTTAATAGGTTCAAGGGCAACTTTTCCATCTGGAATTTTATTTTTATCAAGATCAATTAAGGTATTATCATTTAATAAAACCATTCCAGACTCTTTTGCTTTTTCTAATACTTTTGGTGTCCATGTTATCACACCGGGATCATTTTCTCCTAGGACAACAAATATTAATGCTTTTTCATCACTAACATTTTGAAATCCCCGAAACATATTAGTGGGAAATGAAGCAACATCTCCTTTGTTTAAAACTACTTCGCCCTCTTTACCATCTGCGCCCCAATAAAAGCGCCAAGAACCTGAAAATATCAAAAATACTTCTGCAGTAGTGTGGCTATGAAGTCCCGATCCATTCATTGGAGCGGCACTTACTGCACCTATATTGAAACCATGCTCTTCAGCTATCTTGACGTTTTGCTTGGTATCCTCACTCACTCCAGGACCAACTATAGAATAATTCAGTCTATCTTGATGCCCTTTGAGCTTACCTTCTACAAATGGAATTTTACTTGGGACTAGCTCATTAAATTTTACCAAACGACTGTTAATATCCTGCGTCATTAATTAGATTTTAAATTTCCACATATTGTTAAATATTATTTAAATTATAAAGTTAATCAAAGTAATATTTATTTATTTTATATAGGTGAGGCAATATAACATGAGCGAAATTAAAAATTTTGATACCGGTATCCCAATTAAAAGTGGAGCAAAAATTATAAATTTGGACCCTGAAGAAAATATATTAAATAAAAAAAAAATTAGAAATCTTCTCAAAAAAATTTCTGAGTCCAAAGATAGTGATTTAAGTCAAAATATAAAGAATGCATATCATGAAAATGCTGAAATCTATGCATTCCACCCTGTAAATCATATAAAAGGCATTGATGAAATAATTAATACCCTTTGGAAACCTTTACTGAATTCTTTTCCAGATTTAGAGAGAAGAGATAATTTAATAATTGGAGGGAGTTTTCAAGATAGGGTTTATGTCTCAACTGTTGGTCATTTGACTGGCACTTTTGTCAATCCATGGTTAGGAATTCCCTCCAATGGTAAAACTATTCATTTACGAATTTGTGAAGTTCATCAAATTGAAAATGAAAAAATAATCAATTCTCATGTGTTAATTGATATTATGGAATTCATAAGGCAAGCAGGTTTTTGGCCAATTAATTCATCATTAGGTATAGAAGAAATGTGGCCAGGACCCATTACTGGAGACGGAACAACTTTTGAAAACCTAGACTCTGATTTATCAGCTAGAACCCTTGATCAGGGTCTTACGATGCAAAGAAGTTTAGATATAAAACCAGAAACTGAGACTGGAGCTACTAAAGATAGTGTCAGACAGAAATTAATTAACCATCCTCAAAAAGATTATTGGCATCCGAAAATGATGTGGTACGGACCATGTGGTATAGGCACTGCTAGAGGTTTAAAAGGTTTTATTGAGCATCATCAGCTACCATTTAGATTGACGTTTAAAGAGAGAAATTATTGGAAAATTGGTCATTACATTGAAATAGGTGATGGTAATTATTCTATGACAGGTGGTTGGCATAGTATTCAAGCTACACACGGTTCAAGTGATTGGCTAGGGTATGAACCTACTAATAAATTAGTTACTATGAGAGTGATGGATTTTTATTTACATAATGAGGGTCTTATTAGGGAAAATTGGGTACCAATAGATATTGTCCATATTTTATTTCAATTAGGAATAGATGTGCTCGAATTAGTTCATAAGAAATAAAAATGACAGTTGAATTTATCAAAAAAAGCTTAAATGAAAAACAAAGAGCTGAAGAAAACAATAAAGTTAAAGCAGTAGTTGAGAACACTTTAAAGGAAATTGAATTAAAGGGAGATAGCTATGTAAGAGAATTATCAGAGAAATTTGATAAATACTCACCTAGTTCATTTAGATTATCTGAAGATGAAATAAGTAAATTAGTCGATGAAGTTTCTGATAATGACAAAGAGGATATTAGATTTGCACAAAAACAAGTTCGATCGTTTGCTGAGGCACAATTAAAAAGTTTAAGTGAAATTGAAGTAGAAACTCAACCAGGTGTAATTCTTGGACATAAAAATATACCTGTTCAATCAGTTGGCTGTTATGTTCCTGCAGGAAAATTTCCAATGGTGGCATCAGCTCATATGTCTGTAGTCACTGCTTCAGTTGCTGGAGTTCCTAGAATAATAGCAACAACACCACCCTATCAAGGAAAACCAAATGCTGCTGTAGTTACAGCTATGAAAATGGGAGGAGCACACGAAATATACGTTTTAGGTGGAATGCAAGGTGTTGGAGCTATGGCTATTGGAACTGAAACCATAGAACCAGTAGATATGATTGTTGGTCCCGGAAACGCATACGTTGCGGAAGCAAAAAGACAATTATTTGGTAAGGTTGGTATCGATTTATTTGCTGGTCCTACTGAAACAATGATTATCTGCGATGATACTGTAGATGCAGAGATATGTGCTACTGACCTTCTTGGACAAGCAGAGCATGGTTATAATTCACCTGCAATAATGATTACTAATTCAAGAGATTTAGCAACAGAAACAATAAAAGAAATAGATAGACTACTCAAAATTTTACCAACAAAAGATACTGCTGGTGTTAGCTGGAAAGATTATGGTGAAATAATTTTGTGTGAAAGTTATGATGAGATGTTAATGAAAGCTAATGAAATAGCATCAGAGCATGTTCAAGTTATGACAGATAGAGATGAATGGTTTTTAAACAATATGAAATCTTATGGAGCACTTTTTTTGGGTGCAAGAACAAATGTTGCGAATGGAGATAAAGTAATAGGAACAAACCATACTTTACCGACAAAAAAAGCTGGAAGATACACAGGCGGTTTATGGGTTGGTAAATTTATAAAAACTCATACTTATCAAAAAATTACAACTGATGAAGCAGCTACAAAAATTGCAGAATATGGATCAAGATTATCATATCTAGAGGGTTTTATAGGCCATGCCGAACAATGTAATGTTAGAGCAAGAAGATATGGTGGTATTAATGTAGCCTATGGAAAACCAGTATCTAAAATTAAACCTAAGTGATGTATTTAAAAAGTTTAAGTCTCAAGAAAAAAATAGCACTTGTGACAGGTGCGGGAAAAGGTATTGGAAGAGCTTCAGCTATTGCTTTAGCAGAAGCAGGTGCTGATTTAATAATTTTAAGTCGCACTGAAAAAGATCTAATTAAAGTTAAAAAAGAAATAAATAAATTAAAAAGAAAATGTGAATTTTTTGTTTGTGATTTATTTGATTTTGATCAAATAACTGAAGTTTTTTCAAAAATTAATAGATTAGATATTTTAGTAAATAATGCGGGAACAAATATACCTGAGTTTTTTAACAAAATTAAAAAAGAAGATATGGATTATATGGTTGATTTAAATTTGAAAGCTTCTTTTCATGTTGCACAATTAGCATCCAGAAAGATGTTAAAGTCTAAAAATAGAAAAACAAATGGAGGAAGTATCATTAATATGTCATCTCAGCTAGGCAAAGTTGGAGCACCGAATAGAAGTACTTACAATATGACAAAATTTGGAATTGAAGGGTTAACTAAAGGAATGGCTCTGGATTTAGCTTCAAGAAATATTCGTGTCAATTCTGTTTGTCCAACGTTTGTTGAAACTCCAATGGTAAAAAAGTTTTTTATTAATAAAAAATTTAAAAAAGAAACTTTAAAAAATATACCTCTTGGTAGATTAGCTACTGAAAGTGACGTTGCCACTGCAGTTGTATATCTGGCATCAAATGGTTCATCAATGATTACAGGGTCGTCGATAGTGGTAGACGGTGGTTGGACTGCTAAATAAAATTAGTAATTAACAAAATTTAGATAATTTTATGAAGGCAATAATTTTTGGATCTATAGGAACTTTAGTAGAAACGTCTGATATTCAAAGACAGTCATTTAATCATGCATTTATGGAAATAGGACTAGATTGGTATTGGGATAAAAATAATTATAAAAATTTACTTAAAAAGTCAGGGGGGAGAAATAGAGTTGAATATTTTGCTAATATCAATCAGAACACAGTAAACTCGAAAAAAATTAGAAAACTAAAAACTCAATATTTTAACAGATATTTAAATTCTAATATTATTAATCCTAGAGAGGGTGTTTTAGACGTAATTAAATTTGCTAAATTAAACAATATAAAAATTGGTCTAGCATCAACGACTACAACTGAAAATATAGATGCTATTTTCACAACTCTTAAAGATAAAATAATAAAAACAGATTTTAATTTTATTGGAAACAGTAAACTAATAAAAAAAGTAAAACCTTACCCAGATATATATTTTGAAGCCCTTAAAAAATTGAGTGTAAAAGAAAATGAGTGTATAGCAATAGAAGACTCAGTTGAGAGTGCATTATCAGCCAAGAAAGCTAAAATAGAATGTATCGCATTTCCAGGACTATTTCATATGGATGATGATTTCAGTTTTTGTAAAAAATGTTTGAATAAATTAGATATTTCAATTTTTGAAAATTGATAAGTTAACATTTAATGCTTTATTATATTGATAGCTTGGCGCGCTCTGCAGGATTCGAACCTGCGACCCTCTGCTTAGAAGGCAGATGCTCTATCCAGCTGAGCTAAGAGCGCATTTATTGGAATATTTACCACTTCAACTTTATATTTTCTACTTTAATATGCATTAATTTTTAAATGAACAATATTTTAATAAAAGTTGAAAATTTAGTGAAAACATTTGGTGGTTTAGTTGCACTAAATGATTGCTCCTTAGAAATTAAGGATAAAGCTATAACAGGGATTATTGGACCCAATGGATCTGGTAAAACTACGTTATTTAATGTAATTACTGGTAATCTTAAGCCAGATACAGGTAAAGTTTTCTATAATGGTGTTGAAATAACTAATGAAGAGTCGCACGACTTATTTCATTTAGGAGTATTAAGAACATTTCAAATAGCACATGAATTTTCAAATATGACAGTTATTGAAAATTTAATGGTAGTGCCAGGTAATCAAAAAGGTGAAAGGCTTCTATATTCGTTGATGAATAGTCAAAAAATTAAAAAAGAGGATGAATTAATAAAAGATAAAGCCATGGAAGTTTTAAAATTTTTAAAAATTGAACACCTTAAAAATGAGAGAGCTGGAAATTTATCTGGAGGTCAAAAAAAACTTTTAGAATTGGCAAGAACAATGATGGTAGATGCTAAAATAGTTTTTTTAGATGAAGTTGGTGCAGGAGTTAATAAAACACTCCTTAGAGACATAAGTGACTCAATTTTAAAACTTAATCAAGATAAAGGTTACACATTTTGTATGATTGAACATGATTTTAACTTTATAAGTGAGTTGTGTGATCCCGTAATAGTTTTAGCTGAAGGATCAGTTCTTTTTACAGGATCTGCTGAGGATGTTAAGTCAAATGAACAGGTTATTGAGTCTTATTTAGGAAAAGGATTAAAAAAATAATGTTTTTTACTGCTTCAAAATTAACAGGTGGTTATGGAGGTGTAAATATTATTGAAGAATGCTCTTTTAGCGTTAATAAAGGTGAAATTGTGTCAATTCTTGGACCTAATGGAGCTGGTAAATCGACAGCTATGAAAGCAATGCTTGGTATACTTAACTTAAAAAAGGGAAAAGTCGTACTTGACGGGCAAGATATCACAAAACTGAAAACACAAGATAGAATAAAACTCGGTATCTCATTTGTGCCTCAAATTAAGAATATTTTCACAGAATTAACAGTAAAAGAAAACTTAGAGATGGGAGCCTTTTTAAATGATACAAATTTATCAACGAGATTAGAGGAGATGTATGATTTATTTCCCATAATTAAAGAGAAAAAAGATCAATTTGCAGGCGAATTATCAGGTGGTCAACGACAGCAGGTTGCTATTGCCAGAGCTTTAATGACTGAGCCAAATGTTTTAATGCTAGACGAACCAACCGCAGGGGTTTCACCTGTAATTATGACAGAATTATTTGAGCACATACTAAATATAAAAAAGCAAAATATAGCTATATTAATGGTTGAGCAAAATGCCCGCCAAGCTTTAGAAATATCTGATCGAGGTTATATTTTAGTGACAGGGAAAAATGCATACGAAGGTAAAGGTGATTACCTTCTAAATGATAAAGAGATTAGAAAGGCTTTTTTAGGTGGGTAAATGGATTTTTTAAACTCAATTATACTTCTTACAAACTTTATTATTGTGCCTGGAATAACTTATGGATCTCAGCTGGCTTTGGGTGCAATTGGAGTAACTCTTATTTATGGAGTTTTAAGATTTGCAAACTTTGCTTATGGTGACTTGATGGCTTTTGGGACGATGATTGTAATCCTTGTTACTTGGTTTTTACAGTCAAAAGGAATTACATTTGGCTTACTTCCAACTGCTTTACTAGCGTTACCAGTTGGTATCTTATTAACAATTGCAGTTAGTTTATTTTTTGACAAAACGGTATTTGAATATTACAGAAATAAAAAAAGTGACCCTGTGACTTTTATAGTTGTTAGTCTTGGTATTATGTTTGTTTTAAACGCAGTGGTTAGAATTATTATTGGACCAAACGATATTAACTTTATGGATGGTCATAAGTTTATTATGAAAGCTAGAGAATTTAAACAAATGACAGGATTAAATGAAGGACTAGCATTAAAATCAACTCAAGTTATAACATTAATAACAACAATAATTACTTGCTCTATACTTTTTTATTTTTTAAATAAAACAAAAACAGGCAAATCTATGAGAGCTTATTCAAATAATGAAGATTTAGCTTTGCTATCAGGTATTGATCCAAAAAAAATTGTTTTACTGACCTGGATAATCGTTTCAATATTAGCGACTGTCGCTGGAACTTTGTATGGATTGGATAAAAGTTTTAAACCATTTACTTATTTTAATAATCTTCTTCCTATTTTCGCAGCAACAATTGTTGGTGGTATTGGAAATCCTTTAGGTGCATTTTATGGGGGCTTTCTAATTGCTTTCTCTGAAATAGGACTTACCTATGCGTATAAAAAATTCTTTAAGTACATCATGCCTGAAGGTTTAGAACCAAGTACACTGATACAATTTATCTCTACTGATTATAAATTTGCGATCTCTTTTGCGATATTGATAGTAGTTCTTATTTTTAGGCCAAATGGTATCTTTAAGGGAAAAGTCATATGATCAAAAATTCTGACTTTAAAATTTGTTTCTCGGTAATGACAGTTTTAACTATTTTAGTAGGTTTATTTCAATCATGGGGTATTGCATTATCTATGTTAAATCTCTGTCTTATCTCTGCTGTTATGGCGATGGGAGTAAATATTCAATGGGGTTTTGCTGGTTTAATTAATTTTGGTGTAATGGGTTTTTTGGCCATAGGAGGGTTAGCAACTGTTTTAATTTCAGTTCCCCCTGTTCCTGAAGCTTGGAGTGCTGGCGGTATTGGAATTTTAATTTCTGGTTTATTTTTATTAGCAGTTGTTTTTAGTGTATTAATAATTAATAAAAGAATACCAAATCATAAATATAAAAATTATTTTATATTCGTAATCATAATTTTATCTATACCATTACTTAAATTTATAGCTGGTCCATCAATTAGCAAAATTGAATCAATTAATGCTGCCACATCAGGTTTTTTAGGTGGAGCTAATTTGCCAATAATATTTTCATGGTTTGTTGGAGCGATTTTATGTGCCCTTGTAGCTTTTGTTGTAGGTAAAGTTTGTTTAGGGTTAAGGTCTGATTATTTGGCAATATCAACTTTGCTAGTCTCTGGAATAATAATAACGATTGTCAAACATGAGGAGTGGTTATCAAGGGGGGTAAAGAATGTTATTGGTTTGAAGAGACCAGTTCCATATGAAGTGGATTTACAAAACTCTGAGTGGTTTATAAAACTTGTTGAATTTTTAAATTCTTCAAAATTATCAAATGTCTTGAATTTTGATGAAAGAACTTCTTTACTTAATGAGCTCGTAATCTCCTCCTCTGGAGTTTTTGTAAAGCTATGCTTTAGTCTAATTTTTTTAGCTGTTGTATTAATAATTCTATATTTTTCTGAGAAAGCTTTGAACTCTCCCTGGGGTAGGATGATGAGAGCCATAAGAGACAATGAAGAGGCTGCTAAAGCCATGGGAAAAAATGTTGTAAAGCAACACCTTTTTATTTTTATGTTAGGTTCTGCGATTATTGGATTTGCAGGTGCAATGCTAGTTACCTATGACGGTCTTTTCACTCCATCAAGCTATCAACCTTTAAGATATACTTTCTTAATATGGGTCATGGTCTTATTGGGAGGCACAGGAAATAATTATGGAGCTATATTGGGAGGTTTTGTTGTTTGGTTTATTTGGATACAATCAGCTCCTTTTGCACTGCTTGTCATCAAAATATTCACTAATCATTTAGAAGAAACTAATTACATTAAAGAACATCTAGTAAATAGTGTTCCATACTTTAGATATTTAATGATGGGTCTTGGACTTCTCTTAGTTATGCGATATAGACCTAAAGGGTTACTTCCAGAGAAAATTATAAAAAATTGATAGCATCTTAGCCCCACCTAAAAGATGGGGCTAAAAAAAAATAATTATCTTTGAGCTACGTCGGTAAATTTACCGCCTTCAATTCCTTTTTCAAGGAATGCTCCAAATGCCTCTCCTACTTCTGTAAAGTTAACATCTGTCGCCCCGTCATAATCAACTGCAAATCCAGCACATGCTAGTTCAAGACCCTTTTTGAGTTCTCCAGCATAAATTTTTGTACCAGGACCATTCGCTACGCTCATAATGTTTGCTGCAATTGATGCGCTGTCATCAGACTTACCCTTACACATTGCAAGCATAATTAATGCAGCAGCATCATATGACTCTCCAACATAAACTGATGGATCAACACCGTTAGCTTCTGCATAAGCCTTAAATTTCATTGCACCAGCACCAAGAGAACCTGGCATTGAACCAAAGGAACCATCGAGATCAGTTCCAAAAGTATCAGTCAATGAATCACCAATCATACCATCAGACAGTACAAATGTATCAAAAGCGCCACTATCTAATGATCCTTGGATAATTTGATTACCACCTTGATCTAAGTAACCAATAACGACTAATGCATCTCCACCAGCTGATGAAAGTACACCTACTTCAGCACTATAGTCTGCCTTATCGCCTTCATGAGCAGTTTTAGCTGTAACTTCAATACCTCTAGCAATCGCTGCAGCTTCATAGACATCTGCTAGGCCAACACCATAATCAGTGTTAACATATGTAATTGCAACACTTGAAATACCTCTGTCGCTAGTAATGTCTGCTAAAACCTCTCCACCTCTTGCATCTGAAGGAGCTGTTCTAAAAAACAAACCGTTATCTTCAGCAGTAGTCAATGCAGGTGATGTTGCAGATGGTGAAATCATTGGTACTCCATTTGGAACAGCTACATTTGAAAGAACTGCACCTGTGACACCAGAACAGTCTGCTCCCATAATAGCTGTAACACCTTGTGAAATTAAAAATTCAGCTGCAGATGCTGCCGCCGCTGAATCGATACATGTTGAGTCAGCTCTAATAGAGCTAACAGTTGAACCACCTAATAATGCGCCTGAGTCTGAAGCTTCATTAAAAGCTAGCTCAGCGCCTGCAGCCATACCCGGCGTTAATGATTCAATAGGTCCTGTAAAACCTAAAATAATGCCAACTTTAACTTCTTTAGCGTATGACGTGCTAAACATAAATAAAGCAAGCAGAGTAGTAATGAACTTAATCATTTCTTTCCCCCTTATTAATTAATAATTATGCAGTGATAATAGTATTATATTTAAAAAAAATGAATATTTAATTACTAATGTGTCCAGGAAGTTTTTCTATTATTTGAAAAATTACTGGCATAACTCTTTGGTTTTACTGGTTTATAAGTTTGATCAATAACTCTGTATTGGTATGAGTTCTTTTGACACCACGAGATAGCATCATCTAAGCTGTCAAAGTTTAATTTTAGTTGTTTAGTTGTGTTTTTTGAGCTATTCCAGCCCATTAATACATCCTTTTGAAGACTAGGATCAAACTCAAACTCGATAATCCACATCTTTGTTTTTTTTAAGCCTGATTGCATATTAGTTTTTGAAGGGCGCTTAATTGTTACTTTTTTCATTTTTTATTTGGTCGGGGAGACAGGATTCGAACCTGCGACTTTCTGCTCCCAAAGCAGACACTCTACCAGACTGAGCTACTCCCCGAGTATTGAATATATATACTTTTGTCTTATAAATAGTCAAATAGTTAAATCTCATGCAAAAAGTTACTAAAATAAAAAAATTACTTATATCAAACAGCTTCTTCAAGTTTTGGAAATACCAATTTTTAGTTCGAAGTTATAATAAGAAAATAAAACCTTATAAAATTTTTAGAGAAATATTAAATGTTGGAGATGTCGTTTTTGCACTTTGTTTTAATCTTGAGGAGAAAAAGTTTTATTTGATCAAGCAATTCAGACCATTTTATTTTGTCAGAAATAAAACATTAAAATATGAAATTGTAGGTGGATTAGTAGATAAAGGTGAGTCGCTTATTACTGCTTTAAAAAGAGAAATCAAAGAAGAAATAGGAGTTAAAACAAAAAAAATTGTGAAATTAACTACTTACTGCCCAGTGCCTGGATACTCCGATGAAATAGTTCATGTTTATTATGCAGAGGTTGAAAAAGTTAAGCTAAAAAATCTTTATAATAGAAAGGAAAATGAAGAAATTAAAATTTTTAAGTTAAGTCTTGCTGAATTAAAAAAAATTAATGAGAGTAAATCTACACAAAACGTTTTAACGAAAATTTCAATTTATGAATATTTTAAAAAATTTAAAAAGAGTTAACGTTATTTACAATCTTGTTTTCTTTTAAGAAATCGGCAACTTGATTTGCCACATCAATTGCCACATTAGATTGGGCCTCTTTTGAGGAAGCTCCTAAATGAGGAGTAAGAAGCAAATTTTTAGCTCCAAACATTACATTGTCTGTTGCAGGCTCATTTTCATAAACATCAACAGCAGCACCTGCAATAATTTCTTTATTGAGTGCATCTTTTAAATCAGTTTCATTAATTAGACCACCCCTAGCACAATTAATAATCACTGATGTAGATTTCATTTTTGATAATGTTTCTTTGTTAATCATATATTTTGTTTCATCATTTAATTTTGTATGCAGTGAAATAATATCAGCTTCCTTAATTAAATCTTCTATTGAGACTTTTTTAACATTAAATTTTGATAAATCATCATCACTTGCTGATTTAGAATTAGTAATAATTTTCATTCCAATTGTTGAGCATATTTCAGCAACTCTTTGACCTATGTTGCCATAGCCCACAATTCCAAGTATTTTTCCTTTAAGCTCAGTACCAATAAACTTAGGTTTTTCCCATTTACCTTGATGAGTTGAGTCGTTAGCCAAATGAATATTTCTCATAATTGAAAACATTAAACCGACACTTAGCTCAGCAGTTGCCTCTAAATTTCCTAGAGGTGTATTCATTACTAGAATTCGATTTTTTGTTGCTTGATCTAGGTCAACATTATCGACTCCAACTCCCGCTCTACCAATAACTTTAAGGTTCTTACAGTCAGCGAGTATATCTGAGGTTAGTTTAGTTGCAGATCTAATTAAAATGCCATCATATTGATCAATCACACCTTTAAGTTCCTCAGGAGACATCCCGGTTTTAATATCATAATCAATTTGTTTTGACTTTAAGACATCTTCTACCTTGTCACTCATCTTATCAGAAATTAAAATCTTCATTATTTATACCTTCCCATTGTTTCAAAAAAAGACCATTCAATCCATGGTAAAACTTTTTCAATGTCAGAGGCTTCAACAGTTGCACCTCCCCAAATTCTTATGCCTGCTGGTGCATCTTTATATGCATTAATATCGTACCCAGCGTCCTCTTTCTCTAATGTAGAGCATATTTCTTTTACAAGTTTTTTTTGATTATCATCATCTAAAGCTACAAAGTCAGGATGTGTAAACTTAAAACATATGCTTGTTGAAGAATATGTATTGGGGTCAACAGCTAAAAATTCTACCCAATCTCTCTGATCAATCCAATCCTTAATAACTTGAAGGTTTTTTTTTGATCTAGATATTAATTCTTTTTGTCCGCCTATTTCAATACACCAATTTAATGCATCCAACGCATCTTCTGCAGCAAGTAAGGAGGGGGTATTAATTGTTGCTCCTTCAAATATTTCTTTGGAAAACTTCTTGTTTTTAGCTAATTGAAAAATTTTAGGCATTGGCCAAGATGGCTCGTATGTCTCAAGTCTTTCAACAGCTCTTGGTGACAACGCAATCATACCGTGTGCAGCCTCTCCACCCAAAACTTTTTGCCATGACCATGTCACAACATCTAATTTTTTAAAGTCCATATCCATAGCAAAAACTGCTGAAGTGGCATCACAAATAGATAAACCTGATCTGTTTTCTGGTATCCAATCTGCATTGGGTATACATACTCCCGAGGTTGTCCCATTCCATGTGAAAACAACATCATTATCAAAATTTACCTTTGACAAATCAGGAAGTTCACCATAGTTATCAGTTTTATGAACTGTTACATTTTCTAGTTTTAACTGTTTTGTAATATCCTTTACCCATGTTAATCCAAAAGTCTCCCAACCGCATACTTCTACATCTTTTAAACCTAGAAGGCTCCACATAGCCATTTCTATAGCCCCAGTATCAGAGGCAGGAACAATACCTACTAAATAATCATCCGGTAACTCTAATACTTGTTTAGATTTAACAATTACTTCATTAAGTTTTGCCTTCCCACTTTTTGCTCTATGCGATCTACCTAAAACAGCATCATTTAAAGCTTCTAATTTCCATCCAGGCCTTTTGGAACAAGGTCCAGAGGAAAAGAATGGGTGATTTGGTTTAATGTTAGGTTTTTGCATAATTAATATTTCTCCTTAGTGTTTATGAACTATTCAATAATTTTGTAAAAAAATAAACCGTCTAGTGGTTTGGGTTCAAACCAAGTAGCTTTGGGTGGCATAAATTTCAAGTTTTTTGAGTATTCTATCACTAAATCCATGCTAACTGGTCTCATTAATGTCGATAAATCTGTTATACCCGTATCAACTTGATTAATCAAATAATCTGTGCCTAATGAGGGTGGGACGAATTCGACCCTTTGATCATTAGTTTCGTTTTGAATATTCAATATTTCCTTTAAAACAAACTCACCAAAATCAATGCAGTCAGCACCATTTGTAGAGAAATCGTTTTTCAAATCTATTTTAAAATATTTACCCTGATAGTAGATTACAAAAAAACGGTCTATTTTCTCATGATACTTTAACTCTTCAACATGAAAATATGTTTTTAAATCAGATATAAACGAATCTTTATTGTATGCATCTGGAAATTTAACACTTCTGTTGTATGCTAGATTTAAGCATTTAGATTTTGGAAAAACAATAGATAGAAATTTAGTATCTTTATTAACATCTAATTGAGCAAAGCCCTCTATTCTATGATGGCCATCTGCAACAAAAAGTTCCTTAAAATTAATACCAGTGAAATCGGTGTTAGTCTTGTATATTGAGTGAGTGTACTTACCAGATTTAAACTTTATTAGTGGTTTTTTATCATGATGAATATCAAGATTTAAATCTATATTTTCATCATCGTAAAAAAGGTAAATTGGACACAATTGAAATTTTACTTTAGATAGTTGATCAGCTCTTTCTTTGCCTTTACTAACTAAAATTTTTTCATGAGGTTTTATATTTCTATTTATGTAATCTTGTATATTTAATAGAGAAATTAACCCTGTTTGTGAATGACCGTCAGAGTCTATTCTATATAAAAAATATTCATTTTCAGATTTATAAATAATTTTTTTATCGATAAGTCTTTGGTAATATTGTTTTGATAATTCAAAAAATTCATTATCAGAAAGTTTCTTATTAAAATAAATATCAGGCCTTAGAATTTGTAAAAGATTGAGCTTGTGGATCTGATCAGAGCTAAAATTATAGTCAATGATATCTGTGCTAGGTGAAATTATTGATTGTAGATATTTATTGTTAAGTACATAAGTATTTGGTAATAATGGCTTCATTTATGAACAGAAACAAAGCACCATATTATTTTGCTTTAGTAATAGCTTTGATCTTCTTTTTTTATGGAATATTTTCAGTTTTAATTCACTAATCCTCTTTGTTTGTTGAATTTGGAAGATTCTTCTCTTCGAACCAAATAGATTTATCTGGAATGTTGCCATCCCATAAATACTTCTCATAATCGAATTTTGGCATACCTTTGTCTGATCTTTCATAGTAGAGTCCGAACTCTCTGCAATATTCTGATAATTGATCTGCCTCAATCTCTAATATATTTAGTTTTTCCCATTTTTTTGAGGATGCAACCCATTTGAAACCTTTAGATTTTAACCAATCCTTGTGATAATAAGTTTCAGAACCTGATACTGCAAATGTTATATTTTCACTCATAAAGAACCTCTTGAAATAATTTGTACGGATAATATGTAAAAATAGATAAATTTTCAAAAGAATTTTTTGAATTTACAAAAGAATTTAGATCTTTGAGGTTATATATCAGCGTATTGGGCATAAATTCCTTTTGTTTATCTAAATTGCTTAAATTATTATCTGAATTACTAGTTAGATTAACGTTAATTATTAAATTACCATTAATCTCAATACAGCACTTAAAGTTAGTTAATTTGTGAGTAATCTTATCAAGAATTTTAACATTTTTAAAAATTGATATTTTTTTTTCACGATATTGATAAATTAAGTAAAAAAGCTCTGGGCATAATTCAAACAAAACATCTTTACTATATAAACTATTCTCAAATTTATTAAGATCTTTAAAAGATTTTGTGTAATTAATAATGTTTTCTTTTAATGAATCCTCGTATAGTTTTTTTATATTTGTTTCATCAATTAAGAAAAGGTTATCAATTAATTTTGATTTGATCAATTTGTTATAATATTCTAAGTCATTTGAATTACTTACAATTGGATAATCAGTTATAACTTTAATATTATTTTTTAGACAAAGATAAATATATTCAAATTTTATTCCAGAAGGTAAAAAATTTAAAACGAAATCTATGCCTTTGTCTCTAATAAGATCTTCATAGGCACCGTAATATTTTTTAAAATTATGCGTCTCAGCAAATATCTGTGCTACCTCAATATTCCTTGAACTATTAGCATATAGATTAAGTGTGCTTGATAGTTTATTTTTTTTTATAAAGTCAATTGATTTTTGGTCAGAACTCAATATAGCTAAATTGCTTTTCATTTTAATTTTATTATAATCCTTGAATGAAACAGGTTTTTTTAAGCTATCACGATATACATACTGATTGTATAAAATTAGCAAAATTAATAAAAAAAAAATATAAACCTAAAAAACTAATTCTCATATCTAGGGGTGGCCTCATACCAGGATCTATTATTGCTAATTATTTGGGAATTCAGGATATTGATGTTATTGCTCTTAAAACTTACTCTGACAGAAGAAAAAATACTGATATTAAGATTTTTAAAAGAATTAAGTCTGAGAAAAAACTGGTTGTAGTTGATGATTTAGTTGACAGCGGAGACACAGCAAAAATAGTTAAAGATATGATGCCAAATTCAAAGTTTGTTGTTTTGTATGCTAAGACTTCAGGAAAAAAACAAGCCGATCTTCATTTATATGATTTTAAAGATAAAGACTGGCTTGTTTTTCCTTGGGAACAGGATTAAATGTTTATTTTATTCTATTGAGGCACCTCTCCATCTATACCTTGAACATAGAACATCATAGAGGCCAACATACCATCGTCAGCAACTTCGCCCTCTTTGACAACTAGCTCACCAGCTTGATTATAAATAGGACCTTCGAATGGATGAAGAGTTCCATTTTCAATTGCTGTTTCCATATTTTTTGCTTCCAAAATTAAATTTAATGGTAAGAGTTTTGTGTTATAAGGTGACATTTCTACCATACCGTCCTTAAACCCATG
Organism: uncultured Alphaproteobacteria bacterium; assembly: GCA_902521465.1. Classification (GTDB taxonomy): domain Bacteria; phylum Pseudomonadota; class Alphaproteobacteria; order HIMB59; family HIMB59; genus HIMB59. The sequence continues at coordinate 163,326 of CABYRL010000002.1, read as the reverse complement.
CCATGTATCTTCAGAAGACCATGTGCCATCAACAACCGCTTGAGCTTTTGCAGCATAGTAAGGTCCCCAGATATCCTCAATCGAAGTCATATGAGAATTTGGGCAGAATGCTTCTTGATTTGAGGCTTGGCCAAAAGCAAGCACCCCAGCTTTTTCGGCAGCTTGGCAGGGTGCATATGAGTCAGTATGTTGAACTATTATATCTGCACCTTGGTTTATCAAAGTGTTAGCCGCATCAGCCTCTTTTCCAGGATCATACCAAGAATAATTCCAAATAATTTTAATTTTTACATCAGGATTGACTTTAGACGCTGCTAAATAAAATGCATTTATTCCTCTTATGACCTCTGGTATTGGAAAAGAAACTATATATCCAATAGTATTAGTCTTAGTCATTTTACCAGCAATGTGCCCAATAATAGTTCTACCCTCGTAAAATCTAGCAGAATATGTTGAAACATTATCCATTCTCTTAAACCCAGTAGCGTGCTCAAATTTGACATCTGGAAACTCTTTAGCTACCTCAAGAGTTTGATCCATGTAATTGAAAGACGTTGTGAAAATTAGATCATGACCAGATGCGGCTAGTTTTCTTATAGCTCGAACTGCATCTGCATTCTCAGGAACATTTTCTATATAAGTTGTTGAAATTGAGTCTCCTAAAGCATTTTCCATGTAAATTCTGCCTTGATCATGCATATATGTCCATCCGTGATCACCTGGAGGTCCAATATATATAAAGCCAATTTTCTTTTGATCAGCGTGAACTGCGGATACAGAAATTACAGCTAAAAATGAGAGAATAGTAAGTATTTTTCTTAACATATTTAAATCCTATCTTTTAAAAATTAATAAAATTTATTATAGGGCTAATTTCATTAATAAATAATGAATCTAGTTAATAATAAATATGTAAATAATTTATAACAAAAAAGAAATGGATGCCCTTTATATGAAAAAAAATAAGTGGATAACCTATTGATTTTTTTCAAAAGGTATATTTAAAGATGATGGCGCACTAAGTTTAAGTCTAAGTTTGTTGGATGAAATAAAAACTAATACAATAATCGTTGCCAAATATGGCATCATGTTAAAAAATTGACCAGGTAATTTAACACCTATGGCTTGTAAGTTCATTTGCATAATTGCAACGCCTCCAAAGATATAAGCACCAACTAATAGTCTCCAGGGCTTCCAAGTAGCAAAAACAACTAAAGCAAGAGCTATCCAACCCCTGCCAGCAGTCATACCCTCTTGCCACATTGGGGCATAACATATTGAAATATAATAACCTGCTAGAGAGCTCATAACACCACCGAAAATAATAGTTAAATATCTTGTTTTTATAACATTATATCCCAAGGCGTATGCTGAGTTATGATTTTCACCAACAGCTCTGACTATGAGTCCAGTTTTTGTTTTTGATAAAAAATAAGCAACAAAAAAAACTAACAAAAAAGATATCACTATGAAATAGTAAGGATTTAATCCATTTATGGGTGTTCCACCAAATTTTTTACCAAGCATTGCACTCAATCCAATACCAAAAATAGTTAATGCTAATCCAGTCGCTATTTGATTAGTCATAAGGTTTAAAACTAGAAAAGCAAATATTCCTGATAAAATTACTCCAGATATTATTGATAAAAATAAGGAATAGAAATAATTACCAGTTATAACTAAAGTAATAAATCCTGTTACTGCTCCAACTAACATCAATCCCTCTAATCCAAGATTAAGGACGCCACTTTTTTCAGTAACCAACTCGCCAATTCCAGCAAAAACAAGAGGCGTTGTCGATATTAAAACTATATTTAATATGCCTATAATTAGCTCGATACTCATTTAATAAATACCTTATACTTATTTAAAAAATCTGTGCCTAACAAAAAGAATAGAACTAAACCCTGAAATACAAAACCTACTGCAGAGGGTATCTTAAGAAATAATTGCGCATCCTCAGCGCCTAAATATGTTAATGCAATTAGTAAAGAGGATAAAATTATACCAAATGGGTTCAATCTACCCAAAAATGCAACAATAATTGCAGTAAAACCATAATTAGGAGAAATATCTCTGTACAATAATCCTATGGGTCCTGAAACCTCAAATAGCCCAGCTAATCCTGCGCATGCTCCACTTATTATAAATGTATAAAAAATTAAATTTTTATATTTAAAACCAGCATATTGAGATGCTTTTGAACTTAAACCAGTAACTTTAAGTTTAAATCCAAATAATGTTTTGTTGTAAATAATATAAGTTATCAAACAAATTATTAATGCAAAATAGACACCAATATGAACACGAAGGCCGTCAATTAATACAGGAAGTCTTCCAGCATCAGGAAAAGGCATTGATTTAGGCAAACCATATCCTGCAGGATCTTTCCACGGACCAACAACAAAATAATCCAGAATAAATAGAGCCACATAGGTTAACATCAAACTAGTTAAAATTTCATTTGTGTTAAATTTTGTTTTAAGAATAGCAGGTATAGTTGCCCAAAATGCTCCTCCTATAACGCCAAATAAAATCATTAATGGAAGTAAAAAAACACTTGTCGAGTCATTAAATAATAATCCAATACCACCGCCAAATATTGCTCCCATTGTTAATTGCCCCTCAGCTCCTATATTGTAAATATTGTTTTTGAAACAATAAGATAATCCTAAAGCTATAATTGCAAGCGGTGTAGCTTTTACAAATAATTCCGAAATACCGTAAGAATTTGAAATAGGACTGATAAAAAAAATTTTAAAAGACTCAATCGGACTTAAATCCAAAATTAAAAAAATAAATGAGCCAAAAAATAAAGTTAAAGCAACTGCAACTAATGGCGACAAATAAAATATTAAATTTGAGTAATCTTCTCTTAATTGTACCCTAATCAAAAAGACCGCCCATATACTTACCTAATTTGGTGATATTTATATCCTCTACATTTAAGGGATTTGATAAAAACCCTTCATATAAAACCGATATTTGGTGACATACTTCAAGTAATTCATCTAAATCGTGTGAGATAATAATAATAGATACTCCCTTTTGTGATAATTCTACTATTGTTTTCTTAATAAATGCTTCAGAGCCTGCATCTATGCCCCATGTAGGTTGAGATAAAATTAATAGCTCAGGATTTGACATAATTTCTCTTCCAATAATAAATTTTTGAAGATTTCCTCCAGAGAGTTTACCAGCTTTGACATTATAAGAGGGAGTATCAACATTAAAATTTTTTATTACATCACTTGCATAAGAATTAATCTTTTCAAAGTTTATAAAATCACCTTTCTTAAATTCACTTTTATGGTTCATACTTAAAAATATATTTTCAGATAAAGACATCTCAGGCACTGCACTGTGGCCTAACCTCTCTTCTGTAACATATGAAATAGATAGAGATTTTCTTTGAAATGTAGACAAATTATTAATTTTTAAATCTTTAAAAATAATGTCTCCACTAAATTCATAATCGTTTTCATTAAGAAGAATTTCCATTAATTCTTTCTGACCATTTCCTGCAACTCCAGCTATGCCCAAAATTTGTCCCTTTTTTAAATTTAAATCAATTGAGTTTAAATTAATTGTAAATGGATCTTTAGATTGAGTTGATAAATTTTTAATATTAAAAATATCTTTAGAAGAATTAATGTCGCTGACCTGTTTTGCTTTAGATACCTTATAACCTAACATTTTATATCCTAAAGTTGCAGGATCTTCATTTTGCGTCGAAATTGTGCTTACTACTTTTCCATTTCTCATGATTGTTACAAAATCAGATAGATTTATAATTTCTTCTAATTTATGGGATATAAAGATAACTGTTAGTCCATCTTTGACTAAATTTTTTAAAATTTTAAATAATTTACTAATTTCATCTGGTGTAAGAACAGAAGTTGGTTCGTCCATGATTAGAATTTTTGGGTTATTCAATAATGATCTAACAATTTCTACAGATTGCCTCTGACCAACTGATAAAGAACTTATAGGAGAATTTAAATTTAAGTTAAAACCGTACTTATCACATATTGTTTTAGACTTATCTTTTAATTTACTTAAAGATATATTTTCATTCATACCGAGAATTAAATTTTCAGCAACAGTAAGTGACTCAAATAAACTGAAATGTTGAAAAACCATGTTTATACCTAGGTTCTTTGCAGTAGATGGTGAATTAATTATAGCTAAATCAGAATTTATTAAAATTTCACCGCTATCAGGTTTTACATGGCCATATAAAATTTTAACTAATGTTGACTTTCCGGCGCCATTTTCACCTAAGATAGCATGAATAGATTTCTCTTTGATATTAAAGGATACATCTTCATTTGCTATAACTCCGGGATAGGATTTAAAAATTTTTTTAAATTCAACTATGGATTGCATAAATATTAATAGATTCCTTTTTTTAAAGATTAAATTGTTTTTTTTAATTTAGGATAAAATTATAAATATAAAGGTTCTGAATCGTAAGATGACCAAAGATACCATGTTACAATAGTTGAATAATTTCGCCATTTGTTAGAATGAAAAGAAAATTTAGATAAATTTTTGTCTCTATAATATTTCTTATAGGCATTAATAAAACCAAGGTCTCCTAATGGCATTATATTAGGCAAACCTAAATAAAATATAGAAAACATTTCAGCAGTCCATTTACCAATGCCAAAAATTTGAGTTAAATTATTGTTAACTTTTTCAAAATTACTCTTGCTTAACTTTATATCAGTTACTAAGTGATAATTATTTATAAGTGAAATTAAACACTTTTTCTTATTTTTACTTAAAGGTAATATTTTTATTTTACTTTTATTTGTTTTAAAATTTTTAAAATTTATAGGACCAATTATACTTTTAGAATTTTTATAGATAGACATAGCAGCAGAAACGGATATCTGTTGAGAGCAGATAGATTTAAATAAAACATCAAATTTATTTTTATTTGTTTTTAATTGATGATTTGGATTATAATAATTTTTAAAAACAGGGTCATTCTTTAATAAATAAGTACAACCTTTTTTCCAATAATTCATTGATCATTAAAAGACTTGACTAAACTTGAAGTATCATATTTTTTATAAATTGTATTTTGTAAACTTTTATACTTTTTAAAGACACTTTTTGTAAGATTTAAATTTAATTTAGATTTTTCTGCTTGTTGTAAAACATATTTTAAATCTTTTGTCATTAGTTCTGTAGAAAAACCAAAATTAAATTTATTTTTGGTAAGTGTTGGATACCTGTTAGTAAATTGCCAAGAGCTAGCAGCGCCGTTTTTAATAGCATTAAAAATTTTTTTTTGATCAAGATTATTTTTTTTACTAAAAAGATAAGCCTCTGATATAGAGTATAAAATACCACAAATTAAAATTTGATTAGTAAATTTTGTTAATTGACCTGAGCCTAATTTCCCCATATGTGTTAAACTTTTAGAGTAATTGGAAATTATTCTTTTTGATTTATTAAAGTTTGGTTTAGTTCCACCAACCATTACTGATAAAGAACCTTTTTTTGCACCCTCTTCCCCGCCTGTGATAGGGGCATCTAAAAATTTTATTTTTCTTTGTTTAAATGACTTAGAAAGTAAATCTATTTGTCTTAAAGATATAGTTGAATGATCAATAATAATAGAATTTTTGTGAAAGTTTGAAGTTTTCACAAACTTATTAAAAAAAAAATTAACTGCAAGATCATCTTTTAAACAGGAAATAATAAAGTCAAATTTAATATCATTCTTAAAATTATAACTTTTAGCTATAAATTTTTTTTTCCATTTATGTTCAACTGATTTAGTTCTATTAAAAACAAAAAGTTTATAATTTTTATTTTTGGACAAATATCCAGCCATATGGAAGCCCATTTTTCCAAGACCAACAAAGAGAACCTTATAAGTTGGCATAAAAAATTATTTTTTTTTCTAATTTTGAATAATCAAATTCCATATTTGGAAGATTTGTTTCAAAATTTAGTAGCTTTAAAAAACTCATAGCTGGAAATAAATCCCAAATTTTTGATCCGTAGACAGTTAAAAAAGATCTTTCACCCTCTATAGCTTCAATAACATCATAGCCAATTGATCTTGATCTTATTTTTTCTGTGTAAGAAGTAATAATATCTTTAAAATAAATTTTGGCGTGTTCACCCAAAAATCCAATCTGATTACTATAATTCTGGGGCTTTATTTGCTTATGATTTTTAAATATTGAATTATTATGAGTATGATAAAAAACATCACCAATAGGATCATATATTATAGCAAATTCGCATTGAGTAAATTTAATAAATGATAGCATTATCGCAACTTTATTAATACCATTGATAAAATTTCTTGTTCCATCAATCGGATCTACGGTTAAATATTCATTTTTTTTTAATAATTTAGAATTACCCTCTTCAGATATGATATTTGAAAAACCCATGTTTTTAAAATATTCAATTAGTTCATTCTCTACAATTACATCATAACTAGTAACTTTAGAATTATCCTCTTTTGTTGAAACTTCATATTCACTTAGTTTTCCAATATTTGGAATAATAATTTCTTCAGCAATTTTCTTTAAGTAGTTATGTGTGTCTAAAAAAAAATTATTATCAATCATCATTTATTATTTTTTCTAAAACATTAGAGTCTTTTTGCGATACACATAAGATTAATATATCGTTATTCAAAGGGATATGATCGCCATTTTTTAACTCTAATGTTTCATTTGTTAGAGTGCAAATGTGATTAATTACTTTAGATTTTTTAATATTTTCATATATCTCATTTTTATATTTAATTTCATAAATTACGTACTCATCTTTAAAAATAGAATGATAAGATAAAAGAGAGCCTTTAGATATTTTTTCAATAATTCTTGATGTAGTTAACTCTCTTGGATTAATAATAACATCTATACCCAAATCATTTGCAAAAGAGGAGTATGACTCATTATTTATCACTGATATAACTGACTTAGAACCCCTTTTTTTTGCTATTATTGACAAAATTGTATTAATTTGATCATTATCTGTGACTGTGATTACTAAATCAGAATTGTTTAGTTTAATCTCTTCGTATAAAGACTGATCGAGAGCATCTCCATGAAAAATTGTCGTATTTTTTAATAAACCAGCTAAAAAACTACACCTTTCTTTGTCTAGTTCTAAAATTTTTAAGTTTATTTCTTGATCGTCTTGTTCAATTAAAGTTGATAGGTTTTGACCGATATTTCCTCCACCAACAATAAGAACATCCAATACATAATCCTTAAAGCCAAAGAATTTTATAAGTTTATTCAAATATTTTTTCTTAATTAATAGGTAGAGTTGATCTGAGATTGATATATTTTTAAAATCAAAATTTATTTTGTCATCTTTGCTATGTCCTAAATAACAAAGGTTATTAGTTTTAAAGAAAACTTTTATTTCTTCGAATGTATGATTTTTAAATAAATTAGATGACTGCATTCCAATTAATAAATAATCTTGAGTTATTAAAGACTCACTAAAAAAAGCGCCAGGTAAATGAATCTTCTCAAAAATATTGTTTGAGACCTCCCATTCAGGAGATATTATGTGATCAAGAAAACTATTTGACTCAATTAATAATCTTTTATTTTCATCTAAAATTAAATTTTGATTTCTAACCCTAGCGATTGATTTATCAACATTTAAAAATTCTTTAGCAAATTTACTTGTTATTATGTTTTTTTCATCACTTCGTGTGACTGCTATAAAACAATCTATTTTGGTGTCAAAATTTTTATAGAAAGATGGATTTAGTGGGTCATCATAAATTGTTTTTATATCAAATCTTTCAGCTAGATTTTTCAATTCAGTATCATCATTATCTAAAAGAAATACATTTTTTCCTTGCTCAGATAATTTTTTTGCAAGATTTGCGCCAACTATCCCTGAGCCCAATATAAGTATATTCATTAATCTATTTTTATATTGAGTGATTTAACTTTACGATACAAGGATACTCTATCTAGTTTTAGCATTTTAGCAGTTAATGTCATATTAAAGTTATTTATTTTTAATTTTTGAAGTAAATAATCCTTTTCAAATTTATCCTTAGCTTCTCTAAAATTTAAATCATAAAGATCAGTACTTTCTATAGAGTTATTCATCATATCCTCAATTAAGTTTTTTGAAACAAATAAACTATTATCTGTTAATAGCCCTGTTATGTTTTCAGAAAGATTCATTATTTCAAATATATTTCCAGGCCAAGTATGATTTAATAATATTTTCTGCACTTCATCATGAATTTTTATTCTATTATCAAATTTCTTTTGTGCAAAAATATTTAAATAATGTTCAAAAAGTGGAAAAATTTCATCTTTTCTTGTAGTCAATGGATTTAATATAACTCTGTTATCAATATTATTCAAAAATGGATCTTTCATATCTATTTTTTTACTGTCAAGTATGATAGAAGCATTTATTTTTTTACTTTTTACCAAATTCAAATAATTTAAAAGTTCTATTTGGTTAAAATTTTCATAATCATTTAAATAAATAGTAAAATAGTTGTGTAATGAACTTAATTTTAATAAATCAGACTCATTCATTAAGTTTTCATTTAAATTAATAAATGTATCAGGATTGTTTGATGATAAGTTCATATGAATAGTATTTGCAAGGAAGTTTTTTCCAATCCCATTAGGTCCAACTATTAATGTAGATGAATTATTTTTTATTTTGGACAGTGTTTTAAAAACATTATCGATATAATTACCATAACCAATAGTATCTATCTTAGAATGAAATGAGATTTTGTTTCTATAATTGTTAATTGTAACACGTTGCTTTAGTTCGAGTAAATTTTTTTGGATAATATGAATTAGTTTTTTGGTTTCAAATGGCTTTTCTATAAAGTCATTTGCTCCTGCTTTAACAGATTCAATTGCATTATCTATATTGGCATGACCACTAAAAGAAACGATAACTAGACTTTCATATTTATTTTTTAAAAATTCAATAATATCTATTCCTTGTTTTGTACTATTTTTTAACCATAAATCTACTAATACAATATCATAATCAAAATCTCTTTGCTCAAGGTCAACGAATTCTTTATAAGAATTAGCATATGTAACCTCATAACCTTGTTTGGAGAGTAACAGAGAAATTTGTTTACAAATTTCTAATTCATCATCAATTACTAATACTTTTGTCATAAAAAATTATCTCAATTTTAAATCCTGAGTAACTGTTCGTTGTTATATTCATCTTATAGGAGTTGTCAGTAATTATTTTATTTATTAATGATAATCCTAATCCAGAGGATTTTTTGGTTGAAAAATATGGTTTAATAAGGTCATTGATATCTCCGTCAAAACCTGGTCCATTATCAAAAAAAGTTAAAAATAAATCTTTATCAATTTTTTTTAAAATTATATCAATTGATGGATTGCTAGTTAACTCTAAAGCCTCAATTGAATTTTTAAAAAGATTATTAAAAATAATATCCAAGTATGAATGATCAAAATTAATGAATAAATTATCTTCAATATTATAATTAATTGAAATCTTATCATAATTTCTTTTATATTCCTCAATATAAACTAAACAAATTTCAGATAAATTTAATTTAGTAATATTAGCTTTGGGTAATCTTGCATAAGTAGAAAATTCGTTAACTAAGTTTTGAATTAAAAAAATTTGTCTCTTTATAGATTTAATAGAATTAATTAGCTCTTCATCTTGAAGTTGACTTTCTATAAATTCTGTTGATAAAAGCATTGGGGTTAATGGATTTTTAATTTCATGTGAAATTTTTCTGGCAAGATCAGCAATAGCATTATTTTTTTCAGCAAATATTAAATCAGTATAATCATTAAAAATTATAATTTGATCAAATAAAGAATTATTATCAATAAAAATAGATTTTACGAAAAAAAACTTTTGAATATTGTCTAATTTAACCTCTAAATTTATCTCATATGATTTTCTATAAAAATTTTCATTATTATTAAAATGATTTGATAATAATTTAGTAAAGTTTTGAAAAGATGTTTTTTGTTCAAAATTAAAAATAGAGGACGCAGAATTTTCAAAAATCATAGATTTATTTTTTAAAACAAATATTCCATAAGGTGAATTTTCTATAATATTATTTATGAAGCTTAATTGATCATTAATTGTTGAATTAACTTCTTGTAAATTATTTTTTTGATTAATTATAGTCCTACTCATTTCATGAAAAGAGTTTGTTAAGATAGAAATATCATCCTTATCACTTAACTTTTCAAATTCTGATTGTTTATACTTTCCTTTTCTTAGATCAATTATGGAGTTATTTAAGTCTCTTATTGGTTTGGCTAATCTAAAACTAAAATTAGATCCAATTATTATGAATATAAAGATTAAACTTGTTGAAAGAATTATATATATAGTAAAAAACGTTATTTGAATATTCCTTTTATTATTATCAATTGAATTGATGGCTTCATATGATTGCACAATGTTTTGATAGTAATTTAATGTCTCTAAATCAATATTCTTAAGTAATAATAAATAATTTGATTTATTTAGGTTTACTTTTGAGTAAAGCTGATCATTTGAAAAAAATATAGTGATATCATTTTCACTTTTAGTATTCGCACTCTTTAAATTGTCATCAGTTAAAAATATTTTTTCTTCTGAAATATGTTCTATAAATTGTTTTCCATTCTTATAATTATATACAGTTGTAATGTTAAATCTTTTTATGATATCTCTATCAATTAATCTTTCAGAAAGAACATAATTTCTAATAAATTTTGAATCTGTTATAAGGTCCCTCTCCGTTTGATTTATATATTTCTGTGCCAATTGATATGAATTATTAACTGTAGATTTAAATGCAGGACCTAGCCATGTGCTCACTTCAATATTAAAAAAAATTGCAGAAGCCAAAAGTATTATTCCACTTGGAATTATTGAAAAAAGACCAAAAAAAAGAAAAAATTTGTTAAAAAGTCTTAGACCTACTACATCTCGTTTTTTATATTTTAAATAATTAAGAAGAAATATAGTTAAATACAAAAGAAGAATTAAGAGAAAAACAAAATCTGCAATTAAAATATATTGAATAAATTCTACATTGCGAATTATTTCATTCGATGAAATAAGTGAATATACAGTTAAAGAAAAAAGAGTTATAAAAATAGATATTAATATAGATGCAGAAAATTTATTAAAATAGTTTGACATTAATTAACTCTAAAATTCATTTCATCCTTTTAGCAGGTGGTAATAGTTTACGATTTTCATCTAAAACCAATAAGCTTTTAGCTAAATTTAAAAATAAAAATTTACTTACACATAATATTGAATTTCTAAAAGAACTTAAATTCAAAAAAATAACATTAATAATTAATAATCTAAAAGATAAAAATATTAACATTTTTCGTGATTTAGAGGTAATAAAGGGGGGAGAGACTAGATCAGAGAGTGTAAAAAATGCCTTATACAAATCTAAATTTAGATCAAAATATGTGTTAATACATGATGTAGCTAGGCCTTTAAATTCTCAAAAATTGATCAAAAAAATAGTCAAAAATTTAGTAGAAAAAAAATATGACTGTGTGGTACCATATAGCAAATGTTCTGATACAGCTATTATTAATCATAATAATATTGACAGAGAAAAACTTAAACTTATTAAAACGCCACAAGGATTTATTAAAAATAAACTTATTTTTTTACATAACAAAAATAATAAAAAAATATTAACAGATGATAGTCAACTTTTTAGAAATGAAAACAATAAATTTAAAATTAAATATTTATTACAAAATGAAATAAATATTAAAATTACCTACAAAGACGAATTAGAAACATTAAATAAATTAGTTGAAAATAATATTTTAGTAGGAATTGGTTATGATATTCATAGAATTATCAAAACTAATAGAAATAATTTATTAAAACTTGGTGGAGCAAAAATAAAATCAAAAGTAAAAGTAATTTCTCATTCAGATGGAGATGTGATACTGCATGCAATTACAGACTCCATTCTTGGAGCTCTATCTCTAAGAGATATAGGTACATATTTTCCAAATGTTAAAAAAAATTTAAATAGAAACTCAATAGATTTCTTAAATTATGCTTTAAATAAAATGAATTCGAAGAAAAAGATGATTAATAATATTGACTTAATGATTGTTTCAGAAGAACCCAAAATAAATCCTCATTTTAAAAAAATTTTAGACAGTATTTCAAAGAAACTTGATATCAATAAAAATAGTATAAGTATAAAAGCAACTACTAATGAAAAATCTGGACTAATTGGTAGAGGTGATTTTATAGCCTGTTGGTCAAATATTTCTCTGAAAGAAAATTAAACTACTTTTTTGAGTTTTTCAAAATCTTCGTCTGCATGATAACTTGACCTTGTCATTGGTGAAGACGAAATCATTTTGAAACCTAGATTTAAACAAATATTATAAAGACTTTTAAACTCGTCAGGAGTATAAAACTTATGAACTTTTTCATGATGAATAGATGGTTGTAGATATTGTCCTATTGTAACAAAATCAATATCAGAATCTTTCATATCCTTTAATACTTCAATGATTTCTGAATATTTCTCTCCTAATCCAACCATAATACCAGACTTCGTAAAAATTGATCGGTCAAATTCTTTTACCTCTCGTAAGAGCCTCAAACTCTCTATGTAATTTGATCCAGGTCTGATTTGTTTATAAATTCTTGGAACTGTTTCTAAATTATGGTTGAAAACATCAGGTTTAACTTTTGCGATATCAATATAATTTCTATTTTTCCTAAGAAAGTCAGGAGTTAGTATTTCTATTGTCGTTTTATTTGATAGTTCTCTGATATATCTAATTGTGTTAATAAAATGCTGAGCACCGCCATCAGGTAAGTCATCTCGGTCAACACTTGTTACTACAACATGTTTAAGTCCTAATTTTAAAACAGATTTAGCAACGTTTAGAGGTTCCATTGGATCTGGAGGTTCTGATGGTTTGCCGGTTTTTACGTTACAAAATGCACATGCTCTAGTGCAGGTATCTCCTAATATCATAAAAGTTGCATGTTTTTTTTCCCAACATTCACCGATATTTGGACATGCTGCTTCTTGACATACTGTAACTAAGTTATGAGATTTAACTGTATCTAGTGTTTCAAAATATTTTTTTGATGTAGGTGCCTTAACTTTTAACCAATTAGGTTTTCTAATTGTCGTAGGATTAAATTTTTTAATTTTTTCTGGATGTCTAATCATGTTTAAAAATGCAAGGGTTTTTCAAAAGCTGATAATACGCTTTCATGGATAGACTCTGATAAAGTTGGATGTGCGAAAACAGTATTGATAAATTCATCTTCTGTCGACTCAGATGAAATAGCTAGGCCAAAAGTGGCGATCATCTCTGTAACATCAGGTCCAATAAGATGTGCGCCCAATACTTCTCCAGTCTCAGAATTAAAGAGCGTTTTAACAAAACCGAATGAGTTAGACATAGTTTGTGATTTACCATTCGCTAAAAATGGAAAATTACCCGTCTTGTAGGGAGTGTTATTGTCCTTAAGTTGTTTTTCAGTGAAACCTACAGTAGCAATTTGTGGTAAGCTATATATGCAACCAGGGATATGATTTTCTTTTGGTTTATGAGTATCATTACCTGTTGAAATATGAGTCACACAATTTATGGCATCGTGCATGGCTTTATGAGCTAACCATGGAGCACCAATAATATCACCTATGGCATATAAACCCTTAATATTTGTCTCATAGTTATGGTTTGTATTTATATAACCAGTATCAGATAGGTTTAAGTTAAGGGAACTTATAAAATCATTATCTATATTAGGTATGACACCTACAGATAGTATTAATGCATCACATGCTACATTTTGGTCAAAATTTTTAAAGCGTACATTCTTTCTGTCTTCAACAATTTTCTCAATTTTTGCATTTAACTCAAATTTAATACCCTTTTTTTCAAATATTTTTTTTGACTCATTTGAAATATCGTCATCAAACGTAGGTAAAATCTTATTTTGAGACTCAAACACAGTAACATCCGAACCTAAGGCATTATAAATACTTGCAAACTCTATTCCAATAGCTCCTGATCCGATAATACATAATTTTTTTGGAAGAAATTTAGGTATCATTGCTTCTTTGGAACTCCAAATTAAACTAGAAAATTTAATGTCACCAATTGTTCTAGGTTTGCATCCTGTAGCAATAATCATATTCTTAGAGGAAATTTCTTCTGAGGTTGTATTTACAAAAAATTCATTATCTATTTTTTTTGGATATGCTCTATGTTTATAAATATCTATTTTATTTTTTTTCATGAGTGAGTTGACGCCTTTTGATAAATTATCAGATGCTGTTCTTGACATTTCAACAACTTTATCCAGAGCAATTTTAGTAAGATCTTTCTTATTAAGCCCAAAATGATTGGCCTCTTCCATGAATTCTGCTGAATGTAGTAATGATTTAGTTGGAATACATCCCCAATTAAGACATACACCTCCTAGTTTATCCTCTTCAAATAAAGCAACCTTCATACCAAGTTGTGCTGCTTTTATAGCAGCAACATAACCACCAGGACCGCCACCAACAATTGTTAAATCATAATTAATTGTCATCTGAAATATTTTCTAAATTTTGTACAATACTAGAAAAAAATTGTGATGCTAAAACTCCATCAACAGCTCTATGATCACATGATAATGTCAAATTTATAAAACTCCCTATTTCAATCTTACCTTTGTCCACAAAAACATCCTCAAAAATCTGTCCTACTGCTAATATGTATGTTTGTCCTGGTAAAATAATAGCATCAAAACTACGGATATTAAATGAACCCAAATTAGATATACTTATGACACCATCTGACAGATCAGAGGGAGAAAGTTTATTATCTCTTGATAAATTTATCTTTTCATTAAGATTGGAGTTGATTTCATTTAAACTAAAATTATTTATCTTTTTGATTACAGGCATTTTTAAGCCAAACTTAGAGTCAACGGCAATACCAATATTATGATCTTTATTAATAATAAATTCACCATTATCTTTATATGTACAATTTGAGTCTGGAAATGCTTTGAATGCTTTTGATATAGATTGCATTAATATCGCATTTAAAGAGTACTTATTACCTTTTAATTTTTGATCTTTTCTAAATTTTAATAGAGTAGCCATATTCACTCTAGTATTTAAATAAAAATGTGGAATGTTATTTTTGGAATGTGTTGTTGCTTTTGCAATAGCTTGTCGTAATTTATTAACATTAGGGCTTTGAGACAAATGATTTGAGTCTGATACATCTCTTAAAATAATTCTATTATCTGGACCAGTACCTTTTAATTTTGATAAATCTATAGATTTTTCATTTGAGATTTTTTTGGCAAGTGGGGATATAAATACTCTTATAGCCCCGTTATCAAAATTTTCATTTATATCAAGATCATCGGTATGTATTCTTCTTGAAATCGATTTTATTTTTGAAATATCTATATTTTTTTTTTGAGCTATTTTTTTAGCTAAGGGTGTAATTAATATTTTATCTGAAACAAAATCTTTATCATTTTCAGAAGGATTTATTTCTAAAGTTTGTATTTTATTATCTGAATTATTATTTTTTAGAAAATTATTTATATCCTCTTGTGTAAAAGTCAAATCGTCTGAAATTATTGCAACTAATTGATTAACGTTTGCTGTTTCACCTTCATTGGATATTATTTTAGCAATATACCCATCTTCTGGTGACTCGTACTCCATTGTAGCTTTATCTGTTTCAACTTCGAATAAAACCTCACCACTTAATATTGGATCTTTTTCTTTTTTTATCCACTTAACAATTTTACCCTCCTCCATTGTGGGAGATAAAGAAGGTAAATTAACTTCATATAACATTAATTTATATATGACACTTTTTTAACAGCAGATACAATTTCATCAGTGTTGGGTAATGCTAATTTTTCTAAATTTTCTGCATATGGCATTGGGACATCTTTTCCACTAACTTTAATTATTTCTGAGTCAAGGAAATCAAAGCAGTTTGATTGGATTAAATAAGATAAGTGTGATCCAAAACTTGTACTACCAAAGCCATCCTCAACAATTACAGCTCTATTGGTTTTCTTAACGGAATTATATATCAATTCTTCATCTAGAGGTTTAATTGATCTTAGATCTATAATATCAGGACTAATCCCCAGTTTTTCAATTGATGGGAGAGCGTTTAATATTCTTTGAACAGTCATTGAAAAACCAATTATAGTGACATCTTTACCTTCTTTAATAAGATTGCCTTTACCAATAGGAATTAAAAAATCGTTCTCTTCAGGAACGTTAGTTTTTTCTTTATAGAGTAATTCATGCTCTAAAAAAACAACAGGATTGGGATTTCGAATAGATGATTTTAATAAACCTTTTGCATCTCTTGCATTTGAAGGAGCTATTACTATCAAGCCTGGAATATGAGAGAACCATGATATAAAACATTGGCTATGTTGTGCTCCAACTCTAGCCGCAGCACCATTTGGGCCTCGAAAAACTATTGGAACATTTATTTCTCCGCCTGACATATATAAAGATTTAGCAGCAGAATTAACTATTTGATCAATCGCTTGCATAGAAAAATTAAAAGTCATAAATTCACATATAGGCTTAAGTCCTGCCATGGCTGCTCCAATAGCTAAACCTGTAAAACCATGTTCAGAAATAGGAGTATCTAAAACCCTTTTTGATCCAAATTTATCAAGAAGCCCTTGGGTTACTTTATATGCACCATCGTATTCAGCTACCTCTTCTCCTAAGAGAAAAACATCTTTGTCTAATTTCATTTCTTCTTCAATAGCTTGATTCAATGCCTCTCTCATAGATATTTCTTTTTCAGACCAATTCTTTCCACCTGAATTTTCTTTTGATTGATTTAAAAGAGAATTCATTGAAATATTTACTTCTGATGAAAGAGGTTCAGAGTCGTTAGAGGAGACTTGTGGAGATTTTTCAATAGGTTTTTCTGTTATCTCCTCTATTTCCTCACCATCAACTTTAAGTAGAGCTATCTCAGTATTAACACTTATATTTTCAGTGCCTTCTTTAACTAGTATTTTCTCAACTTTACCATCATCGGGTGACTCTAGTTCCATAGTAGCTTTATCAGTTTCAATTTCTGCTAAAATATCTCCTGAAACTACACTATCTCCCTCTTTAACTAACCATTTTACTAAGTTACCTGTTTCCATTGTTGGAGATAAAGCTGGTAAAAGTATTTTCATAAATATACCTCGGTGTATAATTCTTTTAGATCTGGAAGTGGCGACTCAAGTGAAAATTTTTCTACATCTTTAATTTGTTTCTTAATATCACTTTCAATATCTTTAATCGTGTCCTCTTGAATTTTATAATCATTTAATAAAGTTTCTTTCATCATTAACACAGGGTCTATCTCTTTCATTTTATTCACTTCATCTTTAGTCCTGTATAGACCGGGATCAGACATTGAATGGCCTCTAAATCTATATGTATCCATTTCAATAATGTAGGGCTTAGAATTTTTTTCGATATATTCTCTTGCCCTTATAGCTGACTCACTTACATCAAAAAAATTCATTCCGTCTACTTTTTCACCTTTAATGCCAAATACAGTTGCTCGTTCGTACAACTCACCTCCTGCTGCAGACCTTCCAATAGATGTACCCATTCCATATTTATTGTTTTCGATAATAAATAATACTGGTAACTCCCAAAGTGATGCTAAATTAAATGCCTCAAAAACTTGGCCATTACTCATAGCTCCATCCCCTAAATAGACTCTTGAAATCTTTTTTTCGTTTCTGTATTTATGTGCGAAACCAATGCCAACGCCTAAAGGTACTTGTGCTCCAACGATACCGTGTCCACCATAAAATCTATTAGCTTTGGAGAACATGTGCATTGATCCACCCTTGCCTTTTGAAATTCCATCTTTCCTTCCAGTTAATTCAGCCATTACTAGTTTAGGATCTACTCCACGAGCTAATATATGTCCATGATCTCTATAAGCAGTGATAACGGTATCCTCTGAGTTAATAGAAGAAAGAATACCTATTACAACAGCCTCTTGGCCAATGTATAAATGACAGAAACCTCCAATTTTTCCAGCTCCATATAATTGAGCAGCTTTCTCTTCAAATTTTCTAATTAAAAACATTTTTTCGTAAAACTTCAGTAACTGGTCGTTTGTAAAATTATTTTTATTTTTTTTATTCATCTTAATCTAATTTTAATATGGTCTCTCCATCTTGAATATTAGGATTATTCTGCTTTGTAATTTCATCAATATAATCCTCTTTGTTAGAGTAGAAAGAGTGTAAATCAATATTAATATCTAACATTTTTTGATCGAGATTGGATTGCAATTTTTTATACATTTTTTCCTCAAATTGATAAATTAAGTAATTTCCGATATTGAACTTTCCATAAACTGTGTGATATATCAGGTAAATCAATACAAATATAAAAAAGAAATTTATTAAACTACTAGCTTTTAAAAACTTCACTTAATTCACCAGCATACCCTTTAATATTGTCATTTTCTGATATTCTAAGTAACTGATTGTATTTTGCAACTCTATCAGATCTAGCTAATGAACCAGTTTTAATCAAAGGACAGCGTGAAGCAACAGCTAAATCTGAGATAAAAGAATCTTCAGTTTCTCCTGACCTATGAGACATAATAGATGCAAAACTATTATCTGTCGCTAGGTTGATAGCTTCTAAAGTTTCTTTAACTGTGCCTATTTGATTCAATTTAATTAAAATACTGTTAGCTTGTTTTTCATCTATACCAGTTTGCAACTTTTGTATATTTGTAACAAAAAGATCATCACCAACTAATCGTATCTTTGAACCAAGTTTATTTGTAATTTTTACCCAACCTTTATAATCTTCTTCATTAAGTGCATCTTCAATTGAGAAAATAGGATAGTTTTTACAAATATTTTCATAAACACTTATCATTTCTTCAGTTGAATATGAGTTACCCTCGAAATTATATTTTCCATCAGAGTAAAACTCACTAGAGGCTGCATCTAATGAAATTTTAAAGTGATCATTTAATTTAAAGCCTGCTTTTGAAATTGAATTACATATTAAATCTAAAACATCTAAATGAGATTTTAAATTAGGAGCAAAACCCCCTTCATCGCCAAGATTAGTATTTAAAGATCTAGATTTTAATTCTTTTTTTATATTGGCTATAACAGAATGTGTTGAAGATAAAGCTTCAGTTAAAGATTTAAATCCTATTGGTAAAATCATAAACTCTTGAAAATCAACATCATTATCAGCATGTTGTCCGCCATTTATTACATTCAACATTGGAACAGGAATAATTAAATTATCTAAACCCTGAGAAAGAAATATTGCACCAAAGTTTGCATAAGACCAAGCCTTATAGTAAGCAAGACTAATAGATAAAATAGCGTTTGCTCCATAATTTGATTTATTTTCTGTGCCATCTAAATCTATTAGGAGTTGATCAAATTCTCTGAAATCAGCAAAACTTTTATCTAAAATTTTTGGTTTTATCAGTTTGTTAACATTAGATACAGCTTTTAAGACACCTTTGCCACTCATTCTATTTGTGTCTAAATCTCTTAATTCTAATGCTTCAAATTTTCCTGTGGATGCACCTGATGGAACCATTCCACGAAATGGATATGGTATGTTTTCAAATATCATCTCACATTCTACAGTTGGGTTACCCCTACTATCAAAAATTTCTCTTGCTGTTATATTTTTAATTTTCATTTATTTTGCCGCCTTATTTATTTTGTTTATAGCATTTAAGAGTTCTGGCATTTTATGTAAATATACCATATTAGGACCGTCACTTAATGCCGTTTCTGGGTTAGGGTGAGTTTCAATGAAGAAACCTGCAATCCTTAAAGATGAAGCAGCTTTCGATAATGGTGTCACATACTCTCTAGCGCCTCCGCTTTTTTTACCCAATCCACCAGGTAGTTGTACACTGTGAGTTGAGTCAAAAATAATTGGGTATCCAAATGTTTTCATTAAATGAATACCTTTAAAGTCATTTATTAAATAATTATATCCAAATGAATTTCCCCTTTCAGTTATTAATATTTTTTTGTTATTTTCATTTTCAATTTTATTGATGATATTTGAAATTTCTTTATGTGATAAAAACTGTCCTTTTTTAACATTTACAATCTTTTTTGTTTGTGCAGCAGCTTTTATTAAATCTGTTTGCCTACATAAAAAAGCTGGAATTTGTATTACATCAAGAAATTCAGCCAACTTATCAACTTGAAAAGTCTCATGAACATCGGAAGTGATAGATATTTTTAAATCTTTTTTTAGATTTTTTAATATATCTATGGATTTATCAAGCGAAATTTTATGACGTATTGTTTTATGAGAGCTTCTATTAGCTTTGTCAAAACTACATTTGAATACTAAATTAAACTTTTCTTTTTTTGTATATTTAATAAGAGATAGCGCAACTTTTCTGACTAATTTTTCATTTTCTAACAAGCATGGACCAGATATTAAAGTCAGTCTATCAGTATCATTTTTAATAAGATTTTTAGATAATTGCACAGATCTAGGCATTTTTATTCATTAAACTATTTTTTATAAATGAGAAAAATATAGGGTGAGGCTTAAACGGTTTAGATTTCAACTCAGGATGAAATTGAACACCTAGGAACCATTTGTGATATTTATTTTCAATGATTTCTAATAATTTTTTATCTTTTGAAAATCCAGAAAAAACAAGACCTTTTTTCTCTATTAAAGATCTATATTTAGGATTCACTTCATACCTATGTCTATGTCTTTCATGAATTAATTTTTTTTTATATATTTTTGAGGCTAAAGATTTATGTTTTATATAACAAGGATAAGAGCCCAATCTCATAGTAGCACCTAAGTCATTTTCTTTTGTTCTTGTAACCTTTTGATTTTTTTTACTCCATTCGGTCATTAACGATATGACATTATTAGTATTCTTGCCAAATTCAGAGCTACCTGAGTTTTTCATTTTCAAAACATTTTTAGTAAATTCAATAATTGATAATTGCATGCCCAAACATATTCCTAGGAATGGAATTTGATTTTCTCTAGCATACCTAATAGCTTCTATTTTTCCACTAATACCTCTATTACCAAAACCACCAGGTATAAGAATACCTGCGGCCTTAATTAATAACTCATCAACATTTTTTTTGTTTATTGTCTCAGAGTCAATCCATTTGATTTTAACATTTACTTTATTGTGAACACCTGCATGATAAATAGCTTCATAGAGAGATTTATAACTATCTTTTAAATGAACATATTTTCCAATTATAAATATATTTAGTTCCTCTTTTGCTCTTGACTCTAATACTTCAAAGTTTGTCCATTTTGAAAGATCTTTTTTCTTTGTAGATTTTATATTTAAATTTTTTATAACTAAGTCATCTAATTTGGATTTAGATAATAAAGAAGGTACTTGGTAAATGCTCCCAACATCATAGGACGGAATAACAGCATTAGTTGGTACGTTACAAAACAAACTAATTTTTTGAATTTCTTCATACTTTATTTTTTTATTACTTCTACAAACAATTATATCAGGCTGAATTCCAGCATTTAAAAGCTCTTTAACAGAGTGCTGAGTGGGCTTTGTTTTAATTTCACCAGATGTTTCTATATATGGAAGTAAAGTTAAATGTATGAGAAGTGTGTCTAGCTGTCTTTCATTTTTAAATTGTCTTATGGCTTCCAAGAAAGGAAGACTTTCAATATCACCAACAGTGCCCCCTATCTCACAAATAATAACATCATCCTTATTTGTTGATTTTTTTATCGAATTTTTAATTTCTTCTGTAACGTGAGGTATTACTTGTACTGTAGATCCTAAGTATTCACCTTTTCTTTCCTTTGAAAGTATAGTTGAGTAAATTTTACCAGATGAAATAGAGTCATTTTTAGAACATTTTATATCTGTAAACCTCTCATAATGGCCTAAGTCTAAATCAGTCTCATAGCCGTCATCAGTGACATAAACTTCACCGTGTTGGTATGGGCTCATTGTTCCAGGATCAACGTTTAAATACGGATCTAATTTTCTAATTTTTAGTTTAATGCCTCTAGATCTAAGAAGAGAGGCTAATGATGCAGTGACTATTCCCTTACCTAGCGATGAAACAACACCTCCGGTAACGAAAATTAATTTCACTGATTAGGCACTTCTGGAATCATTTCCTCTATTGAATCGTCTAAAATAATTTCTTCCTGAATAGTTTCTAAATCAGTTGAAGATGAATATTGTTTTGTAATAATTGCGCCCATAAACAAACACCAAAATAGAAAACCAAAACCTAAAACATAAGTAATTTTAGTCATTCCTGAAAAAGAGGATTTATTTGCTGTCATTCCACCTGTAAGAGATGTTTGAGTGCCTAGACCAAGACTTCCACCTTCAGTTTTTTGAAAAAGTATAATTAAAATGAGCACCACTCCAATAATTGCACTAATAATTAAAAAAAGGTTTATCATAATTTTATTTAAAGTATTTAATAAATGAAGGTTTTGTTGAAGCAGATCCTACCAAAACCCCATCTAATTTTTGTAAACTTAATATTTCTTTTATATTTGATAAATTTACGGAACCACCATATAAAATTTTTATTTTTTTAAAAGAATAATTTTTTAATATTTTGGTCAAAAATTGCAAAATATCATTAATTTCTGACATTTTTGGTGTTAATCCAGTACCAATTGACCATAAAGGCTCATAAGCTAATATAACTTCGTTATAAATATTCGATTTTTTGAATATTTTATTTATTTGTTTTTTTAAATAATTTTTAGTTTTTTTTGATTTATAAATATCTACAGGCTCTCCAATACAAACAATGGGTGTAATTTTATTATGCAGACAAAGATCAGTTTTTTTTTGTATAATCAAATCTGTTTCACCAAAATTAGACCTAACTTCTGAGTGACCAAGAATACAAAATTTTATCTTATTGCTAACTAAATCTTGAATATCTATAGATCCTGTAGAAGCACCTTTTCCATGTAAATCTACATTTTGTGCTGCATAGATATTTTTTGGATATCTAGATTTGAGAGTTAGGTTATAAAAGTTATTAGGACTAGAAATAAGTTTGTATTTCTTAGTACTTGGTAGTTTAGACACTACTTTTGATAAGTTCATACTTTCAGATATATTTAAATATGATTTCCAATTAAATATTATATATTTCATTAGGTTAACTGATATCAAAATACTTATAAAAATGAAAACTAAAAAACTAATAGTTATAATATTTAGTGCTGCACTAGGCATAAGTTTCTTATTTATTGGATTTGGGTCCTATGTAGGTAAAAATTATGTTTTAAAAGTAGGAAACCAAAAAATATCAACAACTGAGTTTTCTAGAGCATACGAAAACTATAAATCAGAAAATGGCCTTTCAAATTTATCAGAACAAGAGGAGTTATTTTCAAAAGTTCAATTTACTAATCAATATGTTAATGAACTAGTTTTTCTTAATTATTTAGATGAAAAAATTAGTATTAGTGAAAACTCAAAAAAAGTAGTTTTAAAAAAATCCTTAAATAATGACGAAATGTTTAGAAATCTAGATGAAGCATCGCTTCAAAATTACTTAAAGGAAATTGAGGGTAATATCTATATTGATTTATTCAATGATAGCCTCGATGCGCAGACGTTAGTTAGTCACGAAATTAATCCAGATCTACTAGTAGAAAAAGAATTAAATATATATGAAATTAAGAATGACGAGAATCTCCTCAATTATCAATTAGAGGATGATTTTTACTCCAATAACGAATTATATGAAATTTCAATAAATGAAATAAGTCTCAAAAATTATATTCAAGAAGAACTACTAACTGATGACATTATAAATGAATATTATGTGGCAAATATAAATAAGTATATTGAGCCCAAAAATTATAGCTATGAACAAATTATTTTAGATAGTATTTCAAATAAAAATTTTAATGAGCTGAAACAGAGTGATGACTCTCAATTTAAATTATTCGAAAAAGTTGATGAAAAATTAATATTACCTCAAATTCTTGAAATATTAGAAAAACTTAGCATAGGAGATGAAGGTAATAATATTAAAATTGGAGAAAAATACTTTTTTGTAAAACTTTTATCTTTTGAAGAAGAGTATCAAAAGAGGTTAGAGGATGTTTATGAGGATGTAGTAGCGACTTTAACTAAATTAGAAATAGAAAATTTTACAATAACAGATGATGTTAAAAATTTAGATAGCTATAGTACAAATCAAATCTTCTTTAGTAATTCATTTAATTTTTTAGAAAATATTCCTGATCAATACAGTTTTATTAACTTTAATCAATCATCTGGAGAAATAAAAAAAGATAATTTCTTATTTCAATTTAATGTTCAAAATATATTTAAAGAAGATCTACCATTAGATTTCAAAGAAAAATTTCTAAATTCTTTTAGTAATTATAAAAAAAATATAGAAATTTCGCATAATGATGAATTATTAAAAAAAGCAGGAACAGTAAAGGTCAACTATTTCACTGACTCTCTAACTATTAAAAATAATTTTATTGAGCCAGAGATTTTAGAAAAAATAATTATTATTAAAAAAGATAAAAAATTAAAAGTAGTGTTACCAAATGAAGTTGTTTATTTAGATATAAATTCAATTGGATCTATTGACTCTTTAAATATAAAACAAAATATAGTGAATTTAATATATTCAAAAATTATTAAAGAAATAAAAGATACTCTAGATATAGAAGTTGATAACGAACAACTTTTACAACTTTAATATGTATGTTCATGGTAAAAAAGTTTTTCTAGATACTGAAAATACCATTACAATTTATAATAAACTTGCAAATAAATTTAAAGATGTCTCCATTTTAGAGTCAGTCATTGGGGGTGATAATAAAGGAAGATACTCTATTATTCTTTTTAATATATTACAAAATGTTGAAATTTTTCATAACTATGTGCTTATAAATAATCAAAAGAAAAAAATTAAATCACCAGACTCTTTTATAAAGGACATTTATAAAAATTTAAAAATTAAAACTATATATGATCAGAATATACCTCTACCCATATTTATTGGTAATGTATCATTTGATTTGTGTAAGTTTACCCTTCCAAAATTAAGTTATAAGCCTGATAAGAATGAAATTGGAATACCATTAGCGCATTTTGTAAAACCAAGAAATCTTATAATAATAGATAATGTTCTTAATGAGACACATTTAATTGAAGTTTCAAATATCAAGAAAAATCCAGTAAAATCACTTAAAAAATTAGAAAAAATACTTAAAGAACCTTTTTCCAAAAATAAAAAATTAAATTTCAGTAAACCTAAAAAATTTAAAAACCATATTAAGAAAGAGGAATTCATTAAAAGAGTTAAGGAAATAAAAAGAGATATTAAAGTTGGTGAAATATTTCAAGCTGTTCTTTCTCAAAGATTTTCTAATGACTATTTAATTGATCCATTTAATTTTTATAGAGCATTAAGATCAATTAATCCCTCACCTTATCTTGTTTTTTTAAACCTAAAAAATTATCAAATTATCTGCTCTAGTCCTGAGACTATGATTAAAGTAAAAAATAAAGAAATTACTCTTAGACCTATTGCCGGAACTAGAAGAAGGGGTAAAAATGAGATTGAAGATAATAATTTAAAAAATGAATTACTTAAGGATAAAAAAGAACTAGCTGAACATTTAATGCTAGTTGATTTGGGTAGAAATGATGTTGGTCAAATTTCAAAAAATAATACTGTAAAAGTAACTGAACAAAATATAATAGAGTATTATTCTCATGTAATGCATATAGTCAGTAATGTTACTGGAGAATTAAAAAATAATTTAACACCTATAGATGTTCTTTTTGCTGGCTTGCCAGCAGGGACTGTTTCTGGAGCACCTAAAATTAGAGCACTAGAAATATTAGAAAAACATGAGGATATTAATAGGGAATTTTATTCAGGATCAGTTTTTTATTTAGATGCAAATGGAGATATGGATAGTTGTATTAATCTAAGAACTGCAATGATTAAAAATAAAAAAATATATGCGCAAAGTGGAGCAGGTATTGTTTTTGACAGTATACCTGAAAATGAACATAGTGAGTGTATCAATAAGGCTAATGCTTTATTTGAAGCTTACAATTTAGCTCATAACATATAATGATTACTCTCATAGATAATTACGATAGCTTCACATATAATTTGTATCATTGTTTAAGTAAAAGAGATCAAGTTTTAGTTATCAAAAATGACATGATTTTAAAAAATATTGATAAAATTATTAATAGCAAAGGTGTTGTAATATCACCTGGACCAAGTAATCCATTTAATGCAGGAGAGTGTCTTGATTTAGTCCATCAAATATACTCATTTATACCAATATTAGGTGTATGTTTAGGTCATCAAATTTTAGGAGTCTATTTTGGAGCTAAAATAGACACATTAAGTACACCAATGCATGGAAAAGTATCAAATTTAAAAAAAATAAATGAATGTAAGATATATAAAAATATTGATAAAAAGTTCCGTGCAACTAGGTATCATTCTTTATACCTAGATAAAAATAATTTTCCTCAAAATTTAAAAATAACAAGCATTTCAGAAGATGATAAAATTATAATGAGTTTTAAACATGAATTATTTTCTATTTATGGTGTGCAATATCATCCTGAGAGTATTGAAACTCTTGTGGGTTCAAAGATTATAGAAAATTTTATGGATTGTATATGAAATTTAAAATAGATGACTCAATAACTAATAGAAATGCTGAATATGCTATTAAGTATTTATTTGACTCAGATAATATTTCTCATCAAGCGATTATTATTTATCAATTAAATAAATTAATAAATAATAGCGATATACTTTTATCTTTAAGAAAATTTATTTTTAAAAATTCTAATAAAATAAAACAATATTCTAATTCTTTGGATACATGCGGGACTGGAGGTGATGGGTTAAAGACATTAAATATATCAACAACAGTAGCTATATTGTTATCATCTGTTGATATTCCAATTGCAAAACATGGTAATCGTGCTGCTAGCTCATTAAGTGGCTCTTCTGATATTATTTCTGAATTGAATATATCTAGTGAAAAAGATTCGAAGAAAATAATTAATAAAATATCAAATGATAAATTTGTCTATTTAAATGCACCTTTTTTTTACCCAAATCTTAGTAAAGTTGGAGAAGTTAGAAAAAAATTAGGTATAAAAACGATATTTAATTATATGGGCCCTACATTAAATCCATTAGGCGCTAAATATCAAATATTAGGTACTGTGAATAAAAACTCAGCAGAAATAATGTTAAAAATACTATCTAAAATTGATAATAAAAATTCTACAATTTTTTTCTCAGATGATGGATTAGACGAAATAAGTATATTTGCTCCAACAAATTTTTATTTTAAAAGAGGAAAAAATATCACTAAAAAGAAGATATCTCATACAAAATATAAAAAATACCTTTCATCTAAATTAAATTTTAAGGATATTAAAGGAGGTATTCCCTCTTATAATGCAAGCAGGCTGATTGAATTATTTCAGGGAAAAAAAGATAGTTACAGAGATATAACTATTATTAATTCAATTTACGCGATGCAAACAATAAAACCGACTATTAAATTTGATGAATGCTTTGATATATTAAGTAATTCTCTTGATACGTCTAGGGCTTTAAATCATTTAAACAAAATTAAAAAATAATGAATATTTTAGATAAAATAGTTTTAGAAAAAACTAATCATACAAAATATTTAAAACAAAAAACTAATAAAAAAAAGAATTCTAAATATAGTAAATCGAAATACTTTCTTAGTGCAATAGAAAGTAATCTAAATATTAATAAAAATGCTCTTATCGCTGAATTTAAAAGATATAGTCCTTCGGTTAAAAATTTTAATAAAATAAAGTATATTCAGGATATTCTCGAACAATATCATAAATCAAAATGTTGTTGTATATCCATCTTGACTGACAAAAATTTTGGTGGAAGTTTAAATGATATAACAATTGCAAAAAAAATTACTGATAAGCCAATTATTAGAAAAGATTTTATAATAAATGAAACACAAGTATTTGAAACTAAAGAATTTGGTGCAGATGCTTTATTGTTAATTGCAAAAATTTTATCTAAATCAAATATAAAAAAATTACATAATTTGGCAATTGATATTGGTCTAGATGTATTAATAGAGATTGAAAATATTACTGAAGCAAGGAAAATTGAGGGTATAGATGCAAAATTGATTGGAATTAATAATAGAAATCTAAAAGAACAAAAGATTGATATAAATAAATCAATAAAACTATCTAAAATATTAAAAAATAAAATAATAATTAGCGAAAGTGGAGTTACAGTTTCAAATATAAAAAAAATTAAAAAAGAAAGTGGAATATGTTCTTTTTTAATAGGTGGTAGTATTTTAAAAAATGATAATAAAATTAAATATATAAATAGATTGTATGAGGCTTAATGAGTTTATCACACTTCAATAAAAAAAATAAAAATATTGAAATGGTTGATATATCAAAAAAAAATAAAACAAAAAGATTTGCTGAGGCAAGATCTTTAATTGAAATTGATAAAAAACTTTATTCAGTAATCAAAGGTGATAAAGAACTTAAAAATAATTTATTTAACACAGCCAAAATTGCAGGTATTTATGCTGCCAAAAATACTTCACACCAGATACCTTTAACACACAATATTCCAATAGATTATGTTTCTTTGACCCTTAATTTAAGAGACGAGGTATATATAGAAATAAAAAGTGTTGTGAAATCAAACTACTCAACAGGATTAGAGATAGAAGCCTTAAATTCTGTTTCGTGTGCCTCTATTACAACTTTTGATATGCTTAAGTCTTTTAAAAAAAAGATAATTATTAAGAAAATTGAAATAATAAAAAAAAGAGGAGGTAAAAACAATATTGGATGATATTTTTAAGACAATTAAATTAATTTCAAGTTATCTTCCAAAAAATAAATTTTCATCAATTTTTAGTCAAAATCTAAATAATAATCATTTAATCAAATCTAATATAGTGATTAAGAAAAATATACCTCCTC
This sequence comes from uncultured Alphaproteobacteria bacterium, assembly GCA_902521465.1. Taxonomy (GTDB): domain Bacteria; phylum Pseudomonadota; class Alphaproteobacteria; order HIMB59; family HIMB59; genus HIMB59. The sequence goes on along the minus strand of CABYRL010000002.1, from coordinate 134,218 downwards.
AAAATCAATCATCAATGGATGGTATAGCAATTACAAATGTTGGAAAAAAATTTAAAATTATTGGAAAATCGAAATTAAATATTTTTAATAAAATAAAGGTTAATTCAAATGAGTGTTTAATTGTAAAAACTGGGTCACTAATTCCTGATAATATAAAATATATAGTTCCCCAAGAACAAATTCTTATAAATGAAGGAAATGCTTATGTAATTAATTTTAATAAAAATAATAAATTCATAAGAAAAAAGGGACATATCTTCAAAAAAGGTAGTAAAATTGATTTTCAGAATAAATATTTATCTTTTTATGAATTAAGCAGTATAAAAAGCCTGAAAGATATAAAAGTCAAAATACTACAACCATTAAAATTTAAAATTATTTCGACAGGTAGCGAATTTACTAAAGATCATTTTATTCTCCCTACAAATGGTTATTATTTAAATAATTTTATAAAAAAGAATAATCATATTGTTGAAAAGGTTATTCATATAAAAGATGATCAAAAATTATTACTAAAAGAAATAAACAATTCAAAATCAGATATTACAGTTATTATTGGAGGCACAGGTAAAAGTAAAGATGATATCAATTTTGAAAATTTTAATTTAATTATTGATGGTCTTGATTTAAAACCAGGTAGACCTTTTAAATTATTTATAAAGAAAAATAAAATTTATATGTTTTTTCCTGGAAACCCATGCTCTTCCTTTGTATTGACCAATATAATTATTAAATCATTAATCGAGATTTATAATAATAGAAAATCGCAGATTAAATATGATTTAATTGATATCAATAATGTAAAATTTAATTTTAAAATTTTGAAAAGAAAATCTTTTTTATTTGGTTTAAGAGATCAGAAAAGTATTAAAGTATTTAATAATCAAGAAAGTTCTAATTTAAAAAATATATTATATGCAAACTGTCTGATTTATTATGATAGAACTAATAAACTAAGGTTATATCAAATAAATGACTAAAAACGCCAAAAAGCTTTTAGATTTTTTGAGAAAATATATTGAGAAAAATAAAATATCTCCTAATTATGAAGAAATGAAAGAACACATGGGTTTAAAATCTAAATCCTCCATATTCCAATATTTAGAATATTTAGAAGAACAAGGTCACATAAAAAAAGACAAATTAAAATCTAGGTCTATTGAAATAAATAATTTAATTCCTTTTTATAATGCGATATCTGCGGGTAAACCTATAGATAGTTTGAGTCAACAAATAGAATATATTGATGTAAATAGTTTTATAAAATCGAATAAAAGGAACTGTGTCGCTTGTAAAGTAAGTGGTAATTCAATGGAGTCATATGGTATTTTTGAAGATGATATAATCATATTAGAAAAAGTTACAAATTATAATTCAAATGATATTCATGCTATTCAGATAGATGATAGTGAGATAACTCTAAAAAAAATTAAATTAATCAAAGATGAAATTGAAATATTTGGTGATCACAAAAATTTTTCATCAATCAAGTATAAAAAAGATAGGATTAAAATATTGGGTAAGATGATTAATTTAGTCAGAAAATATTAATGATAATCACTAGATTCGCCCCCTCTCCTACTGGAAATTTTCATATGGGAAGTTTAAGGACTGCAATTTACAATTTTTTATTTGCAAGAAAAAATAAAGGAAAATTTCTTTTAAGAATAGAAGACACAGATAGGGAAAGATCAAAAAAAATATATGAAGAAGAAATATTAAAAATATTTAATATATTTAAACTTCAATATGACAATCTTAGTTATCAATCTAAAAATTTAAGTATTCATCAAGAATATTTAGAAAAACTGATGTCAAATGATATGGCGTATCATTCAAAGGATGGGCCTTATAAGTTTAGAGTGAACAGAGATAATGAATTTTTTGAGTATGATGATTTAATTTTAGGAAAAATAAAAGTACCATCTAATACTATAGAAGATTTTTCAATTGCAAGATCTGACAAAAGCCCAACTTTTATATTATCAAACTTAATTGACGACCATTTAGAGAATGTGACTAATGTCATTCGTGGAAATGATCATACTACTAATTCAATTAAACAAATAATGATATCGGATGCTTTAAATATTAAAGATATTAAATATGCCCATATACCTCTGATACACGACATTAATGGCAAAAAGTTATCAAAAAGAAATAATATAACTAATGTAAACGATTATTTGAATGAAGGTTACCTATCAGACTCAATATTTAATTTTATCATTAAATTAGGTAATAATTTCAATGATATCGAATATTTAGATATTGAAGATGCAATTGATAATTTCAATTTATCTAAAGTAGTTTTATCACCAGCTAAATTTGATATTGAAAAGTTAAATTTCATTAATCGTCATTATTTAAATAAATTATCTTTTATAGAATTTAAAAATTTTTTAGAAAAAGATATAGAAAAACAAGTATCTAATTTTCAGTTAGAACTTGTTTTCCGGGACATATTAGAAAGATGTAACAAATATACAGATATCAATATAGAGGTATCAAAACTTTTAAACTTTTTTGAAAAAAATATTGTCCTTGAAATTGATGAAAATGAAAAAGCTTTAATTAAAAAAATTTATTCAATTATTAAAAGTTTGCATGATGCTGATAATGCTGTATTAATGCTTGAGGAAAATGACTTACCTTTAAAGAAAATAGGTAAGATAATCAGAAAAATTACAGTAAATTTTGAGTCCAAAATACCAATTGAAAAGATTATTTTATTCTTTGGTATTGAAAAAGTGAAAGAAAAGTTATTATTATACTTAAATGATTGATGAAAAACGTTTTAAATTAGTCGATACTAAAACTGGCAAGGAGTATGAATTTGATGGGATCAAAGGATCTATTGGGCCAGATGTAATTAACATATCATCACTATACAAGAAGACAGGTCTATTTACTTATGACCCTGGTTTTACATCAACTGCAGCTTGTAATTCTAAAATAACATACATTGATGGAGAAAAAGGTATTCTTCAATATAGAGGTTATCCTATTGAAGAACTTGCTAATAGCAGTTCTCATCTTGAAGTCTGTTATTTACTCATGCATGGTGAGTTACCATCAGAAAGTGATAAAAATGAGTTTGAAGAAATAATTAAAAACCACACATTACTAAATGAACAAATAATTCAGTTTTATAGGGGTTTTAGAAGAGATGCGCACCCAATGGCGATGATGATTGGAATAGTTGGAGCTTTATCATCATTTTATCATGACTCTTTAAATATTGAAGATCCTGAGCATAGAATGATTGCATCACATAGAATTTTAGCAAAGATGCCAACCATTGCTGCAATGGCTTATAAATACTCAGTAGGTCAACCCTTTGTTTATCCTGTCAATAAACTTAATTATGCAGATAATTTTTTACATATGTGCTTTGCAACACCAACAAAGGAATATGAAATCAATCCACTCTTTTCGAAAATAATGGATCAAATCTTCATTCTTCATGCTGATCATGAACAAAATGCTTCAACATCAACTGTAAGAACTGCTGGCTCATCTCTAGCGAACCCATATGCTTGTTTATCAGCTGGAATTTCGTCACTTTGGGGGAAATCTCACGGCGGTGCAAATGAAGCTGTTATAGATATGATTGATGAAATTGTATTAAATGATTTAAAACCCAAAGACTTTATAGAAGAAGTAAAAAATAAAAAAAATAAAATTAGATTGATGGGCTTTGGACATAGAGTCTATAAAAGCTATGACCCAAGAGCTAAAGTTTTAAAGAAAAGCACAGAAGATTTATTCAAGGATCTAAAAATTAAATCAAAAGAACTCGAAATTGCGAAAGAGATTGAAGAATTAGCCTTAAATGACACTTATTTTAAAGAGAAAAATCTATACCCAAATGTTGATTTTTACTCTGGAATTCTTTTAAAAGCACTAAATATACCTACCACAATGTTTACACCAATTTTTGCAGTTGGCAGAACAGTTGGATGGTTATCACAATGGAAAGAAATGATAGAAGATGAGGAGTTTAAAATAACAAGACCCAGACAATTATTTACTGGAGATAAAGATAAGTCCTATAAAAAAGTGCCTGATAGAGAGAAAAAATCAATATTTAATTTATTGTGGCTTAAGAAGACTTTTCTAAATAATCAGTAATTATACTTGAACGAAAGTTTTCAAAATTGCTACTTCTAATTCCATCAAACATATTTTTTCGATAATTATAAAGCTTATCTTTATTTAATTTTAAAGTTGTAAAAAAATTTGACAAATTAGTAGCTGTAAAATCATTTTGAATAAACTCTTTTACAATTTCTTTTTTATTAAAGATATTAACTAATGATAAGTATTTCGCTCTTACGAACAATTTAAAAATAGAATAGTTTATAATATTCGCTTTATAAAATATTAAGTGAGGTATATTTGAAAAACATAGTTCTAAATGAACAGTCCCTGAACAAGCAAAAGCAAAATCTAGTTTAGATATTTTTTTATAGTAGGAATTATCATTCAAATGTATTTGTATATTAGAATTATCTTTAAAGTAGTTTTTAATAAATTCATGATATTCAGTTGTAACAAAAAAATTAAAAACAAGTTCTTTATATTTTTTGAGTTTCACAAGTAGTTTCTTAATAATAAGAATATTTTTATGTATTTCTTGTTGTCTACTACCCAAGAAAATACCAATATTATTGATTTCATTATAATCTTTAGAATAATAGGTTTTGTTCTTTAAAGGATGGCCGATATAATCATATATATCCGGGCTATAATAACTTTTTTCAATACTAAATATTGAAAAAATCTTATCAAAATTACTATTAATAAATTTTGCTTTACTTGATCTCCAGATAAAAACTGATGGACCTACAATCTGGCAATATTTTATTTTATTTGATTTAAATTTTTGAATATAAAATTTTGAAAAATCAAATGAATCTACAAAAAAAATATGCGTAAATGAGTAAATATCAACAATTTCTTTGATTTTAAGTCTGAGATTAAAAAGATATTTTATATTACAAACTATATCTACAAATCCCATAATTGGTGTAATCTTTATATTTGTTAAATCGTTAAATTCTAATTTGCCCTCATCCATGCCAAAAGTGAATATTAAATTTTTATTAATTTTAAAAAAATTATCATCAAGTATTGATTTAACAATTTGTCTTCCTGATTGTTCAAGAGTTATGAATAAAATCTTCATCTTATAATATAATTAGAGAAATATTATTAGCTCGTATTTTTTTTAAAAAATTATCTTTTTGTGAAATTAAAATATTATTATTAAACAAACAAATTACACGAAATTTATATTTTATAAGTAAATTAAGTGTTTCCATACCAATTATAGGAAAATCAATTTCATCAATTTGATCTGATTTCTTAGATTTTACAAAAATTAAGTTATTTAATTTAGGATTAATTTTACCAATTTTATTAATCATATTGTTTGTACCAAATATATCTTCCATAGCTATTACTCTATCACCATTCAAAATTAATGATTGTGCTATGTTCATTGAAAATATTTTTTTAAAAAAGTTTTTTTTAATTTTTAATTTACTAATAATTTTTTTATTTTCATTGTGAAAATATTCATCTTGATAAGAAATTAGCATATTTTTTAATATTTTTTTTTGAGAGAGAAGTGTTAATTTATTATTAGATAAATATCTTTTTAAAATTTTAGATTGATCATTGATATTATTAAGAAATATGTCCTTTGATATTAAAAGCTTTGATTTTATTGATAAGTTGATCTTATCGATAGAAGGAAGTTTAACATAGCCAATAATCATAATTTTTTTTAAGTTTTTAGACTTAATAAATGTTGTAATTTTTTCTATATCTTTAATTTTGAAAGACTTACACTTATCCTTAAAATTTTTTTTTATAAGACTATTTTCATTAATTAAAATAATTTCATTTAATAAATTTTTATTGTTTAAAAAATTTGCAACTTCATAAACAAATAAACCTGATCCAGCTATTAGGCAGATTTCATTTTTGGATGTGGCCAAGTTTTTCATTTAAAATTGATTTATATTCATGAAATATACCCTCAACTTTATCATTAGGTGAAAAGTTTATTTTTTTATTAATAAAACTCTCATGAATTGTGGTAATTTTATTGATTTCATCTTTATTGAAATCATTTCTTCTTATTCCAACTAAATTTAAACCTCTCAATTTTGCTCTATTACCAATAGCTAAACTAAATGGTAATACGTTTTTATCTATTCCACTCATTCCACCAATCATTGAGTAAGAGCCTATTGTTACAAATTGTATAACCGCAGATAATCCACCTATAACGACATTATCTAAAATATTTACATGTCCACCAAGTGTGACCTGATTTACAAATATGTTATTATTATTAATTTTACAATCATGAGCAATGTGTACTCCTGTCATAAAAAGATTATTATCTTTAATGCTAGTTGTCATTCCTCCATCTTTAGTTCCTTTACTAATCGTAACATTTTCTCTAAAAGTATTGGAGTTTCCAATTTTTAAAAAACTTTCTTCTCCAGAGTATTTTAAATCTTGTGGATTACACCCTATATTTGAAAATGGATAAAAAATATTATTTTTGCCTATAGTTGTGTTTCCAGTTATAGATACATGAGATTTTAAATCTGTGCCATCGCCAATTATAATATTGCCATCTATATTACAAAATGGGCCAATTTTTACATCTTCACCTATTTGAACAGATTTGCCGACTACGCTACTTGGATGAATCAGGGACGTCATGTATCATCGCTGAAAATATACATTGAGCATGTATAACATCATTTACAAGGCATTTGCCTTCAAATTTGTAAACGTTTTTAACTTTGTTTAAGCGATTTACCTTAAGGTCTAGAACATCACCTGGTATTATTGGTTTTCTAAATTTACATTTATCAATAGTCATAAATGAAACACCAGGGTTCTTCATTGAGTCTTTAAGTTTCATTGCTACTGTAAAACATGCTGCTTGAACTATTGCTTCGATTACTAAAACTCCAGGCATCAAAGGTCTACCTGGAAAATGTCCTTGAAAAAAAGGTTCATTGATCGTGACACATTTTATTGCATGTGCAGAGATATCTGGTTCAAATTCAATAATTTTGTCAATAAGTAAAAAGGGATATCTATGAGGTAAAATTTTTTGAATAAGGTTAATATCCATTTTTCCTATTCCTAATAATATTTTTTTTCCATTCTTTTATATCAGTAGCAGGGAAACCAGCAACTACGGAATTATCAGTAATGTTTTTTGTTACTCCACTTCTAGCAGCTACTACAACATTATCTCCTATTTTTATATGTCCTGCAAAACCAGCTTGGCCTCCAATTGTAACATTATTACCAATAATTACACTTCCTGAAATACCTGTTTGAGCAGCTATACAGGCATTTTCACCAATTTCAACATTATGGGCAATGTGGACTAAATTATCAATCATAGAGTTTTTACCAATGTAAGTATAATCGATCTTTCCTCTATCAATTGTACAACCTGAACCTAAATGGACATAATCATCTAAAATTACAATACCTATTTGAGGATTCAAAAAAGAAGAACCTCTTTTATAAAAATCAAAACCAAATCCGGTAGTACCTATTGAAGTATTATCACATATAACAACGTTATTTTTGATTAATGAGTTTTTAATTACAACATTATTTTTAATTATACAATTTTTTCCTATTTCTACACCCTTGCCAATGACACAATTATTATAAATTTTAGATGAAGCATCTATTTTAGCATATTTAGAAATATATGAATTATTATACTTTATAAATTCGTCAGTATAGTCAGAACTATCTTCGTGAGAATAAATAAGATTGATTAATAAATTCCAAGACTCATTTAAATTTTTGATTAGAATAATATTATTATATTTTGGATTATTAAAAATAGTTTCTTTATCTGAAATGAAAAGGATATTATTTGTATAATTTTTAGGGGCATTTATTTCTTGATCTAAAAATAAAACGGAATTTTTTTTAATAAATTTAAGAGAAGATATATCTAAAATATCAAAATTGTTTGTAAGTCTTTTTTTTATTAAAATTTTGACAAATAATTTTGAAATTTCATTTGCCTTATATACTTTTTTAATTGAAAAAAAATTATTCCTAGAATATTTAAACATAAATACTAAAAAGATGTTCCTATTGAAAAATTAAACTCGTTAGTCACATCATTATTATTTTTTTCAATAGGAATAGCATATGAAAGAGAGATTGGGCCGACTAAGGTTAAAATATCGAAAGAAAGACCTAATGAAGTTCTTACTTCAAATTCGTTTTGATTAGAATAGTCACTATTCCATATTGATCCCATGGAATAAAATATTTTAGTATTTATATTATCGTTATCATCGAAAAGAAATGAACCTCCGTATCCAATAGTGGTAGAAAAAAAATTGTTACCACCTAGGTATATATTGTCTTGTTTCGGGCCCACTCCTCTATAGTCAAAACCTTTAAAATTTAAACCTCCAAGACTAAATGCATTTACTGTGCTCAATTTGCCTTCAAGTGAATCAGCAAAGCCTAAGTCGTTAGATAAAAATAAAAAACGATTTGAATTTTTAAATTGTCTATAAATATCACTTTTTAATATAAATTTATAAAAACTATCATCAGATATATCTTTGGGAGAGTACTCAAAATAAATGCTATTTGATTTACCATCAGTTGGATATAAAAAATCATTTGTGTTATTTTGAATTATGGAAAAATTTAATGCGTATATATCGTACTCACCTATATTATCACTAATTGACTCAACACTTTTCTTTGGAGAGTGTCTTTCAGAATTTTTATATGATATTCCAGATTTAATATCTAGCATTTTGTTGTATTCAAAATTTATAGAATAACTAAAACCATATTCATCTTTTTTAAAGCCAAAAGAATTACTTAAATCTGTTTCGATATTAAAAATTGAATATTTATTTTTTATATTATTCGCTGATGTTGGATATTGAGTAAAAGTAGAATTGAATAAAATATTTTCTTGATTAGCTGATATTTTTGCATCAACTATGTTACCTGTACCAAAAATATTATTGTCATTAATTGCAAAGGTCACACCAGGTCCAAGATCTCCTGAAAATGTACCTCCAGCTAAAAATTGGCCAGTTTTTTTATTTTCATCAATAATAATATTTACATTAGAAATATCATTGATTGTCTCAGTTTTGATATCAACTTTATTTATATATTTAAATTTTAATAAATTATTTTTAGATGAATTAATTGAATTAGAGTTAAGATAATCGCCTGGTTCAAAAGATAATTTTGATCTAATAGTTTTATCTTTTGTTATTTCATTACCAAATATATTAATTTTATTTACTATTATTGGTTTTATAGAGTCTTGTTTGAAAACTAATTTTTTAGTTTCTTTATTTAATTCTAAATTGGCATAAAAAGAAGTATTAAACTGATTATTGTCAATTAGAGACTTATTAATTTTAGCTAAAAAATCATCAACTATAAATTGATCATAATAAAAATTGTTTTTAGAAAAATTTCTTTTTAAATTTTTAAAGTCATTACTAATTATATTAGATAAATTAGTATCAGAAATATCAATTATAAAATCATCTAATATTAATCTATCACCCTCATTGATATAAAAAATTAATGTATATTTATTTGAAATATTTTCATTTATTGTGAAATTTACATCAACATCAAAGAACCCTTTTTGCTTATAAAAAGTTTTGATTTTATTAACGTCGAAGTCAAAGTTATCTATATTTAAATTAGACCCTGCAGAAAATATATTGTAAAAATTGCTAGCCTTTGAGTTAATTAATGATAATAAATATCTATTGGAAAAAGTATCATTTCCTTTGAATTTAATTCGATCTATTTTTGATTGTGTATTTTCGGTTATATCAAAAATCAAATTAATTCTGTCATCTGAAAATTTTTCAGTAGATACTATAACATTTACATAATTGAAGCCTTTCATAAGGTAAATATTTTTAATTATATTAATGTCCTCTCTAATAGAGTTTTTATTAACTAACTTACTATTTTTTGAAATAATATTTTTAAGTATTAAATCATCATCAATTCTTGTGTTTCCATTAATGAATATATTCTCAATTAATTTATTTTCTTCAATAATTAGATTAAAATTATTATTTTCATTAATATACTTTATATCAAAAATAAGATCTGAGGTATAAAGGTCTTTAATTATCAAATTAATTTCATCCTCTGTATAAATATTTTTATTAAGTTTTATTGATGTTTGTGTTTGAAGATCATCAATGGTTAATTTTGAAAGACCTTTAATTACTAAATTATTCGCATATAAATTAAAGGATATTAATGAAAGAAGAATAATTAGAAAATTAATTAACTTAGAAATCATATTTCGACTCAATATAATCAATAAATTTAAGCCTATCTTTTATAGATTTAAATTTAACAAACTTATTATGTTTATTAAGATTTTTCATTATAAATTCTATGATTTCATTATACTTTATTTCTTCAGATAAGTATTTTTTTTGTGCAATATTATTAAGTATCATAAACAAAATTTGCTTATTTGTTGTTAAATTTTTAAGTGTATTAAGGTAATTACTTATTTTAAAACGTTTATCGTGAAATTTTTCTATTTTAAACAACTCATTTTTTAAATATGATTTTTTAGTAGTAAGCTCGATATTTGGATAATATTTTAACAAGGGGCTAATTAAAGAAATTAACATATCATTATTAAAGCAGTTAATATTTACAATATTATCCTTATTCAAAATCAAACTATGAACATATGCTTCTTTGGAAACTAAAAAGTCAATTTTTTTAAGATCTATTTTATAAATAATTGAGAGTTCAAAAATTTCTAAAATTTTATTTACAAAGTTAGAAGAGTCAATTGAATTATTAATTCCCATTTTCCATTTAGGATGTTTCAAAACATTATTTAATTTCACCTTATTAAGATTAATATTTTTATTAAAATAAAAAGGTCCACCTGAAGCTGTTATAAAAACTTTTTGTATATTTTCATCTTTAATATAGCTCTTTGAAAGTGAAAAATGTTCTGAATCAAGAGGTACAAGTATATTCTTAGTATATGATATTTTATTAATTAAAGTTTCACCACCTGCGATTATCATTTCCTTATTAGCAATAGCAATTTGTGATTTAGTATTTTTATTTAAAAAAATGTCTGCATATAAAAGTGATTTATATCCAAAATCTAAAAAATAGATTAAATTAATTTTATTATTTTTTAAAAATAATTGAAATTTATTGACATTTTTTGAGTCACTAAGTTTAAAGGAATATTTTATCTTGTATTTTAATGCTTGAGATTTTAATAACTTATGATTATTAAATCCAGTGATACAAAAAACTTTTATTTTTTTTTTATTACAAAAATCTAATAATTTCACTCCAAGTTTACCAGTAGAACCAATAATTAGAATTTTTATATTCATAGAAAAATATAATTTATTATTACTGAAAAGAAAAACATACTATCTAATCTATCAAGAAAACCTCCGTGACCTTTGAGAAAATTTGAAAAATCTTTCAAATTATAATTTCTTTTAACATAGGAAAAAAATATATCACCAAAAAATAGTGAAATTGATAAGAAACTAGCTAATAATATTGATATATCAAATTGGTAAATCAAAAATAATGTAAAAATAAAAGAAACAGTTGTACCTGACCAAGTTTTATTTGGACTTATTGAAGGTACGATTAAAGGTCCCTTAAGTGTTCTGCCAGAAATGTATGCAACAGTATCATTAAAAAAAGCAACCATTATAGTTAAATATAAAAGATTTCTATCAAAGTAAATAAACGTGAAAAAATTATGAACAAAAATTAAAACACTTAGCAAAAAAAACTTTTTAAAATAAAAATTTGGTAGGAATATATTAATTAATACAAAAAGAAAAAAAAGAATATTTATGAAAAATATAATTTTATTATTAATATATATTAATGGAAATAGTATAATAAAAAAAGCAATTATAATTATATCAGAAATTTTAGAAATAAACTTAGATAAATATAATTCAATAATTACGAAAATAGTAATTAAAGATAAAATCAAAATATCAAGTTTTAAAAAATAACCTAAAGTAAAAAAAATTAATATAAAAAATCCGACAATTATTCTACTATAATCAATTACCAAATTTTCGATCTATCCTATTAAATTCTTCAATAATATTTTTAATGTCATTTTTATTTATATCTGGCCATAATTTTTTTTTAAAAAAAAGTTCAGTAAATGATATTTGATATAACATAAAATCACTTATTCTTTTGAAGCCACCGGTTCTAATTAAAATATCTGGATCAGGTATTCCTGCAGAGGTGAGATTATTATGAAAATTTTTTTTTGTAAATTTTTTTATATTATTGATAGATTTGATTGAATTAAAAATATCATCTTTACCACTGTAATTTAAATATATAACTAATTTTTTTTTATATTTTAAATTGTTTTTTTCTATATCCATTAGTTTATTAATTATGCTACTTGATAGAAAACTCAAATTTCCTTTAAATTTAATACTAAACTTTAAACTATGAATATCGTTAGATTGATCTAAAAAATCGATTAAAACATTTTTGATAATATTTATTAATGCAGAACCTCTGTTTAAGTTATGTTTTGATAGAGCAAACGCAGAAACATAATTAATATCATATTTTTGAAAAATAAAATTAGTTATTTCAATTAATTTTTTTGCACCTTTTTGATAAGAGTTATATTTACTAATTTTATTTTTTTTTGACCATCGATTATTGCCATCCATTATAAGCGCAACATGATTTATTTTTTTTGACAATTTTATACTTTAAGAATTTCAGTTTCTTTTACTGAGGTTAAATTTTCAATTTTTTTTATTATAAGGTCGGTAATTTTCTGAACATCATCATGAAATTTTTTACTTTCATCTATAGAAATTGTTTTTTCTTTTTCAAGTTTTTTTATATCATCTAAGTGCTTTCTACGTACTCCTCTAACAGATATCTTAAACTTTTCTGCTATTTCTGAAATTATCTTTACTAGATCTTTTCTTCGTTCAGCAGAAAGTTCAGGAAATTTTAAAAGTATATTTGTGCCATCGGTCTGAGGTGTGACACCTAGGTTCGAGTCTAAAATAGATTTTTCAATATTTTTAATTAAGGAAGAATCCCAAACGTTAATATTTAAAGTCATATTATCCAAGTTATTAATATTAGAAAGTTGTGTTAGAGGTGTTTTAGATCCATAACTATCAACTGATATAGACTTTAGAATATCAGGAGAAACTCTTCCAGTTCTGATGTTTTTAAGTTCATTGGAAAAAGCGTCAAGGCTCAAATTCATTTCCTTCAAACAATTATCTTTTTCAAACATTATTTAGTATTTTTAATAATAGAGTATGATCCGTTACCATTTACTATGTCAATTATATTTGAACTTTTTAATATAGAAAAAATAATTATCGGTAAAGATCTATCTTTTGCTAAGCTAATTGCAGTGGCATCCATAACTTTTATGTCTTTATTTAGATAATCTGAATAAGAAATGATAGATATTTTTTTTGCATTAGGATTTTCATTAGGATCTTTGTCATAAATACCATCAACTTTTGTTCCTTTTAAAATTATATCTGATTTCATTTCTGAGGCCCTAAGCACTGCAGCTGTGTCTGTTGAAAAAAAAGGATTTCCAGTTCCTGAGGCAAAAATTACAACTCTGTTTTTATCAAGATGGTTAGATGCTTTATTTTTAATGTACGGTTCAGCAACTTTGTTTATACTTATAGCTGTCATCACCCTAGACTCTACGCCAATTTTTTTAAGATTAGATTGTAAGGCTAATGAATTAATTACAGTACCAAGCATACCCATATAATCAGAGGTTACTCTATCAACTACTCCATTAGAAAAAGATGAACCTCTAATAAAATTGCCTCCTCCTAAAACAATAGAAATTTTAAGATTTTTAGATTGAAGTTTTTTAATACTGTTAGAAAGATCGTTTAAAATATCAAAATCGAAACCTTGATCATTAGATCCTGCTAAAGACTCACCAGAAATCTTTAACATGATATTTTTATACATGGTATTAAATAGTATATAAATCCATAGTTTCAATGTTAAGAGATATGTTATTATTTTTTGAAATTTCACTCAAAAAAGAGCTTACACTTTTCTTTGGATCTGTTATTAAAGCTTGTCCTAAAAGTGTATTTTCTTTTAAAAACTTATTTAATTTACCTTTAATAATTTGATCTTTTTTATTATCAGGAACATTATTCATTTGTTTTAAAATAATATCTTTTTCATCCTCTAAAATTTTTGAGTTTATTGAATTTTCATCAATGCCCATTGGTTTCATGGCAGATATTTGCATTGCAATTACTTTTAATTCATCAACTAATTTTAAAGCTAAGTCTGTGTTGTCAGTTGAAATTTCAACTACAGAAGCTATTTTTGAGCAACTGGAATTATATTTATTATGAAGATATGTAACAAAAATTGATTTTTCTGAAGAGTATTTTTTGTAAGAAACTATTTGAATATTTTCTCCAATTTTAGTAATTAAATCTGTAAGACAATCGCTCAATGATTGTTGATTAATAGTTAAACCAGCCAAATCTTGATCAGTTCCATGATGACTTATATCTTTATTTTCATGAATAGCTCTAGAGAGGATCTCAGCAAAATTTAAAAAATCATTATTTTTAGCTACAAAGTCAGTTTCACATTTTATTTTGCAAACAGTAAAATTTGTATTTGATGAGTTGTTATAAAAAGAAACAACTCCCTCATTTGTTTCTCTATCTTGTTTTTTTTGAGCTTTAAGAATTCCTTTTTCTCTTAACCATTTAACTGATGCTTCTAAGTCATTATTATTTTCAGAAAGTGCTTTTTTACAATCTACAATTCCACTACCAGTAGAGTCTCTAAGTTTTTTGATTAATTCCATGCTAATCATTATTAACACTCTCTTCTGGCAGACTATTATCATTTGACATTAAAACTTTTTTAAAATTATCAAGTATAAATTGGACAGATTTGACGCCATCATCATTTGCTGGAATTGGATAGTCTATTATCTCTGGATCACAATTTGTATCAACGATACCTATAATTGGAATTCCTAATTTTTTTGCTTCTAAAACTGCGATGTGTTCTCTATTGGTATCTATAATAAAAATTACATCTGGAGTTGACTTCATCTCAACAATTCCCCCAAGGGTTTTATCTAATCTGACTTTCTTTTTTTCTATATCTGATAGTTCTTTTTTTGTAAAAACCGTATCTTCTGATTTTAAAATATTTTCATAATTATTTAGAGTGTTTATAGAGTTTTTTACAGTATTCCAATTAGTGATCATTCCACCTAACCATCTAAAATTAACAAAATAATTATTAGTTTCTTTAGCAATAGTTTCAACTATTTCACTATGTTGTTTTTTAGTTGAAACAAATAAAAATTTTTTTTTATTTTTAGATGACTCATGGGCAAATTTCAAAGCATTTTCAATCAAAGGGAGAGACTTTCTCAAATCTAAAATATGTGTACCATTTTTTTCTCCATAAATATATTTTTCCATTTTAGGATTCCACCTTTTTTTATTATGACCAAAGTGAGAACCATTCTTTAGAAGATCTTCAAGTGATATTTCTATATTCATTTTTCCTCCGGTTTAACTTTAGTTAATAGAAGGGAAACCAATAGGCACCGGATGTCTATTAACCTGTTTTTTTTTGATGTTTTAACGAATAAATTTAAAATATCAAGAGTTAATTCAGAGAAATATTAAGTATTTTGTTATCATTATGAACTTTAATATTTTTAAATTTGCTTTCTTTGTCTAAATCGAGGAGCTCTTGGTAGGAAATAAAATTAATTTGATTGATTAAATCTTCATCTTCAATTGTATTTAACTTGTCAATATTTACATTATAAAAATCATTTTTAATAACAGATTTAATTTTTGCCTTTATATATTTTGTATGAAGTGAATTTATATCAAAGTTGCTATCAAAAAGTCTCAAATCAAAAAAACCACTTTCATTAATTACACTCAAAAGGATATACCTTTTGCCATTTCTAGTAGTTTTGTATTGTGCCTTTACAACGTAAAAATAAAATTCTTCTAAAAATTCTAATTTTGAGTCAACTTTTTCTTTAAATGAAGAATGATTAAGATTTGAAAGTATTTTTGTTTGTTTTTTTTGTGAATAGAGAAATCCATAACTTTCAAATTCAGCTTTTATTGAGTCAACTTCATCGTAATTTTTTTTTAAAAAAAATTGTCTATCAGATATATCATTAAACAATGATGCTCCAGATTTTTTTTGTATGATATTTTCTACGTTTGCAAATAATTTTGAAATGTCTTTATTAAGAGAGTTTAAAGAATTAGACAATATTAGTTTCTCTATTTGTCTTTTATTTAGTACTGATCTAGATAATCTATCATTAAAATCTGATAAAGATTTAAATTTACCATTTGTATTTCTTTCAATAACTAATTCTTTCATAGACTCCTCTCCTACTCCCTTTAGTGCGGCTAATCCATAAATAATCTTATCTTCGTTTACTATAAATTTGCAATCTGAATAATTTATATCAGGTGGTAATATGATTAAGTCTTGTTCATACATTTCATTTAGTATTACAAAAATTTTGTCGGTATTATTCAACGAATTATTTAGTAGCTCACAATAAAATTCTAATGGAAAATGTGCTTTTAGATATGCTGTATAATAAGTAATAAAAGCATAAGCTGCTGCATGACTTTTGTTGAATCCATATTCTGCAAATTTTTCAATCAAGGAAAAAAGTTTCTCCGCATCTTTAGATCTAACCTTTTTATTTACAGCGCCTTTAATAAAATTATCCTTTTGATTCATTAATTCAGCTTTAATTTTTTTACCAATAGCTCTTCTTAATAAGTCTGCTTGACCTAAAGTATATCCTGATATCACTTGTGCTATTTTCATAATTTGTTCTTGATAAACAATTATTCCATAAGTTTCTCTCAAAATTGGTTCAAGTAAAGGATGGTCATATATTATTTTTTCCTCACCTTTTTTTCTTTTAATAAAACTATCAATAAATTGCATTGGACCAGGCCTATTCAAAGCTAAAACTGCGATTACTTCCTCTAAGCTAGTTGGTTTAAGTTTAATTAAAGTGTCTACCATTGCAGCACTTTCAACTTGAAATACTCCACATGTAAATCCATCACTTAATAATTTAAAAGTTTTCTTGTCGTCAAAAGGTATTTCAGCTAAGTCAATAGAAATTTTTTTTTTAGCTTTTATTAATTTAAGTGTTTCATCAATGATAGTAAGATTAGCTAAGCCTAAAAAATCAAATTTTAATAAACCTGCTTTTTCGCAATCTTTCATATTATATTGGGTTGCCATTATTTCAGAGTCATCGTCCTTGAATAAAGGAATATTTCCATAGAGCTTATCTGATGAAATAATTATACCTGCTGCGTGAGTTGAAACATTTCTTAGCGCACCTTCCATAGACTCAGCTTTCTCCATCATAGGGGAGTCAGCTAAATCTCCTAATTGATCAGTATGATTTGCTTTTAATTCACTAATACTTAAAGGATGAACTGGATTATATGGAATTTTGTTAACCATTCTCTCTACTTCAGAATATGGTACACCTTCTACTCTGCCAATATCCTTTAATATTCCCCTTGAGATCATCGATCCAAAGGTAATTATTTGTGCAACATTTTGATAACCATACTTTTTTTGTACATACTCAATAACTTCATCTCTTCTTGATTTACAAAAATCAATATCGAAGTCCGGCATTGACACTCTATCAGGGTTTAAAAATCTCTCAAAAAGTAAACCATATTGAATTGGATCTACATCTGTAATTAATAAAGACCATGCAACAATAGATCCGGCTCCTGATCCTCTACCTGGGCCAACTGGAATTGAATTTGATTTAGCCCACCTAATAAAATCACTGACTATAAGAAAATATCCAGAGAATTTCATTTTTATAATAACATTTAATTCATATTCTAATCGATCTCTATAAATTTTAGATTGACTGTTAAAATCCTCAATGGTTCTGTTTACAAGTATTTTTTTTAATCTTAAATCTAAGCCACTTCTAGATTGTTGAATAATTTCTTTATCTTCATCAGAGTCAAAATCTGATTTAAAATTTGGCAATGTAATAGGTTTTTCTTCAATTAGAAAATTGATTTTATTTGCTATTAAATTTGAGTTTTGTATTAGTGGTTTTAGATTATTATTTTCTTGATATATTTTAGTTAAATAATAATTATTTTTTATTTTAAATGAAGTATTTTGTAAATATTCACTATTCTTCAAACAATGAAGTATTTTTATTGCATCATAATCTTTATCTTGTTTGTAAAAACTAAATGAAGATAAAAAGATGTTAATTTTAGATTTTATAGATATTTCATTTAATAGTTTATTATCTAAGTTTTCATCGAATTCAAAAAAAATATCATTTTTAAAAAAATTTTTTAAAGTAGCGATTTCATCTAAAATAATTTTTAAATTATTTTTATTGATATTCAAATCATGAAAATAACTAAATAACCCACCTAATATTAAAATGTTACCTTCAGAATAATTATTAATATTATCTAAAGATAAATGAAATTCATTTTCAGTATTTATTTTTGTAGATAGTATGTTGAGATTTTTAAAACCTTTATCGTTTTTACATAGAAAGGTAAGTCGTGATTTGTGCTTTAATTTTGAGATAAAATCCACATCTAATCCTATAATAGGTTGAATACCCTTGTTTTTACATTTAGTTGAAAATTCAAGAGCGCCTGATAATAATTTGTAGTCTGTTAATGCCATTGCAGGTAATTTTTTCCTCTCAGCAAAATTCACAAGATCCTCAATTTTAATATTTGACTCACAAATTGAATAATTTGAGTAATTTCTTAGAGGTATTAGCATTCTGTTATTGATTTATCTTCAATTGTATAAGACTTATCAAAAAGTGGACGAAATGAAATATCATGACTAGCTATTATTGTTGATAAATTAAATTTTTTGGAACTATTTAATATAAGATCAATTACCAACTTTGCATTTTCTTTATCTAAGTAACTTGTAGGTTCATCGGCTATTAAAAGTTTAGGGCTATTCACTAGTGACCTTGCAACACAAACTCTTTGTTTTTGTCCATTTGACATCTGATTAGGGTATTTAAATTTAAATTGACTTAAATTGAAATAGGATAAGATTTTTTCAATTTTTTTCGTATCGTTACTTTTTAATTTAATATTATCGAAAATGTTCAATTCAGATATTAGATAGTGATCCTGAAATATAATTCCTATATCGTCTTTCAAAAGGTCAAAATGGTTTTTTACTAATTTGCCATCAAAGTAAATATCGCCGGTGTCTGCTTTATCTAATCCTGATATTAAGTTTAATAAAGTCGACTTACCGCAACCTGATGGACCAAATAAAAAAATATTTTGATTATGATCTATTGATAAATTTAATTTATTTATTACTTGAAAGTTTCCTACCTTAGATAGGTATGATTTAGATATATTTTTTAGTTCTAATAAACTCATCTTAATATTAGATTTGGTTTAATTCTAAATATTCTCAATATTGGAATGTAAGATGCGATTAAACTTGAAAAAAGAGAAATACTAACAATAAACACTATGTCATTAAATTTAATACTATAAGGCATTGATGCTAAATATCTTATTTCATTATTCCAAAGTTCAAAATTTAACAAATATGATAAAAAGTTTTCAACTGAGTCAATATTTGTTGATAGCAGCAATCCTAAACAAGTCCCAATAACAATAGAGAAAAATGATATGAAGAAAGAATTTAAAAAAAATAAAAAACAAATTTTTGATTGCTTTATACCCAATGCTTTCAACAAAACAATATCTTTGTATTTTTCTTTAATGAAAAAAATTTGATTTGAAATTATTGTAAAAGACGAAATTACAATAATAAAAAAGAGAATAACAAACATAACATTTTTTTCAGTAGATAACGCTTGAGCTAAAGTTTGATTTTGATCTTCCCATGTTGAGTAGTTTAGGCCATCTAAATCACTATAATCAAAGTCTTTATTATTAAAATATACATCTATAACTTTATTGCTTATGTTATTTTTAAACTGTTCGATATTGCTAAAAATAAAATATTTATCAAAGTCATATACACCTGTATTAAATGTTCCTTTAATGGTTAAATTTCTTGAATTTAAAACAGGGCCCAAAATTGTCATAGAATTTCCAGGAATGTTAATTTGAAGAGGCATCCCTACTTTTAGATCTAAAGATCTTGCTAGTTCAACTCCAATAAAAACCCAATTATCGATATTTTTTTCAATTTCAAATATATTTTGATTAATTTTGGGAATCTTATAAATATCATCTTTATTAAGTGATTTCATTAGCAGACCCTCAATGCCATTTTCATTACTTGTTATTACTCTACTTTGAAAATTTTCAACAAAAGATATTGAAGGATTTTTTTCTTGGATTTTTTTGATTTTATCTTTGTTAGCATTATAAATAGTAATATCTCCATTCACACCACTTAAAGAGTCAACTAATTGTTCTCTAAAACCATTCATAACAGACATTACTGTTATTAAAATTGAAATACCTAAAATTAATGCTAGTGATGATAAAATTGTTGATACCGAGAATGCTTTATCTTTTTTAAAATTAAATATATATGAGAAAGATAGTTTATGGAGTGTATTGTTCAAATTTAAAATTCTCAATTTCATGTTTACTTAAGAATATCTTATCACTGTTAGATCTACTAATCAGTTCAATTTGACCTTTTTCTTTAAAATTATTCCCGATAATCAATGTCCAAGGTATTCCAATCAATTCAGAGTCTTTAATTTTTCTTCCTATACTTAAATCTCTATCATCTAAACTAACATTGTCATATTTCGTGATAAGCAGATTATAAATACTTTCCACATCTTTAATATAGTCAGAGTTTGGTTGCATTATGATGTTTATTTTAAATGGTGAAATATTAATTGGCCATTTGATACCTTTATCATCGTGGAATGCCTCTATTATGGCTGCTGTTAATCTGGAAACTCCTATTCCATAGGATCCCATATATGGTGTTATTCTTTTTCCATCTTGATTTAAAACGAAGCATTCCAAAGGCTTTGTATATTTTGTGCCAAAATTAAATATGTGGCCCACTTCAATACCTCTTCCAATTATCATATCATATTTTGATTTATCGATCATTTCGTCAGAAGCAGAATACATTGCTGTAATTTCTTCATAACTTTTTTCGTATAAATTAGAATCAACTAATTTAGAGTCGTAAGCAAGTTCACTTTCACCGGTATTAGCTAATATTTGGAACTCATGAGATAAGTCTCCACCAATAGCACCCGTTGCAGCTTTTACAGGTATAGGTTGTAATCCTAGGTCCAGAAAAGTTTTTAAATAACTTCTAAAAAATTTTTTATAAGTTTCAAAAGCAGCTTCTTCGGTTAAGTCAAAACTATAAGCATCTTTCATTAAGAATTCTCTGCCTCGCATTACTCCAAACCGAGGTCTAATTTCATCTCTAAATTTCCATTGAATATGGTACAGATATTTAGGGAGACCTTTATAAGAATTAACATAATCTGAAAATAAATCTGTAATGACCTCTTCATTAGTTGGTCCATATAATAAATCGTTATCATGTCTGTCAGTAATTCTTAACATCTCTTTTCCATAGTCTGCATATCTGCCACTTTTTTTCCATAATTCTGAAGATTGAATAGTAGACATTAACATTTCATTACAACCTATTTCGTCTTGATTATTTCGAATAATATTCTCAATATTTTTTAGAACTTTAAAACCTAACGGTAACCATGTGTATATACCAGAGGTGTGCTGCCTAATCATCGATGAACGCAACATTAATTGATGGGAAATAATTTTAGCTTCTTTTGGTGACTCTTTTAATGAGTTAAATAAAAGATTTGAGAGTTTCATTTAAAGTATTCGAATATGTTATTTTCATATTTTATTATAAAAAAAGATACGACCATTGATAGAGCAAATGAAACTAAAAATTTTATTCCTAAATATGACTTTTTTGGCATACCCTCTTCGAAATCAGATCTTTTAATAGGTAATATTGTCATAAAAATAACCCACCAGATAATAAAAAGTAAAAATAAAAACTTCATATCAAAGATATGTGTATTAACAATTCAGGCTTTAATGAAAAATTTCTATTATAAGTTTTTCTTGAAACTTCCTCTACTAACCCGCTTAGCGAATTTTCATCTATCTCCTCCTTGATAAACAATATTTTATTTAGCAAGATATCTTTAATTTCATCTTGAATTGCTTCTTTATTATAGGAAAAAGGGAAGCCTTTATCAGATATTTGAAATTTAATAATATCAAATTGTTTGTTTAGAATTAAATTAATACTAACTACACCATTATGAATGATCTTTCCCCTTTCATTTATAAAATTATCTTCTTCAATAATTAGATTTTGAATAACAGGTAGTTTTTTTATAACAAATTGTTCAATTAACTTATGGTTTTTATTTACTAAATCTAATTGGCACAAATCTCCACTTAAAAGAAGATTAGTTTTTTCAATTTTTAAGCTTTTAGCTATTTCTAAATGTTTTTTTAAATGAAGATATTCTCCGTGCATAGGAATTAAAGATTTAGGCTGAATAAAAGAGTAAAATTCTTTTATTTCATTTTTTCCTGGATGCCCTGAAACATGAACAAACTCCTCATCATCAGAAATAATATTTAAGCCTAAATAACTAAAAGAATTTTTTAAATATGAAATTGATTTTTCGTTGCCAGGAATTTCTTTTGATGAAAAAATTATATTATCTTTTGAACTTAATTTAATTTGATTATGTGTATTATTTGCAATCTTCCAAAGAGCAGAGTTTTTTTCACCTTGACTACCTGTGCAGATTAAAAGAACTTTATCTTTATTATAATCCTGAAATTTTTTTTCGTTAAGTATTTCAAAATTTTCAATTATCTTTTCTTCTATAGCAGTATTAATAGCTCTTTTTATACTTCTTCCTACAACAAATATTTTTTTATCATGCTTAATAGCATTTGAGATAATGGTTTTAAGTCTTGCAATATTTGAGGAAAAACAAGTAACTATAATTCTACCTTGAAGTTTATTAAATAAATTATCAAATGATGGATCTAACTCAGACTCTGAGCGTGATATCTCGTTTACACCGGCGTTAGTTGAGTCACCTATAAGTAAGTCTATATTTTCATCTTTTAATAACTGGTAATTTTTGTAATCAAAAGGTGAGCCTGTAACTGGATTTTTATCTATTTTCCAATCACCTGTATGATAAATATTTCCTTCCAATGTTTTAAAAAATATACCTGTGGGATCGGGTATAGAGTGAGTTGTCGGAATTAATTGAAATGAAAAATTCTCAAACTCTACTTCTTGATAGTCCTCAACTATTACAAATTTTTTCTCAAAATCATTAATTTTATTGAACTTATGTTTTATATAGGAAAAAGTAAATTGATTGCAATAGATTGGAAAATCAATCTTGTCAAAGTAATACTCTAATCCTCCAACATGATCTTCATGCGCGTGAGTTAGTATCATTGCTTTAGGTTTAATAGATGTATTCAAAAAAATATAAGGATCAGGAATAGTTATATCTACACCTGGGAGACTATCATCAGCAAATGATATACCACCATCAACTATTATTTGTTCTCCTTTAAAAGAGTATAAATAGTTATTACCCCCTATTTCACCTATTCCTCCAATGGGCAAAAAATAATTGTTTTTTTTATTATTTAATAATTCTAAGTTTTTCATTTAAAAAAATATGATAAAAAAAAATACCTAAAAGAGTTAAATCTTCTCTATAAATAAAATTAGTTTTTTTATAGTCGATAGAGGTAGCATATCCACCAGTAAAAATCACTTTAAAATTTCTTTTGTATGTAGTTTTAATTAATTTTATGTAAGACTCTATCATTATTTTGTAACCCACATTAAATCCAGACATAAGAGCTTGATTAGTATTTTTACCTATGATGCTAGATTTATTTGAAAATTTCATATTCTTTATACCAGAAGCTAAAGAAATTAGATTTTCATAAGAGGTGGTAAGGCCGGGTAATATCACACCTCCGTAATATTTCTTATTTATAATAATATCTAATGTAGTGGCAGTTCCTAAATCAACTATGATAAAGAATTTAGATTTTGGATAAATATTTATAGCAGATAAAACATTAATAATTCTATCATTACCTAGCTGGCGTACATTAACTGTTTTATGAACTAAACGAGATAATTTTTTTTTATTAATGAAAAATAAACGATTTTGATAGGGTTTTAAATTTTTAATTATAACTTTGTCTACTTCTGAGACAACAGAGCAAATATAAATTTTAGTATGAGTTTTGAGTTTATTCTTAAAAAAAAGAGTGACTGATTTTAAATCTTCCTTTGAGTATCTAATTTGAGAGATTTTTTTTAAATTCTTATCAACAATTGATGAAAATTTTATAGATGTATTTCCAATATCAACTAATAAATTCAAACTAGTTCTCCAAAGAAGATATTTTTAGTTGTGTCATCTATTTTGATCTTTAAAGATAAATCTTCATTTACTGATAATATTTCAATAATATTTTTTCCAAAAATTGGATGATTTAATTTATAGTCCCTTAGCATATAATGATTAAGATATCTCACTAATTTCTTATTAGATATTTTTTTTGTTAAATTATGTTCAATAATATCAATAATTATATTTGATAAATCGAGGATATTTGACTTTTCATTGATAATGCTAAATAGAGAAACTGAGTCTACTATTGGAGAATTGTTTATATTTATTCCTATACCCGTTTTTAGATATGATTTTTTACCTAAGATGGTTGATTTGACAACAACACCAACTATTTTTTTATTTTTATAATATAAATCATTTGGCCATTTGTAGTTTAGGTTAATATTAAAATTAATTTTAAAAAATTTGTGGATTATGTAACAAATATAAAAGTTATTTCTTAAAGCATGTGAGGCTTTTAATTTTTGATTAATTGTTAAATAAATATTACCTATAGGGCTTAACCATTTTTTTTTACCTCTTCCAGTACCTTTAATTTGCCTAAAAGATTGGATATATAAATTATTATTTTTTAAAATTTTTTTATAATTATTAAAGCCAATAATTTCATCTTGTGTTGAATTAATTGAGTCAAAGATAACTTTATACAATTTTTATTTAAAAAGATTATCTACTAAATTAATTAAAGGGTCTGGATAGATGAAAAATAAAGTTATAATTAATCCAGATGATATAAATATAACTTTGCCTGTTTTGTTATTATCATCTAGTAACTCTATTTCTGATTTATTGAAAAACATATTCTTAATAATTGTTAAGTAATAGAATGCGGCAATTACTGAACTTAAAACAGCAATAATTGATAATAAAATAAAACCATCATTTATAGAAGCTGAAAGAATGAAGAACTTTGCGAAGAACCCTGCAAAAGGTGGTATTCCCGCGAGAGAAAAGAAAAACACCAACATACTTATGGATTTTGAATTTGAGGTAAATCTTAAACCTTTGAGTTGGGATATTTTGGTAAATTCCCCATCTACAGTTCTCAAGTTCAGTAAAACAGCAAAAATACCAAACGTAGTAATCAGATAAATAATTAAGTAAAAAAATAATGTACCCTCAGACATAAATTGATAACTCATTATTCCGAGAAGCATAAAACCAATGTGGTTGATAGAGCTGAAGGCTAGAAGTCTTTTTATAACTTTTTGTGTAATGGCTCCATATACTCCTACTAATAATGAAATAGCACATACCATTTGAAAAATGTAATTAAGAGATTTGATATCAGAAATGTTAAGTTCTTGATAAACTCTGAATAAAAATATTAATGATGCAAATTTAGGTAAAGTTGCAAAAAAGAGTGTAGATATAGTTGGAGATCCTTCGTACACATCAGGTGTCCAAATATGAAATGGAGCAGCGGAAACTTTAAAAAATAAAGAAATAAGAACTAATGATAATCCTATTTCGCTTATTGCAGTGAAATTATCTAGGTTTTGTATATTAAAAGACCCAGTATCGTAATAAATCATTGAAATACCAAATAAAAGAAATCCTGATGATAAAGCACCAAGAGAAAAATATTTTATACCAGCTTCATTTGAAGATAAATTTTTAGTATTGAAAGCAGCCATCAAGTACAAGGATAAAGATTGTAACTCTAAACCAATAAAAGCTGTTAAAAAATTATTACTAGAAATTAGAACAAATGAGCCAAGAATAGCAAACAGTAAAAATAACACATATTCGTATCTGTATAAATTTTCATTCTTCAAGGGTCTTTTTAACAGTAAAATGAATACGATTGAGCCAATAGATAAAATAATCTTAGATAAAACAAATAAGTTAATCGTATTAAGTGATATTTGTGTGGAGCTATAAAAATCTTTTCCATAATTTAAAAGCAAAATACTCAACAAAATGAAACCTAAAGTATTTAAAGATATAGCCCTGTCCTTATTAAATAATCCAAAACATAAAGTTATTAAAATCAAAGATAAGATAAAAATTTCTGGTATGAATTGAAATAAATTAATCATTATATAATGCTTAAGGAAATACTCTTATTTATCATTTCAAATAAAAGTTTTGGATAAATCCCTAAAAGCATTGTGAGAAATGCTAAACATGAGAAGTAGAAAATTTCAATATTTGTTAAATCAGCTAATTGCTTAATATCTGATTTTAAATCTCCGAAATTAATATTTTTGTACAATAAGAGCATGTATGAAGCTCCTAAGATTACTCCAATAGCGGTAAAAAAAGTAAGATAAACACTAACACTTATAGTTGACATTATAACTAAGAACTCCCCAACAAAACCACTAGTTCCAGGAAGACCCACAGATGAGAGCATAAAAACCATAAAAAAGAATGAATATTTGGGCATTACATTTGTTACACCACTATAATCAGATATCATTCTGGTGTGATGTCTTTCGTATACCACACCAACTATTAAAAATAATGCTGCAGAAACAATTCCATGACTTATCATCTGAAAATACGCACCATTAATTCCATCTTGAGTTAAAGTGAAAATGCCAATGGTGACAAATCCCATATGAGCAACAGAGGAATAGGCAATCATTTTTTTCATATCTAGTTGTCTTAGAGCTACGATTGATGTGTAAACAATAGCTACACAACTTAGTGCAAATATCATTGGTTGAAAATAAAGTGAGGCATACTCAAAAAAAGGTAAGGATAGTCTTATAAAACCGTATGCGCCTAATTTAAGAAGCACACCAGCTAAAATTACTGAACCACTCGTGGGCGCTTGAACGTGTGCATCAGGTAACCATGTATGAAAAGGAAACATCGGTACTTTTACTGCAAAAGATGCAAAAAAACATAAAAAGAGAACCAACTCTATTTGCTGATCAAATGTAAAGTCCGAAATTAACTCAATATTGCCTGATTTCACTTTAGAAATAATATAAATAATCGCAAGTAACATTAAAACAGATCCTGCTAGTGTGTAGAGAAAGAATTTGAAAGTAGCATAAAGTCTATTTTCTCCTCCCCAAATTCCAATAATCAAAAACATCGGAATTAAAACAGCTTCAAAGAAAACGTAAAAAATTACAATATCAATACTAACAAATACTCCTATAATAAAACTCTCAAGCAATAAAAAATAAATAACAAATTCTTTGGCTCTATTTTGAATAGAGTTAATAGAGCACAATAAACAAATAGGGACTAAGAAGGTAGTCAGTAATATAAGCGGTATTGAAACACCATCAACTCCGACATAGTAATTAATATCAAACTTATCAAACCAAGTATGAAACTCAATAAATTGATAACCATTTTTGGATTTATCATAAAAAAATGGCAATAACAAACTAAGAAGAAATTCACCTGTTGTTATCCATAAACCTGATAGAAAAATAGTTTTGTTTTTGAGTTGCGTGCTACTTGAAAGTGAGAGTGTTAATGCTCCTATAATAGGCGTTAGGATTAACAGTGATAATATTGGGAAACTCATCTTAGGTTATGGATATATAAAAAATGATAGTTATAAAGAGTGTGAAACCAGAAATTATTATAAAAGTGTAATCGAATATATACCCTGTTTGTATCCTTTTAAAAGCTTTTGAAATTGTAGAAACTATCGAGGCACTTCCATTTGGTAAATACTTATCAATTATACCTTGGTCTATTTTAGTCCATAAAAACTTGCCTAAATTGTAAAGTGGTAAAACAAAAATTTTATTATAAAGTTCATCAAAATACCATTTGTTCAAAATAAAATTATAGATTGAGTAAAACCGTTTTTTTAAGTCAGCAAGTTTATTTAAATTATAACCATAATAATAAACTGCCAGCCCTATACCAAAAGCTACCAATGATTTTGATAAAATTGGATAAAAAGAGGAATAATACTGCTTATCTTGACTCAAAAATATTATTCCGTTCCAGAAATTTTTTGAATTATATCCCGCTAATAAATCGTTTAGAAAGAAGCCTGCTAGAATTGCACCTACGGAAAGTAATAATAATGGAACTAACATAAAAGGACCGGATTCATGAATTTTTTCATAATCATAAGATCCATTATAGTTCCCATGAAACACCTTAAATATGAGCCTGAACGAGTAAAATGCGGTCATGGCAGAGACTATAGCCAAAATTACATAAACCAATGGGCCTAAACTAATTAAGTTAAATGATGAACTTAAAATTAGATCTTTTGAAAAGTAACCTGATGAATATGGAAAACCTATAATAGCTAATGTACCTATCCACATCATTACTGCGGTGATTTTCATCTTTGAAAAAAGATTTCCCATTTTATCCATATCTTGCTCATCATGAACACCATGAATAACAGATCCTGAAGATAAAAAGAGTAATGCCTTAAAATAACCATGTGTTATTAAATGAAAAATTGCAATATTAAATGCGCCTAAACCACAAGCCACAAACATGAAACCCAACTGACTACAAGTTGAATAAGCTATCACCTTTTTTATATCTTTTTGAAAAAAGCCCACTGATGCAGCAAAGAATGCTGTTAATAGACCTATTATTAAAACAAAAGTCATAATAAAGTCAGACATGACCATTAATTCTGAAAATCTTACAGTCAAGAAAACACCAGCTGTTACCATTGTTGCTGCATGAATTAATGCTGAGACAGGTGTAGGTCCCTCCATAGCGTCAGGTAACCATGTATGAAAGCCAAACTGGGCGGATTTTCCCATAGCACCTATGAAAAGGAAAAAACAAGAAAAAATTAAAGCATTAATTTCAAATCCTAAAAAATTAATTTGATAGCTTAATAATTTCTCTTTCCCCGCAATTATTTCATTAATTGATAATGTGTCTAAAAATATATAGAGAGTTGCAATACCGATGAGAAATCCAAAATCTGCAACTCTATTTACTAAAAAAGCTTTCATTGCAGCTAAATTTGCAGACTTCTTATGATGCCAGAAACCTATCAATAAATAAGAGGCTAGACCAACACCCTCCCATCCAAAAAATAACTGAATTAAATTATCACTTACAACTAATGCAACCATACAAAAGGTAAATAGACTCAAATAAGTCATGAACCTTACTTTTGAGTTATCATGAGACATGTACTCAATTGAATAAATATGAACCAATGCAGAAACTGTGAGAACAAGTGTTAACATCAAAAGAGTAAGAGAATTAACAGAAATTCCCCAATTAAAGAACTGACCAGAAACAAAAAACCACTCGAGGACAGGAATTATAATTTCAGACGATGAAGAGCTTGAAAAACTGATAAATAAGAACCAACTTAAAATAGCTGCTATAGATATTAGAGTAGAAGAGAAATATTGGGCAGTTTTTTCACCTAATAACACTCCAAAAGGATATGTAAAAATGGTTGAAATTAGAGGAAGAAAAAAAAGTAATTTATAACTTAACATTAATCTTTTAGTTGATTGATTTGAGTAATGTCAATCTCTCCCTTATTTCTGAAATAAATAACCAATATAGCTAAACCAATGGCTGCTTCTGCAGCGGCAATAGTTAAAATAAAAATGGAGAATACCTGACCATTAATATCATTTAGGAAAACCGAAGCTGATACAAAATTAATATTTGCAGCCAATAATATAATTTCAATACACATTAAAATTAGGATCATATTTCTTCTGTTTAAAAATAATCCAAAGCATCCAATAATAAAAACAATTAGAGAAAGTATGAAGAAGTGATTATACGTAAGGCTAGTCATCTTTAATACCTTCACCAGACTTAATTTTTACTAGTTTTACTCTATCTTCAGCTGTAGTTGAGTTTTGACTTTCTATGTTTTGTCTTTTAATGGTTGGTCTATACACATGTGTTAGAACAATTGCACCAATCATAGCAAGTAACAAAACGATACCACTTAACTGAAAATCAATAAAATACTCTGTGTAAAGCACATCTCCAATTTGCTCAGTATTATTTTTAGACCTAATGAAGGTGTCTAAATTATCTTTTGAAGTTTTAAATACAGTTAAATAAATTATTTCAGCTAAAATTATACCAGCAAAAAGTAATGCAAGGGGTATATATCTTTTTATATTAAACATTAAAGTTGTGATTTGAATATCAAGCATCATCACAACAAAAAGAAATAGTATAGCTACTGCTCCTATATAAACAATCGCAAGAATAATACCAACGAACTCTGCGCCGATAAGAATAAATAGAAAAGTAGAATTTAGAAACGCAAGTACAAGAAAAAGTACAGAGTTAACTGGGTTTTTTGAAAATATTACAAATATACATGTGGTGATCAAAAATGCTGCAAACAAAAAAAAAGAGCCAACAAGGAACATTATCTATATTTACTGTCCCTTTTTAAATTTTCGCTAATTTGTTTTTCCCAAATATCTCCGTTTCGTAAAAGCTTTTCCTTGTCATAAAGTAACTCTTCTCTTGTTTCAGTTGCGTATTCAAAATTGGGTCCTTCAACAATTGCATCTACTGGGCACGCCTCTTCGCATAAACCACAATAAATACACTTAGTCATATCAATGTCATATCGGGTAGTTCTTCTACTTCCGTCAGGTTTTGGTTCTGCTTCAATAGTTATTGCTTGAGCAGGGCAAACTGCTTCACATAACTTACATGCAATACATCTTTCCTCACCATTTGGATATCTCCTCAAAGCATGTTCTCCCCTGAAGCGAGGACTAATAGGACCTTTTTGATTAGGGTAATTAAGAGTGACTTTTGGCTTAAAAAAATAAGTTATCGTTAATTTTAAACCTTTCATTAATTCGAAAAGGGTAAAGGATTTAATGTATTTAATTAGTGTTGTCATTGTTAGTTAGGTAATAGTCCAAAGTAAAATAAAAATGCTGATGTAATAACTACCCAAACCAAAGTAAAAGGTAGAAAGATTTTCCAACCAAGTCGCATAAGTTGATCATATCTATATCTTGGAAAAGTTGCTCTGACCCATAAAAACACGAAAAGAATTAAAAATACTTTAATTACAAACCAGAATATTCCAGGTATTGCGTTTAAAGGGAATATATCTATTGGTGGGTACCAACCACCTAAAAATAGAATTACAGTTAAGGAACTCATTAAAATCATATTTGCGTATTCTGCTAAAAAAAATAAGCCAAATGATATTGATGAGTATTCGGTAAAAAAACCTGCAACTAATGTGGCTTCATCTTCAGGCAAATCAAATGGGAGTCTATTTGTTTCAGCCAATGCTGAAATTATAAATATAACAAACATAGGTAACAGTGGTATGGCAAACCACATATTCTTTTGACTCTCTACAATATCAATTAAATTTAATGAGCCGACACAAATTAAGACTGTTATGATTACAAAACCTATTGACACTTCATAAGAAATCATCTGAGCTGCTGATCTCAACGCCCCTAAAAATGGATACTTAGAATTACTGGCCCAACCAGCAATAATGACCCCATAAACACCAAACGATGACACAGCGAACAAATATAAAATACCTATATTTATATTTGCTATAACATAAGTAGAGCTAATTGGGATAACAGCCCAAGCTATTAAACTTAATATTAAAGTAAGCATAGGCGCAAAGATAAAGAGGAACTTGTTTGAGCTAGATGGAAGTAAATTCTCCTTAGTGAGTAATTTTAAGACATCAGCAAAACTCTGTAGTATTCCGAATGGTCCAACAACGTTAGGGCCTTTTCTTAATTGAACAGCACCAAGCACTTTTCTTTCTAAGTAAACTAATAATGCAACAGAAACTAGTACAGGGACAACGAAACTAAATATTTTTAAAATACCAATTGTTAACTCAATAGATAAACTTGTCATTATGCTGATTTCTCCAAAAGAGATGGAGTTGAGGTTATTTCCTCAACACATTTAGCCATAGTGACCGAATTTTTTGAAATCACATCTGACATATAAAAATTACTTATAGGATATTCTGCCTTACAATCTTCAAATTCAATATCTGGTGTAATTGAAGTTGAATTTTCAACAGCAATAATTTCATGATAATCAGACAGAATTGGGTGTTTGTCAAATAACTCAGATCTTAATTGTTCAAAAGTATTTGGGATAAAATCAAAAGATAATTCATCAGATAATTTTTTTAGTATAGACCACTCCTCTTTGGCGGATCCAATTGGATTATGGCATTTTTTTGCTTCTTGAGGTCTGCCTTCAATATTTACAAAAGTACCATTTTTCTCTGTATAAAGAGGGGTTGGCAAAACAATATCAGACCCCATCGCTCCATCATCACCATGATGGCCAAAATAAACTTTAAAACAGTTATTGAATTGCTCGTTGGCAATATGTTCTGAACCAAAAGAAAGAACCAATTCAAAATTATCTTTTTTTAAATTAGAAAACGGCTCACAAAGTTTATTAGTAGTATTGCCTATAATCAATTGGCCCACACGTGAGGCATATGGAATTAAAAAATTTAGATTATTTTTTTCTTTTGTAATAACTTTGTATTTATCAGCATATGAAAAAATTGATTTTAAAGTTTTAATATTTTTAATTTTATTTAAAAACGCAGAGCCAATAATTATAAGAGGATTTGTAGATTTTTTTAATGCTTTGATTAGATTTTCATTATTTAAACTTGATAAACTCTCTCCTAGATACTCTGTTTTATAGTTCAAAGATATATTTTCACCTATGTTAAATACTTTTGAGTCATTATTGTAAGCTTTAAATATCTTATGATTTATAATTGGTGTTTCTATTTTTGGGTTTGTTCCTAAAAGTATAATTAAATCTGAATTTTCTATATCGTTTAAAGGTGTGTTAAAACGATAACTATCTAAGCTTTCTAGGATAGCATGATTATCAGTTCGGCACTCCACATTGTCTTTACCATAATTAGACATAAATTTTTTGATTGCATATCCGGTTTCTAAATCTACGTGCTCACCAATCAAAGCTAATGGTTTTAGAGTTTTTAATTTATCTTTTAAAACTTTTAATGACTCTTCCCAATTTGATATTGATAATTTTTGGTTTTCTTTAATGTAGGGTGTGTCTATTCTTTGTTGGTAGTAACCATCATAGTTAAATCGAACTTTATCTGATATCCACTCTTCATTTATGTATTCATTTGTTCTTGGTGTAACTCTTAAAATCTCCTCCGCTCTACTATCGACTCTGATATTAGAACCAACACTATCGAAAATATCGATTGAGTCAGTACGTTTTAGCTCCCAAGGACGTGCTTTAAATTGATATGGCTTACTCGTAAGTGCTCCTACAGGGCATAAATCAATTACATTTCCTGAAAGCTCTGAAGTGATTGATTGTTCAAGGTAAGTGGTAATTTCTGCATTCTCGCCCCTACCTAACATACCTAATTCTGGGACTCCGGCTACTTCAGTGGCAAATCTTACACACCTAGTGCAATGGATACATCTAGTCATTATAGTGTTTACCAGAGGACCCATATTTTTATTATCTACAGCCCTTTTATTTTCTTTATATCTGGATTTGTCGAAACCGTAGTACATGGCCTGATCCTGTAAATCGCATTCTCCACCTTGATCACATATTGGGCAATCTAAGGGGTGATTAATTAATAAAAACTCCATTACACCTTTTCTACCTGCATTTACTTTTTCAGAATTGGTGATTATCGACATGCCCTCCATTAGAGGCATAGTGCAGGAAGATACTAATTTTGGAGCTTTTTCTATTTCTACTAAACACATTCTACAGTTACCAGCTATAGAGAGTTTGTCGTGATAGCAAAATCTTGGAATTTCTTCACCAGCGATTTCACAGGCTTGCATCACAGTCAGATTTTTATCTACCTGAATTTCTTTTTGATTAACTTTAATATTTATTAGATCGTCACTCATGATGCTTTTAACTTTTTATTATATTTACTTATTAACTCTGATTTAAAATTTTTAATGAGTCCTTGTATAGGCCAAGCTGCTGCATCTCCTAAAGCGCAGATAGTATGACCCTCTACTTGCTTTGTAACATTTTCTAAAAGCTCTATTTGTTCAGGAGATATCTCTCCTCTAACTAATCTCTGCATCATTCTATGCATCCAGCCTGTTCCTTCTCTACAAGGTGTACATTGACCACAACTTTCGTGTTTGTAAAAGTGAGCAAATCTCTCAATCACTTCAGCAATATCATTATTCTTGTTAACAACAATCACTCCTGCGGTACCTAAACCTGAGCCATTAGCTTTTAGATCATCAAAATTCATTAGAACTGACTCACAAATATTTTTTGGAAGCATTGGGGTACTAGAACCTCCTGGTACTATCGCCTTTAAATTATCCCATCCTCCCTCAACTCCATCACAATGCTTTTCTACTAATTCTTTAAGTGGTATTCCCATTTCCTCTTCTATTGTGCATGGCTTATTAACGTTACCAGATATGCAAAAAATTTTTGTACCTGTATTATTTTCAGCGCCAATTGACTTAAACCAATCTGGGCCTCTTCTTAAAATAGTTGGAACTACTGCTATTGACTCAACATTGTTAATAGTTGTTGGCATACCATACAAACCTACACCAGCAGGAAAAGGAGGTTTTAATCTTGGTTGTCCTTTTTTTCCTTCTAAACTCTCTAAAAGAGCTGTCTCTTCTCCACATATGTAAGCTCCAGCACCCCTGTGAACATAAAGATCAAAATCAAATCCGCTACCACAAGCATTTTTTCCGATAAAGCCTCGTTCATATGCCTCTTCAATTGCCTTTTCTAATTGGACATATTCGTGGTGGTATTCGCCCCTAATGTATATGTAACATTTAGTGGCTTGAATTGCGTATGAAGCTATCAAGCACCCTTCTACAAGAGTATGTGGGTCATTTCTAATAATTTCTCTATCTTTGCAAGTACCAGGTTCTGACTCATCAGCATTGACAACCAAATAATGCTGTTTACCAGTGTTCTTTGGCATGAATGACCATTTAAGACCTGTAGAAAATCCAGCTCCACCTCTTCCTCTTAACTGACTGGATTTAACTAATTCGATAATATCATTTTGATCTTTAGACAAAATTTCTTTTGTGTTTGACCAGGAGCCTCTTTTTAAAGCTCCTTCTATGAAGGGTTCTTGAAAACCATGAAGGTTTTGAAAAACTTTATCTTTTTCATTAAGCATTTTCTGAACTTCTCCTGCCTTTTTGAGAGCCAATAACATTTGGTTTTCCCTCTTTAATATTGTCTATAATTTTTTTTGTAGACTCTTCATCTAAATCCTCATAGAAATCATTATTGATTTGTATCATAGGTCCATTTGAACAAGCACCTAGACACTCTACTTCAACAACTGTAAATTTATTATCGTCACTAGTATCATTAATTTCACATTTTGTTTCTTTACAAATAGTTTTCGTAATCTTATTTGAACCTCTAAGCCAACAAGGAGAGGTTCTACAAATCTGAACAAGATTTTCTCCAACAGGTCTTGTATTATACATTGAATAAAATGAAGCCACTTCTGTGACTCTTATTTTAGGCATATTTAAAGTTTCAGCGATTGTTTCTATACATTCGATACTTATCCAATTATTGTTTTGCTCTTGAGCCAAATAGAGAAGAGGCATAACTGCGCTTTGTTCTCTGCCTTTAGGATATTTAGAAATTATATTTTTAATTGATCTTAGATTATCTTTAGACCAAGAAAATTTTTCGCCCGATCTAGAAAAATTATTTGATAAACCTGGATGATTACCACTCATCTGTCTACCTCTCCAAATACTATATCTAAACTTCCTAAGATTGATGGTACGTCAGCTAGTTGGTGGCCCTTTGATAAAAAATGTAATGCCTGTAAATGGACAAAGCCCGGCGCTCTCAACTTGCATCGATATGGTTTGGAACTTCCATCTGAAACTAATACAACACCAAATTCTCCTTTTGGTGCCTCTACGCTTTTGTATGTAATACCCTCAGGAACTCTATAACCCTCGGTAAATAATTTAAAATGATGAATAATAGCTTCCATTGAGTTTTTCATTTCTGATCTTTTAGGTGGAGTAATTTTATTATTCTCAACCATTACGGGTCCTTCTGGAATATTTTCAATACATTGTAAGATTATCTTAACTGACTCTCTCATCTCCTCCATTCTCACCAAATATCTATCATAGGTGTCACCGGTTTTTCCAACTGGTATGTCGAAATCTAAATCCTCATAAACATCATAAGGTTGAGATTTTCTTAAATCCCAAGCTACACCACTAGCACGAAGAACAGGGCCACTGCAACTTAGTCTTATTGCATCATCTTTCTTTAAAATACCTATATCAACAGATCGTTGTTTGAATATTCTATTTTCAGTAAGTAGTTCTTCAAGCGTATCTATAAATTTAGGAAAGTTAGTAAAGTACTTTTTCATTTTTTCTAACAAATTTTCAGGCAAGTCTTGGTGAACTCCACCAGGTCGAAAATAAGCTGCATGAAATCTGGCACCAGATACAGCTTCATGGAACTCCAACATTTTTTCTCTTTCTTCGAAAGCCCACAGCATTGGAGTAGCAGCACCTATATCCATAGCAAACGCTGGAATATTTAATAAATGATTTAGTATCCTAGTAACTTCTGCAAACATAACTCTGATGTATTGAGCTCGTTTAGGAGCTTCAATATTTAATAAATTCTCAACAGCTAAAGCGAAAGCATGTTCTTGACACATTGGTGAGACATAATCTAGACGATCAAAATATGGAATAGCTTGAGTATAAGTTTTCTGTTCAATTAATTTTTCAGTTCCTCTATGCAAAAGTCCAATGTGGGGTTCAGCTTTATTAACTACCTCCCCTTCTAATTGTACAAGAAGTCTTAAAACTCCATGAGCGGCAGGATGTTGGGGTCCAAAGTTTAGAGTTACAGGTTTAAAATTCTCTGACATTACTTCTTTTCAAGCTCCTCTTTAATTGTTTCTTTCATTCCCTCCCAGGGACTTTCATTGTCAAAATCTCTAAATTCCTGTTTTAATGAAACAGGTTCATAAACAACTTTTTTTAAGTTTTCATCATAACGAACCTCTTCATAACCCGTCAGAGGAAAGTCTTTTCTGAGCGGATGACCTTGAAAATTATAATCATTCATTATTCTTTGAAGATTTGGGTGATTAACAAAGTTTATGCCAAAAAGATCGTAACATTCTCTTTCAAACCAATCGGCAGACTCAAATATTTGTGTTATTGAATTGATATCTAAATTATCTTCGGAAATGTTAGTAAAAATAAATAACCTTTTATTAAATTTTAAACTTAGAAAAGAATAGATAAGAGTAAATCGTTCATTTGAATAACTTGATTTGGATAGCATATTATCAGTTACAGTAATATCAATTAACTGGTCATAGAGTAGATCTTCGTCTTCTTTAATTTTTTGTGTTACTTCTAGAATGGAGTCTTTGTTAACTAATATATTGTCTATTCCAGACTTTATTGGAAAATGGAAGTTACCAGTTGAATATTTTTGTAAAATATTTGGAGACAAGAAATTTACCTATAAATCTTCTTTTTCTTTTTGATTTTATCTTGAAGTTGCATAATGCCGTACAAAAGAGCTTCTGCTGTAGGTGGACATCCAGGGACATAAATATCAACAGGCACTATCCTATCGCATCCTCGAACAACAGAGTAAGAGTAGTGATAATATCCTCCTCCATTAGCACAAGAACCCATAGAGATTACCCATCTTGGTTCAGGCATTTGATCATAAACTTTTCTCAAAGCAGAAGCCATTTTGTTTGTAAGAGTTCCCGCAACAATCATTACATCAGATTGTCTTGGAGAACCTCTTGGAATTACACCTAAACGATCTAGATCGTATCTACTCATATAGGAGTGCATCATCTCAACACCACAACATGCTAAACCGAAAGTCATAGGCCATAAAGATCCTGACCTCGCCCAATTTATTAAATTTTCAAATGATGCTGTTACAAAACCTTTTTTTTCAAATAGCTCATCAATATTTAATGATTTGTCTTTTTCTAATACTACTCCCAATCTAGTGCTCCATTTTTCCATTCATATATAAATCCTACTGTGAGAATAAATAAAAAAAACATCATTGAATAAAAACCAAGAGCTCCAATATTGCTAAGACTCACGGCCCAGGGAAATAAAAACGCAATTTCTAAATCAAATATAATAAATAGTATTGATACTAAATAAAACTTAACATCAAATTTTGACCGAGCGTCGTCAAATGCCTCAAAACCACATTCATATGCAGATAGTTTTTCAGTATCAGGTGAGCTAGGTGATAATATTTTTGAAAGCAAATACATAGCGATTGCCATTCCTGCCCCAATAACAATGAATATCAATATGAAAATATAATCTAGGTTATACATTAAAAGTTTTGATTTTCCGTAACGCAATACATTATAAGAAACAATATGTATTTAGTGACGATAAAAATGACGCATTAGTCTTACACTTGATTTTTAGATATTTGAGTGTAAAAAAGTTAAAAAAATATTTTATCCTCTAGTATAATAAGCAACTCTATCTTCTGTAAAGATAGGAAATGATTCATTTATTGTTTGTTTTTTTAGATTACTACAATGATAGCCAATATTTTCTATTAAAAGGTCATTACATTCAGTTCCAAAGTGGATTTCATCAGCATAAATAGATTGATAAGAGCCATCTAATCTTGAACCATAAATACCAAATTTAAAATTTGCCAAATTATCTGAGTTTTTTACACCTTTTTGATCTTTCCAGAGTGTTTGGTTTTTTCTGTAATGCAATAACTTTCCATTTAACCAAATTTTATGAAAAGCTTTGGAAATATCCTTTTTATTAAAATTAATATTGAAGACTAAATCATACCATTTATTTCTTTGTAAATTTTTTGCAGATATTATTTGGTACCAATCATGCCTAGCTTCACAAAAAATTCTTTTATCAGTATCCTCTGGACCTCCAGCACCAGGTGAGCAATCATCATTCCCTCCTTGAATAATAATAACTCCCTCACTAGATTCGTGTCTCCAAAGCAAACCTTTCTTCTTGTCTATTTGAAGCATAAACATAGGACCAAAAAAACTCTCTGTGCTATGAAATTGCAATATTGATTTATTCATAGCGCTATCATTATTTAGTTCGTAATTTTCTGTGATTAAAAAAGAATAAGATAACCATATTTCTCCTTGAAAACCATAATTGGTTCCTACCTCTACTCTTTTTTGTTTTTCACCATTTGGTCGTGAGCAATCTTTTAATTTGTTATAACACTCATCTCCTGGTGCTTGGATAAAAAAAGCAGTATCTCCGTATCTTGTTTTCTCTTTCTGAAGTTGAAAAAGTACCAAGTTTTTTTTTCTTTGATATTTTTTTATTTCATCTTTTGAACTAGCATTCCAACCTGGGTCAATTTTAAAACCTTTAATTGTTGTATCGCCAAAGCTCATACCAAGTGTCTTTAATCCATGAACATCTTTTGATTTATAAGAAGAACATGAAAATAAAGAAAAAATTAAAAAAAACGAAATGAATATTTTGAAGTGGCGGGAGCGACGGGACTCGAACCCGCGACCTCCTGCGTGACAGTAAGGAATCCTAGGTTGTTTTAAGCCTATATTACCAAGCCTTTTTAAACACCCATAAGAGTTGCTCACCAAGTGTTCACCTTTCTACTGAAACACTACCACATTTTACGAAATAATGATTCAAATATTCCAATATTGGTGAACAGAATATCCATTGATATTTGACCATGGATCATGCACCGCGAAACGCTGTTTTAGGAATCATAGAGCATGGTGTTAGCCTGATGTTAACTTGTTACGGGGGTAGCATTTACTTCGTACCCTACGATTCAAAAATGCGTGTTAAACATGTATTAAAGTGTACCTTTAGTAATTTTGAACCCCCCCTATGCGTAGCTTTCAAAGTTAACAAAAGTAAACATTTCAGGGTAACAAAAGGTTACATTA
Source organism: uncultured Alphaproteobacteria bacterium (assembly GCA_902521465.1). Classification (GTDB taxonomy): domain Bacteria; phylum Pseudomonadota; class Alphaproteobacteria; order HIMB59; family HIMB59; genus HIMB59. The sequence goes on along the minus strand of CABYRL010000002.1, from coordinate 93,665 downwards.
CCTAGGAGAGTTCTGTGCGAGAAATACGGAAAAACTACTAAGAACTCCGTATCAACAATTGAAAACATTAACAAAATAACCCTAATAACCCCCTCATAGAGAGAGCATTTTATTTGTATAGAGAAGTATTTCGATTAATTTCGCATTAAATTCATCAAATTTGGACAAATTTCGTTTTGATTTTAAATCCACTATGTACAATAATATATCTTATGAGAATAATTATCACCCTATTACTATTAATCCCTAGTTTGAGTTGGGGACTTACTTTTAAGGATGGGCAACAAGTTGATGGCAATGAAAAAACGGAAGATAAAGTATTAAAATCTGAGGAAATATCCTCAAATATCATTGGGAGATGGAGAGGTTTAGCTAATTGCGAATGGAATGGACGCTATGAGTTAGGCAATGGAATTATTGAAGGTGTAATTGATCTAGTTATCAAAAAAGATAAGAAAGATCCCAAAAAAGTTATTATAAAAAAAGAAAAATGGCTTTGGCCATCTTTTGGAGGAAGAGTCAAAATAAAATCATTTAAGGTTAATGAGAATTCTTTCGAAATTGTAAGCAAAGAGCCTGTTGATGATAAGGATAATACCAGGAAGTGGTTTGGGAAAATGTCAAGCAATAATCATATTGAGGTCACTGATGAATGGAATAATTGCGATGCTCTGCTCTATCGAGCAGAGAATGTTAAATTTGAAGCATTTACTCCCAGAATTCCTATTGATTTTATAGATGGTGTTGAAAATGATCAAAAATATACGATTGAGGGTTTTTTAACTTACCCTCAAGAGCAAAAAGAAAAATATCCTTTAATGATTTTAATTATGAATTCTGCCTGTGACTTTGGGCAAAGAAATTTTACTTTAGGTCAGGATATAAAAAAAGCAGGTGTTGCTACATTAGAGATTGATAGCTGTCTTCCACGAGGCCTCAGTATTTACAATATGATTATCCAAGGCAACAGCAGTAAACTAACACCATGGATGGGAGCAGCTGACGCTCTCTATGGTTTAAAGCACATGCAATCTCATCCCAAAATAGATCCTGAAAAAATTGCGGTAATGGGTTTTAGTTGGGGTGGTTCATCTGCAGTTTACACTGGTCTTGATATGATTAGAAAGCCAATAATTGATGATGAAAATTTAAATGATTTTGCATTAAGAATAGGAGTTTATCCATATTGTAGATATTTAGATAAACAGGGTGTAACTAAAAATAAAATTCATTTTTTAACAGGTGAAAAGGATGAGACTACTCCTGCCTTATTTTGTAAAGATATGGCAAAAAACTTTAACGATTTTGGTGGTAATGCAACTATAGATATTTTTCCTAACGCCCATCATAACTTTGATGGATGGAGCAATTGGGATGAGGCAGAATTTTCAAATCAATGGTTTAGAGTAACTAAAAATTGCAAATACTGGCTTGCTGCGGATGGAAAAAGAACGTGGCGAATGGAAGATAAAGTAATTCATTTAGATAATTACGATACTTGGGATGTTTCTGCTGATAAGCATTACAAAGATTATAAAAAAGAATGTGAGCATTGGGGGGTCGTAGAGGGAAGAAACAATGAAGCGGCTATTAATTCTGCAAAAAAAACAATATCTTTGCTTGAAGAATACTTAATGTAAAAATTGAATCAATTTCAATTAATTTCGCATTAAATTCATCAAATTTGGAAGAATTTAAGTAACGACACGAATGAACTAGAAACGATATTAAACTTCTAATTCTTTTTTTCTTAGTTCAGGTAGTAGTGTTTTTAATCTTCTCTTCAAACTTATTTCTAACTTCTTTCTAGCTGACTCTGATAGATCAGTCTGAATAAAAAGGCTATTAAGTTTTGACTCAATCCTTTCGTATTCATGAAGAAGTTTTTCATAGTCCGATAAGTAACGATCCATTTATGCTCTCTTCCAAAATAGTTTATGTAGTTCTTTTTGATCACTCTCTTCAAGTGACTTTCTAATTTCTGAAGCAATACAGATAACCTTCTTTGGCTTTTCCCATTTCCCAAAGCTATAGGGTATGGGATTGGGAAATCTGTTCTGCATTGAAATCACTTCCATTATTATTGTCTAAAAGTACATGGGGGGTTTTGCTCACCATATGTTCACCACTAGAAAGAAATTTTAGGGAATTAGACGACATGGTTTATTGATTCAATGTTTTTTTGTTGAACAGATAACTATTGAAAAAGTTAGGAAAAATATAACCCACTCCCTTATAAAAGTGGCGGGAGCGACGGGACTCGAACCCGCGACCTCCTGCGTGACAGGCAGGCGTTCTAACCAAACTGAACTACACCCCCGACAATTGTCGAATGGTGGGCGATGACGGACTCGAACCGCCGACCCTCTCGGTGTAAACGAGATGCTCTACCAACTGAGCTAATCGCCCTATCTAATTTGCAAAAAATTAGACTGTGGACTTTATTAGTTCTTTTAGCTGTTTTCCAGCAAGAAATTTTGGCTTTTTTGATGCAGGAATTTGGATTGACTCTCCCGTTCTTGGGTTTCTTCCAGTCTTAGCTTTTGTGTTAGCTACCTTAAAAGTACCAAAACCGGCAATCTTAACATCCCCTCCTGCTTTCAAAGTAGATGTGATAATATCAAATAAACTTTCTACAGCCTTAGTTGCATCTGATTTTCCAACACCATTTTTCGTACTATATTCAGCAATGAGTTCATTTTTGTTCATACCGAACCTCCTTAGTGATTCTATTAGTTAATTGTAGTAAGAAAAAGGTAAGAAAATCAACAACAATATACTAGTTGACGAATGTTTTTTCTTGATTTTGCTGGTTTTTTGGCTTCATAGACTCTGTAACTAGGTGTCTCCAGTCTAATTTTTTGTTGATTTTACTAATTTTTCCATCGAGAGCTAAGTCCAATACCTCTTTCGCAAACTCGACTTTCTTAATTATCAACTTGTTTTGAATGTCTTTTTGTATTTCAACTAAGTCCTTTTCATTTTCTTTTGGTATTATAACAGTTTTAATACCGTACCTTATCGCAGCCAATAATTTCTCTTTTAATCCCCCAATTGGTAGAACTCTTCCTTTTAATGTAATTTCCCCAGTCATTGCAATGTCTCTTTTAATTTTAATATCAGTTAGAGATGAAATTAATGAGGTAAATATTGTAATTCCAGCACTTGGACCATCTTTAGGTATAGCTCCTTCAGGTACATGTAAATGAATATCTATTTTATCGAAGACCTTTGGATTTACTCCAAACTCAACGGAATTAGATTTAATGTAACCTAAAGCAGCAGTAATAGACTCTTTCATCACGTCACCAAGTTTACCTGTTGCATTAATCATCCCCTTACCTGAAGATAAATTAACTTCAATATTTAAGATATCTCCACCAACCTGAGTCCATGCAAGCCCGTTGGTGATGCCAACTAAATTTTTCTTTTCTAAAATACTATCCTTAAATTTTTCTGGGCCTAAAAAATTTTTTATAGCTTTATCATCAAATACAAATGGTTTTTTTGACCTTGATTTATTTTTTTCTAATTGAAAAACAAGTTTTCTAAAAAGCTTATCAAAGACTTTTTCGAGCCCTCTGACACCTGACTCTCTGGTGTAGTGTCTTACTATTTTGGTAATTGAGCTTTTATCAAGCTTAAATTCATTATTTTTTAAGATATTTTTATTCATTTTTCTTGGAATTAAATATTTTTTGGCAATTTCAACTTTTTCTTTTTCTGTGTAACCAGATACTTCAATGATCTCTAATCTGTCAAGAAGAGGACCAGGTATGTTGTAAGTATTACCTGTGCATATAAACATTACATTTGATAAGTCATAATCAACCTCAAGATAATGATCATTAAATTGATTATTTTGCTCAGGATCTAAAACTTCTAATAATGCAGAGGATGGATCTCCTCTCCAGTCACTGCCCACTTTGTCAATTTCATCTAATAAAATAATAGGATTAGATGTTTTGGTTTTCTTCATAGCCTGAATAAATCGACCAGGCATTGAGCCAATATAAGTTCTTCTATGACCTCTAATCTCAGCCTCGTCCCTAATTCCACCAAGAGAAATCTTTGCAAATTCTCTGCCAGTAGCTCTAGCTATAGATTTACCTAATGAAGTTTTACCCACACCAGGAGGTCCTACAAAACAAAGTATTGTACCAGATGCTTTCTTTGATCTTTTTTTTACTGCTAAAAATTCAAGTATTCTCTCTTTTACTTTTTCGAGACCATAGTGATCGTCATTTAATATTTTTTCAGAACCTTTTATGTCTATAACTTCTTTTGAGAAATTTTCCCATGGTATATCTAATATCCATTCAAGGTAATTACGAATAACAGATGCCTCAGCAGACATTGGACTCATAGATTTTAATTTTTTAAATTCATTTAAAGCTTTTTCTTTTGCCTCTTTTGATAATTTTACCTCATTAATCTTTTTCTCTATTTCAGAGTACTCGTTAGAACCGTCTTCACCATCACCAAGTTCTTTCTGTATGGCTTTCATTTGTTCATTTAGGTAGTACTCTCTCTGAGTTTTTTCCATTTGTCTTTTTACTCTATTTTTAATTTTTTTCTCAAGAGCAGAAAAGTTGAGTTCTTTTGAAAAGAAATTCAGTAGATTTTGAATTTTTTTATTAATGTCAATAATTTCTAAATTTTTTTGTTTATCTTCAATTCCAACATTTAAGTTGTAATAAATATTATCAATAAACTGATATGGATCTTCAATATTTAAAAGCCCTTCAAGGATGTCATTATTATTTCCTATATTTTGTATATAGTTTTGAAATTCATTTTTTAAGACTCTCAAAGAGGCTTTTAATTCAACTGAATTTTTTTTGTTAATTACTACTGTTTCAATTTTAGCTGTAAGGAAGTTATTACTTGCCTTAACAGCAGACTTTATCTTCACAATTTCTAAACCTTCAGTAAGAACTTTATATGTATTGTCAGGTAACTTAAGAAACTGAATAATTTTTGATTTTACTCCGTAGGAATAAACATCGTTAACTTGGGGATCATCAGTGGTTGGTTCTTTTTGTGTAAATAAATAAATAATCTTGTTATTATTATTCATGGCAAAATTAATTGCATCAATAGATTTAGCTCGGCCAACAAACAAAGGTGAGGTTATAGAGGGATAAACAACTAAATCCCTTAAAGGTAAAATGGGTCCAATGATTTGATTTTCCATACTATTAAGATAGTGAGGAATTTTTAATTTTCACCCACTTTTTTTTTAATTTTTGCTTTTTCTTTATATACGATTATTGGTCTATTTGAGATTACTGACTCTTTACTCAAAACTACCTTATCCACAGAATCCTTATCAGGAATATCATACATGCAATCTAAAAGCAGTTTTTCCATGATTGATCTTAGGCCTCGTGCACCAATTTTTTTTTCAACAGCTAATTGAGCAATTTGCTCCCTACCATCTTCAGTTATCTCGAATTCAACCCCTTCAAAAGAAAAAAGAGCTTTGTATTGTTTTGATATTGCATTTTTTGGTCTTGTAATTATCTCTTTTAAATCTTCTAAAGATAACTCATTAAGACTAGCGCTTACAGGAAGTCTTCCTACTAATTCAGGTATTAATCCAAATTTAATCAAATCGTCATTCTCAAGTTGTGATGTCATTGGTTGGTCCTGATTGATTGATTTATTAAAGCCGATAGACTTTTTATTCACTCTATTTTTTATGATTTTATCAATGCCTTCAAAGGCGCCCCCGCAAACAAACAATATATTTTTTGTATCAACTTGAAGGAACTCTTGTTGGGGATGTTTTCTTCCACCTTGAGGTGGCACACTGGCAGTTGTTCCCTCAATTATTTTTAGTAAAGCTTGTTGAACTCCCTCGCCAGATACGTCTCTTGTTATTGATGGATTTTCACTTTTTCTACCCACTTTATCAATTTCATCAATATATACGATACCTTTTTGAGCCAAAGCAACATCATAATCACATTGCTGAAGTAATCTTAAAATAATATTTTCTACATCTTCACCAACATATCCAGCCTCCGTCAACGTAGTAGCATCAGCAATTGTAAAAGGTACATTTAAAAATTTTGCTAGGGTTTGTGCTAAAAGTGTTTTACCACAACCTGTCGGTCCAATAAGTAATATGTTTGATTTAGATATCTCTATATCTTTTGAGGGGTTTTGAACTCTCTTATAATGATTATAAACAGATACAGATAATATTTTTTTTGCATGATCTTGACCGATTATATGATCATCAAGATAATTGTATATCTCACTTGGCTTTGGTATCTCAAATTTTTTCTTTGTATCAATTTTATCATCCTCAACAAGAATATCCTTACATAAAACTACACACTCATTACAAATATAGACATTTGGTCCAGCAATTAATTTTTTAACCTCCTCTTGGCTTTTACCACAAAAAGAGCAAGATATTTTTTTATCAGAACTATTAGCAGAAATTATTTTTTCATCAGACATTTTTTTTACTTCTCAATTCTAGTAGTAATAACTTTATCTATCAAACCAAATTTTTGTGCCTCTTCAGGGTCAAAAAATCTATCTCTTTCCATTGCCTTTTCTATTTCACCAATGCTTATTTTAGTATGCTTTTGATAGATTTCATTTAGTCTTTTTTTTGTCTTTAATATCTCTTCGGCATGAATTTTAATATCACTTGCTTGTCCTGAAAAACCACCAGATGGTTGATGAATCATTATTTTAGAGTGTGGTAAAGCATATCTGTTACCCTCTTTTCCTGCTGCAAGTATTAACGAACCTGCAGAGGCAGCTTGACCTATGCAAACTGTATGAACGGGACATTTAATATACTGCATAGTATCATACATGGCTAAACCAGCTGTAACTAAACCTCCTGGTGAATTAATATAAAGGTTAATGGGTTCTTCTGGATTTTCAGATTCTAAAAATAAAAGTTGAGCGCATATTAGAGAGGCAGTCTCATCATTGATGGCGCCTGTCAAAAAAATAATTCTTTCTCTAAGCAGTCTGGAGAAAATATCAAAAGATCTCTCTCCCTTACCAGATTGTTCAATGACTATGGGTACTAGATTCATTAGTTTGAGATCCTTTTTTCATTAGCTCTTCTAAGCTTAACTTAGTTTCTTTGATTTTAAAAGTTTTCATAGACTCATCTGCTATTTTATTTCTAAGAAGAGTACCATAAGCAGTTTCAGCCGTTCTTTGATCAATTTTTTCACCATAATATTTTTGAATATACTCTTGGAGTTCTTTCTGCTCAACTTTTACATTTAAAAATTTTACTAATTCAGAAAAAAGAACATCTTTTTGAATATTCTCACTTGTGAGTTTTTTTAAACTATCAATTCTTTCTTTGTGCTCATCTTTCATTTTAGATAAATCTATTTGATATTTTCTTTTTAGCTCAAGATTTACAACCTCTTCATTGATATCAATCTTTTTCTTTTGTAATAGTACTTTAAGTAAATCTTCAATAAAAAACTCTTTTTGAAGATAATTCATATCCTCTTTGAGTTTATTATCTATTTTGTCATTTAATTCTTTAGTAGATTTTAATTTTAAAATTTTAATCAAATCGTCATCATTTTTAGGATAAATCTTTTTATTTATATCTTTAATTTGAGCGTTTATCTTTATTCCTTTTGTGGAAAAATTAATATCAGATTTATTTTTAATTTTTAAAAGAGCTTTTTTTAAGTCTAGAAATACTTCTTCTTTCGTTTGGGTATTTAAGTCTACTCGTACCTCTTTTTGAGAAAATAATTTTTTTTGTTCATCTTCGTAGTTTAATATTTCAAAATCTATAACAGAATTTTCATCTGATGTATCTATACTCTCTAATGAATAGTATTCTTTTCTTACTTTTTCTCTAAAATCATCAATATCTTTTTTTGTTACTTCTGATGTAACTTTCTCTATTTCACTTGTTTTTAATTCTTCCATTTTAATTTCGGGTTTTAAATAAAAATCCAAGGTAAAATTATAATTATCCTTAAAATTAACATCGGGTTGTATTAGAGATTGTATTTTTTCATCCTCACTAATTTTATTTATATTTTTTGATACCTCTTCATTTAATACCTCGTTTTCAATTTGAAGACCAATTTTTGACTTTATAATGCTTACCGGTACTTTACCCTTTCTAAAACCTGCAATTTCAAAAGTGGGTTGCTTTTCTGATACTTTTTCGTCAATAATTTTGGCTATCGCGCTTTGATCTAATGAAACCTCAAAAGAGGTTTTGTAACTTTTTTTTTCTATGTTTTTATAATCCATTTTACTTGTATTCTGGTGCGCCAGGAGGGACTCGAACCCCCACGGTTGCCCACTGGTTCCTAAGACCAGCGCGTCTACCATTCCGCCACTGGCGCACAAATTGGGGCGAGTAAGGGGACTTGAACCCCCGACCTCCGGTACCACAAACCGGCGCTCTAACCAACTGAGCTACACCCGCCAAAAATTGAATTAATTTATAGTATAGATATTATGCAAATTAAACATTATATTTGGATCGCTAAATATGAAAAAAATTGAGGCAATAATTAAACCTTTTAAATTAGAGGATGTTAAAGATGCCCTTGGCGAAATAGGCCTAAGTGGATTAACCGTATCTGAAGTAAAAGGGTTTGGTAGACAAAAAGGTCATACTGAGCTTTATAGAGGAGCCGAGTATGTAGTAGACTTTCTGCCAAAGGTTAAAATTGAATTAGTAGTTGATGACAAGAAATACAAAGAGGCAATCGATGTTATTATCAAGCATTCTAATACAGGTAAAATCGGTGACGGTAAAATTTTTGTATATGAAGTTTCAGAAGCTATTAGAATTCGCACAGGCGAAAAAGGTAAAGACGCAATTTAGTTTTTACATAAACCAAGTTAACAACTCAGGAGGTTATTAGATGGACAAAAAATCATTACAAAAAATGATCGATGAAAATGGTATTAAGTATATTGATTTTAGATTTACTGATCCTTTAGGAACATGGCAGCACTTTTCAAACCATATTAATACATTTGAAATGGACGTATTTGAGGAAGGTATTGGTTTCGACGGCTCTTCAATTAGATGTTTTCAGTCAATTGAAGCTAGTGACATGATATTAATTCCAGATATTGAGACTGCATTTGTAGATCCCTTTTTTACTGATCCTACTCTAGTTCTGATATGTGATATTCAAGATCCAATTACTGGACAAAAGTACGATAAAGATCCAAGATACGTTGCAAAAAAAGCAGAAGAATACGTTAAAACCTCAGGAGTTGGTGATAGTATTTTCTTTGGACCAGAAGCTGAATTTTTTCTTTTCAATAATGTTCAAATTAACACGCACCCTCATCACTCTTCTTTTTCTGTTGACTCAGGTGAAGCTGTTTGGAATACAGGCACAGATGAAGGTCCAAATCTAGGTTATAAAGTTAGAAATAAAGGAGGCTATTTCCCGTGCCCACCTCATGACACTATGCAAGATGTTAGATCAGAAATGGTAAATCACATGGTTGCAATTGGTATGAGTGTTGAAGCGCAACACCACGAAGTTGCTACTGCTGGTCAATGTGAGATTGATTTAAAATTCGACACATTAGTTAAGATGGCCGATGATCTTCAAAAATATAAATACGTTGTAAGAAACACAGCAAAAAGCAATGGTTTAAGTGCTACTTTTATGCCAAAACCTCTTTCAAACGACAATGGTTCAGGAATGCATTGTCATCAAAGTATTTGGTCAAACGGTAAACCAGTATTTTATGGTGAAGGTGGATACGCTAATCTTAGTGATGAAGCAAAATTTTATATTGGTGGTTTGCTAAAGCACGCACCATCTTTATTAGCTTTTACAAATCCAACTATTAACTCTTACAAGAGATTAGTTCCAGGTTATGAGGCTCCAGTTAAGCTTGCATACTCTAATAGAAATAGAAGTGCTATATGTAGAATACCTGCATACTCACCATCTCCTAAAGCAAAAAGAGTTGAGTTTAGATGTCCAGATGCAACTGCAAATGGATATTTAGCATTTTCAGCTATGCTTATGGCAGGTCTAGATGGGATTAAGAATAGAATTGATCCCGGTGAACCAATGGATAAAAATCTTTATGATTTACCTCCTGAAGAGCAATCTAAAGTAAAAGAAGTACCTGGCACTCTTGAGGAAGCGATTAACAATCTTGAATCTAACCATGATTTTCTTTTAGAAGGTAATGTATTTACTAAGGATTTAATCGAGTCATATATCGAATACAAAAGAGAAGAAGAAATCGAACCAAATAAACTGCTAGTTACACCTGCAGAGTTCGACATGTACTACGATTACTAAACTAAATTAAAAGCAACCTGTCTAAATATTTTTTATTATCTACTTTGGATGGGTTGCTAGTTAGATTTTCAAACATAAGCAACTCTCTTAAATAATCAATATCGTCACGATATGAAAACTCTTTATTATTTATGTGATTGATGTCTTCTTTAATCTTAAAGAGTTGAAAAAGATCCTTATTATTTTTTAAAGGATTTTTTATATCTACTATTTTTAAAAAGTATTCATTGTCGATTTTAGAAAAGTTTGAAATAATTTGATTTTTCATTTTTGTAAAATACTTAATTAATTTTAGATTATTTGTTAAAAGACATACCTTCATAAAAGACAATTTATGAAATGGCTCACTAGTCTTTGAATAAAATGAAAAGAAATTTTCAATATTAATAACTTGATCAGAGTCTCTATCAAAAGGTTTATTTCTATCGTCAATTATTAGTATATTTGGATCAATATATTGTTTCATTATCGAGTAAAATCTCCTTACAATTTTAATATTATCTATGTGATTATTTTTGTTTGATTTATATATAAAAAAAATGTCTAAATCTGAAAAATTCGTAGCCATTTTGACACCGTAACTTCCAAATAAAATCGGTGTTAAGTCAGAGAAAATATTGCTTCTATTGACAATGTATTCATTTTTAACTAGTTCAAAAATATAAAAAATAAACTTTCTTACAGCGGTATTTCGTTTTTTGAGGAAGTTAGTATTTGTTATTTTTTTTGAAAGTAACAAATAATCTAAAAGGAATAAAATTTCATAAATATCCTGGATTGATTTTTTTAAATCTAAATCAAAATTATCAGAAAATTCTCTCAGCTTAAAAGTAGGTATGCCATAATTAAAAAAATAAACTAGTGACTCTATTAAAAAATGATTTTTGTAAATAAGATTTGTTAATTTTGAAGAATTCTCAAATATGAAAGCTAACTCTAAAAAAATTTTATTATTGTATTTGTATAAAGCGGTTAAATGGACACCAGACTTATAATAGTTAATTAAATAGTCAAATTTTATAATCAGATCATCTCGTTTATTATGTGTTGATAAAATATTTATGAGACTTGAAATAGACTCTAAATAATCATTTTTTACTGTATCTGAACTATTGATTTTCTCAGCTCTTTTGAGAAGACTATCTATAATTTTTTGGCTAGATTCATTAAATTTTTCACGTCGTAAACTTTCTCTATTTATTTTAGGGAAAAATAAACGCTGATATATTGTTTGAATTTCAGATTTATGCTTCTCTAATTTGTTTGAAAAGTTATCTAATACTGAATTTAAATAGGTTTCATTAGAGTCAATTATATTCTGAAAAGTATTCTTTTTTATATGTAAATAATTCTCAATTTTACGGAAGTAATAATATGCCTCTGTTATATTTTTTAAGTCATTTTTTGGAATTATATTTTCATGTTTTTTTAAATTTATAAGTAATTTATGAATATTACTCTCTTTAAGAGAGTTTATTTTTCCAGACCAAAGAAGTTGATTAAAGTGTATTATATTTTCACAAGATCGAATAAAGCCATAAGAATTTTTTATATCTAGCTTTTGTTCAGTATTATTGGAGGCAAAGAGTTTTTTAATTTCATCTATAGCGTAATAGTCAAATGTTCTTCTAAATAAGAAACTTTTAATTGCCACCTTAAATGAGAAATATTTTTGAATATCACCACACAAAAAACTAGATCTATGAAATGCCAATCTCTCCCAGTTTCTGCCAACTGATGTATAATAATTAATTGCCTGATCTATGTCAGATACAATTAATGAATCACCAAAATCTGGTCGTAACCTTAAATCTATTTTATGAAAAAAAGACTCAGAAATATTCGAAATGTCACTAATGGTTTTCTTTATAGATTTATTAAAATCTTGAAGAGAAATAGGACTATTTTTGGAGTCATAGAATATGATTATATCAATATCAGAGGCGAAATTTAAATCTCTTACACCAATTTTACCCATACCTAAAATAAAATAATATTTTTTTAAACTATTATTAAATGATCTGTATAGATTGGTATTAATGATTTTACTTAAAATATTTTTGCATAAAATTGACCATAATCTTGATCCATTAGACTGAGAAATTAAATTTTGATGAATTGATATAAAAATTAAATAAATAAGCTCATTTTTAAGTTTATATATATTTGAAAAGTTAGTTGTAGAGGAATTAGAATATTTTTTTATATTACTTTTGTAGTGGTTAAGTATTAATTGTGCATCAACCTTAGAAATATTATAAGAATTATTAAGATATTCAAATTTTGATAAAAAAGTGGAAGATTTATATAATCTCTTTAACTCCAAATGGCATTCCTCTCAAAATAATTTAGTAAGCCACTATAATTATCAATAACTGAGATTTCTTTTTTTACTTTTTTGGAATTTGATATGTTACTAAGTGCAGTGAATATACTTTTTTTTAATAAATTAATATTTAAATATTTGTAATGCTCTAATTCATTTATTGTATTAATTATTGAAGTTGTCTTCTTTTTGATATTCTCAAGATCTAATTTTTCTAAAAAAAAAGCGTCTTTCGCAAATTGCCTACCAATCATAAATTGAGTAATATTTTTTGACTGAAAAAATTTAAAGGTTGCTAAATCATTAACCTCACCGTTAGGAATAAGTTCCATTTCAGGAAATTGATCACAACACTCTAAAAATAAATTGTAATTAATTTTCGGAATTGTTCTATTTTTTTTGGTATCTAAGTTCAAAACACCATTTCTACAATGTATAAATACTTTTTTAATTCCTATTTCATTAAACAATTTAAGATAATCAAAAATATAACTCTTATCCTCATCCATACCTAAACCAAGTCTACATTTTACCGATACATCTTTATTATATTTGATCAATTCATATAAACATTTTTTTACTAAGTCATACTTTTGGGTTAAAGCTAAACCAAGCATATTTTCTTGGACTCTAGAACTTGGGCACCCTAAATTAAAATTTACATGTTTAATAATATCTACTTTATTTAAAATATTTATTGTTCTTTTAATTTCTTCAGGATCTGAGCCTGCAATTTGAATGGCGCTTTTATTATTTTTTAAAAAATGCTTGGTTATTGTTTTGGTCTCATTATGGATGATTGCTTTATCCACTATCATTTCAGAAAAAGTAGTTACACTATTTCCATAAATGTTTTCCACTAAACTTCTAAAATAGCAGTCTGTGTAACCCATCATTGGTGCTAAATAATAATTCATCGAAAAAATTCTTTTAATAATTGAAAAATACTTTAATAAAAGTAAAAATCATTAAAAATCAAGACATTGGAAAATTTCAACATAAATCACCTAGTTTTTAATTCTGATGGGCTCATACCTACGATTGCTCAAGAGAAGTCAACTAATGAAATTCTTATGATGGCCTACTCAAATAAAAATTCTATTGAAATGACAGTAAAAACAAAAAAAGCACACTTTTGGAGTAGAAGTAAAAAAAAATTATGGTTAAAAGGCGAAACATCTGGCAATAAACTTAATATTATTAATATTTATACTGATTGTGACAGTGACGCTTTGATTTATGAAGTTGAGCTTGAAGGCATTGGCGCTTGCCATACGGGTAAAAAAAGTTGTTTTTATAAAAAATTAGAATTATGAGCGATATAATAGCATTTAAAGACTCGAATAATAATTATTGGGACACTGAAGTTGAAAATAGCACTCCCATTAAACCTAAATCTGATGATGCATTAAATATAATGCGGCATGATATGGCTCATATTTTGGCTGAAGCTGTAATTACTCTTTTCCCAAATGCTAAACCAACTATTGGTCCTTTTATAAAGAACGGTTTTTATTATGACTTTGATATGGAAAGTACTTTATCAGATGATGACGTAGCTAATATAGAAAAAAAAATGAAAGAAATTCTCTCAGAGGGAAGAAACTTTTTAAAGAGAGCTGTAACTAAAAAAGAGGCATCAGAAATATTTAAAGATAATAAATATAAATTGGAGCTTATTAATAATTTAGATAATTCTGATGAAATAACACTCTATGAGCAAAAAAATTTTACTGATCTTTGTAAAGGTCCTCATCATAAAAGCACAAAAGATTATAATGCCAGCTTTAAAATAACAAATGTATCAGGGGCTTATTGGAGAGGTATTAGCACTAACAAAATGCTTCAAAGAATTTATGCAACCGCTTGGTATTCTGAAAAAGAACTTCGAGTTTATTTAAAAAATTTAGAAGAGGCTAAAGAAAGAAATCATAGAAGATTAGGCACTGATATGGGTTTGTTCCTTCTAACTGATTTATCAGCAGGGAATGTATTTTGGAAAGATAAAGGCTTAACCTTGTATCAAAATATTGAAAAATATATTCGCTCTGAGCAGCAAAAACTAAATTATTTCGAAGTAAAAACACCTGAACTAGTATCAAATGAGCTTTGGATAAAGTCTGGTCATTGGGACAATTTTAAAGAAAATATGTTTACATCAGAAACTGACAACAAGACATTTGCACTAAAACCTATGAATTGCCCATGTCATATTGTTTTATTTAACTCTCAACTAATAACTTACAAAGATTTACCACTTAGATACTCGGAGTTTGGTAAGTGTCATAGATACGAACCCTCTGGAGCTCTAAATGGATTATTTAGGGTCAGAGGTTTTACTCAAGATGATGCCCACATATTTTGTTCTGCTGAACAAATATATGATGTTTGTAATGAGACAACCCTATTAATTGAGAGAGTGTATAAAAAGTTCGGATTTGAAAAAATAAAATATAATATTTCTACTCGCCCAGAAAAAAGTATTGGCACGCAAGAAAACTGGGACAATGCGGAAAATCAGTTAAAAAAAGTTTTAAAAGACAACAATAAAGAATTTAATATTTTAGAGGGTGAAGGAGCATTCTATGGTCCAAAAATAGAATTTACATTAGAGGACTCACTGGGTCGAGAGTGGCAATGTGGAACAATACAAATTGACTTCAATCTCCCTGATAGATTGGGTGCAAAATACAAAGACAAAGATGACAAAAATCAAGTTCCAATAATGATACACCGAGCAGTTGTCGGATCTCTAGAAAGGTTTATAGCAATTATTCTTGAAAACACTAATGGCTGGCTTCCCTTATTTGTTACGCCTATACAACTTGCAATTCTCCCTGTGTCCGAAAAATTTGTTGATCATAGTAACCGGATTAAAGGGGAGCTTCAAAAAATGGGTGTAAGAGTAATTGTTGATGGATCTGATAACAAATTGGGTTATAAAATAAGAAATTCTGTTTCTAAAAAGATACCCTATTCTCTTGTAATGGGTGAGAAAGAGATTGAGTCAGACTCATTTACTCTAAGAAGTAATGAGGGTAAGAATACTTCTTTTGATGATATTAAAACTCTCTCAGATTTCTTTATCAGTAATTAACTATTAAAAAGTTAATTTATAAAATAAGTTAATTTCTTAAAATGAGCGACCACATCAAGGCAGTAATTATAGTAGTTTTAAGTGGATTAATATGGAGTTTTGGACCGCTTGTGGTCAAAAATATGATAGACCCTCAAATCTATCAACTCCCCTACCTTGTTATTAGAGGGCTTACAGTTGCAATTATCATCGCCATATATCTTATTCTTAATGAGCAAAAAGACTTTTTTATGAATTTAATCAAAATAGATAAAGTTTCTGTGATTGGTGGTCTTAGTTTAACAACAGCCATGGTTGGTTTTATTTATTCAATAAGCAATACAACTGCCGCAGTTACTCTATTTATGTTGGCGTTAATGCCTTTTTTAGCATCATTAATTGCCCTAGTGTTTATTAATGAGAAAATCTCAAAACAAAATTTTATAACTATGATTATTGCGTTTATTGGTACTTTAATAATGATATATGCAAGTGCCTTTAGTGGATCGTTGTATGGATTAATTATGGGCTTTATATCAAGTCTTGGCTTTTCAGCATTCACCGTTGCTTTGAGAAGCAAAAGTAACTTTAAAAAATTTTATATTTTAATTTATGCAGGAATTTTTTGTGCAGCTATTTCCGCATTTTTAATGGTTTTTAATAATCAAGAAATCTATTTACCTTTAAGAAATGTTTTGTTGAGCATGACTCACGGTTTAATTGTTGCAACTGGGCTTATTCTGTTTAGCATCGGTTCAAAAAAATTACTTTCGGGAGAACTAACAATGCTATCTTTATTAGAAGTAGTTGGAGGAATTTTTTGGGCTTGGCTACCTATTCTGGGTATCAATGAAACACCAGATATAAATACAATTATAGGAGGAATAATTATTTGCTTAGCTATAGCAATGAATTCATATCGTTTTGATAAAAAGAGGCTTCAAAATTTAATTAGATAGTAAGACCAACAACACCAATGAAAGTTAAAGAGATGCCAAAAGTTTGAATTTTAGATATTTTTTCTTTTAAAACTAGTCTAGCCAATAAAACTGTTACAAGACCAAAACCTGAAGAAATGACTACTGCAATACTCACTTTGTCAAAAGCATATGCTGAGACCAAACAAAAATAACCTGTGGTTTCTAATATTCCTTGAAAAAATAAAATAGGAACTGCTTTCTTTGTTAGAGTTATTTTAGACTTCATAAAAAATAATAAAGAAGCAATACCCAATAAGCTAAAAAATCTTACATAAATAACAGCCTCAATTGGATCTAAAGAATTAGAGGCCTCTTGAGAAAAAATAAGACCCAAAGCAAGCATGCCACTGGCCATAAATGACACAATCAGAGACTCTTTTATCTGTTTTTTTGACAAACCTAGGCTTTCTTTAAAACTCTCAGCGCTTATGGATACAAATATTGCGCCGGATATTACAACAAGTGTGGCAATCCATTGAGTAAGAGTGGGTTCACTTCCTAAAAAAAATCTAATAACAAAAACAAAAAAGGGATTGGTTGCTGTTATCGAGGCTACAATTGACACTGGTCCCATTTGGAGACCTCTGTACAAACAAAGAAGTCCAAACATTATTAGAATTCCTGATAGGAAACTATTACTTAGACCAATCGCATTTGGAGAAAGACCACTTCCAAAAAAATAAAATAAAATTAAATAAAATATTGAGCCAACAACCAGCATCCAAAAAAGTGAATTTTTAAATCCAACTTCCTTAGATGAAAATCTTGCTAAAAAATCTCCAACACCGAAACTAAAAGCTGAGAGAATACCCAATAAGATTGCCATCAATATAACTAAAATCTAAACGTGAAAACTCTCACCACAACCGCATTCACTAGTCTGATTAGGATTTTTAAAAATAAACCTTTCTCCAAATTCTTCTTTAATAAAGTCCATTTCTGTGCCTATTACATACATAACTGCTTTGTCCTCAATATAAAGAGGAAACTTGTAATCATTGACTAGCTCACAACCTTGTATGTTATCATTACTCACATATTCCATTGTATAACTCAATCCAGCACAACCTTTAGTACTTAAGCCAATCTTTAAACCAATAGCATTACTATTATTAACTAATAATTTAGAAATTTGTTCTTCAGCAGTTTTGGATAATGAAAATAATGGACTGGTCATACTAAAAACCTAAAGCTAACTTTGCATTTTCACTCATCATATCTTTATTCCATGGTGGTTGAAAGGTTAGTTTTATAATGACTTGTCCTACATCATTTAGTTCATGAACTTTTTTAGCGACCTCTAATGGAAAACTATCAGCAACTGGACAGTTAACTGTTGTCAGTGTCATGATAATTTTAATATTGTTAAAATTATCTATTGATATGTCGTAAATTAAACCAAGATCATAAATATTCATATCCATTTCAGGATCTTTTATATCTGTGAGAACTTTGATTATATGATCATTTGTTAATGTCACTGACTGTGATGACAATTTTTCTCCGTAAGTAATCTCACCTTCAGAACTTACTTTTGGCATAAAGTCAGAGAGTGTTTTATTATCCATAGCTTATTGAAGAAGTTTTAGAGTTTTTTTCAAAGAGTCTATAAAATGATCAATATCATTAAGATCGTTATAAATACCAAAAGAGACTCTGCAAGAACCAGGGATACCTAACTTTTTCATAAATGGTTGGCAACAATGGTGACCTCCTCTAATCATAATTCCATACTGGTCAAGAAAAGTGGCAATATCATTAAAATTTTGGTTTTTAATATTAAAAGAAACAATGGATGTAGCATTTCCATCTTCATTAGAGCCATATATATCTACTTCTTTGAATTCACGTAAAGCTTTAATTAATGTAGATCTGAGTTTTTTTTCATTCAGAAAATAGTCTTGGTAATTATTATTATTTAAATATTCCATAGCAGTTTTAAAGCCAATTGCTGCCTCAATTGAAGGCGTACCCGGTTCAAATTTATTGGGTAACATAGCATAGGAAAAATCATTAGATGAAACTTCATTGATCATCCCTCCTCCAAGTGTTGGAGGATTTAATTTATTTAAAATATCTTCTTTACCATACAAAATTCCAATACCAGATGGACCATAAAGTTTATGAGATGAAAAAGAGTAAAAATCACAATCCAAATCTTTTACGTCAATTTTTAAGTGTGCTATTGATTGACAACCATCAACGGCAACATAAGTATCTTTATTAATTGATTTTTTAATCTTTTTAATATCAAGTATTTGGCCAGTTACATTTGACATGTGTGTTAAAGAGAGAACCTTTGTGGAGTCATCACAATTATTAATGATATCGTCTTCAGATAAAATGCCATCTTTAGAAATAGGAATTATTTTTAATTCTAAACCTAATTTTTTACATAAGTTCATCCAAGGCAAATAATTTGAGTGATGTTCTAATTCAGTTACAACAATCTTATCGCCCTCTTTAAGATGTTCAGATAATGAATTAGCAATAATATTTATAGAGTCAGTAGCTCCTCTTGTAAAAATTATCTCATTTGTAGAATTAGAATTAATAAAACTTTTTGCTACATCTCTAGATTTTTCATATAAATCTGTAGCATCTATACTAAGTGAATTCATTCCTCTATGAACATTTTCATAAGAGTTTTCTAAAAATTCAGAAATAGAGTTAATTACTTGTTTGGGTTTCTGAGTGCTTGCTGCAGAGTCAAGATAAGTAATAGCTTTGTCTCTGATCTTTTTATCTAAAATTGGAAAATCTAATTTAATATTATTCATGATAATAAACTTTCAATTAACTCATTTGAATAATTCTTTAACATATCGTCTTTAATTGACTCAATAATCTCAACAATAAATGCTTTTTTTAATATTTTTTTAGCTATTTCGCTATCAATACCTCTGGACTTAAAATAATAAATTTGCTCGTCATCTAATTTGGAGACAGTAGACCCGTGACTACATTTTACATCATCTGCATAAATTTCAAGTTCTGGTTTATTATTGGCTTTCGATATGTCATCTAAAAGCAATGATCTACTCATTTGATATCCATCAGTTTTCTGAGCAATAGAGTCAACATATATCTTTCCTTGAAAGTTTGTAATAGCGCCCTTTTCAACAATAGATTTAAAAACTTCTCTACTTGATGAAGAGGGTTTTAAATGTTGTATAAAAGAATAATTGTCATTTACACCATAATTGTTGATATTAAGACCATATAAATCAAAGTTACACTCTTGATTTAATGAAGCATAAAACTCGTTTCTTGTATGGATATTATCTGATTGAAAAGAAACAAAATTTAAATATGAGTTGTCTTGTAAATTAGTCTCAAAGTATAAAAAAGATTTATTATTTGAAACATTAAAGTGAACTACATTTAACTTAGAATTATTAGATAAATCTAAGAAAATTGATTTAGGGTACTCATCATTTGATTTGCTATTAAAAATAATAAGATTGACTTCGTTTGTAGAGGATTTAGATATATGTATGTTCTCATTTATTTGAGAAATATCTAAAAATAAATTTCTTTCATCAAATGTATCTAAATTTACAGATTTAGTTTCCCTCTTTACTAAAGAAGAAACTCTAAAAAAGCTATCTTCATTATTGTAATTCCAGAGATTTAAATTAGCTGTTAAGTCAAATGGATTTGAAATAGAAGAGGTAATATTTTTAGTATTATCTAATAGTTCAGAAAAATTTATATCTCTAAGTAAGATTTCGGATTTGACATCTTTATGAAGTTGAGCGTATTTATAATTTTCAATTTTAAAATTTTTATATGGGTTTTGATTATCTAAGATGTCTTTAGCATATTGAGATACACTTTCAGATTGTATCTTGTCTAAATTTAATACAAGTTCCATTAAGCAGTTTGAGATATCTCTTCGTAACCTTTTTCTTCTAGCTCTAAAGCTAAAGAGTAATCACCAGATTTTACGATTTTACCATCTGCAATAATATGAACAAAATCAGGCTTTATATAATTTAAAAGTCTTTGATAATGAGTTATAACTAAGAAAGAATTATCACTATTTCTTAATTTATTTACTCCCTCAGAGACAATTCTTAAGGCATCAATATCTAAACCGGAGTCTGTTTCATCTAAAATAGCCATTTTGGGACTTAACATAGACATCTGTAAAATTTCTTGTTTCTTTTTTTCACCACCAGAGTAGTTAACATTTAGATCTCTTTTGAGCATTTCAGTACTTATATTCAATTCTTCTGCTTTTGATTTCATTAATTTAGCAAATTCCAATGCGTCCATTTCACTTTGACCTAAATATTTTCTTTTAGAATTGATTGCTGTTTTCAAAAAAAATGAAGTTTGCACACCAGGTATCTCCATTGGATATTGAAATGCAAGAAATAATCCCTCGTTCGCTCTTTCATCAACATCTAATTCCAATAAATTTTTACCATTGTAATCTATTGTTCCATCATTTATTTCATATTTATCTTTACCGGATAGCACGTAAGAGAGTGTACTTTTACCAGAACCGTTGGGGCCCATAAGTGCGTGAACTTCACCTTTATTAATAGATAAATCCAAACCTTTAATTATTTTTTTTTCTTCAATAGAGACATGAAGGTTTTTAATTTCTAACATTATCCAACGCTTCCCTCTAAGCTAATTGCGACTAATTTTTGAGCTTCAACAGCAAACTCCATTGGTAAATGTTGAAGTACCTCTTTACAAAAACCATTCACAATTAACCCCACTGCATCTTCACTGTTTAATCCTCTTTGCTGACAGTAAAATAATTGATCTTCGTTAATTTTTGAGGTTGTGGCCTCGTGCTCAACCATTGAGTCGGAATTACTTGACTCTATATATGGAACTGTGTGAGCTCCACATTGATTACCTATTAATAGAGAGTCACATTGAGTAAAATTTCTCGCATTTTTGGCTTTCGACAAAATATTTACAAGGCCTCTATATGTATTATTAGCTTTTCCAGCTGAGATGCCTTTTGATATGATTTTAGAAGACGTGTTTTTACCAATGTGTATCATTTTTGTGCCAGTGTCAGCTTGTTGCATATTGTTAGTTATGGCTACTGAATAAAATTCTCCTTTAGAGTTATCTCCTTGTAAAATGCAGCTTGGATATTTCCATGTAATTGCAGATCCTGTCTCGACTTGAGTCCAAGATATTTTAGAATTTTTCCCTCTGCAGGCACCTCTTTTGGTTACAAAGTTGTAGATGCCTCCCTTACCCTCTTTATCTCCTGGGTACCAGTTTTGAACTGTTGAATACTTAATTTCAGCATTATCTAGGGCAACTAACTCTACATTAGCAGCATGAAGTTGGTTTTCATCTCTCATTGGTGCAGTACAGCCTTCTAGGTAACTCACATAACTGTCTTTATCAGCAATGATAAGCGTTCTTTCGAATTGACCTGTATTCATTGCATTAATTCTAAAATATGTTGATAATTCAACTGGGCACCTTACTCCCTCAGGAATGTAAATAAACGATCCATCAGTGAAAACGGCTGAGTTTAATGCTGCGAAAGAATGATCTGATACTGGAATTACACTTCCTAGATATTTTTTTACTAATTCTGGGTGAGTTTTTACTGCCTCAGAAATTGAACAAAATATTATACCTAAGTCACTCAGTTGTTTTTTATATGTCGTGGCAACTGATACGGAGTCGAAAACAGCATCAACAGCTATACCAGATAACATTTTTTGTTCTTTTAATGGAATACCAAGTTTTTCGTAAGTTTTTAGTATTTCTGGGTCTATTTCATCTAGTGACTTTGGTTTATCTTTTAAACTTTTAGGTATTGAGTAATAATAACAATCTTGATAATCAATTTCTGGAATATTCAATTTAGCCCATTGAGGCTTCGGTAATTTGTTGAAGACTTTAAATGCATTTAGTCTCCATTCAAGCATCCACTCTGGTTCATCTTTTTGGGCAGATATGAATTTTATTATTTCTTCATTTAAACCTTTTGGAGGTCGGATCTCGTCTACTTCAGTAGAAAAACCATATTTGTAATCACTACTACCCAGTGTGTTTACTTGTTTAATTGTTTGATCTGTAGCTGCCATAGGTCTCGATATATATGATAAATAAGGATTTTTACAAGAAAATACGAGTAAATACCCTAATTAGTTCAGTTTCTGTTTAATAATCCCACCACCTAAAACCCTATCATTATCATACAAAACACAAGCTTGACCTTTGGTAATTGCCTCTGCAGGTTCATCAAACTCAAAAGAGTAGGAAGTAGATTGTTTAATAAGTTTTCCCTTTTTTGGTTCAGATAAAGATCTAATTTTTGCACTACAAGGGATTTCAACAGTTTTTTTGGAAAGGTCGTACTCTGGCATAATAAAATTCAAATCACCTAATAAAAGGGATTTACCTAACAAATCTTTCTTATCACCAACAATTATTTGGTTTTTATCTTTAATGATATCAACAACATAAAGTGGGTCTTCATTTGATATACCTAAGCCTCTTCTTTGACCAACTGTAAAATTTTGAATACCGTCATGAAAAGATAAAACATTACCTGAAAGGTCGAGTATTTCACCTATCTTCTTATTTGACTTAATAAATTTTTTATAATCTCCATCTGGAATGAAACATATATCTTGACTATCCTTCTTGTCATAAACGATAAGACCAAGATCCTCTGCTATTTTTCTAGTTTCTGCTTTAGATATCTCACCAAGAGGAAATCTTAGGTAATCTAACTGATCCTGTGTTGTTGCAAATAAAAAATAACTTTGATCCTTCGATTTATCCTCGGCCCTATACATATGGGCATCTTTAATATTACCTTTTCTTCTAATGTAATGACCTGTTGCCATACAATCTGCCTCTAATTTTTTTGCAAAGTTCATTAAATCTCTAAACTTAACAGTCTCATTACACTTAACACAAGGTATGGGTGTCTCACCATTTTCGTAAGCGTTGATAAAGTAATCGATTACATCTGATTTAAATGTTTTTTCATAATTAAATACATAGTGGGGTATATCTAATTTTTGGGCAACTCTTCTAGCGTCATAAATATCAAGACCTGAACAACAAGAACCTTTTTTTGCAGAGTTATTAGAAGTATAGAGCTGAAGAGTTATACCTATAACATTGTATCCCTCTTTTTTTAATAGACCAGCTGTGACAGAACTGTCCACTCCACCAGACATAGCAACCACCACTGTTGTGCTTGATGGATCTTTATTAAAACCTAGTGAATTCATTTATAACTTGCTTTTTTTATCAAAAGTAATCTATGATCTCTTCTTTAATTATGCCAGAAGTATTTATACAAGGTGGCGAAGGTAAACTTCAAGCCAAATACTCACCTAGTGAGCAAGAAAAACCAAATATAGCTATAATTCTCCATCCTAATCCTAAACACGGTGGAACTATGGACACTAAAGTTAATTATGCTGCATTTAAAGTGATGAAAGATGCTGGTTTTTCAACTTTAAGAATAAATTTTCGTGGTGTTGGCAAGAGTGATGGTGCCTTCACTGAGGGAGAGGGAGAGCTAAATGATGCGAGTGTCTCTTTAGATTGGCTCCAAAAAAAAAATGAGGATTTTAGGTCGTGTTGGATTGTAGGATTCTCCTTTGGTGCATGGATTGGATTTCAAACTCTAATGAGAAGACCAGAAGTAGATGGATTAATTTTAATAGCCCCACCTGTAAATTTGTACGATTTTAATTTTTTATCACCCTGTCCTATAAAAACATTGATTGTTAGAGCTGAACAAGATGAAATAGTAAAAAGAGATAATTTAAAAGAATTTTTTGAAACATTTAAAAAACAAAAAAATGCAGAAGTTTCAATGGAAACTATCTCAAAATCAAATCACTTATTTGAGGGAAAGCTAGATCCTCTTATGAATACTTTAAATAAGTATATTCAAAAACACAAAAGCTAACACTTTTCACCTAAGTAAATATTTTTTAAAACTTTTGTAGTTTCATAATATGTAGATTGTTTTTTTAGCATATATCTTATACCAAGTAATGCCATTCCTTGGGATTCTATAAAATCTCCATCTATTTGGAAATCATCAATTAAAGAAATATTATCAAAATAATTACTAAAAATTTTTTTTAAAGTTAGATTTTTTCTTCCACCACCCGTTAAAATAATTTTGAATTCTGATTGCGAGGAAATCAAAGAATTAATAGCAAATGGAATAACTTCAAGTAATGTATAAATTAAATCATTTAAATTTTTATCTTTAATAGAATAATCTATATATTTATGAAAATAATTTCTGTCTAAAGATTTAGGAAGTTTTTCTAAAAAATACTTGTCACTTATTATTCTCTTAAATAGAACATCAATTTTTTGACCATTATTAGATAATGAACCATCAACATCAAATCTTTCTTTAGTTTTTTCATAAATTAAATCATTAACGATGGCATTACCAAAAGAACTATCACCAGCAGCAATTTTTTGGTTATCAATTACAGTTATATTAGTAACACCTCCTATATTGACAAAAATAACCTTTTTTAAATTTAGTTGATTAGCTAAGACTCGGTGGAATTCTGGCATTATTGGTGCCCCATTACCACCATTTAACAAATCATTTTTTCTAAAGTTACATATAACAGGAGAGTTAGTGTTAAATCTAATACTCTTATCAAATAGTTGTATTGAAATTTTTGTTTTTTGATCGTGATATATTGTTTGTCCATGCATTGCAATTAAGTCTATTTCGAAATTATTTTTTTTAATAAAATTGTTTATAGAATCCTTATATTCTTGATTTAGCTGGTTTATAACTTTGGTATCGTCTAAGTATCCTTTCAAAATTACATTACGTAATTTTAATTCCAGGTCATCACTATATGGAATGAATTCATTTGATATATCAGTCACATATGAAACTCCATCAGATTTGACCAAGCTACAATCAATACCATCTAAAGAAGTACCAGACATGCAACCGAGGGCGATATATTCCATTTGATATCTATAAAATTATGTTAATTATTATATATGATAGATTATATACAGTTATTTAAAGATAGAAATCTATTCAATCAATGCACTAATGAAATAGAACTTAATAATTTACTCAATAAGAAAAAAATTATTTTTTATATTGGATTTGATGCTACTGCTGATGCATTACATGCCGGTAGTCTTGTTCAATTAAGAGCTATTAAGACTCTAATCAAACATGGTCATCAGGCTATAGTACTATTAGGTGGAGGTACAACAAAAATTGGTGACCCCTCTGGCAAAGATGCCTCAAGACAAATTTTAACTTACGAAACAATCCAAAAAAATATTGAGAATTTTAAAAGAATATTTGAACATTATTTTAGAGAATTCAAAGAAAATATAAAATTTATAAATAATGATCAATGGCTTGATAAATTAAATTACATAGAGTTATTGAGAGATTTGGGAAGTCAAGTTTCAATCAATCGTATGCTTACATTTGAGAGTGTAAAAGAGAGACTTAAAAGAGAGCAATCATTATCATTTTTAGAATTTAATTACATGATACTCCAAAGTTATGATTTTCTTCACTTAAATAAACATGAAAATTGTGAGTTGCAAATTGGCGGCTCGGATCAATGGGGTAATATCGTTTTGGGTATGGAAATTATATCAAAAATAAACAAAAAAGATGCTTTTGGTCTTACTACACCTCTTTTAACTACCTCTACAGGTAAGAAGATGGGCAAGACCGAGCAAGGCGCTGTCTGGATAGATCAAAATAAATACAATTCTTATGATTTCTATCAGTATTGGAGAAATGTGGATGATAATGATGTGGAAAAACTATTACTTATTTTTAGTGATTTAGATAAAGAAGAAATAAAAATATTAATTAAAGAAGATATCAATAATGCGAAAAAAAAATTAGCATATTTAGTGACAACAGATTGTCACTCAGAAAGCTCAGCACAAGAGGCTGAAGAAAAAGCAAGATCAATTTTTGAAAATAATTCTTACGATAATATTGATGAAATTAACTTTAAAATAGACTCGAAACTCATAGATACACTAACATCCAATAGTACGGTCTCATCAAAATCTGAAGCAAAAAGGCTAATTGAGGGTGGTGGTATAAAGATTGACGACTACCAAATTAACGATATTAATCTTACGATTGACAAGTCTTATAACAAAAAAATACTCAAGATTGGTAAAAAAAAATATTTTAAAATTATTGTTAAGTAATCAATATATCCTTTATAGCATCATTAACAAAATTTAAATCTTCTTTGGACTTACCTGCTCCAGCATAGTGACCGTAGCTTGAAGGAATGATACGTAATTCACCATTTTTAATATTTTTTAATTCAATTTCATTATCCTCTGGGGGGAAGTATAAATCATTTTTACCTGGCATTAAAATACATCGCGCAGTAATAGAGTTAAGAGCTTTATCAAATTGATTATTAAATTTATTATTGTTGCTTATGTCGTGCTCTTGCCAAGTTCTTATCATCGCTAATAAATCATTTGCATCCTTACGATAATAAATTCTATTCCAAAGTTTATCCAAAACTTCTTTTGCATCTTTGTAACCATCATCGATATATTTTTTTTCCCTAAACCAGTCTTGCCCATGCGCCCATCCAGCCCATACTCTTGCCATTGTTGTTTTTCCATTTTGAGGTTGTTTTTCATAATTTCCAGAATTCCAGTTTGGATCTGAAGTCAAAGCAGCATATACGCCCTCTAAAAATACATATGTATGCTCTGTGGTTTTAGCATGACCACACATAGATATCATATTTTCTACCATGTCTGGAAAATATGACGCCCACTCAAATGCTTGTTGTCCTCCCATTGACCAACCTATAACTAATTTAATTTTTTCTATGTTAAATATTTCTTTTAGAAGAGTGTATTGTGCTTGCACGTTATCATATATTGTAATTAAGGGAAAATTAGGTCCATTAAAGGGTATTTCTGTATTACTGGGTGAGGAGGAAACACCATTACAAAACATATTTGGAATAATGATGAAATATTTATCTGGGTCTATGGGAAAATTATTACCAATCAGATATCCTTGCTCAAGATGTGTACCAGCATACCTAGTAGGAAATAAAATTACATTTGATTTGTCAGAATTTAGTTTCCCAAATGCTAAATAATTTAATTGTAAATCTATTATGTCGCCTGATTTTAATTTGAAATTATTTAATTGGTATTTATGTAGTTCCTCTTTACTAATCAATTAAAATAACTTTAGATATTCTTTGATTTCCCAATCAGTTGTAGTTGTATGATATCTAGACCACTCATCATATTTATATCCAATAAAATTGTTTATCATAGCCTCAGAAAAAACTTTTTTAGTTAATTTATCAGCAGCGAAAGCGTCTACTGCCTCTAATAAATTTCTTGGCAGTGTAGTAACCTCTTTTTTTTCTTTCTCGGTCAAATCATAAAGACTTTTATTAGTTGGTTTTGGGGGCTTCATTTTTTTGTCGATACCCTCTGTAACAGCTGCGGCTAATAAAGAAAAAGTTAAATAAGGATTTTGAGTTAAATCAGATGCCCTATTTTCTATACAATATCTATTTTGTGGTAGTCTTATCATAGCTGATCTATTATTACTGCCGTATGTCATGTGTGTAGGAGCCCATGTATGACGGCCACCATCAAGGCCCTCAACTGTAGGAACAAATCCGTTATATGAGTTAACAGTTGGACACGCTAGAGCTGTAATCGCTGCTCCATGTTTTAAAATTCCAGCGACAGCATTGTAGGCTTTATCAGAGAAATTATTCCCATTCTTATATATGTTATTATTTTTCTTTTTAATTGATGCCACACTATGATTAATGTGAGCACCAGCTCTCCAATCACTAATAGTTGTCTTTGGCATAAATGATACAAAATATCCATATTTTTTTGCAACTTCCTTGAGTAATACTCTTAAAAATACAAATCTATCAGCCATCCCTAAAATATCTGTGTAACCGAAATCTAATTCATACTGGCCATATGCGCCCTCAGCAACGACATCATGGAGATCCCATTTCAAATCATTATTTAAAATATCTATTATTTCTTTTAAAAAATGCATTCCATCTATTGAGTACTCTGAGTCATACCCAAAAGCTTGTCTTCTCAAATTTATAGGATCTCTATCAATTGCTTTAACTGGTTTGTCGCCCTCCCACTTCATTAAGAAAAATTCGGGTTCGATACCAACAAAAAATTTCAAGTCAGATTTAGCGCTTTCCTTTATTTGTTTTTTTAACGTCATTCTTGGGCAAACATCGTAAGGTTTGTCATTCCAATATAAATCTGCAAAAACCCATGCACATGTTTTATCCCATGGACATATAACGAGACTATCCAAATCTGGCACAGGGATTTGATCATTATCTGCTGGAGTTAATTCTGGAACAAAGGAAACAGAATGAACAGCAAATTGAGGGCCTTTACCCATACAAAGATCCTCAAAATCAGATATAGGCATAGGCTTGGTTTTTGGACTACCCAGAAAATCAATCCAATTAGAATAAATGTATTTTACGCCTTTTTTTTCTAAATCCTTTTTAATTTTTCTAACTTTTTTTACATCAGGTAAGGCGTCTTTAAAATTTTCAAAATATTGACCCAAGTTAGTCTCCTCCTAAAATTTAAATCTTATCGAATTGAAATTATATGACCATAATATAAAATTACTACTTCAAATTATGAATATTGATTACTTTAAAAAATCATGGATTAAATTTTACAAAAGAGGCTTTATGATGGGATTTTTTGTTTTAACTTTTATACTCACTGTTGATCAGTTTTTACAGACACCACTTTTTTTTAGTAAGATTACAGATATAAAAGTATTTATGTTCATTATATCCACTATTTTTTTTGCAGCAGTTTTTTGTGGTCTTTTAGCAGTGATTTTTTTATCACTAATTATGATCGCTACCAAAAAATAATTATAATTTAATATTTTCTAACCAATTCAGTAATTCAAGTTCTCTGTTAAATTGATCTTCATTTTCAAAACTTTGTAATTTATTTAATAATGCTTCAAATTCATTTTCACTCATAATCTTTAAATAATTTCTTTTCCAATAACTCATTAATTTACCGATATAGTTGTATGGTAGTTCTGGATGATATTGAGTACAAAATATGTTTTGTTTTTTATGACATATAGATTGAATAGAATGATTATTCTCAGAAATTATGTCAAAGTCCTTGGGAAGAGTTTCTAAACTATCATAATGATGACCAGGGGCAGTAAATAAATTTTTTTTATTTTTATAAACAAAATGATTTTTTATAATTTTTATTTTTTCAGAATATCCAAACTCTGGACTCATAGAACTTGATATTTTTCCTCCAAATGCTGTTACAACCACTTGAAGACCCCAACAACTTCCCCAAATTGGTCTTTCTAGAGTTGCTATTCTATCAAATATCTTCAACTGATTTTTATTGTGATCATTGTCATCATAAATATTACCGAGACCTCCGGTCCATAAAAAGGCATCGTAATCTTCAAAACTAAATTTATTTACATCCTCAATGTAAGGTTTATAAACCGAGATATTTGAGAGGGGATTTTGCTTTTTAATAATTTCTTCAAAAAAACTATATTGATAAGAAGAATTTGATTTAACATGTTCATTATCATGGTTTTGATCCATGCCACTGATAATTAGTAAATTCAAGTTTTCTGTTTATTTATGTCTAGAGAATTTCTTTTTTAAAATCAATTCGTTATCTTTTTTTGCAATTTTTCTTAAAATAAAAATCATAAATGCAATCCAAATAACTGCTGCTATTAGTTTATTTTCAGCTATTGATTGAATGAGATTTTGAAAAAAGAGATTTGAAGTGTTGTAATCCATTTATTATAAGGCGGGGATAATTCCCCGCCTTAAATTATACATTATTTTGTTTTTTTTGCAGTATCAGACTCGTGTCTTGCTGTTGCCATAGTGACTAGCACGCATAGAGCAATAACAAAAAGGGTCCAAAATATCAGTGCACCTTCACTGTTGGCATAAGTGAAATAAGCGTCCACACCTTCCCAACTATTTTCAGGTCCTGGAAATGTATTCATATTTTCTCCTTCCTTATATGTTACTGATATGCCTTGAGATTTAACTCAGCGCTATCAATACCTGCTTTTTGAACTGCATCTGGTACACGTAACCAATTCATCATTTTCATAATGAATGATAAACCATAACCAGGCACAAATCCTACTAAGAACATGACTATACATCCAACTAACTGTCCACCAAAACTTGTTGGAGGAATATCACCAGATGCTGGATAGCCTGAAGCAAATAATCCCATTGCAATCACACCCCATATACCGGCAACTCCATGAACAGATATAGCTCCTACTGGATCATCAATCTTGAAAACACTGTGTAACCAATTATTCGCAGGAATAATTATAACACCGCCAACAAAACCGAGAACAAAGGCTAATCCTGGATACCAAACATCAAGCCCAGACGCACAGGAGAATATACCTGCAAGACCACCTGACATCATCCAGAATGGGTTACCTTTACTCATCCAGAATGCACCAATCATTCCTCCACCTAGACCCATGAGGGTATTGAAAGCGAAAGATGATAATGTTGCTGGAGCACCGTAAATGTTTATCCATCCACCAAACTCTGCACCTGCCCAGATTAAACAACCACCGAGGAATCCGAAGAAACCAACAATAATCATTAAAAGACCAATAAATGAGAAACGAAGATCATGACCCTCAATCTCATTCGCAGAACCGTCAGCATTGTATTTACCAACTCTAGGTCCTAAGTTTAAGACAACTCCGAAAGCAAACCAACCTGCTACCATGTGAACAACACCAGCTGCTCCAACATCATGATATCCGAATTGTGTTACTAACCAACCATCAGGATGCCAGCCCCATGAAGCGGCTAAGATCCATGCTACAGACCCTAAAACAACAGCCAAGAAAGTAAATGAGCTAATTCTTATTCTCTCAAGAACAGATCCTGAAAAAATAGATGCTGTAGTACAAGCAAATAATGTAAATGCTGCCCAGAAAACACCTGTGGCTTGGTCACTTAACATTGGCCCCATAGATACATTCCATGGAGTACCATAACCGTCAAGTGCTATTGGAGTAAATCCCTCTGGAAATGCAAGATAAATATACCAACCAAATAACCAGAAAGTTGGTATCATAAACGCGAACGCTAAAAGGTTTTTTGTAGCTGAAGAGACCGCATTTTTAAAACGAGACGATCCTACTTCATACATCAAGAAACCTACGTGAATTGCAATCATTAACGCAGTACACCACCAATAGTAAGCTTCCATACTGACGTTCGCTTGCATCATCACGTACGATTCAAGTTCTTCAAGTGTCATTATATGACCTCCTTATTAATTATTACTTTTTATTTTTATAAAAATAAAAAAGAACAGAGAAAAAATCTTTTTACAACTTTTTAGAATCTTCTTTCCTGTACTTTTATGTATTTTACTTTTAATTGACTTAATTATAAAATCAAAAGAAATTAATTAATGTTAAAAAAAGATTGAGTTCAATTGTTTTTTTAATGGTATGCACAATTTGCATATTCAGATAGAGGAGATATATAATGGCAACTAACCTTCACCAATTTGCAAAAAAAAATGGTGTTAAATATTTTTTTGTAAGCTTTGTAGATTTATTTGGAGTGCTCAGATCAAAGCTTGTACCTGCAACAGCTATAGATGAAATTCAATCTGAAGGTGCTGGATTTGCTGGTTTTGCAACATGGCTTGATATGTCTCCAGCTGACTCTGATATGTTTGGTATGCCTGATGGTGATAGTGTTATCCAGCTTCCTTGGAATAAAGAAATAGCTTGGGTTGCCTCAGATTTGTTTATGGATGGTAAACCAGTAGAAACCTCACCAAGAATAGCCTTAAAAAGACAAATAGAAAAAGCAGCTAAAAAAAATCTTTATATGAAGTCAGGTGTTGAGTGTGAATTTTTTCTAGTTAATGAAGATGGGACTTCTTTATCAGATCAAAGGGATACGCAAGCAAAACCATGCTATGACTCCTCTGCATTAATGAGAAGATATGATGTTATTACTGAAATATGTGACTCAATGATCTCACTTGGATGGAAACCTTACCAAAACGACCATGAGGATGCGAATGGTCAATTTGAAATGAACTGGGATTTTTCAGATTGTTTAGTAACTGCAGATAGACATGCTTTTTTTAAATTCATGGTCAAATCTATTGCTGAAAAACATTCATTAAGGGCGACTTTCATGCCCAAACCTTTCACAAATTTAACAGGCAATGGATGTCATTGTCATATTTCTATTTGGGATAAATCTGGCAAAAAAAATATGTTTTTAGATAAAAAAGATGAATTAGGTTTATCCAAAACTGGTTACAATTTCTTAGGTGGAATAATGGAAAGTGCGGACAAAATGGCTGCTGTTTTTAATCCAACTGTAAACTCATATAAAAGAATCAACGGTAGTGTTACAACATCAGGTGCAACTTGGTCACCAAGTTCGATTACTTGGGCAGGTAACAACAGAACACACATGGTTAGAGTTCCTGGAGCAGGAAGATTTGAATTGAGATTAATGGATGGAGCTACAAATCCTTATTTACTTCAAGCAGGTATTTTACTTTTAGGTTTGGACGGTTTAAATAATAAAAGAGACCCTGGTAAAAGATTAGATATTAATATGTACACAGAAGGTCACAAGGCTGGAAAAGTAAAGAAATTGCCATTAAATCTTCTTGATGCAATACGTGATTTTGATAAATCAAAAATCATTAGAGCAGGTTTTGGTGATGATTTAGTTAATAGCTATGTCAAACTAAAAAATCAAGATTGGGGTACTTTTAATAAACACCTTTCTAATTGGGAAAGAGAAACAACTCTAGATTGTTAAATTATTTATGACACCTGAAGTTTTACAAGAAAAGTTTCTTGATTGGCAATGTCAATCTAGAATTCAGGCATTTAGAACACAAAATGGCAGACCAAATTCATCTATGGCACCTATATTGCTTGATAAGAAAGGAAATGAACTTCTAAGAATTATTGTTGTAATTTCGGAAAATGATCCTGTAAACACTACAAAACTGTTTGAACACACTTTTAAACGAACTTACGATCCTGCTGATCGATTTGATAAAATGAATAAATTTTTATCTTCTGAATATTTTATGGATAAAGATAAATTTTCAGACTCTTTATTTGCTACTTTTCCAAAAAACTCAAGTATCTCAAAAAAAGTAGTTAAAGACGGCTCATGTATCTTAGATTTTATTCACCTTTCTACAAATTATAGATTGTCATGCTCTCCTTTTATTCTCGATAAAAATGAGGAACATTGGGAAAATATTTTTTGGCATAATAAAAATTTTAATCCTGGTTTGGGAAATGACATTGATGTTATAAAATTTATTCCAAACTGGAAAAAATCTAAATTAATAAGAATTAAAGATTAAAATATTTGAATGTATAAGGGAGCAAAGGCTCCCTTATTTATAAAATTTTACTCAACTAACTTAAAGTTCTCGCCCTTAGCGTATGTTCTTTTTAACTGTACCAAGGGATGATTAGGTGACATTTGAAACTTAATTAAAAGTTCTCTAGCTAACATATCTCTATCTTGTTGGTTTTTTGGAAGTTTAATCTTCTTTGGTAAAGTTATCCAAGCGTTTGCATTTCTGTCAAACACAGCAGGGGTATCACCTTCGAAACCCATATGGATGTCCTCTAACCAATTTAAGTCATCCCAACCCATAATTTCGATATATTGTTTTAGAAATGGCGTTAAGTGCTTATAATCAGGAATTAAGTTAACATCATATCGATAGCCAATATGCTGGCCAATCATTTTTTCTCTTGATGTTTTAATTTCCTTATCTTTTAATTTAGCCCCACCTACAACTTGATAACCTTTTGACTTAGTAGGTTTTTTTGATTTTGCAGAAGTTGATTTCTTTTTTGTAACTTTCTTTTTAACCATAATACTCTCCTAAATTGAGTGGTAGTTATCTACACCTACTGTTAAATCTGTACCAGCTAATGGAACTTTAGCCATTGCTGATGACTCCATTGTTAATGCAGCTAGATCTTCTGGCTCAAGTGAGTGAATATTTGTCTTACCACATGCTCTTGCTAGCATTTGGCACTCAAGAGTCATAGTACTGAGCAAATTATAAACTCTTTCTGCTGCCTCAGTTGGGTCTAATCTACTTCTAAGAACAGGATCCTGTGTGGCCACACCAACTGGACATCTACCAGTATGACAGTGATAGCAGTAACCTGCCTCCACTCCCATTTCTTTTTCATAATCTGCTTCTGGAATATCTTTGTTACAGTTCAGTGCTACTAATCCAGCTGTACCGATAGCAATAGCATCTGCCCCAAGAGCTAAGGCTTTAGCCATATCAGCTCCATCTCTAATACCTCCAGCAAATACTAAAGATATTTCACCAGTTTTTCCCACATCGTCCAAAGCTCTTCTTGCTTCTCTAATTGCACCAATACCAGGAATACCAGTATTAGCTGCTGCAATGTGTGGACCAGCTGCTGTTGAACCTTCCATAGAGTCTAAAAATATAGAGTCAGGGTCACATTTTGCTGCCATTCTGACATCGTCATAAACTCTTGATGCACCTAACTTCAATTGAATTGGCACTTGATTGTCAGTTAATTCTCTTAATTCTTGAACCTTAAGAGCTAAATCGTCCGGTCCCATCCAGTCTGGGTGTCTAGCAGGAGATCTTTGATCAATACCAGCGGGTAACGATCTCATCTCGGCTACTTGGTCAGTAACTTTCTGGCCCATTAAGTGACCACCCATTCCAACTTTTTGACCTTGGCCAATAAAAACCTCAATGGCGTCAGCTAATTGAGCATGGTGTGGGTTGAAGCCATACCTGGATTGAATACATTGATAATACCATTTATGAGAGTACCTTCTCTCATCAGGTATCATACCCCCTTCTCCAGAGCATGTTGCACTTCCAGCCATTGATGAACCTCTAGCTAAAGCAGTTTTTGCTTCATAAGAAAGAGCACCAAAACTCATACTTGTTATGTAAACAGGAATATCAAGTTTGATAGGATTTTTTGCTCTGGGACCTATAATTGTTTCTGTTAGACACTTCTCTCTATAACCTTCAATAACAAATCTTGTTAATGTGCCTGGTAAAAAAACTAAATCATCCCAATGAGGGATTTTTTTCATTAACGCCATACCACGCATACGATAACGACCAAGTTGTGATTTGATATGAATGTCGTCCATTACCTCAGGAGTAAAAATTGAGTTTTGTCCTAATAATTGTGTATTACGTTTTGCCATTAGCCTAATATTCCTTTCTTTTCTGCTGGCTCTAGATTGTCATAATTCCAGAGCATTCTTCCTGCAACGTATTTCTTAAATTTTGAGGCTGGGACCTTGCAATCAATCTCAGCATTTTTAATTTTTTGTTCTAGCCATCTAACCTCGTGCTCATTCATTTCACCAGGTACGCAGTCTGTTCCAAGCGAATGAGGTTCTCCTCCTACAAAAATGATTCCATCATACATTGAGTCACCCATGTTTGCGTTTACATCACCACAAACGATAATTCTTCCTCTTTGCATCATAAATCCAGTGTAAGCTCCAGCATTTCCGCCAATAAGAATAGTGCCACCTTTCATATCAATTCCAGTTCTTGCACCAGCATCGCCTTTAACTATAAGGTCACCGCCTCTAAGAGCAGCTCCAAAACAAGATCCTGCATTGTTTTCAACAACAACTTTTCCTGACATCATATTTTCAGCACATGACCAACCAACTCTTCCGTTAACTCTCACTGTTGGTCCATCGATACAACCGATACCAAAATAACCTAAACTACCCTCAAAGATTAAGTTTAACTTATTTAGAATTCCCACACCAAGTGAATGTTTTGCACCAGGGTTTTTAATAACTATAGACCCATATCCCTTTCGAATTGCATCTCTAATTTTTTGATTCAATTCATGAGCATCAATGCCTTCACAATCAATGGAGGTTCTTTTATTAAAATCAACTTCGTGATTACCGTAGTAGGTATAATTTTCTTCTTCTGTTACTTCAAAATATAATTTTTGCGATCTACCTGATAAATTTTCATCATCAAAAGCAGTAGTTCTTTTTGTTATGCCTGCCATACTTTTACCTCCGCTTCATAAGGGTCATATGTTTTAATTTCGTGAGGAAATATATTCCTAATTGCAACTTCCTCTGATGCACATGCTACGATGTCTTTACTTTCGTAGATTACCATTGGCTTAGCGGCCATATGGTCTTTTGCCATTCCCAACTGATCCTTTGTTGCTACAACATATGTAAAAACTCCATCGAGCTCATCCAAGCTATCATGCATAGCTTTTTCTAGTTCAATGCCGTTAGCCATCTTATCAGCTATATAGACAGCAATTATTTCTGAGTCACAATTTGAATTAAACCTGTAACCTTTTCTTTCAAGTACTCTTCGATTGCCCCAATAATTAGTCAATTGACCATTATGAACAACTGACACATCCTCAAAAGGGAAAGCCCAATAAGGGTGTGCAGATTTAATATCTACATCAGACTCGGTAGCCATCCTTGTATGGCCAATACCGTGGGTACCCATAAATTTATCAAGGCCATATTGATTGGATACAGTATTTGCATCGCCTAAGTCTTTAATGAGTTCAAGGCCCTTACCAATTGATAAAATTTCAGTTTTTTCGACTGTTTCTATCTCAGTAGCCAAATCTGTGAGGTCACCTTTAAAATCAAATATATATCTGAAAGCGTATGGGGTGCTGGAGCTTTCTTTTGTTACTTTAGCACCATGTTTTTTTAAAATAGAGTCGACAGCATTTTTTCTATTTTTTAAATCAGCAGGTGAGTCGACAGTTGCATTTACCTTTTCAGCCTCGTTTTCAGATATTTTAAATCTCATTACAAAGCCTTTTTTTAAAGGTGTTCCGTACATAGCATATCCTGTTGAGTCAGGTCCCCTATGTTTAAGACCTTGTAACATAAGGCCCATTTGTTCACCAACGTTGACTGTCTTCTTTTTATTTATAACTCCAGCTATTCCACACATACTTTTCTCCTATCTTATCTTATGGTAAGCAATCTAGGTATTTATCGAGATCCCATTGAGTCGGAGTTGCTAAAAATTCTTCCCACTCATCTCTTTTATACTCCATAAACACTTTCATCATGTCACCTGGTAGAGCATCTTGTATTACCTTGTCGGTTTCTAATCGATCTAATGCCTCACCAAGAGTCATTGGTAATTTTTCAACTTGCTTACCAGCTTTCATTTGTTCATACATATTTTGTTGTTCAGGTTTACCTGGATCCATTTTCTTTGAAATACCATGGTCGAATGCTTTCAACAGACCGCTTCCCATTAAGTATGGGTTGTGGGCTGAATCAACTGATCGATATTCAAATCTACCAGGGGCAGATACCCTTAAACCACAGGTTCTGTTTTGATATCCCCAGTCCGCATAAACTGGAGCCCAAAAACCTGTATCCCAAAGTCTTCTATATGAATTCACAGTTGAGGAACCCAAGGCTGTTAAAGCAGGAAGGTGTTCCATGACACCGCCGATTGCTTGAAGGCCTATTTTTCCAGGAATTCTTCTATCTTTCCCGTCTGGCATAAAGACATTTGTACCTCCCCTACGGTGATGAAATACATTTTCCATACCTGGGATAGTCTTGTTACCACATGGTATTAATTCATCTTTTCCGCCCTTCCAGAGTGAAATATTTGTGTGACAACCAGAAGCAGACACGCCAACAAATGGTTTACTCAGAAAACAAGCAATCAAATTAAATTCTCTTGCTACTTGAGCACAGATTTGTCTGTAAGTTGATAACCTGTCAGCGTTTCTAACAACATCATCGTAGTTGAAATTTAGTTCTAATTGTCCAGGCGCGTCCTCATGGTCACCTTGGATAATGTCCAAACCCATTGCGCGTGAATACTCAATTACTTTCATGTAAACAGGTCTTAATGATTCAAATTGATCAATGTGATAGCAGTAGGGTTTAGAGAAACCTGAACCAGTCGGTGAACCATCTTCGTTTTTTGTTAACCACATCATTTCAGGTTCTGTCCCTGCTCGTAATTCTAGTTTGTGTTTCTTTTTAAATTCTTCGTGGGCTCTTTTTAAGTTACCTCTGCAATCAGATGTAAGATATCCACCAGGATCTTTTTCTTCTTCCCTGTTTCTAAAACAAGTACAAAAAACTCTGGCAATTCTTTTATCCCAAGGAATTTGAACAAATGTTTCTGGATCAGGTATACCCACTAATTCGTGGGCCTCTGGTCCATAACCTATGTAATCACCATGTCTATTTGTAAATAGATTAGCAGTAGCTCCATAAACTAATTGGAAACCTTTATTAGCTACACTCTCCCAATGATCTGCAGGAACACCTTTACCTACAATTCTACCTGTAACAGAAATAAATTGATAATAAATGTACTCAATTCCTAATTTATCAATTTTTTTTCTAACTTGTTTTATATAGTCTTGTCTCTTTTTATCCTTAACGTACGTTTCTAGCGCTGTCATTTTATTCCTCCTCCTTTTACATCAACTCCAAGGGAACGGGCTCTTTGAAACCGGATGTAACTTCCCTTCTTCATAACGAGAAAATCTAAAAGGTTCTAGAATTTCAGATTTCTCACCAAGTAACTCATTAGATACAAGATCTCCTAACCCAGCCATTTTGTATCCATGGTTAGCATCAGCTATAATATATACGTTTTCTCTGTATTGGTCGAATACAGGAAAACGATCTGGAGTAACACAGCCAATACCGCCAGCTTTTTGCTTCTTGTATTTAGCGTGACATCCATCAAATTGCTTTTGGCAAAAAGCCAAAGCTGAGGTCCATTTATCCTCAAAAGAAGCTCTTGGTTGAAACTCATCTGAGTCATGACCATAAGGATCAAGACTTATATCGTTAACAGGTTTATTTATGTCATATGGAGAGGAACCACCTTGTATACCATCTCTGTAGACATCGGGCTTATAGTAAAAACCCCACATAACATTTTCATGTATAACATCACCTGTTTTATTTGAGACAAGTGTGGCTTCTGTATCAACATGAATAACTGGGTACTCTGTTCCGTTTGCTGTTTTATAACTTCTTGGGTCAACTTCCAACTCACCCTCTTCAAGTGCCATGTATGACCACATAGGTATATCATCAGTAAATGAACCATCAGGTTTTTTTATTTTAACGGTGTTAGGTAATTCTAAAATTTCCCAGAATTTTCTTACCCATGGACCAGCCGCAACAACTAATTGAGTGCATTCAATTTTACCCTCTGATGTTTCTACAGCCGAAACTGCTCCGCTACCATTAGAAGAAATTAAATTGTTAACAGTCACACCTTCTAAAACTTTTGCTCCAGCCGATACTGCTAACTTATGAAAGCCCTCTATGGCTCCTCTATTAGCTCCATATCCTGTTTTCTTTTCGTGTAAAACTGAAGTGATGCCTTGAGCTTGCCAATCTGGCAACATGTCTTTCATATACTTATCACAATCTGATGCTCCTTCGATAAACTCGGAGTCAAATCCTATTTCTTTTTGCTGCTCATAAACTTCAGACATGCCTTCTTGCATTAGCTCGGAGTTGATCTGCATGTAGCCAACTGGCTTGTAAGTTAAAGCCTCAGCATTCTCATTCCAAACATTTACAGAATGAGCCATTAGCCTTCTCATTGCAGGCTGGTAGTAGTTGTTCCTTACAATTCCACATGCAACACCACTTGCTCCATTTGCAACTTTGGATTTTTCCAAAACGACTACAGAATTTTCTTTGAGTTGGCCCTTATTGGATAATTTTTTACAAAGATGCCATGCAGTGCTCAGGCCGTGAATTCCAGCCCCGATTATTAAATAGTCACATTTAGTAGGTAAGCTCATTATTTTAGTAACCTCCAAGCAACTATATTTTGTCTGCGAGGTATGAAAAAAACACATTTTGTTTCATATTATGAAACAAAATTTTTACAAAAATCTATTATTTATCAACAATAATCTTCAATTGGCAACAATTAATCGAGAAATTTTAATCGAGGCAGATTGAAGGAGATCAACATAATCCATCATAGTTTTTGGGTTTAAGATATTTTTACTACCTGATAGAGCGATTCCTGCAAATGATCTTTTATCTTTGTCTAAAATAGCGACTCCTATTCCATAAGAGTTTTCAAAAGCTTCTCCATGATTAAGCGCATAACCGTTAGTTCTAATTTTGCCAAGTTGTCTTTTTAAATCATTTAAATTTGTAATTGTATTGTTTGTGTGAGGATAAAAATTATAACTTCTATAAATCGTTGCAATTTCATTTTCAGGTCTGTACGCAAGCATGACTTTTCCTAAAGCACAACAATGAGCGTCAAGTCTCATTCTAAAAGTTCTAATAGTTGCATCATCATTGTTGTCAGAGATTTTATCGGAATGAACTATTTGAGAGCCTTCAAGCATTGCCAAATATGTAATTAAATTCGTTTTACTAGAGACCTCTTTTAGAATTTCTTTAGAAGTCTCAGAAATTGACTGAAGATAATCTGAGGTTTCTCCAAATTGAAAAGCTTTATGACCCATAGTGTATGTATTTGATCCAGTATTTTTATGGATATAACCAAGTTGAGATAAAACAGACAATAGTCTAAATGTAGTTGTTCTAGATAAAACTGCTTTTCTAGAAATATTTGATGCCTTCAACGGGAAAATTGATTTTGATAAAATTTCAAGAATTTTGAAAGATTTTTCCAGAGACTTATTTATATATTTTAAATCTTGTTGCAAAACTGTCCTCCAACCAATGTTCCACAGAATGAAACATTATAGTATAGTTTAAGTAATTAGCAAATAATGGTTAAATCTTACCAGGCACCCAACCGGTTCCCGCTAAAGGAACCCTAGCCATTGCAGCAGCTTCAACTGTTAATGCACATAGGTCCTCAGGTTCAAGATTATGTAAATCGTTTTTACCACATGCCCTCGCTATAGTTTGGGCTTCAAGAGTCATAACCTTGAGATAATTAGATAATCTTTTTCCGCCTTTTACTGGGTCTAATCTTTTCATTAATTTTGGGTCTTGTGTATTTATACCAGATGGGTCTTTACCTTCATGCCAATCATCGAAAGCACCAGCTGTTGTTCCAAGTTTTTTGTAATCGCTCTCCCACTTTGGATCATTATCACCCAGTGCAATTAATGCTGATGAACCTATGGAAACAGCATCAGCACCCAATGCCATAGCTTTTGCAACATCCGCACCATTTCTAATTCCACCTGAAATAATTAACTGAACCTTCCTGTGCATATCTAAGTCTAATAAAGCATCTACTGCTGGCCTGATACATGCCAATGTTGGCTGACCTACATTTTCGATAAATACCTCTTGTGTAGCTGCAGTACCTCCTTGCATGCCATCAAGCACCACCACATCAGCACCTGCTTTTACTGCAAGAGCAGTATCGTAGTAAGGCCTAGATCCTGCAATTTTTACAAATATGGGAACTTTCCAAGCTGTTATTTCCCTGAGTTCTAAAATTTTTATTTCCAAATCATCTGGTCCAGTCCAATCTGGATGTCTACATGCTGATCTCTGATCAATTCCTTTTGGTAATGTTCTCATCTCGGCAACACGATCACTTATCTTTTGACCGAGTAACATACCTCCACCGCCAGGTTTGGCACCTTGACCTATCACAACTTCAATAGCATCTGCTTTTCTTAAATCCTCTGGGTTCATTCCATACCTTGAGGGAAGTAATTGGTAAACCAAATGCTTTGATTGTCCTCTCTCCTCAGGGGTCATGCCACCATCGCCTGTTGTCGTTGAAGTCCCGGCAATACTAGCTCCTCTTCCAAGCGCTTCTTTTGCAGGTCCTGAGAGAGCTCCAAAGCTCATTCCAGCAATTGTTATTGGAATATCTAATTCAAGCGGTTTTTTTGCAAATCTTGTTCCAAGAGTGACGTTAGTGCTACACTTTTCTCTGTAGCCCTCTAAAGGGTATCTTGACATTGATGCGCCTAAAAAAAGAAGATCGTCAAAATGAGGTAATCTTTTTTTTGAACCACCGCCTCTAATGTCATAAATACCTGTTTCTGCAGCTCTTCGAATTTCAGAGTTTGTATAGTCATCAAATGTCCAAGATTTTCTTGGTGTAGTTTTAAATTTTTCTGCCATTAGTACTCCGATACATTATCTATATTAAAATTATAGAGTTTTCTTGCTGAACCATACATTTTGAAGTTTTTAATCTCACTTTCATTTATACTTGCTTTTTTTAAAAGAGATCTCAAAATATTTTGATCTTTTTTATTCATTTTTTTCTCTTCGCAGTCAGCACCAAGTGATTTCACCTTACCCTTAATAAAAATATTTGCTTCATAGATACTGTCTCCCAGAGCGTCTCCAGCATCTCCACATATAACCAAATTTCCAGATTGAGCCATAAATGCAGACATATGGCCTACCGATCCTTTAACTATAATATCTATTCCTTTCATTGAAATCCCACAACGTGAACTAGTATCACCATCAATGATCAAAGTTCCACCATGTGCTGTAGCACCGGCTGATTGGGATGCATTGCCCTTAACATGAACAGTTCCAGACATCATATTTTCTGCAACACCTGTGCCCACATTTCCATTTACAATGATATTTGCATTCATGTTCATACCAGCACAATAGTATCCTGTGTGACCATCAATAGTGACTTCAATCTCGTCTTTTAATCCAGCACAAATAGCGTGATTTCCATCTGGATTTGAAACTTTAAAAATCTTTTTGTTTGATTTTCTATCTATACTTTGAAGAGTTTCATTAACTTTCCTCAATGACTCTTTTTTTAAATTTAAATTCATTATTTGCCCCAGCTATATACTTTTCCGGGCTCTGGTTCAAAAATTTTTGCTGAATTTACATTTGGTAAATGTGCCATTGCTTGAAACTCT
This sequence comes from uncultured Alphaproteobacteria bacterium, assembly GCA_902521465.1. Taxonomy (GTDB): domain Bacteria; phylum Pseudomonadota; class Alphaproteobacteria; order HIMB59; family HIMB59; genus HIMB59. The sequence continues at coordinate 49,960 of CABYRL010000002.1, read as the reverse complement.
GAGGCAATAGCAACATAATCCTTTGTTTCTGCAACAACTGCGGGCTTACAAGCAATCTCATCTCTAACAATTGCCATGCCATTTTTGGTTCCAGAAATAAATGTGTAAAAACCATCGAGGTCCTTCAGTCCATCCAAAAGTGTTTCTTTGAGTGATTTTTTGTCAGATAATCCGTTTGAAATATAACCTGCAGCGACTTCCGTATCATTCATGGACTTTATTTCAATCCCTTTTTTCTGAAGCGATCTTCTTAAGTTGTTATGATTTGACAAGGATCCGTTATGTACAAGACATTCATCCTCACCTGTGGAATATGGATGAGAGCCATCTGTCGTGATTGCACTTTCTGTTGCCATCCTTGTATGCCCAATAGCATGTGAGCCAGAAAACTTCTCTAGTGAAAAATTTTTAACAACATCCTTCGGATTTCCCACTTGTTTAAATATTTCTATGCAACTACCATATCCAACTAAACTTAATTCATCATGATTTTTTAAAATTTCTATAAACTTTTTAGGCTTCATTACTGTTTCAATTATTAAATGATCTGAAATAGATTTTACTTTGATATCTTTTACTTGCTTTGATAGTTTTTTTGAAATTTCTTTAACTTGATAAGTATTAGAGCAAACTGAATATTTATATTTTTTTTTTTTCTCAGATGAGTATATTGCGAAACCTGCACTATCAGGACCACGCGTAGCCATACTATTCATCATTCCAGTAAGAAATTTACCTAATTGTGAATTATATTTTTTATTTTTTAAATATATTCCAACTATACCGCACATTAATATTAAATACCCTCATACCCATACTCTAATGACGAGTCAGTAATGCTATGGTAAAAAGAACCACCAAAGCTTCTTAATGCATAAAGGTTAAAACAAAACGGTTGGTCGTCTAAATAGTCGATCAGTATGTTAATTCCGTTATATGTAGTGTTCGCGCAATTATTTGGTTTAAACATATTTTCATTAAAATTTATTGGAGAACCTTTTTTTAAAACATTTTTTGCATTTACGCCTGATATTTGTAATACAGCTCTTGATTGTGAAATATCTGTAATGGCAAAATCCTCATCTCTGATCGATTTGTAAATTTCGTCTTTCAAGTCAATTTTTTTTGAGATAATTAACCAGGTATCAGGACCGGTCCACAATACTCTTGTCTCTTGATTGTGAGAAACTTTTAAACTTTCTGTCGGTAAATTAAGTTGATTTATAGTAACTTTTTCAATCTCAATTGAGCTTTTCTTAAATTTAGCAATTTGGATAATACTAAGATCTTTTATTTCCGATATTTTTAATAGGTTTTCTTTATTCTCATGGTCGCCAAACAAGCCGAGCTTATGATCAAAATGAAGTGGTGATAGATTTTGTGCTTGTTCCATTATGATCTCACCCTTGAGCCTTCGGGATCAACATAGTGTGAGGATACTACCTCAACAGGAATTGAAATATCTTTTAAAGGAGAGACAGCATATAGATTTTTACCAATTTTATTTTTACCATCTTTTATAATGGCTATGGAAAAAGGATTATTATATTCAACACTCCAACAAGAAGATGAAACATGTCCAAGTTTAGGTATTGGGGCAACAGCACTATTATCTTCTATAATATGTGAACCCTCTGGGATCTTTGTTTTTTTGTCTAGTGGAACAAGTCCAACAATAGTTTGTCTATCCGACTCAGTGAATGCGTCTTTAGATAAAGATCTTTTACCTATAAAATCTTTTTTCTGACTCACCATACTATTCAGTCCAACATCAAAAGGAATAGTGCGTCCGTCTAATTCTGCTCCTGCGACATGACCCATTTCTATTCTTAAGGTTGATAGAGCCTCTGTTCCGTATGGTTGAATATCAAATGACTGTCCTACTTCCATGATCTTCTTCCACGTATAAAGACCATAGTTTGACTCGACATTTACCTCATAAGCTAGTTCACCAGAAAAAGAAATTCTATAAATTCTAGCTTTGATACCGTCTATTGAAGAGTCAACAAGACCCATGAATGGTAAACCCTCATTTGACATATCTACATCAGGAAATAATTTTGATAAAAGATCTCTAGATTTTGGACCTGCCACTGCTATACCAGACCACTGTTCAGTAGTTGATAAGACATTTACATCTAAATCTGGCCATACAACTTGTAAATAATACTCTAAGTGCGATAAAACATTTGCAGCTTGGGCAGTAGTGGTAGTCATATGAAAATGATTTTCAGATAATCGAGATGTTGTTCCATCATCAAAAACCATGCCATCTTCCCTTAGCATTACTCCATATCTAGCTTTTCCAACAGGTAATTTCAGCCATGCATTTGTATAAACTCTATTTAAGAATTCTGGTGCATCCGGACCTTTAATATCAATCTTACCAAGTGTCGTAACATCACAAATTCCAACATTTTTTCTTACATTTGCAGCTTCCCTATTAACAGCACTGTTCATATCCTCAGAACCCATTGGGTAGTATCTGGGTCTTTGCCATAAACCTGCTGCTACAAAAACAGCATTATTTTCCTCATGCCATGTATGAATGGGAGATTTTCTTGTTGGTAAATAGTGATTACCAACTTCTCTACCCACGATAGCTCCAATTGTTACAGGGGTGTATGGTGGTCTAAATGTTGTATGACCAACTTCTGGAACAATCTTTTTTTCTATTTTAGATACATATTGCAAACCATTTAAATTACTTGTCTTGCCTTGATCGCCAGCCATCCCAAGAGTTGTATATCTTTTGACGTGCTCAATTGATCTGAAGCCTTCTCTAATTGCTAGCTCTACATCAGAAACTGCAACGTCATTTTGAAAGTCGATAAAGCGTTTTGGTTTTTTTCCAGATGGTAAAGGCATACACCAGAGCTTTTCATGTTTTTCATAGCTAGGTTCATTTGAGTTGGGACTATTTGTAGGATTATTTTGATCTGTGAATTTGTTTGATAAATCAAAGCCCACTTGAAAACCTTCAGCTAGGGATTGATTTAAGGTGAAAGAACCATTAGCTGCTCCAATTGCTGTTTCTTTTTGTCTTTTTTTATCCGGCACGAACGCATCAATATCGTCGTTAAACTTTAATTTATTTCCAGCTTGGGAAGATAAATGAACCGTTGGTGTCCAGCCTCCTGACATACAAATGCAATCACACTCTACTGTTTCTTCTGAAATAAAAGACTCTTTTGAAGAGTCAAGCTTGCCGATGATAGCAGAATTTATCTTCAAATGTCCTTTAGTGTCTGCGATCCCTGAATTAAATTTTATAGAAATACCCTTTTGCTGAACTTCTTTGACTAATTCACCATTTGAGCTGTCTCGAGTGTCTACAATGATTGGTTCAATATCATTTTTAATAAACTCAAGGGCAGTAGAATATGCTGTATCATTATTGGTAAATATAATTGGTTTCTTACCAACTAATGTTTCATAAACCTTCATATACTCTTTTGCTGCTGAGGCTAATACAATTCCTGGTCTATCATTGTTTCCAAAAGATATTGGTCTTTCAATAGAACCAGTTGAAACTATTACTTCTCCAGCTCTAATATAATGTAGTCTTTGTCTTGGTGTGTATTTTGAGGGATTTTCAATATGATCGCTAACTCTTTCAATCATTACGGTCATATTGTGATCATAGTATCCGAAGACTTGTGACCTTTTTTTTAATATTACATTTGGCATACTTTTTAATTGGGAAATGGTATCACTAGCCCACTCTTTTCCTGACATGTTACCAATCGTAACTTCGTCAGTTAAAAGAGAGCCACCAAAATTAGGCTTGTCTTCTGCTAATATTACCCTAGCCCCATTTTTAGCAGCAGCCAGAGCACTTGCGAGACCTGATGGGCCAGAGCCAACAACTAGTACATCGCAGTGTTCATAATTATGTTCGTACCTATCTGGGTCAGGTAGCAGTGGTGCTTTACCCATACCAGCAGCTTTTCTTATAAATGGTTCATAGATTTTCATCCAAAAACTTTTTGGCCACATAAATGTTTTGTAATAGAAACCTGCAGGAAAAAAACGATTTAAGACATTATTGATTTCTCCAATATCAAATTGAACAGAAGGCCAACAATTTTGACTTTTAGCTTTTAATCCCTCAACTAACTCAACTTCGGTTGCAATGATATTAGGTTCAGATTTATTACCATCATGCAATTGTACCATTGCATTTGGTTCTTCAACACCAACTCCTAAAAAACCGCGAGGTCGATGATACTTAAAACTTCTTCCAACTAAATGAACACCATTTGCAATTAAAGCAGATGCAAGAGTGTCTCCTTCATAGCCATGATAAATAGTGCCGTTAAAAGTAAAATTAATTTTTTTATCCTTATTAATAAGTCCTGTTGAGTTGGTTGTTCTAAAACTGTTAGACATTAAAGTCCTCGTTCATTTTACAAGTATCAAAAATTTCATGTGTAGCGGTGTCTCTTGAGACTTTAAACCATTGTCTACATCCAGAAACATGATGCCATAGTTCTGAATGTTTTCCTCTTGGGTTATCTCTGTAGTAAACAAAATTATCCCAATCCTCGGTTGAAATTTCTTCTCCTAGTTGAGGTCTTTTTATAGTGGCGTCTCCGCCATAAGAAAATTCATTTTGTGAGCGCTTGCCACAGTATGGGCATTTTATTTCTAACATCTATTAACCGATCCAAGGTTTAGGGCCTACACCCTTTTCATCTATAATTTTTCCAGTATGGAATCTTTCAAGGTTAAAGTCTGAGTTGAGTTCATGTACTTGATCTTGTGCTATTGTATGCGCAAAAACAAAACCTGAGCTGGGAGTAGCTTTAAAGCCACCGTAACACCAACCGCAATTAAGATATAAACCCTCAATATGAGTTTTATCGATTATTGGAGAACCATCCATGGACATATCCATAATACCTCCCCAAGTTCGAAGCATTTTGAGTCTACTAAAGTTTGGGAAGACAGCCAATCCACCTGTTAAAACATGCTGTATCATTGGCATATTTCCTCTTTGAGCATAGCTGTTGTAACCATCTAAATCACCACCCATAACCATTTCACCTTTGTCAGATTGACTACAATAAAAGTGACCTGCTCCGAATGTAACTACGTTATGAAGTAAAGGTTTAACTGGTTCTGAGACACAAGCTTGCAGAACATGTGCTTCAATTGGAAGTCTCATATTTAACATGTCTGCTAAAAGTGTAGTGCTTCCAGCAACACACAATCCAACTTTTTTAGTTTTAATATTTCCTCTTGATGTTTGAACGCCTTCTATTTTTCCGTTGTTAACATCAAAACCTGTCACTTCACAATTTTGAATTATATCGACACCCATAGAGTCTGCCTGTCTCGCGTATCCCCAAGCAACTGCATCATGTCTTGCAGTTCCTCCACGTGGTTGCATTAAACCACCATGAATAGGAAAACGACATGTTTCTGAAAAATCTGCAAATGGGATCATCTTTTTTAAATCATCCCTTCCAAGAAGAATTGCATCAATACCATTTAATCTCATAGAGTTACCTCTTCTAGCGTAAGCGTTCATTTGTGCATCAGAGTGAGCTAGGTTTATAATTCCTCTCGGTGAATACATAACGTTGTAATTTAATTCTTGGCTAAGTGTTTCCCAAAGCTTCATGCCAAACTCATAAAAATGAGCGTTTGAATCAAACATATAGTTAGATCTCAAGATGGTAGTGTTTCTTCCAACATTACCTCCACCAATCCAACCTTTTTCAAGTATGGCAACGTTTGTGATGCCATGTTCTTTTGCAAGATAATAAGCTGTTGCAAGACCATGACCACCGCCGCCTACAATTATGACATCGTATTCTTTTTTAGGCTCAGGGTCTTTCCAAGCTACCTCCCAATTTTCATGGTTGGTGAAAGCATTTTTTACTAAACTAAAAACTGAGTACTTTTGCATGATTCAATTAAACCTCTTCGAAAATATATATTCCTAATATAATGCTACAATAAACCTGTTCCATAATATGAAACAACATTTTTATTATCCCTGTATTTATTACAGATTATGACAAAAAATGGATTGGAAATTAAAATTTAATTATTAATATTAATTCAAATCGGAGGAGAATAATGACAAAAGTTGCACTAATTGGTACAGGTCCCTGTGGACTATCTTTTTTAAGATCTCTGCATCAAGCGCAAAGCAAAGGCGAAAATATTCCTGAGGTTGTAGCCTTTGAAAAACAAGAAAGTTGGGGTGGTCTTTGGAATTATACTTGGAGAACCGGATCTGATCAATACGGAGATCCAATTCACAATAGTATGTATAGATACCTCTGGTCGAATGGACCAAAAGAGTGTCTTGAATTTGCAGATTATTCTTTTGATGAGCATTTCAAAAAACCAATTCCCTCCTTCCCTCCAAGAGCCGTCCTACAAGATTACATTTTAGGTCGTGCAGAAAATTCAGATGTAAAAAAATACGTAAAGTTTAATACCACTGTTACCTCTGTTGCTGATAATGGTAATGGATTTGACATTACATACCGAAATAAAAAAGACGATCAAACTAAGACTGAAAGTTTTGATAAATTAGTTGTTGCGACTGGTCACTTCTCTGTTCCATACATTCCTGAATATGAGGGAATGAATAGCTTCCCAGGGAGAATAATGCACTCTCATGATTTCAGAGATGCTGAAGAGTTTAGGGATAAAAACGTTGTCGTTCTCGGAAGTAGTTACTCTGCTGAAGATGTAGCGTTACAGTGCCATAAATATGGAGCTAAAACTGTTACTATTGGTTATAGAAACAATCCAATGGGTTTCAATTGGCCTGAAGGCATGAAAGAAGTACATTACATGGATAAGATCGATGGAAATAAAGCAGTTTTTAAAGATGGCACAGTTCAAGAAATGGATGCCTTAATACTATGTACAGGTTACTTGCATCATTTTCCTTTTTTACCAGAAGATCTAAAATTAAAAACTCATAACAGGCTATATCCTCCAAACTTATACAAAGGAGTAGTATGGCAAAATAATCAAAATTTGTTTTATCTTGGTATGCAAGATCAGTTTCATACTTTTAACATGTTTGATGCCCAAGCTTGGTATGTTAGAGACATAATAATGAACAAAATAACTCTGCCTTCAGCTGATGAGTTAGCAAAGGATATTGATAACTGGGTTAAAAAGGAAGAGGCCCTAGAGGATGCCTATCAAATGATTGATTTTCAAACAGATTATTGTGTGGATTTATGTTCTGCTGTTGACTACCCAAAAATTGACTTTGAGTTAATTCGCAAACATTTTTATGATTGGGAACACCATAAGGAAGAAAATATCCTGACTTATAGAGATAAATCCTTTTCCTCGCCTGTCACTGGCACCACTGGTCCCTCACATCATACTACATGGTTGGATGCTATGGATGACTCTATGGCTACATATTTAGATACAAAATAAATATTATATGTCCAATAATACTCTTAATTTTATTGGATGGGTTTTATTTATTATTTCTGCCGTAGGCTTTATAATATCAAGTATTGGTAGTTTCTGGGCTATGTTTGGAAGTCTTTTTTTCTTTGTAGCTTGTTTTGTTTTTCTAATACCATTCTTTAGAAAAGAAAAAAATAAAGATTAAGGAATATTTTTGTCAATCCCCTTTGGGATTAATTTTTCTTTATCGTAAAATGGTAAATCAATTATTTCGCAGTCAGCTAAATTATCATTAACAGACTCGACTTTAATTTGAAATTCTTTCCACTCACCAGGATAGTCAAAACGTACATAACCTACATACTTTTCTAAGGTAGGAGACCAAGTTGATGCTGAAAGATATCCAATTTTTTGTTCATTTGATGATAAATAAACTTTTGCTCTTGGAATAATTTCTTTATCGGTAGTTATACCAAATAATCTCTTTCCAAATTTTGTTGATAAAAATTCTAAAGCTTTTTTTCCAATAAAATTTTCTTTCTCTAAATCAACTAGAGAGCCTAATCCAATTTCATAAGGATTCATTGAAGAGTCAAAATCTGTGTTGTTATCTAGGATGCCTGCTTCAATTCTTCTTATATCCATTGATTCTAGACCATCAAATGTCATACCCATCGGATATCCGATTTCACAAATAGTATCCCAAATTTTTTTATAATTAGTCTTGTTTCCTAGAGTATAAATTTCGAAGCCTAATTCAGAAGTCCATCCTGTTCTAGAGACATATACATTTTGATCAGCAATTTTTGAATAACCTGAATGATAGTATTTAAAATCATCGTTTATTTCTCCATTTGTTAGCTTTGAAATTATATCTTTAGAAATTGGACCTTGAATTTGTATCACTCGAGAATTAGGGTCAGTTATAGTAACTTCATAGTTTTTTTGATGAGCTTTTAACCAAGTTTCAAGGGGTCCATCAGGTTGGACGTACCAAAATTTATTTTGCTCTAATCTAAAAAGTACACCATCTATAAATATTCCGCCATTTTCATAACAGGCAATTGCATATTTACCCCTGCCTACTTTCATATCTTTAATTTTGCGACAAAATATTTTATCAAGAAATTCCTCTGACTGTGGTCCCTCTATTTGAATAGGTTTTTCAGGTACATCATACATGACAGCTTTTCTTCTCAAATTCCAGTAACTATCTTTGATTTTATTTCCAACAGATATTGGAAAATAGCGATCAGCGTATACACCATAAGAATTATCTTCTTTATGATAAAACTCAAAAAAAGGTCCTTTATCAAACCTGTTATCACTAATCGGTAAAGTTGAAGATTTATCTAAAAAAATTGAACTCATATAAAAGATAAAAAAATTAGGATTTAACTCTTGATTTAGTTGGATCATAAAATGGGAAAGGTACAACCTTAGCCTTTATTCTTTTTTGTTGACCATCTAACTTACCTATTTCAACTTCAGTATTAAGCTCGCTGTATTTGACATTTATTTTACAAAGAGCAATATTTTTATTTAGAACAGGGGATTTCATACCACTTGTTATAATGCCAACTTGTTCCCTTCCATTATTTGAAGGATGAACACAGTCACCATGCCCAGTAGTTTCATTACCCTCAAGCTCGAGTCCAACTAGTTTTCTTTGAGGGTTTGCCTTTCTTTCAAGTAAAGCTTCTTTACCAATAAAGTTATCTTCTTTTGATTTGAGAGGAACTGTAAAACCAATTCCTGCCTCAAACGGATCAGTTTGATCATCAAATTCATAATTTGCAAAAACTAAACCAGCTTCAATTCTAACTAAATCCAAAGCGTCCAATCCCATAGGCACAATTCCAAACTCTTCTCCAGCTTTCATTACAGCATCCCAAACTTCAGCAGCTTTGCTCGGATGACAGAATATTTCATAACCTAGTTCACCTGTATATCCAGTTCTAGAAACCATTAAAGGAATTCCATCTAAAGTATTTAACCTAGCTATAGAAAACCTAAACCACTCTAAATCAGTCAATGATGTTTGATGAGGTGGGGTCCAGATTATCTTTTTTAATATTTCTCTACTCTTTGGCCCTTGGACAGAAACATTATGTAAATTATCAGTAGAAGATTTAATCCATACCTTTAAGTTATGTTCCTTTGCTTTTTCTCTTAACCATTCGCCACAATACTCATCACCACAAATCCACCTAAAATTATCATCCGTCATTTTGAATACTGTACCGTCATCAAGCATACCTCCATGCTCGTAGCACATCGCAGTGTAAACAACTTGGCCAACAGATAGTTTTCTGATGTTTCTGGTGCAAGTCATTTGCAAAAGTTCTTCAGCATCTGGGCCTCTTACCTCAAACTTTCTTAGTGCTGATAGATCCATAATGATAGCCCTCTCTCTGCAAGCTTCATATTCTTGGTGCGCCCCGTGATTGTTATAATTAGAAGCTAACCAGAAGCCTTTGTACTCAACAATATTTTCAGTAAGTTTTGAAACTCTTGGGTGAAAACCAGTTTCTTTAGTTAATTTAGGTTCAGAGTCTGCTTTCATTCTAAATGCCATTCCTTTACTAAAAGGTCTATTCGGTCTATAGACTCTAACAAAAATGTCAGTAGGATTCCATCCATTAGCTGCATCTACATCGTCTGGACAGGCAGAGGAGACACAAACTAAATTTTTCAGAGCTTTAAACATCACATAGTCTCCTGGTCTAGACCATGGTTCATCAAAAATTAAAGCATTATTTGCATCAATGGCTGTGTTGTAAAATAAATTTATAGCATTCCAACCTAGTCTTTTTCTCACAGTAAACTTATCTAATACATAATTGAAATTATCAGAGCAATTTGGATGACCAAAATAACCAATATCATCATAAAATTTTGAAGTACATGCAGTACCGAACGTATCATGTCTTCCGACAGTGTCTCTGTAGACTTCAACCATGGGCATTTGATTTTCATCGTAATATTTAGAATGGAGACCTGGCATTGGAAAAGCACTTCCCATTAGATATCTACTATTAGTTGTATCTATTGAGAGCTCTTGGCCTTTTTGAAGACTCTCTGAGTCGAAAGCCATAAAGTCAGAACATTGTCTTCCATAAACATCAATTATCTGAATAAAATCTCCTTCTTTGACCTCATAGGCCATTGCGGTATATCTTTTAACAAAAATTTCTTCAACAGGGTCCATTAAAGGGTCTGGTAATAAAAATTCCCCCTCTTCACGTTTTTTATTTCTTTGAACAATCACTCGTAGTTCGGATGCAGGAATATTTTCATGTGTAATTTCACTTTCGCCTGGTGCAGAAATTATACAAACAATGGAGTCGTTTGTTTTAAACTCCTCAATTGAACCTGAAAGTGAATTTTTAGAAAATACTAAAATCGATTGATTAATAGACTCTACCTCATATCCAAGTTTTTTTAATTTAGTGCGTGCTATTTGAGCTGACTCCTCTTCGCTCGTAAGGATTTTTTTTGTAAATTGACCGTCGTGTTCGTTATCAAGACCTAATGCTGATAGATTACATTCTCCTTTTGAATTAAAGCATACAACCTCAGCCTGTTGATGGCCTTCTAAATTAATTATTTTAAATTTATCATCTGGTTCTAATTTTAATGTGAGAGAGCCTCCGCCAGTTACCAAATAATTTTCTAAGTCGTCACCAAGAGCTGGTAATCCAGGTTCATAAGGTTGAGTAACTCTTGGGATGATCATTCTCTATGCTAACCCAAGAGCTTTTTTTCTTTCCTCTGCCCAATTTCTAACAATAACATCTACACATATAGCTATTAAAGAGACAAATATTCCAAGTGTTAAAGCGACACCTGCGCCGTCTTTTGTTCTAGATAAAGCACCAAAAATAATTTGTCCTAGGTCTTCAGTTCCTATAAGTGCACCTAAAATTACCATTTGAAGAGAAAATACGACTGTTTGGTTGACTCCCAACATTACTGTTGGGAAAGCAATGGGTATTTCAATATTTGTCCATCGTTGAAAAGCTGAAACTCCTGACATAGTTCCAGCCTCGTGGAGAGATAGTGGAACACTTTTTAAACCCCAAACTGTATATCTTGTTGCTGGGACTGTAGCATAAACTATAGCTGCAATTAGCACTGAAGTGTCTGTGATATTAAATAAAAATATAACTGGAATTAGGTAAACGAAAGAAGGGAATGTTTCAAAAAAATCGCAGAAAGATAATAGTATTCTTCCACCTCTTTCAGTTCTACCAAATATTGAACCTAAAATAATTCCATTAAGTGAAGCCATAATTACGGCAAATGAGCCCATATACATTGTAATTAAAGCTCTGTCCCAATATTCAGATAATGCAATAAACAATAACATACCACCAACGATCAAAGCAGTTCTTGCATTACCTACAATATACGCTGCACCCATCGCAAGAGTAAATGTTGCAATAACTGGCATACCTAAGTAGGCATGTTTCATTGGTCCTAATACTTGCGTTAGTAAAAACTTATTAAAAGAATTTAATGAGTAAAAAAATGTCTCCCAAACCCAGTCAACTGCACCATCAATGTAATGAGCTATTGTTAAACCTTTTTCTATGGGAATAACATATAAGTAATTTATTTTATCAAAGTAACCACCAGATATAAAAGCAATGATTGAAAAAATGACGACAGAAATAGCAAAAATAATTAATAATTTATATCTTTGGAAGAATGTTAAATTTTCAAAATAGTCTTTTTGTTTATCAGCCCAAGCTTTTGTAAATCTATCGAGGATAACCGCGATAATAACAATACACAAACCTGCCTCTGCTGCTTTTCCAATCTTTAAACTGTTGAGTGCAATTTTTAAATTCAAACCTAAGCCTTTAGCTCCTACAAATGAAGCAATGACAACCATTGCTAGACATTGCATGATAACTGTATTTACGCCATTAAGAATATCTCTTCTAGCTGCTGGAATTAAAACTTTAAAAAGTAATTGAGGTTTTGTACACCCACTCATTAAGCCTGCTTCAACAACTTCAGGAGAAATTCTTTTCAGTCCAAGAATTGTGTTTCTTATCATAGGTGGAGTTGCAATGATAATAGTAGCGATTGAACCAGCGTGATCTCCTAGTCCAAATAAAGCAATAATTGGAACTAAATATGCAAACTGAGGCATAGTCTGCATAACATTTAAAACTGGTTGTAAGGCAGTCTCGACTTTTTTATCAAGGTATCCCCAAATTCCAAAAGAAAGACCAAGAACGAAACAAATTGGCGTAGTAATCAACACAAATGACAATGTTTGAATTGACGGAACGTAATTTCCAAATACCGAAATGTATAATGCACCTATACCACCTAAAAGCCCAAGCCTGATACCATTTAGCTGGTATCCAAGAAGAAATGCACCCACAGTTGTTGCTGTCCAAGGCAATGCAGGCCAACTTAACCAATCATTTTCTTTTAGCCATGAGTCGCTTACAAATACGTCTATTATTTTATCTCCACCTAATAAGAGTTCTCTTACGACAGTGATTAAAAAGAGCAAGCCTTGTGAAACAGCTTTAGTGAATTCTCTAAAAGCAGCTTTTTCTTCGTACATTTCAAAGACTGGATCCCAAACCTTTAATGGGAACCACTCATATAAAGCATTAAAGATTACATTATTAATTGCTAATGGAATTCCTTTAAGGACTGATGGGAGTCTCCATAAATAATTATTTTCACTTTGTGGGATAAGAAAATAAAGAATAAGAAAAATAAATATTAGAATGCCAAATTGAGCTGGCTTAGAATTTCTTATAGTTTCTAAGTAGTTCTTATCCACCAAATAAAACTTTTATTACTTTTGAAGGGTTGATTGATCCAACTTCTGAACTGTCTTTAGGATCTATAACTTTTATTATCTCTTTACTATTGAGAATTTTTTCAGCAACACTCTCTATAATGTCGTCTTTAGATACTTTTAAATTGTCTGAAGCATTTGTGTCCTTAGGGTCCATTATAGACTCTATTTTTAATACTTTTTCTCTAGGAACATCTTCTGTAAATTTTTTAACATAATCAGTTGCGGGGTTTAAAACAATATTACCTGGGGTATCTAATTGTTCAATAATTCCATCTTTCATAATTGCAATACGATCAGCTAATCTAAGAGCCTCATCAAAATCGTGAGTAACAAACATAATTGTTTTGTTAAGAACCCCTTGAAGTCTTAAAAATTCATCCTGCATTTCTTTTCGAATTAAAGGATCTAATGCAGAGAATGGTTCATCTAAAAACCAAATGTCTGGCTCAACTGCCAGTGATCTAGCTATACCTACTCTTTGTTGCTGTCCACCAGATAACTCTCTTGGAAAGTAATTTTCTCTTCCTTTGAGCCCTACCAATTCGACCATTTCTAAAGCCTTGTACATACTATTTTCTGTACTGACTCCTTTTACCTGCAAGGGGAATGCAATATTTTCAATGACTGTTTTATGAGGAAGTAGGGCAAAATTTTGAAAAACCATTCCCATTTTCTCTCTTCTAAGCTCAACTAATTGTTTGTTGTTCATTAAGCAAATATCCTCACCGTCAACTAATATTTTACCTGCGGTTGCGTCAGTCAATCTTGAAATGCATCTCAATAAGGTGGATTTTCCTGAGCCTGATAGGCCCATGACAACTAACATCTCTCCTTTTTCAACATCAAAAGAGGCATTATTTACACCCACTATACATCCTGCATCTTGAAATTGTTTAGCATCCACAGACCCATTAGAGTCTGCTAATAGCTTGTTCGCATTGGCGCCAAAGATCTTGTAGACAGAATCGCAACTAATAGTTGGTGACATAAGATTAACCTATCAAAAAAAATTAAAAGTAAAATCCTCCCATTTAAGGGAGGATTTTAAAAATATTATATTACTTCATGAAGAGATCGATTTGATCTCTGTTATTAGCAATATATGCAGTAGCTGCCTCAGCGTGAGTCATACCACCATTATCAACATAGTTAGCCATTTCACCAATGTTACCTGATGTAAATTCCATTTTTGTGTAGAACTTATATGCAGATGTATGAGTGATTGGGAACTTGATGTGTGCTGCTTTTTTTAACCAACCAATTGGTGAACCACAACCAGTTGTCTCAACAGAACCGCCGTCTTCAATTCTACAACCTTGGTAGAAAGGTGGGAATTCAATAAATACAAATCCCTCAGCATCAGTAAAGTTTGGTGTCCAGTTAAAGATCACTGTTCCTCTACCTTCTTTTTTTGCAGCTGCTAGTTCTGCCCATAGTGCATCAGCACTACCAGCAAACTTAACCATCCACTGATCATCTAAGCCAAGACCTTTTAGTCTGTTAGGCATCACATCAGTGTGCCATTCATAAGGACCCTCTAGCCATCTACCTTTACCTTCAGAGTCAGGTGTAGCAAAGTTAGCTTGACACTCAGGAGATTTTAAAGCTTCCCAATTTGGAAGACCTGGACATAAATTTTCATCAATAACCCATTGTGGAACACCCATATCTTCAAGAGTTGGAGCTAAGTGTGAACCAGCATCGATTAAACCACCTTTATCCATAGCTTCATAAAATGGTTTAGCCATAGTTGACTGCCATGTTTCATGAGCAACGTGAAGCTCACCTACTCTGACAGCTTCATATCTTGTTGCTGACTCAGCAGGGACTAATTCAACATCATAACCAAGCTCTTCAAAAGCTTGTGCCATAACGTTAGCCATAACGATTTGGCTTGACCAGTTTAAAACTGGAATTCTAATCGGGTCTGCCGCTTTTGCTACAGTTGTAAAACCAGCAAACAGGACTAGAGCGTAAAATAATGAAATAAATTTTTTCATTTACTCCTCCTATATCTATTATAATAGTAGAAGTAATATAGGGCATAAGACAACAAGGTTGAAGCCTTAAAATCCATAATATGAAACAACTAGTCTTTAAAAAAAACCAAAAAATCAACAAAAAAATGATTTTTGTGAGTAAAGAAAATCTGTCGCATAATTACAGGCAAATCAATAAGTTTTCAGGTAATTCAAAAATTATAAGCGTAATAAAAGGTGATGGCTATGGGCACGGCCTTTTGGAATGTTGCAAAATATTAAAAACTAATAAATGTAAAGATTTTTATGTTGCTAGGTTAGATGATGCTATCAAACTGAGAGAAAATTTTAAAAATATAAATATCTACCTGTTATCAGGTGTGATTTCAAATAATGATTTAAAAGAAATAAAAAAATATAAAATAATTCCTATTATTAATAATGTCGATCAATTATCCTTATTAAAAACTTCACAAAAACTTAAGTACGTTTTGCATATTGATACAGGAATGAATCGTCTTGGATTGCAGTCAAGCGAACTTGAGAAATATTCAAATTTAATCGATAAAAAGAATATTATTTTTTTAATGTCTCACCTATCTTCTGCAGATGATTTAAAAAAAAATGAGTCAAGTAAACAATTAAATAAACTTATTGACGTAAATAAAAATTTTAATTTACCTTTAAGCATAGCTAATTCATCTGGAATTTTTTTAGGAAAGCGATATCATTTAAATTATGTAAGACCTGGAAAAAGTCTATACGGAATTAATCCTTTCTATAAAAAAAGATTTAACTTAAGACAGGTTATGAGTATTTACTCACCTATATTACAAGTTCAAAATGTCAGAAAAGGAAATTCAATTGGCTACAGCCAAACTTATAAACTTAAAAGAGACTTAAAAGTTGCAACAATAGATTTTGGTTACTCTGATGGATTTCTTAGAAGCGGAAGTAACAAAGCATCTGTTTATATAGATAAATTTCAATGTAGAATTTTAGGAAGAGTTTCAATGGACTTGATCACGATTGATGTGTCTAAAGTTCCCAATAACAAATTGTATCTGGGCAAACCTGTCGAAATAATTGGAAGTAATCAACGATATGAGAGAATTGCATACGAAACTGGGACTAATGAACACGAGATTTTAATTTCTTTAGGCAGGAACTTAAGAAAAGTATATACATAAGTCATGTACGAAGCTCCAATTAAAGATTTAAATTTTGTAATTAAAAATCTAATAGATTTAGGCAAACTAAATAAAGTTAGTGATTATTCTGAATTTTCTGATGATTTAGTTGAAGCTGTTCTTGAAGAGGCAGGAAAAATAGCTTCTGAAGTGTTAGACCCTTGTAACCTTTCAGGAGACCATGAGGGCTCAAAAAGACTCGATACTGGTGAAGTCGTAACTCCTAAAGGCTACAAAGAGGCTTATGAGAGTTTAAGAGATGGTGGGTGGTTTGGCTTAGAGGCCAAAGAAAAATTTGGTGGCCAACAGATACCAGTAACTTTATCTGCCGCTGTTAATGAGATTTGGCATAGTTCTAATATGTCATTGGCACTTTGCCACCTATTAACACAAGGTTTGATATATGCTTTACAAAAATCAGCATCAGAGGATCAAAAAAGCTTTTATATACCAAAATTAGCATCAGGTCATTGGACAGGTACAATGAATTTAACTGAACCACAATCCGGAACAGACCTGTCTACGATTAAAACTAAAGCCATAAAAGAAAATGGTCATTATAAAATTTATGGACAAAAAATTTATATTACCTATGGGGAGCATGATTTATCTGAGAATATTATTCATTTGGTTTTAGCCAGAACACCTGAAGCGCCAGAGGGTAATAAAGGTATTTCTGTTTTTCTTGTTCCAAAATTTATTCCAAATGATGACGGCAGTATTGGCAAGAAAAATGATGTAACCTGTTTGTCTATTGAAAAAAAACTTGGTGTTAAAGGTTCTCCTACTGCAGTTTTACAGTTTGGTGAAAAGGATGGAGCAATTGGTTATTTAGTTGGAGAAGAAAATCAGGGTTTAAATATAATGTTCGAAATGATGAACCATGCAAGGTTCTCAGTTGGAGTTCAGGGACTTGCTGTTTCTGAAAGAGCTTATCAACAATCTAAAATGTATGCCTTTGATAGAGTTCAAGGAGTTCCGATTGATGGTCAGAAAGGTGATCCTATTATTCATCACCCAGATGTGCTTCGATTATCCTCGACTATGAAATCAGAAATCGAAGCTATGAGAGCTCTTGCAATTTATGGAGCTTTTGCTTTGGATATGACTAAGTCAGAAGAGAGTGAATATTGGGAAACAAAATCATCTTTAATGATACCTATTATTAAAGGGTGGTTGACTGAAAGATCACTAGAGATTACATCAAACGCTATTCAAATTCATGGTGGAATGGGCTTTATTGAAGAAACAGGAATCGCACAACATTATAGAGATGCTAGAATTCTCCCTATATATGAGGGCACCACTGCAATTCAAGCAAATGATTTAGTTTTTAGGAAGACGCTTCGAGACAATGGTAAAAGCATATTAGAATTAATTGATGAAATTAAAACCGATACAGAAGGATCTGCGAGTTCAGATCGATTACAAGAGTTATGTAAAAAAATGGATAGCTCAATTGACTCTGCAAAAAAAGTTGTTGAGCACATTGTTTCTACTTCTAACAATAAAAAAAGACCTGCTGTATCGAGTGTTAATTATTTAATGATGTTAGGTTATATTTTTGGGGGTTGGATGATGATTAAAACTGCCAAAAAATCACTCGAACTAAAAGATAAAGGCGAAATTGATAATGAATTTCTGGATGCAAAAATAGCTACATCAAGTATTTATGTATCAAGTATTTTGCCTAAAATTGATAGTTTAGCTTCCATAATTTTACATGGCGATGAAGATGTTTTAGCTATGAAACATCAATGGTTGTAATTTGGAAAAATTCAAAAATAAATTAAGTAATTTTTTTAGTTGGCTTTCAAAGGCAGAATTAGTTGAGCTAGACTCAGTGGATACTAGCGAAGATCCAATCAGACCAGACATTGACAATGAATTTCGCACCTCGTATGGCCGCAAGATTTATGGATTAAAATCTAATGAAGATGTTGAAGGGTTTATTTGTCTAGCATTCTGTAACGATGTACCACAAACAATGAAAGAATTAGACTTAATGAGCAAAAATGCTTTTCATGAAAAAAACGCAAACATTGCTGTAGCCTATACTGTTTGGTCAAGAAAAAGAGGAGCAGGTAAACAAACTATTTTTACAACAAAAAAGCTTGTTAAAGATGAGATGAAAAATATAGATCGCTTTATCACACTTTCTCCTTTGACGCCTATTGCAACACATTTTCATATAAAGCATGGTGCTAAATTAGTAAATATCAATGCAACTTCGCAAAACTTTGAATACGACTTTAATTAGGTCCCAGAGTAAATAGGCCCACCCCCACCCTCAGGAGTTACCCACTCAATATTTTGAGAAGGTTCTTTAATATCGCATGTCTTACAATGAATACAATTTTGAGAATTAATTTTTAAAATTTTTTTTTGGAGGTCATTATCAAATTCAACTTCATACACACCTGCAGGGCAATACCTTTGGGCAGGTTCGTCGTATTCTTCAATAGTAAAATTAGTTGACAGATCTTTATCATTAAGTAACAAATGGTTAGGTTGATCATCTGCGTGGTTAGTTCCTGATAAATAAACTGAGCTGGGTTTATCAAAAGTAATAACACCATCATATTTAGGATAAGTAATTTTTTTTGCTTTTTTAGCTGGGATCAAAGATTCATGATCAGCATGCTTATGTTGAAGGGTAAACGGAAGTTTACCTCCAAATATTTTTTGATCTAATCCAGTAAAAATCATTGCAGGTATTAGGCCCCATTGAAAACTGGGCTTTACATTTCTTGCTTTGTATAATTCCTCATATACCCATGAGTTTTTGAATTTTGACTCATACTCTGACAGTTCTTTATTACTATTTATGTGATCATTGATGACTTCTGCAGCAATTATTCCACTTTTCATTGCGGTATGTGATCCTTTAATTTTTGGCATATTTAGAGTGCCTGCATCACATCCTATCAATAACGCCCCAGGCATATACATTTGTGGAAGACTCTGCAATCCTCCCTCTATTAGAGCTCTTGCTCCATAAGAAATTCTTTTACCACCATCTAATAATTTTTTGATATCAGGGTGAGTTTTAAACTGTTGAAATTCATCATAAGGAGAAAGGTATGGATTCTTATAATCCAAACCGATTACGTAACCTAAGTATATTTGATTATTTTCAGCGTGATAACAAAAACTACCTCCATATGTATCACTTTCAAGAGGCCAACCAACACTGTGTGAAACTTTACCGATTTGATGATTTTCAGAATTGATCTCCCAAATTTCTTTAAAGCCTATACCGTATTGTTGAGGAGATTTGTTGTTCGAGTCTAAATTAAATTTTTTAAGGACCTCTTTTCCCAGGTGACCTCTACAACCCTCTGATAAAACTGTAACTTTACCTTTGATATTAATCCCAGGTTCATAATTATCTTTAGGTTTAAAATTTTTGTCTAAACCCATATCACCTGTTTGAACACCAATAACATTTTGATCGTTATCATAAAGTAATTTACTAGCTGCAAATCCTGGAAAAATCTCTACTCCTAAGTTTTCGGCAAATTCACCTAACCATTTGCAAAGATTAGATAAGCTAATAATGTAGTTACCATGATTTTTTAAAACATTTGGTAAAAAAAAGTTTGGCACCTTCATACTTTTAGTTTTTGTATAAAATAAAAAATCTTCTGATGTTACTGATGTATTGATTGGACTATTAAGATCTTTCCAATTTGGAATGAGTTCATCTAAAGCCTTAGTTTCAAAAACATTACCACTTAAAATATGAGCACCGACTTCAGATGCTTTTTCTAGTACACAAATAGACAAATTCGTATCGAGTTGTTTTAGTTTAATTGCTGTTGATAAACCAGCTGGACCAGCTCCAACTATTACTACATCGTAATTTAATTCTTCTCTCTGCACTTCGCTCATAATGTTGATTATATATTAAATATTACGATTCTATCTGATTAAGTAGATCTAACTCTTTAATAATTTCAGGTATTGCTTGAAATAAATCCGAAGAAAGTCCGTAGTCAGCTATATTAAATATTGGTGCCTCTAAATCCTTATTAATAGCGACTATGACTTTACTTTCTTTCATACCCGCTAAATGCTGTATTGCACCGGATATACCTACGGCAATATAAAGCTCAGGAGCAACCATTTTACCAGTTTGTCCGACTTGGTATTCATTGCCAATATATCCTGAATCAACAGCAGCTCTCGACGCTCCAACAGCTGCATTAAGTTTATCAGCTAAATCATATAAAAGTTTAAAATTATCAGAGTTTTCTAGTCCTCTACCTCCAGACACAACCACTCGAGCATTGCCCAATTCAGGTCTGTCACTCTTTGATACTTCTCTACTTACGAATGTTGTTTTAACCTCTGAATCGATGAAAGGAATATTTTCTACAGCAGCATCGCCCCCTGCTTCTTCACATTTTTCAAAAGAAGTGGGCCTGATAGTCATTAAATTAATTTTTTGATTAGTTTGAACATAAGAAATAGCGTTTCCCGCGTAAATAGGTCTAATAAAAGTATCTTGGGACTCTATGCCTATAATATCACTTATTTGCGTAACATCTAACTGAGCAGATACTCTAGGTAGCAGGTTTTTTCCAAATGTACTAGAAGGTGCTAAAATGTGTGAATAGTTTTCAGCTAAATTAGAAATTATTGGAGATGATAATTCTGGTATTTGATTTTCTAATTTCTCATGATCACAAATAATTACTTTTTTAACTAACTGTATTGATTTTGAACTTTTAGCAAGATCTTCAATTTTATTCCCTAAAATTAAAAGATGAATATCTTCGCTTAATTTTTCGGCAGCACTAATAGTATTAAGAGTTGATGATTTTAAATTTTTGTTATCATGTTCCGCTACTACAAGTACAGACATTTATATTACTTTTGCCTCGTATTTTAGTTTTTGAACCAATTCTTTAACATCATTAACCATAATCCCTGCTTTTCTTTTTGGAGGCTCAATTACTTTTAAGGTTTTAATTTTTGATGATGTATCAATTCCAAGAGTGTCAATATCAATTGTCTCAAGAGGTTTTTTTTTAGCCTTCATTATATTTGGAAGAGAGGCAAACCTTGGTGTGTTTAATCTTAAATCACATGTTAAAACAGCTGGAAGTGAAGTCTCTAGGTTTTCAATACCTTCATCTATCTCCCTTGATATAAAAACTTTATTATTTTCAATTTTTAAATTTGAAATAAAACATCCTTGTGGCCAATTTAATAATGCAGATAAAATCTGACCTGTTTGATTTGAGTCATCATCGATAGCTTGTTTACCCATTAAAACGAGATCTGGTTTTTCTTTATCAATTATTATTTTTAGTGTTTTAGCTACTGCTAATGGCTCTAATGTGTTTTGACTTTTAACCAATATAGACCTATCAATTCCCATAGCCATAGATGTTCTTAAAACATCTTGGGATTTATCATCTCCAATAGATACAGATATTATCTCATTTGCAAGACCCTGTTCCTTAAGCTTTACTGCCTCTTCAATGGCATTTTCATCTGGTGGATTAACAGACATTTTAACATTTTGAGTTTCTACTCCACTATTGTCGCTTTTTACTCTAATCTGCACTTTGTAATCAACGACCCTTTTGACAGCAACTAAAACTTTCATTTGAATTTCAATAAAATAAACTAAGTTAAACAACTTACAAGATCCAAAAACTATGACAAATATTAAGAAGAGGAAGATCTACAAAAATATTTATGAATTATTAATTAAATATACTAATAAACTTGATTTTAAAGAGATAAGAGAAAATTACATTTATAATGGAAATAGTGTCTCAGCTATTTGTTTTAATAAACAAGATCAAGTTTTTTATTTCATAAGACAGATGAGACCAAATTATTTTTTTAATAAATTTTCACCTTACCCTCTGGAAATAGTAGCAGGTGGGATTAACAAGAAAGAATCAAGTAGACAGGCTATTATTAGAGAAATCAAAGAGGAACTTGGAGTCAAACCTATTTCGGTAAAAAAGTTGGAGTCACTCATTATTGCCCCAGATATTTTAGAAGAAATTACTGATATCTATCTTGCATACGTACCTAGAATTACAAACTTTAAAATTATAAATCCTAATGAGGGAGAATATATAAAGATAATCCCGATGAAAAAAAAACAAATTTTAGAAATTTTAAAAACAAATAGAACACAAAATATTGTAGCAAAATACTCTTTTTTAAAAATAAAAGAGCTTAAGATTTAATCTTAATCATCTCTTTATCATAGATAGGATAAAGATGCACATTGCAGGGAACTTTTTTAGTAGCTATCTCTAATTCATAATTACCATTTTCTACAAAATTTTGATCAATAACATCTTTGCTTCTTATGTACCCATAACCAATAGATTTGCCTATGGTGTATCCATAACCTCCACTTGATAACCAACCTACTTGTTTACCATCTCTAAATATAGTTTCTCTTCCTAAAAGGATTTGATTTGGATCATCGCACGTAAAACCTGCAAAAATCTTTTTCAAACCTTTTGATTTTTGATTTAATAGTGCTTTTTTTCCAATGAAATCTTTGTCAGAGTTAATTTTAGTTGCCCATCCTAATCCAGCCTCAAGAGGAGTATGGTCTGGCCCGATATCTGAACCCCAAGCTCTGTAGCCCTTTTCTAAACGACAACTCTCTATACATCGATATCCAGCATTAACTAATCCAAATTGATTTCCATATTCCATTATTTTTGAATAAATTTCTGAGGAAAAATCTATTGGGAAATGGAGCTCCCAACCTAACTCACCCATATAGGTTATTCTAATTGCATAAACATCTTTTGATGCAATTTTGATTTTTTTACATGTAGCAAATGGAAAATTATCATTTGATAAATCTGTATTTGTAAGTCCTTGAAGGATCTTTCTAGAATTTGGTCCCATTAATGAAAAAACTGAATTATCAAATGTTATATTTTTAACTTCTACTTCTAAATTATTTGGAATATTTGAAATTATCCAATCATAGTCATGGGTCATAAAACCTGTTCCAGTTATTATATAAAAGGTATTTTTATCTATAACTGTTATTGTTAAATCACATTCAATTCCACCATCGTCATTCAACATTTGGGTATAGATTGTCGAACCAATTGGTCTATCAATTTTATTTGCACATAAATACTCTAAAGCTTGTAGTGAGTCTTTACCTGATACAATAAACTTAGCGAAAGATGTTTGGTCAATTAGAACAGCACTCTCTCTTGCGGCCTTTACTTCATTTCCAACAAATTCAAACCAATTTTGTCTGTCAAAGGAATAAATATCCCTAGGCTCACTTCCTTTTGGTGCAAACCAATTAGATCTCTCCCAACCCATTTTTTCACCAAAGCATGCATTTGAGCTTTTAAGTTTTTCATAAATTGGAGATTTTTTAAATTCTCTCACTGAGGAGTTTTCCTCAAAAGGCCATGCCATAGTGTAATGTTTAGCATAAGCCTCATAAGTTCTTTTTCTTACCCACTCCAAATCTTGATGGGGTTTTCCAAATCTTCTTATATCAACTGGCCATAAATCGTAAGGTGGTCTTCCATTAGCTACCCATTCTGCAAGTGCCATACCCGCTCCACCTCCAGCAGCTATCCCATATGCGTTGAAACCTGCGCCAACATAAAAGTTTTTTAATTCAGGACTCTCTCCTAAAATAAAGTTTCCATCTGGAGTAAAACTCTCTGGTCCATTTATTAATTCTTTGACCCCAGCAGTTTCAAGACTAGGGACTCTTCCAAGAGCATTATTCATTATTTGTTCAAAATGATCGTAATTTGAGTCTAAAAGTGAAAAATGAAAATCTTCTGGGACTGATTTTTCAGCCCATGATAAAGGGTTAGGTTCATACCCTCCCATTGCAAGGCCTCCAACTTCCTCTTTAAAATAAATTAACCTGTCAGGATCTCTTAAAGTAGGAAGGTCTGATTTAACACCCTCTATTTTTTCAGTAACCAAATATTGATGTTGAAAAGATACTAAAGGGACATTAACTCCAACATCTTGTGCAAACTGTCTTGTCCACTGACCACAACAACAAACAATTTTTTCACACTTTACTTTACCTTTAGATGTTTCAATACCTTCAATTACGCCATTATTTATAATTACCTTTGATACTCTAGTTTCCTCAAATATTTTTGCTCCTTTGTTTCTAGCTCCTTTAGCCAATGCTTGTGAAATATCTGTCGGATTTGCTTGTCCATCTGTAGGAAGGAAGGCTGCTCCATAAACATCATCTATATTCATGATTGGCCATAAATCTTGAGCCTCTTTTGGAGTAAGTAGTTCCATCTCCAAACCAAATGAATGAGCTGTAGTAGTTTGTCTTAAAACCTCCTGCCATCTCTCTTTATTACAAGCTAGTCTCAATCCACCATTCATCTTCCATCCTGTTCCTAATCCTGTTTCTTTTTCAAGCTTGTCATAAAGATCAACAGAATATCCTAATAATTGAGTAATATTTGCATTTGTTCTTAATTGGCCAACTAGTCCAGCAGCATGCCATGTACTACCAGATGTTAATTTACCACTTTCAATAAGTACAACTTCATGTCCTAAATCAGCTAAGTGATATGCAGTAGAGCAACCCACTATACCGCCCCCAATTACTACAATTTTTGAACTATCTATCATTATAGTTTATCAAACGACTCCTCAAATTTTTTGAGATTATCTGAAGTATACTCAGCATAATTAAATTCTATCTTAGAAGTGATCTCAGAGACCATACTCCACATTGTCTCTCTTAATAAACTAGCAGTTTTCATTGCGTTATATTTAATTATTAAATCTTTTGATGGTTTTTCTTTAAAATACATTTCTAAAACTTCATTTTCTAGATTTTCATCTAAATCATTATTAGAAGATAAACCCCCTATATCAAACAAAGGATCATTAAAACCACCATATTCCCAATCTACTACCCATATTTTAGAACCATCATCAAGAAAATTTGCAGCCAATAAATCATTATGACCAAATACAATTTCTCTTGGAGAGGAGAGTTTTTCTAACTTTTCTGCTTTTTTTAACAAACTTGGAATTAATGAAATGTGAGAGCTATTATTATTTAATAAGTAATTTGAGTAGTACTTTATGACATAAAAAACCCAGAAAATTTGAGGCTGACCTGATAACTTGTTTGGTATTTCATCATGAATTTTTCTTATGATTGGAACAATTTTATTTAAATTTTCTCTTACAGTTTTTGGTTCAAGAGTTTTACTTTCAATGAATTCTAAGACCAATACTCCAGGTTCATTATAAATTAATTTTGGAGACACCCCTATTTGATAGGCTGCTTCACTAACAATAATTTCATTTGATCGATAAACTAGATGTTCTGGTATATCTGAACCTAATCTAACAACTGATTTAGAACCAGAGTCTGATACTAGGAAATTAAGATTTGTAATTCCTCCCTCTAAAGGTTCAATATTTTCAAGATTTTTCCATATTGGAAGACTCTTGATTTTATTTTCAAATTCCATTTGATTAAAACATACTGATCTTTGAATTATTTTCTACGGATAAAATCCAAAAACATTTTGAAATTTTTTATAGAATTTTTTTTAAAAGCTATAATAATCTAGATATTTATTTAGGAGGTAATATGGATCTAATACAGAGACTCAATGAAGGACCTATTTTGTGTGCAGAAGGCTATCTTTTTGCGATGGAGAGAAGAGGATATTTACAGGCAGGAACTTACGTTCCTGAGGTTGTTCTTGATAATCCTGAAGTAGTAACTCAACTTCATAGAGAGTTTATTAGAGCTGGTAGTGATGTTGTTCAAGCATTTACTTATTACGGTCACAGAGAAAAGTTGCGTTTGATTGGAAAGGAAGAATTATTAGAACCTCTTCAAAAAAATGCATTAGAAATTGCAAAAAATGCTGCAGCTGAATTTCCCCAGTTAGATTTAATGATAGCTGGTAATGTAGCTAATACTAATATTTATGACCCTGATGACAAACAATCTCACATTGATTGTCAAAAAATGTTTGAAGAACAAATAGCTTGGGCAAAAGAAGCTAATGTTGATTTTGTTATTGCTGAAACAATTAATTGGACTGAAGAAGCTAAATTAGCATTAAAGGAAATTAAAAATGCAGGTTTAATAGCTGTCGTAAATCTTGCTATACCTAAAGGTGACAAAACAAGAGAAGGCCATAGTGCTGCAGAGGCCTGTAAAATTTTGGAAGACCATGGTGCTGATGTAGTTGGCCTTAATTGTTATCGTGGTCCTGAAATGACAATGAAACTGCTGCCAAGCATTAGAGAAAAAGTTTCATGCCATGTGGCTGCATTACCTGTTCCATATAGAACAACTGAAGAATTCCCAACACACATGTATATAGAGGATCCAAATTGTAATTGTTTAGATGGTAATGTTTCTCATATTGCTCTTGATGGATTAACATGTAACAGGTTTGAAATGGCTGAATTCACCAAACAATGTATGGACATCAATGTAAATTTTATTGGTATTTGTTGCGGTGCCGACCCTCATCATGTAAGAGAAATGGCAGTTGCTATGGGTAGAAAACCAATTTCTTATAAATATTACCCTGATATGAGCAAACATTTTTCTCATGGCACAGAAAGCAGTCTTAAGGACATTAACAAAACTAACGAATGGCTTAAATAATTAATAAGACTTATAAAAAATAAATTTTAGATGAGTATATGGGGAAAACTTTTAGCTGGGACTTTTGGTTTTGCTCTTGGGGGGCCAATCGGAGCTATG
Organism: uncultured Alphaproteobacteria bacterium; assembly: GCA_902521465.1. Lineage (GTDB taxonomy): Bacteria > Pseudomonadota > Alphaproteobacteria > HIMB59 > HIMB59 > HIMB59. The sequence continues at coordinate 22,798 of CABYRL010000002.1, read as the reverse complement.
TTAGGTGTAATAGCGGGTCACAGTGTTGATCGTATTCGAAACCAAAAATCCGACTCTAATATAGCCTATAATTCACCACAAGAAATTATAACGATAGGTATAATTATTTTAGCAGCTAAACTGGCTAAAGCAGATGGTCAAGTTACAACTGATGAAATAAGCGCCTTTAAAGAAAAATTTAAAATACCACCTGATTTTCAAAGCGATGTTAGTAAAATATTTAATGAAGCTAAAAAAAACTCTGATGACTATCATCAATATGCTCAACAAATAGGAATGCTATTTCGTGGACAGCCTCAAGTTTTGGAGCAGATTTTAAACTTACTTTTTTATATCGCAGAGGCTGATGGTGAAATCAGTGACTCAGAGATAGTATTTATTCAAAATTGTTCTGATTATTTTGGACTAAATAAAGCTCAATATGAAAGTATAAAAACTATGTGGCTGGATAAACAAATTGATCCATACAAAATTTTAGGAGTTGAGAAAAGTTCTTCTGATGGTGATATTAGAAAGAGATGGATACAGCTAAGCAAAGAGTTACACCCTGACCAATTAAGAGCACAGGGTGTTCCTCAAGAATTAATCATTAAATCTGAAGACAGACTATCCGAGATAAATCAAGCCTACGATAAAATAAAAAGTATTCGCAAAATCAATTAAACTTTTTTTAACTGATCTGCTTTGGATTTGCCTTTGTCTTCAACAACTTCAAATTCGACTTTGTCGCCTTCATCGAGGCGGTCTAAACCTGCTTGTTGAACAGCTGTGATGTGGACAAAGATATCTTTATCTTCTCCATCAGGGGCAATAAACCCATATCCTTTTTTTGGGTTAAACCATTTCACTGTTCCTGTAGCCATTTATAGTCCTTTCTTAATCTTAAGTAGTAAATATTTAGCGTATCCAAACATAGTTAAAAATTTTATGAGATTTTTTAATTAGTATTCAAATAGTAAGCCTAAATATTGGTAAACTTTTTATAGCAATTTTTCTAAATTTAAAGTTAAAAATGATAAACTGGACCGCTACCCTTACCAATTTTATACAAACTTCCTTTAATTATAGCTCTTTTTATATAATTTCTTGATTTTTTGACAGAATTTAAAATATCTTCACCTAAAGCTAAATTCGAAGCAATTGCTGACGATAAAGTACACCCAGTTCCATGTGTGTTTTTACTTTTAATGATTCTAGACTCAAAAAAGTGAATTTTTTTATTTTTTTTTATAAATAGACAATCGAATATTTTTCCATTTTTAATTAAACCTTTGATCAGTATATTCTTAGCGCCAATTTTTTTTAAAATTTGAATTGCATTAATCATATCATCTTTACTATTAATCTTTGTATTTGTGAGTATTTCTGCCTCCTCCAAATTAGGAGTAATTATCATAGATTTTGTTATTAGGTTTTTAGTTAAACTCGATATAGCACTTTTCTTTAAGAGTAAATAACCAGATGTTGAAACCATAACAGGGTCTAAAACAACTTTAGATATTTTATAGTTGTCAATAAATTTTGAAATTTCTTGAATAATTTTTTTATCACTTAACATACCAATCTTTATTGAGTCTGGTTTAATATCACTACACGTTGTATTAAGTTGTTCTCTTATGAACCTTGGGGTTGTATTAAAAATACTTTTTACCTCTTGAGTATTTTGTGCAGTTAAAGCAGTAACTACAGACATCGCATAACATTTAAAGTATGTTATAGTTTTAATATCAGCTTGGATACCTGCCCCTCCTGATGAGTCAGATCCTGCAATTGTTAATACAGTTTTATATCTTTCCATAACTTGAAATAATTTTACTTACATCCATACAATTCTTTTTAATATTACCTTTTAATAAAGAGGATATCATAGCAACACCATGGATTTTTAGTTTAAGTATACTATTTACATCACTAATATTGATACCTCCTATTGCTATTAAAGGAATTTTTGTAGCTTTAGCACAAATTTTAAGCCCGCTTAAACCAAAATAATTTTTCATTTCTTTTTTTGTATTAGACGAGAAGGCTGAAACACCTATGTAGTCAACTCCCTTTAACTTTTTTACCTTTATGAATTCATTTTTATTACTTGCTGAAACTCCTATTATAGATTTTCTTCCCAATATTTTTCTAGCTTGATTATAGGGTAAATCATCCATACCAACATGCGCACCATGAGCATTTATAGATTTTGCAATATCCACACGATCATTAACAATGAGAGTTTTTTTAAATTTAACACAATCTTTTTTTAAATCTTTTCCTAAATTGTATAAATCAATTGTTTTTAAATTTTTAAACCTTAATTGAATACAATCGACCTTACTCTCAAATATTATTTTCAAATAATTATCCAACTTACTTAATGGTGTAAGTTTATCGTCAGTAACAAAACAAAATTTAAACACTAGTAATCTTTAAATTATCTAAAATTTCTTTTTCTGTAATATTATTTAATTTGTTCAAGAAATTTACTTGAAAATCTCCTGGCCCCTCTGATTTTGATGCTGCGAGCTCTCCTGCGATTGAAAAAATAGCCGCTGAGCTTATCGCAGATTGATATAAACTTTCACCTACAGCAGCAAATGCTCCTACAATGCACGATAAAGAGCAACCAATAGCTGTAACCTTCGTCATTACATTCGATCCATTTGAAATTTTAGTGACATTATCTTCATAGATAATAAAGTCATCACTACCGCTTATAAATACAACACAATTATTCTCGTTAGATAAAATTTTTCCAGACTCAATAGCTGCGTGACTTTCAATTGATGAGTCAACTCCCTTTGAAGATATTTTATTTTGATCTACTAGTGATTGAATTTCAGATGCGTTTCCTCTAATAATTAAGTTTTTAGAGCTTTTAATAATGTCAAGAGAAGTTTGTGTTCTTAACTTACTCGCACCTGAACCCACAGGGTCTAATATGATTGGTTTTTCTTGTTCAACATAATATTTAGAAGCCTCTAAAAAGCTAGGCCTCCAATTATCGTCTAACGTTCCAATATTATTAACAAGACAAGACGATATAGCAGCTATTTCTTTAAGTTCATTTGTTGCATGAGACATTAAAGGAGATGCTCCGATAGAGAGAAGAATATTAGCGTTAATGTTCATTGCCACGTAATTTGTAATACAATGTACAAGCGCTCCTTTATCTCTTAAATTTTTTAAATCATTATAAATATGCTCCATTATATACCTTTCTTTTTCATCAAAAGTGTCAATATTGTTGAAAATAGAATTGGCACTAAAAATGATGAGAATAATTTATAGTTATTAATAAATGTGAAATTAATATTTAAAAAATCGCTCAATATATTTTTACTATAAGAGGGGTCAGGAAATATTAATACTCCCATTAGTAAGCTCAAAAAAGAAATTATGTATATTTGTTTAGTAGTGATATTAAAACCAAATAATCCCAACAAAAAAGGTAAAACTAAACAACAACAAATTAAATCGGCAATTAAGAACACGTATAAGACATTGTAGCCTTGTGAAGATAATATGAAAACTGCCACCAAGAAAACAATAATAAAGTATAAATTTGAAGAGGATTTTAAGGAGTAACTTGTGCTCAGGGAGACAATCTGAGAATTTATCGCATTTATTAATGTGTCAATACTACTCAATACAAGGGAAGTAGCTAATATTACAAAAATGTATTTTATAAATGAGGTCTCGAGTAAACCGAAAAGTTTCACAAATGTTAAATCAGGATCATCCATTGTGTAAAGTGAGATTGAAACTAGTCCAGAGTATCCAATGAAATAAACAATTATAAATATAATTAAAGCAGATATAACTAAACCAATACTAAGTGTTTTATTATCTTTAGCAGCATAAATTCTTTGCCAATTACCATGGTGAAAAAGATTGGTAAATGTAACTGCTATTAAAAAAGTCAAACCTGTTATCCATAGGAATTGATTATTAAAATCAAATAAATGTGCATTTTCGATCATAAATGAAGAGTTATTTGTAAAGTCTTGGAATGGAATTTTAAAAACTAAAAACAAACAAATTCCTATAATGAATATGAATTGAATTAAATCGGTGAATATTGTTGCCGACAATCCTCCAATTAGAACGTACGATAAAGCAATTAATATAATTATCATTGAGGAAATCCAATAAGGTGTATCATTTAAAAAATTAAAGAACTTTGAGATAGCTGTAATTTCAGCTATTAAGAAAACTGTCATATAAACTAACGAAACTATTATAACAAAGTGGGATAAGTTCTTGCCAAACCGATTTTCGATACAATCGTGAAAGCCTGTTGAGTTTGGAAAAACCTTTCTTACATATTTTCCTATAAAGATGAATAAAACTAAAGGCATCGCAGCTCCAAGTGCATAACCAATCACATTACCCATTCCACCCCAAGTAGCTGCTGCGGCAGGAGAAAATATTATCCAAAAACCCAATGCAGAAGATACAAAAGAAGATATTGAAAAAAATAAGTTATATTTATTTTTAATAACGAACTTATCATCTGATAATTCATTTTTTTTCAAAAAAAAGAATGACGCAGTAAAAATTAATCCAAAAAAAATTAAAAAAAGAATTTCCATCTAATTTGTTCTTGTTTTAAAAGTATTTAAGGGAAACTTCCTACGCCAGAATTACCTGGATCAGGTTCGAGGGTTAAGTATTACCTTTCTCAGCCTTTCAGCACCCCTTAAAAGTCAATATTATCAAACTAACTAAAATAAATCAATTATCTTTACTAAAAACAAATTTAATATTAAAAACATCACATGAAAATAATTGAAAACTTCTCTGACTCTAAAGGAATATCTAGTAATTCAGAAGACTTCATAAAATTATATAAACCTAGTACGGGTGAGGAATATGCGCATGTTCCAAAAACAACAAGAGATGAGTTTGAAAAAATTATTAATAAAATGAAATTAGCACAACCTTTATGGGCTAATACACCCATTACGAAAAGAAGTGAAATTTTATTTAAATTTAAAAATTTAATTGAAAAAAATTTTGATTTAATAGCAAAAATAATATCTGAAGAGCATGGCAAGGTTTTTTCTGATGCTAAAGGATCTTTACAAAGAGGTCTTGAAGTAGTTGACTTTGCATGCGGTATTCCTCATTTATTGAAAGGAAATCACTCAATTAACGTTGGAACAAACGTAGATTTGTTTGATATTAAGCAGCCTTTGGGAATTTGTGCTGGTATTACACCATTTAATTTCCCAGCTATGGTTCCAATGTGGATGTTTCCATTATCTATAGCATGTGGAAATGCCTTTATGCTAAAACCTTCTGAGAAAGTTCCTCAATGCTCTTTAAAACTTGCAGAATTAATGAGTGAAGCTGGTCTACCTGATAACGTCCTCACGGTCGTAAATGGCGATAAAAATATTGTAGATCTAATACTTCAGTGTGAAGATATATCTTCAGTAAGTTTTGTCGGCTCAACACCTGTTGCTAAGTACATTTACACTGAGTGTTCAAAAACAAATAAAAGAGTTCAAGCTCTTGGTGGTGCTAAAAACCATATGCTTATAATGGAAGATGCGAATTTAGAGGATGCAGTAAATGGACTAATTGGAGCAGCTTTTGGATCTGCTGGTGAACGTTGTATGGCAACATCAGTTGCTATGCCTGTTGGAAATATTCAAAAACCATTTATGGATTTGCTAAAGGAGAAGGCAAGTAAAATCAAAGTTGGGGAGTCTTTAGACCCACAAAGTGAAATGGGACCTCTCATTACAAAGGAACACAAACAAAAAGTTCTATCATATATTGAAAAAGGTGTTCAAGAGGGTGCAAAATTAGAGTTAGATGGAAGAGGAATTAGTCTTCAAGGTTATGAAAATGGTAATTTTGTTGGTCCTACAATATTTAATAATGTTACTGATGGTATGACTATATACAAAGAAGAGATTTTTGGCCCTGTTTTATCTGTCCTTAATATGAATAATTTTGAAGAGGCTATAAAACTGATTAATAAACATCAGTTTGGCAATGGCACTTCTATTTATACATCAAGTGGTTCATTAGCGAGAAATTTTACGAAAAATGTCCAAATAGGAATGGTTGGGATAAATATTCCTATTCCAGTTCCAATGTCTTTTTATACTTTTGGTGGCTGGAAAGGTTCAATATTTGGTGGTCATGGAATGCATGGAGAAGAAGGGATTAATTTTTATACAAAACGTAAGACAATAACATCGAGATGGCCAGATGATGTCGCAGGGGCTTCACTCAACATGCCAACTATGAAATAATGAAATATGGACAAATTTAAAGACAGACAAAAAGCCTTTGAAGCAGAGCAAAGCCAAAAAGAGCAAACAGAATTTGAAAAAAGAAATTCAAGAAACAAAATCTTTGCTCAATACATTTTAGATGATATTGGACAATCCGATAATTCAGAATTACTGAGAGAAATAATATTATCTGATCTCGAGGAACCAGGAGATGAAGACATAATACGTAAAGCCTTAGATGTATTAGCTCAAAATAATGGTAGTCTGACTAGAGAAGATCTAGTAAAAAAACTCTCAGAAATATAATCTACCAAGACCCATTATTTTGCATACTGGCCCAAGGCTCTTTTATTTCAAGGCTCTCACCTTTTTGAAGTAACTCTATTGATATGCCGTCTGGTGATTTTATGAATGCCATATATCCATCTCTAGGAGGCCTGTTTATCACAACATCCTTTTTAATCAAATTTTCACAAACTTGATAAATATTATCTACTCTAAAAGCTAGATGACCAAAATTTCTGCCACCTTTGTATTCTTCTTTGTCCCAATTGTAAGTTAATTCTAAAAGAGGTTTCTTTTTACTATCAGCAGTGTCTTTATCATCAGGAGCACAAAGAAAAATTAGAGTAAATCGACCCTTTTCACTCTCTTTTCTCGAGTATTCAATTAGTCCTAATTTATTACAATAAAAGTCAAGTGATTGCTCAATATCACTTACTCGAACCATTGTGTGCAAATATTCCATCAAGATTAAATATCAAAAAATTTTAAATCTGTCTAAAAATTTCTAAAATTGCTTATTGCTTCCAAGGACTATTTTTTTTCGAAGGACAGTTTCACGATAAAAAATATATCCGACTGAAAGTAAAATTAATGGACCTCCTAGTAGCACCTCTTTCGAGAGAAACTCACCAAAAAAAATATAACCGATGACAAATGCCCAAACAACAGAAGTGAAGTCTAAAGGAGCAAGAACAGAGGCTTCTGCTAATTGAAAAGATTTTGTAAGACAAAATTGAGCAGTAAACCCTAAAAAACCCGAAGCAATTAGAAAAATTAAGTCTAAATTATTTGGCCATATCCAATCATCACTATAGAAAAATAAACTTGAAACTGTTCCAAATAAAGTAAAGACCCATACCGTTAAAATATTATTATTAGTTATTAATATTTTTTTTAGAATTATCACTGCCATTGACAAAAATATACTAGCTAAAAGTGGTAAAACAGAATAGTTGTTTAATAAATTCACGTCTGGTTTCAAAATAATTACTACTCCTATAAAACCAATAATAATTGCAATTACCCTCCTATATCCAATTTTTTCACCCAGAAAAAAAATTGATAATATAGATATAAAAAAAACAGATGAAAAACTGATTGTTTGCATTTCGATCAGCGGAACATATCTAAGAGATATGAAGAAAAGACTCATTGCTGAAATTCCTACTAAACCTCTAAAAAAATGAAGTTTATAATTGTTAATAGAGGATATTTTTAGATTTAAATAATAAATGACAACTATCAATGGAATAAGAGCAAATAGATTTCTGAAAAAAACTACCTCAAATAATGGTAAGTTGTCGCCTGTTGCTTTTATACATACACTCATTAAAACAAAAAAAAGGACAGACAAAGACTTGTAGATAAATGCTGACATGTGGTTAATCTAAATATATTAAATATGAATGAATTTACTAATAGTTAATGGATATGACAAAAACGGATGGGGTAAACTAGCTAGATATGGATTACAACCAATATGTGAGTTTTATAGAGACCAATTAAAAATAATTAATTCAAAAATAAAAACTACATTCATTTATCCTTCTATGAACTTAGATGAAAATTATGATGAAAGTTTCATCAAATCATTTACTGGCATTGTATGGACAGGTTCAAGTCTTAATATTTATGATAATACAAGAGAAATTAAAAACCAAATTTCTCTCATGAAAAAGTTATCAAAGTTAAAGGTAAATATGTTTGGTAGTTGTTGGGGTATGCAACTTTTTACTGTTGCAAATGGTGGCACAGTTAAAAAAAATCCTAAAGGTAGAGAAATTGGTATAGCCTATAATATAAGTATTAATAAATATGGTGTGCATCATCCAATGTATAAAGATAAGCCCTTGATATTTGATGCTTTTGCTTCTCATATTGACCATATATCCCAAAAGCCAAATAGCTCTCATGTTCTTTCAGACAATCATTACTCAATTCAGTCTCTTGTAAGCAATAAATTTTGGGGTACCCAATATCATCCTGAATTTAATTTTAAATACACAGGACAAATTTTAAATGCAAGAAAAAATATTTTACTCAAAGAAAAACTGTTTAGTAAAAATCAAATACAAAGCTTAATTAAAGACTTTAAAAGACCTAATATAAAGAGCTATAGTCAATCTTTGTTAAAAGATACGTTAAGACACAAAGAATTAAAAAATTGGCTAAGTTATTTAAGAAAAAATTAATATAATTCTTTAAATTCTTTTAGATTATTACAAACTGAAAATAAATCTTTAAAGTTCTTATAAGCAAATTTGGAGTTCATTACTTTCTTATATTGATTAATTATATCAGACCAATAATTATTATAATTAAACAAAATACATTTTTTACCTTTTATAACACCCAATTGAAGAGCGCTGATTACTAAACTAATTTCTTCTATTGTGCCCCCGCCTCCGGGTAAAGCGATAAAACTATCTGACAGTTGTAGAAACTTTTTTTTTCTTTGCTCCATTGTTTTCGTAACATGAATTTTGTTAATTTTTGTGTGAATTTTCTCACGCTTATCTAGAAAAGATGGGATAATACCAGTTACATGAGCGTTATATTTTAATGCAGTCTTAGCTACAACACCCATTAATCCATTTTCTCCCCCTCCATAAACAATGTCATAATCATTTTGTGCTAGATATTTTGTAACTGTTATAGCTAAATCTTTAAAATTTTTATTTGATCCAAACATAGATCCACAAAATACAGCAACTTTATGTTTAGAATTTTTTAATTTCATATAAATTTACTGTACAGCAATATTGAAAAAAATGACTAAAAAAAATAACATTGAAGAGCTTAAAAAAGTAAGAAAGAAAATTGATAATATTGATAACAAGATTATTGAGCTGATTGGTGATAGATTTAAAGAAATACACAAAGTCACTAAATTAAAGGAAAATAGAGAAGAAATAATTGATCACGAAAGAATTACTCATATTTTAAAGTCTGTTCAATCAAAAGCAAAAAAAAATAAAATTGACGCTGAAATAATTGTTAGAATTTGGCAAATTTTTATCCAAGAAGCTATTAAACTAGAGTCTGCAAAAATAAAAAAATAATCACACCAAAACGATAACTAGCATTATAAATAAAATTGATATTAGAATTGTGCCTGCAAAACTAGGTGTTGTAACTTTAATGTAGGATAAATTACTAAATTTATAAGATTTACTTAATACTTGTTTAAAAGATAAACCTAAATTTTTATATAAACTTTCTGTTAATATACCTATTTTTTTAAATAAGGGTTTACCAATACCAGGTAACATTTTTCTGTAAAACCAATCAGAATTTAAAACAGTTGATCTAATCTCGGAGGGATAAAGTTTAAATTTAACTAAAAATAAAAATGCAATAATTGCAAAAACTAAAAGTTGTAGCTGACTTATTACATGGTCTAAAGTATAAGGCTGATAGTCTACTGTGTATGGGAGTATTTGATACAAATATTTTGGGAATACACCTATAGCAATACATAAAAAAGCAGCGATACCCATTGCTATGAGCATATTAATTGGAGCCTCTTTAACTTTATTTTTCCTCTCGTGTGCAAAAAAAGCAAAGTAAGGAATCTTTATCCCTGAGTGCTCCAAAACACCTGCGGAAGCAAAGAATAAAATAAAGTAAATTAAAACCATTCCCATACCTCCAAGCGAGGACATTATCAAAGATTTAGCGACAAATCCGCTGAACAACGGAAATGCAGAAATAGACATGGCCCCTATAATGCAAAATATTGTTGTGAATGGCATATATTTGTAAAGGCCACCTAATTCAGAAGCTTTTGTTGTTCCAGCTCTGTATAAAACAGCACCCATACTCATAAACAAAAGGGCTTTATAAATTATATGAACGAACGCATGCGCTACCGTTCCATTAAGAGAAAGTTCTGTCCCAATACCAATACCAACAACCATAAAGCCTAATTGGTTATTAAGACTAAATGACAAAACTCTTCTTAAATCATTTTCTATGACTGCAAAAAATACAGGAAAAGCTGTCATTATTGCACCTATCCAAATCAGTGAGTCAGTGCCTGGAAAAGTTCTAGCTAAAGCATAAATTGCCAATTTTGTTGTAAAAGCAGAAAGTGCCACTGTGCCAGTAACCGAAGACTCAGGGTAAGAGTCTTGTAGCCAACCATTTAAAAGAGGAAATGCAGCCTTAATTCCAAAAGCAATAAATATAAAAATTCCGAAATTTGTTTTTAAATCTAGAACAGCTAAATTATAGTTTCCTGTTTGATATAGCATTAAACATGCGCCAATTAAAAGTAATACACCTGAAGAAACTTGAATGATCAAATATCTCATAGCTGCATCTTTTGCTGCATTTGTATTTCCAGCAAAAACTATAAAGACTGAAGTAAGAGCTGTTGCTTCCCACCAAATAAATAAACTAAAAAAATCTCCTGCGTGGAGAGCACCAATAGCAGAGCCTGCATAAGCTAGTGTCGCCATGTGCTCCATTAAATTTTTACTGTGCCAGCTAAAAATTATTACAAGTATAGCTGCAATATGAAAAATAATAGCAAATGGAAGAGTTAAACTGTCTGATTGATATAATATTAAATTTAAACCAAGTATGTCCCACTCTAAAAAAGTTCCATAACCATTAAATAAAGATAAAGCTGATAAACCCACCGATAATAACATCGCAGGATGTCTAAAGTATTGAGGAATGGTTGGCAATAAGAATGAAGTAATTATCATAATTAAACCCGGAATAAAATTACTGATCATAATAATCCTCCTTCCTCATTAAGAATTTCCTAAGCCACTTTCCTAACATGACTATAAAAACAAAACTTACAAAACCGAAAAATGCTGGGAAGCCATATATCTCGGCAAAGGAAAAGTATTCATGTCTGTGAAAAGTAAAGTCTAAAAGAATTAAAAGTGCTCCGATTATAAGTATGTACTTTGTAAAGCTTTTACCCATTCTCTTTAAATCATTTTTTTTCATTTAATTCACTATTACTCCACTAATATTATTCAAAAAATAGTTTGCATAAAAAAAGAAAACTAAACAGCCTAAACCTGTAATTAATGGTGGCCAAACAGTTAAAGGGGCTTTAATTAATTTTATTTCTTTCTTAGAGTTTTGGGTGAAGCCTATTACTACAGGCTGTAATAAATAATAAATATTTAGCAATGAGGAAATACCTAAGATTATTGCAACGATTATAAATTCTCTCTCAATAGAGCCCATGATTAAATAAAATTTACTCCAAGAACCAATAAAGGGAGGAACCCCAATGATAGATAGAGCCCCTAAAGTGTAAGCAAAAAATATTAACGGTAATTTGTAGCCCATACCTTTTAGGTCACTTACCTTTTTAATATGGGCAGTTACATAAATAGCACCTGCACAGAAGAATAGAGTTATTTTACCTAAAGCATGAGTAATAATATGAAAAGATGCTCCTTTTAGAGCTAAAGATGAAGCCAAAGCTGCTCCCAAAATAATATAGGAAAGTTGACTTATAGTAGAATAAGCTAATCTCGCTTTTAAGTCATCTTTTGTTATCGCTATGATACTAGAAGCCATTATAGTGAAACATGCTAACCAGACTAACCAGTCAGAGCTTTTTGTTTGAAGTAAAAAGTCTGGGCCAACAATATAAACAACGACCACGAGAAAGCTAAATACACCAGCTTTTACTACAGCAACGGCGTGGAGTAATGCAGAAACTGGAGTTGGCGCCACCATTGCAGCAGGCAACCAACGATGAATAGGCATAATTGCTGCTTTACCTATACCAAACACAAGCATAGCTATTAGAAAAGATAGGTACTCTGCTGGGAATTTATTCATAAGTATTCCCCCATCTTGAAAATCTAAAGTCCCTGTTTTAAGCCAAATCCAAAATATAGCTGGTAAGAAAAATATTAAAGAGGTACCCACTAAAATCGACAAATAGAGCCTTCCTGCAGATTGCGATTCAGTGTTTTGCTTATGTCCAACTAAAGGGAAAGTTGAAAAAGTTAATATTTCATAAAAAATAAATAAGACTAGAAGATTTCCAGACCAAGCTATTGCCAATGCAGCATGGATTGCGATTGAATAAAAAATTACAAATCTTGTTTGATTTTTTTCACCAGCACCCCTCATATAACCAATAGTGTAGATAGATGCCAGTATCCATAATGAAGATGCCACTAAACTAAAAATAGATCCAAGAGCTGATACTTTAAAAGCAAAATCTACCCCATCAAAAAGTGTAAAAAAAGTTATTTGATATACCTCATTATTTTGTATTCCATGAAAAATTTTTAAACTGATTACAAAGGTTATGAGACCTCCAATTATACCAAAAGAGTCTCTTAAGTTATTATTATATCTACAGACATAAGAAAATAATGCTGCAAAAAGTGGGGTGATAATACCTAGTATAATTAAAAACGAATTACTCAATTTTGATAACCTGATATTAAATAGTCTGCGGACAAGTTAGAAAATTCAATTATTGGTGTTGAATATATCCCAAAAACAATGATTGAAATTGTAACTATCCATATTGGTAAATAAATATAAGCATCTTCTTTTTCAGATTTAAATTTAATTTCTGAAAACCACATCTGCTCCACTATTTTCCAAAAATATACAACAGCTAATGCGGAGCTTACCGCAACTAAAGCAATTGAAAAATACATCTGGTTTGTATAAAGAGCTTGAAATAAATATAATTTTGAAATGAAGCCATTTGTTAGAGGTAATCCAATTAAAGATAATCCACAAATTAATAAAGCAAATGAAGTTATGGGGTATTTATAGCCAAAACCTTTTAAACTGTTTAGGGTTACTCGATCCTTATAAAGAATAGCGAAGTAACCAACAGCCATAAATAATCCACCTTTGATCAAAGCATGATTAAATATATGCACAAAGCCCGAAGCTACTCCACTGTGGTCTTTGAGGCTAAAAGCCAGTGTGATGTAACCAATTTGCGCAATTGAGGAAAATGCCAAAAGTTTTTTGATATCATCTTGATAGATGGCTATTACAGTTCCAATGAATATAGCAAGTAAAGATAGAGGATATAAAACAAAATCTAAAAACAAACTTAAATAGCTCGGATAAATTATGAATACTTCGTACAAAAGTCTCACAAAAAAATAAAGAATTGTTTTTGTCGCTAAAGCAGCCAAAAGTGTTGAGACAGCTGATGGAGCATAACTATATGCAGGTGGTAACCAAATATGGACAGGAAAAATTGCAGCCTTTACCATAAGACCTATAAGCATGAATGACATACCTGCGAAGATAGCTAACTGACCATCGGAATATTGGGTCAGTTGAATTACAAGATCATTCATGTTCAACGTACCTGTCATAGCGTAGGCAAAGCCAACCCCAATTACATAAAATGTAGCCCCGATCGCCCCGATAATTAGATAATTAAAAGCTGCGAGTAATGCTTTTCTATTTTGTCCAGCACCTAAGGCAATTAAAGAAATAGAAGCTAATGCAGATATTTCTAAAAAGACAAATAAATTGAAAATATCATTAGTTAAAATAATCCCGTTCAGGCTTCCAACTGCCAATAACCACAAAGAATAGGCCTTTCCAGAGTCCCTATAGTCAATTTCATTCAAGAAGATTTTTCTTGAGTATAATGTTGATACCAAAACAAAAATTGAAAATAACAATTGAAGTCCAATATTCACCCCATCTATTTTAAAAGAAATACCCCATGGTGGTTCCCAATTTCCAAACTCATATATAATTAAACCAGAAACAGAAATTTCTTTAAGAAGATGTAAAGATAAAAATAAATGTAACAACAAAGTGATGATTGAAATTATCCAAGGCCATATTTTTGAAGGCATAAATGCAATAATTGCAGAAATAAGTAGAGGTAAAACAACTACCAATGCAGGAGCATCGTCTAAAAATATATCAAACATTTATTTATCTGACTTTAGCTCCAAAGACTCTATTTCTTTTTCTTCAATTGTTTCGTAGTTCTTGTAAATTTGTAATACTAAAGCCAATCCAAGCGCTGAAGTAGCCACTCCAACGACGATAGCGGTCAGTATTAAGACGTGTGGCAATGGATTTGAATAGGCATTTGCCATTTTTGTTAATATAGGGGCGGTTCCATCTAAAACTTTTGCGAGTGATACAAAAAATACAAAAACTGCAGTTTGAAAAATTGCTAAGCCAACTACTTTTTTTAAATAGTTTTGACTTGTGATGATTATAAATAATCCGCCAACCATAAGTAAAATAAAGGCAAAATGGTTCCAAAAATAAATAAAATTACTCATTAATTTCCCCAAAGGAAGCAAAAGAGTGATACAAAGCAATCATTACAGTTGCAACTGTAATGCCTACTCCTAACTCAACTAATATAATACCAATATGTTGACCAGTTGATGGGTCTGATGACAAAACATTGTAGTCTAAATACATCCCATCAAGAAATATTGAAACTATTCCGACACCTGCATATAACAAAACACCTATGCACATTAAATATCGATTGATCATTATTGGAACTAAAGTTTCTCCTTTTGAAAGCCCAAATATCATTGAATACAATATAAATGCTGCCGCTACTATTACTCCAGCCTGAAATCCACCACCTGGTCCGTAGTCACCATGAAATTGAACGTAAAGCCCAAATATAATAATCGGTGCAAAAAGAATTTTGCTAACAACGCTTAATACTGGACTAGATGAAATTTTATCTCTCATTTTTTTTATTTTTTTTAAAATTAGTTTTACGATTAAGAGTGTTGCTAGTTAATAAAGCAATGACACCTAAGCCTGCGGTAAATATTACTATTGTTTCTCCCAAAGTATCGAAACCTCTATAACTTGCTAAAATATTAGTAACAACATTAGGTATATGAAAAAAATCTTTACTTTCCTTTAAGTACTCTGGAACGACATGAAGATGTATTGGTGCATTAGGATCTCCTAATAAAGGGAGGTTTGCAATTATAATAATCAATATAAGTGATATCGCTACTGCAAGAATAATGCTCGGAAATAAGTTTATTAATTTATTTTTTTTTCCTTCTGGTAATTTTGCAGCAGCCATTACCATTAAAATTGTTGATATACCAGAACCAACTGCAGCTTCAGTAAATGCTACATCAACCGCATCTAAATTCACATATATAGCTGAGCATAACAAAGTAAAAGCGCCTGTGAGTGCAACAACACTTATTAATGACGTGGTTTTAAAAATAAAAAAGGTTGTTACCAATAGAAGCGAAATTAAGAAAAAATTAATTAATAAAAAGTTCATTTTTTATTTTTTCCCTTTGGTTTATAACCCGACTCATGTGCAAATAAAGCTATTGCATGGCCTGTTACAGGGCTAGTAAATATTAAAAATAACGGTATTAATAAAAGTTTAAGACTTAATAAACTAAAACCTGAATAAACTATCAAAGCTAAGACTATAAAACCTGATCCTAGAGTATCAATTAAACCAGCAGCATGAATTCGACTAAATACATCGGGTAACTTTATAAGGCCTAGACTTCCAGATAAAATGAAGAAGCAGCCAATAGCTAATAAGACTAAAGAAATTAACTCGATATAATTATACGACATTACTTTTTTTTCTTTTTATTTTGTAATACCTAAGTATTGCAATGGTGCCTAAAAAATTCAAAAGTATATACATCAAAGAAATATCGACAAAATCAGGTCTATCGAATGCAAAACCATGAACACTGATACCTATGGCTATAATAGTTCCAATACTTGATATAGATAATATTCTATCAAAAGGAGTTGGTCCTTTGATTGCTCGAACTAAACATAATGCTACAGAGACACCCAGAACAATTAATGTTGCAAAAAAAATCATTTATCTAAATCCGTTATTACTTTGTTCATATCATCTGTTTGCAAGTCTTCGGATAGCTTCTTACTTAATGCGTGAACTAGAAATGTTTTTTTATCTACTTCTATTGTTACTGTACCCGGAGTAAGAGTTATAGCGTTTGCATAGTTTGCAATACCTGTTCTATTCTTCTGAGATGCTTTAACACTTATTAGTTGTGGAGAGTATTTACCATTCCATATTAAAGCTGTTGTCGTAATTCCAGATTTAAAAATTTCTTTAAATAACCAAATCCAATAAAATGGTAATCTAAGAATAATTTTTAAAGGAAGAGAGTCTTCCTCGAGAGCTTTAGCTCTATAAGACATCCAAAAAACAAAAAGAACACTGACTAGTCCAAAAAAAAGTAAAAGCGATTTAAGGTAACCAGATAAAATAAACCAGAATACAAAAAGTATTATGAAATAAGTTATAAATGATAAGATCTTAAGTGAATCTTTATTAAGTTTAGCCACTAAAAGCTATTATGAGAATAAATCACCCTCTGTAAATACTGCTGTATTCATGTCTTTAACAAATAATTTACCTTGGTCTGATTTAAATCTTGATACCTCAATAAATCCACCTTTAACTGCGATTCTGACGTTTTCAGCATTAATTGATATGATTTGACCTGGAAAATGCTCAGCACTTTGCTCGTCAATAAACTTAGTATCATAAAAGACATACTCATCACCCATGAATTCAGCCCATGCACCAGGCTGAGGGTTGCAACCCCTTATTAAATTATAAATTTCGTTTCCGGGTTTTTTCCAATCAATTCTTGCATCACTTTTTTTACACCAAGACTCATATGTTGCTTTAGAGTCATCTTGGGGTGTCTTTGGTGCATTACCAGACTCAATTAAATTTGCAGCTTCAACACAAGCTTCAAGACCTAATGGAAATATCTTTTTAAAGTAAACATCTCCTAAAGTATCATCAGGACCAATATCAACTTCTTTTTGAAGTAATATTTCACCCTCATCTAGCCCATCATTTGGATAAAAAATTGAAAGACCTGTTTTTGTGGAGCCACCAATTATAGGCCAGTTTATTGAACTTGGTCCTCTATGGAGTGGGAGTAGTGAGGGGTGAAAACAAATAGATCCATGAGTGGGAATATCTCTCGCTCCTTCAGGCACAAAAATTATTACATAAGCCATGACACATAAATCCGCACCATGAGACTTAATTTGGTCTAGTACCTCTTGGTCTTTAAAATTTGAGGGTTGGTAAACAGGCAAACTAACACTTTGAGCGTATTCTTTAACAGGATCGACTGGTTTACCCTCTTTGTCAGGTGCACAATATACCGCTACTACTTCATGGTCTGTTTCTGTATGAAATTTTTCTAAAGCACTTTTTCCAAATGCCTGTTGCCCCATTAAAATTATTTTCATTATTGCTCCTTAAATTAAAATATATCTTATACTGCTCCGGCCTCTCTTACAGCTTTAATTTCATCGTCACTCATCTGACAAAATTCTTTTAATATCTCATCAGTATGCTCTCCGAGAAGTGGAGATCTTTCAACTTTTGCTGGGGAGTCAGATAACTTAATTGGATTACCAACAGTCAAATATTTCCCTCGTTCAGGGTGATCGACTTCGACTATAGTATTAGTGTCTCTCAGGCCTTGATCTTCAGCTAATTCTTTTAGAGATAATATTGGACCAACTGGTATATCTAAAGGGTTACATATATCCATAACCTCAAATTTAGTCTTGGTCATTGTCCATGACTCAATTGTATCAAATATTTCGTTTAACCTTGGTAGTCTTTTAGCAGGAGTTGAGTAATTTTCATCCTCTTTCCATTCGGGTTTACCAATAACATCACATACTTTTTCCCAAACAGCCGCCTGGGTAATAAAATATGTATATGCGTTAGGATCCTTTTCCCAACCTTTACATTTGAGAATTCTTCCTGGCTGACCACCACCTGAGTCGTTACCTGCGCGAGGCGTAGAGTCACCAAAAGGAATGTCCTCTCCAAATTGAGAGTATTCTTTTAAAGGCCCTCTTGAAAGTCTCTGTTGGTCACGAAGTTTAACTCTGCAAAGATTTAAAACTCCATCTTGCATTGCGGCAGATACTCTTTGTCCCTTTCCTGACTTTTCTCTATGGAATAAAGCAGTAACTATACCCAATGCTAAGTGTAGTCCTGTTCCACTATCTCCTATTTGTGCACCGGTGACTAAAGGAACTTCTCCAAGCATACCTGTAGTTGAAGCAGATCCACCTGCGCACTGAGCAACATTCTCATAAACTTTACAATCTTCATATTTGCCAGGACCAAAACCTTTAACAGACGCATAAATCATTCTTGGATTTATTTCTTGAATTTTTTCCCATGAAAAGCCCATTCTATCTAAAGCACCAGGAGCAAAATTTTCTACCATGACATCACACTCTTGGATTAACTTAGTAAATATTTTTGAACCCTCTGGTTTCTTTGGGTTTAATGTTATGCTTCTTTTATTTGAGTTTAGCATTGTAAAGTACAAACTGTCTGCATCAGGAACGTCTCTTAGCTGACCTCTTGTAGCATCACCCACTCCTGGTCTTTCAACTTTTACGACATCTGCACCAAACCAAGCTAGTAATTGTGTGCAAGTTGGTCCGGACTGGACATGTGTCATGTCTAATATTTTGACACCTTTTAAAGCTTCCATAGTTTCCTCCTAAAGTTTATTTGTACATAGTCTGGTTTTTTGTACCAGGAGCAAATTCTTCTTTATCCACCCAAATATTTACGATTGCAGGTATACCTGACTTTACGGCTTCTCTAGCTCTTTGAAGGGCAGGTTGGATTTCTTTTGCTTCTCTAACAGCTTCGCCATGACCACCAAAGATTTTTGCAAACTCATCAAAGTTAACATCACCCAAGATGTTTCCAACATTTCCTTTATCTTCACCATACTTCATAATTTGACCAAATCTGATCTGGTTTTGAGCAGAGTTATTACCAATAACTGTTAAAACAGGTGCTTTGTGTCTGACAAAAGCCTCGAAGTCCATTCCGGTCATCGAAAAAGCACCATCACCACAATATAAAAGAATTTCTTTTTCAGGTGCAGCTAATTTGGCTGCAAGCGCGTATGGTACTCCGACACCTAAAGTTCCAAGGGGCCCTGGGTCCATCCAAGCACCAGGCATTCTAGGTTGAACTGCTTGAGCACTTATGGTTACAACGTCTCCTCCATCACCTATGTATATAGTATCATCATTTAAAAACTGGTTGAGTTCCCAAGCTACTCTATAAGGACTAATAGGAGATTTATCTGTTGTAAATGTAGGCATCAATTTTTCTAAAGCTGCCTCTTCTCCAGATCGAAGTTCATTAAACCAATCTGATCGATCTTTTTTTGTTCCTGCTTCAGAGATAGCCTTTAGAGTTGTTCCTATATGTCCAACTAAACCAAGTGATATATCTCTATTTTTTCCAACAGTTCTATAGTCCATATCAATTTGAATAACAGTTGCGTTAGGATTTAATCTTTTACCGTAACCCATTCTAAAATCAAAAGGTGTTCCAACAATTATAATACAATCTGACTTGGTAAAGGCATTTCTTCTTGTTCTGTGAAAGTGATGTGGGTCTCCAGGAGGCATTGAACCTCTTGCAGCACCATTTAAATAAGCTGGGATATTCATATTTTTAACAAAGTCGATTGCATCTTTCGTAGATTGGCAAGTCCAAACCTGTTGACCTAAAAGTATGCATGGTCTCTCTGCATTAGAAATAATATCAGCAGCTTTTTGTACATCTACTGGGTCTGCTAATGTTTTTGATGAAGCACTATATTTTCCAGCTTCTGGTAAGACGGCTTTGCTCATTGGAATTGAAGAGTCAAGTATGTCTCTTGGAATTTCTAAAAATGATGGACCAAAAGATCCATTTCTGGTTTCCCTAAAAGCCATTGATACCATGTCTGCACATCTCTCGGTTGACATTACAGTTGCTGCAAATTTTGTAATTGGTTGCATCATGTCTACGTGAGGTAAATCTTGTAAAGATCCCATTTTATGTTGTGTGAGTGAACTTTGTCCTCCTATTAAAAGCATTGGGATTTCAGCTCTAAAAGCATTTGCTACTCCTGTTAATGCATGTGTCGTGCCTGGTCCAGCGGTTACAACTGCACACCCAGGTTTACCTGTCATTCTTGCATAACCATCAGCTGCATGAGAGGCAACTTCTTCATGACGAACGTCAATAATTTTAATTCCTTCGTTTAGACATCCATTGTAAATATCAATAATGTGTCCCCCACATAAAGTGTAAATAACCTCAACTCCCTCTGCTTTAAGGGCTTTAGCAACCAGCTCCCCGCCAGTTATCATTTGTTCGTTCGATCCTGTAGACATTTTTAACCTCTCTCTGGTGGTATAATGTATACCAGATTTAGAGGTCTTGCAAAGAATTTTGCCTTATGAATTAATGCTTTCTTGTATCTTATCAACTAAAGTAAGTGCGTGATTTTTAAGAAGTTTTTCTGCTTTTGATCCCTGGCCTGCGACAAGAGATCTAACAATGTCATTGTGTTCATCAATAGATTTGACAGCTCTATGTGACTCTATTACAAATTTTTTCCTCAAGTATTGTAAATGAATTAACTGTGACTCTAAAATTTCTCCCATTAATTTTACTTTAGTTAATTTCATAATTTGATTATGAAATTTAATATTATCATTTGAGTAGTTATCAAGTTCAGACAAAACATTCTCTTTTGAGTAATGACAATACTTATTTAAACTTTCAATCTCATCTTTAGTTGAATTAGCAATAATTAAATGAGCTGCATAACCCTCTAGACCTGCCCATACAGTTACAATATCAATCAATTCTTTTTTTGATTTTCTGTGCACAAATACGCCTCTTCTTGGAACTGTTTTAACAATTCCCTCTTGCTCTAATTTAGCAACAGCTTCTCGAATAGGTGTCCTACTAACTCCTAGCTTTTCAGATAATTGCCTTTCATCTAGATGAAAATCACTTTGTTTTAAATATATATTAAGTGACAAAATATATTTTTTTAGTGAATCGTATACCTTACCTTTTAGGTTTACCGGTCCTATTTTTTGGATCATTTACGTAGTCTGTGCTTTTTTAAAAAATTTTCTGTAAAGAGGGCCAAATGCTGGCATAATTAAAAGCACAATTGCAATATACATTATGATTGCAGCAATAGGTTTTTCTGCCATATCAAAAAATATCCCCATACTACCATCAGATAAAATTAGAGACTGTCTTAAAGCTTTTTCAGCTAATGGACCAAGAACAATAGATAAAACAGCTGGTGCCACAGGGTAATCTAATTTTCTCAAAATGTATCCGGCAAAACCGAATAGCAACATTAACCATACGTCGTGAAGGCTTTGTGTAGGTGCATAACCGCCTGTTACACAAAGAACAAAAATAACTGGAGCCAAGATGGCAAATGGTATCCGTAATACCATTAAAAAAGCTGGAATTAACGCAATATTTAAAACTAGTGTAAAGAAGTTAGCAATGTAAAGACTACCAATTAAGCCCCAAACAAACTCGGGTTCTTGAGTGAATAAAAGAGGACCTGGTGTAAGTCCCCATAAAATCATGCCACCAAGTAAAATAGCAGTCGTAGGTGATCCTGGAATACCTAATGTTAACATAGGGAGCATACTTCCAGTACTAGCAGAATTATTTGCACATTCCGGAGCAACAACTCCAGCAGGAACACCTGAACCAAATTCTTTTGAATTTTTTGATAATTGTTTTGTAATTCCATATGACATAAGTGATGCCGGTGTGGCACCTGCCGCAGGGAGTATTCCTACAAAGAAACCTAGAAAAGAACCAATGTTCATTGCCATAATAGTTTTTTTAAGAGCGCCAAATGCTCTTCCAACTTCCTTCATGTTGACTGATAATTTTGACATTTGAACTTTACCTTTTGTTTCTTCAAGGGTCCAAAGCATCTCTCCAATTCCATAAATTCCGATAGCAAGTACAAGGAAATTAATTCCATGAAGAAATCCAGGGATATTAAAGAAAATTAATCTTGGCTTTCCTGTAATTAGATCTAAGCCTATAGTTGATAAAGCTAATCCAATTAATATAGAAAAAATAGTTTTTGGAACGTCATCTCCACCTAAGCCTACAAATGTTGCAAAGGCCATTACCATTAATGCAAAGGTTTCAGGCGCATTAAATCTTAGTGCTACCTCAGCCAGAGGTGGTGCAAATAAAGTAAATAAAATAACAGATACAGTTCCACCAACGAAGGAACCTACTGCTGCTGCAGTTAAAGCTGTCATAGCTTCTCCCTTAACAGCTAAGGGTCTTCCATCAAAAACTGTAGCTACTGCAGTAGAAGCTCCAGGTATACCTAGCATAACGGAACTTATGGCACCTCCATACATAGCGCCGTAATAGACAG
>CABYRL010000001.1 GCA_902521465.1 uncultured Alphaproteobacteria bacterium | reverse complement strand
AAATATCTAATCCGGCTCTCCCTATTACAAGAATTTTTTTTGTATTATCAAATTTCATTTAATGAAAATTAAGTCTAGAGGAATTATTGTAATTACTTAAGAATTTTTTGTATTTCCTCTAGTGAAAAATAATCTGCCTTTTTAACAGTAGTCTTTATCTCTTGGGGTGTTTTGGTGTCTGCTGCCTTCATTGTAGATTGAATAATATCCAAAACGTGTAACGATAATTCTCCGCTACATCTGTGTCCAAGTTCATTATCAATACAGTATGCCATTTCAGCTAATCCGATACCTCGGTAGTTCGCATTAGTTGGCGACTCATTAGCCCTACCGCTATGAGATGTAATATTAATTTTACCAAGGGGCATATCATCAGTTTTGTGCTCTTGCCAAACACCACTATCATCAGTGCTTGTGTATACTGAACCTCCAAACATATTTGGATCAGGCACAATCATAGAACCTTTATCGCCGTAAAGCTCTATGTGATTACGTTGGTGAGCTACAACATCAAACGATAAAGTTATTTGAATTAGAGCCCCATTATGAAATTCTAAATTAACTAAATAGCTAGTTTGACATTCCACATCAAACTCCTGATCTTTTTTTGGACCTATGCCTATCACTCTTTTATCGAAAACTTTGGTAGAAATACCATGAACACTTTTAGCAGGGCCAAGTAAATTTACTAAAGCTGTTAAATAGTATGGTCCCATATCTATAACTGGGCCACCTTCATTATTTGCAAACCACGGTTCAGGATTGGGATGATAAGATTGAACTCCTGGATAAGCAAAAATAGCATTTCCAAGTCGAACATTTCCAATTTTATTATCGTTTATTAATTCAATAGATTTTTGAATTCCACCACCTAAAAAAGTATCAGGAGCATTGCCAATGTATAAGTTTTTACTTTTAGATAATTTTAAGAGATTTTCACCATCTAAAAAATTTACAGCCATTGGTTTCTCACTATAAACATGTTTACCGCTCTCCAGCGAATTTTTTGCTACCTCGTAATGAGCCTTTGGAATAGTTAAATTTAAAATAATATCGACTTCACTATCATTTAATATTTCATCAACGGAACAAGAGTTTATATTATAAGTTTCGGCACATTTTTTAGAATTTTCATGATTAATATCAGCACATTTAATTATGCGAAAATTATTAAAATAATCATGTCCTCTAAAATATGTTTCAGAAATATGACCACATCCTATTAAGCCAACATTAAAGACTTTGTTCATAAATATGAATTATTTGTCTAGGCCGCACATATTGATGTATTTTATTTCAATAAAATCATCAATTCCATACTTTGAGCCTTCTCTGCCAAGACCAGACTCTTTTATTCCTCCAAATGGTGCCTCTGCTTTTGAAGTTAATCCAGTATTGACTCCAACCATACCGTATTCAAGTGCCTCAGCAACTCTCCATATTCTTCCGATATCTCTGGAATAAAAATAGGATGCAAGTCCATATGGTGAGTTATTTGCAAGTTTAATTACTTCTTTTTCATCTTTAAATTTGTAAATTGGAGCCACTGGTCCAAATGTTTCTTCAGTTGTAATTTTCGCTTCTGGTGCGACTTCAGTTAGGATTGTAGGCTGATAAAAGTTCATTCCCAAAGAATGCTTAGATCCACCAATTGCAACTTTTGCCCCATATTGTAATGCATCTTGGACATGCTCCTCTACTTTACTTAAAGAGTGCTCATCAATCATGGGCCCAGAGGCATTTTCCTCATTTAAACCATCTCCTACTTTTATTTTAGAAACAGCATCAACAAATTTTGAACAGAACTCATCATGAACTTTTTCTTGGACATAAATTCTATTTGCACAAACACAAGTTTGTCCTGTATTTCTAAATTTGCTTTGGATTGCACCGGCAACTGCATCATCAATATTTGCGTCATTAAATACAATGAAGGGTGCGTGACCACCAAGTTCCATTGAGACTTTCTTTACAGTTCCAGAGCATTTCTGTAAAAGTATTTTTCCAATTTCTGTTGAACCTGTAAAAGATAATTTTCTAACAATTGGATTTGTGGCTAATTCCTCTCCGATTTCAGAGGCCTTTCCTGTAATTACATTTAAAGTACCTTTTGGGAAGCCTGCCTCCTCAGCCAAAACAGCTAGTGCAAGTGCAGAATAAGGAGTTTGACTTGCTGGTTTAATTACAACTGGGCACCCAACAGCTAAAGCTGGTGCACATTTTCTTGTAATCATAGCATTAGGAAAATTCCATGGTGTAATGGACGCCACTACACCAACTGGTTGCTTCAAAACAACAATTCTTCGATCGGTCATGGGATCTGGAATTGTGTCTCCATAAACCCTCTTGGCTTCTTCTGAGAACCATTCTACAAAAGAAGCTCCATAGCCTATTTCTCCTCGCGACTCATTTATTGGTTTTCCTTGTTCAACTGTCATGATTTGAGCTAATTCTTCTTTATTTTCAATCATTAAATCAAACCATTTTCTGAGTATTTCTGATCTTTGACGTGCAGATTTTGCCTTCCATTCAGGCCAAGCATTATTTGCTGCTTCTATAGCATTTCTAGTTTCAGATGTTCCGCACTTAGGGACAGTGCCAATCTCTTTCAAGTTAGCTGGATTGTTAACAGATATTGTCTCACCCGAGTCGGCATTAACCCATTCACCGTTAATGTAGCACTTATCTCTATAAAATTTTGAGTCTTTAATTTCCATAAATATTTATAACAGTTTTAATTACTATTCTACAGTGGCAATTTTACCACCTACAGGGATCGTATCTCCCTCTTGTGCAATTATCTCTGTTAATTTTCCATTGACAGTTGAAGGTATCTCGGCAGCTGTCTTATCAGTCTCAACCTCACAAAGTATATCTCCCTCTTTTATTTCATCTCCGACTTTTTTAAGCCACTTTACTACTTTTCCCTCGTCAACAGTTTCTCCAAGGGACGGCATTATTATTTCCATAATTATTCTCCTTTTAGTTTTTTTATAACCTCATTTACAATTAGTTCCACTGAGGGAATTGTATTATCTTCGAGTATGTCGGCACTTGGCAATGGTACGTGTGGTGTAGTTACTCTAGTGACAGGGCCTTTTAAATTTTTAAAACAATGTTCTGAAATTAAAGATGATATTTCTGCTCCCCATCCACAAAGTCTTGGATTTTCTTCTACTGTCATGACATGACCAGTCTCGATTACAGATTTTTTTATTGTGTGTAAATCTAGGGGCACTAGAGATCTCAGATCGATTACCTTTGCATTGATATCATGTTTGTCTTTCAAAATTAATGCAGCATCTTTTGCTCTTTGTGCCATTAAAGCTAGACCAATAATAGTAATATCTTTTCCCTCGTGAAGCGTATTAGCCTCCCCGATAGGAATGGATAAATCAGTTTGTTCAATTTCTTCTTTAAATGCATAAAGTGATTTATGTTCATAAAATATAACAGGATCGGGGTCCTTTACAGCGCTATCCATCAAACCCAACACATCACTAGGGCAGCTTGGTGCGACTACTTTTAAACCTGGTATCATCATAGACCAATTTTCCAAACTTTGAGAATGTTGCGCTCCAAATTTTGATCCTCCACCATTTGCAGTCCTAATGACCAATGGAATATTGATTTGGCCATCTGACATATATCTAGTTTTAGCAATTTGATTTGCCACAATATCCCAACAAACAGCTAAAAAATCTGAAAACATTATTTCTGCAATTGGTCTTAAGCCTGTCATTGCTGCGCCCATAGCTGCACCTAAAATCGCTTGTTCTGAAATTGGTGCATCCATGACTCTCTCTTTCCCAAACTCCTCTAAAAGACCTACCGTCGCTTTAAATACTCCACCTGCAGCACCTACGTCCTCACCTATAAAAAAAACTTTTTGATCTTTTCTCATGGATTGAGCTATTGCGAGTGAAACACTTGCTCTGTAAGTTAATTGTGCCACTCAGAACCTCCATTAGCCCATACATCAGTATATATTTCTTTAATTTCTGGAATTGGAGAAGCCATGGAAATTTCAGTTGCTTTTTCAACTTGATCTTTAATTTTCTCCTCAATTTCAGAAATTATTTTTTCATTGATATTAAAATCTAATAACTTTGATCTGTAATTTTTTATTGGGTCTTTGTTTTCCATCCAATCTTTTACTTCCTCATCAGGTCTATACTTACCTGGGTCAGCTCTTGAATGCCCACTATGTCGATAAGTCTTGGCTTCAATTAGACTTGGACCTTTACCCTCTCTCGCTTTTGAAATAGCTTTTTCTGCAGTCCTTAGCATTTCATCAGCATCATTTCCGTCCACAATAATTTTGTCTAAATCGTAAGCGCCTGCTCTATCAGCAGCTGGATGTTCAACAGCAGTAACTTCATGAATTGGTGTATATTCCATATATAAATTATTTTCACAAACAAACACTATGGGTAAATTCCAAATTTTTGCCATGTTCAGTGCTTCATGGAATGCTCCAATGTTTGTAGTACCGTCTCCAAAAAAACAAACGCTCACCTCATTTGTTTTATTATATTTTGACGCTAAAGCAGTTCCATTGGCTATAGTTAAATGTGCACCTATAATAGCATATGAACCCATAACTCCTTTATCTACATCTGTAAGATGCATGGACCCTCCTTTACCTTTCATCAAGCCACACTGTCTACCCATTAATTCTCCTAAGACTCCTTCGATTGAAGATCCCCTTGCTAGTGTATGTGCGTGCCCACGATATGTGCAAAATGTGTAATCACCCTTTTTCAAGGCGACTCCGAAAGCACCTGCAATAGCTTCCTGACCAAGAGCTAAATGGCTAGTGCCCTT
The DNA here is from genome assembly GCA_902521465.1 of uncultured Alphaproteobacteria bacterium. Classification (GTDB taxonomy): domain Bacteria; phylum Pseudomonadota; class Alphaproteobacteria; order HIMB59; family HIMB59; genus HIMB59. The sequence continues at coordinate 510,524 of CABYRL010000001.1, read as the reverse complement.
AATAAGATTTTGAAGAAAAAGATCATATGCTTTTTTTTCGACTAGCCTTAATTTTAGCATCATTTCCCATAATTGAAGTCTTTTCTCTTCTCCTATATCGTCATTTAATTTATCTACCATTAATATTTATTAGCAATAGGTAGATCTTCAGCAGGGAACAAGGAAATTACTTGGCATCCTTTATCAGTAACAATCAATTCTTCTTCAATTCTTGCAGCAGAATAACCATCTTTTGCAGGACAATAGGTTTCAAGAGCAAAAACCATTCCTTCTTTAATTTCATCAGGTGAGTCCATTGAAACTAATCGGCTGATTATTGGTCTTTCATGAATTGCCAAACCTAAACCATGTCCAAACTGTAATGCGAATGCTGACATTTCATTTGCAAAACCAAATTCCTCAGCCTTCGGCCATACTGATGCAATTTTATCTGTAGAAACTCCAGGTTTTACAAGTTCAATAGCTTTGTCTAGCCACTCACGACACTGCTTGTAGGCATCATTTTGAGAGTCTGATGCCCGTCCAATGTTGAAGGTCCTGTAATAACAAGTCCTGTAGCCCATATAAGATTGAAGTATGTCGAAGAAAGCTTGATCACCAGGTCTAAAAATTCTATCTGTAAAATTATGTGGATGCGGATTACATCTTTCACCTGAAATAGCATTTATTGCCTCGACATCATCTGAACCAAGTTCATATAAGAGCTTATTTGCATTAGCAACTATTTGGGCTTCACTAACGCCAGGCTTCATTGTCTCATAAATTTGATGATAAGTTGCATCAACCATCGATGCAGCCTGGTTTAATAACATTAGCTCATCTCTTGATTTTATTTCCCTGGCTTCAAGAAGAATTTGCTGTCCATCAATTATCTCTAAACCCTCTGCTTGAAGAGCAAACATCATTGCTGGTTCAACAAGATCCACACCTACGGGTTCATTTGCTACTCCCTTCTCATTTAACATTGATTTTATTTCTTTTGCAGCATTTTTCATTAATCCTGCATCAGGATGAACTGTACCCCTTAAGCCTACCATCCCTGCCTTCCAACTTTCTTTTGGAAGCCAAGGCGAAAATAATTGGTGATGTTTAGCAGCTGAACCGAAATCCCACAGCACAGGATCATGGTCTTGAGCTAATAGAGAATATCTACATATTTTGTCTCTTGACCACTCTCCAATAACTGTGCTTGTGAGATATCTGATGTTGTTATTATCAAAACAAAGGAGTGAACCGGCTTTTGAATTTTTTAGAGCCTCTCTAGCTCTTCCCAGTCTATATTTGTGAAGTCTAGGAAAGTTAATTCTCTCTTCATAATCTACATTTGTTCTTCCATGAGATGGTACTCTTCTATGCCAATCGTAATTTGGATTTATATCTTCAGGTTTTATGATTGAAGGTTCGCTCATTTATTGAATTACCATTCCTCCATCAATCATAAGTATTTGTCCTGTCATGTAATCAGACTCACTAGACGCTAAAAATGATGCTGTGCCCACGACGTCTTCAGGATAGGAATACCTCTTCATCAAAATCATATTCTCTGCAATTGAGTCCATTGACTCTCCGGGTTTATCGAATTTTCCAATTGCAACTAAATCTTTATCTAGTTGCTCCCATAACTCTGTTCTTACTACGCCAGGGCCATATCCATTAACGGTAATGCCATGCTCAACTAAACTTTTTGCACCACCTTTTATTAAAGCAGCTATGGCATGTTTGCTCATTCCATAAACCACAACATCATCAAAAGTTTCCCTGGATAAAATAGAAGCTACATGAATAATTTTATATGGTTCTTTTTGTTTACCTTGTTTAATCATTTGCCGAGCTTGTTCTTGCATACCTAAAAGAGCTCCTCGAACATTTATATCCATAATAAAATCATAATTTTCCTCAGTTATATCCATGAAGAAGAGTGGTTTGTTTACTCCAGCATTATTTATAGAAACATTAAGACTACCAAAATTTTCAACTGTTGCTTTTACAGCAGCTATGTGATCTTCACGATTTCTCACGTCTACTTTACATGAAATAGCCTCACCTCCAGCTGACCTAATTCTCTCTTCAACCTCTTTACAACCGTCAAGGTTTACATCTGTTAGACAAATTTTGGCTCCTTGGGCAGCAAAGTGCTCGCCTACTGCAGCGCCCATACCTTGTGCAGCTCCAGTAATTAGGACATTTTTCCCTTTTAGTCTCTCTTTATCCATAAATTCCCTCCGAGTTTATTATATAATATGTATTTGAATTACTGACTTCAAATATATTCAAAATGAATATTATCTACCTAAAGCCGATCTCTTTTTTTCTAGCAAAGATGTTTTTCGTTCATCAATTGTGGCAAGCAGACTCTTCCTAGCTTGCCGAGAGTCAAATACCCTAGACATAGTTTGAAAAACTATAACTATAACCAAAAGCACTGATGTGAATAATTGAACGAAATGGACCTGAAGTGCATAAAATACGAGACCAGTATTTAAAAAATTAACTGTTAAAGCTCCAATAGCTGCTCCTAAAACACCACCCTTTCCTCCTAGTATGCTCACACCTCCAACAAAAGCTGCAACAGTTCCTGCTAAAAGAAGGTATTGCAGTCCTAAACCTTGAGCCGTCCCTGATTTCAAACCAATTACGGTTCCAGCAAAACCGGCACAAAATCCTGACAAGGCAAAGGCTATAATCATTGGGCGTCTTAAAGGTATACCTGCAGTGAGTGCTTCTTTTCTTGCTCCACCGATCGCATATATTTCTCTTCCATATTTTGTGTAACGCATAAAAATTCCTACACAAATGAATATGAAGATAACCGTTAGGCTAGCAGGTGAAAAATACATTAAAACTTTAGTAGTAATAAAATCAGGAACTCTAAAATCTGTTAACATAACTGTTTTTTCTTCAGCAATTAGTAAAGCCACACCTCTAAGCAACATTAGCGTACCAACTGTAATCACAATCGCTCTTATTCTTATGAAAGCTATAACAAAACCTTGTGTTGCACCGATTAAAGTTGAAACTGAAAGTCCTATAATCATCGCTAATGGGGCGCCTAAGGGGTCTGTTAATTTTACAACTATCACAGCGCATAGGGCTGCGTTGGACCCAATTGATAAATCAATTTCTCCAGCAATTATACAAATTGTTAATGCTAAACCTACAAGACCCAAGACTGCAAACCTTTCAAGAATAGCGAAACTAATATTGTGGCTAAAGAAAACTTCAATATTAATTGCAAAGAATACGTAAACACAAAATGATAATAAGATTGCAAAAGAGAGATCTACATCTTTAGTAATCTTTTTTATAAAATTTTCCATTATTCCTGAGCCCTACTTCCTTTAGCAAATAAACCAAAAACAATGATACTAAACACGATCATTAAGCCCACACCAACTATTCTAGGTCCACTATTAAATCCCTGTAAAACCATCATATTATCAACCATAGCAATAAAAATTGCTCCCAAACTAGTTCTTAAAGTAGATCCATAACCACCCATTATTGAATTTCCACCAACCATGACAGTTGCTATAACGAGTATTGTCATATCACCTGATGATCCAAATTCTGCAGAAAAATAATTAGATTGAGCACTATCCATTTGAGCAACAAAAGCTACTGCAACAAATGCACAACAAACAGAACAGATTGTGAAAACAATTATTGCCATGGAAAAATTTTCATGGCCAGTGGCTTTTCCAGCAGCTTTGTTTGCTCCAACTAAATAAACTTTCCTTCCAAAATTTGTATGTCTTAAAACTATCTCAGCTGCAATGGCAATTAAAATAAAAGACCATGTGATACTTGGAAGACCCAAAAAAGAACCAGTTCCTAACCATTCTGCATCATGAGGTCTAGTAAAGTTTATTACAAGGTTATCACTCCACCATGCACCAATACCATATAGGATGCCTGCTCCACCTAATGTTACTACAATTGGGTTGCCTCCCATTCCAACAAAATATCCTTGTATTACTCCACTTACGACACCTACTGCTAAAGCAGCTAATAGTGAAACTAAAAAGTTTCCTGCAAGATCCGGTGATCCAAAACCAGTAGCCATACCCATGGCAAACGTAACACCACAAATTGATGCTGTTTCTTTTAATGACAATAAAAAAAAATTTCCTGACAAAGTTACAAATGTAAGTCCTATAGCCATAATGCCATATAGTGCTGCATCTCTGATAATTGCTTTAAAATTGGTTATTGTTAAATAATTTTCTGTGAAAAAAATTCCATATATAAACATCACAGCAAAAAGTGACAACAAAATAGCAAGAAGTGTGCGATCTTTATAGAATTGTAGAAATTTTGCAGAAAAAGGTAATTGATTATTTTCGATGATAGCACTCATAGGTTTGTCTCGTTAAATGGGTCAGTAATCTCTTTAAGAATAAGAGGTGTTTTAATTTTTTCTAATCGGTGTTCATCAATCATCATTCCTCTATAAAATGTAATCACCCTGTCAGGAAGATATGTGATTTCTTGGATATCAGTTGAGGCAAAAATAATTGTAATTCCCCTTGCTGCTAATTCTCTCATTCTTTGATATATCTCTGATTTAGCACCAACATCAACACCTCTTGTCGGCTCATTCACAAGCAATACATCGGGCTTAATTGAAAGCCATTTTCCTAATGCTACTTTTTGTTGATTTCCGCCACTTAAAAGACCTGACTCATCGTGCATTCTTTTGACATCAATTAAGAACTCTTTTGCTAAATTTTTGGAATAATTATCCTCAGAACTGCCAAAGTTAAAACCATATTTTGATATAGCACCAAGTGCTGGGGATGTTAAATTCTCAAATATTGGACGTCCAAGAAAAAGACCATCTTTTTTTCTATCGGAGGAGCAATATGCGATTTTTTTCTTTATAGCATGACTTGGTGATTTTGGTAAAAAGGTTTCACCGTTCAAAGTGAGTGAACCTGATCTAGATTGAAGTGCGCCTGCTATGGAGGCTAATACTTCACCTGCTCCACTACCAAGTTGCCCAGAGAGTCCAAGTATCTCTCCCTTGAAGGCTGAAAAACTAACCGGCTCTAAAACGCCATCAGGCCAAAGTTCTTTTACTTCTAATTTTGGATCATCACTTATATGGTCAGCTTTTGATGGGAACATATTTGCCAATTCTCTTCCAAGCATAATTTCAACTAGTTTATTTACATCAATATCTTTAGTTTCTTGAATACCTTGACTTACTCCATCTCTTAATATTGTTATTCTTTTTGTAATCTTAAAAATTTCGTCCAGTCTATGACTTACATATATTATTGATTTACCATTTGCTGCAAGACGCTCAACCATTTCTAAAATTCTTCGACTCTCGGCTTCACCCAACGCAGCTGTAGGCTCATCTAAAATTAAAATTTTTGCTTCTCTCGAAATTAATCTAGCTACTTCTACCAAATGTTGTTCACCAACAGATAATAAATTTATTCTAGTAGTTGGGTCTACTTCAGTTAATCCAACTTCATCAAGATATGGGCGTGCCATCTTTGCTAATGTATTAAGAGTGGCAAATTTTTTTACTTTAGCCCCAGTAAGAAAAATATTTTCTGCAACTGACATATTAGGAATCAAGCTTAATTCTTGTTGAGCAATAGCTATGCCAGACTCCTCTGCTTGTGAAGGCGTTTCAAATTTTACTTCTTTACCATTGATTTGATAGCTGCCTTTAAAACCTGGGTCAAATCCACTTATAATTTTTACAAGAGTTGATTTTCCAGCTCCATTTTCTCCAACTAGTCCCATAATTTCACCTTCATTTATCTCAAAATTTGCCTCTTTTAGAGCCTGTATTGCACCAAAAGTCCTGGAAACTTTTGAAATTTTGAGAATTGGATTTGTGGACATATTAAAAGAGATTGTACACCTTTTTTATTTATTAACTACACACAGGGATGGTTCCCCTGTGTGTAAAAATTATTATGAAGAGACTAAAGCTTAGTCCCAAGCACCTGAGCAAAGCTCGTTGATGCCATATAACTTACCATCAAAGCCTCTAAGTGCTGTGAAGTCCATAGTGGCACCAGTCACTGAAGGGTTAGGCGTAAAGTTAATGTAGTTTGCTAGCTTACCGTTCTCCATGTACTCTTTAACAAGAGCTATAGCTAATTGACCTTCATGAAGAGGTGATTGTAGAGTAGTACCAAATTGCTTTCCATCAGTAATCATCTGCTTATCACCGTTACACACAGTACCAACTGTAATGACAGCATCACTATCTACACTGCCACTTTTGCCAGTACCTGCATACCAGTCAACATTATAACCAGCTTCTTCTAAAGCCTTAATACCACCAGTTAAGATAGCGTCGTCCATACCATATACAAAATGAATTCCCTGATCTTTAACTTTAGCTATTAGCTTAGCTGCTCCTTTATAACCGTTAGCCTGTCCAAATCCCTCACCGATGTCACCGATAAGATTTAAGTCAGTTCCAGCGATAGCTTGTTTGAAAGCATTTATTGATAAGCCATATCCACCGTAAGAGTGAGGATATGATAATGCAATTACATTATATCCATCTCCACCAGCAGCTTGTTTCATCTTCATAGCTTTAACCATCATCTCACCTGCGTTATAAGCGCGAAGACTATCATCTGGTCCGGCATATCCAAAGATGAATGCTTTATCTTGCTCATTAGGTAACTGATTAATTTTTAAAACTGGTACTCCAGTTTTAGCAAGCTTTCTTAACGAACCTAAACCCGCAACAGCATCAGGTGGCCACCAAATAAATACATCAGGTAGTGCGCCACTTGACAAGTATTGTTCTACTTGTTGGTTTTGCTCTGCTTGGTTATAGTTGTTTTCAAAAACAGTAATATCATAGCCATATTGCTCTGCTGTAGCTTTAATACCTTTAACGAACGCACCAACATAAGCCTCAGATGATGCAGCATTAAAAGAAACGATTTCAACTGCTTTAGCTGAACCGAAAGAAAAGCACATTAGAACAGCTAATACTTTTATTAGTTTGTTCATATTGATCCTCCTAATATCCTTATCTGGAAATTATCTATGATTTATTAAGAGATTTAATCTCTAATATATTCAAATTGAATATTTTAATGAATTTATAATATAATCCCCTCAAATGAATAGAAACGAGATAATCACTCTTTTAAAATTCGTAGATAAAACGAGACTTTTATTTAACAGATCTATTTCAATTAAAACAATTGACGCTGATTGGAATATTTTTTCTTATGTCATCATCAACCATCTTGACAATAAAATTACCACTACTACGAGTATCATACAGGCATCAGGTTTGCCATTTGCAACTGGTTTGAGAAGAGTAAAAAAACTCATTCAAGAAAAAAAATTAATTCAAAGATCAAAAACTAAGTCAGGTAAATCTTTCTCTATTCATCCAAGTAGTAATCTTATTAAAGAATTCACAGATTATTTACTTTCAATCAAAAAAGAGGTGGCCTTGAACTTAGGTTACAACGATTTTAATGACAATTATTTTTTTGGAACATCTTTATCCGCAGGAAATATTATACCTGCTCCAAATGTTATAATTAATCAAAATAAAAAATATAAAAAAATTAACTTTCTTGCCAATGATAATCCCACATTTAAAGTAATAAATAAGAATATTGATTTTTTTGAATATATACTTGATTGTGAAATTGAACTTACTATAGAAGGTGATTTGAATAAACTACTTAATGAAATAATTAAAAATTCCTCATCAAATAAAAAGTCTAAATTTGACATTGTTGCTTTTAATATTCCATGGATTGGACAGTTAACTAAATTAAATTGCCTTCTTCCTTTAAATAATTTTGTGAAAGATGTTGGGATAAATTTAAATGACTTTCACTATTCAGGAGTAAGATCAAGTTCTTTTAATAAAAAACTTTATGGGATACCAATCGAGGCAATTCCTGATCTATTATTTTATAGAACAGATATTTTTCAAAAATATGCTTTGGGTCCACCAAAAACATTTCAGGATTTGCTCCGTGCCTGTGATGTATTAAAAGCTGATAAACAGATAGAAAGTCCTATTTCTTGGCCAGCTAAAAAAGGACAACCACTTGCTACTAGTTTTATATTAGCTATGGCAAATTATGGAAAACCATATGTAAACCTTAGGTACATTGGAAAAAATATTTATGATTTGGACGTAGAAAAAACACTTTTAAAGGCAAATTTTTTATCTGATGCATCTTTTGAGGCAGCAAAAATGTTGAAAAAATTGACAGCATACTCACCAAACGAGCTATCTGCTCATTCCAATGATGAATGTGTTGAATATTATAGTCAGGGTAAATCAGCAATGGTAATGAATTGGAGTAGTAGAGCACATTTGTTTGAACTAAATGAGGCTTCACCCGCATACAAGAAAACTGGTTATTTACCAAGACCTGCTGGAAATTCCTCTTTTCAAGTATCTCCAATAGGTGGGTTTTCGTTGGGTATACCTTCAAATATCTCTCCTGAAAAAATACCTTTTGTTATGAAAAATATTCGAAATTTTGTCTCTCCTGAGTTTATAAAATATTATATCGAACATGGCAGTTTATCATCTCCCGTTTTTAGTGTCGTTAATGATCCTGAAGTAAGAGCTCTTAGTCCAATATTTAATGAAATTGATAAAATGGAAAAGGAGGAAAAAATTATAGAGTGGGCAAGATATCCTCTACCGACCTATTCAAATATTATTGAAGATGTTGGTCATAAAATTTATGAGTATATTTTTTTGAATAAGGATTTGGAAGCTACACTAAAAAGTTGTCAACAAAGTGCCGAAAAATATTTAAATTAAATTATTTTATTTCCATTTTTTCTGCAGGCTGAGGTGGTGCAAAAGGATACCCTCCCCACACCGACTGATCAAAGTTTACAACAGAACCTGTCATCATACCTGAGTCATCAGATGCTAAAAATGTTACTGCTTTAGCTACCTCCTTTGGATCAAGCAATCTTCCAAATGGTTGAGCTTTACCAGCATCTTCTAGCCAATTTTCTGAGGCGCCATGATATTTTGTTTGAATCTCATGCTCTCCATCCGAAGCCATCCAACCAATATTTAATTGATTAACTCTTATTTTATTTTTTAATAATGCGAATGCTGTATTTCTAGTTAATGTTGCAAGAGCCCCCTTTGATACACAATAAGTTGATATGAATGGTTGGCCAGTCATAGCTGCTACAGATCCAATATTAATTATTGAACCTTCTATGTTTTGTTCAATCATAATTTTCACAGTATCTTGAATTAAAAAATAAGGACCTTTTAAGTTGGTACCTATCATTTTATCGAATAATTCTTCGCTCGTATTAACAATATCTCCCCTATCAGTAATACCGGCAGCGTTAACAAGAACATCCAATCTCCCAAATTCTTGTTTGGCAACTGAAACTGCATTTCTACACTCTTGGACCTCTCCTAGGTCTGTTTTTACAAAAATTACTTTACATCCAGTTTCATCTTGAATTTTTTTTGCTACCTCATTTCCTTTATCTTCTTTTCTACCAATTGTGACAACACCTTCAGCTCCGCTATCAGCAAAATTTTTTGCGATTGCTGCCCCTAAACCTTGTGTTCCTCCAGTCACTAGTGCAAACTTTCCCTTAATACTATTCATCTCTATAATCCTCTATCTCATATCCATACATACTTAAGCACTCTAAAAGTTCTTTATTTCCAATTTTAGCGTATTCAAATGGGTTTGCTTTGGCAGGATCTTGCTCTGCCTCGACAATGAACCATCCCTCGTAGTTATTATTTGATAATGTCTCAACTACTTCCTTAAAATTAATATTTCCATCTCCAGGTACTGTGAAAGCCCCTTCTAACACAAAATCTAAAAAACTTTTTTTTGATCGATCTAAATCATTTACAACCTTTGAACGAATGTCTTTAGCATGAAAGTGATTTATTCTTTTTGCATATTTATTTATTACTCTCAAAGAGTTGCCTCCTGCAAAGGTCATATGGCCTGTGTCAAATAAGATTTTTACTGCCTCACCTGTGTGGTTCATCAATTTATCAAGCTCATCCTCAGTCTCAATCGCTGTACCCATGTGATGATGAAATGAAATTGGCACACCAAAATCTGCGCAAAATTCTGCAAATAATGTTAGTTTTCTTCCATACTCTCTAAAGTCCTCACTGTGTATTTTTCTTTTTGTGTTTAAAGGAGCATTTCTAATATTTTGGATAGTTCCAGATGTTTCTCCATATGCTAAAACTGCTGCGCCTAGGTCTCTGAAGAGAGTGAGTTGTTGAAGGACTTTATCTTTTTCATTTTCTAGGTCATTATCGAGCACAGTTCCTGAATACCACCCTGATGCCAGGTATAATTTGTGATTTTTTAAAATTGGACCTAGTTTTTCAGGAGTTTTTGGAAATTTTCCACCTGTTTCCACACCTGTAAATCCAGCAAGTTTTGACTCACTAAGGCAGGTATCCAAAGAAGTCTCTCCTCCAAGTTCAGGTAAATCATCATTGGACCATGCTATGGGTGCTATTCCCAATTTTGCTTTCATAAACCCCTCCTCAAGAAAGATTATAAATAAATAAACCTTTTAAAGAATACTTAAATTTTATTCAAAATGAATTTTTTTTTATTTTTTAAATTAAAAGAATACTATACTTCTGTGATATGAAAAAAGTCAGTATTGCAGTTATTGGGTGCGGGCGTATTGGCCAAATGCATGCTAAGAATATTCAACTTCATGAACAGACAAATTTAGTATGCATTTATGACCCAAATGAAGAATTTGCAAAAAAAGTATCAAATGATTTAAGTGTACTTGCTGTGAAAAGTGTTGACGATATTTTTAACAATAATGATATTGATGCTGTTCTTATATCTTCCCCAACAAATACACATATTGATTTCATAGAAAGATCTGTTGCATCAAAGAAACCTGTTTTGTGTGAGAAACCTATTGACCTCGATATAAAAAAAGTAAATGAGTTTTCAAAAAGACTTGAAGGTAATAAAGTTCCAATACAATTAGGCTTTAATAGAAGATTTGATCCTGGTCATCAGGCTGCAAAAAAATCTTATATTGATGGTGAAATTGGTGAGCTTCATCAATGTCTGATTACATCTAGAGATCCTGGTCTGCCGAGTTGGGATTATTTAAAAGTGTCTGGTGGGCAATTTAGAGATATGACAATTCATGATTTTGATTTAGCCCGTTTTATGCTTGGTGAAGAACCAGTTAAAGTATTTGCAATTTCTAATGCTTTAATAGATCCAAAAATAAAATCTGAATTAAATGATAGTGACACCTTGATGATTATAATGGAAACAGCCTCGGGGAAACAATGTCACATAAACAACTCTAGATCAGCAACTTATGGATACGATCAAAGAGTTGAGTTGTTTGGAAGTAAAGGGATGGTTATATCTGAAAATAGAAAGCCACATGAATTGAAAAAATATAATTCAGAGTTTGTTGATAAGAGTGAGCCCTATTTAAATTTTTTTATTGAGAGATACCAAGAGTCTTATATGAATTCTATAAGCTCATTTGTCGAAACAATTTTGGAAAAAAAGCCTGTATCTGTTGGCTTTGAGGACGGAAGAAGAGCTCTTCTCTTAGCCGAAACTGCCTATAAATCTGTCAAAAGTGGGAGGATGGAAAATATTGATTAAATTTATGCATTTATTCATGAATAATAAATAATTGTTATAATTATATTTTTAAATAATTTTAGTATCTAACACTCAATGATTGAAAACAAAGTAAAAACTAAATGGCAAAAAAAAGAAATAGTTCTAAATAGTTTTTTATCAATACCCAATACTTTTACTGCTGAAATTATGTCTGAGCAGGGTTATGACGCCCTGACCATTGACTATCAACATGGGATGATTGGCTTTAGTGATTTATTTACAATGTTGCAAAGTATTAGAAATAGTGGTGTCACTCCAATCTGTAGAGTTTCAGGACTAGATCACGCCGTAATATCTAAAGTCATGGATGCAGGAGCATTGGGAATAATATGTCCTATGATTAATAATAAAGAGCAAGCGCAAAAACTTGTTCAAGATTGTAAATATCCACCAGTGGGTATCAGAAGTTTTGGTCCAACGAGAGCTAACTTTTCAGTTAGTTCAAATTATTTTTACGAGTCAAATGAGGGAACCTTTTGTCTAGCTATGATAGAAACTCAAGAAGCATTTGATAATCTTGATGATATAGCATCCACACCTGGTCTTGATGGACTTTATATTGGTACAGCAGATTTAACGATAGGACTGAACAAAGGAGAGTTAACACCTGGATTTGATCGAACAGAACCTGAGATGATTGAGTCTAAAAAGAAAATTTTAGAAATTGCTCATAAACATGGGAAAGTTGCATGTCTTCATTGTGGAACTCCAGAGTATGCTGCAAAGGCTACCGAATGGGGTTTTGATTTTGTTACCATTACTAATGATGTAAGGTTGCTATCAGGCGCTGCGGCAACTCATGTAAGAAAGTTTAAAGAGCTAACTAATCAAAAACACGATGAGTCTGATAAAGATAATAATCCTAGCTCTTACTAGTAAAAAATACTATACGGCCTCAAGCTCTTTTGCTAGATCACCTATTTGAGCGCCACCAGCCATTAAACGCTTAACATCATCTCCGCCTAATTCTGATGACTTTCCAGATCCTATTACTTCACCCAAGCTTAAGAATGTAAATCGATCAGCTATTAGCCTCGCATGGATTTCATTGTGAGTAATCAAAATAATTGCGATATTCCCTAATTGTTGGACTTTTTTTATAGTCTTTAATACTTCCATTTGTTGTTTTTGTCCAAGAGCCGATGTTGGCTCATCCAAGATTAATATTTTAGCTCCAAAGTATATCGCTCTAGCAATCGCCAAAGTTTGTCTCTGTCCTCCAGACATCGTACCTACTAACTGAGTCGGATCAGAGATATTTATTCCTATCTTGCCCATCTCAGCGATAGTAATTTCATTCATATTTTTAAAATCTAATATTCCAAGAGGTCCTGGGCCTTTTTTTAACTCATTACCCAAAAAAAAGTTTCTAGTAACCGATGTAAGTGCATTCAATGCTAAATCTTGGTAAACAGTTCCTATGCCTGCGCTTGTAGCTTCTCTTGGGGATCCAAATTTCACTTCATTTCCATCAACTTTAATCACACCAGATGTAGGTTTGTGAACACCTGATAAAACTTTTATCAGAGTTGATTTTCCGGCACCATTATCACCAAGAAGTGCGTGAACCTCTCCAGGCAAAACATTTAAGGAGACACCGTTCAGTGCTGTGAATGTACCAAACTTTTTAACTAAATTTGTAATCTCAATAAATGGGGCTTTATTATCTTGACTCATTATATACTACCTATAATTCTTTTTCGGATATTTTCATTTGTTAGCGCAGAGGCTATGATTACTAAACCTAAAAAGACTCTATAAAATGATCCATCGATTCCAGGGATATAGAAGAAAGCCTCTTTTGCTATTCCAAAAATAAATGCACCAACACATATACCTAAAATTGTTCCAAAGCCACCTGTTAGTACAACACCGCCAATAACAGCAGCAGCAATTGCCTCTAATTCTTTTAAATTTCCTTTAGCCGCATCTGCGGTATTAACCTCGAAAACTTGGCAAGTTGCAAATACAGTTGCACAAAAAGCAGAAAACATAAATAGAGATACTTTAACTTTATCTGTAGGCACACCATTAGCTTTAGCAGCACTTAAGTTTCCACCAGTAGAATAAATCCAGTTACCAGCCTGTGTTCTACTTAGAACAACATAACAGATTATGGCTATAATAAGCCAAATCATTACACAAGAGTACAGCCCTGGAGCAAATTGGTTTCCAAAATTATTGGTATTCCAATCAATTGGAAAATATAGCCAATCAAATACAGGCTCTAAAATATCTCCACCAAAAAAGTTAGCGACAGGTTGAGCTGAGTATAATGAATCTATATAAACCCTTGCTATATCAACATCTGTGACAGTTTTTGCAACTACAGGATCGATTTTAAAGTTAGCAATTTTTTCTTGTATCATCCCGACCATATATTCGTTTCCAGTAGCCTGAGCATTTGCTAGAGCTTCTTGCAAAGGTTTGGTGCCTTTATCCACCAAAATTTGAGTTTTGGCATCTGCTACCCTTTGATATGTATATTTGAGTCTTTCAGTTATTGCTGCTACTGTATCAGCTGGTAATGTTTGAGCTAAAGATACAAGGTCAGCTTCTGGAAGAGCTTTTGCTTTTTCACGAACCATTTCACCATGTCCGGGAACATTTACAATATTTTTAATATCTGGGATTTCTGTAACTGTTGTAGCGCCTTTAGCTTGATCTGGTCTATGATTAAAAGAGCGAAGAGAAACTTCTGTAAGTCCTCTTAAAAAAAATAATCCACCAAGTGTAACGATGAAAGAAGGTAAGCCTGATCTAACTACAATGGTACCTTGTATCCATCCAAAAAAAAGTGTGAAACATAAAGTAATAAATATAGCTAGTATTGGGGAAACATCAGCAATGTGGAAAACCGTATAAAATTCTATGTGGAAACCTCCCTCAAAAGATATATAGGGAACAATAAATGAAAAACCCCACCTTAAAATCATTGCCATACAGGCTCCTGCGAAACCAATCATAGATCCAATAGATAAGTCAAACTCACCAGCAATTATTAAAAGCCCAGCACCAATTGCTATGATTCCAAGTTGAGATATAACTCTTAGAAAGTTTCTAATACCTAGTGCATTAAAACCCTCACCTGTAAAAGGGTTCCAAGACATTTCACCAGCAGGGATGGAGAAATAGCCAAGCATTCCAAATAAAAGCAGCATAACTCCAATAGGTCCAATTTCTGGTCTTGAAACCAGTGTGGTAAGCCAAGTTTTCTTTTGGTGCCTATCAGACTCTTGTCTTTGGGGAGTTGAGGTTGTAGCCATTATTTAATTTATATAATTTTAATAAAGATCATTCAGTTTAATTATACTTAAATTTAAAAAAAGTGGGCAGTTTACTACCCACTTTTCAAGATTTATAAGATTATACTATCTATCAATACCTGCTAAAGCAGCAACTGATGAAGCATTTGACTTGTCAACAAATCCTGGACCTGATGGAATGTTTGCACCAGGTAAAAGGCCGGCACCGTTGTTGTATAAGTGTAATACTACAACAGGCATATAACCTTGTAGACGTTGTTGTTGGTCAATTGTGAAAGCAACTTTACCCTCATTGATTAAGTCCATAACAGGTGGGCTCAAGTCAAAACAAGAGTGGTGTACTGACATACCTAACTCATCGATAGCCTGTTGAACTCCAACACAAACGTGCGGACCAACTGATAATACTGCATCAACATCTGGGTTTGCTTGTAAACCAGCAGCAGCTCTTGTTGGGATAGTAGCAGGATCGTTTGAGCTATCTACTAATTCAGTAGGAATAGCTTCACCGTAACCACCACATCTATCTGTCAAAGCTGTGTTGTAAGCTTCTTGAATCATGCAAAGAGCTTTTGTGGCACCTTCAGCTTTTGCTCTTGCACCAGCAGATTGACCAGCAAGGTATTCAGGCTGACCAACGTGCATTAGTGCACCAAGTGAAGCAGAAGACTCAAGACCTGAGTTCATTGTGATGACTGGAATACCAGCAGCAACAGCGTCTTTAATTGCTTGACCTAAAGCTTCAGGATCTGGAAGTGAAACTACCATTCCATCAGGCTGAGTTGCTGCAGCAGCAGCAATTGATTTTGCCATGTCACCCATGTCACCTGAAGGGTTGAAGATATATTCAAAATCTGCACCTACGTGTCTAGCAGCATCTTCACCACCTTTTTGCACAACAGGCCAGAAAGGGTCTTTACCCTCACCGTGTGTTACCATTACATATCTTTCAGCAAATGCAGAAAGAGATAAGAATGATACAAGAATTGTAAGAATTATTTTTCTCATAAATTCCTCCTTAATTATAACGAGAGCATAATATTAATTTTTTCAAGCAAATCCAAAACATTTGTTACTTAAAATCATGCAATTTGATCATTTGCGACAAAAAAAATCAGAGTAAACATCAAAAAGTTTCAATAATCAAAAATTATAAGTATTTCTGGTGTTTTACTTATAATAAATCAAGGCACATTAGTTAAATTAACTATGAATATAAGTTTCCCAATTTAGATAATTACCACAAGCCTCATTTAATATTTCACCCGTTTTTGAAGCATTCATCACTACATGGTGTTCATAACCGTGTCTACAAACATATTGCATTAATTTTTGAAGCTTAGGTACTTTTGCAACAGCTCTTGTACCAAAAGTGTTTAAAGGATCATCAGTTAGCTCTCCCTCTCCAAAGTAGCATTTTATTTTACCTAAGTTATCATCAGTGGAAATCCTTCCATAAGTTAGAGGATTGGATGGGGTTCTACCTTCAAGTGCACCATGGGTTTTTTCCTCACCAAAAACACTTCCCAAAATAGGTGCTGTACTTATTTTCAAATCAGGGAGGAAACTTTTAGCCCAATTTCCACAGTGAAATAAAACACACTTTTCCTCGTCTTGGTCATAATTATTATTCCAATCAACTAAAGCACTAGGACTGTTTGAGGCTAATTGCATAGCATACATCGTTAAAGTTCCAGTGACATCTACTTCACAAGCACTTGGAAGCATATTTTCGCTCATCATACTCATTGACGTACAAACATTACATCCATAATTTTCTTGAACACTTGTCCAACATTGAATAGCAGTAGCATCGAGTTTGTTTGTTTCAACAAAATCATTTAAAACAACATCGAGCCTCGCAAGCTGTAATAATTTTTCAGATGGGGTAGCAGTAGTATCTCCATAACCTGAAATTCTATTCATCGAGTCTTTAACTTTTTTGCTATCATCATTAAGTTCTTTAGCTTTACCAAGGACTTCTGATAAATCGATAGTGGTGACACTAATACCATGGCGTTCTAAAATTTTTTCACTGAACCTGACTGTATTAAAAGCTTGAGGTCTTGCTCCAACAGCCCCTATTCTGACTCTCCTCATACCTTTCACTACTTTACAAATTGAAATAAATTTATTTAGCTCATGATCAAATTCATTTCCGGACAAACTTACAACATGGCTTTTTGTTAAAGAGTACTTTATTCCATATTGATAAAGATTATTACAAACAGATATTTTACCACAATAAGCATCTCTTCTATTCGAGGGTTGCATTTTATCTAAATCATCTGGGGTTGCTTGAACGAGAACAGGCACATCTAAACCTGATAGTCTAATTGTGTCAGCTACTCCTTTTTCATCACCGAAATTAGGTAAGACCACTAATATACCCTCTATTTCATCTTTATGGGATTTAAAAAGATCAGCACACTTTTGAGCTTCAAGAAATGTTTCCACTCCACCCAGCTTGGTGTCTGAGTCTTTTAAAATAATAGGTTTTAAACCTTTATTCTTGAAAATATTTAAAACTTCATTTCTAGCCTCAGTAATAAGATGATCTGGAAAAAAATCTCTATTACCTATTATTATACCTAATGTTGATGACACGTCTTATTACCTCCTACCTTACTAAATGTAATATATAATAATTGATCAAGCCTAGAAAGGGGATATTCTTTATCTATTCGCTATGAATGAGAAAAATTTAAAAAAGAAATCATTAGAGTATAGAAAGACTATTCTTGAAATAATTTTTCAATCTGGTGCAGGTCATACTGGGGGGAGTCTTTCTTGTATTGATATTTTGAATGTTCTTTACAATTCAGTTATGGACATTTCTCCCAAAAATTTTCCGAACTTGGATCGTGATCATTTTATTCAAAGTAAAGGACACTCTGTGGAAGCATTATTCACAGTATTATGTGATTGCGGTTTTTATTCAAAAAAAGATTTAAATACCTTGAATCAATTTAATTCACACTTTATTGGTCACCCTACAAAAAAGGTACCTGGGATTGAACATAATACTGGAGCCCTTGGTCACGGTCTTTCAGTCGCTGTGGGTTTAGCAATATGCAAAAAAATTGATCAAAAAAACAATAAAGTGTTCTCTTTATTGGGAGATGGAGAGCTGTCAGAGGGTTCCGTTTGGGAGGCTTGTACTACTGCCTCAAAATATAACTTAGATAATTTAATTGTAATTGTTGATAGAAACGATTTACAAATAACTGGAAAAACTGAAGATGTAAATCCTATTGAACCAATTGATAAAAAATTTAAGTCTTTTGGTTTTGAAACTATTTCTACTAATGGAAATAATATTTCTGATCTTTTATATGTATTTCAGCATGTCCCCGTTAAGGAAAATAAGCCAACTGTAATAATTGCAAAAACAACTAAAGGATCGGGTGTAAGTTTTATTGAAAATCAGATTAACTGGCACCACAAAGTACCGAGTAAGGATGAATATGAAAGCGCTATCTCAGAGTTAAATGAGAAACTAAATTCTTATGAATAAAATTGGTAAACCAAATCTTGAGGTCTTTTCTGAGACACTACTTAAAGAGGCAAGGAAAAATAAAAATATTATAGTTGTTACTAGTGACTCGAGAGGATCAGGTAAATTGGTTCCTTTTGGTAAAGAATTGCCTAATCAAATCATTGAAGTTGGCATTGCTGAACAAAATTTGGTTGGAGTTTCATCAGGATTGGCTGCGGGGGGAAAGATTGTATTTGGAGTATCACCTGCAAGTTTTCTAACTGCTAGGGCTTTAGAGCAAATAAAAAATGATGTTGCTTACTCTGACCTAAATGTTTCGTTAATAGGTATTAGTGCAGGAATAAGTTATGGACAGCTAGGATCTACGCATCACTCCATCCATGACTTTGCTACTTTAAGAGCAATAAATAACATGACAATAGTTGCACCTGCGGATAACTTTGAGGCAGCCGAAGTTATAAAACAAGCTATTTCATATAATCATCCCCTATACATTAGGTATGGGAAAAAACCAATGATGGATATTCATCCTCCAGGCACAAAATTTAAAATTGGAAAATCTATTGTGGTAAAAAAAGGAGAGGATTTAACAATTGTAGCAACTGGTGAAACTTTGCAACGAGCATACTTGGCTAGTGAAATTTTAAAAAAAAGTAATATTTATTGTTCAATTATCAGTATGCATACAATAAAGCCCTTTGATAAAGAGACATTTATAGAATTTTCTCAAAACTCTAAGGCAATTTTAACAGTCGAAGAACATAGTATATTTGGAGGACTTGGTGAATGTTGTGCGAGCCTAATTGCTCAAAACAATATAAATGTAAAACTCAAAATACTTGGAATACCTGATGAATATATGATTAATGGATCTCAAGCTGATGTATTAGATCATTATGATATGAGTCCAGAAAAGATAGCTGAAATATCAAAAGACTTACTTAACAAATGAGTTATATAACTATTGACTCAAGTACGTCATCTACAACAGTTATTGTTTTTAATGAAAAATTAGAGATCGTAAAAAGATTTCAAAAGGGACACCGGCAAATAATTACAGATGAAGGTTATATTGAACACGATTTAGAAGAAATTTATCAAAACTTATTAGAGTTAGTTAAAAAGGCATCAGAAATTATGTCAAATCCTAAATTCATCAGTCTAACTAACCAAAGAGAAACATTTACACTTTTTAATAAAAAAGATGGAAAACCAATACATAATGCAGTTGTTTGGCAGTGCACTAGAGGTCAAAAAATTTGTGAGGATATTCTAAACGATAAGTCAAAAAATAATGAAATTATTGATAAAACTGGTCTTAAACCAAATACTTTTTTTTCTGGCAGTAAATTAAAATGGGTTTATGAGAACAAATCAGAAGTTAAATCGAAAATTGACAATGGGGATATCTTATTTGGAACAATCGAAACATATCTCATCTATAGACTTACAAACCTAAATTCTTATGTGACTGATACTACAAATGCATCAAGAACCTTATTATTTAATTGTTTAGAAAATTCGTGGGATCAAAATTTATTAAATATTTTTAATTGCAATAATTTGAAACTTCCAAAAATACTCAATAGTTCAAATATTTTTGGAGAAAGTGATTTTAATAAAGCATTTAAAAAGTTAATACCTATAATTGGAGTTGCTGGTGATGCGCAAGCTTCATTTTTTGCAAATTTTTGTTTTGATAAAGGTGATACTAAAATCACGACAGGAACTGGTTTTAACATTCAAACAAACATTGGCAATGAGATGATTATCGATGAAAATTCACTAACCTCCCTGGCTTTCACAAGTGATAAACAGAATATCTATGCATTAGAGTGCCTAAACTCATTCGCTGGAGGAACGATTACATGGCTTAAAAACAATTTAAAATTAATTGATAAGCCTGAGGATAGTGAAGTCTTATCAAAAAAAGAAAAAGATAATAATGGAGTCTATCTAATACCTGCCTTTTCAGGGCTAGGTCCTCCATTTTGGATATCAGACGCTAGGGCTGCATTCTTTGGAATAAGTGCATCTACAAATACCAATCATTTGGTCAGAGCTGGATTAGAGTCTGTTGCTTATCAAGTGGTGGTGTATTTAGAGTTTATGAAAAAATCAAGAAATCTTTATTTAAAAAATTTATCCATTGATGGTGGTATGATAAAAAATAAGTTTTTCCTTCAAATTATTAGTAACCTTTTAGAAATTGAGTTAAATATCCCTGAAATGGAGGATATGTCATCGTATGGTGCGTTACTTTTTGGAATGCAGTATTATCATAATTTAAAAAATACCATTGGTTTAAACGATTTTAAGGTGAAAAACTCTAAAATTATTCCTAATAACGATGACTCTATAAGAAATTCTTTTAGTTCATGGAAAGAAATAGTTGATAAACATTTCGTGAAAAATCAAGACTAAAAAATTAAAATTTAGCTAGCATGTTGACATGACAATAGGATATTGTGAATGTGACTATATATAGGAGGAAATAACTATGAGAAAATTATCTCTAGTTCTAGCTTCACTTATGGCTGTTGCTTTTACTTTTGCTACTATGCCAGCAAAAGCAGGAAGCCACGCTGTTGAAGCTTGCTTAATTACAAAAACAGACATCAATCCTTTCTTCGTTAAAATGAAAGAAGGAGCAGAAGCGAGAGCTAATGAATTAGGTGTCAAATTATCATTCTTTGCGGGTAAAGTTGATGGTGACCATGAGACTCAAGTAAGAGCTATTGAGACTTGTATTGCTTCAGGTGCAAAAGGTATTTTAATTGCTGCATCTGACACAAAAGCTATTGTTACTCCATTAAAAAATGCTCAAGACAATGGTTTACTAGTCATAGCTCTTGACACACCACTAGAGCCAATTACAGCTGCAGACTCTACTTTTGCAACTGATAACTTCAAGGCAGGTGAGTTAGGTGGAGCTTGGGTTGCTGCAAAGTTAGGAGCAGATGCTGCTAATGCCAAAATTGCAATGTTAGACCTTAACGAGAGTCAACCTTCTGTTGGTGTTCTTAGAGATCAAGGTTTCTTATCTGGATTTGGAATCGATGTAAAAGATGTTTCCAGATGGGGAGATGAGGATGATCCAAGAATTATCTGTAATGAAGTTACAAACGGTAACGAAGAAGGTGGAAGAACTGCAATGGAAAAATGTCTACAAAAAGATCCAGACATAAACGTTGTATACACTATTAATGAACCAGCAGCTGTTGGTGCTTATGAGGCATTAAAAGCAGTTGGAAAAGATGATGGTAGCGTTCTTATTGCTTCAGTTGACGGAGGTTGCCCAGGTGTTGCTGACGTTGAAAGAGGAATTATAGGTGCTACATCTCAGCAATACCCATTGTTAATGGCTTCACTTGGTGTTGAGGCGATTAAAGCTTGGGCTGAAGATGGTTCAAAGCCTGAAAATACTCCAGGTCTTGACTTCTTTAACACTGGTGTGAACTTAGTTACAGATGATGCTGCTAGCGGAGTTCCATCAATTAGTGTCAAAGAAGGCATGGATAGATGTTGGGGTTAATCCAATAATTTTATTATTCAGGGCAGATTATTCTGCCCTGAAGTTATGATATTTTTTAAATGAATAAAGTTTCTGATGACATTTCTAAAGATCTAAAAGATCAACCTAAATTCACAACTGATATAGGTGAAAAAGATCAAGATCATCACTCTTTTGATTTAGGTGAACAAACTACACTAAAAAAAATTCAACATTTTCTTCACGGTAATCCAACAATAGTTCCTGTTATTATTTTAATATTAAGCGTTATTGCATTCGGCTTCATCGCTGGAGGAAAATTTTTCTCTGCTTTTAATTTATCTCTGATTGTACAACAAGTTACAATTGTCGGTATTCTTGCAGCTGCTCAAACTTTAATAATATTAACTGCTGGAATTGATTTAAGTGTTGCTGCAATGATGGTTTTAGCATCAGTATTTATGGGTAAGCTTTCTGTTGAAATGGGAGTTCCAACCCTCCCAGCAATAGCGGTAGGGTTTATCTCTGGTATTGCAACAGGTGCTTTCAATGGGTTACTGGTAACCCGCTTAAGATTGCCTCCGTTTATAGTTACTTTAGGAACTTGGAATATATTTTTTGCACTAGTAATATTCTTTACTGGATCTCAATCTATTAGAAGCTCCGATATTGAAGTAAATGCTCCTCTTCTGCATTTTTGGGGTGAGAGAATAAATCTTGGGGGTTTTGTATTCACTTACGGTGCGTTCCTAATGATTGGTATTTTCGTTTTTCTCTGGTTTTTACTCAATAAAACTGCTTGGGGGAGGCATGTTTACGCAATTGGCGATGATAAGGAGGCTGCTGAGTTATCAGGTATTAGAACTGATAGGATGTTAGTATCAATTTATGCTGTTGCTGGTCTTGTTGTTGCTATTGGAGCATGGGTTTCCATAGGTAGAGTTGGTTCAGTGTCTCCAACATCTTTTTATGAGGGTAACTTAGACTCCATCACAGCTGTTGTGATAGGTGGAACATCTCTTTTTGGTGGAAGGGGCACTATAATTGGATCTTTATTTGGAGCTTTGATTGTGGGTGTATTTAGCTCAGGTCTGTCCATAGCAGGTCTTGATGTATTGTGGCAAAGATTTGCTTTAGGTTGTCTTATTATAGTAGCTGTTGGAATAGATCAATGGATAAGAAAGGTCTCAGCATAATGCAGCCAGTGCTAGTAGCAAATAAGTTGTCAAAAAAATACGGTAAAGTTGTTGCACTCGATAGTGCTGATTTAGAGCTTTATCCAGGTGAGGTTTTGGGAGTAATTGGAGACAATGGTGCTGGAAAATCTACACTAATTAAGGTGTTATGTGGTGCTGTTATACCTGATAGTGGTGAAATATTGCTTGATGGAAATAAAGTTACTTTTACATCACCCATAGAAGCAAGAAAATTAGGTATCGAAACTGTTTATCAGAACCTTGCACTTTCACCTGCTTTATCAATCACTGATAATATGTTTTTAGGAAGAGAAATTAGACAAAAAGGCTTTATGGGTAGTTTTTTAAAATTTTTAGATAAAAAAGCAATGGCAGATGAAGCTAGAAAACGACTGTCTGATCTTGGTCTATTAACCATACAAAATATAAATCAATTAGTTGAAACATTGTCTGGAGGTCAACGGCAAGGTGTTGCGGTTGCAAGAGCAACATCATTTGGAACTAAAGTCGTTATTATGGATGAGCCTACTGCCGCTCTAGGTGTCAAAGAAAGTAGAAGAGTTTTAGAATTAATCGGTGAGGTGAGGTCTAGAGGAATTCCCATCATATTAATTTCTCATAACATGCCTCATGTGTTTGAAGTAGCTGATAGAATACATATTCATAGACTTGGAACCCGATTATGTGTAATTGACCCAAAGAAACATGAAATGTCTGATGCTGTCGCATATATGACAGGTGCTAAGCAACCACCTAAAGATTAGTTTATTAAATTAAATTCAGCAGAAATACTTTTACTAATAACATTTAATCCATTTGGAAGATCATTTTTATAAACTTTATTTTTAATTTGATCATTAGATAGCCCATAACTCTCCCATCTTTCAATTAATCTT
The DNA here is from genome assembly GCA_902521465.1 of uncultured Alphaproteobacteria bacterium. Taxonomy (GTDB): domain Bacteria; phylum Pseudomonadota; class Alphaproteobacteria; order HIMB59; family HIMB59; genus HIMB59. Next base: position 486,511 of record CABYRL010000001.1, on the reverse strand, counting down.
TTTTCTAAAATATCTTTATTACAATCAATCATTATAGTTGTGTCAAAAAAATTATGAATTTTTTTCCATGGTTCTTGATCAAGCAATAAATAATTACCCTCTACTATTATAATTTTTGTATTCTCAGATATGACTAATGCAGATGATCTTGATAGTTCTAATGATCTATCGAAGATAGGAACAATTACTTCACCCTCATTTTTTAATCTTAATAAACAATTTAATAAACTTAGTACATCAAATGTTTCTGGTGCCCCTTTTCTCTCAATCAATTTTTTTTTCATAAGAATATTATTATCTAGATGGAAACCATCCATTTGAAGAACACTTGATTTGTGGTTTTTAGATATTAGTTCAGACTTTAATTTTTCAGATATTGTGCTTTTTCCAGATGCTGGCGCTCCTGCAATTGCAATAAAATAACGACTTTGATTAATTTTAATAACATTTTCTAGTATTTTGTTTACTAATTCAGGGAATTCTATTCTTTGGTTACTAGACATTTTTTCCTAAATAAAAGCTTTTCCACCTTAAAAATCTGTCTTTTAAGATATCCGTTTGAATTTCATTCTTGCCTATAATTTTTTTGACTTTTGGAAGACTAAGGGCTTCACTTGGTTTTAAATTATTGTAACCAAGAAATGCTATTCTAGCAGCCCCAAAAGCAGCCATTGTATCTGAAGCATCCGTTATAGATAAATCTCTCTCCATCAATGAAGCAAGTATTTGTATCCAGCTATCATTTTTAGAACCACCTCCTATTACAAAGATGTTATCTAACTTTATACCTGTCTTAACTAAAGAAGTATAATTATCATATAAACCAAAAGAAATACCTTCTATTAAACTATATATTAATGTATCTCGATGAGTGTCAATACCCATTTCGTGAAAACTTGCTCTTATATGAGGGTCATTAATTGGGGTTCTTTCACCTGTGAGATAAGGAAGATAATAAGGGTATCTATTTATATCAGAAAAATTATTTAAAACAGAACTTAACACTTTATTAATCTCATCAATTGATGAATTAAAATTATTTATAAACCAATTAACATTTGAGGTACAAGAGAGCATCACTGACATGAGATGCCATGTTTCTGGTAAGCAGTGGCAAAAGGAATGTATCGCATCATCATAATTTTTTAAAAAATTTTTTGTTGAGCCAAAAATTACACCAGAAGTACCTAAAGATAATGAAGCATTTCCCTCTTGGTAAAGCCCTAATCCAACAGCGGCGGCAGCATTATCTCCTGCTCCACCAAATACTTTGCAAGAGTTATTAAAGCCATATCTTTCTGCAATCTCTTTTTTTATTACACCTGTTTGATCGGTACCCTCACAAGTTTTAGGCATTTGCGAGATATCCATTGAGCCGATATCTAAAAGTTTATTAGACCAAGTTCTATTTTTTACATCTAACCAATAAGTGCCTGCTGCGTCTGACAAATCACTAAAAAACTCTCCTGTTAAATAAAACCTTAAATAGTCTTTCGGCAATAAAACCTTTGCAATTGAATTAAAATTTTCACTTTCGTGTTCTTTCATCCATAAGATTTTTGGTGATGTAAAACCAGGCATTGCTATATTTCCAGCTATATCCATAACAGTCTCGTCAGCCATAATTTGACTGCACTGCTTAAAACTACGTGTATCATTCCAAAGTATGCATGGCCTTATGACCTTATAATTTTTATCAATACAAGTTGCACCATGCATATGTCCGGAAAAAGATACAGCTTTGATCTGAGATAAATCAAATTTCAAAACAATTTGTTTGATACACTGATCTAACGCTTTTATCCAAAATGATGGATCTTGTTCTGACCAGCCATTTTGAGGAGTGGACAGTGGTATATCTTCGCTATTTACACTAAACAAAATTTCTTGTTCTTCTCCAAGTAGCAAACACTTCATCGAAGAAGTACCAAGATCAATACCTAAATACATTTTTACATTATATAGAGAATAAAACTATTTTCTATTTTTAGAATTGAGTATAATCAAGTTATGAAAAAGTCTTTAGATCAAAAAATTCTTAGAATAAAAAATAATAAATATTCTCCAAGAGACTTCATTATAGCAGATGCTAAAGATGGCGATCTAGCAATGGGTATCACAACACCTGGATCAAAAAGAAATGAAAATGGAAAAGTACTAAAAGGATATAAAAATCTAATAGATTACAAAAATGCAATGATATCGATGACTAAATCTAATTTAGTAGATATTATGCTGATGTCTGCATCAGTTGGTGAAGATCTTGTAAAAAGAAATTTATTTAAAAATTCAAGTATTACACCTGCTATTAGAATGAATGATACGACTGATATCTGGCTGATGAGAAATGGAAATTATAGAAAAACTAATCCTAGACCTTTTCGGTCTGCTCAAATGAACAAAGTAAGTAAATTAGTTAATCTTGGTTTATTTTCTATAACATTTTCTAATAATGTTGACTATGACCTTGCAATGTTAAATGCCTATAAAGAATATAGAATTGAGGCTTCTAAATATAAATTTAAACATTTTTTAGAAGTATTTAATTCCCCGATTGATCTAAATATGAACATAAGACAAATGGGTGATTACATTAACGATTGCATTATAAAAGCAATAGCTGGGCAAACTAAGGATGAGAGACCTCTTTTTTTGAAAATAGCTTACAATGGTCCAAAAGCAATGGAGGAGCTAGCCAGCTTCGATCCTGAAAATCTTATTGTTGGTATTCTTGGGGGTAGCAAGGGCACGACAAGAGATTGTTTTGAATTAATTAAAAAAGCTAGTCAATATGGTGCAAAAGTAGCTTTGTTTGGGAGAAAAATTAACTTAGCTGAAGATCCTATCTTATTAGTAAAAATTATGAGAGAAGTTGTTGAAAGTAACATTAAACCTAAGGATGCTGTAAAACTTTACCATTCTGAATTAAAGAAAAATAAACTCATACCCGACAGGAAACTTTTAAAAGACCTTGAGATCACTGAAAAAGTTTTAAAATTATAATTTAGATATATTGGGTAAATTTCCAGAAGAGGCATTAACTTTCATCATAGATGTCCCAGCTGCATGAGCTTTTTTGAGAGTTTTTTTTATGTCCCAATTTTCATGTATTCCAAATATAAATGCTGCACAAAAAGCATCTCCAGCTCCAACTGAATTTATTACCCTGCTTTTTGGTAAAACCTTTGATTTAGTGTAAATTTTTTTTGATCTATCAAAATAGAGCGACTCAGTTGGACTATGAATAACAACTCCTCTAATAATACCCTTTTTGAAAACTTTACTGATTAACTTGATTAAGATTTTTTGATTAAGTTTTTTATTGAAGTCGTAAATTTTTTTATCAAATAGTATCTCTGCTTCAATTTCATTCAAAAGCAAATAATCGGTGAATGGCAATGAGCTTTCAATAATATTTTTATATTTAGGGTGCTTATTTGAAACTAAATCTAAAACTGTTATCACATTTTTACTTTTAGCTTTTTTTAAAACTTTTGATAAACGAGTTTTTTTGTCAACATCAAATTTGTCCAATTTACCTAATAGTGTAATATATCCGACATAAAGAACTTTAGGTGAAATTTTTAATTGGTTAATTTTAAAATGTTTTTTATCAAGTAAGCTGTTTGCCCCTGGATAATATAAAAAAGTTCTTTCTTTTTGTTTTTCAAACATACAAACGGTATGAGAAGTAGAAATTTGCTTTGATACAATTAAATATTTAGTCTCTATTTTATTTTCTCTACAATGTTTTTTTATAATTGATGCATCTGTATCAAGTCCAATTGATCCCATTGCGTACATTGGATGTTTAAATCCTAAAGAATTTAAATCCGTCAAAACATTTGATGGACCTCCACCTACGCATTGAAAAGTATTAGAAATTGCTTCTAATTTACCTCTATCAGGTAAATTATCTATTTTGTATGTGGTATCTACACACCACATTCCAAGGGCAATTATACCTCTTTGCATTATATTTCATTCCAGAGAGGATGTATCGCAACTTCATCTTCTTCAACTTCAGTAAACCTTCCCACACTTTCTAAAAAATAGTTATCTTTATTATCATCGTTGACTTGAGAAACCTCTCCTGCCATAACCATTCCTGAACCCTCAGCAGAGTAAAATTTATGATATATGTTTCTTTCAACAGTGACGCTCTGACCTCTTTTTAAAATTAAGGGTTCTCTTGGTGCAACGGAAACTATTTCACCATCAACAAGAACATCAATTTTGGAGTTTAATTCAATTTGATTTGAGTCTACTTCTAAAAATTCAATTACTAATTCCCCGCCTCCCCGATTAATTATATCTTCTAGTTTTACCTTATGGCTATGAAAAGGAATTTCTTGACCTTCTCTCATAAACAATAACTTTTCTGCATAGGGTTTGTCATCATTATTACCCTGTATTCCATTCCTTATACAAAACAAGGTGATACCTTTTTTTTCAAATTCGCCTTTACCAAAATCAGTAACATCCCAGCCCATTTGATGATTTTTTAAATAATTTTTTAGGTCAGGATTATTGTTGTACTCTTCTTTAGACCAATAGCCCCATTTAGGTAGAACCCACGAATATCTATCGATCATATCTTTAGCTTCAGATATTGCAGCATTTATTTCAGATCTTTTCATTTCAACTTAGATTATCAAAAAAATAAATAATTGATATAATCAAGTAATGAAAACAATAATTGTTGATCCTTTTCCAAGACAAATGGATCTTATTTTCTCTAAAGATAAGCTTGTTTATTTAAAAAAAAATTTCAAACTTATTAATGCTCCAATAAAAAATAAAAAAATTTTTTATCAAAACAATATATCAAAAGCAGATTTTATAATTGGACAACCTGACCTTCCAAATTCAATTTTAAAAAAGGCAGCAAAACTTAAAGCTATATTCAATGTTGAGAGCAACTTCATGGACAATATGGATTATGAGTATTGTTTTAGAAATGGTATCTATGTTCTCTCCACTGCTCCTGTTTTTGCTCAAACAGTTGCTGAAATTGCAGTTGGTTTTACTTTATCTCTCAAGAGGGAAATTCATCAATCACATATAGATTTTATTAATAATAAAGAAAAATATGGATTGGAAAGTAATATGAATGCTAGTTTATTGCAGAATAATACTGTCAGCTTTATTGGTTTTGGAGATCTAGCCAAAAAGTTAAAACCCTTGTTAGAGCCATTCACAAATAATTTTCTTGCATACGATCCTTGGCTTCCAAGCAAGTTGCTTGAGGATAATAATTGTAAAATTAATTCTCTTAATGAAATATTTAAAAAATCAGATGTGATATATGTTCTTAGTTCTATCACAACAAAAAACAAACATATGATTGATAAAAAGCTACTGAGTCTGATGAAACAAAATTCTTGTTTACTAATTCTAAGTAGGGCTAATGTAGTGAATTTTAAAGACCTACTAAAAATTTCAAAAAAAAGAAAAATAAAAGTTGCAACAGATGTATTTCCTGAGGAGCCAGTAAAAAAAAATGATCCCATACGTAAATCTAAAAATATTCTTTTCTCAGCACACAGAGCGGGAGCTCTAGAGTCTGTCTTTTATGAAATGGGCGAAATAGTGTTTGAAGATTTAAAACTAATAAATAAAGGTCTCCCTCCAAAGTTATGTAGAAAAGCAGAGCTAGAGACTGTCGGAAAACTAAGATCAAAACCAGTAAAGATTAATTAATTAAGTTGAATTTAACGAATTAATTTAGTTCTATGTTATATGCTTATTAAAATTGATCCTATTCTTAGTCCAGAGGTTTTGCATACTTTAAGAGCGATGGGGCATGGAGATAAATTAATTTTATGTGACTCAAATTTTCCCGCCTATTCGATGAACTCCAGAGTTCATCGTATTGATGGTGTAAATGCTGCAAGAGCTGCCGAGGCTATACTCTCCGTATTTCCTCTAGATAGCTTTGTCGACTCTCCTATTCAAAGGATGGAAATTGATGGAGATCCAGATCAATTAAATGAAGTTCATCAAGAAATAATTGACATAACTAAGAAAACCTCAGGAGAGCATTGGAAAATTTCATCTATTGAAAGGTTTAAATTTTATGATGAAGCCAAAAAGGCATTTGCCATAATAACAACAAACGAAACAAGACCATTTGGATGCTTTATCTTAACTAAAGGAGTTGTTAAACCTGATGGTACTGTTTGGGTACTAGATCATTGAGTATTTGTGTATTTGGGATATTCGTTGCAGATCTGTGTTTTTTTGCAAATGATATTCCAATACCAGGTCAAACCATATTAGGAAAAAAATACATCATCGGACCAGGTGGTAAAGGGTCTAACCAAGCAATAGCAGCAGCTAGAGCAGGAGGTAATGTATCATTTATAAGTAAAGTAGGTAAAGATAGCTATGCCGATCTTGCAATCTCTTTATACAAGAGAGATAAAATAAATTATGATGGTTTGGCTATCTCTGAAAATGAATCAACTGGGGCTGCAGGTATATTGATTAATGAAAAAACTGGGCAAAATGCAATAAATGTTGTTCCAGGAGCTGCTGGTACAATTGATGAAAATTTAATCGACTCAAAGTTAAATATAATTGAGTCTTCTAATGTTTTTTTAACTCAGTTAGAGACACCAAAAGAGGTAACACTCTATGCTCTAAAAAAAGCGAAAAATTTTAATTGTACAACAATTCTAAATCCAGCACCCGCCAGTGAAATAACTAATGATAACTTTCAATATTTTGATTTTTTTACCCCCAATGAAACGGAAGCAAGTTTTTATTACGGTCAATCAATTAAAAATGAGGAAGACTGTAAAAAAGCAGGATGTTTTTTTTTAGACAAAGGGATAAAGAATATAATTATTACACTTGGAGAAAATGGTTGTTATTTTAAAAACAATAAAGAGGAGTTTATAGTACCTGCTTCAAATCTAAAAAAACCAGTAGTTGACACAACAGGTGCGGGAGATGCTTTTAATGGGGCTCTAAGTGTGGCAATCTCACAAAATAAAAACTATAAAGAAGCTATTGAGTTTGCTAATCTTGTGGCAGGTGTTTCTGTTACAAGGGAGGGAGCAGCAAATTCGATGCCATACAAAGAGGAATTACTTTAAAAATGCCATATATTTCAGACAAAAATCGCTATCAAAAAATGCATTATAGAAACTGTGGTGATAGTGGTTTAAAACTACCTGTCTTATCAATAGGGTTATGGCATAACTTTGGTGGCAATGGAATGGCTTCAGAGTCTAAAAAAATTCTTTTTGAGTCTTTTGATGCAGGAATTACTCATTTTGATTTAGCAAATAATTATGGACCACCTTATGGCAGTGCTGAGTCTAATTTTGGAAAAGTCATGAAAAGTGATCTTGGAAAATACCGTGATGAGTTAATTATATCGTCTAAAGCAGGTTACGATATGTGGGATGGACCCTATGGTGAATGGGGTTCAAAAAAACATGTAATTGCTAGTTGCGATCAAAGTTTAAAGAGGATGAAACTGGATTATGTAGATATATTTTATTCTCATCGTTTTGATCCAAATACACCTCTTGAGGAAACAGCTGATGCTTTAGAAAGTATCTATAAAGCTGGTAAGGCCCTGTATATTGGTGTCTCTTCTTACTCCTCCAATAAGACAAATAAAATGATTTCAATTTTAAAGAGCAAAGGAATCAAATTATTAATTCATCAACCTTCTTATTCATTAATTAATAGATGGATTGAAAAAGATTTAACAAAAACTCTCATAAAAAAAGGGGTTGGTTGTATCGCCTTTTCTCCACTAGCCCAAGGTTTTTTATCTAATAAATATTTAAAAGGAATTCCCAAAGTTTCAAGGGTTAATGAGAATAGCTCTTTCAGCAAAGATTTAATAACGAAAAAAAATACTAAAATTATTAATGAACTCAATAAAATTGCAAAAAGAAGAAATCAATCTCTATCCCAAATGGCTATAGCTTGGGTATTAAATAATCGTGCAATAACCTCTGCTTTAATTGGGGCTAGAACAGTAAAACAGCTTAAAGAAAACTTAGCTACACTTGATAATTTAAAATTTTCAAAAAAAGAAATAAAAGAAATAAATAAAGCTGCAAAAGAGGGTGATATAAATATATGGGCTCCTTCTAGTGCCCATTAATTAATTGAAATTCTTTATTATCTCACTAATAAATTAAATTTTAATCCACTTTTTTTTCTTAATAGACATAAAAATTGCATCTAAGACTTTCATATTTTTTTTTGCATCTAATAATCCATAATCTATTTTAGTTTTATAAATTAACTCATTAGAAAATTTTGTAACTTGATGTTCATATTGATCAGTCGCTGGAAATACTTTTATTGTATTGTCTTTTCGATAGATTGATTTTCCATTGTAGATAACAACTGTAGTTGGTTTATTCGCAATTGCGTTGAAAGGATTTTCAATAACAACTGTTTTTTTTGTGCCAAGAATTACTACTTGTTGTGAATATGTGCTTTGTGTAGCAACTGTAAAGGTTGAGAAAATATCTCCAAAATCTAACAATGCGGATGATAAAATATCTGTTTTAAATTTTTTATCATTTTTAGAAGTTGCAATAACTCTTTTTGGTTCTTTATCTAAAAGAAATCTTGATATGACAGTCGGATAACATCCAATGTCATAGACGGCCCCTCCACCAAAGTTTTTGATATTTCTGATATTTTTTGGATTTTTATTATTGTATGAAAACACTGTTGATATACTTGATATTGATCCGATCTTACCTGATTTTATATATTCTTTAACCCATCGCCATTGAGGATGATGCCTGACCATAAATGCTTCTTTAACAATAACTTTATTTTGTGAGGCAATTTTTATTAATGGGTCTATATCTTTTGATTTTAAAGATAATGGTTTCTCTAATAGGAGATTTTTTTTATTTTTACAGGCCTCAATACTTGATTTTATATGTAAGTGGTTAGGAAGAGGGTTATAAATTACATCTACATCTTTATCTTCATATAACTCTTTATAAGAACCATAGCTTTTAGGTATTTTAAATTTTTTTGTTAAAGCCGTTGCTCTGGATAAATTTCTACTAGCGAGCGCTATAACCTGACTATTTTTAGATTTTCTTATTGCAGGTATTACGTGCTCCCAACCAATTTTAGCAGTGCTTAATATGCCCCAATTAATAATTTTTTTTTTCATAAAAAAAATTTAAACCTATTTGACTACAATCCATACATATATTTAAAAGATTTCATACATATATTTTATAACTTATGGTATCTATTTAAAAATGAGTGATTTTAAAATAGGCATTGATTACGGTGGTACCAAAATTGAGGGTATTTTAATAGACTCAAATGGTAAAGAAATTCTGAGAAAAAGATCTACTTATGAAAAAAATTACGAAAGTGGTTTAAATACCGTAAAATCTTTAGTTTCAGAATTTGATAAATTTACAGATCAACAAAATTCTGTAGGGGTTTGCATACCAGGATTTTCTTCATATGAAACTGGCTTAGTAAATAATGCTAATTGTATATGGATTAATGACAAACCATTTCATAAAGATTTAGAAAAAAGTTTAAATAGAGAAATTCGAATCATGAATGATGCTAACTGTTTTGCATTATCTGAAGCTATCGATGGTTCTGGGGCAAATTATAAATCAGTTTGGGGTGTAATTATTGGATCGGGTTTTGGCGGATCATTTGTTTATGAAAAGAAAGTCATTGAGGGCGTTAACCAAATTGCAGGAGATTGGGGACATCAACCATTACCCTATCCTACTGAGGAGGAAATTAATTCTGATGTCCAATGTAATGTAGGTAATTGCAAAAGACCCTTATGTGCTGAGCAATTTATATCAGGAATAGGTTTTACAAAATTATTTAACGAGAAATATGGCACCAATTTAAGAACAAGAGAAATAGTTGCTTTGGAAGCAAATGGAGATGAAAGAGCAAAAAAAGAATTTGAATTATATGAAGATCGTTTTGCCAGATTAATATCTGTAATGATAGGTATCGTTGACCCTGATGTAATAGTTTTTGGTGGAGGTATGTCAAACGTTGGTAGACTTTATGACAATATACCTAAATTACTTCCTAAATACACATTTAGTGATAAGATAAGAAATAAGATCTTACGGAATACTCACGGTGACTCCAGCGGTGTTAGAGGGGCAGCGTGGTTGTGGGACTCAGATAAATTTTAAATGAAAAAAATTGGAATTCTTACTAGTGGTGGAGACTGTGGTGGTTTAAACGCTGCAGTTAGATCGATATTTTTCAGAGCTAAAAATACATATCAGATGGAAGTTATGGGTATTCGTGATGGCACTGTTGGTTTAATGCAAAGACCAGTGGCTTATGTTCCATTAGACTATCAAACTTTTAGCGGTTCTCTTCTAAGACAAGGTGGGACATTTTTGGGAACAACAAGTAAAGGTAATCCTTTTAAATTTCCCATGCCAGATGGTAAATACAAAGATAGATCCCAAGACATTATTGATGGTTACAAAGAATTAGGTCTTGATGGGCTTATTGTTATAGGCGGAGATGGAAGCATGTCGATATTAACTGAAATTGCAAAAAGAGGTGACTTAAATATTGTAGCCATACCTAAAACAATTGACAATGATGTGGGAGCCACTGAAAGCTCCATAGGGTTTAATACAGCTGTAAATGTTGCTACCCAAGCACTAGATAACTTACAAACAACTGCTGCAAGTCATCAAAGAACGATGATTTTAGAAGTAATGGGTAGAGACGCAGGACACATAGCTATTAACGCAGGCATTGCAGGTGGAGCAGATGTAATCCTAATTCCTGAACTAGATTACTCTATCAAAGGAATTGTCAATAAACTCACTGAAATGAAAAATAGAGGAATAGTTCATTCGCTGATTGTAGTAGCAGAGGCAGTAAAAACAGAAAATGGAAAAAGTTACACTGTTGAATACGCTGATGGTCAAAAAAGATTAGGTGGAATAGGTAATTATCTTTCAGAGGAAATAATGAAAAGTACTGATATAGAGTGTAGGGTCACTTCTTTGGGGCATGTTCAACGAGGTGCGCCTCCTACTCCACGTGATAGAATTTTAGCTAGTGCTTTTGGAGTTTATGCTGTTGATTTAATAGCAAAAGGAAAATATGGAAGAATGGTTGCCTGGAGAGATAGGAAAGTTGTTGATGTTCCAATTAGTGAAGGAATTTCTACTTATAAAGTTGTAGATAGATCAGATCCTCTAATTGAAACTGCTTTAGCACTTGGGGTATATGTTGGTGATATAAAGTGAATGTTTATACCAATAGAAAAAATTTCTAATCTTCAAGAATTTAAAAAAGATATTTTTAGTGGAAAAGTTTTTGTATTTCAAAAATCAAAAACTTCTAATGATTTAATAACCCAAATTAAAAATAAAATACAAAATATTTATAATGGTGAAATAGAAAAAATACACTATTTAAAAAATTCTGAGGATATAAGTAAGGATATTGTATCAAAATTAAAAAACCATGAAGATTTCAGAAAACTATTTTCAAACTTTTTATATGAAATTGGATATAATAAAGGTGGAACTTTTTGGGATCGATTTGTGGTAAGAGTAGCACCAGCAGAAAATAACTTACCTTATAGAGAAGCATCTAGAATAAATATTCATCGTGATACTTGGGGCACAAATTTGTATCAACAAATTAATTGGTGGGCACCAGTAAGCAATGTAGAGGAAAAAAATACTATGATTTTTTATCCAGATTATTTTGATGTTCCAGTTAAAAATACTACTTCGACTTGGGACTTAAACATTTATTTAGCAAATAGAAAAAAAGGCGATTTTTCTTACCCCTCTGCTCCACAATTAAAAGAGGACTTGCCCAGCAATATTAAGAAAATACCAGTAACTATAAAACCAGGAGAAATTTTATGTTTTTCAGGTGCCCACTTACATAGCTCATCAAAAGAAAAGTCTGAAAATACAAGGATAAGCTTTGAAATTAGAACTATTTGTGAAAACGACTTAAATAGTTCAGCTCAAGCCCCAAATGTAGACTGCGATTTGCAATGGAAGTTCCCTAAAATTTTTAAAAAAATTAATGACAATTCGCCCCTGAAAATAACTAGCTGATTATTTTATTTTTTGCTAATTTGCTGATGTGAAGAAAAAATATTCAATATTTAGCCTTGCTAAAAATGCACTATCTGGCCATAAAGAATGGCCAAAAATGTGGAGAAGCCCCGAACCCAGAGAGTTTTATGATGTCATAATAATTGGTGGTGGGGGTCATGGACTAGGAACTGCATATTACTTAGCAAAAGAACATGGATTAAAAAATATTGCCGTAATAGAAAAAGGTTGGCTTGGTGGAGGTAACACAGGTAGAAACACCACTATCATTAGATCAAATTATTTATGGGATGATAGTGCTCATTTGTACGAACACTCTTTGAAGTTATGGGAAAACCTATCAAGCGAATTAAATTACAATGTAATGTTTAGTCAAAGAGGGGTTATGAATTTAGCCCATAACGAACATGATATAAAAGAAATTAAAAGAAGAGTTAGTGCAAATAATTTAAATGGTATTGATTCATTTTGGTTATCTAAAGAAGAAATTCAAAAAAAGGTTCCTATAATGAATACTGACAATCTTCGATATCCAGTGCTAGGTGCATCTTACCAACCTCGCGGTGGTGTAGCACGACATGATGCAATAGCATGGGGTTTTGCAATGCGCGCTGATGAGATGGGAGTTGATATAATTCAAAATTGTGAGGCACATCAAATAAGGACTAAAAATGGAACAATAGAAGGTGTTGAAACTTCCAAGGGTTTTTTAAGGGCAAATAAAATTGGAGTTGTTGCTTCAGGTCATACTGGTGTTTTAGCAGAGAGTGCGGGTATCAGATTACCTTTACAAAGTAAGCCACTTCAGGCACTTGTTTCTGAACCAATTAAACCTATTATTGATACAGTGGTAATGTCCTCTGCAGTTCATGCTTATGTCAGTCAATCTGATAAAGGTGAATTAGTTATTGGAGCAGGAACCGACAGTTATAATTCTTTTACTCAAAGAGGTGGTTTTAACATTATTGAAGATACTATTCGAGCTATGGTCGAGCTTTATCCAGTATTTGGCAAAATGAAAATGCTTCGTCAATGGGGTGGTATTGTTGACATCTGCCCAGATGCTAGTCCTATTATTAGTAAATGTGACATTGAGGGTTTATTTTTTAATTGTGGCTGGGGCACAGGTGGTTTTAAAGCTACACCTGGAAGTGCAAATGTTTTCGCACATACCATTGCAAAAAATGAACCTCATCAAATTAATAGTGCGTTTAATCTTGATAGATTTGCAAGTGGAAGATTAGTAGACGAACACGGTGCTGCAGCCGTAGCACATTAATAAATATGCTCATAATTAATTGCCCTTATTGCGGCCCGAGAGATCAATCGGAATTTTCAAATGGAGGAGAAGCACATGTAAAAAGACCCGATGGATCAAAAGAAATTGGTGATCGTGAGTGGGGAGAATACGTCTTTATAAGAGCAAATCCAAAAGGTTTGTTTTATGAGCGCTGGGTACACACACATGGTTGTCGCAAATGGTTTAATTGTGTAAGAGATACATCTACTGATGAAATTTTGGTGACCTACAAGCTCGATGAAAAAAAACCAAACTTAAATAATTTTAAAAGTGTTGTTAAAACGCCCTCTGGTGAACCAGAAGTTGGGTCGGGTAATTTTACGGTTGAAAAATGAAATCTATAAATTTAAAAGAAAATCAATTTATTCAGTTTCATCAAAAAATTAGCTTCAAATTCGATGGGGTCAAATATTTTGGCTACAAAGGCGATACTATAGCCTCAGCTCTATTAAGAAATAATATTAACCTTGTAGGAAGAAGTTTTAAGTACCATAGGCCAAGAGGAATTTATACCTGTGGTATAGAAGAACCAAATGCTCTAGTCCAAATAATTAGTGAATATTCCGAACCAAACACAAGAGCAACTATAAAAAAAATTTATGAAGGAATGGAAATTGAAAGTCAAAACAGATGGCCTTCTCTTGAAAACGATTTTGGAAGTATCAATAACTTATTTTCTCCAATTTTTACTGCTGGTTTTTACTATAAAACGTTCATGGGGCCGCATAAGAAATTTTGGAAAAATTTGTATGAACCACTTATTAGAAGAGCCGCTGGATTAGGTAAACCTCCCAAAGATTTCAAAGGCATAAGCAATCATATCCATCACAATGTCGATATTACAATTATAGGAGGAGGATTAAATGGACTCCTCGCAGCTAAATCTTTCATCAACTCAAATTATGATGTGTTGTTAATTGACTTTGAGGAACAACTTGGTGGCATTATAAATAATTCAAACAAAATATCATCAATTGATAACAAAGAGCCTAAAGATTGGTTAAAAGAAACTATACAAGAAATAGAAGACTCTAAGAATATAAAGATTTTAAAAAACACACTTGTTACAACTTATAATTACATAAATCATCTTATAGCCATTGAAGATAGATTTGTTGGCTCTAAACCGATAGAAGGAAAAGTTAATAGCACTTTACATAAGATACGTGCAAGTCACACAATATTATGTAATGGACACATTGAGAGATTTTTATCTTTTCAAAATAACGATCTACCAGGCATAATGCTAAGCTCTTCATTTGAAAAATATATGTGCCGATATGGACTAGCACCTTCTAAAGAACCTGTTATTTTCAGTAATAATTCGAATTCAAACAGCCTAGTTTATGGTCTTATAAAAGCTGGTTTAAAACCAAAAGCATATATCGACTCACGATCTGGGGAGGAAATTGAGCCAAATTTGTTTGACTTGATAAGAAAAAATGATGTTCCTCTCTACACAAATTCACAAATAAAAGGAGCATTTGGAAACAAAAAAATTGAAAAAATTCTTGTTGAGGATAGTTCTGGTGCTTTAAATGAAATTAAATGTGACTGCTTATGTTTGTCAGGTGGAATAAATCCAGATGTTCACTTGTTTACTCAATCAAAAGGTTTATTAGATTGGGATGAGAAAGATTTAACTTACAAACCATCAAAACCTTTTCAACCTACCATAACTCTTGGTTCTGCTTCAGGACAATTTAATTTTGATAATTTAAATTCTGATATAAATGAAAAATTGAAAACTTTTAAAGTCAAAAAATTAGACGTAAAACTCGAATTAAATACAAACACTAAGTATAACATTGAAAAATTGTGGGAGGTCTCTCCGCAAAAGAAATCATTATGGGCTAAATCATTTATTGACTTACAAAATGATGTAACAACTAAAGATATCCGTCAAGCAATAACAGAGGGTTTTGATAGAATTGAACATTTAAAAAGATATACAACAAATAGTATGGGAACCGATCAAGGTAAAATTAGTAGTATTAATGCACTGGGAATAGTTTCTGATCTTCTGGATAAAAAAGTAAATGAAGTTGGCACAACTATTTATCGACCACCCTATGCTCCTTTAAGTTTTTCTGCAATAGCTGGCAGAAATTGCTATGAATTTTATGACCCAGAGAGAAAATCACCAATACATAGTTGGCACTTAAAAAATGGTGCAATTTTTGAGGATGTCGGGCAATGGAAAAGGCCATGGTATTTTCAAATTAATAAAGATGAGTCGATGCATGATGCTGTTCAACGAGAGAGCAAAAATGTAAGAGAAAACGCAGGTATTTTAGATGGGAGCACATTAGGAAAAATTGAGATCAAAGGTGAGGATGCGTTGGAATTTATGAATTTAATTTACACAAACAGTTTTACTAAGATGAAACAAGGTTCTGCAAGATATGCTCTTATGTTGGGGGAAGATGGAATGGTAAAAGATGACGGGATAATTTGTAAAATTTCTGATCAGCATTTTATTGCCACTACAACTACTGGGGGTGCTGCTACTGTTTTAGGTTGCATGGAGGAATATGCTCAAACCGAGTGGCCAAATTTAAAAGTTTTTATGAACTCGATTACAGAGCAATATGCAACTTTCAACATTAGTGGACCAAAAACCAGAGAAATCATGAAAAAAGCCTTTCCAAATATCAATTTTAGCAATGAGGAGTTTCCATTTATGACTTTCCAATTTCATGAATTTAATGATATTCCAATACGCATTCTAAGAGCAAGCTTTACTGGTGAGTTAGGTTACGAAATATATATTCCGTCAAATAGTGCCCCTAAAATTTGGGATAACATTCAAAGTGTTGGAAAAGAATTTGGTCTTGCTCCCTACGGCACGGAGGCAATGCATCTTTTAAGGGCAGAAAAGGGTTACATTATTGTTGGCCAGGACACAGATGGTTCTATAACGCCAATAGATTTGGGACTTAGCTGGATGATTGGTAAATCAAAAAAAGATTTTTTAGGTAAAAGATCACTTGCTCGGTCTGATACTATAAGAGAAGATAGGAAACAACTTGTTGGTATCATTCCCTCGAATAAAGCCGATAAACTAGAGGAAGGACAACATATCATTCTTGATAGAGAAATTAAGTCTCCTGTCCCAATGCTTGGTCATATTACTTCTTGTTATTACAGTTCTACATTAGGTCATGATTTTGCATTAGCTGTTATCAAAAATGGCCACTCTATGATTGGAACAAAAGCTTACGCTTCTACATCAAGTATGAGTACAACTGGTGTGGATATAGTAAAACCAGTTTTTTATGATGAAGATAATAAAAGGTTAGTTTCATGACTGAAGTAATCCGATCTGATGGTGTTGAGATTAAAAAAAAAGTTATTCAACAGATTCTGTTAAGAGGATCTGGTGACTCAAAATTTAATAATCTCATAAATAAATCTTTAAAACTTTTACCACCCTCAGATAATTTAAGGATAATTTCAAATGATAATTATACTTTAGCAAAAATGTCTTTTGATCAATGGAATTTGATATTTGAAAAAGAAATTGAAAATGAAAAACTCAACAAAATCTTAGCTGACTTAAATAAATCACCCTTAATATTGGCAACAAATATTTCTGACTCACAAGTATTTTTTGAAATTCAGGGTAAAAATAGTTTTGCAATATTAAATAAATTAACGCATTTTGACTTTAGAGAAAAATCCTTTAAAAAATCCACTGCTGCACAAACATTATTAGCTAGAGTAGACTGTTCTATTTTTAACCTTGATCTTAAATTGTTACTTAGTTGTAATCGATCATTTGCTGACTATCTTGAGGATCGTCTTATTGACGCGGTTAACTATTAGGTTTTTTTTCATATTGACATCAAATTTTGGAACTGATTAGGTATTTTTAGAGGAATAAATGGCAAGAAAATCAAGAATAATAATCGTAGGTAGTGGTATTGTTGGAGCGAGCACCGCCTATCATTTAGCTCAATTGGGTTGGAAAGATATGGTTATACTCGATCAAGGGCCATTGTTTGAAACTGGAGGCTCTACAAGTCATGCACCAGGAGGTGTGTTTCAAACTAATCCTTCACGAATGATGTGTAAATTTGCTCAGTACACAGTTGACTTACTTAGATCCTTATCATTTGAGGGAAAACCTTGTTTTCATACTGTTGGAGGAATTGAGGTATCGAAGACAAAAGAAAGACATCAAGACCTTTATCGAAAACTAGGTATAGCTCACAGTTATGGATTAACTGATGCAAAAATAATCACTCCAGATGAAGTTTTAAAAATGAGCCCCTATATTGATCCAGAAAAAATTCACGGGGGATATTATGTTCCAACTGATGGTTTAGCAGCACCTGTAAGAGCGGTTAGAGCAATGGCAAAATATGTTACTGATTTAAAAGCAGGAGAATTCTTTGGTGATACAGCAGTTAATGGTTTTAAAATTCAGAATAATCAAATTCGCGGTGTACAAACATCTAAAGGTGATTATGAAGCCGACATTGTACTTGTCTCAACTGGTATCTGGGCTCCAAAAATGGGAAGGCTTGCGAACATATCATTACCTCTAGTTCCCTGCGAACATCAAATGGTGTGGTTAGAACCGTTTGAAGAATTGAAAGAATTTAAAGCTGATCACAAAGAAGCTTTGGTTGAACACGCATTGATGCGTCACCAAGATTACAGTCTTTATTTCAGACAATGGAATGATACTTATGTTATTGGGAATTATCGACATGAACCAAGAATTTTAGAGTCAGAAGAATTAAAGAAACCTGAAGATGCTGAAGAAATGCCCTCTTTGGTGGACTTTAGACCTGATGATTTTGAAGGTGCACATAAAGAGTCGAATTGGTTGTTCCCAAGATTTTCAGAAAAAAAACTTACAAAAAAAATTAATGGAATTTTTTCATTTACAACAGATGGTAACCCTTTGATGGGCGAGACAAGTGTAAAAGGTTTGTGGACCGCTAATGCTGTATGGATAACACATGCGGGTGGTGTTGGAAAAGCTATGGCAGAGTGGATAGTTAATGGTGAGCCTGAACTTGATGTTCGTCAAGGAGATATCAATCGTTTTCATCAACATCATCATGTCAGGAAATATCTAAGGTCAAGAGGTAAGCAGAATTATAAAGAGGTATATGATATTATTCACCCGCTTCAACAAATGGAGCAGCCAAGACCACTAAGAAGAAGTCCATTTTATGCAAGGTTAGAAGGACAAAAAGCACATTTCTTTGAGACTATGGGCTGGGAAAGACCTCAATGGTATGAGTCAAATGCTGAATTAATGAAAGGTAAAAACTTTCCAAATAGGACAGGCTGGGCTGCAAAATATTGGTCACCAATTCAAGCAGCTGAACATCTTGTAACAAGACAAACGGGTGCCCTGTTTGATATTACAGGATTTGTGAAAATTGAAGTAAGTGGAAAAGGTGCTCTAAAATTATTACAGAAAGTTTGTACAAATAATATTGATGTTGCCGTAGGTAAAGTTGTTTATAGCGTAATTTCTAATATGTATGGTGGTATAAAGAGTGATCTTACTATTAGTAGACTTGAGGAAAATAAATTTTGGGTCTTGGCAGGAGCTGGGAATGGAATGATTGATATTAGTTGGCTTCGAGCAAATGCTCCTGATGACGGAAGTGTTCAAATCATAGATTGGACATCCGCTTTTGCAGGTATCGGCTTATGGGGACCAAATTCAAGATCTGTTCTTGAAAAACTGTGTGATGACGATGATGTATCTAACGAAGGTTTTCCATTTTTCCATATTAAAAAGATTTCTATCAGTAACATTCCCTGTGTTGCTGTAAGAATATCTTATATAGGTGAATTAGGTTGGGAAATATATACACCTACTGAGTATGGATTATCATTATGGGATGAACTTCGAGAAACTTCAAGAGAGTTCAACATGATTTGTTCTGGAGCTGGTGCTTTTGAGTCACTCAGATTGGAGAAAGGCTATAGATCACTGGGCACAGATATTCATACTAATTACAACCCTTATGAGTCAGGCTTAGGCTTTACGGTGAAGCTTAAAAAAGAAAATGAGTTTATTGGCAAGAGTGCACTACAAAAAATAAAAGAAAAACCAATTGAAAAGAAACTTACTTGTATGATTATTGATGACCCTGAAGGAATGGCCTTAGGCACAGAACCAATATATTCAAACGGTAAAGCTGTAGGGTACGTAACGAGTACAAATTATGGCTATTTTGTTGATAAACACATTGTTTATGGATATTTACCAACAGAAGTTTCAGAAAAAGGAAATAAGTTAGAGGTCGAGTACTTTGGCAAAAGGTATCCATTAACAATTACTGAAGAACCTTTGCTAGATCCAGAAAATAATAGATTAAAGTCTTAACTATTATATTTTAAAAATATGATCAAAGAAAATATTGTTTCTTTAGTAGATGGCTTTACCATAGAGTTAAACCCAAAAGTAAGACACAAACTAAAGTCTGTCCCTCTAGATAAAAAAAATAATGTCTACATAACATATTTACCTGATGCTACGGAAAACGATATCTTAGAAACTGTTGATTTTGTATCTAAGCAAGAATTAACTCCTATTACTCATTTGCCTGCAAGGACAATGAGAGATTTAGATCATGTTTCAGACTTCCTAAAAGAACTAAGAAATAGAACAGATAGCAAAAAAATTCTTGTTATAGGTGGTGGTGGTAATCAGAATGGATCAGTATCATCTTCGCTGGAAATACTAGAGTCTGGTTTATTAAAGGATAATGATTTTGAAGAGATAGGAATAGCTGGACACCCAGAAGGTTCACCTGATATTGATCAAAATACTGTCAACGAATTTTTAGATAAAAAATATGAATTATCAAAAAATAAAAATTTAAGTTTAGAACTTGTTACTCAATTTTTTTTTAATGCCGAACCATTTATTAAATGGTGCAAATTTTTAGATAATTCAAATATAAAATTACCCGTCAGAGTAGGCTTTCCAGGTCCAGCATCTTTTAAAACACTTCTTAATTTTGGGATAATGAGTGGTGTTGGAAATTCATTAAGTTTTCTTAAAAAGAACTCATCTAAAGTAACTGACCTTCTAACCAAAACTTCAAACGATGAAATGTTTATTGAGTTAGCAAATTTCTCTAAAGAACAAAGTTCATTTAAAAATTTTCACTGCTTTCCTTTTGGTGGCTTCGAGAAGACCTGTCATTGGTTAAATGCTCTTCAAAATGGTGATTTTATCATGGAAAATGACAAAATAGTCCTCCACAACAAAATCTTTTAAGTTCAAATTTTTCGATTGCATAGACCTTAAAAAGAAATTAGTTTTCAAAAATTGCTACTGCATTTTTTATAGGAGGATATATGAAGCTAAAGCAACCAAGTTCAGTGGACCAATCTGATAGAAAAGTCCCATTTAATTTAAGGCAATCAGGACCAACACCTCAACAAATGTTGATTTCTACCAGAGTTAGAAAAAATCCATATTGGCATTTATCAGTTGAGGCAGGATGTTGGAGATGCACTGTGTACAATAGAATGTATCATCCTAGAGGTTATGTAAAACCTGAGGATGGTGGTGCAATGGTCGAATATGATGCATTAGTAAATCACGTAACTATGTGGAATGTTGCAGTAGAAAGACAAATTCGTGTAAAAGGACCTGACGCCTTAAAATTTACAAATTTCGTTATCACAAGAGATGCTACAAGAATTGATGTAATGAAAGGAAAATATGTAATCCTTTGTAATGACAAAGGAGGAGTATTAAATGATCCTATATTACTTAGAGTTGCAGAGGATGAATTTTGGTTTTCACTATCTGACTCTGATATTATGTTTTTTCTTCAAGGCGTAAATCACGATAAAAAATTTAATGTAGAAATTGATGAAATAGACGTATCTCCTGTTCAAATTCAAGGACCAAAGTCAATCGACCTTATGGCAGATTTAGTTGGAGATGCTGTTAGAGACATTCCTTACTATGGATTAATGGCAGCAAAAGTTGGAGGGAGAGATTGTATTATTTCCCAAACAGGTTTTACTGGGGAAAAGGGATATGAAATCTACCTCAGAGATGCAACTTTGTATGCAGATGATATGTGGAATGCTGTTTTAGAGGCTGGAAAGAAGCACAATCTAAAAGTAATAGCACCTGCACACCATAGAAGAATAGCTGCAGGAATTTTATCTTGGGGTCAAGATCTTGATGCCGAAACTTATCCATTTCAATGTAACCTTGGCTATCAGGTTCCAAGAAAAAAACAAGCTGACTATATTGGTAAAGAAGCTCTAGAGGCAATGAGAACAAAAATTGAGGCAGGTGAGAAACCATATAGCAACCAACTAGTTGGATTTAGATTAGGTGGTAAACCCATTGATGAATATGCTCCAGACTTTTGGCTAATATCTGAAGATGGATCTACACCAATAGGGTATCTAACATCGCCTTGGTATTCCCCTGAATTGGGAACAAATATCGCAATGGGATATGTACCTTATGAGAAAAAAGACTTAGGTAATAAATTTAAATTTCATCTACCTGATGAGTATTGTGAAACTCCAGGGTCGCCTGTAGATGGTGAAATAGTTGAAATACCTTTTAGGCCATCAGTAAATCCTAATGCACGAGAAATTGCAAAGGATGATGGAAGAGATACGGCATATTAATTTTATTTATAAAAAGCCTAGATAAATAAGTATTTAGGCTTTTTCATTTTAAATTTTCTTTGACATATCAAAAGTATCTACTGTAGTCTTTATATATGAATATTCCAAAAGTTATAAATTCTCAAAAACTTTACGATTTGTACGAACAAATTTTTGACTATTTTAGTTTAACTGTTTATGACTTGGAGTCTAAAATTGATACTAATTTAAATATCTCAAATATTAAAAATAAACTTGAAACTTTTTCTGATAAACATTTTAAAAATGCACTTAATGATTTCAATCAAGAGGTAAAAAAAATAAAAAATCACATACCTGAAGATTTTTTAAAAATCGAGCAAATCTCCCATGAGATTAAACAAAGTTATAATAAGTTTTTAGAACAGAATTTTTTTGATTATGAGTCATTAAATATATTAAAGAACAAATTAAAGAGTAATATTGATAATATTCATAAAATTTACTCTTAAATATTAATTAAATTTATATGAATTTGGATTTTTTAATAATTATATTTTTAATTATTGTAATCGTTCTTTTAATTTTTGTTTTGTTAAAGTCAAGTACGAAGACTAATGATAAAACAGATTTAGATTTAAAAAAAATTAACGAAAACCTCGCAAACCTATTTGATAAAACTCTTGAACAAACAGGATATGTTAATTCCAAAATAGATGAAATTGGAGTTTTAACAAAAAAGATGACTAATGCCATGACAGCAAATATCTCCGATATGGGCGACATGGGTGAGGCTATTTTGGAGAATATCTTACAAGATTGTGGAATGACCAAAGATAGAGACTACAAAACGCAATTTACTGATAAAAATGAGAGTGGGCAAATTTTTAGGCCTGATGTAGTAATTTTTCTTCCAGAAAAAAGGAATATTATTATTGATTCAAAATTACCAATGAAAGATTGGTATGATTATCAAAACACTGATGATGAAAAGGCAAAAGAGGTGTCTATAAAAAATTTCATAAATTCAATGAAAAGTCATATAAATGCAATTCACAAAAAGGATTATACAAACCTCATAAAAGTGAATTCGCCAGATTATGTTTTTATATTCATGCCTCATGATTATGCATTGATCACTGCTCAAAAGTACGATCAGAGTATTTCAAACTATGCACAACAAAAACAAGTAATAATTGTGGGACCATCTACTCTCATTATGTGCATGAAACTCGTCGAGAGTATTTGGAGACTTGAGAAACAAAATAAAAATTCAAAAGAAATTGCAGAAATTGCAGGTAGTATGTTTGACCAGATTGCAAAAACCTTAAATTTGCTAGAAAAAACTGAAGCAAGTTTAATTAAATCAACTGAAAATATAAATCAGTCTAAAAAATATATAACAGATGGTAAGGGTAGTTTATTAAGTAGGGCTAATAAAATTAAAGATTTAGGTGCCAAAACAAAAGTTGAGATAGATATTAATGAATGAATATTCTTGTATATAGTTTTAATGATAAAATTGGAGATGGCTTACAAAAGGTAACTTTTTTACAAACTTTAAAAAACATATACCCTGAATCAAAAATTTATTACACGACCACCCATACAACAACTTTTAAAGATAAATT
The DNA here is from genome assembly GCA_902521465.1 of uncultured Alphaproteobacteria bacterium. Classification (GTDB taxonomy): domain Bacteria; phylum Pseudomonadota; class Alphaproteobacteria; order HIMB59; family HIMB59; genus HIMB59. The sequence goes on along the minus strand of CABYRL010000001.1, from coordinate 462,875 downwards.
AAATCCACTAGTAAAAGATACAATTTTTGAAATTATTGAAAATAATGGCATACAGTCATCAATATCAAATCTATTTAGAAAAAATACTAAACTTGAAAATCAATATTTTGATTTAATCATAGATTTACAAAAAGTTGTTTTAAGGACATTAAGTCTAAAAAAAATACCACACAAATATTTTTTTAGTACATGTGCAAACTTTTTTTTTTCTGATATTAAAAATAAATACAATTTAAAATTTAAAGATGTTTATATTGAGCAATTTTATTTTAATATTTTATCAACCCTTCAAAAAAAAGTTATTAAAGAAATACCTAATATAATACTTCCAAAAAATATTAAATTTTCATTTAATAATGAGGAAATTAACAAAAATATCGCAATCTCACCAGGCGCTGGGAATAAAATAAGACAATGGGATTTTGAAAAATATTTAATGATTGCACACAAATTACAGAAAAATGGCTACAATATTTTCTTTTTTTTAGGCCCTGATGAAAAGCATCTCTTAAATATTTGTATAAAAAATGGCTTTAAATGCCCAGAATGGAAAAATGGTGAGTTAATCTCAAAAGATATAACTTTTACTATGTGTTTAGCAAAACAAATGAATTGTTTGCTTTGCAATGATAGTGGCACTGCTTGGATGTTTGAATTTATGGGAGTAAAAACACTTAAAATATTTGGAGTTACAAATGAAAAAAAATTTTCAAGACCTGGTTTTTCAAAGACAATTCAAATTAAAGATTATGGTTTTAAAAATTTAAAAGATTTCCCATTGAATATTTATGAAAATATTTTACAAGAATTCCTTAAATCAATTGATGCTAACTAACTATTTTTGAGTTTTTTTGATAAGTATAACTAGGGACTATATAATGTCTTACAGAGGATCCCTTTAATTTAAATATTCCATTGTTATTAAACTTTATATCTAATTCAGACATGTCAAAAATATCATTATTTGAAATATAATTTCTCATTACTTTTGTATACATACCAGGTCCAGTAAAATTTAAAATAGCTACCTTTGGATTTTCAAAAACTTTATCTCTATAATATTTATAGTCTGAACAAATATTATTAATTAAACTCTCTAAAAACAAATTTTTTGATGAAAATGCAAGTCCCCATTGCAAAAAATGGTTAAAAGGTCTAAGTAGCGAAAAAAGTTTCGGATCATTTGGTGGGTAATAGCATATTGTATCCTCATAAGTTAAGACTCCTAAATGATTACTATCATGAAGTTGATTAAGTGGGCATTTGCAGCCTTTTGCTATATCGAAATAATAACCACCTAACTCATACAATATACAATAACGGAAAATATCAGCTTTCATTGGACCAAAAATGCTTTTGAAATATATTTTTGAAATATCTTCCTTACCCCAACTAGACTCCATGTAGCTATCTCTTTTCTCCTTATCATATAAATAGAAAGAGAAAGTTGGATTTTTTTCTCTAAATTCTTGAATTGATTTAGCGTGAGTCTTTCCAAGAGATCTAGTCTCCCATGTTTGATAAACATTTTGGGGTATTTTATTAATTGATTTGTGGTTGATTATTTTGTCTTTTATTTCAACTAATGGAAACTCAGTAAATTTTCTGGCAAATTTTCTAAGATTATATCCTATTGACTCACTCATTTTATTGGCGGAGAGAGTGGGATTCGAACCCACGATAGAGTTGCCCCTATACACGCGTTCCAGGCGTGCGCCTTAAACCACTCGGCCATCTCTCCAAAAATTAATCACTATCCCCTATTTTCAAAGCTTCAAAAAAAGCTGTTTGTGGTATTTCAACATTACCAAATTGTTTCATTCTTTTCTTTCCTTTTTTTTGTTTTTCAAGGAGTTTTTTCTTTCTACTCACATCTCCACCATAAAGTTTCGCTGTAACATCTTTTCTGAATGCTTTAATTGTTTCTCTGGCAATAATTTTTCCATAAATCGCAGCTTGAATTGGAATTTGAAAATTTTGTCTTGGGATTAAATCTTTAAGTTTATTACATATCTTTCGGCCAATTGTTTCTGCTCTTGTTTTATGAACTATATTTGAAAATGCATCAACAGTTTCTGAGTTTACTAATATATTAAGCTTAACTAAGTCGCCTTGAAAATAATCATAAACTTGATAATCAAAACTTGCATAACCTTTGGAGTAAGATTTTAATTTATCATAAAAATCTATTACTATTTCATTTAGAGGAAGTTCCATTTCTAAAACAGCTCTATTATTTTGTATATTTAAATTTTTTTGCTTACCTCTTTTTTCAATACAAAGTGTTATTACTGTTCCTAAATAATCTTGTGGAACTATAATCGTTGATTTGACCCAAGGTTCTAAAATTTGATCAATTTCTGCAGGGTCAGGGAGCTCTGAAGGGTTCCTTATAACAATTTCATTTTTATTTCTGTCTATTACTTTGTAAACAACTCCAGGTGCAGTTGTTATCAAATCAAGATCAAATTCTCTTCTCAATCTTTCTGTTGTTACCTCTAAATGAAGTAGCCCAAGAAAACCACATCTAAATCCATATCCTAATGCTGCACTAGTCTCATTCTCGTAGGTGAAACTGGAGTCATTTAAAGCCAATTTTTCAAAACTTTCTTTCAATCTCTCATAATCAGAGGTATCCACTGGGTAAATACCACAGAATACAACTGGCAATGAGGGCTTAAATCCAGGCAGCGGCTTAACTTTTTGATCGTTTAATTCTGCTATGGTATCGCCAACTTTGCAATCTGCAACTGACTTAATGCTTGCATTAATAAAACCTATCTCACCAGGACCTAGTTCATCGCAATAATTTATATCTGGCGTAAAATATCCAATTCTATCTATATTGTACTGTTGATTATTTGATAAAAACTTTACCTTCATTCCTTTTTTCATTACACCATCAAGAACCCGAACAAGAACTGTAACTCCTAAATAATTATCATACCAACTGTCAACTAACAGGGCTTTTAGATGATTTTCATTTGTGTGTGGAGCTGGGAGTTTTTCGATAATTTGGTCTAATAAGCTATCAACACCTAGTCCTGTTTTTGCAGAAACAAGTTGGGCTTCAGAAGTATCTATTCCTATTGTTTGTTCAATATCTTCTTTTACTCTCTCTGGTTCAGATGCTGGTAAGTCGGCTTTGTTTAACACAGGTAATATCTCATGATTGACTTCAATTGCCTGGTAAGCGTTTGCGAGTGTTTGGGCCTCTACACCCTGTGTGCTATCAACAACAAGAATAGATCCCTCACATGCAGATAAGGATCTTGAAACTTCGTAAGAAAAATCAACATGACCTGGTGTGTCTAATATATTTAATTGATATTCTTCACCATTTTTATTTTTATAATTTAATCTGACAGTTTGAGCTTTTATAGTAATACCCCTCTCTCTTTCTATATCCATCGAGTCAAGAACTTGATCTTTTTTTGTTCTATCATCCATTCCGCCGCAAATTTCTATCATTCTATCTGCTAATGTTGATTTACCATGATCGATATGAGCTATAATCGAAAAATTTCTAATTTTAGAAATTTCCATTATGTTCTAATATTTGCTTTAAATTTATTAGATACTTTTTCTAAAATATTATTGTGAATTTGCTCTAAGTCTTTTTCATCAAGCGTTTTATCTTTTGATTGAATAGTTACTCTGAATGTTACACTTTTGCTATTTTCCCCTAAATCTTTTGACTCATAGAGATCAAAAAATTCAACATTTTTTATAAGGTTTTTGTCAATACCATTAACGTATCTTTGTACTTCAAAAAGATTTTGCTCTTTTTCAAATACAAATGAAAAATCTTTTTCACTGAATTGAAACTGGGAGTCTAAAATGTTGGAAAAATTAGTTCTACTAATAGAGTCTATTGGGAGATTTTCAAAAAATAACTCAATTGCGTAACTATTTTTAAGTTTAGGGAATTCCTCTATAATTAATGGATGAACTTTTCCATACCTGGCAATTAATTTCTTTCCCATGTTTAGTTCTGCGGATTGACCTGGATGAAAAGTATTTGAAGTTGATCTTGAGATATTAAACTGCTTTGCATCAAAATTTAATGAACTTATTAAATTAGATACAAGATTTGATATAGAATAAAAATTGAAGTCTTCTAATTTGAAAATTGAGTTTGTATTTTCCTGAGATGATATAAGCATTGATAGAATATTTTCTTGAGATTGGGATGTATTATAAATAGGTCCAATTTCAAATATTTGAATATTTTTATAACCTTTTTTATAGTTCATCTCTGCAGTTTCTAAATGATTAAAAATCATCGAGTTTCTCATAAATGATTGATCATCACTGATAGCGTTTGAAATTTTTAATGATTTATCGCCTGAAAGAATTTCATGAGCCTTTGTTGAGTGAAAAGAGAAAGTTATAATCTCAGAAAGTCCTTTTGATATTAATATTTTCTTTAGTTTTTTTATTGCTTTAAATTTTTTATTTATTAATGAATTATTAATCTTAACAATCTCATCATCTGAAGGTGATGGGATACTCTCTATAATATTTTCATATCCGTATATTCTAATCACCTCTTCAACTACATCTATATTATTTTCAATGTCATTTCTCCATGAAGGTATGAGAAGATCACACTCTTTTTCGGTGCTTTGATTGATTTGAAAATTTAAATCTTTTAGTATATTTAATTGTTTTTTTGGTTCTAATTTTATGCCAATTACTTTTTCAAAATAATCAAACTTATATTTAATTTTGCGTTCATTGGTATCTAGCTTACCAGAGTCAATATTTTTACTTACAGATCCTCCACAAATTTTGTTTATCAAGTATGATGCATAATTTAAACCCTCAATAACCATTTTTTTATCCAAACCTCTTTCAAAACGATATCTGGCATCAGAATTTATTCCAAGAGTTCTTCCGGTTTTTGCTACTCTATCTTTTTCAAAGATAGCTACTTCAAGAAATACATTTTTTGTATCCTCTGTACATCCACTACTTTCACCTCCGATTATTCCAGCTATAGCAAGAGCATTATTATTATCAGCTATGACAGTTGAATTACTATCTAATGTGTATTCTTTGTTATCCAAAGCAAGAATTTTTTCATTAGGTTTAGCTAATCTCATATGAAGCTTTTTTCCAACTTTATCAGCATCAAATACATGTAAAGGCCTACCTAAATCATGGGTTATAAAATTTGTAATATCAACTAATGCATTAATAGGTCTTAATCCAAGACTAATAAGTTTTTTTTGTAACCATTCAGGGGATACTGTATTTTTTACATCTTTAAAATATCTACTTACTACGTACTCACAGCTATTATTATCATTTTCAATATTCCAACTGATAGGACTTTCAAAATCTAATTTTGTAATTTTTTCATATTTTAGAGGTTTTAGTTTTCCAATACCCTTAGCCGAAAGATCCCTGGCAACTCCTCTAATACCAAGGCAGTCCCCTCTGTTAGGTGTAATACCTATTTCAAAAACAGGGTCGTTTAATTTTAGTGCATCAATCGCTGATGTTCCATTTTCAAAATTATCTGAAAGCTCAATAATACCATCATGATCATCACTTAAATTAAGCTCTCTTTCAGATAAAAGCATACCCTCTGAAATTTCTCCACGAATTTTACCTTTTTTTAGATATATCTGTGTTCCGGGAATATACATTCCATCTTTAGCAAATATACCTTTTAGTCCTTTCTTGACATTATTTGCACCGCATATTACTTGGTAGGTCTTTGTGCCATCATCAACGGTACAGATATTCAACCTGTCTGCGTTGGGATGTTTATGAAAATCTTTAATTGTTGCAACAACAAATTTTGAGTATGAGGAGTAATCAGTTAAACTTTCAAGTTCCAGTCCTAGATTTGTTAGTGCATCACCTATTTCAATTGCATTTTTATCTGTTTCTAAATGATCGCACAACCAGCTATAACTAAACTTCACTAATAATCTCCTATGCTAAAACCGTTATTAGCAATCCAATTTAAATTTCCACTAAAAAATGACCTGATATCTGTTAATCCATATTTTAACATTGTAATTCTGTCTAATCCCATTCCAAACGCAAAACCTTGATAAATTTTTGTATCCACATTGCAATTTTCTAAAACTATGGGATTTACCATTCCACATCCTAAAATTTCAAGCCAAAGATCACCTGTTCCTAGGTGGATCTTGTTATTAACAATTTCATAAGCGATATCCATTTCAGCAGAAGGTTCAGTGAAAGGAAAATAACTAGGTCGAAACCTTACCTTTAAATTTTGTACATTAAAAAATTGTTTACAAAATTCAATCAAAGTTCCTTTTAAGTCACCCATGTTTGCATTCTCATTGATAAACAAACCCTCAACTTGATGAAACATTGGAGAATGCGTAGAGTCCGAGTCACATCTATAGGTTCTACCAGGAGCAATTATTTTAACTGGGGGTTGTTCATTTAATAAAGTTCTAATTTGAACTGGACTTGTATGTGTTCTTAGAACATATGGTTTATTATCTTTATCAGTGTCATCTATGTAGAATGTATCTTGCATCTCTCGAGCAGGGTGATTTTCAGGTATATTGAGTGCGGAAAAATTAAAATAATCAGTCTCAATATCTGGGCCTTCGGCAACAGAGTAACCCATTGATCCAAAAATACTTATGACCTCATCAAAAGTTTTTGATATTGGATGGACCTTAGAGGGAATTGAATTTGGTGGAGGAAAACTTATGTCAAGAAATTCATTTTTTAATTTAGAATTTATTTCTTTAACTTTTAAACTATTAAATTTATTTTTGAAAAGATCATCAATATCTGTTCTCAATGAGTTTAATTTAGCACCAGTGGACTTTTTTTCCTCTAATGATAAATCTTTAAGACTTTTAAGTAACTCAGTTATTTTTCCTTTTTTTCCTAAATAAGCTACTTTGACATTTTGTAATTCTTGTTGACTAGAGCATCGCTCTATCTGTTTTATAGCTTCATTAAGGACTTTTTTAATGTCCATCTTTAATTTAGCTGGCTAGATTAGCCTTAGCTTTCTCAACTATTGATTTAAAAGCAGCTGGTTCATGAAATGCAATCTCAGAGAGAATTTTTCTATTAATTTCAATGTTTGCTTTTTTTAGTCCATCAATAAACTTTGCATAAGTTAGACCATGTTCTCTTACACCAGCATTAATTCTTTGGATCCATAAACCTCTAAAATCTCTTTTCTTATTTCTTCTATCGCGATAAGCATATTGAAGTGCTTTATCCATGCTTTGTGTTGCTACTCGGTAAACATTTTTTCTTCTACCACGATGACCTTTTGTAAATTCAAAAACTTTTTTATGTCTAGCTCTTGCTGTAACACCTCTTTTAACTCTTGGCATAATATCTCTCCTTTACCTATTTTGAGTATGGCATCATTGACCCAATTATTATTGATGCAGATTTTGATAAGACCCTAGTACCTTTAGAATTTCTGATAAAAGAGTTTGTTCTTTTAGACATGCCATGGCGTTTACCAACGTTACCGACAATTAATTTTCCCGATGAGGATGTTTTGAAGCGTTTCTTTACGCTACTTTTTGTTTTTAGTTTGGGCATTTTATCTCCTTTTGAGTAATTTAATAAAGTCTTAAGGCATACCCTTTTAAAAGCCCCTTCGACTAACTGAGATCAATTAAGTATCATATAATTTATTTGGGTGCAACTACGAGGAAAGCTTGTCTTCCTTCAATTTTAGGTTCCATTTCAACTCTGATGAGTTCTCCCAAATCAGTTTTTACTCTTTTAAGCATATCAATACCTAAATTAGAATGTTCCATTTCTCTACCCTTAAATCTCAAGCTAAATTTTACTCTGTTTCCCTCTTTTAAAAACTTCTGAGCATTTCTTATTTTAACTTGGTAGTCATGTTCTCCGGTACCAGGTCTAATTTTAAGCTCTTTAGTTTCAATTACTTTTTGTTTCTTTTTTGCTTCGTTTTTTTTCTTCTGTTCTTGATATTTAAATTTTCCATAGTCAACTATTTTACAAACTGGAGGATTATTGTTTGGAGCTATTTCAACTAAATCCATACCTCTACCTTTTGCTATGTCTATGGCTTCATTTTTTTTCATGACTCCTAACTGCTCCCCATCATCTAAAATAACTCTTACGTCAGCTGCAGAAATAAAATTATTTATCTTGTGAAGATCTTTTTTGCCACGAAAATTATTATTTCTTTGGAAGGGTTTATTCAAAATATTATGTGTAAAGAAAAAAAAAGAAAGTTTGCAATTATAAGCGCCCTAATAATTGATTATATAAAATCATCCTAGGATTATTAGCAAAGATAAATCAATTGTAAATATAAATTATTTTAATATTTGATCTATTTTATTAATAACACTGTTTACACTAATATTTTTTACATTAGATGCTGTAATCTTATGTAAATTATCACCAAGTGGATAACATGAACGTGAAATTTCGTTGTCATTTGCTATCCAAATTACATTTTTATTTGTAAGACTGGCGATATGAGCTGGCCCTGTATCATTTGTAAGGATCAACTCAGACGACAAGCACAATTGATAAAAATCCTCAATCTTTGACTCATTAATTTTATTTTTAGACTCTGGACATAGTTTAATTATTTCATTAATTGTATTTAAATCCAAATCAGAGCCTGTCAGATAAATTTCATAGTTTCTGCTAACTAAATATTTGGCCACTTGAGCATATTTATCTGAAGGCCATTTTTTATATTCTCCAGATTTAGATGTTCCTGGGATAAAAATAATTTTTTTTGATTGTATTATTTTACCTTTAAGCATCCAATTCAAATCGGGCTGTGAGTAGTTATTTATTTCCAAATATTTTAATTGCTCTTGATGATTTTTAGTGATGTGTTGAACACCAAGTTTTTTTTGCCTATAACTATAATCCGAAAATTTTCTTGCAGATAAAATTTTACATTTAGTAAATATCTTAATAAATAAATTATAAATTTCTGTCCTAGTTGAATTTTGTAAATCAATTAATAAATCTATTTCTTTTTCTTTAATTTTCTTCAAAATATTTTTTAATGATGGAAAAACTGATATCCTATTATCAACTAAAATTTCATTAACATAAGGTAAGTTTTTAAAAATTTGTTTATAGTTAGATTGAGTAAGTAAGTATATTTTGGAGTGTGGATAATTATCTCTAAGTGTTTTAATAGCGCCAAACGATAAGACTAAATCACCAAGTGATCCATGTTTAATAACTAGAATGTTCATAAATTAACTAAATGATTATAAACTCCTAGAGTTTTTCTACACATGAGATCAGATGAATAATTTTTTTTTATATAGAATCTTCCTTTTTTTGATATCGCGTCATAATTTTTTAGAGCATATTTAAAAGTTTTTTGGAAAGAATGAAATGAATTCACATCAAATAACAAATTTTTATTAAAATTGAAAAGTTGTTCTTTAGTCCCGCCCTGATTAGGTGCTATTACAACTTTAGATAAGGATAATGCCTCAGAAACAGTTCTACCAAACCCTTCGGGTCTTTTAGAGATATTCACAACCAAGTATGCCCTTTGATACAGATTTTTGATATCTAATGTGGGTTTATGAATTATTATTTTTTTTGATATATTTAATTTATTGATTAGTAACTGTATTTTTTTTTCTTCTTTACTTTTATTTAAAGATACTAGGTGGATATTAAATGTGTCTTTGTACTCTTGCTGTAATAATGAGAAGTAATTCAGTAATAATTCATGCCCCTTCCAACTTGAAATCCTCGAGGGTATAAAAATATTTTTACCTATAAATTTTTTTCTCGATGGTGAAAAGTAATTGGTGTCTACACCTCTTGGGATAACATGTAGTTTAGTTTTATCATTTATATAATTCTCATATGTTTTTTTTACGAAATTTGAGTTAAAAATTATAGCATCACCCTTCAATAAAAAACTGTTATACCAATCTTTTAAAAATGATTTTGACTCATATTTATTATGAACACTTGTTACAACTTTTGTATTTAAATTTTTAATGTAGTTAATTAGAAAAAAAGCTGGTGCCCTTGAAGATATATGAACTAAATTTATTCTTTTGTTTTTTATTAATTGTTTTATTTGCATTTTGATCTTGTTTTGATCAAAAATATTTTTAAATTTTAAATTATCTAATTTTATTATTTTTAGACCTTTGATATTAAAATTTTTGTTGCTGCTTTCACATAAAATATAGTTATCAATTTTTTTTTTATTTAGGTATTTTGCAATATCTCTTACTCCAGTCTCAATACCTCCAATACCCATGGTTGGAATTATTTGTAAACAAGTTATTTTTTTTGTATTTTTAATCTGTGTCAAAACTAAGCTTTTATAAAAAAGATGATGTTAAAATATCCTATAGATATTACAAAAGAAGTAAAAAAACTCTAATTTTTTTACATGGTTTATTATCAGATAAGAGTGGTAAAAAGTCTAATTTTTTAAATAATTATTGCAGAAAAAATAAAATTTCATATTTGTGTTTTGACTTTCAAGGGCATGGAAGATCTAGTGGTGAATTCACTAACTTTGGTATTAGTGATTGGTATAATGATTTAGTCAATATTATAAAATACTTGAAAATAAAAAATTTTATTCTGGTTGGGAGTAGTATGGGTGGATGGGTTGCAATCATATATGCTTTGATACATCCAAGCAAAGTTACAAAGCTTATAGGTATTGCCCCTGCACCAGATTTTACTACAAAGTTAATTTGGAAAAATTTTAATATTCATCAGAAAAATAAAATTAAAAATAATGAGATCGTAAAACAAAAGGTTAGTTCTGATTTTGCTTATTATTACTCTCCCGCACTATTTAAAAGAAGTAAAAAATATTTAATAAAAAAAATTAAGGGTAATTTTTTAGGAGAAACTATTTTCCTTCATGGGGGCCAAGACAAAGCTGTTCCATATGGATATAATGATAGTTTCAATTTTAGTAAAAAATTTAAAAACTTTAAAAATATTTTAATTAAACATGCAGATCATAGCCTATCTGATAAAGAAAGTTTAATAACTCTATCTAAATTTATTTAAGCTATTCTTGATTTTTTTGTGACTGGAAATTCTAGTTTATCAATTACTTCATCAGGAACGACGTGAGCAAATTTTTTGACTTCAGAGTCATAATTTTCAATAATAAACTCTGCTCTTTTTGATTTAGTCTCTTTGTAGAAATCTTTTAATAGATCTAGAAGATGGTTTTTCCAATCTTTGTTATCTATTCCATAAAGTCCTATCGTTTCCATGTTCATCAAATCAGAAATATTCTTTTGTTCGGAATAGATAAAAGCAGAACCACCAGTCATTCCAGCACCAAAGTTATCACCAACATCTCCTAAAATAATTGCAGACCCACCTGTCATGTACTCACAGCCATTAGCACCACATCCTTCGACTATTGCTAATGCACCTGAATTTCTGACACAAAATCTGTCACCTGCTTGACCAGAAGCATATAACCTTCCATCAGTGGCTCCATAAAGTGTAACATTTCCAATAATTACATTTTCATGACTAGGTTGAGTAAATGAATTTCTTGGCTGAACGATAATCTTTCCTCCAGAAAGACCTTTGCCCACGTAGTCATTAGCATCACCAAACACTTTTAATGTAAGACCTTTGACAGCAAAAGCTCCCAAAGACTGGCCAGCTGAACCTCTTAGTTTTAGAGTGACATGATCTTCAGATAAGGTATTCATTCCATATTTTCTAGTAATTATAGATGAGATTTTAGTTCCTATTGTTCTTAATGTATTTTGTATATTATAAGTTAATTCAATTTTTTGACCTGAATTAATAAAGTCTTTTCCATCTTTTTCAAACTGATCGTCAAGTGTTTTAGGTACTTCATTTCGTTTTTTTATTGAATGGTAATCATAAATTTTGCCATCATCAATCTTTGTTAATATAGGATTTAAATCAAGATTATCTAAATCACTAGATCCATAATGAATTTGAGATAATAATTCTGTTTTACCAATAATGTCCTTTAAGGATTTGTAACCTAAAGATGCAAGAATTTCTCTGACTTCTTCGGCAATAAATGAAAACAAATTGACAACTTTTTCAGGAGTACCTCCAAATTTTTCACGAAGTTTTTCATCTTGGGTACATACACCAACTGGACAAGTATTTGAGTGACATTGTCTGACCATGATACATCCCATAGCAACTAATGAAGCTGTACCAATTCCGTACTCCTCAGCTCCTAATATTGCAGCAATAACAATATCTTTTCCTGTTTTGATACCTCCGTCTGTTCTAAGTAGAACTTTGTCTCTTAAACCATTCAAAGCTAAAATTTGGTGAACCTCACTAATTCCCAATTCCCATGGAAGGCCAACATACTTAATACTTGACTGAGGGCTTGCCCCTGTTCCACCTGAATGTCCCGAAACTAAAATTACATCAGCTTTAGCCTTTGCAACACCAGCGGCAACAGTTCCTATTCCTGATTGCGCTACCAGTTTTACACAAACCTTTGCTATTGGATTGATTTGTTTTAAATCGTAAATAAGTTGCGCAAGATCCTCTATAGAATAAATATCATGGTGTGGTGGAGGGCTAATAAGTGTTACACCTTTTGTGCTATGTCTTAATTTAGCAATTAAATCAGTGACCTTAAAACCAGGTAATTGACCACCTTCTCCAGGTTTAGCACCTTGAGCAATTTTAATTTCTAATTCTGTACAGTTATTTAAATATTCCGCCGTCACGCCAAATCTTCCACTTGCAACTTGTTTGATGGCTGAACTTGGATTATCACCATTTTTTAATTTGGAATATCTTCTTGCATCCTCTCCCCCTTCTCCGCTATCTGACTTTGAGCCTATTCTATTCATTGCAATAGCTAAAGTTTCATGAGCCTCAGGGCTAAGTGCCCCAAGTGAAATTCCAGGAGATACAAAGCTTTTTCTTATTTCAGAAATGCTCTCTACATCATCCAAATTTATGGAATTACTGCTTTCATTAAATTGAAGTAAATCCCTTATTTGAATGGGTTTGGTGCCATAAATTCTTGAGGTATATTTTTTATAAAGATTATATGAGTCTCTGGTTACAGCTTCTTGAAGCATATGTATTGAAACACCCTCATAAGCGTGCACTTCACTATTAGCTCTAAATCTGTATTCACCACCTATGTCTAAAATTACATTATCTGACTTAAATGATAACTCATGCTGTCGCCTTACTCTTTTTTCTAATCCTTCTAATCCGATACCAGAAATTCTGGAAGACATTCCTGGAAAAAAACTCTCTACCATACTTCTACTTAAACCAATTATTTCAAAATTTCTTCCACCACGATATGAACTGATTACTGAAATTCCCATTTTACTGATAATTTTTCTTAGTCCTTTCTCTATAGATTTTTTAAAGTTTTTTATTAGTTGAGGGTAATCAGTATTCTGATAAATATTTTTTTTGTATCTATTTGAAATAAGTTTTTCTACTGATGAAGCATTAACAGTAGTGGCACCAACACCAATAAGTACTGCAAAGTAGTGAACATCAAGACACTCTTTAGAGGAGACGTTTAAGGAAGTAAAAGTCCTTAAATTATTTTTTATTAGATAACTATGAACAGCGCTTGTGGCAAGTATCATTGGTAAAGCAATTCTGTCTTTATTAATATTATTATCAGTGATAATTAGATGTTGAGAACCAGACCTGACTGCTTGTTCAGCCTCAGAACAAATTCTTTGGATTTCATTTAAAAAATTAGTCTCTTCATTTAATTTATAAGAACAATCAATCTCAGTTGTATACTTTGATAAATGACTTTTTAATGTATCAAGTTCATTATCTAGTAATATAGGGCTCTCTAAAAGTACCAAATTACACTGCTCAGAGTCTTCTTCTACAATATTTCCAAGGTTTCCAAGCCTAGTTTTTAAACTCATTACAACTTGTTCCCTAAGGCTATCAATTGGAGGATTTGTTACTTGAGCGAAATTTTGTTTAAAGAAACTATGAAGACCTCGGTATCTTTCAGTGAGCACACTAAGTGGTGCGTCGTCTCCCATTGATCCGACAGCTTCCAGCCCTGTTTTAACCATTGGATCTAAAATTAAATCAAGAGTTTCTAATGTTAAATTAAATGATTTAGCAATTTGAAAAATATTTTCTTCATCAACTGTTGATGGTTCATAAATTTTGTCTTTAGATAAAATGTTATCTAACTTTATAGTTTTTTCGTTCCAGTCTGAGTAGTTGTTACGTTTACTGAGTAAATCTTTTAATTCAAAGCTTTCATAAAACTTATTCTCTTTATAATTTACTGCTATTAGTTCACCGGGCCCAACTCTTCCTTTTTTTATTATATTTTTCTCATCTATATTTATCATGCCGACTTCAGATCCTGAGATTAGTAAGTCGTCATCTGTTAATATGTATCGAAGAGGTCTTAATCCGTTTCTATCCATACCAGATATTATCCAATCTCCAAAATTTCCACAGACTGCTGCTGGCCCGTCCCATGGCTCAATGACTGCGTTACAATAAGCATACATGGCCTTTAATTGATCAGATAAATCAGAACGATTAGACCAAGACTCAGGAATAATCATTGATTTTGCCATCGGCATGTCCCTATCAGTTTGAACAAAAAGTTCAAAAGCAGCATCAAGCGAAGCAGAGTCAGATGCATCTGGGTCGAGTACAGGTTTCAAATCATTAATTCTCTCGTTAAAAAAGGGGTGTGTAATTCTTGGTTCATGTGCGCTCATCCAATTTATATTTCCCTTTAGAGTATTGATTTCACCATTATGAGCTAAAACTCGAAATGGTTGTGCCAAGGACCATGTAGGAAATGTGTTGGTAGAATATCTTTGATGGTAAATAGCAAATTTAGATTTAAATTCATTATCAAGCAAATCTGGGTAAAACTCTGATAACTGTTCAGCTAAAAACATACCTTTGTAAACAATTGTTTGTGTCGACAAAGAGCAAACATAAAAATCATTAATACTCTGTGCTTTGATTTTGTTCTCAATCCTTTTCCTTGTTAAGTAAAGTTTCTTTTCGATATTAGGTGTTGTTTCTTTAGGTGAAAAAATTATTTGTTCAATTTCTGGTTTAGTATAGTTGGCTTTTTCACCAATGATTTCTGTATTAACAGGAACCTGTCTCCATCCAAAAAGATTCATTCCAGATTTTATTATTTCATATTCAACGATAGCTCTGCATTTTTCTTGGGCTCCAAAATCTCTTTTAGGCAAAAATATCATACCCACACCTAACACAGAGTCTTTAGTTGTTCTGTGACCCATTTTTAAAATTTGTTTGCTGAAGAAAGAGTTTGAAACCTCCAACATAATACCGGCACCATCTCCCGTTTTACCATCTGCATCAACTGCACCTCTATGGAATACTGCTTTAAGTGCCTCAACTCCTTTTTCGACTATGTCTCTTCTTGACTCACCATTTATTGAGGCAACTAAACCTACACCACAATTATCATGTTCATATTTTTCATTATAGACGTGATTATCTTTAAGTTTTTGTCTATTTATTTTAAAAATTTCTAATGGATTTTCTTTCATGATGCTTTTTTAATTTTTGAACTCTGTAAGAAATTATGAATTGATTTTGCAACCTCTCGGCCATCATGTATCGCCCAAACAACCAGAGAGGCACCCCTAACAATATCCCCAGCAGCAAAAATCTTTGGGTTGCTAGTTTGAAACTTTTTAAAATCAACTTTAACTGTTTTCCAGCTAGTTAATTCAATATTTGTTTTGAAATTATGGTTCAAATCTTCAGGCTCAAAACCAAGAGCTTGAATAATTAAGTCACTTTTAATTTGTTTTTCAACACCAGTATCTATTGGTTTTCTTCTTCCACTCTCGTCCACCTCACCCAATGTAGCCACTTTGTATGTCATACTTGTTGCATTAGCACTATCACTAATAATTTTAGATGGAACAGATAACCAATTAAATTTGATGCCCTCTTGTTCTGCATTTAAAACTTCTCTAGCAGATCCAGGCATATTTTCTTTGTTTCTTCTGTAAAGACAAGTAACCTCTTTTGCTTGCTGTCTAATGGCTGTTCTGACACAATCCATAGCAGTATCACCTCCACCAATAACAACTACATGTTTATCTTTTGCTGTAAGATATTTATTTTTTGAGGGAGAGTCACCTAAACCAGTTCTGTTACTCTCAATTAAAAAATCCAGAGCAGGAATGCTATTATTGACTGATGAGGTGTCAATATCTAATTGTCTTGCTTTGTACACACCAGTTGCAATTAATATTGCATCATAATCTTTTTCCAAATCTTGAAAGGAAATATTTTTTCCAACTTCCGTGTTTAAGTTAAATACAACACCACTATCAGTAAGCCACTCGGTTCTTCTCTCAACAATTTTTTTGTCTAACTTAAAATTAGGTATACCATAAATCATTAAACCACCAGCTCGATCATTTTTTTCATAGACGTCTACTTGATATCCATTTTGAATTAAATAAGCTGATGCAGCCATTCCTGCAGGGCCAGATCCTATTATTGCAACTTTCTGTTTGTATTGGTTTTGTGATGATAGGTTTTTAACCCATCCTTTTTCCCATGCTATCTCTGTTAAGTATTTTTCTAAATTACCAATTGTAATGGCTCCAAAGCCTGCCTGTTCGACAACACAATTACCCTCACACAGACGATCTTGAGGACATACTCTTCCACATACCTCTGGAAATGCATTTGTAGAGGCAGATACTTGATAGGCTTCCTCCAATCGGCCTTCTGCAATGTAACGTAGCCAATCTGGTATATTATTGTTTAAAGGGCAATGTATTTGACAATATGGGATTCCGCATTGAGAACATCTTGACGATTGTTCGACAGAGTCATTTTTATCAAACTGACTATAAATCTCCTGAAAATCCTTTATTCTTTTTTCAGGTTCAGTTTTAGAAGGATTCTTAGATTTTTTTTTATGGAACTCTAACATGATAATAAATTATTACTTATTTCTCCTACAAATTAAATGGACAATATTAATATAAGGGTTTACGAGTTAAGTAAACTCATAAATGATAATAAATTATGACTGATAGTAGTATTTTTTATATTTTTTATGGTTTAATGCAGGGAATTACTGAATTTATCCCCATCAGTTCAAGTGGGCACCTTAATATCTTAGAAATCTTCTTTAAAAGCACAGAATCTAGAAATTATTTATATGAAACATCAGCACACTTTGCCTCTTTACTTGCTTTATTATTATATTTATTTGCAAATAAACATTTTTCAAAATCAAATATCAAAGCTTATTGGAAAATATTAATCTATGCGACCATACCTGCAATTATCCTCGGTTTTATATTCAAATTTTACGATGTAAATTATGTTAGCTTAGAGTTAATTGGTTACACTTCGATTATTGGAGCAATACTGCTCTATGTTTCAGATAAAACAAAAAAAAATAGATTAAAAATCAAAAATAAAAGTACGAAATTTATATTAGCTGGATTTTTTCAATGTTTAGCTTTTTTACCAGGCTTCAGTAGAGCAGGAAGTTGTATAATTGCATTCAGAATATTTGGAGATGATAGAAAATACTCATCTATCTATAGTTTATATATGGGTATACCTATAATTTGTTTATCTTTTTTTTCCAATTTTAAAGAATTTGAAAATTTTATTGTAGATAAAAATCTATCTATAGTTTTTATTACTACATTTTTTGCAGCATATTTTACAGTATCTGTATTTATTAAAGTGATAAATAAAATTGGCTTTACACCTTTTGTCGTTTATAGAATTTTATTAGGTTTAATTATATTAATTTATTTATCTTAATTAAACTTTGTCGATAAACTTTTTTAGATACTCTGAGGTAATAATCTTCATATCTGATAAATCTCGTTTCAATATTTTAGTTACTAATTTTTGACTTCCCTCCGAGATACTATCATGTGAAAGAGTCACATACTGGTCATATGTAAATAAAGGTTTTGGTAATTTTTCTAATATTTTACCTTGAACAATTGCCAAAAAAGAAGGTATATAAAAAAATCTCTCCTTTTTTTTTAAAGAAAAAAATATATGACTCAAAATTTCTTTAAATGTAAATATTTCATTACCTACTGCAGCAATATTAGAGTTTTTGTACTTTTCAAAATTATTTAACAAATTAAAAATTAAAAGAGATAAGTCATTTACATAAATTGGCTGAAATTTAGTCATTCCATTTTTAATTAGAGGTAAGAATGGTAAAATTTTAGCCATCTTACCAAATAAATTAAAGAAATTATCTTCCTCACCGTAAACTGTGCTGGGCCTTATGATAATGTGATTAGTATTATTATTTTCAATAAATTCCTCTCCCATTTTTTTGCTGATTAAATAATTTGATTTTGTTTGAAAAGTAGAGCCTAAGCCAGAGACATGAAGAAAAGGTTTTTTGTATAATTCACAATAATTAGCAATTTTTTTGGGCAGCAAATAATGAACCAGTTCAAATGATAAATTATTTTTTTCATATAAAATGCCAATCAAATTAATTACTAAGTCTGAATTAGCAATTAAGCTTTTAATTTCCTCTAAATTATGAATATTAAATTCTACTACTTCTATCTGCCCAATATCTCCTGAAAGTATATTTCTTTTTACTCTACTTGCATTCCTTACAGGGCATATTAATTTGTCACCATTTTGTAATAGTCTTTTCGTTATACTTCTTCCTATAAAACCTGTAGATCCAAAAACTAAAATATTTTTGTTTTTCATTGTATTATCTATCTTATATAAATATATGTTCTAGGATGTCAAATTATCAATTATTTCAAAATGATCTGCCAAATAAAGTTTTAAAATCTTTTAAAGGAGATATCTCAATTGACACTGAAACTCTTGGTTTAAACATTAAAAGAGATAGGCTATGTCTAATTCAATTGAGAAATGAGACAGATAAAAAAGTATACTTAATAAAATTTGAAGAAGATCTATCTCCGAAATTTTCAAAAAATATAAAGATATTATTAGAAAATAAGAGTCTTACAAAAATTTTTCATTATGGAAGATTTGATATGGCAGTAATAAAAGAGAATTTAAAAATAAATGTAAAAAATGTTTTTTGCACAAAAATTGCCTCAAAATTAACACGAACATACTCCTCAAGACATGGTCTCAAAGATTTAGTTTCTGAAATATTAGATATTCAATTAGATAAAACAGAACAGTCTTCTGATTGGAGTAAGAAAAAGCTCACAAAAAAGCAAATTGAATATGCAATGAATGATGTCTTGTACTTGTCAAAAATTAAAAATTCCCTTAATGATAAATTAATAAATCAAAAAAGACTTAAATTGTTTAAATCGTTAATGAAATTTTTGGAAATAAGAGTTGATTTAGATTTACAAGGATGGGAAGGAATAGATATTTTTGCACATAAATAATTAATGAATATATCTAAAATCAAAAAAATTGGGCAAGAAGTAATAAAGTTAGAATCTATTGCTTTATCTAAACTCTCAAAAAGCTTAGATAAAAATTTTATCAAAGCTGTTGAGTTAATTTCGCAACAAAATGGTAAAATAATTATTTCTGGTGTTGGAAAAAGTGGAAATATCGCAGGTAAAATTGCTGCGTCTTTTACATCAACTGGAATACCTGCAATTTATTTAAATCCTGTTGATGCGAGTCATGGGGACATGGGAATAATAGAAAAAAATGATATATTAATAATATTATCTAATTCCGGTGAATCTCATGAATTGTCAGATTTAATTAACTTTAGTAAAAAAAAGAAACTAAAAATTATTTCCATAACTTCGACTGATAAAAGTCTATTATCTAAAAATTCAGATATAAGCCTGGTATTACCAGATCACAAAGAGGCAGATAAACTTCAAATTATTCCAACAACATCAACCACTATGAGTCTCGCCTTAGGAGATGCTCTTTGCTGTTCTTTATTAAGTATAAGGAAATTTGATAAGAAATCTTTTAGTGAACTGCACCCGGGTGGCAAGCTAGGGAAAAAGTTAAAAACATTAAATGATATTATGGATACTGATATTCCAATTATAAACTCAAATTCAACCATTATTGATGCTGTATTAATTATGACAGAAAAAAAGTATGGATGCGTTGTAGTTTTGGATAAATATAAAAAAATTAAAGGCATTATCACTGATGGCGATCTAAGACGTTCGATTTCAAAAATAAATATAAATGCAAAGGCTACAGATATTATGAAAAGTAACCCAATAATTGCTTCAAGTGATTTATTAATTTCATCAGCTATTATTCTTATGAATAAATTCTCTATAACTAGTTTAATAATAGCTAAGGAAAATAAACCTGTAGGTATTGTTAATATTAAAAAGTGTCTAGAAAATGATTAATTTTTTTATAAAAAGGATAAACTTATTGGTGATTTTTTTTTTAGCTATCCAAATTTTTATATATTTTTATAACCAAAGACCTTTATCTGAAAATTTTAGTCAAAAAAATATAACTGTTGAAAACTTTTCAAGTATTGTTCTGAGTAAATCTGGTATTACGAAAATTGGTTCTGAAAAATTGAATAAAATTGATGAAGATAATATTTATCTTGAAGGAAATTCTTATTTAGAGAATAAAGAGTATAAAATTTACGGCGAAAATATTTTTATCAAACTTAAAGAAGAAATATCAAATAGTAATGAACCAGTTAAGGTGATAAACTCTATGGGTGTATTAAAATCTGAAGGTTTTAAAAACTTAGATAATGAGGGTATAATTATTTTTAAAGGTGAAGTAGAGTTTTTAATTGATTAATAAAATATTATACTTGGTATTTACTTTATTTTTTTTCTCTACATCTTATTCAGATAGCTATGTAAAGGCTAGTGATACTCTTATATGGGACTCAGAAAATAGAAAGTATACTGCAAATGGAGATGTAGAATTTAAAAACGATAAGTTCATCGCTTATTCCGATAAAATGATTGCAAATTATATCGAAGAAAATAATGAAGAAATATTTACTGTAGTTGAATTATTTGAAAACGTAGTCATAGAATTCAAAGATGAAACTTTTAAAGGCAATCATGCTATTTACACTAAAGATGATAATATAATTATTCTTACAGGTGATGTATCTATTGAATCTCCAACAAGATTACTTACTGGTTATGAGCTAATTGCTGATATTGACAACAATAAAAGGATCCTCAACTCAGCTGATAAAGACTCTCTTGTTGAAGTTTTACTAGAAAATGACTCAAATAATTAAACTCATTGAAGTTAGTAAAAGCTTTAAATCAAAAAAAGCTTTAAATAAAATAAACTTAGAATTTAATAGCAATAGAATTAATGGTTTACTCGGACCAAATGGGAGTGGTAAGACAACTCTTTTTAATATTATTGCTGGATTTTTAACTCCTGACCTAGGTAAAATTTTATTAGATGAGAATAACTTAGATGGAAAAAGTTTAAATTTGCGAACAAAACTTGGTATCTCATATCTTCCACAAGAAGCTTCAATTTTTAGAGATTTAAATGTTTTCGACAATATCTTTTCAATAGCAGAGTTATTTCATGATAAAAATAAATCAAAAGAAATAACAAATAATCTTATTAAACAATTCTCCTTAGATAATTTTCAAAGAACTAAGGGTAAATTATTATCAGGTGGTGAAAGAAGAAGAACTGAGATAGCTAGGGCATTGGCAAGTAGTCCGAAATTCCTCTTACTTGACGAGCCTTTTGCAGGCATTGATCCGATAGCAATAGAAGAGGTAAAATCTACTATTATGTTACTAAAAAAAATGAATATAGGAATAATAATAACTGATCATAATGTTAAGGAAGCTTTAAGTATTGTTGAATATGGATACATTATTTATAATGGAGAAATAATCAAATCTGGAAGCCCTCAAGAAATTACATCTGATAAATTTGTTAAAAAAATATACTTAGGAAAAAATTACAATTAATTTTAATGTCTCTTAATAAAAAAAGCCTGATTAAGGGCACTTATTTTCCTCCAGGTGATAAGTCTATAAGTCATAGAATTTTGATCTTAGCAGGACAGGCAATTGGTAAATCTGAAATTTCTAACTTATTACAAGGTGAAGATGTGATTAATACATTGAAGGCAATGAAATTGTTAGGTGTTCAAATAAAAAAAAAGAAAGATAAATATATTATTTTTGGTATTCCTCCAGGTAGTTTATTTGAACCAAGGAAGGTAATAGATTTTGGTAATTCAGGAACTGGTATCAGACTAATATCCGGATTAATTTCATCAAATAATATTAAAGTAAAACTTGTTGGAGATGCATCACTGAGTAATAGGCCTATGAAACGAGTTACAGAGCACTTAACTAAAATGGGATCAAAAATAGAATTAAAGAAAAACTTATTCCCCCCAATTAAAATAAAAGGAAATGGAAATGCAGTGCCTTTATCATTTAATATAAAAATTCCATCTGCACAAATCAAAAGTGCAATAATGCTTGCTGCTTTAAACACTAATGGAAAAGTAAAAATTAAAGAATTTAAAACTACAAGAGATCATACAGAAAATATGCTCTATGCAATGGGATATAATATAAAAGTAAGAGAAAATTCTTTATACCGATTTATAGAGATGAAGAATGACAAAGAACTTAAATCTATAAAATACAATGTTCCTGGTGACCCATCATCTGCTGCATTTTTTATTTCAGCTGCTTGTTTAAAACCTGGGTCTAAACTAGTTGTTAAAAATATTCTTTTTAATGGAACACGAATAGGTTTTATTAAAACTTTAAAGAATATGGGTGGAAATATTAGTGTAATTAATAAAAGAAAAATTCATAATGAATTAGTTGCTGATATTATAATTGAACAAAAAAATAATTTATGTTCGACTATTATAAAATCAGATGATATTCCTTTACAAATAGATGAAATACCAATTCTGTCGGTTGTAGCTTCTTTTGCAAATGGTTTAACAATTTTTAAAGGTCTTAAAGAATTAACAGTCAAAGAAAGTAATAGATTAGAGCTAATACATCAAAATTTAAAAAGGATTGGTGTAAAGTCAGTAATCAAAAAATACGATTTACATATTTATGGTAATAGAGATTTAAAAAATGGTGCTGCAATAATAAAACATAATAATGATCACAGAATATTAATGTCATTTTTCATTTCAAATATGATTTGTAAAAAAAACAATATAATAAAAGATAAATCGTGTGTAAAAACAAGCTATCCAACGTTTTTTAAACATATATCTCTATTTACTAATTGATTTTTCTTGAAAAACATTAATAAAACTTTAAAAGAACCGTACTCAATTTGAAAGGTAAATATTGACTAATGATATCTAACGACGAGTATAGCAAATTGCTAGACCAACAATTCGAAAATAAAAGCACAATCGCTGCTAATAAAATTATTTCTGGAACCATTCTTAAAATAACTGATCAACATATAACGGTTGATATTGGTTATAAAAGTGAGGGTCAAATACCTAAAGAAGAATTTTATAATACTGGTTCATCAGATGATTTAAAAACTGGTAAGGTTATTGAAGTATTTGTCGAAAAGTTAGAAGACAGGGAAGGCATCGTTAAAGTTTCTCACGAAAAAGCAATAAAAATGAAATCGTGGGAAAAGCTTCAAAAGTTATACGACAATAAAGAAAGGGTTAAAGGCTTTATTGTTGGTAAAGCTAAAGCTGGACTTTACGTAAAAATCATGGGCACGAATGCATTCTTACCCTTGAGCCAAATAGATGTTCGCCCTGTAAGAGACGTGAGTCATTTAATAAAAACTGAGGAAACTTTTGAAATCCTAAAAATGGACTATTCAAAGGGAAACATTGTTGTATCAAGAAAAGCTATACTCGAAGAAAAACAAAAAGAAATTAAAAATAAAATACTGGAAAAATCACAAAGTAACTCAGTAGTCACAGGTAAAGTAAAAACTTTTACAGACTATGGGGCTTTTGTTGATCTTGGTGGGATTGATGGCTTGGTTCATTTGAGTGATATATCTTGGAGTAGAATTGGGCATCCCTCAGATGTACTAGAAGTGGGAAAAAATTATGAATTTAAAATACTAAAAGTTTCAGACGACTCTGATAAAATCAGCTTAGGTTATAAACAACTAAAAGATGATCCTTGGGAGAAAATAGAAGAAAAAATAACAGTTGATGAAATCTACGATGGAAAAATTACTCATATAACTGATTACGGTGCTTTTGTTCAACTCACTGAAAAAGATTTAGAAGGCCTAGTTCACTCAAATGATATTAGTTGGACAAAAAAAAATATTCATCCAAATAAAATATTGGATGTTGGCTTTAACATTAGAGTCAAGGTTTTAGAGATAGACAAAGATAAAAAGAGAATAAGTCTTGGAATTAAGCAAACTGAGCCAAATCCATGGGAAAATATTCTAAACGAATATAAAAAAGATCAAACCATTGATACTGAGATTAAAAATATTACAGAATTTGGGATATTCGCAAAACTTAATGATAATATTGACGGTTTGGTTCATAAAAATGATTTATCATGGACGGACTCTAATGGTGATAGAACATTAAAAAAATATCAAAAAGGGCAAAACATCAAAGTTAAGATTTTGGAAATTGACCCAAATAAAGAAAAAATTAGTTTCGGTATCAAGCAATTATCTAACGATCCTTTTAGTGAGTTTTTTAAAGATAAATCAAAAGGCGATATCGTTTCTGCTAAAATCATTAAAATCAACAATAATGGCATAGATGTTGAAGTTGCTAGTTTTATTGAAACTACGATAAGAAGAAAAGAGCTCTCAAAAAATAAAGAAGAACAAAATGTATCTAGGTATAATGAAGGCCAAAAAATTGATGCTAAAATTGGTTCTATTGATCTTACTAATCGAAAGTTTTCATTATCAATAAGACAATTAGAAATAGATGAGGAACAAAGTTTATTAGAAAAATATGGTTCTAAATCATCTGGTTCTGTTTTAGGAGATATCCTAGGTAAGGCTTTGGATGAAGAAAAGGGCCCCAAAGAAGAATAAGTCTGATATTTTAAAGACTTACTTGCAATCAGAAACTGATTTAACTCCTAAAATTAATGAAACTATATTTAGTAGGTTTTTTGAAATTTTAGAAAGAAATATTTCAGACCATATTTCTATTGAGTTAAGAAATTTTGGTGTCTTTAAATCTAAATTTATGAAATCTAGATACGGTTCTGACCCCAGAAATAAGAGAAAGATATATATCCCCTCTAAGTGGAAGGTTACATTTAAAACAAGTGACAATATTAACAAGAAGTTAAATGAAAAAATTTAAATCTTTCATAGCCCTAGATCTTAAATCAAACACTCAGAATATAAATATTGTAAAAAAACTTTATCGCCATGTTTATGGTTTCAAAGTGGGTTACAGATCTTTCTATAATGATCGTTCACATGAGCTTATTTCAGAAATAATGAGAAAAAAAAGTAAATTATTTGTTGATTTAAAACTCCATGACATTCCAAACACTGTCAGTAGTGCGATTGAGTCATTATCAAATATAAATCCTGATTATCTCACATTACATATATCAGGTGGAAATGAGATGATTAAAGCTGCTCTTAGTTGCATAAAAAAAAATAAACTTAAAACAAAAGTTTTAGGAGTAACTTTGTTAACTAGCTTAGACGGAAAAGATAGTAAGAAAATATACAACGAACAAAATACAAAAAAGCTTGTGAGGAAATTTGCTGAAGTTGCTAATAAATATAAAATTCATGGACTTATTTGCTCAGGTGAAGAACTTATTGCTTTAAAAAAATATAATAAATTAATAAAAATTACACCAGGTGTAAAATTATTTTCTAGAAGTGATGATCAAAAAAGAGTTACTTTTGCTCATGATGCTATACAAAATGGTGCAAGTTTTGTTGTTATAGGAAGAGAATTAATAGAGAGTAAACAACCAATAACTTTGTTAAAAAGATATGCCGAACAATATAAAAATAAAAATTTGTGGACAAAATAACCCAGCAATCATTAATCACTGTCTTGATTTAAATATTGACTATCAAGGGCTTATTTTTTATGAAAAAAGTCCAAGGTTTATTGATACAGATACACTTGCACTTATAAACCAATATTTTAAAACTTATAAAAGTAGATTTGTTGGTGTCTTTGTTAATCCATCAATTGATGAAATAAAAAATAAATTAGAAGTTTTTGATTTTGACACAATACAACTCCACGGAGATGAGGATCAGAATTTTATTAATGAATTAAAAAGTAATTTTAAAAAAAATATATATAAATCCATATCTCCAGAAGATTTTGAAAATACAAATCTAATAAATGTAGATCAATACCTTATTGAAGCTAAACCCTCTTTAACTCAAATGCCAGGGGGGAATAACCAAACATGGGATTGGTCTGATTTTAAAAATAGTAAAAAACTTCCTTATATTTTATCAGGAGGTCTAAATGTCACTAATATCAAAAAGGCAATTAGCTTAACAGGTGCAGATTTTGTTGATATAAATTCTGGTGTAGAGGAACAACCAGGTGAAAAAAGCCTTACTATGATAGATGGTATTATTTCATCAATTTATAATTAATGAAAACATATAAGCAACCTAGTACTGTTGGAAGATTTGGTGAGTTTGGTGGAATGTATGTTTCAGAAACATTAATGCCCCTATTATTAGATTTAGATAAGTCTTACAAAAAAATTCAAAAAGATAAAAAATTTAAAAAAGAGCTAAATGATCTTTTTAAAAACTACGTAGGTAGACCCTCCTCTTTACACTACGCAAAAAATTTATCTAAATATATTAACGGACCAAAAGTATATTTTAAAAGAGATGAGCTAAATCATACAGGAGCCCATAAAATCAATAATTGCTTAGGACAAATACTCCTTGCAAAAAAAATGGGCAAAACAAGAATTATTGCTGAAACGGGTGCTGGACAACATGGAGTTGCAACAGCTACTGTTTGTGCACTTTTTGGTCTTCCTTGTTATATTTACATGGGGTCTAAAGATATCGAAAGACAAAAACCTAATGTTTTTAGAATGAAGCTTCTGGGAGCCACTATTATTCCTGTTGAGTCTGGCAGTAAATCATTAAAAGACGCGATGAATGAAGCTTTAAGAGATTGGATTAAAAATGTCAGAGATACTTTTTATATTATCGGTTCTACTGCAGGCCCTCACCCTTATCCGAAAATGGTAAGGGATTTTCAATCTGTCATTGGAAAAGAGGCGAGAGAGCAAATACTAAAAGTAGAGAAAAAACTACCAGATTATTTGATAGCTTGTGTTGGAGGCGGATCAAATGCCATGGGTTTATTTTATCCATTTTTGAATGATAATAAGGTAAAGATTATTGGAGTTGAGGCAGCTGGTAGAGGTGCTAAAACAGAAGAAACAGCTGCTACAATGACCTCTGGAACTCCTGGTATTTTACATGGTAGTTACAGTTATGTCTTACAGGACAATGATGGACAAATAAAAGAGGCTCATTCTATCTCTGCTGGCCTCGATTATCCTGGTGTAGGGCCTGAACACTCCTACTTAAAAGATATTAAAAGAGTTAAGTACTTTGGTGTAACTGACAATGAAGCTCTTAAAGCATTTCAAACATGTTCAAAACTAGAGGGAATTATTCCTGCACTAGAGCCTTCTCATGCCCTAGCCTACTTAATTAAAGCATTTAAAAATAAACATAAAAACAAAGTTGTAATTTTAAATTTGTGTGGACGAGGTGATAAAGATTTATTTACTGCAGCTAAAGCAATAGGATTTGATGCAGATGAATAATCTAGACTCTCTTCCTAAGAAAAAAATACTCTCATTATTTATGACGTGTGGGTTTCCTACACTAAATCACAGTAAAAAGATTTTTAATGAAATGTTATCTCATCAACCAGACATTATTGAGTTTGGGCTCCCCTTTTCTGATCCGATGGCAGATGGCCCTATTATTCAAGAAGCAAATAAGCTTGCACTTAGATCAAAATTATCAACACAGCAATCACTAGATTTAATTAAATATTTGAGTAAATCTAAAAATAATACTTCATTTGTTATCATGTGTTATTTAAATACTGTTCGCAAATTTGGATTAAATAAATTCATCAAAAATATTAAAAATATTGTCGATGGTATAATTATTGTTGATTTGCCTTTTGAAGAGGAAGATGCAATCAAAAAGTCATTGTCTAAAAATGACATACACTTGATCAAGTTAATCTCTCCAATGACTGATAAAAAACGATCACAAAAACTTTTAAAAAATTCAAAAGGATTCATTTATTATATATCAGCAACTGGAATCACAGGTTCAAATAAATTAGATTACAAAGAAATAAATAAAAATGTTAAATCTATAAAAAAAATGTCTTCTGTTCCTGTTTTAGTTGGATTTGGCATCAAGTCTAAAAAAGATGTCATTGATATATCCAAAAAAACAAATGCAGACGGTGTTATAATTGGCTCAGCTCTTATTCAAAAATATTTTGATATAAAGATGGATTTTAATAAGTACCTTAAAAGCCTTAAAAAATTTATTCAAGAGGTTAAGATTTAAAAATGAACTGGCTCACAGATTATGTAAAACCTAAATTAAGCTCCCTTGTTAATCGAAAAGAGCCTCCATCTGATTTATGGACTAAGTGTGGATGTGGGGAAAGAACCCTATATGTAAGTGATTTAAAAGAAAATCTTAATGTCTGTTCATATTGTGACTTTCATATGGGTATGGATGTAAATAGTAGATTAAAAAATTTATTTGATAATGAAAATTATGAGTTAATAGAAGTGCCCTTTGAAAATAATGATCCATTAAATTTTAAAGATCTTAAAAAATACTCAGATAGGATGAAAGCTGCACAAAAAAAAACTGACCAAAAAGATGCAGCAATCGTAGCAAAA
Organism: uncultured Alphaproteobacteria bacterium; assembly: GCA_902521465.1. Classification (GTDB taxonomy): domain Bacteria; phylum Pseudomonadota; class Alphaproteobacteria; order HIMB59; family HIMB59; genus HIMB59. The sequence continues at coordinate 433,992 of CABYRL010000001.1, read as the reverse complement.
GGCAATATTGGAAATATAGAAGTAGTTGTTTTTATTTTAGATTTTAATTTTATGGGTGGTTCTATGGGCCAGTATGTAGGTGAAGCTTTTAAGATAGCTTGTGAAAAGTCAGTTGAACTAAAATGTCCTTTTATATCGGTTTCATCCTCAGGAGGTGCAAGGATGCAAGAGGGTATTGTAAGTTTAATGCAACTACCTAAAACAGTTGCAGCTGTAAATATGCTAGACCAACATAAAATTCCTTATGTAAGTGTTTTAACTCACCCTACCACTGGAGGTGTGAGCGCTTCGTTTGCCATGCTTGGAGATATTATTATTGCTGAAAAAGGAAGTATGATTGGTTTTGCTGGAAAAAGAGTTATCGAAGAGACGATCAAAGAACAATTACCTGAGGATTTTCAGACTGCCGAATATCTTCTTGAACACGGAATGGTTGACATGGTTGTCCATAGAAAAGAATTAAGTCAAACACTTTCAAAAGTTCTAACATTCGTTAAAAAATAAATTCTTGAAAGATCCCATTTTTCAAAGGCTACTCAATCTACATCCAAAATTTTCAGATTTATCATTAGGGAGAATTAAAAAACTTTTAAAGAAAATAAATTTTGATGAAAATTTACTACCCAAAGTCATTCATATAGCTGGTACTAATGGTAAAGGCTCAACAGCAGCTATTTTGAAATCAATTCTCAATCATCATGATTATTCAACGCACGTATACTCCACACCTCACCTAGTAAAATTTAATGAAAGAATTCAATTAAGATCTAAGGAAATTTCAAATCAAAAATTATTAAAATATTTAAAGTTTTGCGAAGATAAAAATGAAGGAAATTTGATAACATTTTTTGAAATTACTACTGCTGCGGCGTTTAAAGCTTTTCAAGACCATAAAGCTGACTATCTTATATTAGAGGTTGGACTTGGAGGAAGATTTGATGCTACGAATATTTTAAAAAAATCAAAGTATGCAGCTATCACTCCAATTTCTTTAGATCATCAAGATTATTTAGGAAATTCTTTGTATCAAATTGCTTTTGAAAAATTAGGAATATTAAATTCAAAAAGTACGATTTTTATTAACCGACAGAAAACAAATGTTATGAAATTTATTAAGTCACAATTAAAAAAAAGAAAATTAACTGCAAATCTATTTAATACTCATTGGAAAATAAAATCTAATTTTTATTTATCGAATGATATAAGAGTTAATTTATCAAAATTAAGTTTATTAGGATCACATCAATTAATTAATGCTGGATTAGCAATACATTTAGCGAGGAATATATTGAAAGAAAAATTTGTAATAGAAAAAACAGAAAAAGCATTGATGAATTGTATGTGGCCTGGGAGATTGCAGCAAATTAAGAGCGGACTTTTAAATAAAAAAATAAAGAAATATAAGAATATTTATTTAGATGGCTTTCACAATATCGATGGCATGAAAGCATTACTTAAATCATTACCAAAAAATAGGAAAATACTCATATGCTCTTTTTTAAATAATAAAAAATATACTCAAATGCTCTCTAACTTATCAAATCATTTTAATAAAATAATTGTTGTTAAAATGAACGAGGAAAACTCTATTACTGAGGATCTGCTGCCCAAATACCTTAAGCTCTCTTTTGCAAACTCCCTTACAGATTCATTTAAAATGATTAATAAACTCTCATCAAATCAGACCACAATTTATTTTGGAGGATCATTATATTTTATTGGTGAAGTGATAAAATTAAATCGTTTAAAAAATTAGATTTTCTCGCTATATGGTGCCAAATAGCAAAAATATCCCCATTTATAAAAATATATTGATTGATCTAAATTTTCTCAGAAAAGTAATAATTAATAACTAACCTTAATCCTCCAGAACCATTCTTGTGGTTTTCTTCAAGAATGGTTCTACTGAATTTTACTTTTGTTCTTTAAATAAAGCAGTAAAGCTAACCCTTCGTATGCAATTTTCCATAGTTGTCTAAATAATGGTAGCTTCAACAATAAAGACAGGTATCTCCATCTTGGAATTGTATCCCATAAAACTAAAAAGGACTCTGATCCAGAAAAAATTTTTCCATCATGATATACATGCATTCTTCTAAATAAATCTTTTTTGGAGAGATGATTTATATGTTCATCTTTATTTTTTGAAATATCAACATAGTTTATATCTAAGGTTTTCTTTTTATAGTGACTTATCTCTGCATTACAAATATTACATGAACCATTAAAGTATACTTTCATTTTGATTACGCGGGTGGTGGTATTGAGCCATCTTTAAATAGATCATATCCCTTTAAGACAGCAGGTCTAAGTGATATTTGATTATACCAACGCAATAGATTGTTGTATTTATTCAGACCTATATCATGAATTGGGTGTCTAGCGATCCAAGGAAATGTTCCAATATCTGCAATTGAATATTCATTTGCCAAATATTCATTTATAGATAAATGATCATCTAAATTTTTGTATATCGTTTCTGCAATTTTAAAATATCTATCCTCACCAAAATCACATTTACCAGGATTATAATGATGAAATTGATGATGCTGACCTAACATAGGGCCTATATAACCCATTTGAGCCATCAACCACTGGGTTGTTAAACTTTGATTTGAGCCATAAAATTCTCCAGATAAATTTGCCAAGTAAATTAAGATAGCACCAGACTCAAATATGGTCTTATTATTATGTCTTAAAACAGGAATTTTTGAAAATGGAGAAATTTTTATAAACTCCTCGTTGAATTGTTCGCCCTTATTTAAATTAATTAAAGTCAAATCATAACTCTCATTAATCTCCTCTAACATTATTGAAACTTTTCTTGCATTTGGAGTTGAGTCTGCAAATAACTCAAACATTCAAATTAAACTCATAATATATTTATGAACAAAATATCCTATTACGAGTAAAGTCAATCCAATCAAATAAATTAACCAAAAATTCATATTGAGATTTTTTGCAAAGAAAAAAGGTAAGAAAAATAAGTATGAGACAGGTACTCCAATAAGAATGCTTTTTGCAAATATTACTGTATTTTCAGTATTTTTATGCTCTAAGAAAGAGAAGGCTATGGCTATTATACTTGCTATTGGAAGAGCAATAATAAATCCAGATAGCTCAGGTTTTTTACCGGAAAGCCAACTTGCAAATGCAATCACAAGAGCAGCTAATAAAACTTTTAAAGCAAAAATCATAATTATCTATTTTATACTAATTAATAATAATTAAAGATTATTTTCAGGTATTAAGAAAGTTGTTGATGCCCAATCACTATGCCAGATTGGCTCATTTTTTTCTGGATCTGCTTTTAATGGATAAATCACAACTGAGTCTAAAAGATATTCCCTTCCTGGTTCAATATCAAAAGTGAATTTTCCTTTGTCATCCGTTATGGTATTTACAATTGATAATTTTGTATTTTTATATTTCGAAAAAATTGTAACAAGATTTTTTTTTAGTGGTTTTTTTTTGTAATATAAAATTCCACTCATTTGCTTTGAATTCAATTCTTTGTAAGGATTTTGGTCTAAAACAAATTCAAATAGAAGTCCTGTTTTTTTATCCTTCCCCTCACTGCCATTTAGTGTAATAAGAGATTTTGCATAACGACGATAACTCTCAATAAAATTACTTTCGGGAAATCCTTTCTCAAAATGAGTATTGATTAGTTGCTGGTAACCTTTTTCATTAACAAAATCCTCGAATTTTTGAAACTTTTTATAATCAACATATTTATCTTTAGTTTCATGATAAATAATTAATAAATTGTCTAAATTAGTCGTTATATTAATTGCAGGCACATCACCTAGTATGCCCTTTATTTTTTCTTTTTTATTTTTGGATCCAGATAATATTTTAAATGTTTTAAAATCTTGTGGATTATACATTAAAACCATACCTTGAAATTCTTGTCCTACCCTCAAGTGAGCATTTATTAAGTCATCATTAAGTTGATATTGCGTAGGCTCGATCCAAAATTCATGAGCGTTTGCTCTAATAGAATAAGCAATAAGGAGCAAAAAAATATAAAGAATTTTTAGATGAATTTTGGTAAACATGACCGAATGATTAAGTACTTATTTTTTCTAATTTTAATATTGAGCTCTCCTCTGCATTCACACGAAATTAAACCCGCGGTGATGGATATTACCATTATTGAAGGAAATGCATCAATCGAATTTAAATTAAATGCAGAAACTGTTCTTTCTGAAATTGATGCCTCTTTATATCAGGATACCAACGACTCACCTCAATCTCAAAAATATGATGCGTTACGGGCCCTTTCCACTGAAGAAGTAGAGAAAATGGTCATAGAAAATGAAAATAAATTTACAGATAAGATTAAAATCAATATCGGGGATGAAACTATTCCGCTTTCTTTAAGAAATGTAGATACTTTTCAAGAAATAAACGATGAATTTCCCAGAGATACAACTTTAAACATAGGTTTTGAAATAAAAGATGAGTCTTTTACCATTCAATTTGAAAAAGAATTGGGTCCCGTGGTAATTAGACATTTTGAGGATTTATCAAAAAAGTCTGTTTTATTTACAACTTATTTACAACCTGCTGAAAGATCATCACTCATATCCCAACAGATACGGTCTTCAGCTTTAAGTACAACAATTGAATATTTAGTTTTAGGAATAGAGCATATTGTTCCTAAGGGACTTGACCATATCTTATTCATAATAGGTATCTTTTTTTACGCTATCAAATTTAAACCTTTATTACTTCAAGTTACAATGTTTACAGTTGCGCATTCGATCACACTTATTCTAGCTAGTTTTAATTTAATTTTTATACCTGCTACTATTGTTGAACCGTTAATAGCGTTGTCTATAAGCTATGTTGCAATTGAGAATATATTTCAAAGACGTTCAACTTTACTTCGGTATTTAATAATTTTTATTTTTGGATTAATTCATGGTTTAGGTTTTGCGTTTGTGCTGGGAGATATTGGGTTAAATACTAGTCAACTTGTTTTAAGTTTAATCTCATTTAACATTGGTGTAGAAATAGCACAGATAGCAATTATTATCTTAGCATCAATTATCTTTATAATACCTTCACGTCAAAGTTGGTATAGAGCATTTTTGCAAATTCCTATTTCGATTATAATTTCAATGATTGGTTTATATTGGTTTATTGAAAGAGTATTCTTTTAAAAATTTATTTTAATAGTGCCAAGAACTGATAGAGATTTATCTGTTATCACCATTTCTCCTGAACTTGGATAATAATCAAGAAAACCACCAACAATTACATAATGGGTTACAAAAATTAAATTACCTTGACTGTCGTCCCAATTTTTAATGAATTGATTTAATTCATACATTTGTTTTGAATGGTTTTTTTGATAATCAGCTGAAAATGTTGAATTTAAGGCACTTAAACTCTCAAAATTTCCAAATGCCAGACGAGCGGTTTCTTTGCAGCGACACCATTCGCTGGAATAAACAGAGTCTATTGGAATAGAATATTTAGAAAATAATATACCCATTCGTTTAGATTGATTAATTCCTTGTTCATTTAAATTTCTTTGTGTTGAACAATCGTATAATTCAAAATTATTGGGATCACCGCCTCCAGGAGCATATGCGTGACGAATAAAAACTACTTTACCACCCTCTTTTAATAATTCCCAACTTGTTGTTTCATCAGATAAAGAATTAAATGTAAAAAAAAGAGAAATTAAGAAAAAGAAATTAACAATTTTCATTGTTGTGAGAGGTAATGATGATATGCCTGCTTTTTTACGTCATTCCAATATTGATCTGCCTCTTCAGATGTATATTTTCCGTAAAGTTGCATCCAAAAATCAGTTGTCACTAAAGATAAAGCTTCCTCTTTTTCTTTCCACTCATCATAGAACCAAGGGTCTAAAGAGGGCTCAACTCCTTTTTGTGAAAAATAATTGACCTCTTCATGAATTCCCCCTATGTCTATAATAATTGTTTTAGGAGAAAACTCTACATCCTCGAAAAAACGTATACGTGCTATATCTTCTTCGGTTAATCCTTTAACCACTATACCTTCAACGCCAGAATAATTTTCACCGAAGATTATTACAGGGAAGTTTTCATTAATGACTAAACGCAATTCACTTTTTGGTACAAAAGCTTTAGTTATTTTTAAGTGATCAGTTTTTCCTCCTATAACCTTCTCTAATATTGCAATAGAGCGTAGAGTGCCGTAAAAAAAATAATTATTCATTTTAGTCTTAGAAAAATTCTGGAAGAGCTGCTTTTTTTATCTTCATTTCATGAAGGAGTATGCAAATTTGTTCAGAAATTTCAACACTATTTGGCGTATCACTGTGAACACACACTGAATGAATGTTTGTTTTGAGAGTATTCCCATAACGTGAAATAATCCCTTCTTGTATAAGCATGGCTTTTACATGCTCCTTGGCGCTTCTAGGATCTGTTATCAAAGAGTCATTAATGGAACGAGGTGTTAAAGTAGCATCATCTTCATAAGTGCGATCTGCAAAAATCTCAAGGGCGGTGGGTATGTTGCAATTCATACCGATTTTAGCAAGTTCACTTAAAGCAGGTGCAAGTAATATCATTGATGGGTAATTTTTTTTTAAAACATCTACTATTTCACTAGAAAGGTCTTGGTCAACGCATGCCATATTACTCAAAGCTCCATGAAGCTTAACATGTGTTAATGGAAAATTAATATTAGAGGCAAGGTTATGCATAAACATTAACTGGTCTTTGACAATTTCTTGGATTAATTTTTTGTTCCAATTAATTTTTGTGCGCCCAAAATTATCTCTATCTAAAAAAGAAATATGCGCACCAACTGAAACACGTTTTGTTTTACAGTAATTTAGTGCTTTAAAAACAACGTCTTCTGACCCCCCATGATATAAACAAGAAAGATTAGCAGAGCTAATTTTATTTATTAACTGCGCATCAACAGTCTCGAAAAAACTGAGATCTTTTTCTGCGATATCAGAATTTAAATTAATTTTATTCAAAAGCACCAAAGTTACATTATGATATTAGCGTGTATTTCAAAGGAATAAATTCTTATGGGGATCGTGGTTTAGTCTTAGATTTTGGGAATGAAACCTCAAAATCTATATCACAGGAGGTAAATGAGACATTTTTAAATATTTCAAACCTTAATCTTCAATCACTAAACATTATTCCTTCCTTCAATAAAATAGTTGTAATTTTTGAAAATTCAAAAATTAGAGATCAAAACAAAGACAAAATTAGTATGAAAATGAAAGATACAAACTCTCAAACTAACAAAAAAGTTACTAAAACATGGGAAATACCGGCATGTTATAATGAAGATTTTGCTTTAGATATAAAGATCATCCAAAAACTACACCAGATTACAAAAGAAGAGGTTATCAATCTTCACTCATCAGTTCGTTACTATACATATTATATAGGCTTCATGCCGGGATTTCCATATTTAGGGGATGTTCCCTCCCAATTAATCACACCGCGGTTAGCTACTCCAAGGGTAAAAATTCCTGCTAGATCCATTGGCATAGCAAAAAACCATACCTGTATATATCCAAAAGTTTCACCTGGGGGTTGGAATATAATTGGACAAATACCATTTGATATTTTTGATTTACAAAGTTCTTACCCTTCCCTTTTTCTTCCAGGTGATGAGGTAAAATTTTACTCCGTATCACTTTCAGAGTTTGAAAAAATTAGAAAATATAATTTTTCATTAAATGAATTGATCAAGGAATACTCGTCATGAACTCAATCATAATCACTCGTGCAGGGACTCATTCAACGATTCAAGACTTTGGAAGATTTCAATATCAGCACTTAGGAGTTTCACCAAGTGGAGCAATGGACCAAAGAATTATTACAGAGCTACAAAAAATTATACCCAATCATCAAAATCAATTTCTAGAATTTGCTTATGTGGGGCCTTCAATAAAAGTAAAAGAAGGATCTGTTAAGATTTGTGTTGGTGGTAATTGTAATATGAGTATTCAGAAAAATAACAACAGCCAGCTTGAGTGCCAGCCCTATAAAAGTATTAATTTATTTGAGGGCGATGAATTGATTATTCACAATACAATAGACTCAGTATATGGATACATAGCTTTTGAGCATGGACTTGGGTTAGAGCCTTGTCTTAATAGCTACTCTACTGACACAAAAGCAGGAATAGGTTCGATTAATCGACCTTTAAATGATGAAGATATATTTCACATTAGCAAAGATGTAAGCTCTTGGGATCTTATCTCTATACCAAAACCTGATTTAGAAAAGGTAACCAATTTCAAAGTTTATCCCGGTCCTCAACTTCAATATTTTTCAGACAATACTCTACAATCTTTTATTAGTGGTGTTTTTACAATAACTAATCAAAGTGATCGAATGGGTATCAGGCTCAAAGGTGAGAGTCTCATTAGTTCTAAGTCTCATGATATTTTGTCTGAAGGAATATTACCTGGGTCTATTCAAGTGCCAAGTGATGGGCAACCCATTGTATTAATGCGGGACATTCCTTGTACTGGCGGGTATCCAAAAATTGCAATTTTAAATGAAGTGGATATTTCAAGAATCTCTCAGCTCCCCCCTGAAACCAAAATCACCTTCGATTTACAAACAATCTATTAGCACAGATTTTATGTATAATTAAAAGTGAAAATCTCAAGTGTTCAAGATCTAATACCAATATCGAAAAATTCGAATAGCTCAATGTTATCAAGACATGATGCACTAGAAAAATTCAATTCTTTTAATCCTGCTCTCTATGCAAAAACAAGAAACTTTTTGAATGGACAAATTTCAAGATTATCAGCCCATATAAAATATGGAATCATCACTAACAAAGAGCTCTATCAATATATTCGAGAAAAATATAATTTTGTTGAGAGTGAAAAGTTTATTCAAGAATTAGCATGGAGAGATTTTTGGAGAAGCTATGCCTACCATCAACCTGATCAACTATGGACAGATGTAGAAGAATATAAAACTGGATTTCAAGCTCAAGAATATCAAGATAACTTGCCTGAGGATGTTATGTCAGCAACAACACCAACACAGATTATTAATATTTTCATCGAGCAACTCACTAGCACTGGGTACATTCATAACCATGCACGTATGTATTTGGCTTCTTATATTATTCACTTTAGAAGAGTGAAGTGGCAGGCTGGAGCAAAGTTTTTTATGAGTCATTTACTGGATGGAGATATTGCAAGTAATAACTTCTCTTGGCAGTGGATCGCGAGTACCTTTGCAGGAAAACCTTATATATTTAATTTAGAAAATGTTCACAAATACTGTCACAAAAGCATAGATATTATACCTGAGAAGAATAGAGAAATAGATGGCAGCTATGAAGAAATTAGCTCGAGGCTCTTTCCCAATTTATGAACTTAATTTATTTATATGACGAGTTTATGAGAGTGCCAGCCGGTATTGAGGGTAATCCTGTTTACATCTTTGATGATACTTTAACTGAAGGCTATGAGCTTAGTGACAAAATCATTGAAAATAGATACTTTTTAGCCAAAGAGGCAGGGGCTGAAATCTATAGAGGTAATACATATGAAATATTGCAAGAAATTCATAACCAAAACACCATATCCAAAATTATAACAAAATCTACTTTTAGACCTATTTACCAAAATTTATTTCAAAAATTAGGTGAAAAATATGATTTAGAGCAGTTACCCGATTACTTCTTATTGCAGGAGAATTATCTTCATCCAGCAAAAAGATTTTTTCAGTATTGGAACAAAATTAAGAAAAATTTAAAATATTAGTCATGGCTGAGAAATGCAAATATTGTGAGGGAGAGTTGTCAGTCATGGACAGTGTGTATATTGAATCTGAAATTCGAACAGCACCTAAGAAAGTTCAAAATTTAATTAAAAGTCATCATAATCTTGTCTGTTACATGTGTTATAAAAAACTAAAAGCTATTAAAGTGATAAATACTGAAGATAAAAATAAAAAATTAAATTAAAGATTTTTGACTGTTTCTCTTAACTCGTACTTTTGAATTTTACCAGTTGATGTTTTTGGTAAGACTTGGAATACAAAAGTTTTGGGCATTTTAAAACCAGCTAAGTGCTCTCTGCAGAATTTCTTTAACTCATCTTCTTCTACCGTTTGACCTTCAATTAACTCTATAAAAGCACAGGGTGTCTCACCCCATTTTTCATCAGGTCTAGCAACAACTGCTGCTAATGATACTGCAGGGTGCTTTGTAATAATATTTTCAATTTCTACAGATGATATATTTTCACCACCACTAATAATAATATCTTTTGATCTATCTTTAACTTGAATATATCCACTAGGGTGCATTACTGCTAAGTCGCCCGAGTGAAACCATCCGCTTTTCATCGACTCTTTAGTTGCCTCTTCATTTTTGTAGTACCCCATCATGACAGTATTTCCTCGGATCATAATCTCCCCCATAGTTTCTCCATCGGATGGTACAGGTTCGAGTGTTTCTGGGTTCATGACCGATACCATTTCTGTGTGCGGATAGCGAACTCCTTGATAGGCTTTGAGCTCAGATCGCTTTTCATCTGCTAGATTATCCCAGTCCTTATTCCAAGCACAATGAACAACATGACCGTAAGTTTCAGTCAGTCCATATACATGCATAACCTCAAAGCCTAAAGACTCCATTTTTTGAAGAATTGAACTAGGGGGCGGTGCACCAGCAGTCATAACATAAACCTTATTTTTCAATGCTTTTTGATCATCTGAAGGAGCATTTGCTATCATATTTAATACGATAGGAGCACCTCCAAAGTGAGTCACCTCATATTTATCAATTAATTCGAAAATTTCTTTAACAACAATATTTCGTATAAATATTACACGGGCATGGAGCATCGCCAAAGTCCATGGATACCCCCAGCCATTGCAGTGAAACATTGGCACTGTATATAAATATGTTAGCCGGTTAGGCATATTCCATGCAGTGATACTTCCCATTGACATTAAATAGGACCCTCTGTGGTGGTACACAACACCTTTTGGGTTTCCTGTTGTTCCAGATGTATAGTTCAGTGAAATAGCCTGCCACTCATCATCAGGTCTTATCCATTCAAAACCCTCATCACCTGTTTGTAGGAAACTTTCGTACTCTAGTTTTCCAATTGATGGAATATCTCCTAAATCTGCTTGCTTGTCATCGATATCAATAACGATGATATCTCGGTTAACTTGAGCAATAGCGTCAATTGCTACATTGTGAAATTGTCGATCCACTATAAAAACTTTACAGTCACTATGATCTAGTATGTAAGCAACTGTTCTGGTGTCTAAACGAGTATTAATTGTATTAACAACTCCTCCTGTCATAGGAACAGAATAATGGGCTTCAAATAATTCAGGGGTATTTGCTGCCATAATAGAAACAACATCACCTTTACCAATCCCAACTTTAGTTAATGCACTTGCAAATCGAGTACATCGATCGTAAACTTGTCTCCAAGAGTATTTTCTCTCTTTATATACTATGGCTTCATAGTCGGGGTATACGTCTTTTATTCGATCAAGGAAACTGATGGGAGTTAAAGGAACAAAGTTTGCATCATTTTTATGCATTCCCTGTTCAAAATTATTCATTAGTTTTTTAGCCTTCTCCCCGTAGACAACATTGCATGGATCCTATCCCTCGTCTTATTGGATTGTATTAAATTTATCAAAGACTGTCGCTCTAAATCATATAGATCAGCTTCCGACAATTCTTTTGATTTAGTTGTATCACCCCCGCTAAGTACTGTTGCTAAATGAAGACCAATATCAACATCATAGCCAAAAATGATCTTTTTTTGCTCTAAATCCAATAAAACTTGGTGCATTTTCTCTTTTACCTCAGGTCCGCTTAGTGTGAACTTTGGCTTTTCAGGAGCTGAATATCCATTCTTTAATAATGATACTTGATTAAAGGCCTCCACAAGAAGATTGTCTCTATTTAAAACAAAAATATCATCATCTAGAAAAAATTTATGCTTTTTAGCTTGCAATGGGGAATGGGCCATTAGGCCATATCCTATAATATCAAATACTTGAAGAGCTGCTTGATCATGGTTATTTACATATTTTTTGTCTTGCACCCATCTCCATAATAATTCTTTACACCCACCACCGCCTGGAACTAGGCCAACACCTGTTTCTACTAAACCTAAAGTACTGTTCATGTGAGCAACCATCTTAGAAGTTTGACATGCTACTTCAAAACCACCTCCAATAGCTAAACCTGCTACCGCACTGACTGTTGGTTTCGATGCATATTTCATTTTCATACATGAAGATTGAAAATCAGATAGGTATTTATCGATACCTTTCCAGTCTTTCACGTCAGCTAAACCAATCATGGTATTTAAATCAGCTCCTGCAGAAAAGTTCATAGCCTCATTATAAACAACTAGTCCATGATAATTATCTTGCTCAAGACGGTTAACAGACTCCTCTAAAATTTTCATGGCATCTGCGTTCAAAGCATTAGCCTTGGTGTGAAATTCACAACATAGTATCTTCTGTTCTCGAGGTTCATCATTAAATTGCCAAATAGTTGCAGCAAAATTTCGAGATAATGGATTTGCATATTTTTTGTGGTCACCTAATCGGCGAACTCCCGCTCCTCTAGAGATAAACTTCATACCTGCTTCATGATTATAGGCGCGTGAAGAAGTAGAGTCATAAGGCTCTTGTTTTAATCTAATCATGGTTGTAAGTAGCTCTGGTACTTCTTGTTTTTCATCTTGAAGTCGCTGGACAAATTTGGTGAGTCCGTAATCATTTAATAATTCAAATGGCCCTTCATTCCAGTTAAATCCCATACGAAGTGCATCATCTATATCTGTTACCTTTGATGAAACCTCGGGAATGCAAAAAGCGCTATAATTTATGATTTTAGCTAATACTGCAAAAGCATACCGACCATAATCACTATCATCATCTAGAAGTGCTTTGATGCCCTCTTTCTCAACTCTTCTTGCAATTTCTAAATCTACTTTATCAAAATCATAATAACTCATGTCTGAAGTGTTCATGGCTTTAATATGTTCATCACCCTCAACAATCGTTGTCTGATAAAAACCTCCAGGGCCCTTATTTCCGTTATAACCTTTATCAAGTAACTGCTCGACTAAAGGATGAGGTTTCACTACACCCATAAAAGGATCATTTTCTCGTAATTCTTTTTTAAAGCTTGCAAGCACATCTTTCATCAAGTCAATTCCAATGAGATCATAGAGTCCAAAAACGCCTGTTTTAGGAATTCCTAATGGTCGGCCAAATAATGCATCTGCAATTTCTACTGGAAGACCTCGTTCTAACGCCTCATACATCGCGACCTGCATCGCGTACACACCAATTCGATTACCAATAAAACCAGGGGTGTCATTACAATTAACAATTCCTTTACCTAGCTCATTTTTACAAAAATCACGAAGTCCACTCATCTTGTCTTTATTCATCGTTGGTGTTTCAACGATCTCTAATAATCTCATAAATCGAACGGGATTAAAGAAGTGAGTAATACAAAAATCTTCTTTCATGCTATCAGACATCTCTTGTGTCAGAATTGATAGAGGAATTGTTGAAGTATTAGATGAAATAATAGAGTTGGGACTACGAACTTTATCGATTTTTGAGTAAAGTTTATGTTTAATATCGATGCGCTCAACAACAGCTTCTATAACCCAGTCTGCATCTTTGATCTCATTAAAATCATCATCGAGATTACCTGGCTTTATATGATCAATTCTAGATCTTTCCACTAATAGAGGCGGATCTGACTTTTTGATCAGATCAATCGCATTTTCAGAAATTTGGTTAGGCTTGTCTTTGCCTTTTAAATCAAGCAGAACTACTTGGCGATTAGAATTAGCTAGATGTGCAGCAATACCTGAGCCCATTGTTCCTGCGCCAATAACTACAATTTTATTAAAATTAATCATTCTTTTAAGGTGGGGATAATAACAAAAACCTCAGAAGTGTTAAGTTCTATTAATAAATTGGGAAAAGTCATATTGGCATAGGCTATTATCTAGTAAAACAAACATTATTTTGGATATTAAGCTTATGTTTGTGGTAAACTTAATGAGCCTTCAGCAACAACTTTAAACGAGTCACCGTTTTTTTCTAATTCAGCAAATTGCAACATTTTAAACTCATTGCCTAGCTTATATGAAAAAATACCACTTAAAAGATCACGAGCATATCTGTAATTATCTGCAATTAAAGATGAGACATTTACATTTAATGTTCTTCCAGGTAAGAGAATGTATCTATTGTCAATAAAAACCAACCAGAAATTAGATTTTGAAAATCCCTTATTATCTTTAATTAGAATTGTTTCTCCTTGTGATATTATTCTACTTTGTCGATCAAGAGCAATTGCTTGATAGGTATTTATAAAAGTGTCAATTTTATTAGGATCTCTTAAAACACGTTCATAAAAAGATAACATTTCATTTAGAGGACTAATTTTAGGTTTTGTCTCTTGAGTTTGTTTATCATCAAATCTTGATTTAAAAGTTCTTTCTTTCAAAGGTGTAGTTATTTTTTCTCTTGATTGTATTTGAGTCTTAATTTTATCTAATTCCTGTTTTAAAATTTTATTTTCATTTATAATCTGCTTATATTGTTCATTAAATGATGATCGAAGTGTGTGGTCAGCTGAGCTTCTATTTTGTGTAAACCTGTAAATATAAAATGCTGTAAACCCTAGTAAACCTATTAACGTTAAGATAAATAGCAGCATATAATTTCGTTTAGATTTAGATATTGATTCAAGATCTTTAACTAAAGTAGTATTTTTATTTTGTAGATTTTCAATTTTATTTTCTAGTTTATCTTGCATATTGCTTGAATTTTCAAGAAGTTGTTTTTCAGTTTGGAATGAGCTTTTCCGTTCGATTAATTTACTTAAAGTGGAATCAAACTGATCAATAAAATTAGATCTCTTATTTTTTTCATTATCTAGATCTTTAATAATATCTTTTACTTCACTGTCACTTTTATATTTTTTGTATTTTTCTATATTCTTAATATTAGAAATTATTTGATCAATATCATCTTGTGATTTGATATATTGGATTTTCTCTTCAATATCTTGAATTAAATCTAAAATTTTATCTTCATAGGATTGAAGCTCTTCTAAATCTCCGGTGTTCACTTTTTTATTTATTAAATTAGTTGACTCTAAAAGAGTTTTTTCAATATTAATGTCAATGGGATTAAACTTTGATTGATTTTTTAAGAGTTCAATAAATTCATTTTTTTGTCTTATTGCCTCCTCTTTTTTTTCATTATCTTTTCGTATTTTTTCCTCTTTTTCTCTTTTATTTATCTCTTCTTCTATTTCATACCGCGTTTCACTTATAAACGGTTTTAGTGTTTCTTCTACGTAATTATCTATTATTAATACAAATTCTTCATAAACAAAATCACTCTCTAGCATTCCAAAATATACTTTGTCAAAGTATTCCACCTTTTCTTTTTTTTGTAATATTAAATTTTCTAAATATTCAGATGATTTTTCACTACTAATTTTTTCAATTGAATCACAGTTTGTGTTGTTAAAACCCTCACTGTTAAAACAGGTATCTATGTTTGTTTTATTACTTTTAAAAGTTTGGATATTTTTTAATATCGGTAGGTTTTCATCTTTAAAGGATTTAATTTTATCTAGTTTTTCCTCACATTTATCAATTGTTGATTTTTTATCACTTTGTTCACACGAATCTTTTCTTATTGATATCCATTTTTGTTTGACCATTTTTATTAATTCTGATGATGCTTCCCTATATGGAGCTTGATTTAGTTCAAAATCTATAAATAGTTCTCTTATTTTAGTTATTGAGTTGATCAATTCATCAGTTTCGGTTTTTATATTTATTTTTTCTTTTTGGATTGTTAGTTCTGGAATTTCGTTATTTGGTGGTAATTTATCTTTCTTTGACTCGGGTTTTACATCTCTAAAAATTTCAATATTACCATTGCCTTGAATGTCTTTTGCTGGTTCTTCAATTTTAGTTTCGTCTTTAATGTATTGAGAAAAATTATCTTTTAATTTTTTATATAATTCTTCGGGGCTAGAAAAATTAGAGCAATTAATTAAAACTTGTTTACCTTTAGACTCTCTAAGAGGGTTTTTGGTATCTTTTTGTTGAAGAAAATTTTCTAATTGTAAGTCATTATCATCTGATGATGAAATCACGAAAGCCCATCCAGTGCCAATAACAGCCTCTGATTTAGAAATTATTTCTTTAAAGCATGTGAGATTTTCGCTTTCCTCTGCAATTATCTTTGGTGTAGTTAAGATTAAAATACTTATCAAAAATGCTTGTAATAATCGTATTTTCAATGTCTTTTTGAAGTTATCTTTATCTCATTAGTTGAAGCTTTTTGCATGATTTCTCGTAAGGCCACTATAAAACAAGGTTCCATTAATGAGGTCTCTCCTTTTAAATCTTTATCAAAAGGATCTAAACCTTGTTTCTTTTCCTCCTGTAATTTCTCTTGGGACTCAACAAGCTCCATATTAATTTTACTTAAAATAGTATTTTCCACTTTTCTTGTGACCTCAAATATAATCTCTGCATTCTTTTTCAGTAATTCTGCGAATTTTTTAATATTATTTAAATTTAAAGCTCTCCACTCCTTTTCAATAACTAGTGAATTAATACTTTGATCATAATTTACTTGTTGGCCTCCCATTTCAATATCTTCTCCCAAAAGTAGACTGTAATCTTGAGTAGAAGTATCCAAATTAGCTATACCTTTTTCACTAACTAATAAACCATGTGAAGCTTCATGTTTAGGATTATCTGAGAATGTAAATTGAATTTGATCAGGTGATATCGAGCCATTTGATGCATCAGCAAATAATTTCTTAATACCAGTTTGATCATCGCTATCTTCAAATATAGATTTGTAAATTAGACTTGCTTTTCCTCCTAAACATATCGTTATAGATTTTGAAGACTTAGGGTTATATTTTTTACTAGAAGCAAGGTTTTCGATAACTTGTCCTACATAATATAAAATACCGCATAAGGATAGTTCAGAGATTGTTTTTAAATTTTTTCCAGAGTCTTGACCATCAATTATATGAAATCTTGTAGCCATTCCTTTAGCAAATAAATCTGAATTTACCATGACTTCAACTGCATTTCTTATTTCATCAGTTGATAATTCTTTTTGTATCGATTGAAGTAATGGAAAGGACTCGTCAATCATTTTATCTTCGATTGCTATATCTTTAATAAGATCGATATTTTTTGTAAGAAAATCGATTAGAATGTGACGTCCAGCTATTTGAACAGAGCTTCTCCAAAGTAATTTCCTAGATTGCCAAATTGAAACATCAGATGTTTGTCCACCAATATCAATGGTAATCACACTTTCGGTAAATGCGGCCTCTTTATGAGATGCAAAATACAAAGCACTGGTGAGACTTTCACTCTTATAATTTATGTCATAATTTTTTGGATTTTCACCTAATGGGTCTAAAACTTTGTTTACAGAACTAGCAAATAATTTTTTAAAAGACCTTAATTGATCAGGGCTAAATGCCTCTGGATAAGAAAAATACCATTCTAAATTATCGGTATCTATTCCATTACAAAATACCTCTGCCAGTGCCTGAACACCAACTTGGCCAAGGTAAGTCTCTATTCTTTTTCTATCTTCTGGGCTTTGAGACCATTTTAAATTAAATTGGAGATTTCCAGAAACTGGTTTTGCTATATCAGTTAAAGAATTAATTAAATCTCCAACAAAATATATTGCTGAATGCCAAATGTGTAAGTTATTGCTTAGATCAGACTTGTTTTGATTAAATTGTCTATCTTTTGCAATTGTTAAATATGGGACTGAGATATTTTTTGCAGGTATAAATTCTCTGAGAACATAAGATATTCTGTCATTTGAGATATCAATTTCAAAAGGACTATGAAGTCTATTGTTAAAAGATATTGGAACTGGTGGCTCTTCACTTTTTCTAAAGTAAACACAAGTATTAGTTGTACCAAAGTCTATGCCAATTTTTCCAGTTGAATTATTTGTAATAACTTCATTGTAAGGAGGAAATATCAATAGACCTATCTGAGACCTATCTTCATTAGAAACATAAGTTCTAATTTCAGTATTGCTTGTACAATCGCAAACAAGTGCTTCAGGAGGATTTTTTGTCAGATGTAATTCATTAACGATTGAAGTCTCTACTATACCAACTCTTTTAGTTAATCTTGATTTACCCTGGTCAAGATTGTTTAGTATTTTTTTAACTTCTTTGAATGTATTTTGATTAGATAATTCTTTTTTAAGATCATTTATAGAGAAAAGTAATCTTGGTGCTACCATTGCCTGAAGATTTCCACTGTAATAAAAGAAATATTGTTCCCATTTAGGGTGTTTAAAGTTTGGCCAAACTGCTGCAATTTCAGGTTGATCGAGATAGGAAACAACATCTTTTTCTAGGTATTCTCGAGTTATGGTGTATTCAAATTTGTTATTTAAATGATCATGCAAATTTACCCTTAGGCTAACCATAAAGGATGTTCCATTGTCTATAATTTTACAATTATCCCTAATATAGTCAGGACTGAAAATTGATAAAATAGTTGATTTTAATGGATATAGGTATTGTCGATCAATTTGATTAGAGTGTTCAATTATACTTTCTGTTTCTGGAGGGAATATACAAATTTTGTCAGTAAATATATCTTCTGGGGAGACAAGGATATATTTTTCTAGTTCCAGAGATTTAACAAGTTGATTTTTAGTTTTCTTGTCCTTGTTTATTTTTTCAATAGATATTGTATCCCAAATTCTAATATCGGATGCGCTTCTACCAATTAAGTTTGGCATGTCAGGGTCAATTAAAATAAATCCTTGAACAAATGATCCAAGCTCTGACCTAGGTTTAATTAATGTTTCATATGCATGCTGTCCTCCTGCATCAAATTCAGAAATTAATTTTAAAGCATCATAAATAGGGTGATTTGGTAAAGTTAAATTAATTGCTGATCTTTTAAAACCTTGAATATCAAGAAGACCAGATGAGTATGATGACACTCTTTTCTCACATGAGTCTTTGAATTTTTTGAGCTCTCCTAAAATTCCATCAAAAGAATATCTATCAGATATAGTTGCATTAGCCATTGAGCTTTCAAGAGTCGTTAAATAATTTTTCAAAACTAATAGTTCTTCGGGCTTGATGTCAGAGGCTATAGATGGATCAATCAATTGCTTACCATCAAACCAAGGTATTTCTTTTACAATTCCTGAATAAAACTTAGTTGGGCATACAAGTGTTGATGGAACAATTAAACCAACAGGCCTTTGATCTATTTTTATTGCTCCGATCTCGCTCCAATTCATTCCCTGTGCCAATACAGTATTTGGCAAAATTGCATTAAGAACTGCTCCAAAATTTCCATCAATTTCATTGACTTTTGTTTCTGTTTTAAAGGGTGCTGATTTTAAAGACTCAATGTTAACTAAATCGACACTAAGATTCATTTTATGATATGAAGCAAGAGCTATAAGACCTATTAACCCCCTCCATTCGGATTGTATTCTTTTATGTAATGAGTGCGACTCATCAAATAAAGCATTTTTAACTACTGCAGTTCTTGCCCAGACATCTGGAATAGAGATGAGATCTTCTGCATTGTAATCAAATTCAGTAGTCTTTAAACCGTCACTTATTCTCTTTAGTAAAGAATTATCATCTAGAACCCATTCTCCACTCGATGCTGGTTTAACGACTGCATGATCGTCTTTGAGAGGAGGTAATAGGGATTTCATTGAATAACTCCTTTGACATCACTTGATTTGTAAAGCTCCTCTATGAAAAGACCCAGACCTGTCGCATTTGAATTACCTTTAGTGTCATTCAAGTCATAAAAAATATTTGATAGATCAGTAGCTTTTACTCCATGAATAATTTTAGAAAATAATTTTAATTTGTGATCAGGTAATCTCTCATCTAAGAAAACGCTCGTATTTCCTGTCTCATTCTTTTTATTTGCAAATAATTCTGCTTGAATTAAATTTTGACTAAGTCCCTCGAACTCACTAAATAATATCATATCAGCTATCCATTTTAAGTAGGTCTCACAATATCCATTGATAAGAGCAATTGACTCTTTGTTATCATCTTGATCTTTAATTTGGAGTCCGGCTTTATTAAAAAGTTTTTTAAACCAAGCTTCACTTTTAATATTGCTCCAATTATCTAATAAAGCAGGCATGTAAATTTCTTTGGACGCTAAAGAAAAACGTATTGTTTGTGCAATCTGTTTTCTTACAAAATTCTCATTATCATTGATTTCAGGAATATCTGACCAGTTAATTGTGCCAGATTGATCAGAAGCAATATGATAAATGCCACTACCAGTCTTATCTTCATTAAAAAATTTTGCTGCAGCTAAAGCTGAATATAATTCTGGAAGAAGTGGAGGGTTAATTTGTTTATTACCTCCTTTTTCAAACTGATCAAGAGGTATTAAAGGGTCCCAGCCCATAACATAAAGTTGGTTAAAAATATGCTTCTCCTCGACCCCAAAAATTCTATGATAATAATCCAACGCACCTTTTGATTGTTCGATAAAACTGTCTGAGTATCCAACAAGACCCTCTTCTTCTTCAGGTGGTTTTGGAAAAGAGAAATATGGTAACATCAGACACCCACCAATTTGAATATTTTGACTTAATCCCTCTTGTTCTGCCATTCTTCGAATAACTCTTGCAATGGATGGAAAGCCTGCAGCACCAGTTCCTCCAAAAATAGATGATGAAAGAAATATTTTGACACTATTTCCCGATTTAGCACTCTCAATAGCTTCAAAAACATCTTTCCAAAATGGATTGTTTTGCTGAATACGAGATAACATTGCAGCAGCACCAATACTCGGTCTAGCCCTGAAACCCTCATCTAAAGGAAGTTGAAATTCTTCATTAGGATCGTAGAGAACATCTGCTATGTCTTGGAGCTTTTCATTCATTAAATCGTATGAAAATAATTCGTGTAAGGACGGATTTGTTCCCTCAAGGGGGCACCAACAATAGTTATTTTGAGTATATGTAATTTTTGTTTTTAACAAGCCTACTTCATCAGAAAAAAAATTTTTACCCTTTGTTTTTAATTCATTTCTTAGCTCAATATAATGATCAAGAGTAGCCTTAGTTTTAGCAACATTGCCATTTGCTGAGTCTTGGTCAACCATTCCTAGCCAGACATTACTTGGGCCTAAACCAGAAAAACAGACATGAATGAAATTTTCGACAGCTTTACTGCCAGTTCCACCAATACCAAGAAAAAGGTTTACATTGCTCATCTAAGTTTCTCTGCGAAAGGCACTGCTGTTCTCATGGCGCTGGACGTTATAAAAAGAGAACTTAAATAATAGTATAAGGATGAATATAAAACGATAAAGATTCCTAATTGAAAAAATTGAGCTTGACTCATATATCCATTAAATCTTGATTGTTGAAAGAAAAAATACCAGCAGACAACTAAAGTAATAACATTTATAAGTACTAAAAAAATAACCCAAAAAGATTTGTATTTTTTTGCTTCACCAGGTCTGAAAACTTTTCTTGTATCACTGTAAAATATCCAAACATATGATAACAGAAGCCATAAACCAGCAATTATATAAATTGCTATTCTAATTGCTTCAGATTTAAAATCATCTATTTCTAAACCTACATCATCAATATATTGTAAATATTGTGACTCTGTATCAAAAAATAAATTAGATATTAAAATTCTGTGATCTCCTAAAAAAGGTAAATCAAAATTTGTTATTAAAAATATAGGTATTATGAAGATAAAAATAATGATTATGGTTGAGATCAATCTTGATATAATATTCATTATTGTATCTCCGCTAAAAAAATCACCTCACCAAGTTTTTGTGCTGAAAAATTCTCATTTTGTATTTGAGATAACAATAAACCAAAATTTGACAAGTTGAGGACGGGAAAAAAGTCTACACCATTATTTACAAGCTCGTCTTCTTGTGTTTGGTCATAGCCCCACTCGTCAAACCAATTAGCTCTTTGATTATCTATTGAATTTGCAATGAAATTAACTCTCAGAACATACTCTCTTCCTCTTCTCAGCAAATTTGAGTCTTTATTTGAAAAATCTTGAAAATTGTAGGTAATAAGGTTTTCATTTTGACTTTCTTCAATCAAAAACTTAATTTTATTTTCATTATTTAACTTATATTCACGACAAGAGTCATCTTTTAATTCTGCAACTTCTGCATTGGCTGAAATATTTTGTAAATAGGGCGTATTTGGAACTTGAATGTTATTAAGATCTAATTGAACTTTTAAAGGATCATGTCTTTTAGAAAAAGATATTTGAGCATAATCTACATTATCATAAAAACTATTTTCTAAAATTCCTTTTCCAAAGATAAAGTTTTTAATAGAAAAATTTTCTGCTGTAAGTGGATTCATTACCAGAGTATTAGAATATAAATTAAAATGGTAATCTTTATCAGGTATTTGGTTTAACGCTTCAGAATCAATTAACTCTTTAAAGTTTGTAACTAAGCCGTCAGGTCCAATTGCTATAATAAAAAAAGGTCTCTCATAAGCCTGCTCATATTTTCTTCCACTTGGGAGCCCCCATATATTCCCGTTGAATTTACTATTTATGCCGAATACTCCAATTGCTTGATCGCTGTTTAATGCTTGAATGAAAGGTTCCTTTATCTTTTCAATATTTTTTCCGACTAACTCCTCATTACTCAATGATAAATCTGAGATTATAATAAATAAATTTTTTTGATCTTTCGAAATTAAATTTGAAATTGTATCGAGAACTTTAGATATCTTAGATTTACTTAAATGACATTGACCTTCAGGTATGTTTGGTGGACATTCAGTGTAAAACTCTGGACGAGATGTTTTTAAAACCTCATTAGCTGTAATAGTTTTTATACCTGTAAAGTATTTTTGAAAAAATTGATTATTAGATAGTGAAGCAACAGCAAAAGGTATTTTATCTATTACCCTCAAGTAATTGTAATTAACTTCCGATATATTTATTTCATCTTTTCGAACAAACCCCTCCATATTAAGAGAAGCATCAAAGAAAATAAAAGCATTATCAGCCTTCGGTGTACTCTCTTTGTAATCAGGAATAAAGCTTGTATTAAGTATTTCACAATCTGCAAAAGCAAGACTGTTAATTAATACTATCAATAGTACGTAAATATAGTTATTCACTTTCCTCATAATTAACTATTAATTTTTTATAATTTATAAACTACAATAATATGTATTTAGAGGAAAGTTAATTGTGAATTCAAAACAAAATTATGCTTTTTTATTTTTGATATTTTTAGCATTATTTTTGATTTTGAAAATTTCTAATAGCTTTGGTGCTTCGATTCTTCCTGAGCTTAAAAAATCTATCAATTCCCAATGTAAAAATGATGATCGATATAAATCTATTCAGCAATGTCGATCTGATGTATTGAGTGATTTAGCAATACAAGGCACAGACTTTATCTATAGAGTTCAAGATAAAGACATTCGTAAAGATATGATTTTACAATGTAATTTTGAGAGAAAAAATGCAATTAAATTTAATGCATGTCTATTTGAACAAGTTGCTATTTTCTTTGGGGAGGATACTACTATTCCCCCTCCTGTTATAATCGAAACAGAGAAAAATCAAGAAGATGACTTGGTCTCTATTGTGACTCCTCCGGACTCGAATGAGGTTTCTCTAATTGAGAGATTGGTAAAATCTACATTTTTTATTGAAGCTAATGACAAAATAGATAGCTATGATACTTATACAGGTTCAGCTGTTAAGATAAATTCATCAGATTTACTTACAGCTTGCCATGTTGTATATGATTATGAAAAAAGAAAATTTTTTAATAACATATTTATCAGCAATGTTGATCATAAAGATGATAAGAAAAGATACTCAGCTAAAGTTAAAGAACACGATATAAAAAAAGATGCTTGTGTATTATCCTCTAAGGAAATATCACAATATCCCTCAATTCCAAAAATTAAAGACTTCAATAACTTAAAAGTTTATGAAAAAGTATATGGTATTGGCAATCCAAATGGTTTCACAGGTAGAACTGTAGAAGGTAAGATCATAAGCTTATACTCAAAAACACCAGGTGATTTAAAGTCGGAAGGGACTTTCCCTTACGATCCTGTCTTTTTAATTGAAACTAATGCACCTGTTGATAAAGGAAATTCAGGTGGAGGAATTTATGATATTGAAGGGAATTTAATCGGAATACTTTCAATGTGTGATATAGTTGACTCTGCAGGTTATCCTTGTAGGTTAGTAAATCCAATAAATTGGTCTATCCCTGCATCCTCGTTCAAAAACCTAACCAAGTTTAATTTAGAAAATGATTATCGTGTGGAATTACAAAAAGAAAAAGATATTGAAAAATTAGAGCAAGAGAAAAAGAGGAAAGAATTGGAGGAGGAAGAAAAAAGTGATGGTTTTCAAAATAATTATTGGGAATATGACAACAAAACAAGGGTTAATTCTCCAATGGACTCTGGTGGTGATATATTAGATTTGATATATTTTTGGGACAATGACGTAAATGATTGCTGGGTCAATACTACCTTATATGCAAAATTGTATAGCGAAGAACAATTAAATTATTTTGAGACTAAAAGAAATAAAAATTTTTCATTTATAATGAGGGGCGCTAACCCTTTAAATTTTGATGGTGCCTTCGTAGGGAAAGTTGACAGAAAATATAAAGACGTAGGTTTAATTTTAGTTGCAGATAATTACGAAAAAAACTTATACAACAAAAGATATAATTCCGGGGGAAAAATACTAATCGATATAATTAATTTAGAAAATTTACCTAAAAAGAGCTTTGTTTTCCCAATCCAAAATTTAGATTTTTATTCAAATAAAGCATATAACTACTGTAAATTATACAAATCACCATTAAATTGAATGTATTACTACAAAGACTCATCAAAAAATATAATTTATGTCAAAAGCAAAGAAAGTCTTTCGAACCTTATTTCTCAAAATATAATTAATCAAAATACTGAAATTAGAATTGGTTTAAGAGGTTCTTTTATTGAAGCCAGAGAAATAGAGGAGATAAAAGACTTATTTTTTAATGAAGATGAAACTTTTAATAATGATTTAATTTTAAATGATGAAAATATTGAAAATCAAGAAGAGACCCTTAAGCATGATAACCCAACAGATATAGATTATGAAAATTATGATAATGACTCGTATATAGAAACTAAAAAAGAAAACACTACCCAAAATATTATTAAGTCTCCATGGGATAATGAGTTAGCTGATGAGGTTGAAGTAGGAAAAAATGTTCAAGAAGATGAAATAGTTGAAGAAAAAAATGCTGATGAAGACATATCTGAACAAGAATCTCAACAAGACTTAGAGCACAAAGAAGATGATGCTACCATTGATATAGAAGCTCACGCAAGTGCCTATGTCAGTTTCCCTAAAGCAGTGAAATTAGCATTCAAAAATTTTTTTAATTTTAGTGATAGATCTTCAAGATCTGAATATTGGTATTTTACTCTTTTTATGATTTTATTCGTAATTGGCACTACTTTCCTATCTGCTCTTATGCCGAATGAGGTTTTTGCCATTATCCTACCAATAGGATATATAGTTTGTCTTATTCCAAGTTTATCTTTAGGTGTAAGGCGACTTCATGATATAGATCGAAGAGGATGGTATATCTTAATAGGCATAATACCCATCATTGGAGAAATTTTTTTGATAGTAATGTTTGCTCTACCTGGGAATATCAAAGAGAATAAGTTTGGAATAAAAACTCTTGGGGCTGAATAAATTTATAATGATTATATTTTTAACAAATACTCTGTTATCATGCGAGTTAAATAGGACTCAAAGGGAAATAGCAATTGGAGCTATGGAAGGATATTTAAAAAAAGATTAATTTACCAATATAATAAACTGTAATTCAGTTCTTTTACCAGATGTATTTTCAGCTGAGATGACCACATTATTTTTTCCCTCAGTAACAATTATAGCGTGATTAAACCTTCCGTTAGAAATATCTACGGCCTCATCATTTAAGTAAACGGCAGATAAATTCTCTATATTAATAACGCCTTGAAGTGAAACTATTCCTGGAGCATTAAGTGTTATTTGTTCTCCACGTTTACCTTTATCCCAAAGCGGTTCTAATAAATTTATTTTATCACCATCATTTATACTTGGTTCAGATGGTATTGAAGTATTATTTACAGAAACGTTATCGATAATAAATATATTTTTAATATACCCTATTAATCCTTTTGAGCTTGTAACTAATGACCAATCTCTATCTGGCGGTATGGTTGTTAAGTGATTAATTAAGTCTCCCTCTTTTAGTGTGATTATTTTTTTTCCTTTTTTACTATCAGGGGCAGTTAATAAATCCACGTTTGCTGCGATCGTGCTTGTTGACTCAAATAAATCTACATTGATTTTAGTTGGTTTTTTTAATTTGTTTTTAAGATCTGCAATGATTTCATTTAATTTTTTAGTGTCATCTTTGTATTTTTCTGTAGTTCTATTTAAATTGTTTTCAAGATCAATGATTTTATCTTCTGCTAAAGAGAGTTTATCATTAATAATTTCTAAATTTTCAAAAGCTTCTTTTGATTGAGGTAATCTCCTGACAAGAAACTTTGTTTTACCAGTCCCAGCATCTTTTTTAGCAATTGTCTGAATGGTTATTGTTAAGTTGTCTCCATCAAATGATCCTGATATTGTATCTTTTTCCCCCAATCCCTTAAAAGTTCTAGATTTTGGGTCATAAGCAACTTGTGTAAAAAGCATTTTTTTATCTAAATGGAGTATAGAAATGGTTTTTTCATTAACTTGGTCAATAAAAAAGGAAGCATTTTTATCAGCAAAGCCGAATATTCCTGTGATGAGGCCCTCTACCATCTCAATTGGATCATCTAATAAATTATCTGGATTACATGAATTTCCACAATTCTCTCCATAATATGTGCCTGATATTGTTGCAGCAAAAATTTTAAAATTAAATGCAGTAAAAAAAAGAATTGATAATAATAAAGTTTTAATCAAATTTAATTACTCCAAGAAATTTTTATACTATTACCAGTTAATATAATTTTCAACAATTAATAAAACTTATTAAGTTTTGTTAATAAAATATCTGATAACTTTTTAATCTAATTTCAATATTGTTTCTCCGTCTTTGGGTTCAGAGTATTGTTTTGATAGTTCATCAATGAAATCTTCCTTTTCAAAATATGAAGCTTTTAAATCCATATCGAGAGCCAATGACTTTCGCTGCAGGTTATAATGAAAGTCTTGAAACAATTTTAATTCAAACTTATTGATAAGGTAATTTTGTATATTAAATTTTCCATTAAAAGTGTGATGAATGAGATAAGAAAGTAAAAAAACGTAAAAAATATTCAATAATATTTTTGAACCAAAAAACTGCATTAACTTTCTCAACTAAAATTATCATTAGGTTTTTAGACAGATAGATGAGCTTCAAATTTATTTGTAGATAAGGTGTGGATAAGTATTTTTTTGATATTAATTAGTCTATTGCGCAAAGTGCATGAGCTTCGTGCATTTTGTCTCCAAAATTTTCAAAACTCCAATTTTCTTCAGGGATATCAAAATACTTTGCATACTCTTTTTGAATAGTCATAGTCATTAAATTGCCTTTTAACATATTCTCGTTCATTTTGATAAACTCTTTTGAAAGTGGAATATTTTGGGCTACATAAATACCTGCAATCTCACCTAATCCAAATGGTGATGTAAAAGCAACACTCGCTAATATCTCTTGGCCACCAAAATTTAAATGAATTTGTTGATCTTCAAAGATTTCACTTAAAGTTGATGGGTTGTCCTGCATAGTGTAAATGAAGAAAAAAACATTAAACCTACACCCATTATCCTTATCAAAATTAAAGTGAATGTTATTTCCATGTTGGATTTCACCATTTTTTTTTAAAGTGATGAAATTTTCATCTTGATCAATTTGCCATGGATCAGCTAAGGCAAAAATCGGTGTCAGCCAAATTAAGAGGAATGTAAAGTATTTTAAATTCACATTTAAATAGTATATCAATCCCACAGTATACCTAGCAAGACTTTAAGATCCTGCTGATGACATTTAGGGCAGCACAGATCTGGAATAGTTTCATTATCACTATCCTCTGGCATGTACTCTCTTGCCTTTTGACATGACCCACAATAAGACTTTGTTTGAAATATAAGATCTCCTTGTTGGTTGTACAATGTAAGGTGACACTTATTTTCTAATGAGTGGCATTTACTACACTGATAAAGAGAATAACCTCGTGAATAATGGGTATGAATTTGTTTTCGGTGCTTTAAGAGTTGTACTATTTTTTTATCATTGCCTCTAAGTGCGTGGAGTATGTCATCAATATTTCCAAATAAAAAGCCAACTCCCATTGTAATTTCTTCTGATTTGTAATCACATTTTTGACATTCAATAAAATAGCTATGACCCATAAGAGGTATTATAAGTTTTTTTGAAAACTCCCCAAATAGTTTTGGTGCAGCCGGATCAGGAGTCGAACCTGCATCTTCCCTTCCCGCAAGAAATCTCAGTGTGGGACGCTTTTCCATTTAAGCTAAGGCCGCATATGTAAATTTTAATTTCATCGAAAGTTTTATTTCCCATATTTAGGAATGACAGGTGGCACGGGCTCCTCTGGCAAAGTACATTGCTCTTTGTTAGCAGGTAATTCATCAAAAGGGCGTGTTACCCAAATGTGTGAAAAAATAATATCCCCGTTCTCATTTTGAAAGCATTTCTTACCAAAATGAAGTTGGCTGTGATTTTGCTCATCTGCAACATACAAGAATAAAACTGCTGCTAGGAAATGTAAAAAAGTCATGTTTTAGGTCCTTTCTGAGGATTGTTTAGGCTAGCCGAGATGGGATCAGGTATTTTTTTGCAATGCCTATGAGCTCTGTCCATTGCTTCCTCTACTTGAGGCATGGCCCACTGAATTGTAGGCAGGTCTACGAAAGTTCTTAAGGCTACTGGTTCCTCGAATGGGACATCAGTGACTGTTAAGCGAGAGCGTTTATGAAAAGTATAATATTCTTTAATTGTTTCATGATTGTATGAACCCATGCCTATTAAAATCATGTGTCCGTTCTTATACGGATATATTTCATATACCGTTCCGGTAGTTGAATGACCATTTTCCTGGAGTTCAATTTCTTTATCTATTAATTTTGTAAGATCTGGGTGAGCTGATAAGGTAAATAATTCAAAAAATTGAAGCACACGATCACAATTATTTTTTGTCATAACAAAAATAATATTTTCTGAATCTTCAACATCACCACTACGTTCGATTGCAATTATTTCCTCCTCCAATAATTGAATATTCCAACCGTGAAATTTTTCTAAAGTCATCGCTGAGCTTAAGGAGACAAAAAATAGAGAGATAATTATTAATAATGAGTATTTTCCTCTTTGTACCACGACTAATTTACAGGAGGATGGGATTAGCCGCAGCACAGAAAGGAACCATGAAAAAACCACCTCAATTTTTCCTCTCTCTTTTTTTTGTTTGTCATTTATTAACCTGGTAGGAAATGACTTAGAGAAGGAGTAACTAGAAAACAGAAAGGAAAAGAGAGGTCTTTGCACTGAAGACAAAAATATTAATTTTTAAAAATAAAGATTGGGAAAAGTCTATGAAATTTTAGACAGTTATACCATTGTTAAGAATATTCCAATTATTCTTAATAGCCCATCCAAAGATGGCCATAAATAGAAAATAGCTCAGACACAGAGACCAAAATAATTTTTTATCAATTGTATTATAGCGACCCGTTTGATGATCACGATGGTAATCCCAGTAACTCCAAATTGTTATAATAGTAGAAAGACCTGTGAACAAATAAGAAATCAAAATCCAAGCATCTAAAATACTGATTTTATTGATTTTTGGAAGTCCATCACCAAATGTAAACTGAAATACCACGAGAGTCAGCAAAGAACCAAGTGATACTGCTAGCTTAGACTCAAGTTCACGGGCTGGTATCCAAAATACACTAAACGATAGATAAACTAAAAAGATGACTGGTAGAATTATTTTCAAAATATAGTAGAAGGATTTTCTTGTAAGCTCAAAGTTAAAATGAACCTCTTGTTGCACACCCTGACCGTAAATTTTTGTAGGACAGCAATCAAAATCATGATGTGTTATTTGCCACTCATAAAGATTTTCGTTGGCCCTATCGATCACAAATTCAGGATTATATAATGCAGATGTGCTCAGATCAGTGTCTTGGAAAACAAAGCCTGCTGATGTTGCTATTCTATCGAATGGAAATTTTTGAAATTCCGAAATATTATTTGCCTGGTAATTTATTTTTTGAACTAAATGAAAGTTATAAGGTTTATTACTTGTTACTAATAAGCTGTGAAACTCAGATCGATTAATAAATGAAGTGATATCTGATGCATCGAAATTAGGATACCATATTTTTTGAAGAATATTATCTAATTCAGCAGATTTTCTAAAAATACATTTTATTTCAGATTCTTCATTTTCAGCAAACTTGGCTTTATCTAAATCTAATATTAGAGGTAGTTTATGAATTAAATCTTCATTTCTCCACTTTAGATGTACTTCAAAATCTAAACTAGTTTTACTACTTTGTTGAATAATCTCTATGTCTCTCAAGATAATATCAAATTCGACAATAGGATGTCCCAAATACGGGGTTCTCTCTAAACTAATTGTTTTAGCTTCACCATCAGATCCAATTACTTTTAGCGAAACATTCCTAGTAGCTAAAAATTTCTTTACATTATCTTCTTCAATATTGGATATATCCTCCCCATTAATTTCGATAATCTGATCTCCTGTAGATATAGGAGACTCAAAGGCAGAAGAACCAAAGCGTATTTTGTCAATAAATGTGCCGTTTTCCTCTAAAATTACACCAACATCATTGTAGGCCAGACGTATATTAGACGTTTCTCTAAAGTCTTTTTTTAGAAGTCGTTCACAAATTTCTGCTCCCCAGCTAACATTGGAAAAGAAAACCCAAAATCCTAAAATTATCCCCCTTGAAAACAAATTAGAGTGATTTTAACACACTCTTAATTTTACTCAACTGATCATCTAATTTTTGGATGTCTTGGTAAATTTTCTCTTTTTCATGTGGGACTATTTTTGATCCCCCTGAACTTTTCTCATCCATTGACTCACGCACAGCATCCATTAAATCTCCCAATCTTCCGCCTATTGCTAATATCTCTGATTGTACTTCACTTTCACTAGCAGGTTTTTCAGGTTGGGCGGTTGCTAGATAATCTTTCAAAAAATTGCTAAAAGGAGTTTTTTGGTAAATTTTATGCATAGCATGCTCTAAACGTATGACAGTTCTAAATTGTATATTCCTATCAGTATCGTCAGGATCAGCACATTTGTATATATAAGACTTAGACTTCCCAGTGATATCTTGAATGTCTTGATCACTTAAATTTTTAAGAACCTCTTTTAGAGTATGTTCAATGGTGATAATTTCTTTTGTTTTAGACATACCTCACTATAGCAATTTATGTTAAGCGGGTAATCAATAATCTATGTCCAAAAGTAAAAAAGCTTTGGACTATTTGTAGAAATAATATTCCTCATTATTGTTATCATGAAGTCTAATTATATTACTCCTACTTTAGGTAGGAGGTTGTCCTCTAATAAAAAAAATGAACCCCAATCCCTAAGAGATATTGAAGAGTATTTGCGTTGTTTAGCACAAATCAGGCAAGAAAATAATATTTCTGTTGAGGATGTAATGCAGCATTTGAATTATTCTCGTAGCACTCTTGATGCTCTTGAGAATGGTAATCTAGAATTTATTCAGTATCCCCTGAATTACTTTTTTACTAGGCAATATGCCTCTTATCTTAAAGTGCCCTTTCCTCAGCAATTTTTAATGAGCCATTTCAAACCAGGAGAAAAGAAGTAATGAGAGCATTATTATTGTTATTTATCAGTGTTTTTTTAACTAATTGTTCTCTAAAAGCAGAAGGTAGCCCTATGCATCATGAATTTGATAACTGGATACATATGGAGGCTCAAGAAGAAAACTTAGACTTAGTATTTAGTTTAGAAAACCAGGATCAAATGATTATTTTTATTGTCGATCCAAACTTAAGTTGCGATGCTCGTTTAGTTTATACCAATCGAGAATTTGAGCCCAAAGATTTCGACGTTATGAGCGGTGAAACTTTTGATTGGAAGCTCTCAGGTCAATCTTATAAAGGCGAAAATGCGAGCCGATTGAATGCCGATGGATACGTTCGTTGGGAGTTAATGAGTTTTTATAAACATCACTTCTCCAAGCTTGAAGAGCTGTTGTCCAAAAGAGGACAAATTTCATTTTCTATCAATGATCCTCTCAACAGGTTTGAAAAACAAGAAATAGAAATGAAAGCTAACGGACTCAGTTCTGCTCTTAACAGCGCTTTGGATACGTGCCAGGGATGGACATGATTAAAAAATTATTATTTGTGGTCATCTTCCTAACCTTTTCTTTACAAATTAAAGCAGAAATTAATCAGTCAACGATTTTTGTGCTGGGTAGTTTAGATAAAGAAACAAAGCAGTTATTTAAAGAGACAATTTATAACCAAATACACAATTACGCTCAAACAATTAGTATAGAAACACAGTCTAACATATATGTGTTTCCCTATCAAAATCAAAATCAATGGCAAGTTGTGAGTTTGCATGTCCAAGGAAATGAGAACCATTCATATCTTCTCGATCTCTCTTTAGAGGGTCACCCTCTTCGGTCCTTAGATGAAATCCGCCAACTCGTTGGTCTAGATGGTTCTCTGAAATACATCGGTTGGAGCAGCTATGATGAACTCCCACCAGAAAAGGTTTTTATTGCTTCAAAAATTATCGCTCAAGATTATCTGTATTTGTATTTTTAAAAAAAGTTCTATAAGTGTTCTAGTCTTTGTTTCTTTGATGTCTTATCAAAGCGGTTTCATCCCTTTAGTGGTAATAGTAGGTGTCTTATTGTATGTGTTTATAGTCTTATTTTTTTTCTTAACCTACGGTCATCAAAGGTCGTCAACTCCATCAATAGCAGAAACCACCATTAACGACTCAATATAGCGCTTTTTGCTACAATCGTAGCAAATCGTAATCATTTCATCGTTGATTTTATTGATATATTTCTTTGAGACTTCCTTGTAATCACCACATTCAGAACACTTATTATTGTATGGAATTTCATTATTTTCAAATAACTCCTCTTTACCATTCCACCAGCCCATTAATGATTGATATCATACATATTGATCAGTCTTTGATAGAAGTTACGCATAAATAAAAAAAGTTGTTAATAAATTATTTGGTTAATTCATTAATTAAAATATTTAGATCGCTTATGAAAGTCTTTTGATCAATAGAGGTATCAAGATACATGGTGCAATGATGATTGACGAAGTGATCTGTGAGAAATTTCATTGCATTCTCTTCACCACTCCAAGATTGACTAAAATCCTCTGAGGCTTGAAAAAAAGACTTCAACGACTCCTCACTGCAATTATCCCAAAACGCAGGACAATAGTTTATTCCATCTCCCTTAAATAGATTGATATATGCATCTAATACTAAGATTTCAAAATTAGGATAATTGACTTTTTTATATTTACTAATATCTACACCTTCTAAATCAATTAAAAACTGCTTTGATTGGGAGTCATAATACAAGTCATAGTTTAGGTTTTCTGCACCCTCAAAATTGTCATTAAAAAATTTAATTATTCTTTCTCGAACTTCAATCTCTTCAATAGGATCTAAAGACCAGTAAACTTCTTCTAAGTAGCCAACGCAGTAATCTTGATCTGATGAATATAAACTTTGATAAAAACTTAGATTAATAATAAAAGTTGTAATTAAGAAATATATTTTTGACAAAACATTTAATTATTTTTTCGAAAGTCCCATGGATATTCAAATTTCATGGACCACATTCCAAGTTTGTTAGATTTGGCATACTCCTCATCTAAAATATATTTATCTGAATATTTTCTATAAGCAAACGCAAAACCCTCTCTGACTAAATAACTACTTAATGACTCTCCATTGACAAAGCACTCACCTAATACTCTTCCATAGAAGTCTTTTCCCTCATCTGTACAGCTAATTTTATTATTTGTAACTTTTGTAAGTAAAATATCTTTTGATATCTTTCCACATGCAACCTTCCCTTCACTTGCAACACACGTCTGATTAATTTCAGGAGCATCTATTCCACTAAAACGTATTTTAACATCACCTAATTTAATTGTGTCTCCATCAACTACAGTGACATGAGAAGCAAATAGATTATTTACGAGTAAAAACAGTGAGAAAATTAGGTAAATAATAGAATATTTTAGTGACACGCAATATTGTACTTTTTTAAACGCCAATAATTATATGGCCATGGAGTAATAAAACCAACAAGAAGCATTATAGGAACGACCCACCAAGTAAGCATTGCCCCTCCCGTTAAAATTACATCTGTAACATTCATAGCTATTTCCATTGAAATCATAGATATAAAGCTCATTCCAAGAGCAGTGCTAATTGCCTGTCTTAAAGAAAAATTTTGCCTTAAAAGAATTATTGTTTCAAGAATGATGCTAGTAATCAGTCCATTAATAATTGCTAAAATCATTATATTTAAGGTAGGCCAAGCAATTTCATTAATTTGAAAATAGAATATCGTACCAAGATCTCCTATAGCACATCCAATTAAACACCACTTAGTGTTATGAGCACTTTTTTTCCAGGTGTGTTTACATTTCCAATTAAAGTTGGTGAGAGTTGAAACAAACATTATTTTTTTATTTACTATATACTACTATATAGTATATTGCTCATATGTCAAATATAATTAAAATAAATAAAAATCCAGATCATATTAAAAATATTCATCGTATTAATCGAATTAATGGTCAGCTTAAAGGCGTTGAAAAAATGATTGTTGAAAAACGATATTGTCTTGAAATTTTACAACAAACAAGAGCCATAACTTCAGCAATCAAATCTCTAGAAAATAACATACTTAATAAGCACATTGACCACTGTGTAGTAGATGCTATGAAAAAAAACGACAAACAAAAAAAACAAAAAATAGAAGAATTACAAGATTTACTTAGAAAATTTAATAATTAAAAACATTGTCGTTTCTTTTAAAAAGAATTTTAATATTTGTTATTGGTTTCGCAGTGATAATAATTTCTCTTCTGTATTTTTTAAACCCTAATAAAAAAGAAAATGATAATATTGAAATAACTAATATCGAAATTGATGAAAAATTAATTAGTCAAATTAACTTAGGTAAATCTCTTTATGTAACTCATTGTGCGTCATGTCATGGGGACAACTTACAAGGTCAGCCCAACTGGAGTACTAAAAAAGATAAAGACGGTCATAATCTCTCCCCACCCTTAAATGGTACAGGTCATACATGGCATCACAGTCAAGAACAACTCTTTAATATAATTAGGTATGGATTTAAAATTTATAATGAAAACTACGATGGTAAAATGCAAGGTAACGACAAATTAAATGACGATGACATATGGTCTATTTTAGCTTACATGAAATCTGTTTGGCCTGAGTCAATACAGAAAAAATACGATACCATAAGTAAACATTAATTTTAAACATAGCTAATTTATTAAATATCCCTAAAAAGTAGATTTAATATAATTAAATGTTGATAATATTGATTTTTTGATATCAGTAAATTGCATATTGTTTAAGCTTTTAATGTGTTTGAAATCATTCTCATTTTGTTAAGTTCAATAATACATTTTTATAGGAGGAGGATTTCTATGAAATTAATTAAGACAATCACAGCTTTGATAGCTATTTCTCTATTTGGAGCAAGCTATGCAAATGCTGGTTCTCACGCGTATACAGGCCCTGACCTGTCGGGAGAAAAATTAACAATCTTTGGTCCATGGTTGGCACCACAAGATGATGACTTCAGGGATGTCATATCAATTTTTGAAGCAGCAACAGGAGCATCCGTAGAGTATGGTGGTTCTGATGAATTTGAATCAATTATTAATATTGACTGTCAAGCAGGTAGTCCAGCTGACATAGCTGTATTCCCTCAACCAGGATTAGCAGCAAACATTGCAGCTACTGGTTGTTTATCTCCATTAGGTGATGACGTCAAACAAATGGTTCTTGACAACTATGCTGCAGGTCAATCTTGGGTTGATCTTACAACATATAAAGATCCAGTTGGTTTTGAAAAGTTCTATGGCGTCTTTTATAGAGTGAATGTAAAAAGTTTAGTGTGGTATTCACCTGACAACTTTGAGGATAATGGCTACGAAATACCTACAACAATGGAAGACTTATTAGCATTGGCAGATCAAATGGTCAGTGATGGTAATACTCCATTTTGTATCGGTTTAGGTTCTGGTGGTGCTACTGGATGGCCTGCCACGGACTGGATGGAAGACATTATGTTAAGAACTCACTCACCTAATACATACGATCAATGGGTTTCAAATGAAATGAAGTTCAATGATCAAAGAGTTATTGATGCTATGGATTTCTTTGGATCAATTGCATTAAATGACTCTTACGTTAATGGTGGTACTAAAGCTGTTGCAACAACAGACTTTAGAGACTCTCCAAACGGATTGTTTACTTCTCCTGCGGAGTGCATGATGCACAGACAAGCTAGCTTTATTCCGGCTTTCTTTCCTGAAGGTGCAGAAGCTGGTGTGGACTATGATTTCTTCTACTTCCCACCATTCGCTTCACAAGACTTAGGTAAACCTGTGCTCGGAGCTGGTACTTTGATGGCTCCTACTAATGACAGACCAATTACAACTGAGTTCATGAAGTTTTTACTCCACCCTGAAGCTAACGAGAGATTTATGGAAAAAGGTGGTTTTTTAACACCTCATAAATTTGTGGATACCAGTAAATACTCTAGTGATACATTTAGAGGTCTTCATGAAATCTTAATGAATGCAACAACTTTCAGGTTTGATGGATCAGACTTGATGCCTGGTTGGGTTGGAGCAGGATCTTTCTGGACAGGTATGGTTGATTATACTAATGGTAAATCAGCTAAAGATGTAGCAGACGAGATCCAAGCTAGCTGGGAAGCTGGTCAGTAAGTAAAAAAGTAATTTTCTTATCTAGGGGCGAATAGTATATTTGCCCTTAGTTCCATAACATTTAATGAATATATTTTCCTTAGCAATTACCGTTCTTATTGGAGTACTTTTTTTTGTTACTTTCTTTCACTTATCAAACTTTTTATTGGATTATTTTCGAGTAAGAGCTACAAAAAAATTTGCATTAGAAAATTCAATTAGAGTTATTATTTTTATCGCACCTGCTTTTATAGTATTATTTATCTTTATACTTTACCCAGTTTTTGAAACTATCAGACTCAGTTTTTATGATAAACAAGGAGAGAACTTTGTAGGGCTCTATAATTATGCATGGGCTATAAAGGATCCTGATTTTAAGAGAAGTATCATTAACAACTTAGGTTGGTTATTGGTTGTACCGACTCTCAGTACATTTTTTGGTTTGGTAATTGCAAACTTGGCAGATAGGGTCTGGTGGGGATCAATTGCTAAATCAATTATTTTTATGCCAATGGCTATTTCATTTGTAGGTGCTGGAGTGATTTGGAAATTTATGTACGATTACAGAGGTCCTGGTGACCAACAGATAGGCCTACTAAATGCTATCACTGTTAATTTAGGATTCGAACCTCAAGCTTGGTTAACAATACCAATCTGGAATAATTTTTTTTTAATGGCAATAATGATATGGATACAAACTGGTCTTGCCTTAGTAATTTTTAGTGCTGCACTAAGAACTATACCTAGTGAAACGTTAGATGCTGCTAGAATTGATGGAGCAAGTGAACTAAAGATTTTCTGGAAAATAATCATTCCATATCTGGAACAAACTATCTTAGTAATTTGGACAATAATCACACTCTTAGTCTTAAAAGTATTTGACATAATCTATGCTATGACCAATGGACAATGGCAAACAGAGGTTTTAGCAAACTTAATGTATGATTGGATGTTTAGAGGAGGGGGCGATACTGGCAGAGGGAGCGTTCTGGCATTTTGTATTTTAATTGGCGTAACTCCCATATTGGCTTGGAACTTGTATAGACACAAACAAGATCAAAAAGTATGAAAAAGTTAACATTTACCTCAATTTTTTCTCAACTGTTGTTGCTAATTTTTGTAATCGTATGGATAGTGCCCACATTTGGTCTTTTTATCAGCTCTTTACGAGACAAAGATGTTTTGGCAATAAGCGGTTGGTGGACATCTTTCACAACAACAGAAGTTAATGAAATATATCGAACCGAAGGTAATGAGTCTCAAATTAAGGAGGGTGGTCAATTTTATATAAGAGGAAATCTTTTTGGAGAAGATAAAGGAAAACAAATTTTCCGATTTGGTGTAACTTCTAAAAACATTGATGAATTTGAAGTAGGCGATACGGCTATATTCAAAGATAAAACAGAAATTACTGTTTTTGAAAACGGAGATTATACTTGGAAATCTCAAGAGGAGTTTAAAAAGAAAAAAGGTAAAAGAGTCTTTGTATCTGCAAAAAGTCCACCAAGTTTTACATTAGATAATTATAAAGAGGTTTTATTTAAAGAGGGTTTGGGACAGGCTTTTTTAAACACATTTGCTGTTGCTCTTCCCTCAACATTAATTCCATTAATAATATGTTCATTTTTTGCATATGCTTTAACGTGGATGAAGTTTTATGGAAGAGATATTTTATTGGCTAGTATAATTGCATCACTAGTTGTTCCACTTCAAATGTCGTTGATACCTATACTAACAGTATATAATGACTTTGGTGCTTTATTTGGAGTAGCTGCAAAGTCTTATCCTGGAATTTGGATGGCTCATACTGGATTTGGACTGGCCTCTACAACTTTTTTATTATGGAATTTTTTAAAATCTCTACCAAGTGAAATGATGGAGGCAGCTAAAGTTGATGGTGCCACACACTATGATACTTTTCTAAAAATTGTTGTTCCATTATCGATCCCAGCTTTTGCATCTATTTTTATTTTGCAATTTTTATGGGTATGGAATGATTTATTGGTTGGTTTAGTTTTCCTAGATAAACATCCAAGTGAAATCATTCTTACTGCGAAATTAAAAGAATTACTTGGTTCTAGAGGAGAAAATTGGGAGATACTTACTACAGGAGCGTTTGTCTCAATGACAGTGCCGTTATTTATTTTCTTTTCATTACAAAGATACTTTATAAGAGGACTTGTGGCAGGATCAATAAAAGGATGAATAGGGACATTAATGACCAATAAAATAGTAATTATAGGCGCAGGTAGCACTAACTTTGGTTTAGGACTTGTTGGAGATTTTTTTAAATCTAAAATTCTCAGCGGATCAACTTTAGTGCTTCATGATATTAATTCTGATACCTTAAAAAATACTCATAAAATCGCAAACGACTATAAAGAAAAACTTGGAGTTAACTTTGAAATTGTGTCGACAACTTCAAGAGCTGAGGCGCTTCAAGAAGCTAATTTTTGCCTCATTTCTATAGAAGTTGGAAATAGATTTGACCTTTGGGAGCAAGATTGGAAAATTCCACTTCAATACGGCATCAAGCAAGTCTACGGAGAAAATGGAGGCCCTGGTGGTCTATTTCATGCAATGCGTCAAATTCCAGAAATTATTAAGATTTGTGAGGATATAGAGAAAATTTGTCCAGAAGCATTTATATTTAGCTATTCCAATCCTATGCAAAGAATTTGTCATGCATTAACAACACGTTTTCCAAATTTGAACATTACAGGCTTATGTCATGAAATTGCTTCTATGAGTCGACAACTTCCAACTTTAATGGAAACAGCTTTAGAAAATATTGAGTTTGAGGCAGGAGGTTTAAATCATTTTAGTATTTTATTGAGAGCTAAATATAAAGACTCGGGGGAAGATGGATATCCATTTATAAAAAAAAATTTCAGTGAATATTATTCAGATTTAGTGAATGATCATGAGGGTTTTTATTCAAATCCAGGAGCAGAAAGAGGTTTGTTCTTTGAACTATTCAAACAATACGGATATTTGCCAATTACCACGGACAGTCATTTAGGAGAATATTTGCCTTGGGCGTACAGTGTTGTTGATCATGATGGTATTTTGGATTTTTATGATAAATATAAAAAAAGATGTTTATCTTTTTATTCAAATGATGGTTATGATCAATTTTTTGATATGAGTCACCCTGAGCCTCATGAAAGAGCAATACCAATTATTGAAAGTATAGTCGATGACTCCAATATGCTAGAACATGCCGTAAATATTAAAAATGATAATTTTATAAAGTGTTTGCCAAATGATGTAGTGGTAGAAGTGCCAGCAACAATTAATAAAACAGGGGTTCACGGAAAAGCACTTGAGGATTATCCCAATTCTTTTGGAGCTCTACTTAACTCACAAGTAGGAACTATTCAATTAACTACAAATGCAATTTTGAATAAATCAAAACAAGAGGCTAAATATGCTCTTTTAGCTGACCCAATTGTTGGAAATTCAAATACAGTCGAATCTTTATTGGATACAATGATTGAATTTCAAAAAGAATATTTAGGATATTTAAAGTAAGTAAATGGAATAATGTTCAAAACTATCAATAAATGCAACAATGTTAATGATTTTATATATATTAATAATAAGATGACTTATTAAAATGGCTTCTATTAACATTAAATCCCTGAATAAATATTACGGTAAAACGCATGTAATAAAGGATTTTTCTTTGGAAATAAAAGACCAATCTTTTACAACTCTAGTTGGCCCTTCTGGCTGTGGTAAATCAACTTTGCTAAGGATGATTGCAGGTTTGGAGGAAGTAAACTCTGGAACTATTTCAATAAATGACAAGCAGGTTAATGACTTATCGCCTAAAGATAGAAATATTGCAATGGTATTTCAATCATATGCTCTATATCCGCATATGACTGTTTTTGACAACATGGCTTTTGGCTTAAAATTAGAAAAGAAATCCAACGAAGAAATTAATGAGCGAGTTTTAGATGCTGCAAAAACACTTCAGATCCAAGATTATTTAGAACGCAAGCCTAAACAATTATCAGGTGGTCAACGACAACGTGTTGCTATTGGAAGAGCCATAACAAGAAAACCTCAAGTTTTTCTTTTTGATGAACCTTTATCTAACTTGGATGCTGCTTTAAGGGTTCAAATGAGAATTGAATTAGCAAAACTACATGAACAACTTAATACTACAATGATTTATGTTACTCATGATCAGACAGAAGCTATGACACTATCAAATGAAATTGTTGTTTTAGATGAAGGAGAGATTTCTCAACAAGGAAAACCTATAGAACTTTATAATAATCCTAAAAACTTATTTGTTGCAGGTTTTATTGGATCTCCAAAGATGAATTTTATAAATTCTAAAGTTTTATCAAAAGATGAGAGCAAAGTTGAAATTAGTGTATTAGGATCGAATATCACAATTCCAAAAAAAATTAATGCATATGATGATAATGATATTGTCTTTGGTATTAGACCTGAAGATATTACTATTACAGATGGCTCAGATTATGATTTTCAAGGTAAAGCCTACGTTGTAGAAAAATTGGGGTCAAACACATTTATTTATTTAGATAATGAAGGCGACCCTATAGTAATAGAGGCATCGGGCGATAGCGCAATAAAAGTTGGTGACGGTGTTAAAATTAAATTTGATTTGAACAAAACAAATTTATTTAATTCTAAAAATAAATTTAGAATTGATTAGTTTATCTGACCTACAAAACTTTCCTAAAGAATTTAAGTTTGGAGTTGCTACCTCCTCTTATCAGATTGAAGGAAACAATTATGGAGATTGTGGTAAATCTATATGGGATGACTTTGCTAAAAGAAAATTAAGCGGCATAGATGGCAAGAATGCCTGTAATCATATTGAATATTTTATAGAGGATATAAAACTCATAAAAGAAGCGGGTTTTAAAGCCTATCGTTTCTCATTTGCATGGCCTAGGTTATTTCCAGACAATGACAAGGATGTAAATTTAAAAGGTGTAGATTTTTATAAAAGGTTGTTGGATGAGATAAATAATTCAGATTTAGAGGCGTTTCCAACAATTTATCATTGGGATCTCCCATTACGATTTCAAGAAATGAAAGGTTGGGAAAATCAAGAAACCTGCAAGCGTTTTGGTGATTTATCTTTTTTCATTTCAAAAACATTTGGTGATCAATTTGAAAATATATCAACAATTAATGAACCTTGGTGTATTTCTTGGTTAAGTCACTATCTTGGAGAGCATGCGCCAGGTATTAAAAATATCCAATCAGCTGCCAAGACTATGCATAATATTTTATTTGCACACTCGCAATCTGTTGAAGCATTAAGGTCCTGTAATACTCATCAGATTGGGGTAGTTTTAAATAATCAGTTTGGTCAATCTATAGATAGTAATGAAGAAAATATTCATGCAACAAAACTCTTTGATGAGATTCATAATAGATGGTTTTCTGATGCAATCTTTAAAGGTAAATATCCTGAATTAGCTTTATCCATCCTAGAAAAATACCTACCAGAAAATTATAAAACACAATTAGAATTAATATCTTCACCAATTGATTGGATAGGATTGAATTATTACACCCGCTCTTTAATCAAATATAAAAAATCAGAAGATGGTGTTAATTATGAGTGTAATAGTGGAACATTAAAAAAAACAGATATGGGATGGGAATTTTATCCTGAGGGATTGAGCTACTTTATTAAAAGAATTCATAAAGAATATGATAATAAAATTCCAATATATATTACCGAAAATGGGATGGCAAATAACGATAAACCAACTTTTAAAGGAGATGTTTATGATGAAGATCGAATAGAATATTTTAATTTACATTTAAAAGAAATATTAAGCTGTTTGAATGAAGGTTTTTCTATTAAGGGATATTTTGCTTGGTCATTGCTTGATAATTATGAATGGGCATATGGCTATTCTAAGAGATTTGGATTGGTCTATGTTGATTTCGATAACTTTAAACGAATTCCAAAAAAATCTTATTACGAATTCTCAAAGTATTTAGCCTAAATTAAAATTATAGTCACTGATGTATATTTATACAAAAAATGCTAAAGTTTTCAGGGTATTATGGCTAATTTAAACCTTAAAAGTGTAAAAAAAACTTATGATAAAACTGAAGTGATACATGGTGTAGACCTTAATATCAACTCTGGTGAGTTCATTGTTTTTGTTGGACCATCTGGTTGTGGTAAGTCTACACTCCTTAGAATGATAGCCGGACTAGAAGATATAACAGAAGGAGAAATATCTATAGGCGGAGAGGTGGTAAATAAAATTATTGCAGCAGAAAGGGGTGTTGCGATGGTTTTTCAATCATATGCATTGTACCCTCACATGACAGTTTTTGATAATATGTCATTTGCATTAAAACAAGCTAAAACTCCTATTGATGAAATCAAAAGTAGAGTTTTAGAGGCAGCAAAAATTTTGCAAATTGAAAGTTTATTTGAAAGACTACCTAAACAATTATCTGGTGGGCAAAGACAACGTGTTGCTATTGGAAGAGCTATAGTTAGAAATCCAAAAGTATTTTTATTTGATGAGCCCTTATCTAATTTAGATGCAGCGCTTCGCGTTCAAACGAGAATAGAAATAGCTAAACTTCATAATCAATTAACTGCAACTATGGTTTATGTAACACATGACCAAGTTGAAGCGATGACCCTAGCAGATAGAATTGTTGTTATCAATCAGGGTATTATTGAACAAGTTGGCACTCCTATTGAACTTTACAATTCTCCAAGAAATCAATTTGTGGCTGAGTTTATTGGCTCTCCGAAAATGAATATTATTGATTTAAAAGATGGACATAAGTTAAATTTGATTAATTTAAAAGCTCCAAGTGAGACTACCAAATTAGGAATTAGACCTGAGCATCTTAGTTTGTCAAGTGATGACTCTTGTAAGCTCAAAGGAACCGTTAGACATATAGAAAATTTAGGCGAGCACTTATTATGTTATATAAACTTAAATAAGAATGATGAGATCGTAGCTAAACTTGATGTAAATAGTAAAATTAAAATTAATGAAAATATTCGTTTAGAATGGCATCACAATCACCAGCATTTTTTTAACTCCTCTGGTGTTTCAATCGACTAAAGATGTCTAAGAGTCCC
Organism: uncultured Alphaproteobacteria bacterium; assembly: GCA_902521465.1. Classification (GTDB taxonomy): domain Bacteria; phylum Pseudomonadota; class Alphaproteobacteria; order HIMB59; family HIMB59; genus HIMB59. The sequence continues at coordinate 389,680 of CABYRL010000001.1, read as the reverse complement.
GAATTGGGGGTATGTTATTACCCAGAGCATTGGCCTGAAAAAATGTGGATAACTGATGCTAAGAATATGCGCAAAAATGGTATCACTTGGGTAAGAATTGCTGAATTTGCTTGGTCTCGTATCGAGCCAAGTTCTGGTGTTTTTGAGTGGAATTGGCTGGATAAGATTGTGAATATATTGGGAAAACATGGTTTGAAGATTGTAATGTGCACTCCAACAGCCACTCCTCCTAAATGGTTGGTTGACCAGATGCCTGACATGGTTGCTATAGATGAAAATGGTCAGGCTAGAAAATTTGGATCTCGAAGACACTATTCCTTTTCTCATATTGGTTATCAACAAGAAAGTCAGCGCATAACTAAAGCTATAGCAGAGAGATACGGACAAAATAATTTTGTGAAAGCATGGCAAACGGATAATGAGTTTGGTTGCCATGAAACTACATACTCTTGGTGTTTGTCAGCCTTACAAGAGTTTAGAATTTGGCTGAAAAAAAAATATCAAAACATAGATGATTTAAATAAATCTTGGGGAAATGTTTTCTGGTCTATGGAGTATCGCTCTTTTGAAGAAATCGAACTTCCTAACTTAACAGTTACTGAGGCAAATCCATCTCATAATTTTGATTTCCGAAAGTTTAGCTCTGATCAGGTAAAAAATTTTAATTATCAACAAGTGAAAATATTAAATGATTACTCTCCCGGAAGGCCCGTTAGCCATAACTTTATGGGTCACTTTACAGAATTTGATCATCGTGAAATATGTGAAGATTTAAATATTGCTGCTTGGGACAGCTATCCTTTAGGTTTTCTTCAAAATATGCAAACAATCGCTAGAGAAGATAAAAAACTTCTTGAAGACTGTTACAATATTGGCGATCCTGATTTTCAATCATACCATCATGACCTTTATCGAGGAATGGGTCGTCTTTGGATAATGGAACAACAACCTGGTCCAGTTAATTGGGCAAGATATAATCCTATTCCTTTAGCTGGTGCTGTAAGGATGTGGACTTGGGAGGCATTTGCTCATGACGCTGAGGTTGTAAGTTATTTTCGTTGGAGACAAGCTCCATTTGCACAAGAACAAATGCATGCAGGACTAATGTACCGTGATAATACACCAGCAAACGGTAGTCACGAGGCCATGCAAGTAAGTAATGAGATACAAATGTTCAATTTACCAGAAACACAAAAATCTGAAATTGCTTTATTGCATGATTATGAAGCCTGTTGGATAACTGAGTTGGATGCACAAACAGAAGATTTCCACTACACACGCCTGATGATCGATTTTTATAAATCAGTCAGAGTTAATGGTGGCTCTTTGGATATTGTTGGAAAAAAAGCAGATTTTGCTGGTTATAAGCTAATTATTGTTCCCTCTTTTGTACACCTTGAAACTGACATTTTTAAAAAAATGGTTTCTTCTGGAGCAAAAATTTTAGCTGGTCCAAGAACAGGGATAAAAAATAGAAATTTTCAAATTCCGGAAAACTTAAGCTTAGAGGGACTTGGTTATAAAGTTAAAAGAGTAGATGCCCTTCCCTATAAACTTCCTGTTGAAGTAGAATGGAAAGGCTGTAAGGGAGAGTTACACGTATGGAGAGAACAAGGAGACAGCTTAGGCGTATCTGAAGGTAAATCAGAAGATGGCTTTCCTGTTATCACTAGCGGGAATCAAGGAAGTTATTTGTGCGGATGGCCAGATGAAACCTTGTTAAGCTCAATAATGAAAGAACAAATGACTATAGCTGGTTTAAATCCAATTACACTTCCAGAATATTTAAGAGTAAGGCAAAGAGGTGATCTATTATTTTTTACTAATTATGGAAAAAAGAATGTTGCTATACCTGACGCTTTTCAAGGCGAAATTCTCTTGGGATCAAAAAATATGAAACAAGCGGATGTAACTATTTTAAAAATTAATAAATAAAAATTATCTTATGCTTCTTCCACCATCTACAGGGATGGTCAATCCTGTCATGAAAGTTGAAGCATCACTTGCTAGAAAATAAATTACACTTGCCACTTCTGCTGGTTTTCCAATCCTTCCAATAGGATGATTTTCTCGCATCCTTTTTTCAAATTCCTTTTTTGTTAAATCCTTTTTAAAAGAAGCTAGCATTGGAGTATCAATAGCACCTGGAGCGACAGCATTAACTCTAATATTGAAATTAGACAAGTCCAAAGCCAAAGATGCCGTAAAAGATATTATCGCACTTTTTGATGTTGCATAAGCCAACATATTTTTTGCTCCTCTAATGCTATTTATTGAAGCTAAATTTACAATGGAAGATTTCTTACTTTTTTTGAGCAATGGTAATGCATATTTGCATGCTAAAAAAGTGCCAGTCACATTGTTATTAAAGTGATAAGTCCATTCACTCATCGAGGTTGTCTCTAAATTACCACTTAGTCTTACACCAGCACTATTAACTAAAACGTCTATTTTTCCGTACTTTTTTTTGATAGTGTTGGATAAACTTTTCCAATGAGAATTATTGGTTATATCTATATTAAAGTATTCAATGTCTTTAATTTTGTAGTTAATTTTTTTGAGTGAAGTTCCAAGTACTATATAACCATTACTGGCAAATATTTTGGATGTACTTTTTCCAATACCAGATTCAGCCCCGGTTATCAGGACAATTTTTTTTTTGGAAATCAAGATTAAACGCCTTTACGTTGTTTACTCTTTCCCGTTTCGAAGTCATCTAACGCTTTTTTGTTTTCTTCAGTTATAGGATCTTGAAGTGTTGGGCTTTCCCAAAAAGCTGTCCCATCTAACCATTCATAGCCATGAGTTTTTATAGCTATGACATATGTTTTATCAGACTCTTTAGCTCTTTTGAAAGCAGCTTCTAACTCTGAGGTTGAACTTACTGTCTCAGCATTCGCTCCCATGCTTTTAGCGTGGTTTTCAAAATCTACGAATTTAAGATTGGTAGCTCTTGCAGCACGAAGATTACAAATGTATTCCTTACCTCCTTTAGCTAATTGAAGACGATTGATAACCATATGTCCGCCATTATCACAAATAATAATAATTAATTTTTGATCATAGAGAACCGAACTATATATATCACTATTATTAAGAAGATAAGAACCGTCTCCAACAAATACAACGACATCTTGATGGGGTTTAGCCATTTTAATTCCTAGTGCTCCTGATATTTCATATCCCATACAGCTAAAACCCCATTCAGTCTCAAAGGTGTTAAGTTCTTTTGGCTTCCAAACTTGAACGACCTCTCCTACAAGGCCTCCGGCAGCTGTTACAACGATATCACTTGGATCTGAATTTCTATAAATTGCACCAACTGCATGAGCGTAAGATGGCTCTTCTTGATTTGTAGGGCCACTTTGTTTTGCAACGTATGCTTCCCATCTATCTCTCTCTTTAATTGCTCTTTGATACCAAGTATCAGGGGCCCTCCAATCACCAAGAGCTTCCGATATTTGTAGCAATCCCACTTTTGCATCACTAATAACAGGCGTCGCTAAATGCTTAGTGGTATCATAGCGGGCTGTATTAACTGAGATTAATTTAAAATTAGGATTTTCGAAATTTGCCCATGAACCTGTTGTGAAATCTGCAAGTTTTGTACCTACGGCTAGAGCTAAATCAGTGTCTTTAGATAAATTGTTGGAGGAACCCTCTCCTAGAGCGCCAATAGCACTAATGTAATAAGGATCATCTTTGGTCATACATCCAATTCCCATCACAGTTGAAGTTACGGGGATATTGTGTTTTTTTGCAAAATTAGAAAGTGTTTGTTCTGCCTCAGAATATAGAACACCACCCCCTGAAATTATTATAGGTTGTTTTGAATTTTTTAATTTATCAGCTGCTTCTTTAATTTGATTTGGATCAGGGTAAACTCTTCTTAACTGATGGATTTTTTCTTCAAAAAAAACCTCAGGATAATCAAAAGACTCCCCTTGAACATCTTGAGACATAGCAATAGTAGCAGGACCACAATCTGATGGGTCAAGCATCACTTGAATTGCTTGAGGAAGAGATGCAAGAATTTGCTCTGGTCTGGTAATCCTATCAAAATATTTGGACACAGACTTAAAGGTATCATTTGCAGTTTCTATAGGAGAGTTGAAATTTTCAACTTGCTGTAATACAGGATCAGGAAAACGGCTTGCAAATGTATCTCCTGGAAGAAGTAAGATTGGAAGGCGATTACTCATAGCTACTGCTGCCGCTGTAACCATATTTGTAGCTCCAGGACCAACAGATGAGGTTGCAATAAAAATTTGCTTTCTTCTCATAGCCCGTGCATAGCCAATACCAGTCAATGCCATGCTTTGTTCATGATGTCCTCTGTAACCTGGTAGATCAGACTGAAATTCTTCCATTGCTTGACCTAGACAAGCCACATTACCATGACCATAAATTGCAAATGCTCCAGGAAATAATGGTAGTTTTTTACCATCAATAATAGTTTTTTGTGCAATTAAATATTTAAAGAGTGCATGTGCACAAGACAATTTGATGGTTTTCATTATTCCTCCAAAAACTAAACCTATTATAGATCTTACATGATAGAAAAATAATTTGAATGAAAAACCTTTTAAAATTGACACTTTTTTGACATAACTTTTAATCAGAGAATAAAATGAAAATTGCAATATTAGGAACAGTTCATCCAAAAGGGTTAGAATTTTTAAAAGAAAATGAGCTAGAAATAGTCGAGGTAACAAATTTTAACAATCATAACCTACAAGAGGAATTAAAGTTTGTTGATGCAGTCCTACTAAGAACATCAAGGCTAGATGAGGATATTTTAGAACATTGTAAAAATTTAAAAATTATTTCAAGACATGGTGTTGGATATGACAATGTTGATTTAGATTATTTAAATAGGAAAAAAATTGCTCTTTGTATTACATCAACATCTAATGCAGTAAGTGTTGCTGAGCATGTAATGTCGTTCTTTTTGTATTTAACGAAAAATTTATCTCTATCTGATAAATTAGTGAAAAGTGGGAATTTTACTCAAAGATCTGAACTGCCAAAATTTTTTGAATTATATAAAAAAAAATTACTTATAGCTGGTTTTGGAAGAATAGGAAAAGAAGTTGCAAAGAGATGTCTCGGTTTTGATATGGAAGTATATGTTTATGATCCATTTATAAATAGTGATTTAATAAAAAAGAGTGGCTGTATACCCATAGAAAAAAATGATGGTTTAGTGCTAGCCGATTTTGTTAGCATACATTTACCATTAAATGAAGAAACGAAAAATTTTATATCAAAAACAGAATTTAATCTTATGAAAAAAAAAGCAATTCTAGTAAATACATCTAGGGGTGGGATAGTAAATGAAAATGATTTACATCAAGCCCTTAGCTCAAAAAAAATCTTAGGTGCAGGAATGGATGTTTTTGTCTCTGAACCTCCAGAGTCGAATCATCCTTTTTTTAAGTTAGATAATATTTTATTAACGCCACATAACGCTGCATTAACTTTGGAATGCAGGGAGAGAATGTCTCTAGAGGCATCACAAAATATATTCTACTATTTAAAAAATATGACCAAATTAAATATGGAAAATTTAGTTAATAAGAAATTTCTTTAAAATCAAATATCAGTTAAAAGTTGAGCACGGCCTTGAGTACCAGTTTCAATTTTATGAAGATTTCCATCTTCGTTATCACTATTAGGGTCTGCTCTTAAAGATGTAATGTAAAGACTGTTTAAATTAGCTCCACCAAAAGTTACACATGTGGGAGTATTGGTTGGAAGACAAATTTTTTCTATAATTTTATCATCTTTTGTATCAATACAAATAATACATTTCCCTCTGACTCTTGCTGACCAATAATTATTATAAATATCTACAGTAGCTCCATCGGGTTCACCGACATTTTTGAAGATCATATTTGATTCTAATTCATAAAACTTATTGAAATTTTTAGTGTACTCAAATTTTTGTATTCGACCAGTTGGAGTATCAGCAAAATACATGATATTTTCGTTTTCTGAAAAGGCTATTCCATTAGAGACTGTGATGTTTGACAAAAGTTTTGTTAAAGATAAATTTGGCGCAATTCTGTAGAGATTAGCAATAGGCTTTCTTTTTGCTTTATCCGGATCTTCATTATATGTACCAAATACTATGCCTCCATAAGGATCTACTTTTGCATCATTAATTCGAGTTTGATTATTTGTGATTTCAACTTCGCATATTTTTTCAAATGAAGAAAAATTTTTATCAGTGATAGCAATAAAGTTGGGAAATCCAATAATAAATCCCTCTTTTTTCCTTGGAAGAATAAACCCTGCCCTATCCGGTAAATTAAATACAAAGCTTTGATTGTTTTCATCAAGCATCCATGCCTTCTTTGCTTCTATGTCTGTCCAAACTAAGCAGTTATACCTTGGGTCCCAAAAACAACTTTCGCCAAGTAAATTTTTGCATTTAAGAATTGTTGTAACTTTTAATTTATTCATTTCAACAAGGTGTAATATTTTGTCCTATATTGGTAACTAAATATGATTTAGGACAATGTTCTAATATTTTATTGATAATATCATCTCTTCGAGTATTTGACGACAAAACCACAGCACAACCTCCAAATCCAGCTCCCGTAAGTCTTGCGCCTAAAGCACCGTATGACTGAGCAGTTTTAACAATATGATTTAATTCAGGACTAGATATTTCATAATCTTTGTCCATGGAAATATGACTTTCGTTCATTAAATTTCCAAATGCTTGCGCATTATTATCTTTTAAAAATTGTACAGCCTTTAGGACTCTATCGTTTTCAGTAATGACATGTCTAGCTCTTCTTAAAATTTTAGGATCTTTAATAATATTTAAATCAGAAATTTCTGCATGGCGTAATGACGGGATATTAAGAGATTTACTAGCTATTTCTGTCTCTCTTTTTCTTTTATTATACAAACCTTCTGAAAGTTTTCGTGTACTTCCAGAATGAATAATTATGAAAGTATAATCTTTAAAGATAGGTATTATTTCAGTATTCAAATTTTCACAATCCAAGAATAATACTTTTCCAAATTTAGATTTTGATGATGACATTTGATCCATTATTCCACAAAAGGTTCCTATAAAATGATGTTCTATCAGCTGTCCTATTTTTGCTATTTTAGTTGATGATAGTTCATGTCCAACCATTTGGCACAAGGCCCTCAAAATTGCTATTTCAAATGCGGCTGAAGAAGATAATCCAGATCCTGTTGGAATACTAGAGGCAACCGCAATATCTAAACCTTTAATTAGTTGCCCTTCCTTTGCCATATAATATAAAGCTCCTCTGACAAAATCTATCCAAGTACCATCAGTATTTGAGTCAGATAATACAGTCTTTTCACCAAATTCTTCAGAAATTCCAACTATTTTAGAGTCTAATCGAGGACTAAGACTTACTTCGATTTTCTGTTCAATTAATGTTGGAAGTACGAAACCTTTATTATAATCGGTGTGCTCGCCAATTAAATTTACTCTTCCATGTGCCTCTGATGATGATACTGCAGAATAGTTGAAGTGCTGTTTAAATAAAGACTGACTATTCATCAGGAAGTTCTTCACCCTTCAAGATACTAGCTGAGCGTTCTGGAGGAAGATCTACTAAAAAAAAACCTGCGATTTGCTCAACACCTGCTAAATATTTTAATTTCGTTTTTGATCTGCGAATAGGTTGAAAGCAGACATGAAAATGGTAAGAATTCTCATAACCTTTAGGAGATAGCTGCCATGCAAGAGTATACGGCATAGGATCATCAAATACTTTGTCCAAACTTTTAGAGGCATCAAGCATAAGTTCAGCAAGATCTTTTTGCTCATTTTCTGAAAGTTCAAAAATATTAGATGTCCTTCGGTAAGGTGCTATCCAAATTTCAAAGGGGTATCTAGCCCAACGAGGCACAAAGGATATAGCAGAAGAATTTTTATTTAAAATTAATTCTTTAGGAATATTCGATAAATATTTTTCGAGAGGATTTGATTTTTGTACTATAGCTTGCCTTTTAATAAATTCTGGAGTATGTCCAAAACTATATATTTGTCCATGAGGATGATCTAAAGTTACGCCAATTTCTTTTCCTTTGTTTTCAAATGGTAAAACAAATTCAATTTTTGAATTATTATATAATTCCTCAGTGCGGTTAGATAGTGCTTGAATAATTAGCTCAATTCTCTCGATAGGTAACTTAGAGAACTCATCATTATGTTTTGAACTATAAGAGATTACATCACAAGTTCCTACTGCCTGATTAGTTTCTACTTCTAAATGAGGTATATCAGACTCGACTAATTTGAATGAGCTAAAACGATTTGTAAAGATGGCAACTTCATATTGGTCAACAGGAATGTCACTCGGTGCTTCATCATTTATCATTGGACATAACGGGCATTCAAGGGCATTAGGTAAAAAGGTTCTGTTTTGTCTTGATGTTGAGTATCCTACCCATTCAGAGCGAGTTGGGTGGTACCTAAGATGAGTTTTGTTATCAGAGATTGGAGGTAAGCCTTCAAAAACTTTGTAATTTATGGGATTTTGACTAAATAAAATAAGTTCTTTTCCATCACCTCTATCAATTCTTTTTATGGATAGATTAGTCATCATTTGAAAACAGGTAACATTGAGCCATGAGCGTCAAGTAGTTCATCAACCATTTTCCAAATTTGATCTAAATTAAGTTCACCAGCGGTGTGTGGATCTAGCATTGCAGCATGATAAATACTCTCTTTCTTAAGAGTTTTAAGAGCCTCAACTGTTAATTGTTGAACATTAATATTGGTCTGAATTAGATTTGCTAAGTGCATAGGTAATGGTGGTACTGATTGTGGGGTAAGGTCATTTTTTTGAACAATACAAGGGACTTCAACACAGCAATTGTTAGGTAAATTAGGTATGAAATTTTTATTAAGAACATTACCATAAATAGTGTCTTGATTTCCGATTACCATTGATAAAATTATTCTCGAAGCATACTCGACAGATTTATTATATTCTTTTTGAGGTTTACTAATTAACTCTTTTTCTTGAATTTCCCATTCTTGAATTTGTTTTTTACAGCGACGAATGTATTCATTAACTGGAATATCAAATTTTGAAATTAATTCTTTTTGGTGATTTTTAATAAACCAAGGAGTATATTCTGCGAAATGTTCCGATGACTCTGTAACAAAATAACCAAGCCTTTTCAATACTTCATATCTTACGTGATTTGAACAACCATCCCAATTGGTGCCAAAATTCCCTTCCTCTCCTGCCTTAAAAATTTTAGGGTAAAGATCTTCCGTTAAACCATTACCCAATTTTTTTTCAAACTTTGTAAAAAATGACATATGATTTATTCCAGAGCACTCATATTGAATTTTGCTTAAATCTTCATTTATGTCTCTCGCTAAATCAGCAGCTGTACCTTGGACAGAATGACAAAGTCCTACATATTGAAGCTCAGGAACAAAGTCTGAGAGAGCTAGACAATTGATTGCCATAGGATTTACATACTGAAGCATCCATGCTTTAGGGCATTGTTCTATTATATCTTTGGCAATTTCAACTAAAACAGGAGCTGTTCTCAACCCGCGCATAATGCCTCCAATACCTATCGTGTCTGCAATTGTTTGTTGAAGTCCATACCTGGCTGGTATTTCAAAATCAATAACAGTTGAGGGTTCATAACCTCCAACCTGTATCATAACTATAACAAAATCAGCGCCTTTAAGAGCCTCTTTTCTATCTAACGAAGTTTTTATTGATGCCGGAGCTTTTAGCGACTTACATATATTATCAGCTACTATCTGTGATGTTTTTAATCTTTTTGGGTCTATATCATGTAAGGCAATATCAAACGAATTTAATTCCGGCTCAAGTAAAATATCTGCCAAAATACTTTTCATGAAGACAGTACTGCCCGCACCTATAAAAGTAATTTTAGCCAATTCTATCCCTTACTAGCGCCTAGTGTAAGACCAGCAATAAAATGTTTTTGCATTAGAAAAAACATTATCACAGGAGGAACTGCTGCGATTATTGATCCAGCAGATAGAAGATGATAGACAGTAACCCATTGACCATTTAGAGATTTCAAACCTGCAGTAATTGGCATTGCGTGTTGTCCTTGAATTAAAACAGTTGCCCAAAAAAAATCATTCCAAATAAATGTAAATATTAACACAGACAATGCAGCGATAGCCGGTCTTGTAAGGGGAACTACTATCTTTAAGAATATATTAAACTCCGAAGTACCATCAATCCTTGCAGCCTCAAATAACTCATTTGGTAAAGCTTTGATAAAATTTCTCATAAATAAAGTACAAAAGCCAGTTTGAAAGGCAACATGAAATAAAACTAAACCTGTAACTGTATCATACAAACCCATTTGGTAAGTCAGGTCTCGAACAGGTATCATTAAAATTTGAAAGGGAACAAAATTTCCAGCGATAAACGTGAAAAAGATAAAAAGATTTGCTTTAAACTTATATGATGCTAAAGCAAAACCTGTCATACAGCTTATAGCAACAGCACCTATTACAGTAGGGATGGTTATTTTAAAACTATTAATTATGTAAGACAACATTGGGGTATTTTGAAATACATCTTTAATATTACTAAATAATAAAAATTCACTAGGTATGCCCCAATAATTTCCTGCGGTGATATCTCCTAGACCTCTAATTGAAGTAAGCATAATCCCTATTAGAGGGATCAACCAAATGAACAAAGATACAGGTACAAGTATTTTGTATGAAATCCTGTTAATTAAAGGTCTTTTTTGAATTGGTATGGGAAACATTTAAAGTCCTTTTTTCTCACTTTGATACATCCGATAAATAAAAAATAATATATAGAACATCATTATGGTGAATAAAACTGCTGCAATAGCTGAACCATAACCCATTCTATATCCATATTCGCTTAAAGCGGTCTCAAACATATAATATGCTAAAACATTAGTTGAACCATATGGGCCGCCTTGTGTCATGATAGCAACCATGTCAAAACTTCTCAGGGATCCGATCACAGTTACAACAATTGCTAGAAAAGTGGCTGGCTTCAATTGAGGTAAGATAATATTTTTAAATAAAGAGAAACCTTTTGCACCATCCATTCTACCTGCCTCAATTTGATCTGTATTAAGATTGTTTAAGCCCGTTAAATACAAGATCATACAGTATGCAATTTGTGGGTAAATTCCTGCAAAAATAATTCCATAGGTAGCAAAATTCTCATCTGCTAATATGGCATAATTACTGAGACCTAATTTATCTAAAAAAGGGCCAATAACACCTCTTGGATTGTAAAACCATGAAAATATAATTCCGATAACAACTTGGGAAATTACAAAAGGGAAAAAGAAAAGAGATTTGATGAGTCTTATACCGAAAATAGTTTGATTTAAAAATATTGCTAAGCCTAATCCTATTGGAACAGCTAACATAAATAAGATTAACCACTTAAGATTATTCATTAACGAAATATAAAAATACTCGTCGTCCAATAATTCTATATAATTTGATAATCCAACGTAAATTGCTGGAGATAACCCGTCCCATTGTAATAAAGAAATATATAAAGAATTAAAAATTGGCCAGATTACATAGACTAAAAATAGTAATAAACCTGGAAACAAAAAAATCCATGGTGTTAACTTTTGTTGATTAAGTTTCCACCATGATGACTTTTTATATGTAATTTGTGTTGAGTCAGGCACGTTAAGAAATGGGGTGGTTGAAAACCACCCCAATTGAAATTGATTATTTATAAACTCTTTGGCGTACTTTTTCTAAACGCTCAAGAATTTTATCTCTTCTATCAGGATTAACCATATATTCTTGAAAGCCCTTCATTCCTTCAGAGGCCATTTCGGCTGGAGCATCCCTGTCGTAGAATTGCGCCATCGCATATGCGTTATTTAACATATTCAAACCTGCTTCTAAAAATGGATCTGGATCAACTTTAGAGCCGCTATTAACTGGCAGTTGTCCTAGAGTCTTATTCATCTCCTCTTGAACATCTGCTCTGCTTAAAAAGATCAAGAATCTTTTAGCATCTGTCTTATTTTTGGCTCCAGATGCAATGTGCATCGTATCCGTTGGTGCCTCTTCAGCCATAGGAATACCAGGAGTTATTTCTGGGAATTGGAAAAAGCCGAGGTTGTCATTTGTTAATCCACCCTCTTTGAATAATGCAACTGAGAAGTTACCCATAACATACATCGCTGCCTCTCCATTAATCATTGGAGGAATTGCTTCTTGCCAAGCAAGTGAAGCATGATTTTCGAGAAAATATCCTGGTTTAACTAATTCATCCCACTTGTCAAATACAGCATGCACTCTAGGGTCAGTGTAAGGTATTTCACCTTTTGTCAAAGCCATGTGGAACTCGTAACCATTTGTTCTTAAATTTAAATAGTCAAAGACACCTGCTGTTGTCCAAAGATACTTTGATCCAATCGTAATTGGTGTAACACCTGCGGCTTTCAATGTTGCGCAGGCAGCAACAAATTCATCCCAAGTTGTTGGTACTGAAATTCCGTTGGCCTCAAAAATATCTTTTCTGTAATAAACACCCCACTGGTAATAGGTGTATGGAATACCCCACTGTTTGCCACCAATAGTCATTGGTTTCTTAGCGTGAGACATACCCTCTGTTAAGTTTCCATCAACCCATCCGGTATCTGACCAGATATCTGATACATCCTCTACAAGCCCTGCTCTTACAAATGGAAGCATTCTGTTTCCTGCATACCAATTGAAAACATCAGGGGGACTTGTGGTTAAAAAATTTCTGATTGCTTGTTTATATCCTTCATGATCGAAGTTATTAACTTCAATTGTGACGTCAGGGTTTTCTTCTTGGAATTTATTAAAAGCCCATTCAAACGCTGCTTTTGGAGCTGGATCAGTTAAATCAGTATTAATGACTAATGTCCCTGCGAATGAAGAAGAAAATCCCATAGCTAGAATAGCTGTTAAAGTAGCTATGATTTTTTTCATTTTATCCTCCTACAAATCTAAATTAGATTGTATTTAATTTAGCAGCCTTATTATATTAAAATAATTATATTGATACAGTAAAATAGCTAATTTACTTAATTTTTAACGTTTTTTCCCAATTCCATGCTGATTTGACGATAGTTTCTAAATCAGAGTATTTTGGGTTCCAATTTAATAAATTTATTATTTTTTTATTATCAGCAATTAGCTCTGCTGGATCTCCCTTTCGCCTTCCTTGAATCTTGAAGGGAATATCGACTTTAGTAATTTTTTTGGCCATCTGAATAATTTGGTTAACACTAAAACCCTTATTGTTGCCAATATTAAATACTTGAGACTTGTTCGTATTCATTAAATTTTCCATAGCTAATATATGAGCCTCTACTATGTCCATTACATGAACATAATCTCTCACACAAGTGCCATCAGGGGTAGGATAATCATCACCAAAAACACTAATATGTTTTTTTCTTCCGTTAGCAACTTGAAGCACAAGAGGTATTAGGTGTGTTTCTGGATCGTGCATTTCCCCTATTGTGCCATCATGATGAGCGCCACAAGCATTAAAGTATCTCAGTGATACATATTTTAAACCACAAGACTCTTCATAATTTTTCAAAGTATTTTCAACTTCTGCTTTTGTATTACCATAAGGATTTACTGGATTCAAAGTATGAAGTTCGGTAATCGGAAGATGCTCTGGCTCACCATAAACAGCAGCAGATGATGAAAATATAAATTTATTAATTTTTAAATCTCTCATACACTCAAGAAGGTTAATTGTGTTGATAACATTATTTTGTTGATATTTTTTTGGATCGTAATAGGACTCCTCAACATTAATAGATGCTGCAAAATGCATTATAAGATCATAGTTTTGCTCTGACAATATTTTATAAACTGTTTCCTTATCTGATAAGTCACAAACATGAAGTTTGTAATTTTGAGTATTCTCTTTTTGTCCACTTGATAAATTATCAAGAATTTCAATGTCATAATTTGTTTCTTTGAAACGTTTTAACATATGTGAGCCTATGTATCCGATGCCACCCACAACTAGAATTTTCATATTTTAATTTTATACAGACAGCAGAAAAAATTCATAGTAATTATCCTATTTATAGACTTATTTTACTCAATATTTTGGACACAATTTTCTAAGATAGGAGGAAGGAAATCAAAATTGTTCGACCAAGCATAGTGTATTTCTGTTTTCATAAATTCTATATCTTCTAATGGAAAATGACCATCCTCGTATTTATCTAGTAATGCTTGTTTTTTTAAAAACATCTCCTGTGAGGTTTTTTCATCTTTCATTGATGAAAAAAAATCTGTAGCTAATTCATAAGTTGCAATACAAATTATTTCATCTTCATTATATGCATACAAACTAAAATTAAAAAATATAAAAATTAAAAATAAAATATTTCGCATTTGATTAAGATAGATTAAAGCTATGGTTTTAAAACAAATAAATTTGAGCTAGTCTCGTCAGCAATAATATATATATTTCCCAATCTATCTATTTCCATATCTCTAACTCTCCCAATTGTATCTTGAAATATAATCTCCTCTTTAATAAATTTATTATTTTCTCTATGCAATACAGATAAATATCTGAATTTTAATGAAGACACCAAAAGTGAATTTTGCCATTCTGGGAAAGCCTCTCCTTGATAGAATTTGATACCACTAACTGCAATTGAAGGTACCCAAATAAATTCTGGTTTTAAAAAACCAGGTTCCCAAGCATTGCCATCTCCAATTTTAGTTCCAGAGTAATTTGTTCCTCCCCATCCTATTTTCTTCCAACCATAATTAGTACCTCTTGCAACTTTACCTATAAAGTCTCCTCCTTTAGGTCCATGATTAGATATATAAATAGATTTAGTATGAGGATCCAAAGTCATCCCTTGAGGGTTCCTTACACCAATTTGAAATAACTCAGGAAGCCAATCATTACCCGATATGAAAGGATTGTCTTTAGGATACTCACCATTTTTATGTATTCTAATTATTGAACCAATTGAATTTGAGGAGTCCTGAGCAATCATGCCTTTTCCTCTTTCACCAATGCTTACATAAAGGTAGTCATCAAGAATTTCTATTCGAGAACCAAAGTGTTTACCATTACTAAAATATGGTAAAGCCTCATATATAAGATTTTCATTAATAAGCTTATTTTCTTTAAGCTCAGCAGAATACACAGCAGTTGTGTATTTGCCATTTTTCTTGATTGAGCCAGTAACCCATATAAAGTTCTTTTCACTTACAATATCTAAAAGCCCTCCTTGGCCATGTTGAACAAAAGGAATGTTGTGATCAATTTTAGTTTGTGAATAATCGTTTGTATTTACAAGGAAAATTTCACCTGATTTTTGAGTGATCAATAATTGATCATCTATCCAACTCATCCCCCAAGGATTATCCAGAGAAACTTTGGTTTTTTCTAAAGTTTTTGAATATAAATGGGTACTGAAAAGTATTAAGAAACATAAAATAAATAAAAAAATAGTTTTAGAAAAAATTATTATCTTCATACAGTCAGTAATAAACCGCCGGTTATAAACATTTTAACAGTTATTTTACACCAAGTTTTTTTTGAAGGTCACTTGAAGAAGTAGTGTATCTAAAAACATACTTTTTATCGCTATGACAATACTCAAACATTTTTTTAGCTGCAAGTGCAGCTTCATGAAATCCACTCAAGATTAACTTTAATTTACCAGGATAAATACAAATATCTCCAACAGCAAAAACTCTTGGAACAGAAGTTTCAAAATTTTCAGTATTCACTGATATTAAATTTTTCTCTAAATTCAAACCCCAGTCTGCGATTGGGCCTAATTCTATTTTTAAACCAAAAAAAGGGAATATTGCGTCAATATCGTCTATGGTTGTCTCATCATCAAGTGTCACTTTGACTTTACTGTTATCATTTTTTTCAACCTTTTTTAAACTTCCCATATTGAAATTTACATTGCCTTTATCAACTAAAGACATAACTTTATTTACAGAGTCTTGAACTCCTTTAAATTCTTTTCTTCTGTGTACCAAAGAAACTTTTTTGGCTATTCCTTGAAATCCCATTACATAATCCAGTGCAGAGTCACCACCACCAATTATTAAAATATTCTTATCTTGAAAATCAGATCTTTTTTTAACAGAGTAAAAAATATGTTTATTTTCTAGCTCCTGAGAACCCTCTGCAGGAAGCTTTCTTGGAACAAAACTACCTGCACCTGCTGCAATCACAAGAGACTTGCATTTAATGGATGTGCCCTTATCGGTTTCAACTAAAATATCATTATCATTTAAAGATATTTTAGAGGTTAATTGATTGAGATGATAAGAGGGATTGAAAGGCTCAGCTTGTTTTATTAAATCATCGGTAAGTTCTTGGCCGGTAATAGCAGGCCTACTTGGAATATCATATAAATTTTTATCAGGATATAATTCTGCGCACTGACCTCCTATTTTGTCAAGGTTGTCGATTAAATGAGCCTTCATATCTAAAAGACCCAATTCAAAAACTTGAAAGAGACCGCATGGACCAGCTCCTATAATAACAACGTCTGTTTCGTGGCTTCCACCTGATTTAATGATATTAGTCATGTCTTATTATTATAATAAATGTTACTTGAGTTAGATTATTTGTTTCTTTTGTAAATATCAAAAACCATTATCGATATTGTTGAAACTGCGACAAATATCTAATAAAAGCGAGGTTTCTAAAGTCATATTTATAAATTACAAGTTAACTCTATTATGGTAATCAATGCATTTCTAGTTTAAAAAAAAACTAGGAGAAATAAGGTGGGGGCAAAAAAGTCAGATTTTTTTGATTCAAGAGATAAATATTTATCATTTGTAAATTCTACCAATGAAAAAAGTCGAATAGCTTTTCAATTAGCGAAGTATTTAAAAAATTCAAAAATTACTAAAGATTCATTTAGAATTTTTGATGCTGGGACAGGAGATGGCTCAGTTATCTGCACATTGCTATCGGCTATTCATGACAAATTCCCCGAAGATCCAATTATAGTTGTTGGAAAAGAAATTAGTATTGATGATATTAATAGTCTTCTAAATTATCTTGGTTATAGATTTTTTGAACATAAGAATTTAGTTTTCTGTATAACAAATGCATCCTACAGAGAAATTAATGATAATCGATTTACAGATTGTAAATTAATTAAAAAAGAATTAGTTGGAAACACAAGTTTTAGTTTCAATCAACAACTCATGAATATGGGTGAGGTTATAAGAAAAAATTGGGACATAAAAGAGGATACATCTTCAACCATATTGAGACCGAAGCAAAAGACACTGATGGTTATTTATAGAAAGGATCAAAAAATTGCATTAAAGCATTTGATACCAAGTAAGTTAGAGAGTATTCCAAAGTTTTATGACTATATTATTGCATCTCAAGCTTTCAGGCTAAGATCTCCATACGAAAGAACACTTAAACTAGTACTTATTCCACTATTAAAAATGTTAGACGTAAAAGGTCAGCTATTTTTTATTTATTCATCTGGAAACGATTTTTCAAAAAAACTTCTCAAATTATTCTTTCCAAAAATTAATCCCTATCAATTTAGTGATCCCAAAAAATTTGTAGAAAGCCTGAATAAAAATATACCTCATTTTAGAAAAAAATTTAAAGTGTCTGCATCTTCATTTTTATTTTCATTTATAAACCTATCATTATCCTCTAAGAAAAAATTTTCACCGATGAACTCTCTTGGATTATGGAATGCTATCACCTATGTTGGTCAAATATCCGAAAATGAACAAAAAAATATTAAAATAAGTATTAATTTCCTTGATAAAATTAGTAATAGTGCAAAAAAACTTAAATTGCAATTTAGTGATTATCTTTTAAGGTTTGAAAAGAATAATATCAAAAGTCATTTAGATGAGTAATTTTACAAGTAAATTTGCTGACCGTAAAATCGGACCGAAGTTTTTCGAAACAATTAACCAAAATTTTGAACATCAAGTTTACAAACCTAGACTGTATGAAGAAAAAATAGACTTCGACCGTTTACGTATGTATCGACTCAATAGAGTTTTAGAGCAACTACGGTTAAATAATGTTGGTGCTTGCATATTATTTGATCCGATCAATATAAGGTATGCAACCGACAGTAGAAATATGAGTTTATTTACAATGCATGAACTTGTGCGATTTGTATTTATTTCTGCAGAGGGAAAAGTAATACTATTTGATTATCCAAAGAGCGAACATCTCTCAGAACATTTATGCACGATTGATGATATTCGAGCAGTTGATAGTTGGGATTTTTTTTCAGCAAATAATTTTGTTGATAAAAATGCAAAAAAATGGGCTGGCACTGTTCAAGATTTAATGAGAGAGCATTCACCTAATAATAATTGCCTTGCAATAGATGTTTCCGATCCAGTTGGAATACAAATGTTACTTAAACAGTTTAATGTTAAACTAGTGAACGCCCAAAAGTACATTGAGCTTGCAAGATCAATTAAATCTGATGATGAGCTAATTTGCATGAGAGCTTCTATTGAGACTGCTGAAAAAGGAATGTGGCTAATGAAAGATAAACTTCAGGCAGGTATGACAGAAGAAGAACTTTGGTCATACATGCATAAAGTCAATATTGAAAATGGTGGGGAGTGGTTTGAGACTCGTCTTTTAGTTTCTGGACCACGTACAAATCCTTGGCTTCAAGAATGCAGTAACAGAGTAATTGAGTCTGGAGATTTAGTTGCTTTTGACACAGATATGGTTGGACCGTATGGTTATTGTGCTGATATCTCTCGAACCTTTGTCGAAGGCAATCGTCTCAATGATGAACAAAAAAGGCTTTACTCAATGTCTTTAGAGCATATTAATCATAACAAATCTCTGATTAAAGCTGGTTTAAATTTTAGAGAATTCGCAGAAAAATCCTGGAAATTGCCAGATAATTGTTATGATAATCATTACCCTTGTATTATTCATGGTGTAGGTCTTTGTGATGAATGGCCACTTGTTGCTTACCCAAATAAAGATTTTAGCAATGCGGATTACTCAGCCAACTTTGAGGAAAATATGACTATCTGTGTAGAGAGTTATATAGGTGAAGTTGGCGGTAAAGAAGGAATTAAACTTGAGGATCAGTTCGTTGTAACCAAAGATGGCTTGGAGCAACTAAGCTCATTCCCCTATGAAATAGATATATAACTTTATTCGAAATATAATCTCATTTAATAAAGTATATTTTGATATGCTTATCTTCTAAAGTTTACTATTAATCCAATCTCTTAAGTCTGCTTCGGAGCCTAAACCAATCTTTGAGTCAGCCAATGATCCATCTTTAAAAAGTATCATTGTGGGTATGCTTCTAATGCTGAAGTTTGCTGGAGCTTGAGGGTTTTCATCTATATTAATTTTTTTTATAGATATCTTATCGCTCATTTCAGAGGCTAAATTATCTAAGATGGGGGCAATAGCCTTACATGGACCACACCACTCAGCCCAAAAATCTACCAAAACGGGCTTAACTTTTGATCCTTCAAGAACTTTTTGATTAAATTCATCGTCATTTATTTGTTCAACTGTCATATATTTAATATGGTAATGATTATTTGTATTTCAAATACTCATCTTTAGTACCAACATGAGCATTGATTACAGTGGTTTCATATCCATAGATTTTTTTATTTAAAGAACAATCTTTCCAAAAATCTTGAATGTTAAAAATTTCAGGATAAGGATGCAAAGAGTTTTTTCTTATAATATGACAACCTTGAAATGAAGTATTGTGGATTTTTGATGGAAAGTTAATGAGTCCACTGTTATTTACTTCAAGATCAAAATTATAATTTTTAGAATTTATGAGGAGGACATTATCAAAATTTTTATTTTCATCAAAAAATTTAATTGATTCTTCTAATTCATTTTCAAAGGACTGGTCCCATAAATTATCTGTATTTAGAATAACTGTGTCGTTTTTTTGAATTTTTTTGATACCACCTCCTGTTCCTAAGATAGTTTCTTCATAAGAAATTGAGATATCAGGGTAATTTTCAGAGACAAATCTCTGCAACATATTATGTTTATAGTGAGTATTGATGTAAATTTTATCAAACGACATGTTTTTGATTAGATCAATTGCATAGCTAATAAGTGTTTTATTTTTTATTTTTAATAAGGGTTTAGGGATATCTTTGGTTAGGCTATCCATTCGCACTCCATAACCTGCAGCTAATATTAGAGCATCCATTTAACTTGTTTTGTTATATATCTCCATAAATATTTCTCTGAGATCCCAAAGTCTTAAATATTCAATGTGTTTAAATATTTGAGACCATGTATTTTTTCTAAAGACTCTAAGATATTTTGGTTTTCCAGCGTTGTATAATTGCACCCAATTACCAAGAATTCGCAGATTACGTAAAAGACTAATCATATGAATATCTGACCTAAGCTCCTTGAGATTAAGTTTCATTCTTCTTGCATAAAGCTTCAATAATTTATCTTCGACTTTGGTAGAGTAAGATCTCCTAGCATCAAATATCAATGAAGAAATATCTAATAATGGGTGATTGTAGTGAGTATCTTGATGATCAATAACATAAACTTTTTGATTGTAATAAATTAAATTATCTAAAAAAAAATCACCATGAGTTAAGGTTGGCTTAAATTTTCTATATTTTTCAGTACTTTTTTTCAAAGATACTTTCACAAGTTTATTGAGATAGAAACCAATTTGGATCTTATGATCATAATGGTCAATAAAGGTTTCAATGCCATTCAAAGCATCCTTGAGTAAATTATTTTGTGATTTTAGCGGAACGCCTGAAAACTTTTTATTGGGTTTTTGAAGATTTGTAAGAGCTCTCACAGCCAATGGAAGAATTTTTTTAATTTGGGGTTTTTGGAAATATTTTGATGCATTTGCAGTAGGAAAATAATCCATGATTACAAACTTATATAAATTACTTTGATCAATTATTTTTGGTGTATTAACATTTTGAGACATTAAAATTTCAGTTGCTTTAATATATTTTTTATAATCGCTAGGTTTATTTAAAAAAGAGAGTATAAGAAGTGATTGATTTGCTGTTTTACACAATTTAAAAATTTTTTCTGATGCATCAGACTTGAAATCTAAAAAACCCCCTATTTTAAAATTTTTATTTTGAAGGTAGTTTTTTATTTTGATTAGATTTATTTTATTTTGTGAAGCCATTTTTCATCACTTGAATTTATTTCTACATTTCTTTTTTTGCCAACAACCGAAATATTAATAAATAAGGCCATATGGTTATATCTTTTTATAAGATTTTCTAATGGCCACTCAATAAAAACACAATTATCATTAAAATACTCGTCCAAATCTAGTGTGTTATTTTGAACTTGATAAAAATCAAAGTGAATAATATTAAACCTATTAAAATTGTAAATATGTTCTCTTTGATACGTGGGGCTCCCTTGAAAAGAAAAAGTTTTTTTTTCTAACTTGCTAATTTCACTTAAGATATATCTAATTAAAGTTGTCTTACCTGAACCAGCCTTTCCCTCAAAAAAGATAATCTGGTCTTTAGAAATAGACCTAGACACTTTTCTAGCTAAAGGTCTTAGCTCAATTTCATTTGAAACTACAAATCTTAAACTCAATTAAGCGAGTGATTTAAAATCGGACACTAAATCTAGAGCTTCCCATGAAAAAGCGCCTGAAGAGCTATCATGGGTTCTACCAAAGTGACCGTAAGCTGCTGTTTGTTCGTAAATTGGCTTATTTAACTGCAATTTCTCTCTAATTCCTCTTGGAGAGAGGTTCATAATGTCAGGTATCGCAGACTCAATTTTTGCTTCATCTATTTTATTAGTGCCTTGAGTGTTAACATAAATTGACAATGGCTTGGCTACACCGATTGCATAAGATAACTGGATAGTACACTGATCACATAAACCAGCAGCAACAATATTTTTTGCTAAGTATCGTGAAGCATAAGCAGCAGAGCGATCCACTTTTGTGGGATCTTTCCCAGAGAAAGCCCCTCCACCGTGCGGTGCTGCACCACCATAAGTATCGACAATAATTTTTCTTCCTGTTAATCCAGTATCACCATCTGGTCCTCCGATAACAAAATTACCTGTTGGATTTACGTAGTATTCCTTATCGTCTAAATTTTTTAATAACTCTTCAGGGATAGATTCTTTTAATGCTGGGTTTACTATTTCTTTAACATCAGCAGGGGACAATCCATCAGCATGTTGCGTTGATATCACAACAGATGTAACTGCACTTGGTTTACCATCAACGTATTTAAGAGTAACTTGGCTTTTTGAGTCAGGCTCTAATCCTTTTAAGCTACCATCTTTTCTTCCCTTAGCCATGATCTCTAAAATTTTATGAGAATAAAAAATTGGTGCAGGCATCAGCTCTGGTGTTTCTGTACAAGCGTATCCAAACATAATTCCTTGGTCACCTGCCCCCTCGTCTTTGTCAGATGATGAGTCTACACCCATTGCAATATCTGCAGATTGTCCGTGAAGTAAATATTGGATGTCTGAGGTTTGCCAATGAAAACCATCTTGCTCATAGCCGATGTCTTTTATACATTCTCTTACCTTAGAAATAATTTCATCTTTGTCTTCTTGAACAGGTCCTCTTACTTCACCAGATAAAACAACTTTGTTGGTTGTAGTTAATGTTTCACAAGCAACTCTAGCAAATGGGTCTTTGGAGATAAAATGATCGACAACCGCATCAGAAATTCGATCAGAAACTTTATCTGGATGTCCTTCAGACACTGACTCAGATGTAAAAATATAATTTTTTCTCATTTTAGTACCTATATGTATCTTTCTTAAATGGGCCCTGCTGTTCGACACCTAAATAATCGCTTTGTTCCTTGGACATTTCAGTCAGTTTAGCGCCAACTTTTTGCAGGTGAAACATCGCAACCATTTCATCTAGTTTTTTAGGAAGGACATAGACTTTATTTTCATAGTTTTTGTAATTTTCCCATATTTCGATTTGAGCTAAAACCTGATTTGAGAATGATGCACTCATCACAAAACTAGGATGGCCAGTGGCATTACCTAGGTTCACCAGCCTTCCCTTTGAAAGAATTATTAGCTTCTTACCATCTGGAAATGTTACTTGGTCAACTTGAGGTTTTATCTCTTCCCATTTATAGTTTTGCAAATCATCTATTTGAATTTCATTATCAAAATGTCCGATATTACAGACAATTGCTCGGTCTTTCATCTCTCTCATGTGATCTTGGGTAATAATATCTTTATTACCTGTTGCGGTTACAAAGATATCAGCATACTTACATGCATCATCCATAGTAACAACTTCATAGCCTTCCATTGCTGCTTGTAATGCGCAAATAGGATCAACTTCTGTTACTTGAACTCTAGCTCCGGCCCCTCTTAATGAAGCTGCGCTACCTTTTCCAACATCTCCAAACCCAGCAACAACAGCAACTTTACCCGCCATCATTACGTCAGTTCCTCTTCGAATTCCGTCTACTAAACTTTCCTTACAGCCATATAAATTATCAAATTTACTTTTTGTTACAGAGTCATTTACATTTATAGCAGGAACTTGAAGAGTTCCTTTAGATGCCATTTGCTCTAAACGAAGGACACCTGTCGTAGTTTCTTCAGATAATCCTCTAACATTTTTTAAAAGCTCAGGGTACTTCTCATGCATTCGAAGTGTTAAGTCTCCACCATCATCTAGAATCATATTGGGTTCCCACCCATCTGCCTCAATTGTTTGATCAATACACCACCAAAATTCCTCTTCATTCATACCCTTCCAGGCAAAAACAGGTGTACCGCTTTGGGCAATAGCAGCAGCTGCATGATCTTGAGTAGAGTAAATATTACAAGAACTCCATCGACATTTGGCGCCAAGTGCTACAAGTGTTTCAATTAAGACAGCAGTTTGGATGGTCATGTGAAGGCAGCCCATAATATTGGCCCCAGCCAACGGTTTTGACTCTCCATATTGTTCACGAATAGCCATTAATCCTGGCATTTCAGTTTCTGCTATTTCAATTTCTTGTCTCCCGAATTCATGTTGGGAAATATCTTTTACTTTGTAATCCACTTGACCCTCCTTTTAGATAGACTATTTAAAATAAGATATGATTTATTCTTCATTATCAAGTTCTTTTTATCCTTGGTCCCAGCTGCTGAATAACTTCTTCAGCCTTTCTATTACCATTCTTAAGCGCTTCATTGACAGGTTTTCCAGATAAATAAAAATCTAAAAATCCTGCAGCAAAATTATCTCCTGCACCTGTTGTGTCCAGGACATTTTCTATTTTTTGAGCAGATTGATGTTTTACATCTTCCTCAAAAAAATAGTATGCACCCTCGGCACCAGAGGTCATAACAATTTTTTTTTCAAAATTTTTAAAAAAAGAACTCACATCAGCCATTGACTCAGATTGTGAAAACATCTTTGCTTCATCAAAATTACAAAAAACTAAATCTACATTATCAGTTATAAAATTTTTTAATTCTTCTCTGTGTCGATCAACACAAAAGGGGTCTGACAGTGAAAGAGATATTTCTATATTTTTTGATTTTGCAATATCTGAAAATTTTTTGAGTGTTTTTTTTGTTAGTTCATGATCCCAAAGATATGACTCCATGTACACATGATCAATTGAATTGAGTATATCTTCATTAACTTCGTCTGGGTTTAATTGTGATCCTATTCCAATGTGTGTAGCCATGGTTCTTTCACCATCGGGTGAAACTAAAATATTACAGCAGCCAGTTGGAAGATCTGTTTTATTGGAGACACCTTTAAACGAGATATTTTCTTTTTGTAAATCTTGAACAAAAGCATTTCCATACTCATCATCATTGACCTTGCCGTAAAAACTTGCCTCATGAGAGCCAAAGTTTAATTCATGGATGGTATTACATACTGATCCACCCGAAGTAATTAATGGATTATCGAAATTTGACCTAATTTCCTTAATTTGAGACTCCTCAATCAATGTCATAGAGCCTTTAGTTAATTTCAAATTGTTGATAACACTGTCCTCTACCTGGCATATGACATCAACCAAAGCGGTTCCTACCCCTAGAATTTTTTTCACCAAATGAAAGTAAGGGATTTTAAACAGAGTTCTATTAAAAAATCCTGTATTCCTTATGAAAGTTGAACATAAATGTGAATTATTTTTGATTTGCAAAATGCGAATCAGGTCAGAATTAGGGCTATTAAAAATGGACCTAAATAATATTTTTTAAGAGATATTCGTAGTTTTGGAAAATTTGATAAAAACCTGTGAATATTTTCATATTACTTGTTAATTGAATCTTTAATTTCCAATTGAATTTATTGGCTTTTCAGAATTTAATACAAAATAAATTGACTAAGATTGTCTATAGATTGTATAGTCACTAGGCAATAAACACTACATCTAGTGATTATTCAAAAAAGTACACTTAAACTTGGTAGGAAGAATGGAAACAAATAACGTAGAATCACTTGAAAATTCAACAAAAAACACAGTTATAAATAAGCAAAATGAAGAAATAAACCTGCTAAGTCTTAGTGTTGTTAGGCGTGATGGATCAATAACACCTTTTAAATCTGACAAGATTGCTAATGCTATAAGAAAAGCGTTTTTGGCACAAACTGATCTTCGTGATAGCAAACAAATTGACAAAAATGTTTCAGTGTTAACTGAAACAGTCACTGCGGCTCTAACTAGACGTATTGCAAACGGTGATATGATTCATATTGAGGATATCCAAGACCAAGTGGAATTAGCCCTCATGAGGGGTGAACATCATAAAGTAGCTCGCGCCTATGTACTCTACAGAGAACAAAGAGCTAACCAACGTTATAAGACTGCTCAACTAAATGAACAAATTGGTGCCAAAGTATCCACAATGGCTGTTACCAAAAGAGATGGTAACAAAGAGGATATCTCTTTAGAAAAAATTACAAATCGTATTTCTATTTTGTCAAACGGTTTAGAGATAGATCCTATTACAATTGCTCAAAAGGCAATTCAAGGTCTTTACGATGGTATCACAACAAATGAAATTGACACTTACTTAGCAGAAACAGCTGCTGCTCTGACAGTAGAACATCCCGATTACTCATATCTAGCTGGGAGGATTAAGGCTAATGCTCTACATAAAGAAACACCAGGTTTTATTATTGCAACAAAAAATCTTTATGAGGATGGTTTATTGCGCGATGAATATTATGAAAAAGTAAAAGCTAACGCTGAAGAGATTGAAAAAATTATTGACTACGATCGTGATTATTACTTTGATTATTTTGCATTGACTACTTTGTTCAGAGCTTATCTTTTACAATCAAACAATAAAACAGCAGAAAGACCTCAGGATTTATGGATGAGAGTCGCTTTATGTGTGTCCGGGGATAAGTTTGATTTTTATCAGGTTAAGAAAACTTATGACAGCCTATCTCAGGGTTTCTACACACACGCAACCCCCACTCTATTTAATAGTGGTTTGAAGATGCAACAATTGTCGTCCTGTTTTCTAATTGGAATGGAAGATGACTCTATCGAAGGAATTTTTAATACTGTAAAAGACTGCGCTTTAATTTCAAAAACCGCTGGTGGTATTGGTCTTCATGCTCATAACATTAGAGGTGGCGGTAGCCGTATTAAGTCAACCAATGGCAAGTCTAATGGATTGATACCTTTCCTTAAAATTTTTAATGAAACAGCAAGGTCTGTTGATCAGGGTGGAGGTAAAAGAAAGGGTTCTTTTGCTGTCTATTTGGAGCCATGGCATGCAGATATTGAGGCTTTTTTAGAGCTTAGAAAAAATACTGGAGCTGAAGAATTTAGAGCAAGAGACTTATTCTATGCCTTATGGATCCCTGATTTATTTATGGAAAGAGTCGAAGAAGATGCCGATTGGACTCTAATGAGTGAACACGAATGCCCTGGTTTATCGGATACATATGGCAAGGAGTTTGTTGATCTTTATACAAAATATGAAAATGAAATGCCTGAATTAAAAAGAATAAAGGCAAGAGCTTTAATGTCTAAAATAATCGAAGCCCAAATTGAAACTGGTCAGCCATACATGCTTTACAAAGATGCTGTAAATAATAAGTCTAACCAAAAAAATATTGGTGTTATTAAATCTTCTAATCTCTGTGCAGAGATAGTGGAGTATTCTGAAAAAGATGAAACTGCTGTTTGTAACCTTGCGTCAATTGCATTACCTAAATTTGTAACTGATGAAAGTAAATTTGATTATCAAAACTTATATCAAGTTGCAAAACTGGCGACTAAGAATTTAGATCAAGTTATTGATATAAATTTCTATCCTACTAATAAAACTGAAAACTCAAATAGTCGTCACCGCCCTATTGGTCTTGGTATACAGGGTTTAGCAGATGTTTATTTTAAAATGAATATTCCTTATGACTCTGTTCAAGCGCAAATAATTAATAAACAAATTTTTGAGACAATTTATTTTGGAGCTTTAGAAGCATCAATGGAACTTGCTACTGATAAGGGGCCTTACTCTACTTTTAAAGGATCCCCTCTATCTGAAGGGAAATTCCAATTTGATCTTTGGGGTGTTAAACCGTCAAGTATGTGGGACTGGAAGGGCTTAATGGAGAAAATCCAAAAGCATGGTGTTCGAAACTCTTTGACCACTGCATGTATGCCTACAGCCTCCACTGGTATTATCCTAGGAAATACTGAAACGTTCCAAGTACAAACATCAAACATTTATAAAAGACAAACTCTCTCAGGTGAATTTTTATTAGTAAATCGTCACCTTGTTAAAGAACTTATGAAGAGAAACTTATGGAGCAAAGAATTACGTGATCAAATTATTTTAGAAAATGGCTCTGTACAAAATATTGAAGGATTTCCTGAAGACTTAAAAGATGTTTATAAAACTGTTTGGGAAACATCTCAAAAAACAGTTATAGATATGGCAGCTGATAGAGCGCCATTTATTGACCAAACCCAATCCATGAACTTATGGTTGGCAACACCTACTTTTGGAAAAGTAAACTCCATGCACATGTATGCTTGGAAAAAAGGCTTAAAAACAGGCATGTATTACCTGCGAAGCCGATCAGCCGTAGACGCAGTTAAAGTAACAGTGTCTTCTGAAAAAAAAGCAAAAGAGTCTTATGTCAAAGAGGCGCAATCTAATGAACCAGAAGATTGTGTAACATGTAGTGCGTAAGATTTTCAATCAATTTAATTTAAGGAGCAAGTCATGATATCTAAAGGATGCAAATCAATTTTCCCTATTCAACACCAAGAAATTTTCGATCGTTACAAACAACACGTTCAAGCATTTTGGACGCCTGAGGAGGTGTCTCTTCAAGATGATTTAAGAGACCTAAAAACTCTAGGAGAAGGAGAAATACATTTTATCAAACATGTGCTTGCATTTTTTGCGAATTCAGAGGCAATGATAAATGAAAATCTAGCATCCAGATTTTATAATGAGATTTTAATTCCTGAGTCTCGATTGTTTATCACCATGCAAATGCTGAATGAGTCTATTCACGCAGAAATGTATGGTTTACAAATTGAAGCTTATGTAGAGGACCCATCAGAAAAAGATAAGCTATTTTCTGCTATTCAAAACGTTCCTTGTATTAATAAAAAAGCACAGTGGGTTTCAAAATGGCTGAATGGAAATCAAAATTTATTAACACGCTTAATTGCCTTTGGTTTAGTTGAAGGGTTATTTTTTGCTGGATCCTTTTGTGCCATATATTACTTTAGAAAAAGAGGTTTACTTCCAGGCTTAGCCTTATCAAATGACTGGATAGCCAGAGATGAAGGAATGCACTTCAGTTTCTCAGCTTTGATGTTTAAAACACTAAGTGAAAAGTTTAATAAAGGAACCTTGTCAGATGAAGATATTAAATCGATGGATTTAATACCTGGTCCTGTTGCACAGTCTGAGTTCGAAGAAATAGTCAGGGAAGCAGTGGAGTTTGAAAAAGAATTTGTTACTGATGCACTTCCTGTTGATCTCATTGGTATGAACAAAGAAATGATGTGTATGTATATTGAAGCTGTTTCAGATCGAATTGCTGATCTTTTTGGATTTGAGAGGGTATTTAATACTGAAAACCCATTTGATTTCATGAGAGCTCTTGATGTTCAAAATGTGACTAATTTCTTTGAGAAAAGGGTATCTGAATACCAGCGTCCAACAGATCGTTCTTTGTCTTTTGACGAGTCTTTCTAAGTGGAAGTCAAAATATATAGTAAAGATAACTGTATTTTTTGCACTAAAGCCAAGGCAGTTTTATCCTCACATAACCCTCAAGTATTAATGCTTGATGAGGATTACAGCCGTGATCAGTTTTTTGAAATATTTCCAGCTGCCAAAACATTTCCCCAAATCATAATTAACGGTGAGAAAATTGGTGGCTACCATGAGCTAGAACGTTGGATGGCATTTAATAAACCTGATGATGATTTTTAGTTTTAACTAGTGAGCTAATCCCCAGTTCAAGCCACCACCGAAGTCGACTTTTATAGGAGTTTTAAAAGATTTGTATTTTTGATGTGATGTTTCCATCAACTTAGTTATTTGTGGAATAATATCTTTTTCTTTTTTATGAATTTCAAATAAAAGCTCATCATGGACTTGCGATGTCATTTTAGATTTACATTTATTTTTCTCTAAATAGCTATGAATATCCAACATTGCAATTTTAATTAACTCAGATGCTGTGCCTTGAATAGGTGCATTGATAGCTTGTCTTTCTGCAAAAGATCGGAGCATAAAATTTTTAGCATTGATGTCTTTAATGTGAGACTTTCTTCCAAAAAGGTTTTCAACGTAGCCTAGTTTTTTTGCTTTTTCGGTAGTTGATTTCATAAAGTCACTAATGTTTGGAAATTTTTGAAAATAGTTATCTATGAAAAGCTTTGCTTCAGCATTGCTAACACCTAACTGTTTAGCTAAACCATATTGGCTAATTCCATAGATTATTCCAAAATTAATAATCTTGGCCATTCTTCGATCATTAGCATTAATTGTTTTTTTGTTAAAAACTAATTGGCCTGTACTTTGATGAATATCTTGATCCTCTTGAAAAGCCTTTAATAAATTAGGGTCTTCGCAAGCTTCACAAAGCACACGAAGCTCGATTTGGGAGTAATCGAAGCTATATAACTCATGATCTTTTTCCGCAATAAATGCTGTTCTAATTTTCTTTCCGATCTCAGTTCTAATAGGGATATTTTGTAAATTAGGCTCAGATGAACTTAATCTACCCGTAATAGTTGCTGCAATATTAAATGTACTGTGAACACGGTCGTTATTATCAGCATGTTCAGCTAAAGAAGATGTATAGGTCGATACGAGCTTAGAGTATTGACGCCATTGTAAAATATGTGAGGCAATCTCTACTCCCTCAGACTCTAATTGTTCTAAGACTTTGACATTAGTTTGAAAATCTCCTGCTTTTGTTTTTTTTGTTACCTTCACATCAAGTTTCTTGAAGATTTCAGTAAGTTGCTTTGGCGAACCAATATTGAACTCCTCACCCGCGATTTTGAAAATTTTCTGTTCGATTTTTTCAATTTCTTTATTTAGATCTTTTTCAAGTTTTGTTAAAAATTTAAGATCAATCTTACAACCATTGTTTTCAACCTGTTGAAGGACTAAGCTTAATTTTTTATCGATATCAAAATAGATATAACTATCGGGGGCATCTAATATTTGATCGTTTAATGTCTCATATAATTTATAGGTGGCATAAGCATCATGAGCAGCGTAATTTGTTGCTGACTGTAAAGGCACTTCAGAAAAATCTTTATAATTTCTTTTAGATTCATTTTTAATGACATCTTTAAATTTTTCTTTTTCTTCTCCAAAATAATAATAATACAAATCCTCAAGATTATGTTTTGTTAAACCGTTATTGACAAAAAAAGACATTAATAATGTATCTTGAAAAGAAATAGTGTTTACGTTAAAGCGTTTTAAAATAACACTATCGTATTTAGCATTATGAAAAATCTTTAAAATTGAAGGATCTTCACATAATAAATTCAGCTCTTTTAATATTTTTTTTTGATCTGTCTCAGATATTTCATTTTCAGGTGATTTAAAAGGTAGGTAATAAGCTTGCTGTGTATTAGATAATGAAATGCCGATAATATTTGCTTCATTGACGTCTAAACTATCTGTCTCTAAATCTATCGCTAAGGTTTTTTCAGATTGAAGAGACTTAAGATATTCGATTATATCTTTTGTCTTAATAAGTGATTTAAATTCTAAGTTTTTTTTTGCCGAATGCGGTTTTGTTTCATGAGCGCTGTTTCTAACTAATGATTTAAATTCATATTTTTTGAAAAAATCATTAAGTTTTGGTGAGTCTTCAAAGTCTTTTAACTTTTCGATTGTTATAGGTAGTTCAAGATCATTTTTTAAAATGACTAGTTGGTGGCTTATTTTTGCTTTTTCCTCATGGTCATGTATAAGATTTTTAATTCTTTCATTTGATATTTTCTTTTTATTTGCCAGAAGGCCCTCAAAAGAACCAAATTCATTAATTAATTTAGAGGCTGTTTTTGGTCCGATGCCAGGGACGCCAGGAATATTATCAACACTATCACCAATTAAAGCTTGTACGTCTGTAATCTTGTCAGGGCCAACACCAAATTTTTCCATTACCTTTGCTTCATCAATTTCAATATTTTTCATTGGATCCATGATGCGATTATTAGCTGATAACAGTTGAAAAAGGTCTTTGTCTGAACTAAATACTGTGGTGGGTATCTTATTGTCTTCACCATATTTAACGTAACTTGCTATAACATCATCGGCCTCAAAGTCTTTTTTTTCAATAACATCTAAACCAAACGCATCAATAGCTTCACGAATAATAGTAAATTGAGGAATCAAATCTTCTGGTGCCTCGCCACGATTTGCTTTGTATTCTGGAAATAAAGTATTTCGAAAAGTATTCCTTCCTGCATCAAGAATGATTAGTATTTTGTCATTTGGATGCTCTTCAATAAGTCTAAGCATCATATTGCAAAACCCATAAACTGCATTTGTGGGGATGCCCTTAGAATTATTCATTGGGGGTAAGGCGTAATAAGCTCGGAAAATATATCCGGAACCATCAACAAGTATTAGTCTTGGCTTAGACATTCAAGCAGAATAACAAAGAATGTAGTGAGTTTCTATTCTTTAGGTGCGTGCTTATTTAAAATTCTTTGAAGAGTTCTTCTGTGCATTTTTAATCTTCTAGCAGTTTCAGATACATTACGATTACACTGTGTAAAAACTCTTTGAATATGTTCCCATCTTATTCTGTCAGCAGACATTGGGTTCTCAGGTGGTGGGGGCAAGGATGTAGCGGTAGCAGACATTAATGATTTTTCGATATCATCAATGTTTGCAGGTTTAGTTAAGTAATCATCAGCGCCCAATTTAACGGAGGATACAGCTGTAGCTATGTTGCCATAACTTGTCAACATTACTGTTCTACATTCTGGGTTTTGTTCCTTGATCACCTTAATAACATCGAGTCCTGAACCATCACCTAGACGAAGATCGACTATGGCATAATTAAAATTATTTCCAGCTAAAACATCTAAAGCCTCTTTTTTTGAAGCTGCTGCTGTTACTGTGAAATCTTTACGTTGAAACGAAGTGGTTAAACGCTCACGAAAGGGTTTATCATCCTCAATAATAAAAAGTGTTTTATCTTTGACTAATATATTTTGCTCTAAATCCGCCATGTTAAAGTTACTTCTGCTCCATCATTACTTTGTACTAATATTTCACCATTTAGATTTTCAATCATTTGTTTTGTTATGAATAGGCCGAGGCCCATATTTACCCCTTTTTCAGGTCTGCTAGAATAGAATGGTTTTCCAAAATTAGCTATAAACTTCTTGTCAAAACCGGGACCATCATCTCTGATTTTAATGGAATAAGAATTTTTCGATGTCTCTGAGATTACTAATATTTGTCTATAAGAGAAACTTATGGCATTTTTTATAATATTATTCATCGCTATGTTCAGTTCGGGTGTGATTTTAATGTTGATATTTTTAGAATTTTCATCAGATCTATAATCTAATTTCACAGCTCGATAGTTATTTGAAAATTGATCACATAAAGATTGCACATAGGCATCTAATGACATATTTGTAATTTCAGAGGAGAGTTCTTTTGATTCTGGATTTGTTGAGAGCTCTTTTAGTATTTCCTTACACCTGTCTAACTCTAATAATAGAGTTTTAATATCTTTCCCATAATCATCTTTTAATTTTTGATCTTTTTTTAAATCATCAACAATTAAATTTATGGTATTCAGTGGTGTGCCTAATTCATGAACAGCTGCAGCTGCTAAACCTCCAACTTTTAAAAGCTCTTTTTCATTTTGAAGTTGTTTGCTAGCTAACTCATATGCTTTTTGGGTGCTTTTGTAATTTAAGGAAAAGTAATAAAGATAAAAAACTAAAAAAATACTACTTATGAATAAAGAAATCATAATAGCTAGGCTGTATGTAAAATTAATATTAGGATGCACAGACAAAGGGAGATTAATATAAAAGTTAAATATCAAAGCAAAACAAACTAATGCTAAACTTAAGATAATTATTATTCTTTCTATCGTGAGATATGATGCTGCAATAGCAATAGGAGCTAAGATAATAAATATAAAAGGATTTGTGTGTCCACCATTTAAAGCAATCAAACTTGAAATTTGAACAATATCAAAACATAAAAATAAGAAGACTTGTTTTTCAGAAATAATTTTATCTCCTTTATTTAAATAAAATCCTAAAAGAATACTAGCCATTAAGATAAAAGCTATTATCCAAGAGCTCATTGCTACTGTCTTAGAAATTTCGAAAAAATACTGTGTTATAAATAAAGTGGCGGCCTGACCTCCAAAAGCTATTGCACGTATAATTAAAAAATCTGAAGAATTAACAAAAAGAAAGTTTTTTTGATTATTCAACTAAATATCTAAATTTGCTACTTTGACTGAATTATCTTGAATAAAGTTTTTTCTATCAGTCACATCATCACCCATCAGCATGATCAACTGTCTTTCAGCATTGATTTGGTCTTCGAGCTTAACTTGAAGCAATTTCCTATTAGTTCGATCTAATGTTGTTTCCCACAATTGATCAGGGTTCATTTCACCTAAACCTTTATAACGGCTAATTGATTGGCCTTTTTTACTCATTTCAAAAAGAGTAGTAAAAAATTCAACAAGTCCATTACAATTAAAGTTTTCTTTTGAAGAAAGTTTAGAAATACCAAAATAAGTATCTGTAGATTTTGCAAAACCCATTTTATTATAAAGAGATATACTGTCTGAAGAAATAAACTCTCTTAGATGTAATAATTTATCTAAAGCAACCTTTATAATTTTATTGTAACCTTCTTTTTCTTGTAAAAAAACTAGTTCATTACTAATCATACTTTGAAATGTAAATTTAATATTTTCTGATTTATAAACTTGATTTAAATTAGATAAGAAAATTTTAAATTGTGACTTTTCTATCTTATTTGGATGAAAATCCTGAAAAAATAACCCTGTATTTAGAATTTGATCAAAAAACTTCGCATCTAAATATGTAAGATCTAAGTTTTGATAAGCAGAATTTGCACGAGAAGCTAAATCTATTAATTCGTTTAACTGTTCCTCTTTTAGCTGAATTTTTTTCTTTTTATTATAAATGTTGAAATCAAGATCATCCTTGTTATTTAACAATAAAAACTTTGTTAACTCTCTATCATCTAACAAGTAATTTTCAGCATTTCCTTTTTTTACTTTATATAGGGGTGGCTGGGCAATATATAAACGACCTGTGGTTATAATATCTCTCATGAATTGATAGAAAAATGTGAGTAGCAGCGTTCTTATGTGACTTCCATCAACGTCAGCGTCTGTCATGATAACAATTTTATGATATCGCATTGATTCAGGATTGAAATAATCAGAAGGATTGTATTCTTTATCTTTTGGTGGATTACCATATCCAGCACCGATGGCTGTTATAAGTGCAGAGATTTCATTATTTTCTAAAATTTTATGAGGATTTGCTTTAATTACATTTAATATTTTACCTCTTAGTGGAAGTATAGCCTGAGTGACCCTATCACGGCCTTGCTTGGCTGAGCCTCCAGCTGAGTCACCCTCAACTATAAATAATTCTGAATTTGATGGATCTTTTTCTTGGCAATCAGCTAATTTTCCCGGAAGTGATGATGTCTCTAATACATTTTTTCTTCTTGTAAGTTCTCTTGCTTTTCTTGCTGCCTCTCTGGCACTTGCTGCCTCAATAATTTTTGAAACTAACTTTTTTGCCTCTCCAGGAGTTTGCTCTAACCAAGCACTTAATTGTTCAGATATTATTTTCTCAACAACTGGTCTTACCTCAGACGAAACTAGCTTATCTTTGGTTTGGGATGAAAACTTAGGGTCTGGAACCTTTACAGATAGTACGCATGTCATGCCCTCTCTAGCATCATCTCCTGAGATGGTGATATTGCCTTTTTTAGCAACTGCAACTGTATTTGAGTATCCAACTAATGAGCGTGTTAGTGCTGATCGAAAACCCTGTAAATGTGTTCCTCCATCTCCTTGGGGAATGTTATTAGTAAAGCAAAGCATATTTTCATTGTATCCATCATTCCATTGTAAAGCGCCTTCAACTTTAATTCCATTTGACTCTCCATTAAAAGGTATAATTTTATTTAAAGTTGATTTTCTTGAATTAAGAAATTGCACATATGCCGTTAAACCTCCTTGATAATAGAATTCAATAGGTTCTACTTTTGATGTGCGCATATCAGATAATGTAATGCGTACGTTAGAGTTTAGAAAAGCTAACTGGCGAACTCTATTTTCTAATGTTTTAAGAATAAGAGTTGTATTGGAAAAAATTTTTTTTGATGGCCAAAATTGTACAGTTGTTCCAGTTCTCTCCGTCTTTTTCATTGAACCGATCTCTTTTAATTTTTTTGTTGTAACACCATCTTTAAATTCCATTGTATGAATTTTGCCATTTCTGCGAATTGTTAAAGATAATCTTTCTGATAAGGCATTCACAACAGAAACACCAACCCCATGAAGACCACCAGAGATTTTATAGCTATTTTGGTCAAATTTACCACCTGCATGTAATTGGGTCATGATTACCTCAGCTGCTGGGACTTTTTCAGTTTTGTGCTGGTCAACTGGAATACCTCTACCATTGTCTGATATTGTTGCTGACCCATCTTTATTAATTATTAATTGAATACTGTCACAATAACCTCCTAATGCCTCGTCAATAGAGTTATCAAGTACCTCGTAGACCATGTGATGCAAACCTGTGCCATCATCGGTATCACCAATGTACATACCTGGTCTTTTTCTGACTGCCTCTAAGCCTTTTAAAACTTTTATCGAGGATGCTGTATATTGATCTGTCATTAAAATATTTCTTTAATATCTAAGTTATCTATATTCCCTTGAAGTGTGAAGTTATCAGTGGTTGAAAAGAAAGTCTGAAATTTATTTTCTGCACAGTATTGAATAACTTTATCAACATTCATCATATCAAAGTTATCAAATATTTCATCAATTAAAAAAACGGTAATCTTGTTACGATTTAGAAATTTTGCACAACTAAGAAGAAGGCTTAATATTAACATTTTAGATTGAGCAGAAGATAGCTGAGAAATATTTTTTTGATTGTGTGAAATTTCAAAAACTGATTTTTTTGGATCATGTTGTGATTGAAGTTTATGATCATTTGGCCATTGATTCTCATCAGAGAGATCTTTTTGAAATTTTTCTAAAAAACTCTCTGTCTCTATAAGGCCAAAACTTGGCTTAATTTCAAAGTCAAAAAATAGTTTATTGTTACTTGATAGGAAATTTTGGTATTCAGAAAGGAATTTTTTTTTAATATCAATAATTGCTCTGCCTATGTCAATCAGTTGTTTATCCAGTGAAACTAGCCATGAAATATCTTGAGAAGATTGTAATATTCTTCTTTTTTCTCTTCTTAAAATTGTATATTTGTTAAGAAAACCAAATAACTTTGAGTCAAAATAACAAATTATTCGATTGATAGTATTTCTTTGATACTGGGCATCCTTGATAAAATAAACTTTATCTGTTTCTGTTAGCCAAAATAATTGAAAAATATCTAAAAGTTTTTGCTGTTGTATTTTTTTATCGTTTAAAAAATATTGTTTTGTCCATCTTTCATCTATATTACTCAATATAATAGTTAAATGATTTTCTAAACCCTCGTGAATAAAATCAAAGGTCATAGAAGCTTCTAACTTTTCCTCTTTTTTAAAAATAAAATTTTGTATCACGTCTTTTCTAAAACCTGTGCCAGGACTTAAAAAACTTATAGACTCTAATAGGTTTGTTTTGCCAACGGCATTCTTTCCTTTAAACAAAGTATGATCAAAGTTAAAAATTTCTTTTTTGTTTATAAAATTTCTATAGTTCGATAGCTGTATACCCTTTAATGGTGGGGGCAATTAAACTCTCATAGGCATTAAAATAAATAAACTTGTTGTATCTTTAGGGTCCTTTACTATTACTGGTGATGATTGATTTAGTAACTCTAAAATCAAAGTGTCTCCTTCAACAACATCTTGTAAATCCAATATATATTTTGAATTAAAAAGTATTTCAAGACCATCGGCAGCGTAATTTGCTGCAACCTCTTCATCGCCTTTGTTACTGTCAGTGCTTGTGGCCATTATCTTAATGCTATTATTTTCAAATTGTAACTTAACTGTTGGTGTTTTGTCTTGATTTACAGTTGAAACCCTATCAATGGCATTAAAAAAAGGCTCTGCCTCAACTTGTAACAATTTGTCATTGGA
Source organism: uncultured Alphaproteobacteria bacterium (assembly GCA_902521465.1). Taxonomy (GTDB): domain Bacteria; phylum Pseudomonadota; class Alphaproteobacteria; order HIMB59; family HIMB59; genus HIMB59. Next base: position 351,815 of record CABYRL010000001.1, on the reverse strand, counting down.
TACAGGTATAACTTTTTCATAATCTGGAAATGTTCCATCTATTAGTTTACTGATTATAATGAAATTATCTGCTTCTAGACTCACTTGAGTGTCAGTACATATTATTCTAACCTTACCTTCAAAATCACCTAAAATACGGTCTAATTGAAGTATAAGTTTTCTTGGGAGTATAATTCCAGATATATTTATGACATTTGTTAAATCTAGCTCTGTTTTAGCAAGTCTATGGCCGTCAGTAGCAACACACCTCAAAGTTGACTTTGGTCCGTTAGTAACAGTATGGAAGTATATACCATTAAGGTAGTATCTCGTCTCTTCAGCAGATATTGCAAATTTAGTTTTATTAAAAAGCCTTTTAATCTGAGAGATTGTTAGTTCGAATGAGTTTGTTTGTTCTAAAGGAACAAATTTTGGGAATTCATCTGCAGTTAATGCATTTAACTCAAAGACTGAGTTATCAGAATTTATTATTAATCTATTTCCCTCTAATTTACATTTTACAATAGAGTTTTTTTTTGTCTTGCGAATTATATCAGTTAAAATTCTTGAATTTACAGTTGCTTCGCCATTTTTTGAAGAGTCGGTTGATACAAATTCTCTGATGGAAATATCCATATCTGTCGATCTAATTTCTATTTGGTTATTATCACATTTTATATAAATGTTAGAAAGAATTGGAATTGTGGATCTACTGTCGACAATTGAACTAACGTGAGTTAAGACTCTTAAAAAAGCCTCTCGACTTACTCTAAAATCCATTTAAGAAGTTTGCAATATTCTAGTCAAAAGTTCAATATCTTCTGCAAGGTTAGGATCATTTACCATAATTTCTTCGATAGTTTTAATAGCATGAATAACAGTGGTATGATCTCTACCACCAAATTTTCTACCAATTTCAGGTAAAGATCTTGTGGTAATTGACTTAGCTAAATACATTGCAACTTGTCTTGGACGTGCAACAGACCTTGATCTTCTCGGTGAATGCATATCTGAAAGTTTGATGTTGTAATGCTCAACAACTTTCTTTTGAATTTCATCAATTGTAATTTTTCTTGAATTAGTCCTGAGTAAGTCTTTTAAAACATCTTTTACTAGATCAACAGATATTTCTGAGTCCTGAATTGAAGCATGAACTGCTAATCTATTCAGGGCACCTTCCATTTCTCTAACATTATTTGTGATCTTATTTGCTAAAAATTCCATCACTTCTTGTTTTAGATTAAGTGATTTTTGTTCAGCTTTAGCCTGTAGAATACCTAATCGTAATTCATAAGTTAAGGGATGTATATCCGCTACTAATCCCCAGCCCAATCTGGACTTTAATCTGTCCTCTAATCCATCAAGATCAGCAGGGGATTTATCAGCTGAAATAATAATTTGTCTTTTTTTGTCGATTAAAGTATTGAAAGTATGAAAGAATTCTTCCTGTGTGTTATCTTTACCAATAATAAATTGCACATCATCGATCATCAGAACATCTACTGATCTAAATTGTTCTTTAAAGCTCATAATATTTTTAAATCTAAGAGCTTTAATAAACTGATACATAAATTTTTCAGCTGTTAAATAAACAACATTTTTTTTGGGATTTCTTTTTTTAATATTCCATGCAACTGCATGCATTAGATGTGTTTTTCCTAATCCAACACCACCATACAAAAATAATGGATTAAAGCTTACAACTTCTGATTGTGCTACACGTTGGGCTGCTGCGTATGCCAACTCATTGGGTTTACCAACAATAAAATTATCAAAAGTAAATTTTGGATCTAATGGTGCAGAAATATCATCATAATATGTATCTTCGTCATCATCTTTATCTTCATAGATGACTTCTGTGCCAGGAATAATTCGATTATTATTTTCTTTGACGAGTATAGCCAATTTATCGATGCTATGGCCTTGGTCCATATAAGCTTTTTTAATAACAGAAGCATAATTTTTTATTATCCAGTCACGTAAAAACCTAGTTGGAACTGAGAGAGTAAGAGAAGTGTCAATTAAAGACTCAAAATAAATCGGTTTAATCCAATTTTGAAAGGTATCTTTATCAAGTGATTTTTTTAATTCAGATGTGATCTTCGGCCAGGACACATCTATGCCACCTTGATGCTTTTCGTCTTCCACTAACTTAATTCCTTCCTCTAAAAGATGAACTATTTAAGCATGAAAAGTTAAAAAAGAGGAATAAAAAAAAATGTTTTTTTTAAAAGAAATTGCTTGAAAAAAAAAATTATTTTGAAATTGCAGTTATATCTTTTTGTAGTTTTGAGATAGTTCTAGATGCCTTATTAAGGTGCATAATTTTCTTTTTAGTAGATTTATGCAATACAGACATAACTACTTTTAGTTTCGCCATTGATTCCTCTACCTTTTTATCTTTAATGAGTTTATCAATTGCCTTTAGTTGGGTTGAAACATTTGATTTTACAGCTTTGTTAACTGTTTTTTTTCTATCAGACTGTCGAAGTCTTTTTTTTGCTGATTTATGTTGTGGCATATAAAAATATTATTAACAGGTTGTTCGTCTAAAAGCGTTAATAACTTATACACATTTTTTTATTTTTGTAAAGCAGGTGAAAAAAAAGTTGAACGCCCATTTTGGATGATTTTTTTTATCTTATAGGTCTTTTTTTTGTATGTAACATGTTTCTTTTGATAAACCTTAAATAAACTTTGAAAACTTCCGAGGGTTCCATCTGGGGATTTATAATCATTTATTGAAGAGCCACCATTTTTTAAAGATAATTTCAATACAAATTTACAAGAGCTTAATAACTTAGATATTTCAGCTTTTTTAAGAGTGTGTGTAAGTCTTTGAGGATTTAACCTTGAGTGAAAAAGAGCCTCATTAGCGTATATGTTTCCAATACCCACTATTAAACTTTGATCTAGGAGAGCTTGTTTCAAAGAAATTTTTTTCTTTATAAGTATATTGTATATCTTATTTAAATTAACTTTGTTGACTAGTAAGTCAGTTCCATATTTATTAAAAAAAAATTTAACTTCTTTTAAATCTTTAAGTCTAAAAAACATGCCAAACCTACGAGGATCATTAAAAATAATTTTAAATTCGTTAAATTGTAGAACAACATGATCATGTTTTTCTTTTTTATAATTCTCGTTTAAATAAAACTTTAATCGACCGCTCATTCCCAAATGAATAATTACGTAATTTTCATTTTCTAATCCTATGATTATGTATTTTGCAAAACGTTCAACGGATATGATTTTTTTCTGAGATATTTGCTCAAGATCTTTAAAGTTTAAATTTTTCCTTAGTTTTTTTTGTGACCTATTGATAGAAATAATTTTTTTTCCTTTAACTTTTGACTTTAAATATCTTATTGTGGTTTCTACTTCAGGTAATTCAGGCATGATGACTAAAAATAATTCAAATCATTATAATATTACAGATATTTTTGAAAATGTATCTCATGCAAAATATGACTTAATGAACGATATTATGAGTTTAGGCATACATAGACTTTGGAAAAAATATTTTGTTGATCTTGTATTATCAAAACACACTGACAATGAGAAAATTTTAGACATTGCAAGTGGCAGTGGGGATATTTTTAATTTGCTTCCTATTTCAAAAAATCTTTATGCTTTAGATCCTGTTTCTGAAATGCATAATATATCTAGAAAAAAAAACAGTTCTAAAAAAATTAATTACGAAGTCGGTTATGCAGAAAATTTGCCGTATAAAAAAAATTTTTTTCAAATTATAACATGTACTTATGGTGTAAGAAATTTCAAAAAACGAAAAAATGGTTTTTCTGAGATTTATAGATGTCTTAAAAAGAATGGTTATTTTTTTATTATGGAATTTGGTATTCCAAAAAGAGATTTATTAAAAAATCCATACAAAAAATTTTTAAAATATGTTTTACCTTTTACCGGTAGCATCATCTCCAATGATAGACATAGTTATAAATACTTAGCTGACAGCATTATTTCTTTTCCTAAACAAAATAACCTTCTTAAAGAACTGATAAATACAGGTTTTTCTCATATTAAAACTATTGATTTCATTTCTGGAGCTAACAGCATATATATAGTGCAGAAAAAATGAAAATTTTAATAATAATAACGGGGAGTGTTGGCTGTTATAAATCTTTAGATCTAATTCGTGAGTGCCAAAAAAAAGCAATTGAATATGAAGTTATTGCAACAAAAAATACTTATGAGTTTATTTCTAAACTACTACTTGAAACAATTTCCAATAAGCCAGTGTATTCAGAGCTCTTTGATCTGGATATGGAAAAAAAAATTGGTCACATAAAATTAGCACGAGATAATACTCATATTATTGTTTACCCTGCGACAGCTAATATAATTTCAAAATTTGCAAAAGGTTTTTGTGATGACCTAGCTCTAACATGTATGATTGCTGCAAACAAACCTATATATTTTGCACCTGCAATGAATAAAGAAATGTGGGCTAATCAAATTATTCAAGACAATGTGGACTATTTAAGGAAAATTGGTCATCATTTTATTGGCCCAGATAATGGATCTTTAGCTTGTGGTGAATATGGTAGTGGTCGATTAGTTGATCCTAGTGAAATAATTAGTCAACTTAAGTAATTGAAATACGCATTAATAACTATTGGGTGCACTCGAGAGTATATAGATCCAGTAAGATATATGTCAAATGAGTCATCAGGTCGGCAAGGCATAGCTTTAATAAAAAGCCTATTAAAATTTAATTATAAAGTTATTTGTTTACATGGATATCTTCAAACAAAACAAATAGTTTCAAAAAATGTTAAATTTATCTTCACTCCTACAGCAGATGAAATGTTAAAAGAAGCAAAAAAATATAAGTCTATCGACTTAGGAATTTTTAATGCTGCGGTAAGTGATTATAAAGCTAAAAAATATAATAAACTGAAAATTAAGAAAAAAAATGGAATGTCTTTAAAATTAATCAATAACCCTGATATTTTAAAATCAATGTCATTTGGAAAATATAAACCTAAGGTTACAGTCGGATTTGCTTATGAAACAGATGATGTATTTCAAAATGCAAAAAAAAAATTGCTTTCCAAAAATTGTGATTATCTAGTTTTGAACTTTCCAACAGCAGAAAATAAAATTTTTAATTCAAAATACAATAATGGTATTTTAATTGGAAAGTCAGGTGACTTTTTAAATTTAGGAAATGTAAGTAAAACGATTTTTGCAAATAAAATTGTTAAATACATTATCAATAGAGAGAATTAGGATGGTTCATATAAAAGTAAAAAAAATAAACGATAACGTAATTCTTCCAACTTATGAGACATCATCTAGTGCAGGGATGGATATTAGAGCATTCTTACCTAATGGAAAAGTTAGCATACTACCAAAAGAAACAAAACTAATTGGAACTGGATTATTTTTTGAAATTCCAAATGGATTAGAAATTCAAATTAGGCCTCGAAGTGGACTGGCTGTGAAAAACTATATTACTGTTCTTAACAGTCCAGGAACTATAGATGCGGACTATCGAGGGGAAATAAAAGTGATTTTAATAAATCATGGATCAAAAATGTTTGAAATTGAAGATAAAATGAGGATTGCACAAATGGTTGTGTCAAAATATGAAAAGGTTAATTTTGAACTGGTAAGTGATTTAAGTGAAAGTGAGAGGGGGAGTGGTGGTTTTGGATCAACAGGAACAGAGTGAAAAACTGATTGAAGAGTTTGGAAGACAAATTTTAGTTCCTGGAATAAATGAAGAGGGGCAAATAAATATCTCTAAGAAAAAAATTTGTATAATTGGCTTAGGCGCTCTGGGAACTGTTGCATCTCAATATCTTGTTCGAGCTGGAGTTGGTGAAATTCATCTTGTTGATTATGATATTATAGAGAAGTCAAATTTACATCGTCAAATTAACTATGATAAAGATGATGTTGGTAAATTTAAATCAAATACTTCAAAACATAAGCTTAAAAATATAAATGACTCAACAATAATAAAAGAGCATTCTTTAAATTTTCAGTCTTTCATAAAAAAAAATCCAAATAATAATTTTGATTTAATATTTGATTGCACGGATAATCATCAGAACAAAATTTTTTCTTCAAAATATTCTAAAGCTAATAAAATTTCATTTGTATCCATATCAATTAATTCTTCAGAGGGTATATACTTTGCACAAAACAATGAAGAAAATAATCCATCATGTTTTGAGTGCCTTTTTCCTAAAGCTGATCAGAGACACCGTTGTCTTAACAGTGCAATGGTAGGTCCAGTTGCAGGATTTGTTACTAGTTTTGCTTGTATGAAAATTATATTTGCCCTTGCCAAAATAAAAACTCAATTGAAAAGTGAAATCAATTTGATAGACCTTTTGACTTCAGACATAAACAAACTACAATTGAGTAATAAAGATTGTCCTCATTAAGATGAATACATTTACACCTCAATCTAGTTATAGTTATGAAGAAATCATTGAGTGTGGGAAAGGAAATTTATTTGGAAAGGGAAATGCCCAATTACCAGCACCTCCTATGCTTATGTTTGATCGCATCACTAATGTCAATAAAGATGGCGGAGTGCATGGAAAAGGAGAGATAACTGCCGAATTGGATATAAATGCAGATTTATGGTTCTTTAAATGTCATTTCTTGGGTGATCCTATAATGCCAGGTTGTTTGGGTCTTGACGCTTTATGGCAAATGTTGGGTTTTTATCTAGGTTGGCTTGGGTATCCTGGAAAAGGTCGTGCTTTGGGTGTTGGGGAAATAAAATTTGTTGAAGAAATAAAACCGGATAAAGAATTAATAATATATAAAGTTAGTTTAAAAAAATCTTTAAATAAAAAAGGGTTATCAATAGGGTATGGAGATGGACAGATAATTCACAAAGAAAAAATAATTTACCATGCCAATGATTTAAAAGTGGGTTTATTCAATGAGTAATAAAAGAGTTGTCGTTACTGGATACGGTATTGTTTCTTGTATAGGAGATAATAAAAAAGAAGTTTTACAGAGCTTAAGAGATGTGAAATCTGGGATTAGTCATTGCAAGGAATATGAAGAACTTGGAATGAGAAGTCATGTTCATGGAAAACCTAAAATAAATATTGAAGAAAATGTAGATCGAAAAATTTTGCGTTTTATGGGGGAAGGCGCAGCATACAATTATATTGCAATGAAAGAGGCAATTGAACATTCAGGTCTTGATGAGGAACTTATATCTAATGTTAATACCGGGTTAGTGATGGGGTCAGGTGGACCTTCAACGTATCAACTACAACAAGCATTTGATATTGCAAGAGAAAAAGGTGTTAAAAAAATTGGACCTTATATGGTTACTAGAACAATGGCATCAGGAAATTCTGCTACTTTAGCAACTCCTTTTAAAATTAAAGGTGTAAATTACTCCATTAGTTCAGCGTGCTCCACAAGTTTGCACTGCATTGGCAATGCTTATGATCTCATTAGACATGGGCAACAAGAGATTGTATTTGCTGGTGGTGGCGAAGAAACACATTGGACAATGTCAATTTTATTTGATGCTATGGGTGCTTTATCAAGTAAATATAATGAAACACCTGAGGTTGCTTCTCGAGCTTACGACTCTTCAAGAGATGGGTTTGTCATTGGGGGAGGTGCAGGTGTTTTAGTAGTTGAGAGCCTTGATAGCGCAAAAGCAAGAGGGGCCAATATTGTTGCTGAAATTCAAGGTTTCGGTCAGACTTCAGATGGATATGACATGGTTCAACCCTCTGGAGAAGGGGCAGTAAGATGTATGCAGATGGCAACACAGGGTAGACCTGTTGATTATATCAATGCTCATGGAACATCAACACCTGTCGGAGACATGATTGAATTACAAGGCATAAAAGAGGTTTTTGGAGATAAGGTTCCTCCAACCAGTTCTACAAAATCACTAACTGGTCATTCACTCGGAGCAACTGGTGTACAAGAAGCCGTTTACTCTCTTTTAATGATGGAAAATGATTTTATGGTTGAGTCGGCCAACATTACAAACTTAGATGAAAAAGCTGAAGGAATGAACATTCTCTTAGAAAATAAAAATGATATCAAAATCAATTCTGTACTTTCGAATAGTTTTGGTTTTGGTGGAACAAATGCATCTATCTATCTAACTAGCTTTAATGAGTAAAATTTTAGATGGCAAAAAAGGATTGGTTGTTGGCATAGCCAACGATCATTCGATTGCATGGGGCATTGCAAAGTCCTTGAGTGATGAAGGTGCGAGTATGTATTTGACATATCAAAATGATTCAATAAAAAAAAGAGTTGAGCCCCTATCTGAGAAAATTAATTGCTTAGGAATTATGCCTTGTGATGTATCTGACACTTCTTCTCTCGAGAGTGTTTGTAATGGAATTAAAGGAAATATTGATTTTTTTGTTCATGCCGTTGCCTATTCAGATAAAAATGAATTATCAGGTAAGTATTTAAATACTACTAGAGAAAATTTTCTCAAAACACTTCATATCTCTGCATACTCTTTAACTGAAATGGTGAGAATGCTTTCGCCAAAAATGAACGATAGTGCATCTATCATGGCTCTTACTTATTATGGATCAACAAGATATATGCAAAGTTATAATGTAATGGGTGTTGCAAAGGCTGCATTGGAAACTTCTATAAAGTATCTTGCTGTTGATATGGGTGACAGAGGGATTAGAGTTAATGCAATTTCAGCTGGGCCCATGAGAACTCTAGCAGGTGCCGTTATAAACAAATCAAGAAAAATTTATAATTATACAATTGAAAATTCTCCTATTAAAAAGCCATTATCATTAGAGGATATTGGTAAGTCATCTGTTTACTTAATGAGCGATCTGTCTAAAGGTGTTACAGGTGAAATACTTTACGTAGATAACGGATATAATAACGTAGGAATGAGTGTTCAAGAGCTATAGTTTAGGGTCAGGGGCAAAAGCCCCTTGATTTTTTATAATTATTTAGAGAAGTAACTAGTTTAAACTTCTTTCATGCTAAGCTTTACTTTACCCGCACGATCAACATCAAGTACTTTGACCTGAACTTCTTGCCCCTCAGATAAAACATCAGAGACATTCTCGACTCTTTTTTGTGAAATTTGTGAGACATGAAGTAATCCATCTCTAGCACCCATAAAATTTACAAAGGCTCCAAACTCAACAATTTTAACAACTTTACCTGTGTAGACTTTGCCTACCTCTGGCTCCGCAACAATGTCTTCCACCATTTGTTTAGCTTTATTAATTGACTCTTCATTGCTGGATGCAATTTTTACTATTCCATCATCATTGACTTCTAGTTTTGCCCCTGAGACTTCGACTATGTTTTTAATTACCTTACCACCTGAGCCAATAACATCTTTAATTTTAGCTTTATCAATAGTGATAGAAATTACTTGAGGAGCATGTTTAGAAAATTTTGTTCGAGCTTCTGGCAAGGCATCAGACATAACACCAATAATATGTTTTCTTCCTCCTGATGCTTGATTTAAAGCAATTTCCATAATCTCTTTAGTAATACTAGTAATCTTAATATCCATTTGAAGAGAAGTAATACCATCCATAGTACCGGCAACTTTAAAGTCCATATCTCCCAAGTGATCTTCATCTCCTAGAATATCACTAAGCACCACAAAGTCCTCACCCTCTTTGATTAGACCCATAGCTATACCACCAATATGTTTTTTAATTGGTACGCCCGCTGCCATCAAAGCAAGAGATGAACCACACACTGTAGCCATAGAGCTAGAACCATTAGACTCAGTTATCTCGGATACCAATCTTAGTGTGTATGGGAAGTCCTCTTTTTTTGGTAACATTGGATGAACTGCACGCCATGCTAGTTTACCATGACCAATTTCTCTTCTACCAGTTGCTCCTACTCTTCCTACTTCTCCTACAGAGTAAGGAGGAAAATTATAATGCAACATAAAGTGTTGTTTATGCATTGGATCAAGAGAGTCAATCATTTGCTCATCATCTCCCGTTCCTAAAGTTGTAACAACTAATGCTTGAGTTTCTCCACGAGTAAAAAGACTTGAACCGTGTGCTCGAGGAAGAATGTCTAATTCACATGTTATTTTTCTCACTTCATCTAATTTTCTTCCATCAATACGGCTTTTATTTTTAATGATATCGCCTCGAACTACGTCTTTTTCTATATCTTTAATTATGGTTGTAGCGGCTAAAATCTGATCGTCTTCAACATTATCGACAATAGAAGATCTGATCTCTGTCAGTTTTTGACTTCTCTCTTGCTTATCAACCAAACCGTATGCTTCACGAATAGGATCTGAAATTTTACTTTCAATATCTTTTTGTAAACCTTCATAAAAATCAGGTAGGCTTGGGACTTCAAAAGTCTTAATTTCTGTTTTGCTTGCAAAGTTTTGAACTTCTTTAATAAATGTTTGATAAAAATCATGTCCGAACATTACTGCCTCAAGCATGGTGCTCTCAGAGAGTTCCTGGGCTTCAGACTCAACCATTAACACACCCTCTTCTGTTCCAGCCACAACGAGATCTAGTTCAGAGTTTTCCATATCTTGGATAGATGGATTTGCAACTAGCTTTCCATCTATATATCCAACTCTAGCGGAACCCAAAGTACCTGCCACAGGAAGACCTGAAATAGCTAAAGCTGCGCCGGTTGCATACATAGCAATAATATCAGGATCAACAACGCCATCGTAAGATAGCACAGTTAATGTTACTTGAGTTTCATTTTTAAAGTTTTTGTGAAATAGAGGCCTTATAGGCCTATCAATTAAACGACTTGTTAATGTTTCTCTTTCAGTCGGTCTTGCCTCTCTTTTAAAAAAACCCCCCGGTATTTTACCTGAGGCATAATATTTTTCCTGATAGTTAACTGTTAATGGGAAAAAATCAATATCAGGTTTTTGTGTTTTTGCTGCACAAATATTAGCCATAACCATTGTTTCGCCGCAGGTTACAACCACAGATGCATCTGCTTGTTTTGCTATTCGATTTGTTTCTAGTGTAATATGTTGGTTACCCAACTCAAATTTATGTTCTATTTTCATCTTCCTCTTTCTTTATAGCTAATTAAAAATTATTTTTTTCTTAGCTTTAGTTTATCTGCTACTTCTGTGTACTTTCCTACATTCCTCTTCTTTAAATACGCCATCAATCTATTTCTTTTACCAACCATCATCAGCAGACCTCTTCGAGAATGAAAATCTTTCTTATGGATTTTGATATGTTCTGTTAACAGATTAATTTTCTTTGTGAGAAAAAAAATTTGGGACTCTGGTGAACCAGTGTCATTATCAGCACGAGCTATATCGTTAATTTGTATTTCCGACATCAATACTCCTTTCAAAGTAAACATCATCTGACCAGGATGTCGCCCAGTTCAAATGGTAATCAGATTGGTATCTAAATCATTTATACTTGAGAAATCAAGAATTTTTTCATAAGGAATAGCTTGATTTATATCAAAAGTCCCTATTTTCAATCTTTTAATCATACTTGCATAAGCTATATCACCCAGGGAATGTGCAAATTCTTCTGCAAATGCCCTCACATAAAACCCTGAATGGCAATTCAACTCAACTCTCATTTTTGAGCTATTAGAAGATAGAATTTTTAAACTTTGAACTGATACTTTTTTATAACGATCTTCTATAGCTTTATTATCTCTAGCGAGTTCATAAAAATTTTTACCATTTAATTTATGCGCAGAAAAATCTGGTATTTTTTGTTGATATGTTCCTATGAACTTTTTTAAATGTGAAACTCTTTCATTTATATTATGCGAGGACGACTCCATTTTAAAGAATCTACCCTCTGAGTCTAAAGTATTTGTTGAAGCACCAAATCGTATCTCAACCTCATAACTTTTTTTTTCTTGATGTATATTTGGTATTTTCTTCGTAGCTTTATTAATACCTACTAATAATAAACCAGAAGCTAAAGGGTCTAGAGTTCCAGCAAAGCCAATTTTTTTAAATGAATAACGAAATTTTAATTTTCTTATAACTCCCAATGACTCTATGCCCTGTGGTTTATTTATTAATAACCATCCATCACTGAGAAAGTTTTCTTTTACCAAGATCTATAATTTATCTAGAATTGATTGTACTTTTAAAGACTCTTGAAAAGATTCATCAAAAATTAAAGATATTTTTGGAGTATATTTACTTGTAAGAGTTCTTGCGATTAAACTTTGTATTTCTCTCAGATAAAGTTTATTAAATTCTTTAAAATCCTCCTCTGAAATATTATGAATAAGATAAATTTTTGCAAATCTTAGATCTTTACTTACTCTTACTTCAGTGATTTCGAAACGAACAGTTGGAAATTTTAAAAGATAATCTTTTTGAGTTACGAGATATTCAGAGACAAGCCTTTTAATTGAAAGTTCAACTTTTTTGGTTCGAAAACTTGGCTTATTGTCCACACTATAATTCTTTTTGAACTTCCTTAGTTACATAAAATTCAATTTCATCTTTTTCCAAAATATCTGAATAATCTTTAAATGAAATACCACACTCATAGTTTTCTCTAACCTCTTTGACATCATCTTTAAAACGCTTAAGGGTTCCAACTTCTCCTTCGTGTATGATTTTACCTTCTCTAACAAGCCTGATTTTAGCAGAATTTTGGACTATACCGTCAGTAACGAAGCAGCCTGCAATTGTACCAAACTTTGAGGATTTGAAAGTATCACGAACCTCGGCATGACCAATAATTTCCTCTTTAGTGTCTGGAGTGAGAAGGCCAGAGAGCATTTTTTTCATATCATCAATTAATTCATAAATAATTGAATAATATCTTATATCTACTTTATCACGTTTTGCGATTGTTCGGGCTTGTGGGATAGCTCTGATATTAAAACCAATTACTAACCCTTGTGCGGAACTCGCTAAACTCACATCACTTTCATTAATTGCACCAATAGCGTTATGGACAACATTTATTTTAACTTCTTCATTTCCAACTTTTTCAAGTGAGGAAACTATTGCTTCAAGAGATCCTTGAACATCTGCTTTGACGATGATTGGAAGTTTTTTCATATCTCCCTTTGATACATTAGCCATCATTTCTTCCAGTGATGATTTTTTAACTGCTTCTGTATTTTCTAATTTTTTTTGTTCTTTTACTTTTTCTGTAATATCTTTTGCGATATCCTCATTTGGCATCACATAAACTGTATCGCCTGCTTGTGGCACTGAGTCAAAGCCCAGTACTTCAATAGGCATTCCAGGACTAGCTGATTTAATCCTGCTACCATTTTCATCAAGTAAAGCTCTAACCCTTCCATAAGATGAACCACATGTAAAATGATCACCCTCTTTAAAAGTTCCATTTTTTACTATCACTGTTGCAACAGGTCCTTTTCCTGTTTCTATTTTAGACTCAACTACAATTGCCTCAGCGAGTTTGTTATGTTCGACGTTTAGATCTAAAATTTCTACTTGTAATAAAATGTTATCTAATAATTTTTCTAGATTTGTTTTTTTGATTGCAGATATTTCAGTTTCTAATACATCTCCACTGTAACTTTCTACAACTACCTCGTGAGTTAGCAAATCATTTCTAACAATGCTTGGGTCAACATCTGGTAGGTCCATTTTATTAATTGCGAGAACAATAGGAACTTTTGCTGCTTTAGCATGTGAAATTGCTTCAATTGTTTGAGGTTTAACACTATCGTTGGCAGCAACTACTAGTACAACAAGATCTGTTAAATTGGCTCCTCTAGAGCGAATATTTGAAAAAGCTGCGTGACCAGGTGTGTCCAAAAATGTAATGGGATTGTTTTTATGTTGAATTTGATAAGCGCCAATATGTTGAGTAATTCCACCAGACTCTTTTGAAGTTACGTTAGTATTTCTAAGTGCATCCAACAAAGATGTTTTACCATGATCAACATGGCCCATTACAGTTACAATTGGAGGCCTAGGTGAAATTTTAGATATTTTTGTTTTTTGGTGATTTGCGATTTCATCTTTTAAACTGATCGCCTCTTCTCTTTTTGGTGTATGTCCTAATTCTGTAACTATAAGCTCAGCTGTATCTCCGTCTATATATTGATTAGCTGTAGCCATAATTCCACTTTTCATAAGAGCTTTTACAACATCACCTGTTTTTTCAGACATTCTACTAGCTAATTCCTGCACAGAGATTTTTACAGGTATGTCAACTTCACGAACAATTTTTTGAGTACTAGTTAAATTTGGTTTAAATTTTGTTTTTTGTTTTTCTCTATTTCTTTTTGTTTTTGCAAGACTGGGCATTTTTTCGTAGTCTGGTTCTTCATCTAGAAGATTATTAACTGAAATAGAGGAAAGTTTTTTTTGAAATGCAGTTGTATTGAGAGTCAGTTTTTTTCTAGGCGGTGCGGATGTTGTAGATGTAGGTGTGGATGGTTTAGCCGAAGATGTATTTGTGTTCTTTGTCTCTTTTGTCATTCAAAATTAGCTATTAAGATAAATCTCCCTAGCATCCATTATAATTTTTTCTGCAGCAGATTTTTCAACTCTTTTTTGTAGTATGCCATCTCTACCAACTAATTCATCAGTTGCTAAATCTGCAAGGTCTTGACGTGAAAAGATATTGTTCTCAATCAATGTAGCTAAAATTTTATTATCAAACTCTGAAATCCCTTTGACATAATCATCTAGTTTTGAAGATTGTATTAATTTCTCAAGTTCTGCTTTCTCGTTTTCCATATACTGCGTAGCACGCGCATATATCTCAGCAGCAAGCTCATTATCAAATCCTTCAATTTTTTCTATATCTTGGATTGAAGCATTAGCAATTTTTTCAATACTTGTATATCCCTCGACCGCCAATAATTGTGCGATCATGTCTTCGAGATCGAGTTTTTCAGCGAAAAGAGAGGTAATTTTTTTAAATTCCTCTTGTCTTCTTTCTGCATCTTCTTTTTCAGTTAGTATGTCAATTTCAAGATTGGTAAGTATTGAAGCTAATTTTACATTTTGACCTCTTCTACCAATAGCAATACTTAACTGATCCTCAGGTAAGACTATCTCTACTCTATTTGAGTCTTCAAATTCATTAACCTTTGCAACTTGTGCGGGTGCAATGGCATTTTGAACATACATCGACTTTAGTTCTGACCAATTTACGATATCAATTTTTTCACCCTGTAATTCATTAACAATAGCCTGAACTCTTGAACCTCTCATACCAACGCATGCCCCTACTGGATCGATGGACTTATCGTTCGCACGAACTGTAATCTTTCCTCTGCTACCAGGGTCTCTTGCAACAGATAAAATTTCTATTTGACCTTCATATATTTCAGGTACTTCCTGTTCAAATAATTTTGCCATAAACTGGGGGTGAGTTCTTGAAAGAAAAATTTGATGTCCTTTAGCTTCTTCTTTTATATCAAAAAAGTAAGCTCTAATACGATCACCGTTTTTAAAATTCTCTCTTGGAATGAGTTCATCTTTTCTCAAAAATCCCTCAGCTTTACCAAGATCAACAATAATATTTCCAAATTCAATTCTTTTTACAATACCCGACAAAACTTCTCCGACGCGATCTTTGAAATCATTAAACTGTCTTCTTTTTTCAGCTTCTCTAACTCTAGAGTAAATTACTTGTCTTGCCATATTGGCTGTAACTCTTCCAAAGTTTACGGATGGTAAAGGAATTGTTATTTGTTTTCCAATTTCAGTATCAGCATCATATTTTTTAGCATGGTCTAATAAAATTTGATTTGCCTGCAAAACAGGATCAATTTTTTCAACTACATCTTTAATATGAGATAAACTTATATTTCCTGTCATACGGTCAATAGATGCTTTAATGTTATTGTCCATTCCGTATTTTGATTTTCCAATAATTTCAAAAGACTCCTCAAGAGCCTCCATTACTATATCCATTTCGATGCCCTTCTCTTGTGAGACGACTTCGGCAACTTTTAATATTTCTGTGTTATTTAGCATTATCTTTTCTGGTTAAAAAAAAAGGCGGGATAACCCACCTCCTCATCGTTGGTTAATAATTTTTAAGAACGCTAAAATAGAATAATTTATGATTTTTGTCTAAGGCTTTTTTCTCAAATTTAGTGTGTAAAGCGTTGGAATCACTATATTTCCAATATTTAGGGCTGATATCTGGCATGGTGTATTTGAACTTTTTCATCAAGGCTAAAGCTTCAATAAAATAATCACCATGATCAGTTGCAAAACGAACAAATCCATTTTTTTTTAGTTTTTTAGTGAGATCTTTTACAAGTGGTTGGTTAACAGTTCGTCTTTTTTTGTGTTTATTTTTTGGCCACGGATCTGGAAAATATATTCTTATTTCTTGAAGATAATTGTTTGGTATGAATGGTAAAAGATCTTGAATGTTTAAATGGAATACTTGAAGGTTTTTCAGATTATCATCAACAGAGTTTCTGATAGCTCTTAGAACTCCATCAGCAAAAATATCACAACCAATAAAGTTAATTTTTGAATATAGTTTTGCATCTTCACTAATTTTTTCTCCATCACCAATTCCAATTTCTAAAATTCTTGGTGTTTTTATTTTATTAAATAACCTTTTGTTTGGTTCTTTAAGAAATTTCGAGTATTGCTCGAGTCTTACAAATGACTTTCCTTTTTTTCTACCAAAGTATTTATTTTTTGATTCGAACATATAAAAAACTAAATAAAAAAATTAATAAAATCATAAGAGTAACTGGAAATAAAGTTGATGAACAATTTGATTTATACTTATTAATTGAATGTTGATAATAGAGGTAACCTTTTTTGTTTGTTGAAATAGTCTCAATAATTTTACCCGAATAATCAACAACAGATGTAATACCTGAAGGTGTTGATCTTATGAGAGGTTTTTGGAATTCAACACTTCTTAAAAGGGAATTAGCCAGGTGTTGATGTGGCCCGTACCATTTACCAAACCAAGAGTCATTTGAAATTTGTATTACCATATCAGCATTACAAACCTCAGTATTAATTGATTTGTAATTAAAAATAGACTCAAAACAAATCATTGGAACAGCATTTATATTTTTAGGTAATTTTAAGATTTTTTGATTAATTCCAGGAGTATAGTTCATTCCTAAATTTAAAAACTTGCTTACAAAAGGTTTTACAAAGGGAATGTATTCTCCAAATAAAACCAATTTTTGTTTATCATAAAAATCAATAATCTTTCCTTGATGATCGATGATATATAGACGATTAAATAATTGGTTTTCCTCGATAGCACTCGACCCAACTATTATTTTTTGATCCTCGTTAATTAAAGAAGATAATCTACTAAGAAGTCCGTCCCTGTTATTCAAATCAATTGGTAATGAGCCTTCAGGCCAAATTATTAAATCTGCTTTTGGAGAATTAGTAAGAGCTTCTAAGGTTAATTTTTCATATATTTCAAGGTTTCTTAGAACATCAAATTCTACTAATGACTCATAAAGATTAGGTTGAATTAAAAGAATGTTTAGAGTTTCATTGTTTGTTTTTCTCTCAGTATTATTTTCAAAAAAACCAAATGCATAAATTAAAACAAGCACTGATGATAAACTAAAAGTTACAACTTTATTTTTGCAATAGAGAAAATAAATAATTAAACCCACAATCAAATGGATAACTAATCCCAAACCATAAACGCCTAAAAATGGTAGAGATTTTAAGATCCAAATATTTTTGTAATATATAATTGCACTAGGATTCCAAGGGAAGCCTCCAAAAATAAATTCCTTTAGTATTTCTACTATAGATAAACCTAGTGGTAATAAGAAAATCTGTAATAATTTTTTTTTAAATGTAACTAAGATGAGAATTGTTGATGAATAATGTAAGAATGCAATAAATATAGAGAGTACACTAACTAAAATAATACCTAAGAATAAATACCCAAAACCTCCTGAATAAAAGGACTGTGTAATCCAGCTTAATGTAATTATTTGAGTAAATAAGAAAAAATAAAATATGTTTTTTTTTGAAAAATTATTATTAGTTAGAATATTATAAAAAATGATTGAAAATGATAAGTAATAGAAAACAGATACTCCAAATGGAGGAAGAGAAAATACATAAACAATAGAAAAGATAATTATTAAGCTTATTGGCCTAGAAAGATAGGGCAGTAGATTATTGAGATTTGACACCACTAACCACAACTTCAAGAATTTTTCTTGTTGATACCTTGTGAATGGTGAAAGATAATTTTTTATTTATTGTAAATTTTTCTTTTTTCTTTGGTATACGACCAGCTATATTAAATATGATACCGCCTATCGTTCCTACATCCTCTTTTAAATCATCTGGGATATTTACATCAAATTCTCTTTCAAAATCATCAACAAGCATTGCGGCATCCATGATTATATTATTGTTTTTTTGTCGAAACATCGGTGCTTCATCCTTATCGTGCTCGTCTTCAATCTCACCAACTATTTCTTCCACTAAATCTTCAATAGTAACCAAACCAGTAACACTATTAAATTCATCCATAACAATTGCTAAATGGATGTTTTGTTTTTTCATTTTTTGAAGGAGATTAAAAACAGGTGTAGCAGAGGGAATATAAATGACCTCTCTTAACAAACTCTTAATATTAAAGGACTTATTGTTGATTTTCTTGAATAAATCCTTGATATGAACCATTCCCAAGCAATGTTCTAAGTCCTTTTTTACGACTGGCATTCTTGAGTGAGCCTCTTTATTGATGATTTTAATGATGTTTTCTTTATCAATATTTTGATCAATAAAAATTATCTCACCTCGTGGAACCATTACATCATCAACAGTTTTTTTGTGTACCTTTAAAAGATTATTAAAGATTTTTTTTTCTTCATTCTTGGCAATCCCCGAACTATCTGAAGTCGCTGAGATAAGATCAATAATATCTTTTTTAAAATTCTCGTCTTGAATAAGTTCTTTGACTAATTTTATGGCTAAATTTTTTTTAATTTTCATGTACTTTTTTTAAACCTAATAATTTCATCAGTGTGTTTTCTAAAAATCTCATATTACTTCTCGATTGTTTATCGTAGTGATGATAACCAAATAAATGATGTAATCCATGACTCACTAGCATAAAAAAGTTTTGTTCATTAATTTTTTTATTGCGATTTAAAATATAACTATCTGCAATAGCGATATCACCAGAAAAATCTCCATCAGGAAAAGATAACACATCAGTTATTTTATTTTTATTTTTGAATTTTTTATTCATACTTTTTATTTCTTCATTAGAAACTATTTTTATTGTCAGTTGTGTTTGATGATCAGCTTGGTGGATTGTTTGAAAATATTCTGACAACTTTTTTAACTTTTCTTTGGAGGATTTTAGAAATTGCTCTAAATTCTTATCTCCAATTATCTCAATCACAAATTTTTTATTACTAATCCTCAAAATTACTTATCGTAAGCATTAATTATTTTTTCTACTAATGTATGTCTGCATACATCACTACTATTTAAATGAACAAACCCGATGTCTTTAACTTTTTCTAATTTTTCCATTGCATCCTGCATTCCACTTTTTGCATTATCGGGTAAATCTTTTTGACTTAAATCTCCAGTGATAACCATTTTTGAGTTTTGTCCTAATCTAGTTAAGAACATTTTCATCTGTGTCGATAAGGTGTTTTGTGCTTCGTCTAAAATGATAAAGGATTTATTTAATGTTCTTCCTCTCATAAAGGCAAGTGGAGCTATTTCTATAAGATTATTTACCATTTTTCGGTCAATTTCTTCACCTGGCATCATCTCATACAAGGCATCATAAAGTGGTCGTAAATAGGGGTCAATTTTCTCTTTCATATCTCCAGGTAAAAAGCCTAATCGTTCACCCGCTTCAACTGCTGGTCTTGATAATATTAATCGATTAATTTTTCCTTCTACAAAAAGACTAACTGCGTATGCAACAGCTAAGTAAGTTTTTCCTGTTCCCGCTGGACCAACAGCAAAAACGACATCTTTTGATCTCATTTCTTTTAAAAAGAGCTCTTGGTTTTTAGTCTTGGGATAAATTGTTTTTAATTTTGTATTGATTTGAAATTTCTGATCTTGTTCGATTTGTTCTTTGATATATGTAGGTTTTGCTAAATCAATATTGTTTTCTATTTCTTCTGCAGAAATATCGTTGTTCTTCAATTTTTGATATAAGCCTTGAATAATAAAGTAGGCTTTTTCAACTGGATCTCTATTACCTTTTATAGATAAAAGGTTGCCTCGAGTGTATAGCTTTACTTTAAATTTATTCTCTAAGACCTTTAAATTTTTATCGTGGTAACCAAATAGGCTTGATAGAAATTGATTATCCTCAAACTCGAGTTGTTTTTGATGGGAAGAAATATTTACAGGACTCAACTAAATTTTTTCTCCCAATAATGAGTGTGTTAAAACCTCTTTGATTTGCACAGGAATTATTTGACCTATTATTTCTTTTTCTCCCTGCAGGGCTACACTTTGATTAAATTGTGACTTGCCTTTGATTTGTCCTGTGTGTTTACCAGCACCATCAATTAATACTTGCACTGTCTTTTTTACGAACTGGTTGTTGTATTCAATTTGTTGTTCATTGAGTAAATCTTGTGTGATCTTTAAACGCTCGTCGAGAATTACTTGATCTATTTCTTCACGATCAGCCGCAGGCGTACCTGGTCTTGGGCTGTACTTAAAAGAGTAAGAATTCATGTATTTAACCTTTTCAATTAGATCGATTGTGTCTTCAAAATCTTTGTCTGTTTCTCCAGGAAAACCAATAATAAAGTCCGAGGAAAGTGCTATATCGGGTTTTACTTTTCTAACCTTTTCGATAATTTCAAAATAATAATCCCTGGTATGTTTTCTATTCATTAATTTTAAAACTTTGTCGGAACCTGATTGAACAGGAAGGTGAAGATAGGGCATAAGTTTAGAGTTTTCACCATGAAGGGAAATTAGATCATCAGTCATATTCACAGGGTGACTTGTAGAATAAGTAATTCTTTCAACTCCATCTATTAAACTAATACTGTTAATAAGAGATGCTAGATTATTTGATTGACCTTGAGTGTCTAAACCATGATAGGCATTAACATTTTGACCTAGAAGTGTGAATTCCACCACACCCTGATCAATTAAAGATTTAACCTCATCAGAGATTTCCTTAACTGTTCTTGAGTATTCTGACCCCCTTGTATAAGGAACAACACAGAAATGACAAAACTTATCACAGCCTTCTTGGATAGTCACAAATGCAGATTTATTCGATGTATTCGTTTTAATATGAT
Source organism: uncultured Alphaproteobacteria bacterium (assembly GCA_902521465.1). Classification (GTDB taxonomy): domain Bacteria; phylum Pseudomonadota; class Alphaproteobacteria; order HIMB59; family HIMB59; genus HIMB59. The sequence goes on along the minus strand of CABYRL010000001.1, from coordinate 330,608 downwards.
TGAGCGTGTCAAATTTTTCAATCACATCAAATTCAGTGATAGATGTCTTAGGTAAGTTATTTTTATCTAAAAATTTATTTAATGACTGAATAGATTGTGGTCCGATCACTAAGTCCACGTAAGGTGCCCTTTTTTGAATTAATTCACCTTCAGCTTGAGCTACACAGCCGGCAACAATAACTTTTTGATCTTCTTTTCCTTTTTTATGAATTTTTCCTAAATCTGAAAATGTTTTTTCTGTTGCCTTTTCACGGATGTGGCAAGTATTTAAAACTACATAGTCTGCATTTTGAAAGTCATCGGTTTGATTAATATTATGCGATAGAAAAATATCTTTCATTTTATCAGAGTCATAAACATTCATCTGACAACCAAATGTTCTAATATAAAATTTCTTATTTGATAGCATTAAGGGATTTTGCAAACAAAATTGCGTCTTGCGTATTTGGAGCGTTTATAGACTTACTCCGGTAATAGTTTTTTCTTTCATTGTAGGCTTTATAGCCTAATTTTTCATAAAGTTTAATAGCAAAATTATTAATAGCACTCGCTTCCAGAAAGATTTTAAATGATTTTCCGGTACTTTTGAGTTGTTTTTCAAGCTCTTCTAAAATCATTCTTCCCAACCCTTGGTTTCTAAATTCAGGCAAAACAGCAATATGTAAAATTTCAAATTCACTGACCTTTTGATCTTGATATAAAAAATGTCCTATCAAAGCACCTTTGACGTTAGTTTGATCTAGAAGATAAATATTAAAACTTGTTTCTTTATTGAGGTGAAGCTCAATATCTTTTTCACTCCAATTAATCTCTAGTTGGTCTTTATGATTGATAATCCAATTTTTAGAATCAGACAGAGTATGTGTAAAGTTCAAGCCACAATATTATCATAAAAAACCTTGGAACACTCATACCAGTTAAATTTTTTTGTATATTCTTGACATTTTTTTCGATCGATAGTCAAACAATTCAAAACATTATCTTTTAAGTTATCACCAATAAAACCGTTGACCCCATTAACAATAATATCTTTAGGACCTGTTACATCATAAGCAGCGACTGGTGTGCCGGTTGCATTTGCCTCAGTTACCACATTTCCAAAGGTATCAGTCTTGCTAGGGAAAACCATTACATCTGAACTAGCATAGTAATTCACTAAATTCTGGCCAAACTGGTAACCAACAAATTTTATATCTGTATATTTTTTTTTTAGTTTATTTAACTGTGGTCCATCGCCAACGACAACTTTAGTACCTTCTAAATCTAAATCTAAAAAAGCTTGAATATTTTTTTCAGTAGCCACTCGACCGATATAAGAAAATATTGGTCCCGGGCCTAAGTCTAATTTTTGATAGTTGCCAAATTTTTGATGATCGACACCTCTTGACCAAACAACGGTATTTTTAAAATTCATATTTATTAATTCGGCCTGCATGGATGGGGTAGGAACAAGAACTTTTTTCGCTTTATTGTGAAAATGCTTTATGAAGAAGTAAAAGAAACTTGCAGGTATTTTTATACGTTGTTGAATATACTCAGGGAAACGAGTATGAAATGAAGTTGTAAAAATAATTTTTTCTGAAAGACATATTTTTCTGGCCAAAAAACCTAGGGGCCCCTCTGTAGCAATGTGAATATGATCAGGATTGATCTGATCCATCATATTTTTCAATGTTTTTTTGCGAGTAATCACAACTTTAATCTCATTATACGAAGGAAGGCCAAAGCGAACTTTAAATAACTCAGGGTGTATTACTTCTACCTGCATACCCATTTTTTCCAATTCCGGTATGGTATTCAGATAAGAACGGACGACGCCGTTTACCTGAGGTTTCCATGCATCTGTTACTAATAATAATTTCAAGCTACAGATACCTTATTAAGAGTTTGTTTTTCTAAAGACTGGATTTTTTTTTCATTCCAAAAGACTAACTCCAAGTTGCCTTTAAAGTCCTCAACCATTGCACTACAGCTATCTACCCAATCTCCTAGATTATGATATGTCTTGTCACCAATTTTTTTTATTTGGGGATGGTGAATATGACCACAAACAATTCCATCACAATTATTTTTTTTTATTCTCTCAAGACATGCATTTTCAAAATTTTCAATATATCGTTGAGCATCTTTTACTCGTGTTTTTAAATATCCTGATAAAGACCAATACGAAAGACCAAGTTTTCTTCGACAGAAATTTAAAATATTATTAAACCAAACAGAGTAGTCATAAAGGACGGCACCTATCTTTGCTAACCATTTTGAATTTAGAACTATTCCATCAAATTCATGCCCATGCATTAAGAGAAGTCTTTTATTGTTCGCTGTTGTATGAATTCTATTTTTTCGAACTTTAATGTTTGCAAATGAAAAACCACAATAATCTGAAAAAACTTCATCATGGTTTCCAGGTATATAATAGACTTTGGTACCTGAGCGTGCTTTTCGTAAAACTTTTTGTATGAAAGTATTAAAATCAGGATTCCAAAACCAATTTTTTTTTAGACGCCATCCGTCTATAATATCTCCAAGTAAATAAAGATGATCACAATCATTATATTTTAAAAAGTGTAAGAGCTCCTTTACTTTTGAAGCACGTATGCCAATATGAATGTCTGAAATGAATATGGATCGATGTTTTTTGATTTGCATAGAATCTAAAAATAGATATATCTACGATTGATAGTATTGAGGATTGTTAAAGTTTTATTAAATGGGCTCTTCACAAAAGCTTTATATTAGAAAAAATTCTAAAATTCATGCATCTGGTCTTTTTGCAAAAGCTGATATCAGTGCTGGCACTAGAATCATTGAATATCGCGGGTTAAAGATAACTAAAGCTCAATCCGACAAGATTGCTGATGTTCACATAGAGGCAAACAAAAGGGCTAAAACAGTCGGGTCTGTTTACATTTTTACACTGAATCAAAAATACGACATCAATGGAAAAGTAACATGGAATTTAGCAAAATATATTAATCATTCCTGCGACCCTAATTGTGAAACTGATATCATCAAAGGAAAAATATGGATTAGCGCAATTAAAGATATTAAGAAAGGCGAGGAGCTGTCCTACGACTATGGATATGACATGTTTTGTTTCGAGGATCACCCGTGTCGATGTGGGTCTCAAAACTGTATTGGATATATTGTTCGAAGCAATCTTAGATGGAGAGTTAAAAAAAGGTTAATTGAAAATAAAAAGTCAAGATTTAACAAAAACTTCACATAAGTAGTTAAACTTCAGATATGGATTTTAAAAATAAAAATATAGTAGATGCTTTTTGGTGTTCAATTGAAGGCCTAAAAATTCTCCTTCAAGAAAAAGCAGCAAGAAGAGAGCTATTATTGCTTCCCTTGTCTGCTCTATACATCGTAATTTTTCAACCGGCTCTTTTGTTCATACTTTGGCTGATAATTTTACCTTTGCTCATACTTAGTATTGAGGCTCTAAACACTGCAATAGAATATACCTGTGATAAAATTACTATGGATAAGTCAAACAAAATAAAGAAAGCTAAAGATTTGGGCTCTGCTGCAATTTTTTTATCTCTAACAGCCTATGGAATAGTTTTATTCTTAGGTTTATTTAATTAATTTGGGAAGATTGACATGATTTTTCTACAAGTAGAGGAGGTCTATGTTTCAGTCACAGGGGAAATGCCAATCTTCCACCTAATAAAATAATCATTTATATTAAATTAAAGTTAAATTTAGATTAAATTTCCAATTTCTTTTATTTGATCGATATTTAATAAGTTGTTTTGCTTATAATTTTGAACTAGTGCAAGACATCTTTTTTTAAGAACATTGAATACTTTTAAAAATTCTATCTCAGCTTCCTCTTCAGTGCCTTTAAATTTTGCAGGATCAGCTACACCCCAATGTGCCTTTAATGTATTTTTGAGATACAGGGGGCAAGTTTCTCCAGCTGCATTATCACACACAGTAATAACCAAATCAAAATTAATATCTGAAAAATCATTCCATGATTGACTTTTAAAATTGTCTAGGAAAATTTTATTTTTTTCTAATGTTTTGATACTTAATGGATGCACATATCCTGCAGGGTGGCTTCCTGCACTATAAGCATTAAAAAAGTCTTTACCATAATGGTTTAAAAGCCCCTCTGTTATAATTGATCGACAAGAGTTACCTGTACAAAGTACAAGAATTTTAATCATTTTAATTTTCTGAATCGATAGAGTAGCCAGCGGATCTAACTGTTCGAATGAAATCTTTTTCTCCTGGTAAATTCAGCTCTTTTCTGAGTCTTCTTATGTGAACATCAACTGTTCTAGGTTCAACGTAAGCGTCATTTAACCAAACATTATCCAATAGTTGCTGCCTAGAATAGACTCTACCTTTATTTTCAATAAAAAATTTTAAAAGATTAAATTCAGTCGGTCCTAAATTTAATTTTCTCTCACCCCTTGATACCCTTCTGTTGGTAAGATTAATGTTAATATCATGAAACTTGAGTGAGTCGTTCTCTTCTCTTGCTTTTGTTCTTTTAAGTAATGATTTAATTCTAGCAAGGATCTCACTTGGAAGAAAAGGTTTGGTTACATAATCCTCCACACCTAATTCAAAACCTCTAATTTTATCATCCTCTTGACCTTTAGCTGTTAACATTATAATTGGAATTTTTTTTAGATTATCTTTTCTTTTAATTCTCTTTAAAACTTCAATGCCCGATATATTTGGTAGCATCCAATCTAATAAAATTAAATCAGGCAGCCAATGTTCGATCTCTTGGATTGCAGATTCTCCGTCGTATGAAAATTTTATTTGGTAGTTTTGTTGTTCTAAATGAAATCCAATTAATTCTGAGATTGGTTTTTCATCCTCTACAACTAAAATCTTGTCTGTCATTCAAAATCAGATTTTTTTAAATCAATATAATGACCTGTAATGTTAAAAATGACCTCTTCAGCTATGTTAGTAGCATGATCACCTATTCTTTCTAAGGACTTTGCAATTAAAATTGGCTTAGTGCCTTCATCAACAACACTTGTTTCTTTATTGTGCATTCTTTCTATTAAATCAGATAATAAAGATTTGTACTGCCTGTCAATTTCTGCATCTTGATTCCATGAGATCCTTGCCTGTACCTCATCTTTTTTAAAAAAACTCTCAAGTGTTTGATTAACCATTTTTTGGACACCTTTACCTAAATTATGCATTTGGTCCGTTAAATCCTCGTCAAATGAAGAAGAAATTGAAATAGCTCTTTTTGCTAAATTTCTAGAGTGATCTCCCATTCTCTCAAGCTCTTTTGAAACTTTGAGGGCAGTGAAAACTAGTCTTAAATCACTGGCAACGGGTCTATGTAAAGTCATAATTTCGAAACTTAAATCCCTAACATCTCTTTCCACTTCATCAACTTGTTCATCAAGATTCTGTGTTGTCTGTGCATCAGATGAGTCTTTAGATTTAATAACATTTACTGCAATTTCAATTTGTTTCTCAACAATATTACTCATTTTAATTAAATTATCTGTAAGATGATTTAACTTTTGTTCAAAGTTTTTATCTGTGTGTGCTGTTTCCATTTTAACCAAACCTTCCAGTTATGTAGTCATTTGTTTGTTCTTTATCAGGTTTTGTAAATATCTTACCAGTTTCTCCATATTCGACAAGGTTACCTAAATGAAAAAACGCAGTTTTAGATGATACTCGTGATGCTTGAGACATAGAATGAGTTACTATAATAATTGTGTAATTTTCTTTCAATTCGTTAATTAAATCTTCTATTTTTGCGGTTGCTATTGGATCTAATGCAGAACAAGGTTCGTCCATCAAAATGATTTCCGGTCTTATAGCAATCGCTCTTGCAATGCACAATCTTTGCTGTTGTCCTCCTGATAAACCGGTAGCAATATCATCCATTCTATCTTTTACCTCTTCATAAAGACCCGCTCTGTGAAGTGAGTCTTTTACTATTTCATCTAATTCATTTTGAGAAGAAGCAATACCATGAATTTTTGGTCCGTAGGCAACATTTTCATAAATAGTTTTTGGAAAAGGATTGGGTTTTTGAAAAACCATTCCAACTTTTTCGCGAAGAGTTTCTACCTGTATATCAGGGCTATATATATCAACATTGCCATTCAACAAAAACTTACCTTTAACATTACAAATATCTATTACATCATTCATACGGTTTAAACATCGCAAAAATGTCGACTTACCACAACCTGAGGGTCCTATAAGAGAAGTTACTTCATTTTTTGGAAAATTAAGAGCAACGTTATTGATTGCCATTTTTTTTCCATAGTGGACATATACCTCACTTGTTTGCAAAGCATAATTGCTGTTTTGATCTACCATTTCACCTCCAATTTTCTTCTTACCAACACTGCCACAGTATTCATTATAATCAAAAAAGATAAAAGTAGCATTATTCCTGCAGATGTTTTTTCGAGGAAACCTCTTTCAGCGCTCTCAGACCATAGATATATTTGTGAAGGAAGACCAGTGGCAGGGTCGAATGCCCCTCCCGGTATTTCCATCACAAAAGCAACCATACCTACCAATAATAAAGGGGCTGTCTCACCCAAAGCTTGTGCCATTCCAATAATTGTTCCAGTAAGAGTACCTGGCAAAGATAAAGGGATTACATGATGAAATACAGTTTGCATTTTAGTAGCCCCCACAGCAAGTGCTCCCTCTCTAATTGAAGGGGGGACGCCTCTGAGCGATGCCCTAGATGCTATAATAATTGTTGGTAAAGTCATAAAACCTAAAACTAATCCTCCAACTAAAGGGACTTGATATGGCATCCCAAAAACTCCAATTAGCATACCTAAGCCTAAAAGTCCGTAAACAATAGAGGGAACCGCCGCAAGGTTATTTATATTTACTTCAATAATGTCAGTTATTTTTCCTGGTTTAACAAATTCCTCTAAGTACACAGAAGCCAAAAGTCCGATTGGAAAAGCAAAACTAAAACAGATCAATAAAGCATAAAAAGACCCCATAAGTGCTCCAAGTATTCCGGCTGTTTCTGGATCTCTTGAGTCTCCATTTGTGAAAAACCAAAAATTGAATGTCTTAGACATTTTACCTTTGGAGTCTAAAGAGTCTAAGATAGAAAGTTGATAATCATTTATTTTTCGTTGTGCTTCGGGAACATTTCTTGGATAGTTTCCTTTGACAATTTGGTCAAGATCTGATGAGGCAGATATATCTAAATTGACAGTTTTTCCAATTACATTTGGATTGTTTGCAATATAATCTCTCAGCTGATAATCAAATTTTCTTGTGTACATTTCTCTGACTTTAATAAAATTTTCTTCATCTAATCCAGGATGGTTTTGGTTAATCACTTGATCAGCAAGATCAACATAAGATGCTTTCATTATTTCTTTTTTGGAGGAGTTACTAGAAACCTCTATAAAATTTGGGTCAAAATAAACATCAGCATTAATAGTTGTTCTAACAAAAGCACCACTGCCGGTAGAAAAAATTTTATACATTAAAATAAGCACGAAGAACAAAGAGAGAGTCATCGCAAACATTCCATAAAATTTGAAACGTTTCTCTGCTGCAAGTCTCTTTTCTAAACTACTCATATTTTTCTCTGTACTTTTTTACTATTGTTATAGCAGCAATATTAAGAATTAATGTCATTACAAATAAAGTTAGGCCTAAAGCAAAAGCAACTAAGGTTTTTGGATTATCAAACTCGACATCTCCTATCAAACTTGTAACAATCTGTGTTGTTATTGTAGTCGCTGGCTCCAAGGGATTAAAAGTAAGATTTGCTCTTAGGCTGGCGGCCATAACGACAATCATTGTCTCACCTATTGCCCTAGATATAGCTAATAAAAATGAGCCCATTATTCCAGCTAGAGCTGCTGGTAAAATTACTTTTTTAATAGTTTCTGATTTAGTTGCTCCAATTGCATAAGAACCCTCTCTTAAAGATTGAGGAACTGCTTTTATGACATCGTCACTAAGAGAGGAAACAAAAGGTATGATCATAACACCCATCGCTAAACCTGCAGCTAGAGCACTTTCAGCGGACACCGGTAATCCAACGCCTTCACCGACATCTTTTATGAAAGGTGCCAGTGATAAAGCAGCAAAAAATCCATAAACAACTGTGGGTATGCCAGCAAGAATTTCAATTATTGGTTTAGCTATATCTCTTACTTTTGATGACGCATACTCTGCTAAATAAATTGCTGTTAGCAGTCCTAAAGGAACAGCGACTAACATGGCAACAGATGCAATTAAAAGCGTTCCGGTAAGCAAAGGTACAAAACCAAAAGCCTCTTTTAAAGCCTCTTGATCGAAGCCTTCTGATGCATTGATAACAAAAGCTCTATTGGGATTCCATGCCGTATTAAAGAAAAAGTCCATAAAATTTACGTACCGAAAAAAATTAATGGCCTCGAAAACAAGAGAAAAGAAGATTCCAAAAGTAATGAATATTGCAATATAAGAACTGCCCTTGATAACATATGAAATTATTTTCTCAACAATTGGCTGTGCATTTAGTTTTCCTGATATTGATTTCGTAGCCAAAAATCCTAAAAGCACAGGTAGAATAATAAATAGAGTTAAATTCGACCATCCGTAGATCTTGTCAAAATTTGCTAAATTTTTTGCTGCAATTATCTCACTCTCACTGGCCATTTTTAAAATTGATTTATCGCCTACGGTCAAATCAATTTCTGGTAAATTAACAATTATAGATAGGTTGCTAATCTTATTCATAATTAAACCGAATTTTCCAGAGCTCCATGTAGCGACATCTGGAAATAACACAGGGGACATTACAAACATCTCTTGAAAGTTTGATTTAAAAATAAGTAAAAAGAACCAAATAATTATTGCTGGAAAAAAAACTAAAAGGACAACGTAATATCCATAATAATCTGGAAGAGAGGAAAGATTTTCATTTTTTTTAAATTTTAGGCTTAATGCTCTTTTTTTACCATAGAAGTAAAAAGAGTAAGAAAGTATAAAAACAAAAACAAGTGATAAATAAAGCATACTGTCCTATTCCTCTATAAACTGATTTTGTCTTAGGGGCAAGAAATCTTGCCCCTAAAAATAAGATAATTAATTAATGCTTACTTACAAAGTCCGCTTGAAAAAGCGTAACCAGCATCTTTTAATGGATGTTTTTTTTCAGCACATGCTGCAATATCAAATCCCATTGCATCTAAGCTGTCAGTAACGTTTCTTACTCTATTGATAAGGTCTGGTACCATAGGTGCAGCACCAATTTTTGTTAGGTAACCGTTATCACCAATTGCTTCATCACTTACCATCATTTGTGCAAACTCCTGAATGCCAGGTACAACCCCGATGTGATCTGCTTTTAAGTATATGAAAAGAGGTCTTGCCATTGGATACTCATAAGTTGCAATGGATTCAGCAGATGGTACTACTCCCTCAACAGTAGATGGTTGTAATTTATCTCCGTTGTCTTTTAGATAAGAATAACCAAAGTAACCAAAACGTTCTGGATCCTCAACTAGTTTTTGAACAATAAGAGTGTCATTCTCACCCATCTCGATGATTTTTCCATCTTCTCTGTAATCAGTACATCCATCGTCACTGCCAGTTACTGCTTCTAATGTACATCCAGCTTCCATTACTTTACCATCAAATGCATCTCTTGTTCCTGAGGTTGGAGGAGCTACTAATACTTCAATTTTATATGCAGGAAGGCTTGGGTTAATTTCGTTCCAAGTTTGATATGGATTTTCGACCACTTCACCATCAACAACAACTTTTGCAGCCATAGCTGTAAAGATTTCTTCTCTTGTTAGAGAAAAAGGTTCTGCTTCGTTGGAGTGAGAAAAAGTAATACCGTCATTAGCCCACATCACTTCAATTACGTTTGTTACACCGGCTTCAAGACATAATTTAGCTTCTTTAGCTTTCATTGGTCGTGACGCTCCAGTAATATCTGGAAATTCAACTCCCACACCAGCACAAAATGCTTTCATTCCACCACCAGTTCCAATTGGATTGTAAGTGGGGGTTTTAAAACCTGACTCGCCGAGTCTTTGTGCGTTTACTGTTCCATATGGGTATACTGTTGATGAGCCAACAATATTAATTTGATCTCTTGCAAAAGTTTCAGCAGAGAAAAGTACGCTTACTGCTAGAGCAAGAAAAGTTAACATAGATTTTTTCATAGTTAAGTTCCTTTATGTTGTTTAAATTGAGCTAAAAATATCCATTAGAAGTAAATCTTATGTTACAAATATGTTAAAGTTTTATTAAGCATGCTTTGGAATTGTGATTAAAAACTCTGAGCCTTTTCCAACTTCACTTTTTATGTCAATAAAACCCATGTTTTTATTCAAAATATGTTTCACAATTGAAAGGCCTAATCCAGTACCACCAACCTCTTTGGATCGAGCACTGTCCACTCTGTAAAATCTCTCGGTAAGCCTTGAGATGTGCTCTTCTGCAATGCCTATGCCATTATCCTTGAAGGAAATTTCGACATATTCAGTCATATTGCTAGTATTCATTTTTTCACGAGCTTTAATTAAAATTTTAGCACCATCTTTTGAATATTTAACAGCGTTGTTAACGATATTGACAACCACTTGAATAAATTCTTCATGAGGACATCCAACTAAAAGAGATTGGTCTAAATTAATATCAACATTTATTTTTTTCTTTAAAATTTTTGACTCCAATGAGTTTATTCCAATTTTAACGGTATTTAATAAATTACAAAATTGGTCATTCTCATTAGTTTTTTTATTCTCGATGGAACTTAAACTTAATAGATCATCAATCAAAGAGTTCATTCGATTTGACTGATCTTGAATAATTGAAATAAATTTTTTTTTATTTTTTTCATCGTCAACAGTTAAAAGTGTTTCTAAATATCCTATTATTGAAGAGAGTGGAGTTTTTAATTCGTGACTTACATTAGCTACGAAGTCAGTTCTTACCATCTCAAGATTTTTAATTGCAGTAATGTCTTTAAAAGCAACGCAAAAAAAATCGTTAATTGGAAATCCTGTAACGTCGTAATATCGGTCATTTGGTATTAATCTGTTCCACTCAAAATTTTTTTTTGATTTAGTTTTAAGTGCGTTACTTAGATTTTCAGACAAAGATAAGTCTCTTAAACCTATTTTAAGGTTATCTGCATTTTCTAAATTAAATGTCTCTTTGAAAATATTATTAACGAATATGATATTATAATCGTAATCTATAATAACTATTGAGAGGTCTAAGGAGTTAAGAATGTCTTGATACTCCAAACTTTGTTTGTCACCAACTTCGATGCGTCTTTCTTTGTCTAAAAGAGCCTCTTCTAAAATATTTCGGACTTTTGTAAATAACATATTGTCAGATTTTCTTAGGTCAAAAGTTTTTTTTTCAAGATAGCTCTCAAAGAAATAATAAGAAATGAAATAAACTAAACTCTGAGAAATAATTGATATTAAAAAAATATTAATTGAAGTACTAAAAAACAAAAATAAGTTTAATGAGAGAACAGCAATAGAAAATACAAATAACATTTTATTGTTTTTCTATTTTTTTATAGACCTTTTTGGCAGCAGTGCCTCTCCCTGAGAGACTAGGGTTGGTCATAAAATATTTATGTGAGTCTATTTTTAGTTTAGAGTTTATTTTTTGATAATTTCCATCTGAGTCGAGTATCCAAGTATTTTGATTATCGTTAATGGCAGTGTACATAATTTGATATAAAATTTGTTCGTGAACAGTTTTGTTATCGATAGGAACTAATGTTTCCACGCGCCTGTCAAAATTTCTAGTCATCCAGTCAGCAGATGAAATATAAATTTTTGCTTTTTTACTGGGTAGTTTATTGCCTTTTCCGAAACAAACTACACGTGAATGCTCTAAAAATCTTCCTACAATACTTTTAACTTCTATGTTTTCTGACATTCCTTTAACACCAGGAACTAAGCAGCAGATACCTCTAATTAAACAAGTAATTTTCACTCCTGCTTTAGATGCTTCGTAAAGTTTGTTAATTATTTCTTGATCAACTAAATTATTCATCTTGATCCATATGTTAGCTGGCTTTTTAATTTTTGATAAACCTATTTCGTAGTCAATATGTTCGTATAGTTTTTGTCTTAAGTTATATGGAGAGAAAGATATTCGTTTAAAATCTTTTGCCATGTTGTAACTACTCATATAATGAAATAATTTTATAGCATCAGATGCTAGATCTTTATTACAAGTAAAAAATGATAGATCTGTATAAACCTTTGCTGTTTGAGGATGATAGTTACCAGTACCATAGTGAACGTAATGGACTAAATTTTTTTTTTCTCTTCTAGTAACTAAGGAAACTTTTGCATGAATTTTTAGATTTAAAAAACCATACACTACTTGAACTCCAGCTTTTTCCAAATTTGATGCCCACTGTAGATTTTTTTCTTCATCAAACCTTGCTTTTAACTCAACAACTGCTGTTACAGATTTACCAGCATCAGCAGCACGAATGAGTGCATCAATGATTGGCGATTGATCGCTAGTACGATACAAAGTTTGCTTAATTGCCACAACGTTTTTGTCGTTTGATGCTTGATCTAAAAAACTAACAACAACATTAAAAGACTCAAAAGGGTGGTGTACAACTAAATCCTTTTTTTTGATTGCTGCAAAACAATCACCGCCAAAATCATTTATTCGCTGTGGGAAACGAGGTTTAAATTTTTTATAATTTAAATTCTTGTTTTTTATATTTCCAAAGACTTCTGATAATTGGTCGAACCCCAGTAGATCTTCGTATTCAAAAATTTCATTTTCAGATACATTCAACTCGTTAATGATGAATGATTTAAAATTATTATTAAGACTTTTTTGAACATCTAATCTGATTACCTGTCCTCTTTTTCTTTCCCTGACAAGTTTTTTAAACTCTCTGATAAGATCGTCTGCCTCCTCCAAAACCTCTAAATCACTGTCCCTTATTACGCGAAATAGATTTGTATCAATAACATCAAAATCATGGAATACATCCCCAACATAATTGTTAATTATTGACTCTACGGGATAAAAATAAATACCCTGTTTATCAATAATTTTAAGAAAGCGTTGTTTTAAATCTGATACTCTCATAACTGAGATAAATTCTTTTTTTGATTTTTTATTTTTAATTTTAGCGATAAGACACAAACTTAAATTTGGTATAAAGGGCAAAGGGTGTGTGCTATCAACTGTAATTGGTGTCAGAATCGAAATAATTTCATTCAAATAATAATTTTTTATGTGGGACAAATGTTTTTTTAAAAACTTATCTCTTAAAATATAGATTTTATTTTTTTTTAATTCTTTTTCAATTTGACCATACGATTCATTTTGCCTTTTAATCAAACCTCTTGTTAATGAGTCAACAATTTTAATTTGATCCTCAATCTTCATTCCATCAAAACTTTTTTTATTAGGAGTGAGTTTTAACTGTTCAATTAATCCAGCCACTCTTACTGAAAAAAATTCATCTAAGTTTGATGCAGCAATACTTATAAAATTTAGTCGTTCTAAAATTGGGACGTTTTTATCATAGGATAATTCATTTACTCTCTCATTAAATTTTAGCCAGGATATTTCTCTATTAAAATACTTATTCATTCTTGTAATTATAACTTTTAAGTCTTTTTACTAATTGTAGTTCTTTAATTTCACCAGTATTTTTTTTTATCTCACTCCAGGAATTAATATATAGATTAATCTCGCAAAATGCACATGTTGGAAATTTTATTATTTTATCTTTTGCAATATAGTTAATTAAATCAATCAAAGCTGGATTATGACCTACTATCATTAAATTTTTGTTAATTTTAATTTTTTTTATCCATTTAATTAAATCGTTAAAGTTGAAAGTATATAGTTCACTTTCAAAATTAACTTTAATTGAGTCTTTAAATATTTTTTTGCAAGTCTCTTGTGTTCTTTTTGAATTCGATGAAAAAATTGAGATATCTTTAAAATTTAGTTTTTTAAAAATATGCGTTGCCATTACTTTGCAACTAAAAATCCCCCTCTCAGATAATGGTCTTTCATGATCGTCTAATTCTAAATTTTTCCAAGAGGATTTAGCGTGACGTAATAAAAATAGTTTTTTTTCAATCATCTGTTAAATATATGCAATATAATATGCTTAATAAAAAAGATTCTATTGCAGTAATAGATATAGGGTCAAATTCAGTAAGATTGTGTGTATTTAGGGGCAATATGAGAAGCCCTGATGTGCTCTATAATAAAAAATTTTTTTGTGGGTTAGGTGAATACCTTCCAAAAACAAAATTGATCAGCAAAGAGGCTGAAAAAAAATGTATCAACTCAATAATTTTTTTTAACTCAATAATTGAAGAAATAAAACCTAACCACTCTGTCGCTTTGTGTACTGCAGCAATTCGAAATGCTTCTAACAAAAAACAAATTACAAATAAGATACAAAAAGTTTTTAAGGGAAAAGTTTTAACTTTATCTGGAAGACAAGAGGCCTCCTATGCCACACTAGGCGTTCGTTCTGCAATACCTAGGGCCAATGGGACCATTATTGATATGGGAGGTGGCAGTCTTGAATTAGCACAAATAACACCACATAAAATTAAAAATATATCTTCTTTTCCTTTGGGTATATTAAACTTCACTAAAGAACATAAAGAGCATAAAAAAATTAACAAAGAAATAAATTCAAAACATAAAAATCAAAAAATCTTCTATTTAATTGGTGGAGCATTTAGGACAATTGCAAGATGTTATATTTATTTTAATAAATTGCCCTTTAATGAAATACACAACTTGAGTATCTCTCGGAAAAATTTTTATGAATTAAAATCAGAATTACAAAAAATTGGGATTGACGACCTACAAAAAATTCCGAAAATTTCTGTCGACAGAATAAAACATATTCATATTGCAATAGAAGTATTGGACAAGGTGTTAAAATTATCAAACTGCGAGCAGTTTATTTATCCAAGATACGGGATTAGAGAGGGTTTCATTTACGAAAATCTTCCCAAAAAGCAAAGGCTTTTAGATCCAACTGAAATTTCTTTAGAATTAATAGCTAAAAGTAGATGTCGTTTTTTAATATTTAATAAAAAGACTTTTGCTTGGATTAAAAATGTTTATTTAAAATTTATAAATTTAAAAATGTCCCCTAACCAACTGAGAGTAATAAAACTCTCATGCATTATTTCAGATTTGGGATGGGAGCAAACAGCCAAAATTAGAGCTTCTTATGCATTCAACCTAATATTAAATAGTCCTCTAGTAGGAATAGAACAATCAGAAAAAGTATTTATTGCATATTTAGTGTATTTAAGGCACACGAAAAATATCTTAGACCAAAGGGTTATTGAAAAAGAATTAAGTACCTATTTATCTTATTTATCAAGTGACGAAAAAAAGTTAGCTTATCAGATTGGGTGTGTATTAAATTTTTTATACTCTATAACTAAGGGTTCTTCTTTTTTATTAAAACAGCTTGATCTTAAATCTTTAACATTGGCAGAGCAAAAAAAGGTTTCGTCTATTCAAAAAGTACCAAAATCAGGCAAAACTGAACAGCTTTATAACCTAATTAGAAAATTTTAATATTAGATTAATATTTTTTTAATTAAAATTACATAATCAATAAATCTAATATTCTTTGGTATTTGGAGAAAAAATAATGAAATTATTATTATCAATGCTTTTAAGCTTTGTTTTTTTCAATGTAAATGCATTGGAACTTAATAAAATCTCAGGCTATTCAACTTTTTCATGGGACGAAGGTGGATCAGAAATTTTAGCTTACGACTCTCAAAGAAACAGAATATTTGTAACAAACAATCTAACAAAATCTATAGATGTTTTAGATATTACAAGATTACCATATACAGAAAAATTAATTTCAATCAAACCAAGAGCAGGTGTTGGTGGAATAAACAGTGTTGCTGTTTCAGAACAAGCAGGTTTGCTTGCTTTAGCAATCGAGGCAGAAGACAAACAAGACAATGGTGCTGTTTTGTTCTATAATCTTAATACATTAAAATTGGCTTTTGGGTACTCAGTAGGTGCGCTGCCTGATAATGTTGTATTTACTCCGGATGGGAAATATGCATTGGTCGCCAATGAGGGTGAGCCAAATGATGACTACACTGTTGATCCCAAAGGATCTGTTTCAATTATTGATTTAAACAAATGGTTTGTTGGCCCTAGTGAAGATAAAATCAGAAATATAAACTTTTATTACAATGGGGCTCCAGAGGGTGGCAGAATTGTAAAACCTGGATCATCTTTTTTGTATGATGCTGAACCAGAGTTTATAGCAGTTAGCGGTGACTCTAAAAGAGCTTATGTAGCTCTTCAAGAAAATAACGTTATTGCAAAGATAGATATTAGTTTGGGCATAGTTACTGATTACTTTGGTTTAGGCTATAAAGATTGGTCTCAGTCCGCTCTTGATGCTTCGAATAAGGATAACAGAGTTAATATACAGCCTTGGCCGGTTAAAGGAATGTATCAACCAGACACCATGGTAGTTGTCAGTAAAGAGATTAATGGTGAAATGTATGATTATGTTTTAATGGCTAATGAGGGAGATGCAAAAGATTACGATGGATTCTCAGAAGAGGTAAGGGTCGCTGATTTAACTTTAGACCCTTCAGTCTTTCCTAATGCTTCAGAGCTACAAAAAAAATCAAATCTCGGTAGGTTAAAAACAACTACTACTATGGGAGATGCTGATGGTGACGGTTTTTATGAAGAAATCTATACCTACGGCGGAAGATCTTTTTCAATTTTAGACGGTAATACCGGACAAATTATTTATGATAGCGGTAATGATATTGCTGTTAGAACAGCGTTTTCAGGTTTTTTTAACTGGAATGAGGATGCGGGATCTTTTGATGACAGAAGTGACGATAAAGGTGCAGAGCCAGAGGCTCTTACAGTTGGAGAAATTGATGGAAGAACAATAGCTTTTGTAGGTCTTGAAAGACAGGGCGGTATCATGATGTACGATATTACTGGTATGGTAAAACCAAAATTTCTTGGATATTTTAATGGTAGAAACTTTTTTGGAGATGGTACAAAACAAACTGGTGGTGACATATCTCCTGAATCATTAGTTTTTATACCTGCCGACAAGACACCTCCACTTTATCATGTCAGAAAAGGAACTCCTTTATTGATTGGAGCCTATGAACTTTCGGGTTCAACTGCTATTTACGAAGTTATAATTGATTAGTAATATTTATTTTACCCTCTCTAAATTAATAGGGAGGGTTAGATTAAATAGCTTTTTCTAAACTTGTCATTAATAAGTGCAATAGCTTTTTTTCCATCCTCAAGTGAAATCTTATCTGGCGGACCCCAAGCAGTTTTATTGACATCAACAATGTAAATTTTTTTCGTATCCCTATCTCTTAAAATGTCTAACTCCCCAAAATCTAGTTTAAATTTTTTACAAAATTCATTTATTAAACTAATCTCTTCATTTTCAAATAAAGAACAAATTGAGACTATTTTTGAATAAACAGTTTTAGATTTAAAGCGATATTCTTTTTGAGCAAATTTCACGTAAGCTAATACAATTTCATCTTTAACCCATACGACCCTATAATCGATAGCAAATTCGTTATAAATATTATTAATTAATTTTTGGTAAACCTTATTTTTATAAATTTTAAATCCTAACGAAGAACTATTTATAATCTTCCCGTCATGTTTTGCATTTTGCTCTGATTTTTCTAAAATTGAACCATGAAAGTTTTTTGGATCTAAGCTCAGAGAATAACCAAAAATCTCTAAGAAAACTTTATCAACATTAGATTTACTGATGTCAGTGCAATTTTTATTTATTACTATTTTTTTTGGATTTCCAGAGACTTGGTAGTTACTATTAGTTTTGTCATAAAAATATAATTCTATGTCAGCTAGTTCTGGGGAGGACGTAAACCTAACTGGCAAGCCCCATCTAACTTTAGCTAAAGTATAAAGTGGATTCAAAGGCCTTCTAGGGTAACAGATTATTTTTTTTTTATTTGATGAGGTAGATTCATATAAGCTAATCAAAAAATAAACATCTCTCAGCCCTCGAAGAATAGTACTAATTACGTCTGAAACAGTTATTGATGACATAAATTGATTCTTGAGACCATTACATATATACAATGTTAAAGTTTTATTAATGAAAGATATCTCTCAAATAAAAAAGAAGTATCAATCAAATAAGGTTAAATTATTTCAAAAATTAGCATCAACTAATGATGGCTTCTATTTTAATAAAAATCATACAGATCTTGTGGATACAGTTGTAAAAGAAATAGTTAAAGGAATTTATAATATTTATCCAATAGAAGATTTCTCTTTAATCGCTGTAGGTGGGTACGGCAGACATGACTTGTCACCAAAAAGTGATGTTGACTTACTATTTATTTATAAAAAATCTAATAAAAATATAAGAGATTTTATTACTCAATTAAATAACACACTGTGGGATATTGGATTAGAAGTTGGAATATCTTTCTTAACAATTAAACAGGCATTAATTGATTCTAAGAAAGATACAAAGACAATTACAAAATTTGTTGAGACTCGTTTTATTATTGGTGATGAAATTCAATATGGTGAGTTTGTTCGGTCCATTAAGATTTTAATTGGAAAACAAAATCCCTTAAAGCTCAGCGAATTAAAGCTTATAGAGTTAGTTGAAAGACATGACTATCGAATAGGAATTAAAAGTAATTTAGAGCCGAATATCAAAGAGGGTATTGGGGGTCTTAGAGATATTCATACCATACTGTGGGTATCAATCTTTATGTTTAATATTTATAAATTAGAAGACTTAACGTCTGTTAATATCTATACCAAAGAGGAAATTAAAGAATTAAAGAATGCTTGGAAATTTCTCTTAACCATTCGAGCATTTATTCATTTATTTAACGAAAGCAAAGGCGATGTTTTATCTATTGAAAATCAATTAAAAATTTCAAAAAAACTCTCTTACAAAGATAAAAAGAAGGAAAAAGGAGTGGAGATTTTTATGAAAGATTTGTTTGTGAATGTTGCAAAGATTAATTCTCTCTTAAGAACCTTTTATTCAAAGCTTCCAGAGGATTTAATAATCAAAACAATTTATAAAAGAAAACCCACTAAAACTAAATCATTAGAAAAAGAATTTATAATTGAAAAAGGTTTTCTGAATTTAAAAAATAATACCGCTAAAAACCTTCAACTAAAATGGGCAAACGTCTTTGAAAAATCCTTGGAACATAATTTACTCATTCATCCTCGCTTTTTAAAGACCGTCGAGGAAAAAAGAAAAGTTTTAAAAAAAACCACAAATAAACAGCACCTCCAATCATTTTTAAATATTGTCGTCTCCAAAAAAAATCCTATACAGGCCCTTCATGATTTTAATGATACCCAGCTATTTAGCGAAATATTTCCTGAGTTTGGCAGAGTTTGGGGACAAGTGCAGTTTGATATTTATCATCACTACACCACCGACGAACACTTATTATTAACACTGCACAACCTAAATGAGCTAAGACAAAAATCTTTTTATAATGAAATATATAGCAGGTTATCCTCAAGAGAAGCCCTTCACATCGCTTTACTATTTCATGACATTGGAAAGAAGGGGCCAAAAAATCATTCTGTTTATGGAACAGAGTTAACCAACAAGATCCTAAAAAGACTTCCTGTATCAGAAGAAGTGAAAGAATTGACATTGTGGTTAGTTGAAAACCATTTATCAATGAGCGATACAGCTTTTAAAAATGATACTCAAAGTCCTGAGGCAATTGCTAAATTTACTTCTATTGCAAACACAGAAGAAAAAATAAACTCATTGTTTCTTTTTACCTTATGTGACATTGCCTCTGTCGGACCAAACGTTCTAAACGAATGGAGAATAAGCCTGCTTAGAAGTTTATTTTATAATGCAAGAGATTTTCTGCAAAGAGGTCTAGATACAAAAACTTATTCTACATCTGTTCAAGAATCTTTAAAGAAATCAGTATTACAAAAATCTGATGTTAATTTAAAAAAGTTTATAAAAAATTCGATAAATGAATTTCCAAATCAATTCTGGGAAGCCTTTTCATCAAGAATGATCGTCGATATCTTTAAAATTTACCAAAGAAATAAAAAAGCAAAGGTTATTAACTCTGTAAATTTTCTTAATTATGAAAATAAAGAATATAGTGCTGTTGTTGTCACAAGTAAAAATAGGCCAGGAATTTTAAAAGATATTGTTTCGGGGTTTACACACTCTCAATCAAATATTCTTAGTTCTAGAATAATATCTTTAAATAACAATCAAGTAATTGATGTGTTTTGGGTAACCAATTTTTTGAATAAAGGTGTTTTAGATTTAAGCGAACAAAAAAGAGCAGCTAAACATGTAATGAGTGCTCTTGATCAAAAAGATTTTAAACCCTTACGGTCATTTACCAAAGGTCTACAAAAACTTGCTGTAAATCCTCAAATTACAATTGATAACGATATGAGTAAGCAAGTCACTACTTTTCAAATATTATCTGGCGATAGGCCTGGATTATTAATGGATATTTTAGGAGTTTTTCATGACAAACAAATAAGTGTCCAATCAGCAAAAATTTCCACATACGGGGAAAAGGTTTTTGATATTTTTCAATTAACGAATAGCAATAACCAAAAAATCAAAGATAAAAAATTACTCAAATCAATAGAAAAAGATTTAATGTCTATTTTTTAGGTTTTTTGTGTTTATCGATTTTAGTCCCTCGATATTATTAGATAATTCTGATATCAATTTTAATAATATTTGAATATGAGCAGTTTCCAAAAAAGAGTTTTTTCTGGTGTTCAACCAACAGGAACCCTGCATTTAGGTAACTATCTTGGTGCGATAAAAAACTTTGTAGAGCTTCAAAAAGAATTTGAATGTATTTATTGTGTAGTAGATCAACACGCCATTACTGTTGAGCAAAATCCAGCTGAGCTTCGCTCAAACACACTTGAGGTATTAGCATCATTTATCGCAGCAGGAGTGGACTATAAAAAACAAATTATATTTCAACAATCAAGTGTAGCAGAACACTCTCAGCTTGCTTGGGTATTTAATTGTGTCAGTCGAATTGGTTGGCTTAATAGAATGACACAATTTAAAGATAAAGCTGGAAAGAATAAAGAAAATGTAAGTGTTGGTTTAATGGTTTATCCTAACTTAATGGCTGCAGATATTCTTGCTTACCTTGCAACACATGTTCCCGTAGGTGATGATCAAAAACAACATTTAGAACTGTCAAGAGACATTGCACAAAAATTTAATAATGATTTTAAAGTAGACTTCTTTCCACTGCCAGAACCACTTATTTATGGAAATGCGACAAGAGTAATGAGCCTTCGAGATGGAACTAAAAAGATGTCAAAATCTGATGCATCTGGATTTTCTAGAATTTTATTAACTGATAGTGATGATGATATAAGTTCTAAAATAAAAAAGGCAAAGTCTGACTCAGACCTTATTCCTGATGACAAGGATCAATTACAAAATAAACCTGAATGCTTAAACTTAATCAATATTTTGTCTGCTTGTTCAAATGAAAGTATTGAAAATACTCTAGTAAGTTATGCTGGCAAGGAATACTCAAAACTTAAAAATGACCTTGCAGACAAATTAATTCAAGTCATAGGACCAATTAGAACCGAGATATTAAATCTTCTCAATAATAAAGACGAATTAAATAAAGTCCTAGATATGGGCAGCGAAAAAGCATCCACAATTGCAGGCCCAATTCTCAAAGAAGTCTATAAGATAGTCGGTTTTAGATAGACACTTTGGCTTGAAATTTCCAATTTTATAGACATATTATTAGCAATGTTCGTACAAACTGAACCAACGCCAAACCCTGCAACCTTAAAGTTTTTGCCAGGTAAAGAGGTCATGAAAGACGGAACTATGTTCTATCAAAACCAAGAGTCTGCCTCAAATTCACCTTTGGCAATGAACTTGTTCAATATTAAAGGTGTTGAGGGTGTTTTTTTTGGGTCTGACTTTATCACTATAACCAAAGGCAAAGATAATGATTGGACGCTTATGAAACCTGCAATTTTGGGTTGTATCATTGAGCACTTTACAATGAACAAACCTATTATCTCAGAGCAATCTGCATCAACTGGACATACAATTGATGAGAACGATAGTGATGTTGTAAAAAAGATCAAAGAACTTCTAGATAGTAAAGTAAGACCAGCTGTTGCTATGGACGGTGGAGATATCATATTTGACAAATATAATGAGGGAGTTGTATTTTTACAAATGCAAGGGGCTTGTCAGGGATGTCCAAGTTCAACGGCAACTTTAAAAATGGGAATTGAAAATATGCTAAAGCATTATATTCCTGAAGTCCGTGAAGTACGACCCGTTGAAGTCTAGTCTTTTAGTTTTTTTTTTTGGATTTTTATTAAATTCATCTCTTAACGCTGGAGAATTTCATAATTGGGTAGATTTAAATAAATATTATAAAAAAAATAATTTTATTCCTGAAATTTTAACGCAAGAAAATATTGGTCATCTTCCTATAATATCAGAATTACCTGATGATTTTTCAGAAATACAAGATGTTCCAACAAAGAAAAAACTATTTTACCTCGTAACACTACCATTGATTTACAATACGAATACTTCAATCATGCAAGAACGAAGAATGGTAATCAATATAGAAAAAAAATTTGCTAGGAAAGAATTAAACAAAAACGAAACTGACGAGATTATTAGATTATCAAAAAAGTATAAATTAGATTATAGCGAAATTAACACAAAACTTTTTAGAAAACTCAAACAACGTATTAATATTATTCCAGTGTCACTAGCTCTTGGACAAGCAATTATTGAAAGTGGTTGGGGACAGTCTAGATTTGCAACTGAGGGTAATGCTCTTTATGGTCAGTGGACTACAAGTGAAGATAAAGGAATCATTCCTCAAGATAGGGATGATGATAAAACTCACGCAGTTTTAAAATTTAAAAATTTATCAGAAAGTGTTGAAGCCTATATGTTTAATATTAATACCCATCAAGCTTATTATAATTTTCGTGTCATTAGACGAATAGATGAGCGCATAAAATACACAGACCCTATTAGTATGAAAGTGAAATATTTAGCAGCCTATGCTGAAATCGGCGATAAATACGTCGATAAATTAGAGCTGATCATTGCTTCAAATAATCTTCAAGAATTTGATCGATTTAAATTTAATTAACTAAATACTGATAACCAAACCAGAAAATACCATTATTAACTTTTGTGCAATTGAACCGAAGTCTACCTTTTACAGGTAAACGATTAAGCTCAACTAATAATTTATTATTGAGATTTGTAATTGTTGGATTAAATGATCCTTGAAAATCACTTATAAAACAATTTATGTTCGAAGAGTCCTCGTTAAAATCTAAAGCATATCTACTGATAGGCTCACTTTGATAAGGGTTGCCAGGTTCAATAAGCACATTATTAAAAGGTAAAACACTTGATGCATCTTTTATTCGATTAATAGATCCATAATTCTCATTTAGGGGGAATCTTGGAATAAAATATTTTTGATTAATTGAAAAGGCACCTGAATGTTGTCCAAATGCTGCATCAAAATACTGAGAAACTACTTTTTGTGCTATAGTGCTATTTTCACCAAAAGGATAAGCAAATAAATTTGGAGTAATACCTAAATTTTCAAAAATAAGATCCTGTGATTTTTCTATTTCATTTACAATTTCAATTTCACTAAGACTAGATAAACTTGAATGCGAGTGTGTGTGATTTTGAATATCTACACCACGACTTAGTACACTTTTAAGCTGAGTCCAATTCATATAATTTTGTCCACCAACGTTTTCTGTATTTAAAAAAAGAGTGACTGGTATCTCATACTTTTCAAAAATAGGTAATCCCACCTCAAAAAATGATAAATAAGCATCATCTACAGTTATTGAAATAGTTTTTTTTTGTAATTTATCTTCAAACAAAAGATCTCTAGCTAAAATAAAATTAAACCCCTGATCCTTTAAATAATCTAGATGACTTACTAATTGCTCTTCGCGTATATTTGTTGAGGGGTACTTATTTTCACCAAATCGATGATACATTAGAATATTATTTGGAATTGTATCATTCACACTTGTTGCATAGGATGTACTAATTGGAAAAGTAAAATTTGACACAAAAATGATCAGTAAAGTAAAAAATTTTGAAATCGGCATCGATAGCTCTTTATCATACTGTTCAATTACTTTATTTAAAAATGAAAAAATCATTTGGGATAAAACTGTAAAAAGTGAGTATGGACATGAAAAAATATTACCGGAATTGCTACAAAACTTAGTAACTAAAACAAAAATCAAGGCTGATCATATCAAAAAATTGCATCTAAATTATGGACCAGCACGCTTTACAGCAATAAGAAATTGTCACTCACTTATGAAAGGCTTTTTTATAGATCATAAAGTAGAAATTGTGGGTTATTCAATCTTTGAGCATTTCTTTTTAGGTATTAACAAAAAACTTACTAAAGATGTCTTGTGTGTAATTGACACAAATAGAAAAGATTTAGCTGTTCAACAGATTGATACTTCAGGGAGATTAATTGGAAAGACAAAAACTTTAAAAATTGACTCAAATCTTGTGGACATATTAAGTAAAAACTATTTTTTAATAGGAAATGGATTAGAAAAACTAAAAAAAATTTCTGAATTTACGTTTATTAAAAATAAAATTATTTCTCCAACAAAATTGAAATCAAATTATTTTGTCAAAAAACATTATAAGAAAAAATCTAATTATAAGTTCCCAAAGATAATTTATCCCTACTCTCCGATTTAAAAATTTAAAAAAGAGTATTTTTTTTCCATATACTTTTGATGGTAATCCTCTGCGGGACAGTAATTCTTTACGGGTTCTATAATCGTAGTAATTTTTTGATTAAATTGGCTTTCGTTCAACTTGTCTGTGATCTGCTTTGCTATTTCACATTGAGTTTCGTCATAGTAGCCAATCAATGATCGGTATTGAGATCCTCGATCTGGGCCCTGTTGATTTAAAGTTGTTGGATCATGAATTTGATAAAAAAACTCAACAAGGTTGGTATATGAAACGAGATTTTCATCAAATTTTAAGAAAACGACTTCGGCATGGTTTGTATTACCTTTGCAAACTTCTTCGTAAGAGGTTTTATCAGTTAAGCCTTGAGAGTAGCCTACTTGGGTTTCAATCACACCTTTGATCTCAGAAAATTTTTTTTCAGGCCCCCAAAAACATCCTGCTCCAAATAAAGCTTTAGACATAATCTTTTCCTTTTAGTTGTGTCTTTTGGGCACTTCTTTGGTGAATTCTCTTTCTCCAAATTTCATAGCTTTTTTGTTTAATATTTTTTTTCATAATTTTTTTAACATCACCCTCATCAATTTCATAAATATTTTTGATATGACTAAAATCTGTTTGATCATCCCAAGCCATTTGAATTATTTCACTAATCTGAGATTGATTAAATTTCATATTTAATGATACAAATCGGGGATATTTTCAGATCTATAACAATTTGAAGCATAGCCTTGCTCTTGGGTAACAAACTTAAACAATTTTCCTGCATGCGGTTGTCTTTCTGCTTCTATATCATTAAGCCCAACAGATGCAGTGGTGATAAAAAGCTCATTGAGATTTTTCCCACCAAAAGTGCAACTTGTTACTTTTGAAACAGGAAGTTGTAAAATTAATTTAAGCGCACCTTTTTTATCAAAACAACAAACTTTGCCACTTCCCCACATTGCTACCCATAAATTGCCATTTTTATCAACTGTCATTCCATCTGGGTTGCCATCGATTTTGTTCATGGAAAGAAAAACTTTTTTATTTATTCCATTGCCTGATAAATCATTAATAGAAAAAATATAAATAATTCTTTTTATAGAGTCAGTCACATAACCTACGTTTCTCTCGTAGTCAAAAACTGGTCCATTTGAAATAATATAGGAGTTATCTGAATAAATTGGTTTTAAATTGGAGTCATGACATATAACTTTACCAGTCTGAGACTTTTGCTGAATATCCATTGTTGATATCCAAATTTGTCCATTTAAATCTATGTCTGCATCATTAATCCTATTATTGGGGCTTTCAAAATTAATCTTTTTAAGAAGCTGTTTTTTAGATAATGAGGGATGAATTGAATAAAGAGAGTCGTATGAACTCATGATATAATTTTTATTATCTTGTAAAAGAATATTGGTCACACCGTCTTTTACTGAATAGTGACGTTCTTCGTTATTATCTTGATCTGTTTCAATTATTTTATTTTCATAAATATCCACCCATAACAGTTTATCGTGCCTCCAATCCCAAATTGGTCTTTGACCTAGAACACTTTTATATGATTGATGACAAACAGACGGTTGCTCGTATTTAATTCTCACTAAGGAGATTATAAACTAAATATTTAGATGAAAAAAGTATGTAGGAGATTTGTTTTGATTGTCTTATTTTGTTTTTAATATAGAAATTGCATGAGCAATTTGTGTTCCTATTGATTTAAGAGTTTGATGAATTTAGTTAAATTATCTAAATATTTTATTTATATTTCTTTTCTAGTTATAGTATCAGGGTGTGAAACAACTGATGTAGAAGAGAAAGTAATAAAACCAGAGCCTGTACCTAAAATTATATATACCCCTGAAGTAGAGGAAATTATTGAGCAAGATGATGAAATTGTTGAGCATTTCAAAGGTATAGAGCTATTTTTAAATAAATCTCTAAATGATTTAATTTTAAAATATGGAAAAGTTGATTTTTCAAAAATTGAGAGTGTTTATGAATTCCACAGATTTAACACTGATGATTGTAGAGTCTTTATACAAAACAGATCTATAGACAAAACAATAATAAATATTACGATTTACAATTATAAAAATAATTTGTTTATCGAAAAATACTCAAAAGATTTGTGTTCTGATATTTAAAATAGATAATAATCTAATAATAAATAATATAATTCTTAACTATGAAATTTAAGTATGGGATATTTATTTTATTTTTCTCAATAAATTGTTTTGCTCATCATCCAGGAAATCAGATAGACGCTGATAAGCCTTACCCTTCAATTAATTTAACAGTCATCAAAGATAAAATTGATGGTTACAATATTTTTATAGATTTAGAAAATTTTAACATAAACCCTTCAGAAATTGGAAGAGAAAATATTTCAAACTCCGGATATTTACAACTTTTTATAAATGATATAAGAGTCACAAGAATTTATTCTGACTGGGTACATATACCTCAACGTTTTTTTAATTTGAAAGAAAACTTTATCAAAATTACAATTCATTCCTATCTCCATGATCAGTTTACTATTAAGGGAAAACCAATAGAGCACATAGTAAAAGTTAACGATAATTAAATTTATATTAAAAGACTTTTTAAACTTACTCTATTTATGAAAATTTAATGAATTTAAGCTTTTCTTAAAATAAATTATTTACTCAAGCTTTATAAGGTAGTGAAGAGTGATGTAAAACTATTTTTAATATACCCTTTTCGGTTTTTTTATATCCCCAGCTCTTATCAACTTTAACAGGGGCTCCTTCTTTATTAATCAACGTTACCCAACCCATCCACATTGCTATATTTTGATCTATAAACACAGATGATGTTTCTGATTTGACTTCGAGCCAATCTTTAATTCCAAAACCACTGTCTGTTGGGTACTTTGGGTTATTTCCAACAAAGTATGAAAGTGCTCCCTCTTTGTCTGATCGAAATGTTTGATTACCGCCACTCAGAGTTGGTTTAAATAATACTGATCCTAACTCAAACCCATAAAGATTATCTAACATTTCGTTTGCAACTAAAGTAGCTTGATCAATGCCTTTTTTTTTAAAAGCTTTAGAAATTGCAATCATGCTCTCTCCCCAAGCAGTACGAGCATTCTTTAAATCATTTTCATTTATTGTCATTGGCTATGTGTTATTTCATATTTGTAAAAATGATCATTCATTTTGTACGATTAACAATAAAATTAACAAGACTCGACATATATAGCAAGGGTTCCCTCTTTTTATTAAAGAAATTTTGCATTGCTTTGTAATTTCTATTTTGAATCAGTTTTAAATACTTAATAGACTCAGTACGATTAAGCTTATATGCAATATTTGCTTTCTGTGAGTCTTTTTTAATTTTCTTTCCAACTTTTTTCTCATTGCCCCATCTATCAAGCATATCATCAGTAACTTGAAAAATTTTTCCAATTGTATCTCCAATTTTTTTTAGCTCTCTCTTTTTACTCAAATTTAATTTTTTTACAGTTAGAAGAAGATTGAAACATAAACTAAATAATGCACCTGTTTTTAAAAGATGCATTGTCTCTATATCCTTTATGGTAGAATTTTTTTTCATGTAAATATCCATAGATTGTCCAGCAATTAAACCCTCCAAACCGTTAGCTTTTGAAAGCATCTTTATTGATTTGATTTTCTGATTATCAGAGAGATTTTTTGACTCTGCTAGCGTTTTTACTGACAAAACTTGAAACATATCTCCAGCTAAAACAGCAGTGGCCTCATCAAATTTTTTATGCACAGTTAATTTACCCCTTCTATAGTCATCGTTATCCATGGACGGTAAATCATCGTGGATTAATGAGTGCAGGTGAACACATTCTATCGAAAGGGCAAAGTCATCTAATATTTTCGGCCTAATATTTAAATATAAACCCATTCGACAAAGCAAGAACGGTCTAATCCTCTTTCCACCAGTTTTGGCAAAATAAATCATTGCCTTCTTAATTCGTTTATCGGGAGACTTTAATTCTTTTATGTGTCTAATAAGCTTTTTATCAAAATTCAAAGAAAATGATTTAATTTGCTTTTTCTCGAAGTTTTCACTTATTTTCATTTAATTACAAGTTATCCAAGTAATGAGAGGTGTGATTATCGAAAATGAATATAATTACACCTATAAAAACAAGGTAAACAAAGTAATTAATGATTTTCTTAGTTTTTTTGTTATTTATGTAGCTTTTATTGAATTTCAGTATTATCCATAGCAATAATGTGGATAAAAAGAATAAAAACCCATTAAATATTACACTATCTTGAAAAATAGCCATTTTTTTACCCACTATACTCCCAAAATATATTAATAAAAGTCATATTAGGTATTTTTTTTTTGCAATTTATACCTATAATCCCCTGAAATTAACAAATCCTTACATTTAGGATTCTGTTATAAGTTTTAGAACTTAAGAAAAGGAGTACTCAATGATTAAGTTTTTAAAATCTATGGCTATCCCAACAGCTGCTCTAGTAGCACTGCCAGGAATAGCTTCTGCAAGCGTTGGCTTAGCGCCAGACGACTTTGTTGGGATATCTTTTTGGGTTATCTCAATGTGTATGGTTGCCGCTACTGCATTCTTTTTCCTAGAAACTAACAACGTATCAGGTAAGTGGAAGACATCTCTTGCACTTGGTGGTCTTGTTTGTCTAGTTGCCGCAGTACACTACTTCTATATGAGAGAAGTATGGGTAACAACAGGTGATACACCTACTGTTTATAGATATGTTGACTGGTTAATCACTGTTCCATTACAGATGATTGAATTCTACATTATCCTTGCTGCAGTTGCTGCAGTGTCAGCTGGTATTTTCTGGAGACTGTTAATCGGTACTTTAGTGATGCTTGTTGCTGGTTATGCTGGTGAAGCTGGCTTCATCAACGCATGGGCAGGATTCATTGTAGGTCTAGCTGGTTGGGCATACATTTTATATGAAATTTTTGCTGGTGAAGCTGGTAAAGCTGCTGCTGACAAATGTCCTGCAGCTGTTCAAACAGCTTTCAACACAATGAGATGGATCGTTACAGTTGGTTGGGCAATTTATCCATTAGGATATTTCTTCGGTTACTTAACTGGAGGAGCTGATGCTGTAACTCTAAATGTTATCTATAACGTTGCTGACGTTGTGAATAAGATTGCTTTTGTCGCAGTTATTTGGGCTGCTGCTGTAGCATCTTCAGGCAAAAAAGCTTAATTAAGCTTTATAACCTATTTAAACCAGGCAAGGATAACTTGCCTGGTTTTTTTTTGTCTAAATTTCATATACTTTAATTATCTTGAGTAAGAGAGTTGTAGTTATTGGTGGGGGTTTTGGAGGACTAGCTGCTGCCTTAAGGTGTAGAAAACTTGGCTTTGATGTCACGCTGCTTGAAAGACTTAACATGCTTGGCGGAAGAGCAAGGGTTTTCGAAAAAGATGGTTATAGACACGATGCTGGACCAACTGTTATAACAGCGCCCTTTTTATTTGAAGAACTTTTTGAATTATTTGGTGAAAACTTAAAAGATTACTTAAATTTTAAATCCTTAGATCCTTGGTACAGATTTTACTTTCACAATGGAAAAACTTTTGATTATCGACCATCTATCGAAGATACAAATAATGAAATAAGAAAATTTGATGAAAATGATGTTGATGGGTATGACAAATTATTAAAAACTTCAAAAGATATTTTTGAGATAGGTTTCGAAAAGTTATCGGATAAGCCTTTTATTTCTTTTTGGGAAATGGCAAAGCAAATACCGTCTTTAATAAAACTCAAAAGTTATTTAACAGTCAGTCAATTGGTAAATAGCAAATTAAAAAATAAGTATCTGCGGAAGGCATTTTCGATACATCCTTTATTAGTTGGGGGCAATCCGTTCACTACAACATCTATATATGCATTAATACACTATCTTGAAAGAAAGTGGGGGGTGTACTTTTGTATGGGAGGCACAGGTAAAATTGTGAGAGAGTTAGAAAATTTAATGCTAAGACAGGGTATTACTGTTAATAAAGAAACCGATGTAGAGCAAATTTCCATTATAAATGGTAAAGCAGAAAACGTGGTACTTAATAACGGAAAAAAAATACCTGCGGATCTCGTGATTTGTAATGCAGATCCTCCTACGGTTTACAGTGAAATGTTACCATCAGAATACTCCAGAGACAGTCTTCTCAAACCTAAGAAATTTACACATTACTCTATGGGCCTTTATGTTCTTTTTTTTGGATCGAAGAAAAAATTCTCTGATGTCGCTCACCACACTATATGGATGTCTGAAAGATATAAAGAGCTCCTTAACGATATTTTTGAGAAAAAGATTTTGACTGAGGATTTTTCACTATATCTTCATCGTCCAACAGCAACAGATGATACTTTTGCTCCAGAAGGATGTGATAGTTTTTATGTGTTATGCCCTGTTCCTAATCTTCAAGGAAATGTTCAATGGAATTCAGAGGGACCGAAACTTAAGGATAGAATAGTTGAAGCACTGGATAAAACTATTATGCCAGGACTAAAAGAAAACATTGAGGCAGAGTTCTGGATGACTCCTGAGGATTTTAAAAATGATTATAGATCAAAATACGGAGCTGGATTTTCCGTGGCACCAATTTTTTCTCAATCGGCATGGTTTCGCTATCACAACAAAGATAAAAAAATACCAAATTTATATTTTTCAGCTGCGGGATCACATCCAGGTGCCGGAATACCTGGCGTATTGTGCTCTGCTAAAGTTATAGAAAAGCTTATAATGAAGGATTTCAAAGTTAGTCATTAAGGTGACATCATTTAAAACAAATACCTACAGCATTAAATCGGAAGGTAAAAGTTTTTATTGGGCAAGTTTTTTTTTACCCAAAAAAAATAGAATTGCAGCTTCAAGGCTCTATAGCATATGTCGATATCTAGATGATGTGGCAGATAATTCGAAGTTAGATACCTCTTCTCAAATAAAAAATATATTTAATCAAATAAAAGAAAATGAGAGCTCTGAGATAAATATCTTTTTTAAACAAAATAATATTAACCTTGGTATTTTAAAAGATCTAATAGATGGTTTGATCAGCGATCAGCAGAACGTCAGAGTTACAGATGAGAAAGAATTAATAGATTACTCATACAAGGTTGCTGGAACGGTGGGTTTGATGATGTTACCAATAATTAATACCAAAGATGCCGAAGCAAGAAAGCATGCTATTGATTTAGGAATTGCAATGCAACTAACAAATATTGCAAGAGATGTTTACGAGGACGCAAAAATGAATAGGTTATATCTACCAAAAGAATGGTTAAGACAAGTCTCAATAAGTGACCTGGTAGATAATAAGTTAGATGATCAAAAAAAAAAATTGATTGAATTATCTATTAAAAATTTAATAGAACTCTCTGATAAATTCTATGCGAACGGTTTTTCTGGTATGAAATTTATTCCTCTTAGAACCAGACTAGCAATATTTTTTGCAGCAAAAATCTACAAAGGGATTGGGGGAAAGATTAAAAGTAGTGGTTATGTCTACAAGCTTGAAAGAATTTATTTAAACAAATTAGAAAAGTTATGGATTACAATAATTTCTATACCTGAATTTTTATTTTTAAAGAATATTTTTAAATCCTACAAACCAATTAGGGGCTCTTTTAAAAATGAAAATATATGATGTAGCATTTTTGGGCATGGGTGCCAGTGCCCTTGCTACTGCAAAATTAAAGTATAAGGGAACAAGTATTAGTTTAATTGGCATTGATAAAAATTATCATAGCAAAAGAAATAATTTTTTTGCATTTTGGCTGACAGATTGGATGAAAGATTTTGATAGTCTTGCCCAAAAAAAATGGCTTTGCTGGAACTTTTACTTAACAAATAATCATATAAAACATGAAACTAAAGATTTACCTTATTGCACTATAAGATACCAAGATTGGAAAAATTATTGCTTAAAAGGTTTAGAAAACTTATCAATTAAAGAGTTTAATGTTCAAAGTATTACGAATTTAAAAAAATACTATGAAATCAAGCTAGAGAATGGTGAAGAAATTTTTGCTAAGAAAATTTATGATTCTCGTACACCGAAATTAGAAAATGAAAAAGTAAAACAGCATTTTTTTGGATACCTAATAGAAACTAAACAAATGATAGATAGTAATAGTGTAACCTTAATGGATTTTCGCGTTGAACAAAAAATGGGATTACATTTTATGTATTGTTTACCAATAGATGAAAATAGAATGCTAGTTGAGTCAACAGTTTTTTCTTCAGAAATTCAAGAGGATGATTGGTATCAAAAACAGATATTAGAATACATTGAGACAAAATTAAATTTATCTGAATATAAAATAGTTGATGAGGAAAAAGGGG
The DNA here is from genome assembly GCA_902521465.1 of uncultured Alphaproteobacteria bacterium. Classification (GTDB taxonomy): domain Bacteria; phylum Pseudomonadota; class Alphaproteobacteria; order HIMB59; family HIMB59; genus HIMB59. The sequence goes on along the minus strand of CABYRL010000001.1, from coordinate 297,445 downwards.
CGTTACCAATGTACGATATTGAAAACAAATCAACTGAAAATTATATTAATATCGGTTCAAGAGGTGGTGCCACCAAAATATCAACAGGGTATGCTTTTTCCTTTTTTCTAAAAAACATTATGTTAAATTTTGAAAATATTAATAAAGTTCATCACTCATATTTTGATAAATGGATGGATAAGGTATTTGTGAATTATCTGCAAAATAATAGTGGAACAGAGAAGGTTTTTATTAATATGGCTTACTCTTTAAATGGCAATGAATTTGCATCATTTATGATGGGTGTAGCTGATTTTCCTACAAAATTAAAGGTCATTATGTCAATGCCAAAAATTAAATTTATAAAAAGTGCCTTAAGCACCATTCGTGATTAAATGTATGAATTAAGCTTTATATCTTTACTTGCTCTTTGCATGGTTTCATTCATAGGTGTGCCGCATGGTTCGTTTGACGGAGCTGTAGCTGCCCTGTTAGGGTATAAGACAAGAAAAGATTTTTTTATATTTGTATTCTTATATTTGATTATTTCTGCCGCAGTAATTATTTTTTGGATTTACTTTTCCGTAATTGCTTTAATTTTATTCATTTTAATGAGTGTCATTCATTTTGGATTATGTGACTGGTCCTATCTAGGCTTGAAGAAATATAAATGGTCTGTTTCTTTAACGCATGGTTTAAATATTGTATTTGGGATTATTTTTTTTCACACTAACGAAACATTTGAGATATTTACTTTTTTATCAAATCTATCTTTTAATCAATTTCAAGAATATCTATATATTATTTACATATGTTACTTTTTTCTTTTGATTAGATATGCATATTTGGCAATTAAATTTACAAAATTAAGATGGGGGATTTTAGAAATGTCTATTATTTTATTGGTAATATTTTTAACAGAACCGCTTGTGGCATTTTCTATCTATTTTTGTTTCATTCATACTTTTAAACATGTTAAGGCAATATTAAAAGATACATCAAAATATCTATCAAATAACAAATTTATAACTATAACTACCATCTCTTTTACTGTCTTAACATGGGTCGGGGGCAGCTTAGCAATTATCTATCTTCATAAGAGTTTTTCTTTTGATGAGTCTTTTATAAAGACACTGTTTATTGGGTTAGCGGCATTAACTCTTCCCCATATGACTTTAGTAGATATCTTTTATAGAAGAAAATTTAATTGAGAAAATTAGGTATTTTAAAGGTGATGTTTTCATCCTCTTTAAAATTTAAAACTTCGATTGCATAAACTTTTTTAATCTGATCAATAAATAAATTTAATTGTTCTTCAGGAGCAGATGCACTAGCTGTCAAACCTATTGTATTAAATTCTGATAAGTTTGAATAATCAAAGTCGTTTATATTTTCAACTAGTTCACTATGTTTACAGCCAAATCTTTTAGCAGTTTCGACTAACCTAATTGAATTGGAGCTATTGTGGGCACCAATCACATAAAAAGCATCAACATTTTTAGACATTTCTTGTACAGATAATTGTCTATTTGAAGTTGCATAGCAAATATCAGATTTTTTAGGAGCTAGAATTGAAGGAAATTTTTTTTCTAAAGCATCAACAATACTTTGTGTATCAAAAACCGATAAGGTTGTTTGTGTAATGTAGGCAAGTTTTTGATTAGATGGGAAATATAATTTCTCAACATCTTCTATATTTTGAACTAAAGTTAAATTGCTAATATCCTTTAGCTGTCCAGCAGTTCCGTCAACTTCAGGGTGATGTTCATGGCCGATCATAATTATCTTATATTTGTTTTTTTCTAATTGAATTATTTCTTTATGAATCTTACTGACTAATGGGCAGATGGCATCATAAAATAATAGATTATAATCTTTGGCTTTGTTAATTACTCTTTGTGCAACACCGTGCGCAGAAAAAATTACTGGTTGTTTTGTATTTTTAGGAATTTCTTCTAGCGAGTCTACGAATACAACGCCTTTTTCTCTCAAATTGTTGACAACAAATTTATTATGAACAATCTCATGACGGACATAAACTGGAGCTCCATATTTCAAAAGGCTTTTTTCGACCATTTCAACGGCTCTCTCAACTCCAGCACAAAAACCTCTGTGTTTGGCAGTTATAATCTTTTTAACCACGGTAAATTGTTATCATATTATTAAGAGAAAAATTATTTTATAATTAATAAAAGTTGCTGAGCCTCAATATTTTCACCAGCTTTTACGCAAAGTCTCTCAACTATTCCGGGTTGGTCTGCGTAAATAACTGTTTCCATTTTCATGGCCTCAATAGTGCATAATTTAGCACCCTTTGGCACTTTTATTCCCTCAGTAACAGCAACGTCTACAAGTAAACCAGGTATAGGGGCCGCAACATGATCTTTGTTGCTAGGATCGGCAATTTCTTTAGCTAAATCGTCAACTGCAATAGAATTATCTTTAATGTCAACTGACCTGGCCTGGCCATTCAATTCAAAATATACTGTTCTGTAACCTTTTTCGTTTGGCTCGCTTAAAGTGAAATATCTTATTATAAGTGTCTTACCAGGTTCTATAGAAACATATATCTCTTCCCCTGTGTTCATCCCAAAGAAATAGTTTGATGTTGGGATAACACTAGTATTACCAAATTTCTTTTTGTGTTTTATATACTCATCAAAAACCTCAGGAAAAAATATTTGTGAAATTGTATCTTTCTCTGAAATAGTCTCACTATACTTCTTTTCCAAATCCTTCGTTCTATTTTTAATTTTTAATGAGGGTAGCTTTGATCCAAATCTATAATTTATTGGTTTTTTTCCTTTTAAAATTTTCTTTTGGAGTGCTTTTGGGAAACCTTTATATGGTTGACCTAATCGGCCACTGAAGAATTCGATGACTGATGCAGGAAAGCCAACATCCTTTTTAGGGTCTAAAACATCTTGAATTTGAATATTATTTGCCAACATATAAATTGCCATATCACCAACAACCTTAGATATAGGTGTAACTTTAATTACATCTCCAAATATTTTGTTCACTTCGGCATACATTGACGCAAGTTCTGGCCATCTCTCGTCTGTAATGCCCATTGACCTTGCTTGCTCTCTTAAATTAGTATACTGGCCACCTGGCATCTGATGTAAATATACCTCTGACATACTAGTGCGAGTTTTGCTTTCAAAAGGTTGATATTGTTTTCTAACACCTTCCCAATAATTTGCTGCAGTCCTGACAACAGCAGAAGAAATTTTTGGATCTCTTTTATTGCCATCAAGAGACTCTAAAACTGCACCAAAACTAGGTTGCGATGTGAAGCCAGACCAAGAGTCAATTGCTACATCAACAATATCTACCCCTGCTTCCGAGGCGTTAAGCAATGTTGCAACACCATTTCCACTTGTATCGTGAGTATGGAAATGGATTGGAATTTTTATGCTTTTTTTTAATTCTTTGAATAAAATTTTTGCTGCCTTGGGTTTACACAAACCTGCCATATCTTTGATTGCAAGAAAGTGAACTCCCATTTTCTCAAGCTTTTGCGCCATTTTTAAGTAATAATCGAGTGTATATTTTTTCTCTGCTGGAGACGATAAATCGCCAGAGTAACAAATTGAAGCTTCACAGATTTTTCCAGATTTTAATACTTCGTCAATAGAGACTTTCATATTTTCAATCCAGTTTAGTGCATCAAAAATTCTAAAAACGTCAATCCCAGACTGAGCGGAAAGTTGTATAAACCTTCTTAAGACATTATCAGGATAGTTTGTATATCCAAGAGCATTCGACCCTCTGAATAACATTTGTAATAAAGCTGAGGGCATTTGCTCACGTAACTTTTCTAGACGCTCCCATGGGTCCTCTTTTAAAAATCTTAATGCAACATCAAAAGTTGCCCCACCCCAACACTCAACTGAGAATAAATTTTTGAGTCTTTCTTCGTATAGGTCAGTTATGCCTAACATATCTTGTGTTCTCATTCGAGTTGCAATCAAAGATTGATGAGCGTCTCTAAAGGTAGTATCTGTAATCAATAATTGTTTTTCTTTTAACACAGTCTCAGCAACAGCAGATGGGCCATTAGTATCTAAAATTTGTTTATATGTTTTATTGACAGTCTCTTGAGCTTTTTTTGATCTAGATATTCCATAGTCTGAGAGTTTTGCTGGTGTTGTCTCTCTTAATTTTGGTCTATTAGCGACTTCTGGGTTACCGTTGACAATAACTTCAGCTAAGAAGTTTAATGTTTTGGTTGCCCTATCTTTTCGACCAGAGAATTGAAATAAACTTTTTTCACTATCTATAAATTTTGTATGGTATTTGAAAACATCGAAACCTTTGTGGTTAATTAACTTTAATAAAAAAGGTATATTTGTTTTTACACCTCTGACGCGAAATTCACTCAATGCTCTATTCATTCGTCTCTTTGCTTCAATAGGGGTTTGGCCTTTTGCAGTTACTTTAACTAAAAGAGAGTCATAATAAGGAGTAATAACCGTACCAGTAGATGCAGTTCCAGCATCTAGTCTTATTCCCAAGCCACTTGCAGATCTATAAACATTAATTTTACCGTAATCTGGAGCAAAATCATTAGCGGCATCTTCTGTTGTAACCCTTGATTGGATAGCATGACCTTTCATATGAATGTCTTTTTGAGTTGGCACACCACATATATCATCTCCAATTTTAGCACCAGCTGCTAAGAGGAACTGAGCTTTTACAATATCAATACCAGTAATTTCTTCTGTTACAGTGTGTTCAACTTGAACTCTTGGATTAACTTCAATGAAGAAGAAATCTCTAGATTTAGCATCCATTAAGAACTCTACAGTTCCCGCACATGAATAATTAACTTGTTTTCCTATTCTAACACCTGCGTTACAAATCTCATTTCTCTCTTTGTCAGATAGGTAGGCAGCAGGAGCTCTTTCTACTACCTTTTGATGTCTTCTTTGAAGAGAACAATCTCTTTCAAAAAGGTGAACTATATTTCCATGCGTATCGCCAATTATCTGAACTTCAACATGAAAAGCTTTTTCGATTAACTTTTCAAAAAATACGTCATCTTTTCCAAAAGCACTTTTAGCTTCTCTCCTAGCGGTGTTGATTTGATTTTCTAATTCTGTTTCTTTTCTGATCACTCGCATTCCACGACCGCCACCACCCCAGGATGCTTTGAGCATAATTGGATAACCAATTTTTTTTGCAAGATCTTTACATTTTTTTAAATCTTTTGGTAAGGGTCCTGTGGAAGGTATGGTTGGTACTTTAGCTTTGCCTGCAGTTTTTTTAGCTTCTACTTTATTTCCAAGTGATCGCATAATCTTTGGAGAGGGTCCAACGAAAATAATATTATGTTTTGCACATTCATCAGCAAATTCTGGGTTTTCAGATAAGAAGCCATATCCTGGATGGATGGCATCACAACCTGAATTAACAGCAATTTGTACGATACCTTTGTAATCTAGGTAAGCCTGAATAGGACCTAATCCTGATCCAACAAGATAGCTTTCGTCTGTTTTGAAGCGGTGCAATGCAAAACGATCCTCGTACGAGTAAATGGATACAGTCCTAAAGCCCAATTCAGTTGCTGCACGAGATATTCTAATTGCAATTTCACTTCTGTTAGCAATTAATATTTTCTTAATTTGTTTCATAATGCTAAATAAGTTTATTTTTATACATTATTCTGTTTTTTTTCATAGACAATCTATAGAAAATTAGGGTTTTTTTACTTTTATAGCCTTTCTTCTGTTTGGATAACAGTCTGTGCAAATTTTGCATTCAACACCAAAGCAGTTTCTAGCTTTGCAATATTCTCTACCATAAAAAATCATTTGTAAATGAAGTCTGTTCCAAGTTGCTTCAGAAAATAATTTTTTAATATCTAATTCAGTTTGAACTACATTTTTACCATTTGTCAGACCCCACCTTTGTGCTAGACGATGAATGTGTGTATCTACAGGGAATGCGGGGTGACCAAAACCTTGGGACATTACTACACTCGCTGTTTTATGGCCAACTCCAGGTAAATTTTCAAGATCTTCAAAATTCTCTGGGACTCTACCATTGTATTTTTTAATTAATATTTTTGATAGTTTAGAAATAGCTTTTGATTTTTTAGGTGCAAGTCCACATGGTTTAATGATTTTATAAATTTTATTAACAGGCACCTTTGCCATATCATGGGGATTATTTGCCGTTTTAAATAGTAAAGGTGTAATCTTATTCACACGTTCGTCTGTGCATTGAGCACTTAATAGAACTGCTATTAAAAGCTCATATACATTTTTATGTTTAAGGGGGATAGGGATATTTGGATAAATTTTGTTTAAATTATCCAATACTACGTTTGCTCTTTCTTGTTTTTTCATATTATTATTGGTGTGCTATTAAATCTATTATAAATATAAATATAATTTTATAAACTTATAGAAATGACAAGAAAGCTTCATATTAAACCAAATAGGAGTCTGACAAATCTTCAAATTATATTTTTTTTATTCATTACAGGTTTCTTGATCATTTTTATTGGTGGAAGATTTTTATTAGTCGGTGCTTGGCCGATAATTATATTTGGTATTGTTGAATTTTCTATTTTGGTCGTATGTACTTATTTTTTTGTAAAGAGTTTAAAAAAAACAGAAAAAATTTCATTAGAATCAAAATCTATGCAATTAGAGCGGCTTGATGGAGATGAGGTTATTGAACAAAACAGTTATAATTTAAATTGGTTGAAGATAAAGAATGAAAAAAATTCATTAAGTGTAAATTATGCTGGAAAGAAAAAATTCTTCGCCAGTTTTTTGAGTGAGGATAGAAGGAAAAAATTAAAAAGAATTATTGAGAAGTACAGCTCCTCGTCTAGCTAATCATATCTTTGAAGGTGTAAAAGCCTTTTTCCTTTGATGATAACCATACTGCTGCTTGAATAGCGCCATCAGAAAAAATTTTTCTGTTGTGGGCCTTGTGTGTTAATTCTATAGACTCATTGTCTCCGTGAAATATGACCGTATGTTCACCTGGAATGTTTCCACCTCTAATAGATGAGAAACCAATTTCATTTTCTTTTCTTTGGCTTTCTTGATCCTGACGTTTAAAATTAAAATTTGATTTGGATAGCCCAAGCTCTTCTACAATTTCTTCTCCAAGCTTTAAAGCTGTTCCACTAGGTGCATCCTTTTTGTGTCGGTGGTGTGTTTCAATTATTTCTATATCGAAATCTTTTAAGTGTTTTGCAGCTTTTCTTGCTATTTCAAAAAATGTATTAACTCCATAACTCATATTAGGTGCGTAAAATACTTTTGTTGAATTACTTGTTTGCTTTAAAAGGTTAAAATGGCTCTCATCTAGTCCGGTCGTTCCTATAACTAAACCAGTATTATTAGAAACGGCAGCTTCTGTGAAATTAAATAAGGCCTTAGGTGTTGTAAAATCTATAACTATATCTGCTTTTTCAAATGATTCTTCCCTAGTGGTAAAAACATTTTCTTGAATTTGATTTTTATTAATAAAGCTAGGGTCAATATCGTTAACATCAAATACTCCAACGAGCTCAACGTTATTATTCGATAGAGCGGAATTTATGAGATTATTTCCCATTCTTCCTAATGCCCCAGCGATAGCTATTTTTGTTCTAGACATGATTAAGACTTGTTATACATAAATTAGCAGATATGGAATAGCAAAATTATTAAATTTTATGCTAAAATTAACTTATGATTAGACTTGCACTTATTCTTCTTATTTTATTACTAGCTAGTTTATTAATATTTAATAAAAAATTTAGGGAGGCTTTTACAATATCAGTGATACCTCTTATCTTACTAGTTGTAGGGCTTATGGGATATATGATTTACTATATGTTCAGTACCAACTATTTTTCTTAGAGATTTTAGAATTATGAACTATATACCTTGCTCGGTTTTAAAACCTAAATTAATCCAATCAATTAAACCTTTGTCCATTTCATAAATAGTACCCTGATAACCCTCGGAAACTAGATTATCTGCAACTTTTTTAGAGGTAATACCTGCAGTACAGTGAATAATAATATCCTTATTATCGGGGTTTATGGAGTTGATTTTTTCAACAGTTATTTCTTTAAAAGGAATATTGTGTGAGTTCTCAATTCGAATAATATTATGTTCTTTTGGATATCTAACATCGATCACAATTGCACCCTCTTGAATTCTTTTAAACGACTCTTCGGTATCTATAGGTGTGTATTTCATTGTATTACTCTGAGCAAATAATAAATTAGTTAACAGAAAAAAAAATAGAAAAAAAATTTTTAGTAAATTCATTTTTGTTAATTTTTAAAGCGAGAATGGCAACTCTTACAGCTTCCAAAAAGATTTTGGTGGAATTGCATAACATTTTCAAATTCTCCTTCTTGAGCAGAAAGTTTGGCAAGCGCTGCACTGTTCTCGGTCTCTTTTGCAATTTGATTAAATAATTCCCTATTGTCAATTATGTCAGTACTAGCTTTTGACTTACCACCAAAAGAGTCATCTGGAAATAAAGTCGGATATACTCTCATAATCTCTTCGATTTCTTCATAAATTGATGCTAGGTCATCATTTATTTCATTTTCTCTGATCAAGTTATTTGCTGCCCTCATGAGTTTGTTATAATCTCTCATTAATTCTTGTCTATCAGATATTGGGTTTGCATAGAGTAATGACTGTACAAGAAGAAAAAAAATTAAAATTAATTTAAACATAACTTATTAACGTAACATAAAAAATTATAGACTTATTTTTTTGTAAATTTTTTAATAGTGTCATTAAATATTATCTTTCCTGAGTCCAAAATTACTAAATAATCTGCAAAATCTTTTATATAGGTTAAATTATGTAACGTTAATACGATAGTTTTATTTTTCATTTTAGACAAAGATGAAAAAAAAGATTTTTCACTCTCAAGGTCTAGATTTTGATTAGGTTCGTCAAGTATAATTAAGTCTTGTTCGAAACTCATAAATCTAGATATAAACACTTTCTGCTTTTCCCCTTCCGATAAATTTTGAAACTTACGTTTTTTTAATTTATTTAAATTGAAAAGATTAAAATAAGATTTATTAACCTTGGATTTCTTAATATTGCTTAATAATAAAAAATTATCCTCTAGACTTTTATTTAAAGAAATAGGTTTTTGAAAAAGCATCGGAACAGGTTCAGAGTAGTCAGATTTAATTGATCCTTTACTAGGAAAAATAATTCTATTTATAATTTTTATTAAGGAACTTTTACCAGAGCCATTTTTTCCAGTGATTACTGTAATTTTGTTCCTTCTAATATTTAGATTGATATTTGAAAGTATATTTTTTCCATTAATTGCATATGAAATATTATTAATTTTAATCATTTTTTATTTAAAAAGTTAAGAGATATTGAAATTAAAAGTGTCAAAGAGATAAGAATAACTCCTAAAATAATACCTAGTGAGACATTGCCTTTAGATGTTTCTAATGCAATTGTAGCTGTCATGTTTCTTGTGAAGTGATCAATAGAACCTCCTACTATTGCAGCCGCACCGTACTCACTAATAGCTCGTCCAAAACCTAATAAAAGAACTGTTATGTAGATATTTGTTTTATTTGAAAAGAGTATGAAAATTATATCTTTTTTGGACGCTCCATAAGATATTAATTCATCTCTATAAATTGGGTAATCCTCTTCAATGTTTTTGATTATTAAAGTAATCATAATTGGGAAGATAATTACGATCTGGGCAATGATCATTGCTATAGGTGAGTATAAAATTTCCATCCAACCTAAGGGGCCAGATCTACTTATGAGTATATAGACTAATAGCCCTGCGCATACGGGAGGGATAGAGGTAAGAGAGCTTAAGAAAATTACAATTGGTTTTTTTAATTGGAATTGATAAATAGCAATTAAATAGCCAAATATCATTGATAAAAAAAATGCAATTAATGTTGAAAAAATACTTACATAAATTGTAATAAAAACTGCGGATTGTATTTTTTCAAAGGTTAGCATTTAGGTAATATTAATTGGTATGAAACAACTTTTCACCGTTATATGTAAACCTATTAATAACATCTTTGCCCTCACCTGCAATCAACCATTCAATGAACTTCTGAGATTTATTATACTCAACATGAGGAAATTTTTCAGGATTGACAGCAATAATTCCATAAGGATTATGTAATTCATCACCACCCTCAAAAAGAATTTTTAAATTATTTTTATTTTTAAAAGATAGCCAGGTGCCTTTGTCACTTATGGTATAGGCATCAATTTCAGAGGCAATATTTAATGTATTGGCCATGCTTGTTCCAGTTTTTATATATTTATCAGAGTCAAATTTTTTGATATTTGCTAAACTCCATAATTCTTGTTCTTTTTTATGAGTTCCAGAATTATCATCTCTTGAAATAAATTTGTATTCTGAGTTATATATTTTTTTTAATGCGGATAAAATATCTTCTTCTTGTGATATTTTCAGTGAGTCAGATTTTGGACCAACTAAAATAAACTTATTGTACATAACCTCATATCTTTGAACACCGTAGCCCTCATCTATAAATTCTAATTCATCTTTTTTTGAATGAACAAATAATAAATCTCCATCGCCCCTTTTTGCGTTTGCAATAGCATTGCCGGTTCCAACTGCAATAGGTCTTATACTTATTCCAGTTTTATTTTTAAATTCTGATGCTAAGAGATCAAGCAAACCCGTATTAGCAATGCTTGTTGTAGACTGAATGATTATAAAATCTTTAGAATAAACACTTATGGAAAAAAATAAAAATAACGATAAAAATAAATTTTTTAATATCATTTATAATCAACAATATTAACATACTTAATTGAAGATAATGAAGTTAGCAAACAGCGCAGATAATTATGGACTAATTAGCAAGTTATTTCATTGGATTATGGCTGCTCTTATAATTGCAACATACTTACTAGGCAAAAATTTAGAGAATAATTTCGAGTATTACTATGAGACATTGATGATACACAACACACTAGGCCTTTCAATTCTTGTCCTAGCCATTTTTAGATTAAGTTGGAAATTTATCAATATTAGGCCCAAGCCCATCTTAAAAAATAAAATATTAATTTATATTGCGAAAACTAACTATTTTTTATTTTACTCAATATTTTTTTTACAACCAATATCTGGATACATCCTTACAAACTTACAAGGTGACACAGTAATGTTTTTAAATTTTGAATTAATAAATTTATTGGATCACAACAGTGATTTAAGGTACTTGTTCAAAAGTTTCCATGAATATTCTAGTAATGTTTTATTAGTTTTATTTTTTGTACATTCAGGAGCTGCACTTATGCACCATTTTGTATTAAAAGATAGAACTTTAAAAAGAATGACTTTTGGTAGTGATTAAAATTTAAAGCCACTCGGGTACGGGAAGTTTTTTTGATAACAGATATTCTTTGTTATATAACTTACTAAAATACTTGTTAGCATCATCACACAGAATTGTAACAATGTTTTTACCTGGTCCCATTTCTTTAGCCATTTCGATAGCCCCTGCTACATTTACTCCAGAACTGGAGCCAAGAAATAATCCTTCTGTTTTGACCATTTTATATAAAAGTTCAAACGCATCATAATCAGTAATATGGTATGAGAAATCAATAAGGGAAGGTTCAACATTTTTTGTCACTCTATACTGGCCTATTCCCTCCGTTTCTGATGGCTCGCCTTTAACTTCCAATTTAGAATATTTAAAATAATTATACATTTGAGCACCTTGTGGATCTGTACAAGCTATTTTTATATTTGAATTTAATTCTTTGAGTCCAATAGATGTGCCTGCTAATGTTCCACCCGACCCAATTGCACAAGTAAAACCATCTACTTTTCCTTCAAGCTGATTGAATATTTCTTTAGCTGTGGTTTTTGCGTGAAATTTGTAATTTGCTGTGTTGTCAAATTGGTTTGCCCACATAACTGAAGTCTCTCCTTTTGATTGTAGATCTTCAACTAACCTCTTTGATACATGCTGATAATTACCTGGATCAGAATAGGGTTTAGTTGGTACAACTTTTAGCTTTGCCCCCATATTCCTTAAAATGCTTTGCTTCTCCTCTGATGCACCGTCAGGCATTACAATTATAGTTTTGTATCCTCTAGCATTGTTAATCATTGTTAAAGCAATACCTGTGTTTCCAAAGGTACCCTCAACGACAGTGCCGCCTGGTTCAATTAAATTATTCTCTTCAGCATCAAGGATTATACCCAATGCCGTTCTATCTTTGATAGAACCAGCTGGATTCATAAATTCTGCTTTACCATAAATATTACAACCCGTAATTTCAGATGGATATTTGAGTTTAATAAGTGGCGTATTGCCAATAAAATCAACTATGTCTCTCATTTTAAATCTTTGATAGGGCTTGGTCTAAATCTGAGATCAAATCATCTACATCTTCAATACCCACAGATATTCTTAGTAATGTTTCTGATATGCCTAATTTTTCTCTAATTGATGGATCTATAGAAGCATGGGTCATGATGGCTGGATGCTCGATCAAACTTTCAACTCCTCCTAGGCTTTCCGCGAGTGTAAATAAATTTAAATTTTTTAGAAAAGTTTTTACCCCATTAATATCTGAGTCAATTACAAAAGACATCATTCCACCAAATCCATCCATTTGTTTTTCTGCAATTTCCTTGTGCCTTTTATCAGTACCCGGAAAAAAAACTTTTTCTATCTTAGGATGATTGGATAAATAATTAGACACAGCAATAGCATTTTCATTATGTTGCTTCATTCTTACAGAGAGTGTTTTGATGCTTCTTGTTAATAAATAACAATCAAAGGGAGAGGGGACAGCTCCAACTGCATTTTGAATAAAAGAAATTTTTTCAGCGTATTCCTTATTCTCTTTAATAACAATAGACCCGCCAACAATATCTGAGTGGCCTCCTAAATATTTTGTTGAAGAACTCACTACCATATCTGCACCTAATTCAAGTGGTCTCTGATTATATGGAGAGGCAAATGTGTTATCACATATCACAGGTAATTTAAACTCACTTGCAATATTAACAGTGTTTTTAATATCAATAATTTTCATTAGAGGGTTTGAAGGTGTTTCAATCCATATAAATTTTGTGTTTTCTTTTATTTCATCATTCCAGTTTATATTTTTATCAAAGTCGATGTAAGTTACGTCAATGTTTGATTTAACTTTATCGAATAACCTACGAGTACCCCCATATACATCATCAGAACAAACTATATGGTAGTTTGTGCCAAATAGGTCACAAACTGTATTAATTGCTGACATGCCCGATGCAAATGCAAAAGCTTTATCTCCAGACTCAATTTGTGCTAGTAATTTTTCTAGTACATCTCTAGAAGGATTTTTGGTTCTAGCATATTCATACTCAAAATTTCCGGGTTCCATTTGTTTGAAGGTTGATGAAAGATGTATCGGTGGCATAACGGCTCCCGTTTCTTTATCTGGGCCATGCCCAGAATGAATTACTTTTGTGTTAAATTTTTTTTTCACAGCTCAATTTATAACTAATTAATTTTTAAATAACATCTATAACGATATTTTTCTTATTTGATAGGCTTTTTAAATTATAAGAAATCTGTTTCATATCAACCAAAATTCGAATATTATACCTGTCCCCTAGCCGCTTGGGTTGAGACATTGTCGAGGAGGAAGGTGGCAAGGGGCAATAAATTTCATTATTTCGTTAATCTATATTCTTAACCAATTGGTTAATTTAAGTTTCCTTTGACACCATTTGATTTAGATTTTCAATTTTCATATCAACAGACAAATCATTTGGCATTAACTTTTTCATTTCTTGATAAACCTTAAGTGCTCCATCATAATTTTTGTAGCTTATAAGAATTCTACTCAAACCATCTAATGCACCAAAATGTCTTGGTTCAAGATACAATGTAGCTTCAATATCTCTCATAGAGTTTTCATAGTCTCCCATCATAAAATAAAAAGTTGCCCTTTTGTTGTAGGCCTCCGCGTAATTTGGCTCTAACTCAATAGCAAGAGTTAAAGCTGATATCGCAGATTGGTAATTTTTAGATTTAAAAAAATCTGAAATATTATCCATAACTATTTTTACATCTGGATTTTCAATTTTCATCCATTCTCCCCATATTTTTGATATAATTAGTCTTTGTTCTTTTGAATCCTTTACCTCGGAGAGCTGACTGAATAATTCATCAAGTTTTGGGCTATTTTGATCTGCGTAACTATAAGATGTGTTCAAAAACAAGGCGAATATAATTAAAATGATTTTCATCTATATTGTTTAATTACGCATATAAATAGTATGCAGTTTAAAAAATTAATTTACACAAGTTTATGCCTTTTACTTTTTAACACCATATCTATTGCAGAAACTATTGATAAAAATGAGTTTAGTGAAACGCAAGCAGTGATTGAAAGTCAACTAAAGGCCTTCATTAACAAAGATGCTGAAGGAGCTTTCTTTCATGCCTCACCTTATATCAAGATGAGGTTCAATAATCCTCAAGATTTTATGAGTATGGTTAAAAACTATTATGAGCCTGTTTATAACCCTAAAAATTACTATTTTATGGAATCAAAATTTTTTGAAGGAGCTATATATCATCAACTACAAATCGTCTCACAAGATAATGTTTCTTATTTAGCAATGTACTCACTCATTAAAGACAAGGGAGAGTGGAAAATTTCAGGTTGCTCTATTTACCCAATGGAAAAGCAATCAATTTAGCTTTTTTAATTTAGAATAAACAAGATATCCAGAAATTATTATTAAAATAGCACCGCATAATTCTATAATTGAGGGGTAGTGATTGAAAACAAAAATACTAATTACTATTCCAAAAATGATCTGTGAATAATGTGTGATGCTAAAAAATGAAGCTTCTATTCTTCTAAGAGAATAGATTAAGATCATCATGGCCACACCATCAATAAGCCCTGCACCTACCATTATTAAAAAATCGTACAAAGCGATATCTTTGTAATGGTTGATTGAAAATACTGTGAAAATTATGCCAGTAATTCCCATACTATAAAAAGTCAAAGCCATAGTTCTTTCAGATTTCCCATAAACTCGCACTGTAAAATCTAGACACGCTAATGAAATTACTCCTAATATAAGAAATATTACTCCCAAAGCATTAAAACCTGCGTTTAAACTAAAACCTGAGACCATAAAAACAGCAATCATAGCTAGTATTAAAGAAATTATTTTGGATAGGTAAATCGACTCCTTTAAAATTACTATTCCCATAATTGAGAGTAACACAGGAGCTGACAAAATTATTGGATAAGCAATAGATAAAGGTAATAAAATGATACCTTTTACAACAAAATAATAGGTCAAAGTCATTAAAATACCTCTTATAAAATGAAGTTTATAATTGCTTGTTTTTATTTCTTCTAAGCTCTTTCTGTACAGTAAATAAAAGAGCACTGGGATTATTGCGGAGAAACTCGCTATGGAAAATATAACTGTGTCTTTATATAAATCTCCAATTAACTTTATAATAGTGTCTGCAATTGAAAATAAGAAAAAGGCAACAGTGCCTAGTATGTAAATTACGTGTTTTTTACTCTCTAATTGAGACATTGAATTTACTTCTATATCTCATTACTAAGATTAATACGAACAATTTAATGGTTAACGGTATAAAAAAATAAAAAATCATAATATTTGGAATATTTGGGTGAATTGTAAAATTTATTGATTGTAAGTAACCATATCCCGTTAGTGCTATACCAGCAGCAATTCCTATAGCAGCTTTTCTTATAATTGAGAAAAATGAGGTAAAAAACTGTGATAAACGATTTTCATTATTTACATCTAATATGTCAGCTAACTCTATCTGGGGTATTATAAGATCAATTCCAATTCCAATTCCTGTAATAAGTATGACAAATATATATATTTGCCAATAGTTACTGCTAGTAAAAATAACAAATAAAAAACCAAAAATAGTTATACTGGTTCCAATCTGTAATAAAAACATATTTGAAAATTTTTTTCCAAAAAAATACCAAAATGGCGTGGAAATTAATGTTATAAGAAAATACAAAATTAATAAATGACCTGCATAATCACTAAGACCCAGATATTCAGATACAAATATAATAAATAAATTTGCAGTAAAATTATTAGCAAGTAAATTAAAAAATGTAATGTAAGAAAAAGGTAAGATTTTTTTATTTTTTTTAATGAAAGTTTTTAATTTTATCCAAGAAATTTCATTTGGCTTGTAATTCAGTTCATCATCATAGAAAAAATAAAAAATTAATCCCCCTATAATTGCAAGAGAAATAAAAATAAAACCACTTGTTTTTATAACGTCTGGGTTTAATAGCTCAACATTATTTAAATTTGAAATAGTCGTTGGAATAATAAGAGCTGCAAGAACTCCTAAAATTGCAAATACTTCTTTGACTGCTGCCAAACGAAATCTTTTTTTTAAAATTTTTTTTTGATCGATTACTATAGAGTCGTAAGGAATGATTGCAATTGAGTAACTTATCAATGCTAAGTTATAAAAAAAAATAAAATAATAAATATTAGAAGATTGGAAAACGTAAAGGCCAAATAAAGAGAAAATAAATATTATTATTCCTAAAAGAATTTGATTTTTTCTTGATCGACCTGAAATAATTCTTTTTTCTGTTAAATAACCAATTAAAAAGTCTGAGAAGACATCAAAAAATCTAGATATCAGTATTACTAGACCGATAACACTTAAAGAGATACCAATTGATAAATTGTAAAATGTGGGCAAAAAAATAAATAATAATAGAAAACTCCCAGCAAGGTAAAATGACTGAAAACTATAGGATAAAATCGATTTTAAACTCATTTTTGGATATTTAATACTTGAACAACTTTGACTATATCAAAATATTTATTAGTGTTCAGTTAGCATTCATGCGGGGGCTGATTCGGTATCTCACTTTCCTCCTCTATATGTCGAGTCAGCCGTTCCTCTACCCTCTATATCTAGTATTTTTCTCTTAATTTTATCACCCCACATATATCTTCCGAAATCTCCATTTTTTTTTACTACTCTGTGACAAGGAACCAATAATCCAACAGGATTTTTACCAACCGCTGAAGCAATGGCTCTTACTGCATCTGGTCTCTTTATTTTTTTAGCAAGCTCGCTGTAGGAAATTGTTTGACCATAAGGAATTTTATTAATTTCTGTCCAAACTTTTTTTTGTAGTGTAGTTCCATCGAGGAATTTTATTTTTATATTTTTTTGTTTAGAAATTTTACCTTTCAATAAATTGTTTATTAATATTTTTGCTTTTTTTAATTTTAAACCTTTAGTTGGGTTATATAAATTAAGTATGTTTTTAATTCTTTTATCGTTATCTTTTATAAGAAAGTGAACTCCCTCTGAACTATCTAGGACAAAAAGTTTAATTATTGGTGTT
This sequence comes from uncultured Alphaproteobacteria bacterium, assembly GCA_902521465.1. Classification (GTDB taxonomy): domain Bacteria; phylum Pseudomonadota; class Alphaproteobacteria; order HIMB59; family HIMB59; genus HIMB59. Next base: position 280,043 of record CABYRL010000001.1, on the reverse strand, counting down.
TCGATAAAATCAAAACAATAATTCATTAATTAAACATTTTTTTTACTTTATCAAAAAACCCTTCCGTCATTTTAGAGTTTTTCTTAGTAAGGGTTTCATTAAATTGATTTAAAAGTTTCTCTTGATCTGAAGATAAGTTTACTGGTGTTTCAGCATGTACTTTAACAATCATATCACCTCTTGTGTTTGTTCTCAGAATACTCATTCCCTTGCCTTTGATTCTGAGTTTATGACCTGACTGCATTCCTTTTGGTATGGAAACATTAACCATTTTTTTTTCTATAGTAGGAACTTCTATATTTCCGCCCAAAGTTGCTGTAGTAAAAGGTATAGCAACATCACAAATAATGTTATCTCGTTCTCTCTGGAAAAGTTTGTGGTTATTTATATTTATAAAAACGTAAAGGTCTCCATAGGAGCCACCTCTTTCTCCAGCCTCTCCTTCTCCGCTCATTCTAATCCTGTTACCTGTTTCAACTCCAGCAGGTATTTTGATCTGAATTTTTTTATTTTGTTTAATTCGTCCAGTGTTACTGCATTTTGAGCATCGACCCTTCATTTCTTGCCCAGTTCCACCACATCTACCACAGGTCCTCTCCATAGAAAAAAACCCGCTCTGAGTCCTAACTTTTCCGTAACCTTGGCAAGTAGAACAACTTTTATAACTATGCTGTTCAGGGCAATTAATCATTTTGGGTATTGTTACTTCTAGTGATTTTCCAGTAAAAGCCTCTTCTAGGTCAATAGTAACATCGTAGCGCAAATCATCCCCTCTACTTTCGCGCTGACCGCCCTCACCAAATGCACCAAAAATATCTTCAAAAATATCTGAAAAACCACCAAAGCCTTGTTGGCCAAATCCACCGGCTCCACCACCGCCTTGTTCAAAAGCAGCATGGCCAAATTGATCATAAGTTTGTCTTTTTTTTGGATCTTTTAAAATTTCATATGCTTGACTCACATCCTTAAATTTTTGTTCAGCAGCAGAGTCACCCTGGTTTCGATCAGGATGATATTTCATTGCTAATTTTCGGTAAGCACTTTTTATTTCAGAGTCACTAGCTTCACGGGATATACCAAGAGTGTCATAAAAATCCTCAGCCATAATATTTTAAACCAAGCTAAGAGTTACTGTCCGCTTGCTTTTTTATCGTCGTCTACTTCTTCGTAGTCTGCGTCTATAACATCATCATCGCTTTTAGTTTCACTAGTGTTATCTTCTTGCTTAGGTTGTTCTGCGCCAGGAGCCTCAGATGATTGTTGATCTTTGTACATAGCTTCGCCCATTTTCATAGATGATTGAGTTAGATCTTGTGTTTTTTGTTTTATGGTCTCAATCTCATTTTTTTCGAGCGCTTCTTTTAAATCTTTTAAGTCTGCTTCTATTTTAGACTTATCTTCGGGACTAATTTTATCGCCATGCTCTTTTATATTTTTTTCCACTTGGAAGACAAGACTATCGGCTTGATTCTTAACATCAACCTCTTCTCTTTTCTTCTTATCTGTTTCAGCATTAGCTTCAGCATCTTTAACCATTTTGTCAATCTCTTCATCTGATAGACCACCAGATGCTTGGATTTTAATTTGTTGCTCTTTTCCTGTAGATTTATCTTTTGCAGATACATTGACAATACCATTAGCATCAATATCGAAAGTTACCTCGATTTGTGGTGTTCCTCTTGGAGCAGGAGGTATGCCAACTAAATCGAATTGACCTAAAAGCTTGTTATCAGCAGCCATTTCTCTTTCTCCCTGAAAGACCCTGATAGTAACGGCATTTTGATTGTCCTCTGCTGTTGAGAATACTTGGCTTTTTTTTGTAGGAACAGTCGTATTTCTTTCAATTAACTTTGTAAATACTCCGCCAAGTGTTTCAATACCCAAAGAAAGCGGGGTTACATCTAAAAGTAAGACATCTTTTACATCACCTTGTAAAACACCTGCCTGGATAGCAGCTCCCATAGCCACAACTTCATCGGGGTTAACGCCTTTGCTAGGATCTTTGCCAAAAAAGTTTTTAACAATTTCTGTTACTTTAGGCATTCTTGTCATTCCACCGACTAAAATGACATCGTTTATGTCACTTGCTGAAAGACCAGCGTCACTTAGAGCTTTTTTACAGGGTTCAATTGTGTTTTGAAGCAAGTCGTCAACCAACTCTTCAAGCTTAGCTCTGGTAAGTTTTACATTTAAGTGTTTTGGCCCAGATTGATCAGCTGTAATAAAAGGTAAATTTACATCTGTTTGAGTTGAACTTGACAGTTCTATTTTTGCCTTTTCAGCAGCCTCTTTTAAACGTTGTAATGCTAATTTGTCATTTTTTAAATCTATGCCTTGCTCTTTTTTAAATTCGCTAGCTAAAAAATCAATAATTCTTAAATCAAAGTCTTCGCCACCCAAGTGTGTATCACCATTTGTAGACTTAACTTCAAATACACCATCTCCCACTTCTAAAATTGAGACATCAAATGTACCACCACCTAAATCGTAGACAACTACAGTACCTGATTGTTTTTTATCTAGTCCGTATGCTAATGAAGCAGCAGTTGGTTCATTAATAATTCTTAAAACTTCTAAGCCAGCAATTTTTCCGGCATCTTTAGTTGCTTGCCTTTGTGCATCATTGAAATAAGCAGGAACAGTTATTACTGCTTGTGTAATAGTTTCTCCTGTATAAGACTCAGCTGTCTCTTTCATTTTTTGAAGAATAAAAGCAGAGATTTGACTAGGGCTATATTTTTCACCCTGAGCTTCAACCCATGCATCACCGTTATTACCTTTAATAATTTTAAATGGAGATAAGCCTACATCCTTTTGCACAGTTTCATCTTCAAAACTTCTACCAATAAATCTTTTTACGGCATAAAGTGTATTTTCAGGGTTTGTAACCGCTTGTCTTTTTGCAGATTGACCAATTAGTTTTTCGCTTTCAGTAAAAGCTACAACAGAAGGTGTTGTTCTCGCACCTTCAGAATTCTCTATTACCTTTGGATTCTTTCCATCCATTATTGCCACACAAGAGTTTGTGGTACCTAAATCAATTCCAATTACTTTAGCCATTTTGTTTTTCCTACTTTAAAAATTAAATAATCTTATATTTATATGGGTTGATACTTACTTAATTCAAGAGCATTAAAACTATTGAATTTTCTTACTTTTCGGATTTCTCTTCTTCTTTGATGTCTTTATCGTCTTGATTTTCTTGAGATTTTTTTGATACCCCTACCATTGCTGGTCTTAGTAACCTATCATGCAATGTGTAGCCTGGAATTAGTTCTTGAACAATAGTTCCGGGTTCACAGTCATTTTTTTCAATTTCCATCATAGCTTGGTGTAAATTATGGTCAAATTTTTGGTTTATACTTTCAATTTTTTTGATGCCAATTTTTTCGAAAGTGGCCATAGTAGATTGTGCTATTAGATCTAAACCATCAACAACAGACTTAATGCTTTCATTAGATCTCACTTCCTCTGAAATACTTGATTTTGCTCTCTCGATATTATCACCGATATTAATTATTTCTTTTGCAAAATTAGCTATACCATATTTAAGTGCATCTGATTGATCTTTTTCTGCCCTTTTTCTAAAGTTTTCTAGTTCAGCAACAGCTCTTAACCTTTGGTCTTTTAAACTCTCAATTTCCTGTTTGAGTTTTTGGATTTCATCTTCATTTGTATCTGAATTTTCATCTACATCAGTCTCAGTGCTTTCTTGATTTTCCGTAACATCTTCTTGTTGTTGCTCAGCTTGATCTTCGTATTTTTTTTCTTCTTCCATAATAATTCCTTTATTTTTTTGATATTGTTTCAGACATATAGCTCACAATAGGAACAATTCGCTGATAATCAATTCTTTTTGGACCTATGACACCAATAGCACCAGTGAGTCCATTTTTAGTTTTATAATTTGATAAAATCATAGATAAGTTTGTATTTTTAAAAAAATTTGTGTTACTTCCAATAAATATTTGCACTCCTTTTGATTTTTTCAAGGCCTTAATCATTTTGTTTGCCATTTTACCTGTTTCAATATCACTCAAAAGCTCATTTATGCTGTCTAAGTCTGTTTCTAAATTATTCTTAATTAAATTTGGCAGGCCTCTAACAAAAAAGGTTTCTGTATTTTGAGATTTCTCAATTTTTATTCCTTTCAGCAATAGTTTTTTTGAGGTGTTGGTTATTTGATTTTTTGCAGATTTTATAAAAATTTTTATATTTTTTTGAATTTCTGTAGGTGACATAGATTTTGAAAACTTATTTATAAAATTGCCGATGCTATTTAAATCTTCTGTTTGAATATTTTCATCAATTTCTACTATTCTATTTGATGTATAACCATCTTCGTGCTCGATAATGAATATTACTTTATGATTATCGATTTTGTGAAAGTCAATTTTTCTAATTTTTGCTATTTTTTCATTATTAATAACAAGACTAGCTTGTTTCGATAGGCCATTTAAAGTGTTAGTAATTATTTCTTGTTCATTTAAAAGATTATTCATTTTAGATGACTTCTCAATAATCTCTTTTTCACTTTTACTAATTGATCCTGGCTCTAAAAGTGCATGAGTGTAAAATTGTAAACCTAAATCAGTTGGTATACTGCCTGCAGAGAAATGTCCTTTTTGTATAAATCCGTGAAAATTTATTTCGTTTAAAACATTTCTTATTGTTGCTGGTGAAAGTTTATAAGAAATTTTTGAACTAAGTGCTTTGGAGCCCATAGGCTCACCTGTTTTCAAGTAACTTTCGACAAGTGACTTGAATATAAGCTTTGATCGTGCACCAATATCTGTAATTTTTTTATTCATTAATCTTAATTAATCTTATAATTTAAAATAATAAAACATAAATGTCTGGATATACAAGAAATGATAGAGAACTCTCTAAAATTAGAAGTTTAGAAATAATTCCAGGCTTTCAACCAAATAATCAATCATCATGTTTAGTTAAGTTAGGAAATACTCATGTCTGTTGCTCAGCTATTATTGAAGATAGAGTTCCTGGGTTTTTAAGAAATTCTGGGAAAGGTTGGTTAACTGCAGAATATGGTATGCTACCTTCTTCTACATCTGAAAGAATGGACAGAGAGGCAGCTAAAGGTAGACAGTCTGGAAGAACACAAGAAATTCAGAGACTTATTGGAAGAAGTTTAAGGTGTGCTGTTAATTTAGATATACTTGGCGAAAAAACTATCAAGATTGATTGTGATGTGATTAGTGCTGATGGAGGAACAAGGACAGCATCTATAATTGGCGGATACGTTAGTCTTGTTCGATCAATTAATGAGTTCAAAAATAAATTTAATTTATCAAAGGCAATTATAGTAAATCAAGTTGCAGCAATATCGGTTGGTGTTGTTAAAGGAACATCATGTATAGATTTAAATTACATTGAAGACTCGAGTGCTGAGGTAGATTGCAATGTGGTAATGGCAAATGATGGTCAATTTATTGAGTTTCAATCTACTGGTGAAGAAGCTAAATTTAGCAAGAAAACTATTATGAGTTTTATAGAACTAGTTGAGGGATCGATGCCAGAAATTTTCAATATTCAAAACTTGGCAATTGAAAAATAATTTATTACTTGGCACTAATAATACTGGAAAATTAAAGGAATTTATTTTTTATATAAAGTACTTCAATCTATTTACTGAATATGAAGTTATAAATCTAAATGAGTTTAACAATATTGGTGAACCTACTGAAGATGGTGAAACTTTTGAAGAAAATTGTGAAATTAAATCTAAATATTTTTTAAGTAAAACAAATACACTTGTACTATGTGATGATAGTGGATTTGTTGTAAATAAATTAAATAACTATCCAGGAATAAAGACAGCAAGAGAGGCAAAAAAACTAGGAGGGGAGCAAAAAGTTATAGATTTCATTTTTAGCAAATTTGAAAGTTTAAGTTATATTGATGCGTCTTTTTTTTGTTCTATTTGCGTTTTAGGAACAAACCAAAGATATATGGTATCAGGATCCATACCAGGTATTATAATAAAAAATAAAAGAGGTAATAATGGTTTTGGTTATGATCCATATTTTATTCCTACGGATAACAATAAGACATTCGCTGAAATGAATGAGAAGCAAAAATTATTAAACTCTCACAGGTATGATGCTTTTAAAAAATTATCTAATCAAATATTACAGGATAATTAATCATCATATTTTCTAACGGCAATTTTCCAAAATCCTCATGGTCAATAGCACTTGGTAAAAAATTGTTTTTTAGAATTTGGTTAGCAATAGTAAGTGATATTTTTACAGAGTTCCTGAAGAAGAATTCCCGATGCGGTTCATCCATGGTAGTCAAATCTATATTTTGCAAGAAAGTCCGATTAATAGGCTTATAATAATTTTCTAAATTCTTTCTTTGCTCTAAAAAATTGTCAATTAGGAATGTTCTCTCAAGAGGATAAGTTCCGTCCTCTGTTGCTAAATATCCTACTAAATCTTTATAACTAAAAGTATCATCGAAAATAATTATGTTGTCATATGTATTTAAGTCTCCCATCAACTTCACTGATAATTCCAAATCTACTGCGCTGTCTCCAAATGGAGATGATTTAATATATTTTAATGGGTAGGTATCTTTAAAATATTCAAATAATTTTAATCCATATTCGTTTTGTTTGTATAATACACCAAGTGAGTTTGATGAATTGATATAATCCCCAAGTATTTCAACGTGTTGGTAAGGGCTGCTAAATACGAAAATGATTTCATTATCTGCATACTTATTCATTACAGAGAGGTCATTTGATAAAGAAATCGTGAATGTATTTTCACCAAGTTTATTTGGCAAGTCGAACAAATCTATTGAATTGGTGGGGCCTATAATGAGAGAATTGTTGATTGAGTTTTGTATTTCATCAATTGAATAGATAAACTCTATTTTTTTGATATCAGGAAAGTTATCGATTTCTTTAATAAAAACATCATAAAACAAGGATGTTAAAATTTCATCGTCTGATAATAAGACAATTATTTTATCGATATTATTAAAGTCGATTATTTTATCTCCAGGTTTTAATGGCTTCTTTATTGTTTCAACTTTCTCAATTTCCTCCTCTTTCTCTTGAACAATTTCTATCTCTTCAACTTTTTCTTGTGCTTTTTCAATCGGCTTTTTTTTCTCGATTGTTGTTGGGGCACAACTAAAAAATGATATTAATGTGAGTAATATAATTATATTTTTAAATAAACTCATAATGAACCCTGGTCTCTATTTAGTTTCAACTCCCATAGGAAATTTAGATGATATCACATTAAGAGCTATAAATATTTTAAAAAATTCTAATTTAATTTTATGTGAGAACACCACTAATAGTAAAAAGCTTTTGAAAAGATATGCTATCAAAACATCATTATCTAAGTACACAGATCACGACTTTGAAAAAAAGAAAGATTACATATATAAATTATTAAAATCTAATCAGGTGATATCATTGATATCAGACTCTGGCTCTCCCCTTATATCTGATCCAGGAAACCAATTAATTAATTTTTTGTTTAAAAATCAGGTAAATGTATATTCCATACCCGGTGCTAGCGCTTTAATCTCAGGCATTCAACTTAGTGGTTTTTTAAATAAAAAGAAATTTACCTTTGTTGGTTTTCTTCCCAAAAAAAAAGAACATAAAGAAAAAACTCTCTTAGAAAATAAAATTAATAATTTAATTATTTACTCAACTAAACAACAATTACCTAAGGACGTTTATGCTATTGCCTCTATTTCGGAAAGATTTGAGATTGTCATACTTAAAGAACTGACAAAACTATATGAAGAAAGAATACATATAGATTCAAAAAATTATGAAAATTTTAATTACTCTGGAATTAAAGGTGAGTTAGTTTTAGCTGTTAGCATTGAAAAAGAGCCTGACAAAATTGAAGACATCAATTTTAGAGAGATAAAGACGATAATTAACGAGGTAGGCGTAAAAAAGGCTTATCAACAGCTTAAAAGTAAGTATAAAATATCAAGGAATGATTTTTATAAATTATCAATTGATTTAAAAAATGATTAAGAATTTTATACTTCTAATATCAATATTTTTCATTGGTTGTGGGCCGTCACTTGTATCTACAGGTGCAAAAACTGTTATTAAGGAAAACGAGGATGAAAAAACTTTTAGTGAAAGTTGGGATGATGCCACTATTAAACTTGCTATAAAAGAGAAATATTTTTCTTACGATGCAACTTTATTCACAAGAATTGATGTTGAAGTTGAATTAGGAAGAGTTCTCTTAACAGGAGTAGTGCCCTACGGTGACATGCGCTTAGAAGCGGTAAGGCTAGCTTGGCAACAAGATGGTGTAAATGAAGTGCTTAATGAAATATCAATTGATACCGGATATGGGCTTGATGATATAGCCAAAGACAAATTTATAAGTACACAACTTTTTACAAAGATTTTCACAGACTCTAATATAAAAAAATTTAAATACGACTTTGAAGTACAAAAACAAATTGTATATCTGTTTGGTGTTTCCAGTGATCAAAAAGAAATAGATATGGTAATTGAACACGCTAAGAATATAAAGGGTGTCTTAGATATAATTAATTACATTCAAATGAGATAGACTAAACGTCTGCTAACAAATGTAGATGAAAATGAAATACCTCTTGGCCTCCATCTTTTCCTTTATGTGTCTTAATTTGAAAACCCTTATCTCTTAGACCTAAAATATCTATAATTTCATCGACAGATTTCCAAAAATTGGTTTGACATAAGCTGTCTGCGTTTTGTAAGAAATCTGAAATATCAAGTAGGGGTTTCTTAGGTATAATTAAGATATGTGTTTTTGCTTTTGGGCTAATATCTTTAAATGAAAGCACATGCTCATTTTCAAAAACCTTATCACAAGGAATTTCACCTTTTAAAATTTTTGCAAAAATATTTTCTTTATCATAGCTCATAATCTGACAGGAACACCTTTACTACTAAGATATTTTTTTACAGTCTTTATTTTATATTTTCTAGAATGAAATACGCTCGCAGCTAACAAACCAGTGGATTTTGTCAAATAACCTAAATAAAAATGTTCAAGACTTCCAACACCACCACTAGCAATTACAGGAATACCAACATTACTAGTTACTTTTTTTAGCATATTGCTATCGAAACCATTTTGGACACCATCAGTATCCATTGAGGTCATTAATATTTCTCCAGCACCAAGAGTTTGTACTTTTTTTGCCCAAGTAATTAGTTCATTTTTGGTAATTTCTCTTCCACCCTTGATGACAACTTTCATTTTATTTTTATGCCTTTTTCCATCAATTGCTACGACTATGCATTGAGAGCCATGTCTCAATGAGGCTTGTCTTATTAATTTTGGATTTTTTACTGCTGCGGAATTAATTGACACTTTATCTGCTCCTGCATTAAGCAAATCTGTTATATCACTTAAATTTGAAACTCCTCCACCTACGGTTAAAGGGATATTTATAACCTTAGCTATTGACTCAACAGTTTTAATAAATGTTTTTCTATTTTGATATGATGCATTTATATCAAGCATACAAAGCTCATCAGCACCTGATAAAGAGTAATATTTTGCCATTTCAACTGCATTACCCATGACTCTTATGTTTTTAAAATTAACACCTTTAACAACTTTATTTTTAATAACATCAAGGCATGGGATTATTCTTGTTTTAAGCATTGAACTGAGCCAGACTATCGATAGATATTTTATTTTCGTATATAGCTTTACCTACAACAACATTATTGAAACCATTTGATCTACTCAATTCAATATCATTAAGGTCTTTAACGCCTCCTCCAATGGTAATATGCTTATCAGTTAATTTTTTTATAGAATTAAATGTTTCCATATTTAAGCCAGACAGCATTCCATCATTAGCAACATCAGTGACAAAGTAGGAATGAATAGGTCGGTTGTTGTATTTGTCTACAATGTACTCCAAGGATTGATCAGTTGTCTCTTGCCAGCCATGAGAAGCAATTTGATTATCTTTTATATCCAAAGCAATGGATAGTTTTTTAATTAAAGTATCGTCAAAATTTAAAACGTCATCAATATTCTTTATCGCAAAGGTTCCAATTACAATTGTATTAAATCCTTCATTAATTTTTTCAATAATCGCTTCCTTGGTTCTTATACCGCCAGCGACTTCAATATTAATATCAATTTTTCTTCTAATTTCGCTCAGAACTTGATTGTTATTACCTTTTCCTAGAGTAGCATCTAAGTCGACAACATGGATAGTATTGAAACCTGCATCTTGATATGTTTTTGCCATATCAAGGGGGGAATGCTGATAGGTTGTTTTATCATCGACGATACCTTTGGTTAATCGCACACATTTTCCGTCTATTATGTCAATTGCTGGGAATATATTCATGATTTCAAAATATAATTTTTTATTAAATTTAGGCCGTGTTTGTGGCTTTTTTCAGGATGAAATTGCACTCCATAAATGTTGCCTTTCTTTACAATAGAAGGAAATTTTTGACCATAATGAGTGAAAGCTAAAACATTTGATTTTTTAATATTTTGGAAAATGTAACTGTGAACAAAGTAAAAATCCTTTTTATCGAAACTATTTGTAATAATAGTGTCATCATTGTTTAAGTTAATTGTGTTCCATCCCATATGGGGAATTATAAGTTTTTTATTTCTAAATTTTTTAATGTCTCCGCTAATAACTCCTAAACCTCTTGTAATTTTATCTTCATATCCCCAATCAGATAGAATTTGCATCCCGACGCAAATACCTAAGTATGAAGAGTTATTTTCTAAGTATTCTTTTAGTGGTTTAATAATTTTTAATTTTTTTAAATTTGACATAAGAGTGGCATAAGCACCTTGTCCAGGCAAAATAATTTTATCAAACGAAGAATAGTTGAAATGACCTTTAATAATCTTTAATCGATATGGCCTTCCTTTTATAATATCTTTGATTGCTTTATTGATCGATCCAATATTTCCAGATTGACCGTCAATAAGTCCTATGACTTTTTTTTTCAAAGTTTCCCTTTAGAACTAGGAATACTTGTTTTTCTGGGGTCAACAGATATTGCTTTTTTCAAGGATAACGCAAATGATTTAAAACAGCTCTCAATGATATGGTGATTGTTTTTTCCATATAACGTTTCGATATGGCAATTCATTCTTGACTCAGTAACTATAGATTTAAAAAATTCCGAAAATAACTCTTGGTCCATTTCACCAACTTTTTCTAATGATGTTTTAACATTCCAAATAAAATATGGGCGATTACAAAGATCAATGACTGATCTTGTTAATGTTTCATCAAAAGAAACATAAGAATATGCAAATCGTGTAATACCTTTTTTATCACCAAGAGCATTTTTTATACTCTCGCCTAAAGCAATGCCAACATCTTCAACAGTATGGTGCATATCGACTTTTAGGTCTCCATCACATTTTAACTCTAAGTCTATCAAGCTGTGAGTACTTATTTGTTGAAGCATATGATCAAAAAAAGCAATCCCAGTATCAATTTTATTTACTCCTGAGCCGTCAAGGTTAATTTTTATTGATATTTTTGTTTCTTTAGTGTCTCTATTAAATGTAAATTCACGCATTTGTAATCAGCTATTTAGTACCTATATTTATAGGAATAATGGATAAAAATAAAACAATAATACGCTCAACAACTGTTGTTTGCGTTCGTGATAGTGAGAGTGTTGTTATAGCATCTGATGGACAAGTAACGTTGGGGACATCAGTAATTAAGTCAAACGCCAATAAAATTAGAACATTTCATAATGATCAAATTATTGTTGGGTTTGCTGGATCAACCGCCGATGCATTAACTCTTTTTGATAGACTGGAGAAAAAGTGCGAAGAATTTTCATATAATCTAAAAAGAGCTTGTGTAGAACTAGCTAAAGATTGGAGAACCGATAGGTATCTAAGAAGATTAGAGTCGATGATTATTGCAGCTGATAAGAGTGAAACATATCTTATTAGCGGAACCGGTGACGTTCTGGAACCTCAAGAAGGTATAGTTGCAATTGGATCAGGTGGCAACTTTGCTCTAAGCGCAGCAAGGGCTCTAAAAAGAAAATCTAATTTGTCAGCAAAAGAAATTGCGGCAGAGTCACTTAAAGTTGCTGCAGAGCTTTGTATTTATACAAATGATACTCTAAACATCTCAGAAATTAAAATCTAATGGATAGCCAATCACTTACTCCAAAAGTTATTAAAGAAGAACTTGACCGCTATGTGATTGGTCAAGATGATGCAAAAAAAGCAGTCGCCATAGCCCTTCGTAATCGTTGGAGAAGATTAAATGTAAAGGATGAGACGCTTAGAGATGATATCATCCCAAAAAATATATTAATGATTGGGCCAACGGGTTGCGGTAAAACTGAGATTGCAAGAAAATTAGCTAAACTTACACAATCACCGTTTATAAAAGTGGAGGCAACTAAATTTACAGAAATTGGATACGTAGGAAGAGATGTTGAACAAATAATTAGAGATTTAATTGAAGTTGCAATTAATTTAGAAAAGAAAAAGATAAGAGATCGTTTCATAGATGAAGCCAAAACAAATGCAGAAGAAATTGTTTTAAAGGCATTGCTTGGTGACAATCCAAGTGAAGAAACCAAGGAAAAATTTCGGTTGATGCTAAGAGATAATCAACTTAATGATAAAGAGATCGAAATAGCACTAGATCAAAAATCCAATCCTTTCCAATCATTGGACATACCAGGAATGCCTGGTGCTCAAATGGGAATGATTAATATGAATGATATATTTGGTAAAGGTTTAAAAAATAAAAAGAAAACAAAACTTAAAATAGGCGAAGCTTATGAGCCGCTTATTCAAGAAGAAATTGAGAAAATCGCTGAAAAACAAAATGTTGTTCAAAATGCTATTAAAAGTGTTCAGGAAAGTGGAATAGTTTTTATTGACGAAATTGACAAAATCGCACCTAATAGTGAAAGAAGAGGCGGGGATGTTTCAAGAGAAGGAGTGCAAAGAGATTTACTCCCACTTATTGAAGGTACAGTTGTCAGCACAAAATATGGAACAATCGAGACAAATCATATTTTATTTATTGCTTCTGGTGCTTTTCATCAATCCAAACCAAGTGATTTACTCCCAGAACTTCAAGGAAGGCTGCCTGTAAGAGTAAGATTAAATGCTCTTAAAAAAGATGATTTTATTAGAATTTTAAAAGAAACTGATAATAGCTTAACCAAACAATATAAGTCACTATTTGCGACAGAAAATATTGAATTAAAGTTTGAGGATGAGGCTTTAGAAGAAATAGCAACTCTTACTGAACAAATAAATACTGAGGTAGAAAATATTGGCGCACGAAGATTACAAACAATGTTTGAAAAAATTCTTGAGAGAATTAGTTTTGATGCAAACCTCAGTGATCAAAAAACTGAAGTAGTAAATAAAGCTTGGGTTACGGATGCTGTTAAGTCAGAAATCAAACCTACCGACGAAAAGAAGTTTATTCTTTAGATCTTAACTTAATATAAAAAGCACCTAAACCTCCATGTTGTATTTTACAAGGCGAATACGATTTTATCATAGATTGAAATTTTTCTGTATCTAACCAAAAAGGAAATTGTCTTCTTATTTTTCCTGTAAAAAATTCCTCTCCGTTAGTTTTATTGCCAAGGCCCGTTATCACAATATGGTATAAGTTCTTCCTCTTATAGTTGATTGAAAAATATTCGATTAATTTTTGGTGTGCTTGGTCAACGGTTAGTCCATGTAAATCAATTTTGCTAAAATGATAATTTTTAAATTGTTTATGAAGATTGGCATCTAAAAGAACTGGTTTAGAAAAAATTTTTTTTACTTTTGTATTTTTTTTATCTAAATTATCACTTTTTTTTTTGTTCTTACTAGAACCACCGATAGAAATACTAATTTTTTCATTAGGTTGCTCTTCTAATGGTTTTTTATTTTGTAGTTTATTTAAATTAAATTTAATTTTATGAGACAAGTTTAATAGAAAAAAGTTTCCAATTAGGATCGGAGGATTTCTTATCTTTTTCAAAACCCCATTCTTCGACAACATTCAGTATTTCGTTGTTTGCAACATTGTAATGTTCGGTTTCAAACTTGACAGACTTAACTAATCTTAAGTCATCAGATTTATCATCTAAAATAGAACTATTCTTTACTTCTGAAAATTTAATTTCTTTGGGTGCTTTTGCTTGTTCCATCGCTTGCATTGCCTCAGGTGTAAGCAAATCTTTTACTTTTTCAATACTGTTACTCTGGTAAGCCTGAACGATCATTTCATATGCTCTGTTAGCGCCTTCTAAAAATTCGTTATTATCATTTTTAGGAACTATTTTAGGTTTAAACTTCGATTGAGGATTTTTTTTTGTTCTAATATTTACAATTTTTCCGTCAGAAGATCCAAGAATGCTCCTCAGGCGATACACTAAAAATATCGCAATTGCTCCAAAAAGTACAATATCTATAAATTCACTACTCATAATCTTTCAACATTTTAGCCCAATTCGAATTTGGTATTTTGTTTTTTATAAACTCTTTATGGGCCTCTGTCTCTTCTTTTGTTAGTACGATCGATGCGTAATTCGGCTCACTAGCTAGATTAATTTTTTCTGATTTTGCCATACTTAATTCTAATCCGATTTGGTTTATGCCTTGTAGCTCCAAATACACATCAGTTAGGATTTTAGCGTCTTTTAACGCACCATGTTGATCTCTATTTATAAGTGTATTGATTTTTAATTTCTTTATAAGTGCGTCTAATGATACTTGCTGCCCTGGAAACCGTTGTCTTGCGATTTTAATTGTATCTATAACTCTCTCCTTCAATATTGGTGGTTTAGATAGTTTCTTAAGCTCAAAGTTTAAGAAACCTATGTCAAAAGATGCATTATGAGCGACAATGAAACTATCTTGAATAAATTCTAGGAAGCCGTCTGCAATCTCTTCAAAAATTGGCTTATCTGTCAAATATTCATTAGTTATACCGTGTATTTTAATGTTGTCCTCGGTAAGAGTTTTAGAAGGATTTATATATTCATGATAGCTTGCCCCGACCTCTTTTTTGTTAAGTTCGATACAGCCAATTTCAATAATTCGATGACCCTCTTTATACTCTAAGCCTGTAGTTTCAATATCAAGTATAATTTCTCTCATAGCTTATTTAATAATTTAATTATATTTAAACGTAAGTTCAAGATTGATCCATTATTGTTTATCGTAAAAGTTGATTTATTTTTTTTTATATTTTCTTTAATCTGCTTATTGTTCATTAATTTAAAATAATTTTCGGAGACACCTCTGTTTAAAACCCTATGTTTTCTCTTTGTAATGTCTGAGTTTACAAATACAGTGACATTAAAATTATTGAACAAATTTTCTTCGTAAAGTAATGGAATTTCGTAAAATACTGGCTGATAAGACTGATGTTTCTGGGCTGCTAATTTTTTTTTGGAGTATAGAAGTGGATATATTGTTCTCTTAAGTTTCCTGTTGAACTCTTCATTCTGTAACATTTTAATTATTTCTTGTTTGTAATTATGATCATTAAGGTTTAATTTTTCTAAAATTATTTTTCTAGTATGGTCATCTTTGTATAATTTTGAAATTATAGCATCAGATGATATATAAGAAAAACCCAGCTTTGAGATAAATTTAATAAATTCAGTTTTACCTGATCCTATATTTCCTGTAACTGCAACTTTAATCATATTTTATTTATAAGTTTTTGATAAATTTTTTTGTCTATTTCTATTTTGTTGCCTGACCATATTTCGTAAGATGGTTTTGCTTGTTCTACAAGCATCTTCAATCCACCTGAGTATTTTATGTCATGTTTTTTTGCTTTTTTTAACAGATCTGTATCAATGGGGTTATAAACAATGTCAATTACTCCTCTAGCGTTCTTAACTAAATTCAAAATGTTTCTGTTGATTTTATTTTTTTTAGTCATCCCTGCACTAGAAGCATTGATAATCAAATCATATCTTTTCCTGAGATGAGATGATCTAATTAGAAAACGATTAAATTTAAATTTTTTTTTAAGGTTTTCTTCCCTTCTCATTGATGTTGCAAAAATATCAATATTTTTAATATTTTTTTTATTTAGAAAATATAAAATTGCTCTTGAAGCACCCCCTGCACCAACTAATAATACAGATTTTGTATTTTTAATTTTTAAGGTATTAAAAGTCTTACTAAAACCAATAACATCTGTGTTATCTCCAAAAATTTTTTTATTTTTTTTATAAATTAAATTTACTGAACCGATTTTATTTGCTCTTGTTGTGACTTTATCACAATAACCAATAAAAATTTCTTTATATGGTATAGTAATATTAAAACCAACAAATCGTTTATCTTTTCTATAATTATTAAAAAATTTATCTATTTTTTTTTCATGTACCTCGTATTTTTTATAAATAAATTTATTATTATCTTTTTTTGCCCAATAATTATGTATTAATGGGGATAGTGAATGATTAAGTTTCTTTGCTACGATGCCTATTTTTTTCTTAATCATTTATATACTTTTTAGAGTCTTTAAAAAGTTTATAGCATCTATACCAATAATATTAAAATAACTGCCGTATATATCTTTAAAAAAAACTTTTCCGTTTCCTTCAATATTATAACAACCTACAGCCTTTGATATTTGTTTAAAGTTCTTTTTAACGTAATTATTTATATCTTTTGCTTTAGTATTTTTAAAAGTTATCTGTGTTTTTGTAAGATTGCTTTTGATTAGATTATTATTGATCATAAAAATCATTGCTGTGTAAAGATCATGTGATTTATCATTAAATGAATTAAGTATTCTTATACAACATTCTGGATTATCACATTTATAAATTGTTCTTTTTTTAAATAAAATTGTTGTATCAAAAGTTACAATAATTTTATTACTATATTTTTTAGAAAGATATTCAGCTTTAGCTTTTGCAATTTTTAATGCATCATATTTATCATTATTTAAATCTTTTACCTTTTTTTCGTTTATGTTGGGCGATCTGTACTGAAATTTTAGATTCATTAATTTAAAAATTTTTCTTCTGGATTGACTATTTGTGCCAATAATAACCTGTTTAGTTAATTGTGGATTAAGTGACCTACTCATAAAATTTTCGTGTTTTAAACAATAAAATTACCATTAATTTATAAATATTAAGTTATCAACATTTGTTATTAAATAACTAAAAAAGTACTTAAATATGGGTTTTTTTAAATAAGAACTTGTTAATCCCCATCATTCGACATACAACAACATACCTATATATAAATATATATATTTTCTCTTTATTTTTTGTTATATACCTAATCAATATATCTAACTATCTAGGTAATTTCCAATATGCATTTAAACGAACTAAAAGATAAAAAACCTCAAGAACTTTTAGACTATGCTGAATCTTTAGGGATAGAAAATGCCTCTGGTTTAAAGAAGCAAGACATATATTTTTCTGTTTTGAAGAAATTCGCAGAAAAAAATGAAGAAATAATAGGTGAAGGTGTCTTAGAAACAATGCAAGATGGTTTTGGATTTTTAAGATCAGCAAATTCTAATTATCTTCCAGGACCAGATGATATATATGTCAGCCCAAATCAAATAAAGAAATATGGTCTTAGAAAAGGTGATACACTTGAGGGACCTATTCGACCTCCTAAAGATGGTGAAAGATACTTTGCACTAGTGGAAACCAATAAAGTAAATTTTATAGAAATAGCTAAAAATAATAAATTTAAAACAAATTTCGATAACTTAACCCCTCTTTATCCAGAGAAAAAATTTAATCTAGAGACAGAAAAACCGGATACAGATTTATCATCAAGAATTATAGATATTATTGCACCAGTTGGTGCTGGTCAAAGATCTTTAATTGTTGCACCACCAAGATCAGGTAAAACAGTAATTTTACAAAAAATAGCGAAGTCAATCGCAGAAAATTTTCCTGATGTTTATCTAATGGTTCTCTTAATAGATGAAAGACCAGAGGAAGTTACAGATATGCAACGGTCTGTCAAAGGTGAAGTAATAAGCTCGACATTTGATGAACCAGCTGCAAGACACGTTCAAGTAGCTGAAATGGTAATTGAAAAAGCTAAAAGATTAGCTGAAAATAAATATGATGTTGTAATTCTTTTAGACTCTATCACAAGATTAGGTAGAGCATATAACACTGTTGTGCCATCAAGTGGTAAAGTTTTAACAGGTGGTGTCGATGCTAATGCACTTCAAAGACCAAAAAGATTTTTTGGTGCGGCTAGAAATATAGAAGAAGGTGGATCACTAACTATTATAGCCACTGCATTAATAGAAACAGGTAGTAGAATGGATGAAGTAATTTTTGAGGAATTTAAAGGTACCGGTAATTCAGAAATCGTCCTCGACAGAAAATTATCTGATAAAAGAACATACCCTGCCATAGATGTTCAAAAGTCAGGCACTAGAAAAGAAGATTTACTCTTGGATGCTGGAGATCTACAAAAAGTCTTTATTTTAAGGAAAATTCTATCCTCTATGGGCACAGTTGATGCTATGGAGTTTCTTCTTGATAAAATGAAAGACTGTAAAACTAACGAAGAGTTTTTCAGCAGTATGAACCAATAACTCTTTATCTTATCCAGTTATTGAGATAATAATTTTTTTCCTCTTCAGTTAATACTAATAAATTATCTAATACATCTTTCCACTTATGTTCAATTTCAAAAAGAAAAGGAGATAAACTTGATTGCGTTTCTTTTAATCTATCGGCATCATCTTCCCAATGCCCAAGGAAACCATCATGATAGCTACAACTACTTTTTCCGTATTCTTTTAAATCAGTATCACCCATGAAGCCATTATCATAAACAATACCAACCCTATTACCTATAAACCTAAATTTCTCATAATATTCACTACACAGTGTGATAAAAAATCTATTAGTATCTTTTTCAAATAGTCCGCTATACATGTAAAAATCATTATTATTATCTATTAGTTTTGCTGCTATTAGGCTGGCATCAATAGAACCAAAATAAACTTCCTCTTTTAGATATGTATAATCATCTAAATCAACAACAGGTATTTTCTTAAATTTTGTTACTTTGTCTTTGTCATTGCTATTTAAAATAAACTTACTGTCATGTATTAAATTAATAGGATTACCCTTCTCACCGTTAGGCATGTGTACAAATTTCATACTCCCATTATTTTTTAAAATAGAACCACCTATATGCTTATGTTCATACTCGAGATGAGTTACTAGCAAAATGTCAGGGTCTCCATCTTTATCAAAATCACCAAACAAGAAATTTTGTACAAAGTTATTCCATTCATTGCCTTCATGTTCAGGAACATAATCCGCAGGAGCCTCTAATAAAACATGCAACTGTGAGTCAAATTTATTATTTCCTTGATTTTCTATTATCTGTACAGCTACACCTACATATAAATGACCAGCTCTCGACAAAGTAATATCTAAGTCACCGTCATCATCTAAATCCCAAATTGATAATTCGGGTATAGTTGTCCATTTCGGTATCATTGGAAGATTTATCCTTTTTTTAAAATAACCACTACCATTATTTAGAACAATTCCCGTATCTGTTGAGGGCCCGCCCTCATGACCAGCATGT
The DNA here is from genome assembly GCA_902521465.1 of uncultured Alphaproteobacteria bacterium. Lineage (GTDB taxonomy): Bacteria > Pseudomonadota > Alphaproteobacteria > HIMB59 > HIMB59 > HIMB59. The sequence continues at coordinate 260,424 of CABYRL010000001.1, read as the reverse complement.
ATAATATCAAGATAACCATCTCCATTCATATCGCCTAGCTCAATTGCAAAAGCATGAATATTTCCACAAACCTTATATGTCATCACACCATCGCCTTCATTTATCCAACATGTTAGTTGATTTTTTAATTCTGTTAAAACTATGTCAATGTCACCATCGTTGTCGATATCTCCAACCGCACCCCCATGATCGAAAATCATATAATTTGATTTACCTAGATGAGTATCTGAACTTTCAATCCATGTTCCATCATCTTGGCTTAAAAAATAACTATCTCTTATACCTTTATGTGTGCCAACACCATGATCAGCAATAAATAAGTCCAATACCCCATCATTATTAAAATCAGCAACTAAGTTTTGTCTAGATAGAGATTGTCCTGATAAATCTCTATTATCTATGAACAAGTGACTACTCAAAACATATTGTCCTTCATTATTTCCTAGAAACAATGTTGGTCCTGGCATTTCGCCCTCACATCTTTCCCCCCCACAAGCACCACCAGTGGTTTCACCGGTAATTTCTAAATTAATTGGATTCATTGTACCTGTGTATAAATAATCCAAATATTCGTCGTTGTTAAAATCTTGTGCAGCCCATAACCACCCAAACCAATATTTATCTCTAACAACATTTGGCTTAGAAGGAGGAAAATTTATATTAAATACTTTATTTTCTATTTGGTAGCCAGCTAAAGCTTGAAATTTCTTTCCGAAATTATTATTGATTTGGCTTTCATCAACTTGCTTACCGTCTTTAAAAGTTAATGACAGAGTTAGATTTGGTATCAAAAAAAATAAGAAGAAAAATTTTTTCATCGATCTAATTATGGACTAAAACCAATTTATTCCATTTTCTTCGCATAGCTTTTTTAACCTTAGAGGATAATCAGTAATTATTCCATCAACGCCGTATTCAATCATTCTCAACATCTCATATTTTTCATTAACAGTCCAAACGTTTACTGGAAGACCTTCCTCATGAGAAACTCTAACCATGTCTTTATCTATATCTTTACGTTTAGGATGCCACGCCTCCCCACCTAATGTTTTGATAAGTCTTGGTAGCTCTCTACTATCGCTATCGTATAAAGGCATGAAGTCTAACCAGGGCGATTTATCATAGATTTTTCCTTTAAGCTCAGATGTTAAATAGCCTCTTGAGATCTTGGAGTCTATGTTTTTTATTTCTCTTAAAATTCTCCAATCAAAAGACGAGTAGATTACTTTATCTTTTAATTCTGTTTTATTGACCTCATCAATTATTAAATTTGCCATTACATTTGGAGGGGGTGTTAAATTTTCCTCAACAGGTGTTGATTTAATTTCTAAATTAATTATTAAATCATCTGAAATATTATTTGATGTTAATTTAAGTAAATCAGATAACCTAGGAATATTTACTTCACCTAAACTTTTTTGATTATCAAATCTTCTCCCATATTTAGATTTTTTATCAATTGATCCAATTTTAAATTTTGATAATTGATCATAACTTAAATCGAAAATTTTAATATCATCACTTTCAATCCAATTACCTTTGCTATCTTTTGTGAGCGCCGGGTTTAATCTAAAATCGTGATAAACGACCGGAATTAAGTCCTTGGTAAGTAAGATATCTGTTTCGTAAGCGCTAATTTTATTTTCAAACAAATACTTAAAACTCTCTAAAGTATTTTCTGGTAGGTCCCCCCTAGCCCCTCTATGACCATAAATTTTAATGTGATTTGGTTTAGTTAATATCAATTGATTATGCTTTTTGTTCTTTTCATAGGTGGACTAGAATAATTATAAATTTATAATAACCAAGTTTTGTTTAAGTCTGGAACAATATATTCAAACTTTACCCCCTTGGTGAAAGCTCCAGTTATTGGCTATAGAATTTCAGGAGATGATGTTTTGAATATTCTAAAGAAAATTACCAAAAAAAATTTTTCTAAAGATCACTCTTTGATCCGAATTGTTAAAATTTACCAACAAGATGAAACAATATTGGATGAGTGTAGTGTGGTATATTTTAAATCTCCCAAATCCTTTACTGGAGAGGATGTTTGTGAAATTTTTTTACACGGATCACCACTTATAGCCAGTCAATTTGAGCAGTTATTAAAGGATCTAAAAGTTCCAGGCTTACGATTGGCAAAAAATGGAGAGTTCTCTTACAGGTCTGTTCTAAATAGCAAGAATTCTCTCAAACAAGCTAAGGCTATTAATGAAATAATTTCCAATGAAAGCTTTTCAGGCTTAGAATATAACAAAAAACTACTTTTTGAGGGAGATATTGTCAGCGGTCTTGTTCCTCTCAGGGAGGAAGTTATAAATTTATTCTCAGAAATTACTGCATCGATTGACTTCGTTGACGACGAGGAATTTAATTTTAATCAAATAAAAAAAAAGATAAGAAAATTTTTCACTAATTGTAATAATTTATTACATAAAAATAGAACAAATATAGAACAAAAAAATATATGTAGAATTATGTTGATAGGGCAAGTAAATGTTGGTAAATCAACTCTATTTAACAAAATTATTGATAAAGATAGAGCAATTGTCACAAATATCAAAGGTACTACAAGGGACCTTCTTTCAAATGAATTTATAATTAAAAGTAATCGGTTTGAAATCTTCGATACCGCAGGGCAAAGATCTAAACAAGGTAAAATAGAAAAATATGGCTATAAAAAAGCACAGAAAATATCGAGTGAAATTGACCATTTTTTTGTTCTAGTCGATCAAAATACTAAAAAATCAGATATATCAACACTTCTCAAGGATTTCATGATACATAAGAATTACAGCTTAATTGAGACAAAATCTGACATATATAAATATAAAACAGATAATATCAAAATAAACCATAGTCTAGACAGGGATAAAATATACCAGAAATTAAAATTATCTTCGATTCATCGAAAATATGTAAAAAATAATGATAAAATGACCGATCTTAATCTGGAAGAAATCGACTTTTTGGAAAGAATCTTAGAATATGAATATGACATTTTTAAGGAAAAGGATATTTTGATCATAGCCCAGTTCATGAGAAATATATTAGATGATTTTTCGTTTGAATTTGGTTATATTAACAACGAAGATATTTATGATAGAGTTTTTAGTAAATTTTGCATAGGGAAGTAGATTGTTTCACGTGGAACATTATGATGTTGTAGTTATTGGTGCTGGTCATGCTGGAATAGAAGCTGCCAATATTTCTGACAAATATGGCCTTAAAACTGCACTTATAACTAAAAATTACTCAGATTTGGGTAAATTATCATGCAATCCTAGTATTGGAGGGGTTGGTAAGACACATATAGCTAGTGAAGTTGACATTTTAGGAGGTGTAATTTGTAAAATTGGTGACAAATCAGCAATACATTATAGAGTATTAAATCTTTCAAAAGGGCCAGCAGTATGGGGCGTAAGAGCTCAAATTGACAGAGATTTATACTCTCAAAACATGAAAAAATTTATTAAATCTTCTAAAATTGACCTTATTAAAGACGAAGCTATTAATATATTAGAAAAAAATAACAAAATTTTAGGTGTTGAACTGTCTAATAATGGAAAAATAAAATCAAAGGTAGTTATTCTCACAACAGGAACCTTTCTTAATGGAAAGATTTATTTTGGTAATGAGTCGCAAGAAGCAGGAAGAATAGGAAACAGTTCTTCAAAAGTTCTTGCAAAGTTTATTAACAAGAATTTCAAGACAATGAGGTTGAAAACAGGAACACCACCCAGAATATATGCTAAATCCATTAACTATGATGTTTTAGAACCTCAGATATCTGAAAACAATGGTATTTTTTTATCATATTTTACAAAACAAAATACGAACAAAAAAATTAATTGCTTCATTACTAAAACCAATAATAAGACTCATAAAATAATCAGAGACAACCTTGATAAATCTGCAATGTACTCAGGTATAATTAAATCTCAAGGTGTGAGGTACTGTCCTTCAATTGAAGATAAAATAACAAAGTTTGGCGATAGAAATGGCCATAATATTTTTTTAGAACCAGAGGGTTTAAATTCTGAACTTGTCTATCCAAATGGTATTTCAAATTCTTTAGATAAAAATATCCAATTAAAATTTTTAAGATCAATAAAAGGTTTAGAAAAATGTGAAGTAGATCAATTTGGATATGCAGTGGAGTATGACTCTGTTGACCCCAGAGAATTAAAAAATAATTTTGAAACAAAAAAAATAGAAAATTTTTTTTTAGCAGGACAAATAAATGGAACTACAGGATATGAGGAAGCAGCAGGGCAGGGTATTTATGCTGCTATTCATGCTGCAATAAAAATAAAAAAAATAAAATTTTATAAAGAAGTTTTTGAAAGAGATAACAGTTATATAGGGGTCTTGGCTGATGACCTAACAAAACTAGGAGTTACAGAACCATATCGTATGTTCACATCTAGAGCAGAAAATAGATTAAAGCTCAGAACAGATAATTCTTATGAACGATTTTCAAAAATTATTAACCCTAAAACTTTTAATAAAATTGAGTACTCATTGATCTCAAAAAATATAAATGATGAAAGAAAGATTTTAGAAAAGTTAAATTTACTTAAATATTCACCTAATGATTTGATGAAAAAAAATATCAAAGTAAAAAAAGATGGCAAGGTAAGAAATGGATTTGAAGTTTTAAAATTCTTAGACCCCTCTCCAAAAAAATTCAAAAAATTTTTCAATCTCACTATAACCCAAAAATTATTAACTAAATTATATTTTGACTCAAAGTATGATGTATTTTACGAGAGAGAAAAAAAATCATTTGATCAACTTAATAAAAATAAAAATATGAAATTAACTAATATTGATTTCAATAAGATCCCTTCTTTATCTAAAGAAATTCTTGAAAAATTGAATAAACATAAACCTGAAAATTTATATGATGCTGGTAAAATTTCAGGTATAACACCTAGCGCACTCTTTCAAATAGTCAAACACAAAAAAGTCAAGGGAACTAAAGTTGCTTAATGATAAGTTAGTAAAATTTTGTGATGATAATTTTGATGATGGAAAATTAATTTTAACCAAACTTTCTGAATATAAAAAAATATTACTCAAAGAAAATGAGACCATGAACTTAATAGGAAAAAGCACAATAATCGATTTAGACGAACGACACTTTTTAGATTGTATACAAATTGTCAAATATCTGCCTCGACATGAAAAGTCCGTAATGGATATCGGAACAGGTGCAGGGCTACCAGGAATTATTTTGTCAATAATAGGCTTCAAAAACCTTCATTTAGTTGAAAAATCACCAAAGAAATCATCTTTTTTAGAAAATTGCAAATTAAGACTAGGATTAAACTATGTTGTACATAATAAATCGATATCAGAAATATCAAACCTTAACATTGACTATGTAACAGCACGCGCCTTTGCTTCAATTGAAAAAATTATATCCATGACTAAAAAAATAATTAACAAACAAACAAAGTTTATATTGCTTAAAGGAAAAACCTATCTAACAGAGCTTGAAACAATTAATTCACAAAAGTATTTTTGGGAGACACATCCAAGCATTACTTCAAGTGAATCAAAAATAATAATCATGGGTGCGAAATGATTATTACTATAGCCAATCAAAAAGGAGGTGTAGGAAAAACTACCACTGTTGTTAACCTGGCTACCGCTCTAGCCTCAATTGATAAAAAGGTTTTGGTAATAGATATGGACCCTCAATACAACTCCTCCATGTCTTTCAACGCTTATAATACTAATAGATCAATATATAAAGTTTTTAGTAACGATACAGATATAAATAATGCTATTCAGAAATCTCAAATTCCAAAATTAGATGTTATTTCCGCATGTGAAGACTTAGCTGCTGCAGAATATGAGCTTGCTGATGATGACAACAGAAATTATTTATTGAAAAAATTTATAGGTAATATCAATAATATCTATGATTATATTTTTATTGATACACCTCCCACGCTTGGTTTATTAACAGTGAGTTCTTTAACTGCCAGTGATGAGGTGTTAATACCAGTACAATGTGAATTTTTTGCACTAGAGGGCTTATCTAAACTTATCAAAACTATTGAAATTGTTAAAAACAATTTAAACATTAATTTAAAACTTAATGGAATAATTTTAACGATGTATGATAAAAGAAATTCTCTATCATCACTTATCGAGAAAGAAGCAAGAGAATATTTTGATACAAATGTATATAAGTTTAACGTTCCAAGAAATGTTACACTATCTGAGGCACCGAGCCACGGTCTCCCAGCAATTATTTATGATTTAAAGTGTAGCGGATCACAAGCATACATAGCTTTAGCAAAAGAATTTTTAGAAAGGAGTAACACAAGTGGTAGTTAATAAAAAATTAGGAAAAGGTTTATCATCTTTATTAGGTAATAAAGAAACCTATCAAAAAGCATCTGATCAAAAAGGCCTAATTTTAATTCCAATTGAAAAAATTTATAGAGATGAAACTCAACCAAGAAAAGAATTCGATAAAGAAAAAATAAATGAATTAGCCCAATCAATTAAAAAGAATGGCTTAATTCAACCAGTTATTTTAGTTAAAAGGGATTTAGATAATTATACACTTGTGGCAGGAGAAAGGAGATGGAGAGCTGCACAAATATCAGATCTTAAGATATTACCATCTTTGCTTCTACCTAATGACTTAGACAAGGATGAAATATCACTTATTGAAAATATCCAAAGAGAAGATTTAAAGGTTGTAGAGGAAGCTAGGGCCTATCAAAGATTGATCAATAAAAATAATTACACACATGAAAGCCTAGCAAAAATTGTTGGCAAAAGTAGATCACATATAACGAACTTATTGCGCATACTTAGTCTTGACGTTTATTTCCTTGATCTTCTCAATAAAGGGAAGATTTCGATGGGTCATGCAAGGGCCTTGATTGGGAAAACACCTGAAAGTTTGAATGAAAACTTATTAAAGCAAATTGAAAAGGGAAAGTTATCTGTTAGAGATCTTGAAAAAAATAAATCTAAAAAATTGTTAATTGAGCCTAATTTACTACATGAAGAAAAAAATTTAAGCGATACAATTGGCTTTAAAACAAAAATAACTTATAACACAAAAGGTAAAGGCAACATAAAAATATTCTATGAAAACTTAGAGCAATATAAATTTTTAATTAATAAGTTAAAAAATTAAATTTTTTGTATTTTACTTCAAGTTTTATTTGATTGTATATATCTTTAGAACTTTTATTAAGTCTCCTCAAATTAAATATATTCTTTCTTATTTCTAAAATAAAATTATTTTTTTCTTCAATCTTATTTTCCCTGACGTAGTTTGAACTATTAACTAAATATTTTGAGAGTTCAGAAAAAGTTAGATGTGGTGAAGAAATACAATAATCAATAATTTCAGAATCCTTGATTAGATGTATTTTTTTAAGATAGTAATCAATATCTTTTCGATAATTATACCCATTAACTGTTAAAATATTGCTTGTAAAAAATTTAAAATTTTTATAATCAGTAAAAATAATACACTTATTACTTGAGTTTAAACATTTCTCTATATTTTTTTTACTATTTGTAAAATACATATGTACTTCATTTTTCAAAAAAAGGTCATCAATTGCACCTTCTGAAAATTCTTCGTCAAATTTTAACTCTATAGATTTGGTTTTTGCTTCCGCCTCAATAAGGTTCACATAAAAAAATCCTATTGTTTCATCAACTACATTAATTAATAATTTTTTGCTTGTTTTATCCTTTAAAAAATTAAATATACACTCAATATTATTCATTAATATTTTTACAAATTTTGTCTGATTTTTCTAATTTATTAATAAATTCTTTTACCAATGCATATGTATTTTCATCTTTAATTTTTTTTTCAGCCACATTGTTACTTATGTATTTATCACTGTCCGCGAAAATATAAAATTGAGATCTATTCCCATTAAATTTTTGTGTTATACAATTGAATCTTTTATCAATTACCTCAATAGTTAATTCACTTTCAAGTTTCATTCTATCGGAAGTGTTGTCTATATTCGTTATAAATAAGCTAGTTGAATGCGATATATCTGGCTTTAATTCGTATATCGACTCATTGCTATATAAATCAAAGTTGGACAAATTATTTATTAATAAATTTTTTAAAATCAATCCATCGTATTCTCCACCAATATAACCTATAGAATATTTCACCTTATCTTTATTTGTTACATTATTTGTACATGCAAAAAATAAATAACTAATTAATAATAATATTAATAATTTTATCCTGAACATTTATTACTCTAATTACCTCTTTATTTTGTATTTTATTTTTAATCTTATCCAGCTTATAAATTGATTTTAAAATCTCTTTTTCTTTATATCCTTTTTTAGTATTAATTGTTGTAACTAATTTACCCTGTACTTGTATAGGCAAATTAATACTTTTTTCTACTAACAACTCCTTATTTATTTCTGGCCAATTACCAATGTTTTTTGAATTAAATAAAAACATATATAAATCAGATACCATATTTGGAACTATAGGATATAAACAAATAAGTATTTTTTTACTCTCATCACTATTATGTAAATACACTTTCTCTTTTTCTAAATAATTAAAAAGGGTGTAAACATCTGCTACACATTTGTTTAGAGAAAAATTCATAATATTTTTCTCAATATTAAATATAAATTTTTCTATCATTTTATTTGTATCTAGTTTCATATCAGTCCTATTTTTTTTAAAATATTCATTAATTCTTCTTGCTAAATTTTTAGAACCTTGGATTCCTTCGTCTGTCCATTCAAGCTCTCTGTCTGGTGGAGAGTCAGATATCATAAAGAACCTAGTTGCATTAATCCCATAATTTTCCAGAATTTCATCTGGCTCTATAACATTTTTTTTTGACTTTGACATTTTTTCACTTGGGCCTTCTATGACAATTTCATTTGTTTTTCCCCGATAAAGTTTTCCCTCTTTTTGATAAACTTCTCGTGGCATTATCCACTCATCATTTTTTGTTTTATACGTTTTATGTGTTATCATGCCTTGAGTGAATAATTGTTTAAATGGCTCATTTATTTTAAGATTATAAATATCTCTTAAAGCTTTCATAAAAAAACGTGAGTACAAGAGATGAAGTATAGCGTGCTCTATACCTCCAATGTACTTATCAACTGGCAAATAGTCATTTACCTGTTTTGTGTCAAAAGGTCTATCAAGCTTATTATTCAAAAATCTGATGTAATACCAGGATGAATCTACAAATGTGTCAAGAGTATCTGTTTCTCTGTATGCAATTTTATTTGTTTTAGGGCATACAATTTTTCTCCAATTATCATGATTTAACAGCGCGTTACCTTTACCGTTTAAATCTACATCATAAGGAAGCAATATCGGCAATTCTGATTTGTCTAGAACTCTAAAAGTCCCATCTTCATAATATATGACCGGTATTGGGCATCCCCAATAACGCTGTCTAGATACCCCCCAATCTCTTAGCTTATAGTTAATAGACTCATTACCAATTTTTTTTTCTTTAAAATAATTGATAATTTTGTGAATAGCTTCAGTTTTTTTCAAACCATTTAATAGTGGAGAATTAATTACTATACCATCATGAGTAAAAGGTAATTCATTATCATCACATTCAATAACCTTAATAATTGGTATTTTATATTTTACAGCAAATTCATAATCTCTTTCGTCATGAGCTGGACAACCAAATATTGCTCCCTCTCCATAATTATCTAAAACAAAATTTGCAATAAAGACTGGTATTTCTTTTTCTAAAAGAGGATGTTTACATTTAATGTTCATTAAATATCCTTTTTTTTCTTTTTCGTTATCAACTGCTGAGAATAATTTCTTGATTTCATTAATTTCTTTATTTTTTAAAAACTTGTTTACAAGCCTATGATTAACAGACAATGCGATAAACGTTGCTCCATAAATAGTGTCTGGCCTTGTAGTAAATATATTTAGTTGATCATCTTCACCAGCAATTTTAAACTTTATTTCTGCACCAACTGATTTGCCAATCCAGTTTCTTTGCATAGTTTTAACTTTTTCTGGCCAAAGCTCTAATTCATCTAAAGCATTAAGAAGTTCTTCAGCATATTTTGTAATTTTAAAAAACCATTGAGAAAGTACCTTTTTTTCTACAGTAGCACCAGTCCTCCAACCTTTTCCATCAATAACCTGTTCGTTTGCCAATACCGTTTGATCTTCTGGGTCCCAATTGACTAGTGCATCTTTTTTATATGCTAAACCCGCTTTATAAAAATCTATGAAAAGTTCTTGCTGATACTGATAGTAATCTTCTTTACATGTTGCCAGTTCTTTTTCCCAGTCTAGATCTAAACCCAATTTTTTTAACTGGTTTTTCATGCTTTCAATATTGGTTAAAGTCCAATCTTTGGGGTGTGTATTAAATTGAATAGCAGCATTTTCTGCTGGTAAGCCAAACGCATCCCAACCCATGGGATGTATGACTTCATCGCCTTTTAACTTATGATACCTTGCGCAGATATCACCTATAACATAATTCCTTACATGTCCCATATGAATATTTCCTGATGGGTATGGAAACATCTCTAAAATGTAACTTTTTTGCATTTTAATTTTAGGAGAGTTTTTCAGTAGTGCTTATTTCTTCAGCTATATCCAAAATTTTTAAAATCAGATCTTTTTCTTCCTTAGAGTATGATATCCCATCTTGATACCAAGTGTCGATTTCTTTTTGCTCACAAAGCAACTTTACATTCACACCGTTGGAAACAAGTTCTTGTGATACAATATTTACTTTTATTAAACATCTTTGATCGGGATTTTCTTTTTTAGTAATCCAATCTGTTGAGATAAATCCTCCTTGGGAGTCGACAATATCCAAGGGATACTGTTCTAATAATGCTAAAGATGCTCCCCATAAGGTAGGATTGACCGTCGACACACCACTATAGACATTTGTTTTACCGCCATATCTATAGTTTTCAATAATTTCTGTTATGTTTATCGGTTCACCTACGACACCATCAGGGCCGGCTGCTCTTTCTTTGTCCTCACAAATCCTCTTCTGAGCTTTATTCATTGTTCTATAAGGATTATTGCATTTACCATAAGCCTTATCCATGGCCTCTAAGTTTTTTTGTATATCGCCTTGAAAAGGGCTTTTACTACAGGACTGAAAAAAAACTAATAAAAGTAGTATCAGAAGGGACTTAATCATCATGCAATATTATTTAATTTGAAAATTTAATACAAGGTAGAAATAAAAAAACCAGGTAGGGAATAATTTCAACCTACCTGGTTTGATTTGTTTTAAGCTAAATTAGAATGCTACTGATGTACCAAACGCGATAGCTGTTCCGTCCGCATCTGCTGCAGTATCACCAGTTAGGTTTCTAACATCAAGGTATACTGTTGCACCACCACCAAGAGCTCTTTCAACAGAAAGATCTGTTTGAGTAGCTGACTCACTATCTGCATCTTTTGCATGCTGATAACCTAAAGATATAGTTGTATCTGCATCCATAGCCATTACGTAGGTTGCACCGATAACTTCTGAGTCACCTGCAGTAGTAATATCAGCGTTACCTGCGATCATTGTTTGGTTTGAGTAACCAACAGTTACTGTTCCACCACCAACTGATCCAGTGACTGAAGCACCTGATGAAGATTCACCTGTGTCTGAGTCTGCTACACCGATTGTTGCTGAGTAAGCACCAAATGGCATTGTAATAGAAGCTGACATTGCTGAATCAGCACCAGCAGTGCTATCGTTTAATGTACCAAAGTTATCTGCGTCATCATTAGAAACATATGAAACGTTTAATGATGCAGAACCAAGTGCAGTTGTCAATTCAACACCAGTACCGTCGTCATCAACAAACCCAGTACCAACACTTGTGTCTAAGTCACTACCATCGTCAAGTGGACCGTTTACAACACCACCAACAGAACCAATAGTGTCAGAGATTTCAACATCACCAACTACGATTGTAGCTCCACCAGTTGTGAAAGTTACAGAGTTACCTCCGTCTACTGCATCACCATCGTTAGCGTCATAGTCTTGTGATAATGACATGCTAGCAGCAATACCGATACCACCACTTGTGGTTGTAGACATGCTAAAGTCAACAGTATGACCTACCATTAACTCTTCGTCGTTTGTTCCATCACCTGCTGTTGAAACATAAGCAAGGTTTGAAGAACCAGCGACTGAAATATCTGCTTGTGCAGTGGTTGTAAAACCAACAGCTGCAGCAATTGCAGATAATGCGATTATTAGTTTTTTCATAATAATTATTCCTTTCTTAATTATTAGTTTTAATTAAAACTGATCAAATAATATTGATATTGGTCTATGATGGTACTTTTTTGGGCTAAAATTCTTAAAATATTAAAAAATGTTGCAAAAATGCAACATAGTTTCTCTAATAATCTGCATTATCCTCCCAATACTTTCTCTGCTGATTTAAATCTTCTAAAAACTGAGATTTAAACTCACTAAAATCACCCTTTTCTAATGATGTTTGGAATATATCTTTTGTAACTTGTTGTTTGCTTGCGGTAGGACTAAAAAAATCTAATCTTCTTTCCTCATTATACTCCCCATCTAAGCCGCAATAGTCCCATATTTTTTTTGTAATTAATTTTGTTTTTGAAACTAGCTCTTTGTAATCTACATCCACAAAAGAAACTTGCTCACTACTTTTTCTCCAATAGCTCATTATATACTCATAATTTGCATATTCTAACGCAATACCAAAAAAACTAGAACTATATGATAAATTGAATGCGTAATTTTGCTTAAAAAGTGAAATAGCATTGTCCCAGGGATCCCTGTATATGTGAATAAATTTAGCTTTAGGAAAAATTTTTTTAATGTAGCCAACATACATAAAATTTTCTGGTAGTTTATCAATAAAAAATTTTTTACCATTTCTTTGAATTGCTATTGTTTCTAAATACCTATCCCCAAGACTACTAAGAAAGACGTTATCTAAATTTAATTTTTTTTCTTCTCTTAATTGTTGATCTATCTCTAATGAAAAAAATAATTTTTCACCACCTGCAACACAGTCATCTGCTGTTGAGATTATCGACTCCAAAAGTGTCGTTCCTGACCTTGGCATACCAATTACAAAAATTAATCCATCACCCTTTTTTGATAATTTCTCAAAATCGGTGTCTTGTATTTTATAATTCTTTAAACTATTAATTATGTTGGATATTCTTTTTTGCCTGTTATATAAAGATCCCCTTTGAAGAGATGCTATTATACCATTAGCTTTTAAATAATATTTTTCTGATTTGTGATTATCTACTTTCTGAAAATATTCTGCGAGTATAAAATATATATTAGACTCAGTAAGAGATCTTGACTTTAATGACTTAATTGAATTAATATTTTTTAAAATATAATCCATTTTATCAAGATATATTTTTTTCATATTATGTTTATTAATTCTGATAAGAGAAATCAGTAATTGATCAAGATGATTACCTCTATCTAAAATTTCAAATACATAATCACAAAATCTTTTTTTTTCCTTTTTTGCTAATAAAATATCACCATAAAGATTAAGGGTGTCTTGAAATTTTACTATTTCTTTAGACTCTAATCCTCCTCGTTTATTGATAGCAGATAAAATATATTTTTCAGCTTCATCAAACCTCTTAAGATTTAAATAGCATTCAGCCATATTTTGATAAGCCTCTGGCCTATTAGCATCAATATTTATTGAATTTTTTGAGTAAAGAAGAGACATCTTATAGTCTTGTGTTTTTGAAAATAAATAAGATAAATTTACATTAACATCATAATCGTCGCCGTTTAAATTTTGGCAAATTTCAAATGCCCTGATTGCAAGAAGATATTTTTGCTGTGCCATTAACGATACACCATATATTTTATTCAGAATAAAATTTTTTGGTTGACTCTTGATTAAGTTCTTCAACTCAAATTCTGCCTTAGAGTAATTTCCTGAGTTAACCAGTTGGATAATTTTTGACAAATTCACTGTCTTCATTTATGCATATATTACAATGAATTTAATTAAAAAAATAAAATATAATTATCTTGTCAAATTAATAGTTGACCACATTACTAACAAAAATTTCGAAAAAGCTTATGAAGAAATTAAAAATCTCAAAAATAGCGATCCATTAATATATTTTTTTGTTTTAAAATCTATAGATAAACATTTAAATGATTTATCGAATGTAAATTTGCATAAAAAGAAAATAATTTGGACCATTAGTTTTGACTCTGATGATCAAAAATATATCAATAAATTTTTACAATTTTATTTAAACATAAATTATAAAGGCCTATTTTATGCAGGTAATTTTGCACAGTCCTTGTCACATTACTTTTCTTCTTTTAAAGGGCATGGTGTCCCAGAAGAAATAAAATTTAATGAAATTGTAAAATATGCAGGATTGTTTCAGAACTTATTACTTTATAATAACGAACAAGACTTATTTATATTTGATACCTGCGCAGCGTTTTTTGAGTCAAAGCCAAAAAATTACCTAATTTACCCTAACACTACACTTTGTTACTTTTATGTAATTAGAGATCTTAAAGATTTATTTTTAAGATATAAAAAAAAACTTGAAACAGCAGAGGAGGCATATAATGAATTATTTAATTATACTGAAAAATTATATCTTTCTGATACTTTGAAAGAGGATCAATTTAAGGTTTATGAGAATAAGACAAATTATAATACCAACATTAATTCTTGGTCAGATCCTAATGTTGTTAGTGCTTATAAGGGCAAATTGATTAGTTACGATGAATTAGTTAATGATACAGAAAATATTTTAATTGATGTTGTACAACATCTAAAACAATATCACTCAGATTTAAAAGTCGATTACGAAACAATAAAAAAATATATTAATGAGAATGAATTTCCAAAAGATCAACAATTAGATCTTTCGAAAAGTGAAGATAAATTCTTATCAAGAAATATCAATTTGATTAATTATAATACTAAAGACATATAAATAAATTGCCTATAAATTTTTCTAACCTCAATTCCATAGTTACAAATTTAAAAAATTTTAAAAAATCTGAATTAATGATTGTAACGAAAAATCAAACTATTCGAGACATAGAGGCTCTGATATCTGAAAAATTTCTTTTATTTGGAGAGAATAGAGTTCAAGAAGCAAAATTAAAATATGAAAATTTAAATGATAGAAAAAATTTAAAACTTCATATGATTGGACCTCTACAAACTAATAAAGTCAAAATAGCAATTAAAATTTTTGATACTATTCAAACTATTGATAGAATTTCACTTGTAGACGAAATATGTAAGTTATTACATAAAGAAACTTCAATAACAAAAGAATTTTATATTCAAGTAAACATAGGACACGAGAGTCAGAAATCTGGTATTTCTGTTGAAGAGTTACCTGATTTATATAGGTATTCTTTAAATAAAAAACTTAATATTGTTGGATTAATGTGCATCCCACCAAATTTAGATGATCCATCCAAATATTTTAATCAAATGAGAAATATAAGAGATAAAATTGACAAAAGTTTAAAGCTAAGTATGGGAATGAGCAATGATTACAAATATGCTCTAAATTGCAATAGTGATATAATACGTATAGGCTCATTAATTTTTTTATGAGATATATATTTTTATTATTGGTTTTATTTATTAGTAAAAATACAGCAGCCATTGAATTGTCTTGTTTATTTGAGGAAGTTCATCAAACAGGTGATACTCACCAGGGGGCCATAGTTGTAAAAGATAAAAAATTTAGGTACCAATACTTTTCTCAAAATTTATATACAATAATACATAAAGATAATTTGTTTTTTTACGTTGAAAATAGAGATAAATCTAAGTTCTTTAGAATAACTAAAAACTCAGATACCCTTGAAGCTATTGTCAATATAATTAGTGATTTTCCAGAAGTAGAAGAAGAATACCAAATAACAAATTCTATTATAAAAGTTGAATTTAGCAAGACTGATAAAGTAATAAAAAGAATAATAGTCTTATCTGATGCAGGCAATATGACTGTTTATTTAAAGGAATGTAAAAATATGCCGATTAAGGATATTTATTTTTCTTGGAGCCCGTTTTGGGATTATAATTTTTAAATGATTAATATTGAGTGCAATGATAATTTTTTAAAAAAAAATATTATTAATCTTATAAAACAAAAAAAATTTTTCCTAATGACTGAATATTCAAATAAATTTTTTTTTAAACTAAAATTTTATCAAGATGAAAAATTTTTATATTGTCTGATGAAAGATGAAAAAATAAAGTTTAATCTGCCATGTAAATTTAACGAAATGCTTGATAAAATTTATGATTTTGTATCAAATAAAAATATTTATATAGATAATTTTTATTACTACCCATTTAAACAACTCATAAAAAGCGATAAAAAAACCACTCTACTTAGTGAAATTCAAAATAATATTATGATATATTTGTCATTGAATTTAGAAAATGGTATTGAAAAATTAGAATTAATGAAAAATATTTGGCCAAAAGATAAAGATATATTTCTAAATAAGTTAGACACTCATTTAACTAATTTGAAAAATCAGATATACAATGATTTAAATTATGAAATCAGGTTTTCATCAAAATCTGGAATTTTAAAGTTAAGTATTAATTAAAATTTCTCTTTTACCAGTGTGATTTGGTGGAGAGACAACTCCTCTTTGCTCTAATGCTTCCATAATTCGTGCAGCTTTGTTATATCCAATTTGAAAATTCCTTTGAAGAAAACTAGTGGAGGCTTTATTCGTAGACTTTATTAGATCAATAGCCTTAGCTACCATCGCCTCATCTTCATCACTTAGGTTTTCAAAGTTTTCATCATTATTTTTGATAATTTCATCTAACTCATCTAAATAATGCACATCTTGAGATTTTTTAATTTCTTTAATTAATTTATTTACCTCGTTGTCAGATATAAATGCAGATTGATACCTTATTAGATTTCCACCATTTTTTGACATCAACATATCGCCATTTCCAAGCAATTGTTCTGCACCAATTTCTCCAAGCACAGTTCTACTGTCGTATTTACTAGCTACTTGAAAACTTATCCTTGATGGAAAGTTTGCTTTTATACTTCCTGTTATTATATCGACACTAGGGCGTTGCGTAGCCATTACTAAATGTATCCCGCACGCTCTGGCCATTTGAGCTAATCTTTGAACATAGTGTTCAACTTCTTTTCCTGCAGTCATCATTAAATCTGCCATTTCATCAATAAAAACAACAATATAGGGAAGTTTTTCCTGGGATTTTTGATTATAGCCTTCTAAGCTCCTAGTATTTTCTTCATTCATCATTGAATATCTTCTTTCCATCTCTTTACATACCCATTTTAATGCTATGATTGCTTTTTTTGGCTCTGTGACAACTGGCGTCAACAAATGTGCAATATCATTGTAAACACTCAATTCCAACATTTTTGGATCAATGAGTATCAATCTTAATTCTTCCGGAGAAAATTTATAAAGTATACTTGCTAATAAAGTGTTTATGAAAACAGATTTTCCAGAACCTGTTGTTCCAGCCACAAGTAAGTGAGGGGTTTTACTTAAATCTATTACCTCTATATTTCCTGATATATCTTTACCTATGCACAAAGGAATTTTCAAAGAGGTATTCTTAAAATTATCATTACTCAAAAGCTCCCTGATTGTCACTGTCTCACGTTGATCATTTGGAACCTCTACACCTAAAAATTGGGTTCCATATATTTGAGCAATCCTAACAGCACCAACACCCATGCTTCTAGATATATCATCAGCAAGATTGATGATTGTATTTATTTTAATTCCTGCCGCAGGTAAAATTTCAAATAATGTCACAACAGGTCCAAGCTTTACATTTACAACTTCTATATCAATATTAAAATCATCAAAAACTCTTTCTAATAATTCTGAATTTGCTTTTATACTGTCTTTGTCATTCTTGCTTTTCGAAAAATCATTATCTCTCTCCAAGATTTCAATTGATGGAGAAAGATATGATGACTTGAATTTTGGAGTAGCATCATTTTCTTCATTACTTAAAATATCTGCTCTACTACTATCCTCTGTTCGAATATTGTTTATAAGGGGTTCTTTTCTTATCTGAGGTTGAAGAGAGTATTTTTTATCAATTTTAAAAATTTTTATATTTTTAATTTTAGGAAATCTTAAAAAATAAATAATATTTTGTGATAGCAAAAAAATTAATAGACCAATGAACGATAATAAATAATGGATATAATTAAAATCATGTAAACGATAAATGTTATTTGCAAATTCCCCCCAAGTTTCAATAAAGTCAATAAATTTGATACTAAAATCTAAATATATGAAAGATTGAGGAATTAGTATCAGACTAATAAAAAACAATAACAGTCTGATAAAAATATATTTAGGTGGTTTTTTAACTAACACTAATATAGAACAAATAAAAAAAAATATGACTATCAGGTAACCTAATATTCCAAAAGTGTAAAAAATAAAGCTTGCATAAAAAGATCCAAAATCTCCTAATAAATTTCCTGATGGTGCATTTGTGCTAGTTAAAAATGAATTATCATTAATATCGAAAGTTAATAAGGCAATAGCTGAAATAACTGAAACCAAAAGTAGGGATAAAAAGTATACAAAATAATAAATTGATGAGAGCTTTTCTTTTAAAATTTCTGGAATATAGTTACTTTTCATTTTATTAAATAAATATAAGCGTCTAAATGAAAAATAAAATATCTAAATATGATTTTTTGATTGTAGGAGGAGGACTTATAGGTTCGCTTACAGCGCTATCTCTTCATAAAAGAAAATTAAAAGTGCTAGTAATAGATGATAAAAGTGAAATCAAATCAGACCAAAGAACATTAGCAGTCAATGCTAATTCTAAGGAGTTTTTATTACAGCTTGGTATATGGGATGATATAAAAACTAAGCCACAATTAATAAAAAAAATTATTATCAAAGATTATATCAATTCTTTGCCACTTATTTTTAAAAATGATAAAGAAATCATGGGCAATGTTATATATAATGCAGAATTACATAAGATAATTTTACAAAAATTAAAAATCTTAAAAATATTAAAATTAAATGTAAAAATTAATATTGATAGCTTAAAGCCAAATACCCCTATTGAGATTAATAGTAAAAATTATTCTTTTAAAAAAATAATTTTGAGTATAGGTAAAAAAATAATCTCTGAGTCTAAACAAAAAAAAATTGTTTTTAATAATGGAGATTTTTCATACGTTGGTTTTTTTCAACATAAAATATGTCACAACAGTACTGCTTACGAAATTTTTAACAAAGAGGGACCACTCGCTGTTTTGCCCTCCCCATCATCAAACAGTAACAAGTCTACATTTATTTTTTCTACAAATAAAAATACTTCATTTATCAAAATAAAAGCTCTTATTAATAAGCATTTCTATATATCTCACGGTCAAATGTCATTCGATAAGGAACTATATAAATTTCCGGTAATTCCACACTTAACAAAATTTAATAAAAATTTTATCTTCATAGGCGATACCCTCAAATCTATTCATCCTGTTGCAGGCCAAGGTTGGAACTTGGGAGTTAAAGATATTCAAACATTGCACAAACTTATCGACCAACATAAATTTGAAGGTGAAATTTTTAATTACATTTATTACTCAAGAAGAGTAGTTGAAAGTTTTGCTTATTTAGGTTTTACATCCTTAATTAATATGCTTTATGAAAATCAAAATAACGTTAATTCTAAATTAATTAAATTAGGCTATCAGGGATTGCAAAATATAAGTGCATTAAGGAAATTATTCATAAAACAAGCCATGGGTAAACTCAATTTAATTGATTAGATTTATTATTACTTACAACCTGAAATGTATTCAAATCAAGTATTGAATTAATTGTGTCATTTCTTGATGAAATATTAGGTGACTCTAATATGGCTTGTTTATCTATTTTATTGAATGGAGCGAGCATAGCTAAAGTTGATAATAGTTGTAGATTTGAAGTTTCTGAGAGTACATCTTTATCAATATCTAATTTTTTCATCTTAAAAAAGTTAGTATATTTCTGTATCAAGCCTGTTCGATCAATGCTTGGTTCAATATTATTTAGATCCTCTATGTAGTCATCACAATTAATGTTTGCTTGATAGTAACCATGTGAGTTAAGGTTTCTTTCGTTAAGAACAAATCTGCAAATTCCCTCTAGATTAAGAACAAGTCTGTAGTCTGGTGTTTCAATATAAGAAGTAATTTTTCCTATACAGCCCATTTGAAAGAGTTCATTGTTGTTATTTTTGGGTTGGATAATGCCAATCATTCTATCAGTTTTAAGACTATCAAGAGTCATTTTAATATATCTCTCTTCAAATATATTGAGTGGTAATTTCCCAAATGGAAGAAGAAGAACATTATCAAGAGGAAAGATGGGAATAAAATTAGGTAAATTCTTGAAGTCTACCTCAAAAAGTCTTTTTATATTATCATCCATTATTTAAACATTATACTAGATAATTTTCTTCGAGCATCAATAACATTTGGATCACTAAAACCTAATAAATCAAAATATTCTAAAAGTTTTTTTTTGGCAGCACTCTCATTCCAACTTGAGTCTTGTGCAAATAAATTTAAAAGCTCGTCAAACCCTTTTTTAGTTTCACTTGAAGACAAATAACACTCAGCTAATTTAAATCTTAAAACTTTATCATTTGGGTTCATTTTTAATTGTTCAGCTAATTTTTCACAAGAAATACCAGTGTCTTCTTTATTAGAATTTTTTATAAGTTTTTTGATCTTTGATATTTCATCACTTTTTAATATTTTTTCATCTAGGGACTCGAACATTTCGTTTGCATCCTCAAAACGTTTGAGTTGTATTAAACATCTCAATAAACCAGCAATTACTTTTTGATTACCAGGGTCCATACCTGCAAGTTTTTCATAACTAATCAAAGACTCGTCAAATTTTTCATCTTTGAATAATTGATCTGCTTCATCTATCAATTTAGGAATTTCATTACCAGGAGTTGCGTCGATCATTTTATTAATCATTAATTCAACTTTACTTTCTGGTTGAGCGCCTTGAAAAGCATCTATGGGCTTCCCATCAATAAATCCGTAAACAGTAGGTATTGATTGAATATTTAATTGTGCGGCAATACCCTGGTTTTTATCAACATTAATTTTGGCCAAAATTATCTTGCCGTTTTTTTGATTAACAACTTTTTCTAAAATAGGAGTTAACTGCTTACAGGGGCCACACCATGGTGCCCAAAAATCAACAATAACTGGTATAGTTCTGGACTTTTCGATAACTTCATTTACAAATTGATCTTCGTTAATATCAACTACATTGCTCATATATTAAAAATGGCATTAAATAAGTTATTTACAACAATAATAATCTTCCTTTTACCTTGATAGCCCTAAAAAGGAGGTTTATAAAATATTACGTTTAATAATTTAAATACGCGGGCGTAGCTCAGGGGTAGAGCGCAACCTTGCCAAGGTTGAAGTCGAGGGTTCGAATCCCTTCGCCCGCTCCAATAATCAATAACTTTTTATCCTTTTCAATCGTTGGTGTTAAACGTGGTGTTAAAAAAAATCGGTGGCTAGGTTGACAGATTTCAGATATTTGAAAAAACTAATGCATAAAAGTTTATAAATTATTAAGGTTTCATATATCTTAATACATCTTCAGCAATATATAATTTGTTTGGATAATCCTTTTTACGAACCCTTAATACTTCTTTGATTTCCTCATCAGAATAATATCTTTTATCGTCGTCATTTCTCAAATCGTCTAACCTAAAAATTGTAAACTCTATTTCTGTCATAGGTTTCGTATGACTGCCCCAAGTAATACTATATCCATCGTCGTAAAGCCAATCTTTCTCTTTAAGCGTCTTATCTATTTTAGATGGAACAAAAAAATAACCACCGTTTTCTAAAGTTATCTCAGCAGCCCTAACAAGAGAATACCTTTTTGTTGTGTCTAAATCTGTATAGGCATTTCCTCTAAATTTAACTTTAAAAATATCCTTATCTAATTGATATTCACTAAATCCACCAGTAATACCAGATTTCTGGTAAGGAGTGGAACAAGATAAGAGAAATAGGGAAAAGATAAGAGTTAATAGCTTCATAAACATAAAAATATCATTTTTAAAAAATTCTGTATAAGAGAATTTTCATAGCTATTTGACCCAATTCCCAAACTTAACAATTTCTTTTTTAGCTTCAGAATGAATATATTTAATTCTTTTCATTTCTTTATCAAGAAGCCTATTTGCTTCTAATTTAATTTTTCTTATTTCTTTATCAGAAAATAAATTATCATATTTTTGGAGATTACTTAGTGCATTAATAAGTCTTCTAAAATATTTGAGAGTTTCTTTTTCATAATACGCACCTGTTTTTAAAATAACTTTGCTATTCTCACTAACTTCTAGAAACTTCATAAAAGCATTCATAGCTCTTTTGCTTGGTATTGGTTCTGTTTTTTTTTCTTTAGGGGTTTTCATTAATCAAAATAAATATTTAAATTCTTCACAGTAGTATGGAGTAGCAGGCCAAGGTTTTTCAAAATGTTGTAAAATTGTATAAAAATTTTTTCTACTTATTTGAAGTCTAAATTTAGGGTCGAATTCGTGATAAAAAACATAAACTCCTTTGGTTATTTCCCATTCAATGTCTTTAGAAATATTTGTTCTTATAAATTTATCTCCAATTTCATTGGTAACTACTTGAATATCATCAGTAATAGTAAATTCGTAATATCTAGAAGGTTTTATCTTCCAGCTATCAGTGATTTCTAAACTATCAGGAACTTTGCAATCTAATCTTATTTCACCCCAACTCAAACTAGGGATTAATAACAATAGAGCTAAGAGGGTTTTCATAAATTTTAAACTAAATCAGTTGAAGCACTGAAAAATAAGATAATTAATACAATTGAAACAAGTAAAAAAATAATATTTTTATAATTTTTGTTCATCTTTTAGTTTTTGATATTTCTCTCTCGCAATTTCTTCTTGGGCATCTAAAATCTCTTTCGTTATAGATTTAAACTCATTTGTATGAGATTTTGCAGCTTGTGAGTCAATTAATTCACACTCTCCATAATTAAAATCTGACTCTGGATATCCTGTGACTTCTTGCATTCTTTCTTTTCCGTAATATACATTTAGTGACTGTCTATTAATAAAAACTCTGGACAGCCAGTTTGCAAGCCAAAAGTCTCCATTATCATATTCCTTAGTTGTTTTATCTAATGCAATTGTAGTTAATGTTGTTCTATATTTCATTTTAAATTCATGAAAAAGATTGTCTTCGCTCATTGGATACATAATTGATATGTCAGCAAAATAATTACTTTTAAAATCAACTACCATTAATGTTCTCTGATGATGAATTAGTTCTACTTCTTCTACTTCTGACTCTTTTTCAGTTTGTTCAGTCTTATGATTTGAAATTTCTAATTCTTTTAAAACATCGCTGATTTTAGGATATTTTTTTTTTTGGGTTGTCGGCACATATCCTTCATAGTCCACAAATTTGCAATATAAAATATTATTTTTTAAATCATCAGTATTAGCAATGTTACCTAAACTTAAATAAGGGATTAATAACAATAGGGCTAAGAGAGTTTTCATATCAAAATTCTAAAACTAGTAACTATTAATAAAATCTAATCCGTTAAATATTAACATTAATGTTTAACATCAAAACTTTAAATTCATTTGATTAAGGTGTTAAACAAATTGTTTAACACCAACTTTTCTAAAACCCCAATAGATTCAATGTAAAAGTAGTAGAAGAGGCTTCGATGACATCATTGCCAAGGTTGAAGTCGAGGGTTCGAATCCCTTCGCCCGCTCCAAAACGAAAACCTTTTCAACTTTCTTGTTAGTTATAATTTCTTCAAGATTTTAATATTTCTAAATGATTAAGACAGGATTGTGACAGCTTTTTTACTACTACTGGTAACACGTGTTACCAATATATATCAAGACACCACACCCCCCTAAATACTAAAAGCTACTTAACATCCATAAGTGTGAGATGAATTTTCTTGGAAGCGATTTATTTGGGGAGGTAAATTAAATTATTGTTCTACCACCATCCACAATTAAAGTACTGCCATTAACATAAGTAGATTTTGGTGATAACAAGTATTGCATAGTTGTAATATATTCCTCAGCGTTGGCCATTCTGTTTAAAGGTATTAACTCCGATACTCTTTTTTCAAATTTTTTATCATTTACCTTAACACCCCCAAAAGCAATAGCATTACACCTCAATCTTTTTGTATCATAAGTGCTAAAATATTTAGTAATACCTATAAGCCCATGCTTAACAACACTATAAGATATGGGCTTGACATGTTGTTGTTTAAAGTTTTTTTTTGTATCTTTATATAATCTTTGATCAGGAGAGATTATGCCTAAATCTGAAGAGATATTAATTATCTGACCAGTCAAATTAAATTTACACAAATATTTGTAGTAAAGAGAAGAAATTAGGAAGTTACCAGTTAAACCTGCATTAATATGTTTTTGCCAAAAATTTAGGTTCAAATTTTCAATTCTGAGATTTTCATTAAGATCATTAAATTTACTATTAATATCTGCATTATTAATCAATGCATTAATCATGATTTTATTTTTCTCTTGGTGATTAAAAAATTTTATTAATTGAGTTTTTTTTGTAAGGTCAATTTTATATATTGAGACTTTTTTATTAAATAATTCAAAAAGCTTATCTTTATTTTGAATAAGTTTTTTCTTATCAAGATCAATTAATATTGGATTTCCTTTTTTTTCTAAAATAGCAAATGCATGGTAGAAACCAAGTTTACCACCACCACCAGTTATAATGATATTTTGATTTTTTAAGCTAAACCTATCCTCGGTTTTCATAATGTATTAGTTTGACCTCCATCAACAACAATATTTTGACCAACAATAAAAGAGGACAAATCAGATACTAAAAAAGCAACTACATTTGAAATTTCTCTTGGATTTGCAAATCTTTTGATAGGAACGTTTTCCTCGATCAGTTTCAAAACTTTTTTTTTATTTTCCTTCAGCTTTTGATCCCATGTTGATCCTTTAAACAAAACATTTCCTGGAGACACAGTATTTACTCGAATATTTTTTTTAATATAAATTGTTGAAAGATTTTTAGAAAATAAATTTAAAGCAGCTTTTGCAGAACTATAGCTAATAGGAGCATGCGTTCCTTCTAAACCACAAATTGATGAAATAAATATAATTGTTGGATTATTTTTAGATTTTAATAATGATGATAAAGTTTTTATAGTATTAACAGCATACATTAAGTTTATTTCAATAATTTTATACCAATCATCAAGGCTTTCTTCGAAGCCAGTTTGTGTCTTTCCAAATCCTATGTTGCATACTATAGAGTCTAAGTACCCAAGATTACCTTTTATGTAAGTTTTTAAATCTTGAATGTCGCTTTCATTTGAAAAATCACATTTGAAAGTATACGAATTTTTAAATTTTTTATCAATTTCACTAATTTTTTTTGATGTTCTTCCAGTAAAAAGAACGTGTGCTTTCTCCTCGTAAAATTTTTTTGCTATATCAAAACCTATTCCACGTGTGGAACCACAAACTAATATCTTTTTATTCTTTAAATTAAAGCTCATTTGCAATATTTATAATGTATTCTCTGTAATAATTTAAATATTCTAGATCTTGCCCTTTTTTAGATCTTGCCCCCTGGATAATAAAGTTACCATCATAATTAATATTTTTGAGAGAATTTAAAACTTTATGAAAGTTGGTGTTACCTGATCCAAATTTTACTGTTGTGCCCCCTAAAATTTTATCTTTTAAATGGCAATTTTTTATCCATTTTCCATAAGTAGAAATTTCTTTCTCACAATCATATCCTAAACCAGCACTATTTCCAGAATCATAATTTATACCTACTTTATTTGAATCAAAACTCTCAATAAATTTCATTAAACGATCAGGATCAAAATCACTTTCAAAAATAAATTCAATTTTGTCATTTCGATATTCTTCAAAAATTTCTAATAAAGCCTCAATAACATAATTTTCTTCTACATTATTTTTAATTAAAGATGCATTGTCAACTAAAGGAAGCATTAGGTATTTAATATCAAGCTTAACCATTGAATTAACAACTTTTTTAAAATCTAAAATTAGTTTGTTTTTTAAAGACTTATCATTTATGAGGAAAAATGGATTTTGCATAAAGAAATCAGCAGTTATGCATTCAACTCTTAACTCTTTAAATTCAGCTTTTGAAAAAGAGTCTTTTATTATCGGGTTTTCTAAAAATGAGTAATAATCAATAGTCCACTCAATAAGACGCCAATTGTTTTCATTAGCTAAACCTAATTCCTCTTTCCAAGTATTTAAGGGAAAGCATTGGATCATATTGTCAATCATCGGAGAAAGCCTTCCTTGCATGAAACCTAAATTTTTGTCCTTATCTATGAATTTTATCACGATGGGAAAGACCAATCTTCAATTTTTTTATCTGTATTTTTCATGTATGTTCTAAAATTTTTTGGCTCAGATGACTTGTAGGTATTTTTAACATAACTTTTATCCTTCTTTTTATATCCAAAATTCACAATTGTCTTTTAGTTTCCAATCAGCTCTTCGCCTTTTTTAGTAAATAAAATTTCTAATATTACCTAATTGCTTTAAATTTAATCTTATACAAATTAATAAAATCGTAAATTTTTTTATATAAAAACTTTAGATAAATAATTAATCAGTTAGCATAGCCCGAGGGTAGCAATGAATTTTGTGAGGGCTAAAGAAGAGCTTTAGAATATCTTAGCAAGTACTAATTAATACTGATATATAGTATATAATAAAATGTTTGCATTTCTCCATATAAGAAATTACGGCATTTTCTTTTGGATATTAACGGCTTTTGTACTTTCTTTTCCAGCTAGTCAAAATATTTTTTTTGATGGATTGGTATTTGATAAAAAATTCGAAATAATAACTTTTTTTTGTGTTATCCCAGTATTAATAATTTTTCAGCTTTATAAAAAAAAAATAATTAAAATTCTATTTTTAGTTCTTGTCATTTTGAAAATAATTATTTGTTTTTTACCTCAACAAGGGATTTTAATAGACATTTTCTTTGTTCAAAACTCTGAAGAAAAGAAAATATTAAACATAGATCATCTTTTAAAAAAAAAAGATAATAAATATATAATTAATAAAAATCTCAATAGGAATAAAGATTTCCCAGTTGAGTGGATTAATTATCACAATAAAAACAATTTTGAATTAGGTCAAAGATGTAATTATGAAGATATAGAATGTGGTCAAAACTACCCCCCGTTTGAGAATTACGAATTTAAACTTTCCATATCCTCTTTTGTATATTTAAGTAAACAAGGTAGAATTAATATAAATTTAAAAGGTAATACTGATACTAATTTAATTTTAAAACAGTTAGATAACAATAACATTAATGAATTAAAAAAAATTTCAACAACTGAAATTCAATCTAAATTATTAAGTGAAGGTCTGTATAAATTAGAGGGTCACATTACTTTTAAATCAAATGAGCTAAAGTTTATTCCTTTAATAGAATATAAAAACGATGAATATAAAAACGCTTTTAGTGAAAATATATTATTTCAAGAAAGTAATGTTAATAATTATAAAATTTTATCAATTAAAATTGTGAGCTTTCTATTTAATTTATTTTATTTAGCTTTAATTTTATTATCTATATTTTATTTAATTAAAAAGTCTTTAAGCAGAATATCTATTAAAAAATACAAATTATTTTACATAAATTTTTTAATATTTTTTATATCCATTTCTTCAATTAGCATATTCACTAATTATCATGATTTAATATCTAGTTTAAATTTAACATATAGCTTAAATAAAATATTTATCGGCACTTTCCCTATCAGTCTGTACCTAGTTTTTTTGCTATTGTTAAATGTCGCTATGGAAAAAATATTCCTTTTAAAGAGACAAGATGTAACATTCATTAAAGATTTTCACTCTATATTTATAATATTTCCATCATTAATATTTTTTTTAATTTTATATTTCCCCTATATTTCAGATTTCAAACTACTTTCACAAGGAGATGATTGGTGGGACTTTGAATATTTTGCCTATAGAATAAACTCTCTAGGAGAGTACCTCAGAGCCGGAGAAGATTTTATTTGGTATAGACCTCTAGTTAGATGGTTGTCAGCTATAAGCCACACAATTTTTGGTCAAACTTTCATATTTCATTATTTTTTTGACATTTGGTCTATACTTTTAATAAGTAGCATCGTTTTATTTTTTTTATGTTCGTTTAAAATCAATCATTTTTTTTCAATTTTAGCTTCGATAATAATTACAATTTTTTATTTTGGTGAAACTTTTAAATTACTAATTGGAAGGGGGTTAGGCGAATATTATTCTGCTGCATTTCTCATTATTTCCTCATATTTAATTTTTAAGTACAAATCAAAAATGAATGCAATTTATATGTCTTTGATTTTTTTGTTCGGCACACTTGGTGTATTATTACGAGAAGATCATTATCCTATAACTCTATCAATTATTATTTTAATTTTTTGCCTTGATGTAAAATATTTAAATATTTTTTCTATATTCAAAGAAATTCTCAAAAGATATAAAATCATCATTATTTATTTTGTTTTAATTACATTTGGACTAAGTTTAATTTATATAAGAAACTATTATGTGAGCGGTGCATTTATTGAGAGTTCTGGTTCAGTTCATAATAATGTTTCATTATCTTTAAATGAAAAGAGCTTGTTATCAATTTACACTATTATTACTGGAGCTGGAGATTATAGCGAAACACCAAGGTTTTTTTCATTATTCTTATTCTTTGCGTTAGTAGTTTCGATTATAAACATATTTAGATTTAAAGTTAAAAATGAGATTTTTATCTTCTCAATTTTTAATTTAGTTATTGTTTTACCTTATTTATTTTTATTGAATTATGGATATCATCCAAGATATTCGATACACTTACTCCCATATTCAATAATTTTGACTTTTCTCACTTTGAAAATTCAATTAGAAAAATTTTACATAAAATTATATGAATAATTATTGATTTATTTGGTAATTGTTTTTAATCCAATCAATTAGATTGTCTACTACAGGTTCCAACTTTGTTGTTGCAGTAAAATCAAGAAGTTCTTTTGCTTTTCTAACATCAGGAACTCTTTTTTGCACATCGTAATCAAATTGTTTTTCATGTTTGATTTCAATTGGTAAATCAGGGTTAACTTTGTTCCATATCATTTTTGCAAGATCTTCAATTTTTGTTTCTTCACCAATTGAAATATTAAAATCATTATTAATTGCCTTTTTATTTTCTAGTGTTTTAACTATACCTTTTGCAATATCTCCACCAAAAGTAAAACATCTTGTTTGAGAGCCATCACCAAGAATATGAAATGGTTGCTGTTTCATAATCGCTTTAACAATAAAGTCTGGGACAACATGGCTAAGCGCAAGTTTTACATTGCCTGAGTAAATTTCATGTTTTTTATTTGCTTGATATTCGCCTGTTCCTACGCAATTAAAAGGCCTAATAATTGTGTATGGTAAACCATATTGTTGAAGGGCCCCTTTGCAAAAATACTCAGATGATAGCTTTTGAAAACCATAAGTAGAGAATGGTGGAGGAGATTTTAATTCTGACCCCTCAGGTGTAGGGAATAATTTACTGTTTTCGTAGACCATTGAAGACGAAATAACTGTGATTTTTTTTAATTTATTATTTTTAAAAGCTTTAATGGCTGCATCAAAAGAACTTGCAAGTATTCTTTCATTTTCAGCTAATAAGTCATATGCGTATTCATGAAAATAACTGATACCACCTATCATAGCGGCGCCTGCTATAAAGTGATCACAATCTGAAATTAATTCATATAATTTGTGCGTATTTTTAATATCAAAATTATAAAATTTGAATTTATCGTTGCTTTCAAAGCTCTTACAAATCTGACCATATTTGCTGAAGTTATCGATTCCTATAACTTCAAAATTCTGTGTGAGAAGTTCTTCTACAACATATCCTCCAATAAATCCGTGTGATCCTGTTATACAAATTTTCATCTAATAATCCTTGAAATAAAAAGATAAATTAGCCAATAAGTGTAATAAGGCAACCATTTTATTATCTTAAAATTGCTTTTTCCAGATTTTCTCTCAATCCAAATTGCTGGCGTTTCAATAATATTATTTTTATTTAATTGCATTTTAAGCGTTGCCTCGAGAGCATATGTAAAACCCTCTTTAGATTTAATATTAATATTATTGAAAGAATTAGTTTTAAAAAATTTAAATGCGTTAGTTGCATCAGTAATCCCATCAGAAAGTAAACAAACAATCTTATTACCTGTTCTTACTAATACATTTTTAGGAAAAGGACAGTTAATCATTTTACCACCTTTTGTAAATCTTGATGGTATAATTAAATCGTAATCATGATTAGAGTTGAGACTTATTTTATAAATTTTATTAATTAAATTAATATTTTGTAAATCATCAGCCATATATACAAAAAAATGTTTAGCTTCAACTTTTTTGATTGCTGATAAAATAGCATTATTTGGACCGTAAAGTTCATTTTTAACTAGTTTAATTTTATTTTTATTTCTGAAATTATTAATTAATTGAAGGGTTTTATCTTTATCTGAGTCATATGCAATAATGATAGAAAAATTAAATGTGATTTTTCTTATTAATTCATTTAATAAAAATATAAATTGATTGCCTTCGTTAAATACAGGAATTATTATTTCGAAATCATTATCTTTGATTTTGTCTTTTGCCATGTTTTGTTATTCCCCAAGTATCTATCAAAAATTTACTCTTTGGAATTTTAATTTTTTTATAGCTTTTATGAGGCACGGCTATAATTATAGACTGACATTCATTTATTAATGTTTGTTCCTTATAAGTATATTTATCTATGTTGTAATCTGAACAGACTACAGTATATCCATTTAATTCAAGTTGCTTCTTTAATTTAAATGATAAGGAGTCACGAATATCATCAATATCTTGCTTAAAAGCCATTCCAAGTATACCAACTTTTATTTTTTTTTTGCCAAACTCAGATTTGATTTTTTCCAAATAATAATCAGTAAACCCTTCATTAATTAACATTGCCATTGAAAAAATCCCAGATTTATCCTTACTAAATGAACTCAACTGCATGGTGTCTTTTAAAAGACATGGACCCGCTGCAAAACCTGCTTTAGGAATGTTCTTATTTCTTTCATATCCTTCTACCATTTTAAGCCTAAGGCCTTCATAATTAATTCCTTCATTTTCACTTATTTGCATAAATTGATTTGCTATTGAAAAACCTAAATATCTCCATGCATTAGAAAATAATTTTATTAATTCTGCCTCCCTTACTGAGGATATGATTATTTTTTTTGTAATACTCAAAAATAAATTACTGGTCTTCCTTATTGAGTTGTTGTCATAACCTGAGATTATCTGAGGTAAATAAGGAATCTCCACTATTGACTTACCTTGAACAATCCTTTCTGGGCAGTAAGTAAGGTTAGTAATTTTTTTCTTTTTTAATTTACTGTATACTAAATCACAAACACCTGGAAAAATTGAGCTTCTGATAATTATATTCTGACTTTTTTTAAAAAAGGGTATGAAAGAATCAATAGCTCTAAGGAAATCATCAGTTTTTGGATTTAAATATTCATCTAAAGGTGTTCCTATGCAAATTATTACATGCTTATATTTCTTTATAATCATATTTTCATTATTAATTACAATTTTTTTATTTCTTATAGCTTTATTTAAATAAACATCACCCTTTTCTTCAATGAAGGGTAAATGTCCATTTAAAATCATTTCTTTATTGTTTTGATTATTATCAAATAGACACACATCGTGTCCTTTGTTTGCAAAAATTAAACCCAATGGTAACCCAATGTGCCCTAACCCTCCGATAATTAAAATATTATCTTTCATAATATTCTTTCAATTTTTTAAATTTAATATCACAACTTTTCATTTTTAGATCTTTCTATAACAACTATTTTGTTTTTTACTTAATTTATATTTGTAAGAAGAAAATTCTACTATCGTTTTATAAAGAAATTTATATAAACTACATTGCCCTAATAAAAAGGTTTTAAAATTTGACATAAAAGCACTATCTCTAGCATAATAAAATAACACAAGTACATCAGAAGGCGCAATAAATCTATCATTGCTAAGGTAGAGGACGAATGTTCGAATACTTTAAACTGTTCAAATTTTAAACCAACATTTCAATTAATAACAAAAACCCTATCGCTATAAAAATAATTCCAACAAATTTTTGTAGTAAGCTATTTTTATTTTTAATAAAATCTAAAGCAATTTTAGAAGTGACTAATAATGTCAAAGTTATATACCATATGGCGTCGACTATGGCAGCTGTTATAACTAGAACAGTATTAAAAAACAAATCATTATCAACTGACATAAATTGAGAATAAATAGCAATAAACCATATAAATATTTTAGGATTTAATAATGATATGCTCATCCCTTGAGAAAATGACGCGATTCCCCCATTTAAATTATATTTGCCAAAATCTAATTTACTTTTGCTATTTATTGATTTTACACCTAAGTATATTAGGAAAATTATTGATATAAATTTAATCCCATTGAAAACAAATAAGTTAGTTTTAATAATTAAAGCAATCCCAAGAACTGCAAATAGAGCATAAATGCCAATCCCAAACCCATGGCCTAAAGATGTTAAAATTCCATGAAACCTATTTTTAAAGATAGCATTATTTATTACTACTGCCATACTTGGTCCAGGCGACACCGCGCCAAGCAGACATACGATAATTATCTTAATAAAAATAATAAAAGACATTTAGTCTAATTAAATTCTTCTTTAATTTCTATTTTATCTAGTTTAGATGTGTTAATAAAATCTTTGAGATCAGCCGAGGTATTTGTATAAATAATTTTTTTACAATATTCCCATATTGGTATATCTTTCTTACTATTACCAAAGTAATCAAAATCCTTAATATTTAATTTTTCATTTATAAATTTAACCTTATTAATACCAACCATATTAAAGTTATCTTTTGTACCAAAAGACTCAAAAAATATTTTTAGGTGTTGATCAATTTGATCAACTAAGATTTGGTGACTTCCAGATATTAGATAAACAACTCTATGTCTGTTTTTTACATCCCTTATATAATTTAATGCACTTCTATTGAATGTAAGCTTACTTATTGGTATTTCAAAATTTTTTGATATTTTTTCTTTCAAATAAGGTTTTCCCTTGATGATGAATATCAAAATATAAAAAATTAATTTTAGTGGATTTTTTTTAAAAAAATTAACAAATGCAAGATTTGACAGGTCTTCTCTTATTAATGTACCGTCCAGATCAACAAATAATATTCTGTTCTCATCCATTTCTTTTAAAAAAAGATACGTTAATTGTTATTATGTCTTTATCTACTTTTTCTTTGATTAAACCTATACAATCCGCTTTAATCTTTATCCCCTTTTGTAATATTTTATCATAGATAATATGTTTAACATTTTGTATCTCTTTATCTTTAAATCTTTTTCTACCTCTTTTTTCTTCAGGAAAATCTCTAAAAAACTTTTCTAAAAGTTTAATTGAGTATTTCCTTTTAAATTCAATATTCTGATATCTTTTCATTAAAGTGTAATTATTTTTTGGTGGCTTGTTTTTAAATATTTCTATCAATGTTTAAAGTGACGATTGTTTAATTTAAAAAAATTTAATTTATTCTCTTTAACAAATTTTTCGATAAGAGTATCATTTTTTGATCCCATAGGTGCATAAACATCAATTTTTAAATTCTTTTTTTTAACTAGCTCCAAAGAGTCTGTGAATGGAAAAAAGGCGTCTGAAAATAAAAATAATTTACTATTTTTCTTTTTTTTCTGTTTTAAATTAAATTTGTACAAACAATTTTCTAGTGAGTCTATCCTTGATGTCTGTCCACCAGATTGAGATACTAAACTAGTTTGATCAAAAAGCGCAATAGCATTTGACTTTATAACTTTCAAAACATTTGTAAAAAAATTTATTTTCTCATCATTTAATTTATTTTTACCATATATATTCACTATTGTTGTTTTTTTGTTATTAACGTCTTGAATAAGTTTTCCTGCAAAAATAGATCTTTGTTCTATTTTTGATTTAAATTTTTTTACTTTTAAGACTCTTAAGTTTGTTTTTCTTTTAAGTATTTTTAAGGCATCACTTTCAAAGTCAGGAGCAGCAACCACTTCAAAATAATTCTTAATTAACTTTTCTGCTGCAGTAGCAGTAACTTTTTTATTGAAAGCTACAATTCCGCCAAATGCGCTTATTGGATCACCAGCTAGTGCACTTGTGTAACTCTTGATTTGATTCTTTTCTATCGAAGCACCACAAGGAATATTGTGTTTAATTATTGTGCAAATATATTTTTTTGATTCTGTAGCATAAACTATTGCTAGTGCTGCATCTAAGTCTAATAAATTGTTATAACTGAGTTTTTTTTCTCCACTTATTTGTTTGAATAAATTATTACTAATTAAGGCTTTTGCCTTTTGTTGGGGGTTTTCACCGTATCGCAGCAAATATTCTTTATCTTCGATTCCTTGAAACCATTTCATAATTGCTATGTCATATTCAGTTATTTTTTTCATAGCTTTAACTGCATACCTCTTTTTTGCTGAGGCAGTCTTAGGAGGGTTTTTTATAAAATTTGGATAATCAAAAGGATCAATAATTATTGTTGTATTTAAGTAGTTTTTTGCTGCCGCTCTGATAAGGCTATGGCCCCCAATGTCAATCATTTCGATTATTTCATTGTAATTTTTTGTATTTTTTATTGTTTTTTCAAAGGGGTAGAGATTAACAATTATTAGATCAAAATTTATGATCTTCTCTTTTTTAAGTTCCTTTTGATGCTCTCGTGTATTAGCTGCAAGTATGCCACCAAAGATTTTTGGATGTAATGTTTTTACTCTACCAGATAAAATTTCCTTTTGTTTAGTATACTTTGATACTTCAACATGAGGTATATGAATTTTTTTCAAATATTTAGAAGAACCACCCGTTGAATAAATGGTGTATTTTTTTTTTATTAGAAATTTTGTTATTAGCTCTAGATTTTTTTTGTCAAAAACTGATATTAAAGCATTTTTATTTTTTTCCATTAGTTAAAAAAATCAGTAAATTTATTAGTAGCATCAGTTAGGTTACTCTGCTTAAATAAGAAAGATCCTGCAACAAGTATATTTGCCCCTGCATCTACGCCAAGTCTCCCAGTGTCATAATTAACACCACCGTCAATTTCAATATCAACGTTTAAATTATTTTTTTTGATGTAATGAGATATATTTTTAATTTTTTCTACTTGGTCAGTCAAAAATAACTGCCCTCCAAAACCAGGCTCCACAGTCATAATTATTACTTGATCAACAGAGTGTAAATATTTCTTAATCTTTTCCCATGAAGTTTTTGGTTTTATAGCGATCCCTACTTTAATTTTTCTTTCTTTAATTCTATTAATAATATCATTTATGTTTTCATCAATTTCATAATGGAAGGTTATTATATCTGAACCTGCCTCAATATAATCGTCTAAAAATTTACTTACTCTATGTATCATTAAATGTACATCAAATAACTTTTTTGTTTTCAAACGTAAATTTGAAATGAACTGTGGACCAAAAGTTAAATTAGGAACAAAATCTCCATCCATAACATCAAAATGAATGTACTCTGCCTTTGATACATCTAGTTCAGAAATTGTTTTTTCCATATTTGAAAATGACCCACCTAAAATTGATGGTGATATTATTGTTTTCATTATATTTTTTCCAAGACAGAAACAAAAAAGATATCTGATCCTCCAAGCTCTTTAAAGCTTAATGGGTTAATAAAATATCCACTTTGTCTCTTAATCATTTTATCTGAATTAATTTTGTGCAATTTAATATCTTTATTTTTTTGCATAATTTTATCAATAACTTCGATTGTCTCAAAAGGATGAAATGAGCAAACAATATAGACTAAAAATCCTTTTTTATTTAGTATTTTTAATGATTTTTCAATCATCTGTATCTGAATTTTTTGGTGTTTTTTAATTTTAGATTGGTCAATTTTAAGGGTTACATCCGGATTCCTCCTAAATGTACCTAGCGCACTGCAAGGAGCATCCAATAAAATAGAATTGTATTTCTGAGTAAATTTTGTTTTTAAAAAATCTACTTTTTGAATATTTATTTTAATATTTAATCTATTAAGATTTTCCTTAAATTTATTTATCTGGCTTTGTGAATTATCAATAGCAATAACATTAAAGCCAAATGAATTTAACAATATGCTTTTACCACCTGGTGCAGCACATACATCAATTAAAGTTTTATCCTTAAAAAATTTACGTACAGAGTAAATCACTTCAAAATTACCAATGTCTTGAACAAAGCATTCTTTTATAATTTTTTTTTCTAAGATAAACACTCTTTTCCTATAAAGAGCTTTTTGATTATCAATTAAACTAATTTGATAATTCTTTGGCTTTGTAAATATAGACGAATAGATATAACTTCTTATTGAGTTACTTGAAAATATCTTATCTAGTATTTTCTTAAAATTGGGGTAAATAAATTTTCCATATTTAATTTTATTTTTATTTCGTAAAATATTCCTTAGGACAGCATTTACTAGCTTTTCTTTTTTTAAAATTTTTACTTCTTCCACAGCATCATTAACAATTGCATATTGTGGTTTATTTGAGAAATATAATAATGTTAAACATATTTTTAGTAACGTTAAAATATTTTTTGGCGTTTTGTCATGGACATAATTTAAAAGAATTTTATTATTATTTTCATAATTTCTATAATACTCTTGTATCACTAAAAATAAAAAATTTCTTTTTACGTCTGGAAACTGACTTATGACATGATCTATACTACTTCCCTGCTCAATTTTTTTAATTGAGATAAATAAGTTTGTAATATCAGTTGGTTTAGATATTTTTAGACCCGTCTATTAATGATTGAACAACATTAGGGTCCGCCAATGTTGATGTGTCGCCAAGTTGTTCCTCTTCTTTTGATGCTATTTTTCTTAAGATCCTTCTCATTATTTTGCCGGATCTTGTTTTAGGAAGCCCTGGCGAAAATTGCAACTTATCAGGTGTTGCTATTGGGCCTATTTTTGTCCTAATCCATTGCACAAGTTCATTTTTTAAATCCTCGCTAACCTCAACTCCAGTATTTGTTGTAACATAAGCATAAATACCTTGGCCTTTTATATCGTGGGGGTAGCCCACTACTGCTGCTTCAGAGACTAATTCGTGTTCAACAAATGCACTTTCGATTTCAGCTGTTCCAAGTAGGTGGCCAGACACATTGATGCAATCATCTACCCTTCCCGTAATCCAATAAAAACCATCCTTATCTCTACGACACCCATCTCCGGTAAAATATTTTCCTTTGAATTGACTAAAATAAGTATCAATAAATCGCTGATGGTCACCATAAACTGTTCTCATCTGACCAGGCCAACTGTCTAACATACACAGCTTACCTTCACATTCACCCTCTAAAATATTCCCATTATCATCAACTATTGCGGCTTCAATTCCAAAATAAGGCAGTGTTGCACTTCCAGGTTTAAGTTTGGATACGCCGGGTATCGGTGAAATTAGATGACCACCTGTTTCAGTTTGCCACCATGTATCTATTACAGGGCATTTATCTTTACCAACAATTGATGAATACCAATTCCAAGCTTCAGGATTGATTGGCTCTCCAACTGTACCTAAAATTCTTAAGGAGCTTAAATCACATTTTTCAATATAAGAATCACCCTCTTTCATTAAAGATCTCAGCACAGTTGGAGCGGTATAAAAAATATTTACTTTATATTTATCACAAACTTCCCAGAAACGAGAAAAATCGGGATAGTTAGGAACTCCCTCAAATAGAAGTGTTTTTCCACCGTTTGCGAGTGGACCATAGACAGAATAAGAATGTCCTGTAATCCACCCTGCATCAGCAGTGCACCAGTAGACATCTTCAGGATGGTAGTCAAAGGAGTACTTATGGGTAAATGAAGCATAAACTAAATATCCTCCTGTAGTATGAAGCACACCCTTTGGCTTACCTGTAGAACCAGATGTATATAAAATAAAAAGAGGATCTTCTGCATTCATTGATACACATTCACATTGATCGTCTACTTCTTTAATTAATTCATCATAATAAAAATTATTATCTTTATGTAATTCCTCTAAAGTGTTTGTATACCGAATAACAAGAGTCTTTATGGAGCTATCGCAACTTTCTAAAGCTGTATTAATATATTTTTTTAGAGGAATTATTTTTCCACCTCGAACACCCTCGTCAGCTGTAATTACAAATTGTGATTTGCAATCTTTAATTCGTCCTGCTATCGACTCTGGGGCGAAGCCCCCAAATATTACTGAATGAATTGCACCTATTCTTGCACAAGCCAACATAGCAAATGCAACTTCAGGAATCATAGTTAAATAAATTGTTACAACATCACCTTTTTGTACACCTAGTTTTTTCAAAACATTTGCAAATTTGCTTACTTCTGATTTTAATTCTTTATAGGTGTAGGTTTTATTTTTACTGGTATCATCTCCCTCCCAAATAACTGCTATTTCATCTGGTTGTGTTTCCGCATGTCTATCGACACAGTTATAACAAGCATTTAATTCTCCATCCTCAAACCATTTGATAGATACGTCACCGTCATAGTTGGTGTTTTTAACTTTAGTGAAATTTTTAGACCACGTTAGTTGAGATTTTGCCACTTTAGACCAGAATTGTTCTTTATCACTAAAAGACTCTGCATACATCTCTTCATATTGTTCTTTTGATAACAGTGGATTAGATAATTTAAATTCTCTCATTTTTTTCACTCATATTAATTAATTTCTTCCATTGCTTCAATGTTACAGGCATCACACTTAATCTAGATTGTTTTACTAGCGGAAAATCTTGGAAAAATGGGTCTGCTTTTATTTCTGATAAGTAAACTTCATTTAGATCTTTGACATAGGTTACATCAACCATTCCAAATATTCCTTTTTTATCTGTGTGATCTGGATAGTATTCCTTAGTAACCCTAACTATTCCCTTAATAGCCTTCTCTGTTACTGAGTGATAAAATAGACACTCATCACCTTTTCTCATCTTTTTCATATTATTTGCTGCCTGATAATTTCTAACACCGTCCCAATGTTCAGTTTTTTTCTTTTTTTGTTGATCCCATGACCAGGAACCAGGCTCTGATTTTAGAAGCCAATAACTTTTAGAAGTGTTCATGAACTAGTATATTAGGTGTTGGTCTAACATTGTAATTATTGTACCTAATTTTTCTACTTTTCATAATTTCGATAGCATTCCAACCTATCATTGCAGCATTGTCGGTACATAAAGATAAAGGTACTTGATGAAAATTAATTTTCTTTGTTAAAATAAGTTTTTGAATATCAGTATTTAAATATTTATTTGCCGCTACTCCACCACAAATAGAAAAATCATTAATTTTAATATTTTCTTTTTCTAAAAGTTTAATGCTATTTAATATTTTAATTTCTAACACTTTAGATACAGTATGTTGAAATGAAGCCGAAAAGTCTCTCAGAAATATTTTCGTTTTTTTATTATTTTTGATGATATTTAGCGCTGCTGTTTTTAAACCTGAAAAAGAAAAATCACAATTATTTTTCTTTGTTAAAGGCATCGGAAGTTTAAACTTCTCAATATTGCCACCTAATGCTAAGTGTTCTATTTCTGGCCCGCCAGGGTATCCCAATCCCAACCCTTTAGCCACTTTATCAAAACACTCACCTGTAGAGTCATCAATTGTTGATCCAAGAGTAATAAAACTTTTTGAATTTTTAACCAATACTAATGCAGTATTCCCTCCAGAGACGAGTAGACATAAATATGGAAACTTAACTTCAGATACAAGTCGAGGCGATAATAAATGTGCTTGCAAATGATTAATGGGAACAAGTTTGATATTTTTAGATATTGATAAACCTTTTGCAAAAGACGATCCCACAATTAATCCACCAATAAGCCCAGGTCCAAATGTTGCGGCAATTGCTGAAATTTTGGAAAAATTAA
Organism: uncultured Alphaproteobacteria bacterium; assembly: GCA_902521465.1. Taxonomy (GTDB): domain Bacteria; phylum Pseudomonadota; class Alphaproteobacteria; order HIMB59; family HIMB59; genus HIMB59. The sequence goes on along the minus strand of CABYRL010000001.1, from coordinate 220,209 downwards.
TTTTTTTAATTGATTTACCTAATATTTCTAAAATTTCTAAATGCTGTCGTGCTGCCATTTCGGGTATAACACCCCCAAGATCTTTATGAAATTTCCTATGATTAATTGTTTCAAGAAACTCAACAGTTTTATCATCATTTACAATTGCTATAGATGTATCATCACAAGAACTTTCTATTGCTAAAACTTTCATTATTATAAAAAAATATAGATTCTTATTGAATGTCTGAAAATCAAAAAAATGACAGTAAAAAAAGTTTTCTACAACGAAATCTTTTCCTAATAGTTATATTTCTAATCCTCATAACTGTAGCAGGAGGCTACTTGTATCAAAATAACCTTTTAATATTTGATGAGGCTCAAATCAGTAAATTAAATCAAGAAACTCAATCACCAAATGTTCAAAAAGAGACAACTTCTATAAATGACTTAAACAATAAAGAACTCGAAGATAAAGTAGATCGTCTTGAGTCTCTTATACTAGAGTTAGCAAAAAATGTTCAAGAAATACCCCAAACTACTGTTGTTGAGCCAGAGCCACAACAAATTACATTATCTAATGATGAAGCATATGAATTAATTTTGTCCATAAATCAGATTATAGTTAATATTGATCAACAACAAATTCGAAATAAAAATATTCAAAAACTTCAAAATCAATATTTATTTTTTAATGAAGAAAAATTTAAAGAATTACTCACTATTCCAGACTATACATATTCATTACAGCAATTACAAATTAATGAAAATACATATGTACAAAATGAGTTTATGAAAAAAAATAATTTTCAATGGCTTAAAAGAATTATTGAAAATATATTTGAAATTCAGATAACAAAAAATTCATTAGAACCCTTACCATCGTTTATTAATGCAATGTATAATCGACAATATACAAAGGCGATAATTGAATATGAGAAATTAAATCCTAACCAAAAAATATTTTTTAAATCTTCTTATGAACTAGCCCAAATCTACAACGATAATCAAATTTTTCTGGAGAATATGATTTAATGATAAGGCTTCTAGTAATTTTAATAATTTTTATAAGTGGTTATGGTGTTCTTTTTTATCTGTTTAACAATGCTGGCAATCTCTCACTCGTTTTAGGAATTTGGCAACTGAGCATTCCCATTGTTCAATTCCTTTTTGTCTTAATAACATTTCTTATTCTTTTAATTTTGTTTTCTTATGCATTTACAAAGCTTTTTATTTATCCACGAGCTGCATATATGCGCTACAAATCCTCAAATGAGCAAAAGGGTCTTGAACATTTAAGAGAGACATTAGTTGCGATAACTGAAGGTAATACAGATAAAGCTACACAAAGTCAGAAAAAATTTAAAAAATACCTAGGTAAGGATCCTTTAAACAAAATATTACAAACACAAATTAAAAAAACAAAGGATCTAAAAATAGTCAACGTTGAGAAAGGCTCGGATTAATTTAAAAAAATTACTCCTGCTCCAAAACAAGTCAGAGTAGCGCCTATTACTGCTAGATGCCCTGCATAATTTTTAGTAACAATCCATAATATCGGTATTATCATAATTGGCATTGTGCTTGATAAAGTTGAAATAATTCCAGGATCTCCATTTTTAAGAGCAATTATTAACATAGTCATTCCAACGCCCATTCCCATAAAGCCAAGAAAAATACTATAAAAAGTTTTTTTAACATCTTTCATTCTTTCTAAAAGATTATTATTTTTAAGAAATCCTAAGCTAAAAAACATCAATATCGCTGCTATTAAAACTCTTACATAAGACACAATGATTGGGTCTGTTACCTCAAGCGCAGGTTTCATAAGAATGATACCAATAGCCTGACATAGTGCTAGACCAATACCAGCAATCAGTCCAATATATTTGTTTCCTTGAATATTCTCTAAATCATCATCAGGAATTGTTCGATTAAATTGTATTGCAACTATGATTCCAAAAAAAATTAAAAAGCATCCGAATAGCTCGACCATAGATGGAAGTGTTTGTAAAAATATTTCTGCTAAAATGATAGTAAAGGGTATTTGCAAAGAAAATAATAAAGCTTGCCTTCTAGGCCCAAGCCTTTTGAGGCACACAAATAAAAATGTGTCTCCTATTATAATACCAATTACCGAAGATAAAAATATTGCTATGAATATTGATTTATTTAAATAAATTGGATCCCAATTTACTATAATGTAGGGTAAGAAGAGTACTACTATTCCTATTAATCTTAAAAGGTTATAATTATAACTTCCAAAATATCTGACAATTCTTGTTGCTGATAAAGCAACCATAGACCACGTAGCTGCAGCACCTATTGCTAAGATGTATCCAATCACGCGAGGATATTAATGACTAATTAAAAAATTGATACGTTAATTTAGTAAAAAAAAGGGGCCAATAATGACCCCTTAAAATAATTAAATTTGAAATTTATTTATCTTCTTTGACCAAATAATTGCATCAACATTATGAATAGATTTATAAAGTCTAAGTATAATGTCAGTGCACCCATGATTGCAGCTTTTCCTGCAAAAGCAGTTCCAGCAACTTGATAATAAGTTGATTTAATTCTTTGAGTATCGTAAGCAGTTAAACCCACAAAAACTAAAACACCCACACAAGAAATTACAAATTGCATCGCTGAACTTTGTAAAAATATATTTACAATACTAGCGATAATAATTCCAATCAGCCCCATCATTAGAAATGAACCAAACTTAGTTAAATCTCTTTTAGTTGCATATCCATAGATGCTCATCGCAGCGAATGTACAGCTTGTAATTAAAAATACTCTAACAATGCTTACGCCAGTGAAAACTATGAATATATAAGACAGTGAAATTCCCATCACAGCAGCGAAAGCCCAAAATGTCATTTGAGCTGCAGAGGTGGACATTTTTTGTAATCTTGCACCTAAAAAGAAAATAAATCCAAGTGGAGCGAGCATTACAACCCATTGAAGTGCTGTGCCATAAATAGCCCCCATTAAAGTAGGAGACTGAGAAAATCCCCAAGCCACTAAACCACTTATCGCTAAACCAGATGTCATGTAATTATAGACTTTCATCATATAATCTCTTAAGCCCTGATCTATAACTGTAGATTGTGAATGCGAATATGTATTTTGTTTTAATTCGACCATTATTTCTCCTTAATTATTTTTAATATGGCTATTATCTTGATATTTTTCAAGTAAAACCGTATGAATCTTTTATGAAATTCAAACCCTTAGGAAATACTGACCTTCAAGTTAGCCTTATTTGCCTTGGTACAATGACCTGGGGAGAGCAAAACACTGAAAATGAGGCATTTGAGCAAATGGATTATTCTACGGAAAAAGGCGTCAATTTCTTTGATACAGCAGAGTACTATTCAGTTAAGGGAAAAGAAAAAACATATGGTGCTACTGAAAAAATAATTGGTAATTGGTTTAAACAGAAAAATAACAGAGAGAAAGTAATATTAGCGTCAAAGGTCGCTGGTCCTGATGTAAAATGGATTAGAGGAGGTGGCCTACAATTTAATGAAAAACATTTCACCGAAGCATTAGAGGGAAGTCTACAAAGATTACAAACAGATTACATTGATCTTTATCAACTACATTGGCCAGAGAGAAAAACAAATTTTTTTGGTAGGCTGGGATATAAAAATTATAAAGAGGAAAAAGAATGGACCCCCTTTGAAGAAATTTTAGAGACAGCAAAAAAATTTATTGATCAAGGTAAGATTAGATATCTAGGCTTATCTAATGAAACTCCTTATGGTTTATCCAATTACATCAACTTGTCTAAATATAAAAACCTACCAAGAGTTATGTCTGTTCAAAATCCATATAGTCTATTAAACCGAACGTATGAAGTAGGTATGTCTGAAATATCCATTAGAGATAAGGTAGGTTTGTTAGCTTATTCCCCTTTAGCTTGCGGTGTGTTAACTGGAAAATATAGAAACTCTAAAAAACCAGATGGTGCTCGTTTAACAATTTGGGAGGATTGGACTAGGTACACCAATGAGAGGTCAATGGTCGCTACAGAGCAATATTGTAAAATTGCAGAGGATAACGGACTTACCCCTACTGAATTGTCACTTGCATTTGTTAACCAACAAGAGTTTGTCACAAGCAATATTATTGGTGCAACAAAAATGGATCAGTTGAAAGAAAATATAAATTCAGTAGATATAGAATTATCAAAAGAAATTATTGATGAAATTAATGATGTACATGAAAACAATCCATCACCAGCACCTTAAGCTATGACTGATTGGCCAAAAGATAATAAGGGTAGATTGACAAAAACTTTTGAATTTAAAAATTATAGAAAAAGCTTTGCCTTTACTAGCCAAGTGGCGATGTTATCTGAAAAAAAAAATCATCATCCTCAAATTGTTTTAGATTACGGAACTGTTACCATTTCTCTTATTTCTCATGATGTTCAGAAAGTTACCCAAAGAGACCTAGATTTAGCAGAGCAAATCGATAAACTTTATCAAGAATGATTTACCTTATTGGTATTCCTGGTGTAATTCCTTTTTATCTTTGTTTTTACAACATCGATTTAATATTTCTTGATTTTGATAAAGATATGTTCGTTTATTACTCTGCGGTCATAATGTCATTTTTAGGTGCAGTGTATTGGGGTGTTTATCTTCAATCAAAAAATAATATAGCTATTTTGTTTAGTGTCTGCCCAGCTGTTTATGCATTTTTGGTTTTAGCATTTGACTTAAAATTTGATGAAACTATTGGTCTTTTTATAGCAGGTTATTTCATAGTTTTATGCTTTGATTTCTTTTTTTATTTCAAAGAAAAAATAATTAAAACTGATTATTTTATTTTGAGGTTAATACTAACAGCCGGTATAGCTCCAGCACATATTCTATATATTTTATAATTTAAATTAGTTAGCAATTAAATTTAATAGCTTACCAAATTTACCAGAGAATTTAATTTTACCGTGAGTGTATGCGAGTCCGATACAACCAGTTTTTGAATCGCCAACAGGTGTATGATTATGATCATTACTTCTTACTTGAACAGATCCTTGCTTATAATTACCGTACTCATCACTATAGGAGCCGTGTAATACTAAAAAACTTTCATTGCCTTCATGTGTGTGTTGAGGAATTTTTGCACCAGGCATTACATGAATGAGTTCTAGCTTTTCGTTATTGTCCTTGGGCAGTATAGAAGCAACCTTAACATCTTTAAAAGATTTCCACTTAATATTTTTATTTCTTAAATGGGATCTTAGAGTTACTGGTAACTGACTTAACAAAGGATCATGCACCTCATCAATTTGAGTTAATAGTTTTTTATTATTTGATTGGTCTATAACTTTATTCCATAGGTCTTTTGATAGCGGAGATGTCTCAGCCTTATCTAAAAAATATCCACCCACCTCATTCATAGCAGAGTTAAGAGACCTATTCTCAGGGTCAACTTCAGTTAAACACTGCTGAAAAATTAAACTTGCTGGTGAGTTTACGGGTGTGCTAAGAATCTCAAACGTCATTTAGTTAACCATACTTCTACTGTTATTATTTAGATTAACCATACTGCCGTCTTGTTCCAATTTGCCGCGGATCTTCTCTAATGCTAGACGAATTCTTGATTTTACAGTGCCTAACGGGATTTTAGTGATCTCAGCGATTTCACCATGTGATTTTTCCTCAAAGAAATTCATTTTTAGCAGATCTAGTTGATCTTTTGGTAGATCATCTAAATATTGTGCCACCATTTCAAACTTTTGATCATGTTCGATATTCTCATCTGCTTTAGATTCGACGGGAGGCAAAATGGCAGTTTCAATGTCCTCCAAGACCGCTTTTCTGGTTTTTCTTAAAATATCGATTTTTTTGTTCCGAGCGATAGTATAAATCCAGGTGCTTGGAGAGGCCACAGACGGGTCATAATAATCAGCTTTGGTCCAGATAATGGTCATGGTTTCTTGAATGATTTCCTCTGCAATGGCTTCATCAGCACCTGACTTCATCAAAAAAGATTTTAGCCTAGGACCAAAATAATCGAAAATTTTCTTAAAACTTCCAATATCCTGTCTTTCAGCAATATTTTGAAGCGCCTCTACAAAGGGATTTTTAACTTTAACCATTAATCTATCCATCTATATCTTTCCATTTATTATTTTAAAAATCAATCTTAATTGGTATATTCTCTGACATTAAATCAGCATGTTTAAACAAAAATTATCATATTTGACTTTATGCTTATGTTTTTTAATAACTAATTTGTTTGCCAGTCACTCCGTTGACTTTGAGCATGGTAAGTGGTCCTTTAAAAAAATAAATAACAAAACATGTTCAATTTTTCAGGTACCGACTTCAGAAAAGGGCGACTATACAAATAGAGGAGCAGTAATTTTTTATGTATTTAAAGAAGGCGCAGCTGAATATGTAAGAATAGACGCTGGCTATCCATATGACTCACAAAAATATGTTAAAGTTACTATTGACTCAAAAAATTATCAATTTTTTGGAGAGGATGACTCCGCTTGGTCGATGGCAGACGATACTGTCATCATTAAAGCTTTAAAAGCCGGTAAAAAAATGACAGTTGTAGGTTATTCTAAAAGAGGTACAGAGACAACAGATACATACACGTTAATTGGTTTTACTAGCGCGTATAATTCTCTTCAACAAGACTGCTAAGAAAATGAAAAATAAAATTGTTTTAGCCTACTCAGGCGGATTGGACACAAGCGTAATACTGAAATGGCTGCAAACTGAATATAATGCAGATGTCATCGCTTATGCAGCGGATCTTGGCCAAGGAGCAGAGTTAACTGAAGCGAAAATCAAAGCAAAAAAACTTGGCGCAAAGACAATATATATTGAAAATTTAAAAGAAGAATTTGTTCGAGATTATGTTTTTCCTATGTTCCGTTGTAATACAATTTATGAGGGTGAGTATCTTCTAGGTACATCAATAGCTCGACCATTAATTGCTAAGAGACAAATTGAAATTGCAAAAAAAGAAAAAGCTAATGCTGTGTCTCATGGAGCAACAGGTAAAGGAAATGACCAAGTACGATTTGAATTTTCATACTATGCTTTAGAACCCAAAATAAAAGTGATTGCCCCTTGGAGAGAGTGGGATTTATCATCAAGAACTAAACTGTTAGAATTTGCTGCTAAAAATAAAATCCCTATCATGAAACACAATAAAAAGGAGTCCCCTTATAGCGTTGATGCAAATATTCTTCATCGATCTGCTGAAGGAAAGATACTTGAAGATCCGTGGAAAAGACCGCCTGAAAATGTTTTTGGTATTTCAAAAAGCCCTCAGTCAGCGCCAAATAAAGAGACAGTGATAACTATTCAATTTAAAAATGGTGACCCAATTGCTATAAACGGAAAAACACTCTCACCTTTTAACCTATTAGAAAAACTAAATAAGTTAGGCTCTCTTAATGGAATTGGAAGAGTTGATATCGTTGAAAACAGATATGTAGGAATTAAATCACGTGGTGTCTATGAAACACCAGGCGGTACAATTCTTCTAAAAGCACACCGTGCTATTGAAAGTATTACTCTTGATAGAGAAGAGATTTTTACAAAAGATGAACTTATGCCTAAATATGCAAGATTAATTTATAATGGATATTGGTTTGCTCCTGAAAGGGTGATGATGCAAAAAGCAATTGACGCCACGCAAAAAAGAGTAAACGGACAAGTAAAGCTTGTTCTTTATAAAGGCAATGTGATTGTCATTGGAAGACAGTCGCCTAATAGCTTATATGACGAAGATCTAGCAACTTTTGAGACTTCTAATTATGATCAACGTGACGCAGAGGGTTTTATAAAACTCAATGCACTAAGGTTAAAAAAAAATAAACTTAAATTCTAGGTCAAAATTTCCTTAGCTTTAGACTCATTTATTTTCCCGATTTATCCCTGGGTCAAAAAATAATCTGATATTCCTAGTTCCATGATATCGGCAATTACATTTACAATTTGATCTTTATGTTCTGGTCCTACTAAAATCCTGTACATTACTGGATCTGAAACTAATGTTGGCCTAACCTCCACACGTGTCCCTATTTTTTTTGCTACATCATCAGCAACAATTTTTGAGACCTTTTCTTTCTTAAAAGCACCAATTTGAATAAACGCTGATTGATTGGGATCATAAGAAGTCATTGACTCAATTTGACTCCCGAGACTGTCATTAAGAGCAGCAATTAAAACATTTTTATTGGGCTTAGGCTTAGATTTTATTTTGAAACTTGAGTCGAAGGTTATGTCAGATGTTTCCTCTAAATTTTGTTGCTCTTTAAAATTGAGAGCTGCTATTAAAGAGTCAAGCTGTTCCTCATTTACTTCCTCATCAAAGATAATGATACTTTTAAGTTTTGCTTCAAGTATCTCGTTTAGTTCATCTAATAGGTCTTCATTAATTTTTTCCTCAGGAGTGTTTTTAGGGCGCAGATTGTTTGTATTCCAACTAAGTGTAAATGTATCAGAAATATTTGTGATATCGTTACTTGCTTCAACTGTTAAATCTAATGATCCCATAGCAAATGGTGGGCTAGCAACAAAAGTATATTGTGAAGGAAGGAACACGAGCCATGATGGTAAGGCATCCCCATTAGCCATCTTTACGCTGTATCTAGTTTTGCCACTACCCTCTAAGTAAAATGTTTTCTCATCAAATTGAAATATAAAATCCACGAAATCATAATTTGATAAATTCACATTCTCTTCGACTATTTTTGCTGATTGAACAAGGACAGGGTTTTGCTCATTCAATGGTATAGTTACAAACGAATTATATTTTTTTGTCCAACGATTTAAATTTTCTTTAAGAGCCAATGCTAATTCATTATCGCTGATTTGAGATAAATTTTCTGGGGTAAAGTTCATTCCCACAGAAGAATACAACGTTCCTAGGCTATATTGTAATTCAGCATACGCAATATCATTTCTTAATCGCGAAACAAGCAGGCTTGCTTCTTCTCTGATCATTTCTAACTCTCCGAAACGAGATATTTTTTGAGCATTTGATATTAAATCATTAATTCTCTGAGCAACATTAAGGTAGTGTTTAGCGTTACTGTATTCTCTTAAACTTTGTGCATAGTTGATATTAGCAATATGGACTTGAGATAAAACAGCCATTGAAACAGCTAATCTTTGCTCTTCGATGAGTTTTTCATTAATTTGATTAATGTCATTGATGTTACTTGCTTGGAAAATATTCAATAAATTGGCGCCAAAAACAGCACCATATTCTACATTATCTTTGTTTAACAAATACTTATTAGAGTCATAGGTCCATGTGGCGTTAAATTGAAGTGATGGAAACAAAGACAGCATCGATGCTTTTGCTTCTTGCGCTGTGACTTTTTCTTGGTATCTAACCTCTAAAAGTTCTGGTCTTGAAAATAATGCTGCCTCTTCTTGCTCTTCTAGAGACATATTTAACTCCGTTAGAGGCTGTTCTGTTTTGATTAAAGTATATTCTTGATTTGGTAATAGTCCCATTAATTTAGATAACTGTGCGCGTGAGTCCATTAAAGCTCGACGCTGTGTATTTAAAATTTGTAAAACATCCAGTAATTCTTTTTGGTACAATAACGCATCCATAGGAGAACTAATTAAAAGCTCTTCAATGTATTCATAATCATCTAAAGCTGCATTAACCCTATCCATTAAAGGATTTATTTGACTTAATAGCTCGTCAGCAGAAAGTGTCTTCCAGTAAGCATAAATAACTTCTTTTGTTAAATTATGAATAGCCTTACGTTCTAACTCTTTTGAAATTAAATATTTGTTAGCTTGCTGACCTGCTCTAACATAAGACAAACCAAAGTCTAACGCATTCCAAGTGAAACCTATGTCATATGAATTTGAGGGTGTTTGTTGTGAGAGAGTGTATGTAGGGCTATCGCCAATAGCTTCTGCAGCTTCATTTTCTGTACCTGTAATATCATTTCCATCGCTGTCTTTTTCAAAACCCACATTAACACTCGTTGAAGCTGGATGTTTTTCTAAAACTTTATAACCTGCGTTGACTGATAGTTTCGGCAACATATCAAACTTGACCACATCTATTTGACCCTGACTTAACGCGGAGTCCATTAGATTCAATCGTAAATCACGGTTATTTTTGATTGCGATCGCAATAGCCTGGTAAAGATCAATTTCTAAAGGGGCACTTTTAGATGTTTGTTTGAGATACTCTAAATCCTTTTGGGATGAAAGCTGGACTTCTTCTTTTACAATTGGCATGGGTGTCTTTGAACACCCCCAAATGAAAATAGTAGCAATAAATACAACAAAAACCTTATAATTAGCCATTCTTTCCCCGTCAAAAATAACAGCATAAAATCTCATAGTTGTGGATAAAAAACAACTAAGAAATTTCTATATATTTTTACAAATTCAATGAAAATCCATTGAATTTATTGTATATTTCTGTGCTGGAGAGATAAGAGGAGAGTAAATAAGTGGCTGACAAACAGAAAACTTATCCACATTTTAGCATTCAAATGCTGGAACCGAGAATCATGTTTGATGGTGCTGCTGTTTATGCTGCTAGTGAAGCCATTGAAGCTGTCGAAGACCAAATTCAAAACAACTCTCTCAATGAAAGCGATCTTTCAACAAATTTAAAAGCGATTACACACAACAATGACTCAAGAAAAGAAATTGTCTTCATAGACAAGGGTGTTGATGATTATCAAACAATCATTAACTCCATCGATGACACAAAATCTATCTATTTAATTGACTCCAATGAAAACGGTTTTGCAAAAATGCAGAGTATTTTGCAAGATCAAAGTGACATCGATGCAGTACATATAATAGGACACGCAAGTACTGGTCAGGTAGTACTGGGCAATTCAATATTAAACTCTGAAACGATAAATTCTTTTAGCACTGCACTTCAATCAATTGGTACCTCGTTAACTCAAGACGGTGACTTATTATTTTATGGTTGTAACCTGGCTCAAGGTGATCAGGGAAAGTTACTTATTCAACAAATTGGAAATATCACTCAAGCAGATATCGCAGCCTCTGATGATATTACAGGTAAGGGTGGTGATTGGAACTTAGAAAAAAAATACGGTATCGTTGAAACTAACGGAATTAGTGTTGTTGATTACAAACACTCTCTTCTTCAAAATGGAATTTCATCATTAGATGGTTTTGTAGAAAATACGGGAACTAATTTAAGAGCGGGTACTAGTGATGGTGGACACGCAGCATCTGCTTCTAATCACACTGATGGACACAGTCCCTATGTTATTACCTTAGAGAGAGAAAATATAAACTCAGGCTCATTTGCTTTTTATAAGACTACAAATTTAGGCACTGGATATGAAGAAAATAATAGCGGTGTCCGAACTAGAGGTCCTGACATAACATCAGGCACTACTACTGTTGATGCTTCATCAACGCCTATGAATTCATATTATGTTTATGCCACAGAAAACTCAGGAAGAAATACTGTGAGGTCAGTTACTTTTGAAAATGAAATACTAGGTGTTTGGTTCAACATGAATAATATCATTGCATATTCAGGAGTTGATAAAAGTGGAGGGAATTATCACACAATAAGCCAACATGGTAGTGGAGGCCAAAATGCATTCAGCACAGAGAAATTAAAATGGGAGTGGAGCGCAAGTGTTTCAGATACTAGTAAACCCTCAGGCCATAAACATGACTGGTTTGGTGTCGATACTGACTCAAATAAACTTTATATAGGATTTAATAATGGTGCAGATCATGGTGATATAGTAAGAGTATTTACAAAAGCAAGTAATCAAGCACCCGTTGCTGTAGATGATACAGACAGCGTTAATGAGGACGCTACTGTTACAAAAACAGGATCTGAAAATGACGTGCTTAACGACGATAGTGATCCAGATGGAGATACAATTACTGTATCAAAAATTAATCATAACGGCGGCACTAACTCAAATGTTTCCTCATCAAGCACATCTAGTAGTGGCGGAACATCAGTCACTGGAACATACGGAACTTTAACTATTGGAGGTGACGGTTCTTATACTTACGTCGCTGATCAAGATTTAACAGATGATCTGGATGCAGGTGATCCAGCAACAGATATTTTTGTTTACACAATTACAGATGGTGGACTTACAGATACCGCAAATTTAACTATCTCAATTACAGGCGTGAATGACGCCCCTGTTGCAGTTGATGATGCAGACTCTGTTACTGCAGCTCAAAGTGTTTCAAAATCTGCTTCACAAGATGATGTTATGAACGATGATAGCGACCCTGATGATGATGACTCATTTACTGTTACCCACATAAAAAAAGCTGGTGGCTCAGACTCAACTGTATCTTCAGGGACCACTAATTCCAATGGAACCTCAGTTACTGGTACATATGGTGTTCTTACAATAGGAGCTGATGGTTCTTATACTTATAACGCGAATAACGCCGTTGGATTGGCTCTTAATCAAACAGCCATTGATACATTCGAATATACTATTACAGACACTCAAGGCGGTACTGCATCAGCAGATTTAGTTATTACGATTACAGGTATCAACAACTCCCCTAGTGCTCAAAATGATGTGGGTGTGATTGATGAGGGCGAGACATTAACAGTTGCAAACGGCACTAATGCTAATGTTTCTGGAAGTTTTGATGCAGATGAGGAACATTCTGGTGATCTAATTGACACAAGTTCAAGCTCACATAAAGACAGTGACCCTGATGGCGACACTCTTTCGATAACACTCATAAAAGAGACAACCGCAGGTTCTAACAGTAGCATCACTTCAAACAGCACATATAATGGTACTGGCAGTAGTGCTGGCACATCAGTTTCTGGATTGTATGGTACACTTACAATCGGATCAGATGGCTCTTATAAATATGTTGCAAATGATAGTATATCTGGTTTCGACTCCAGTGAAACACTAACGGATAGCTTTACTTATACTTTAAGTGATGGAAGTGCAACAGATACGGGTACTTTAACAATTACGCTTTTGGGTCAAGATAATGAAAACCCCTCGGCTACCGATAACACTAACGCAGTTAATGAAGACGCAACAGTCACTGTTACGGATGGAACAACAGGTGTCACAGGAGATGTTCTTATAAATGACACTGATCCCGAGGGAGATACTCTTATTGTTTCAAAAATAAAAAAGAATAATGGAAATTTCTCAAATGTATCCTCAGGAACTACCAATAGTAATGGAACTAGCGTTACAGGATCTTATGGAACATTAGTCATCGGCGCTGACGGATCTTATACTTACACTGCTGATCAAGATTTAGCAGACGCTCTAGACGGTGGTAGCCCAGCTGACACTATTACAGATGTGTTTGTCTATGAAGTTTCAGATGGAAATAGCGGATCAGATACAGCAAATATAACAATTACTATTACAGGCATAAACGACCCAGTTGTTGCTACCGATGACACTGACTCTGTCAACGAGGACGCTTCAGTGACAAAAACTGGAGCGCAAGATGATGTATTAGATGATGATACAGATGCAGATGCGTCAGCATCTTTAAGTGTGTCGAAAATTAAACATAGTACAGACAGCTCATACTCTTCTGTTACATCAAGCAGTACACATTTAAGTAATTTTACAACAGTCACCGGAACCTATGGAACATTAAAAATTGGTGCTGACGGATCATATATATACACAGCTGATCAAACAGCAGCTGATGCTATAGATGCTAGTGATACAAAAACTGATGTCTTTGATTATGAAGCTACAGATGGCACACTTACAGCTACCGCAACTTTAACTATAACTGTAACGGGAGTGAACGATGCCCCCGTTGCGCAAAATGATACTGGAACCATTAATGAAGATGGAACCTTGACTGTTATTAATAGCAGTAATAATACTACCGTAACACCTGCATCTCTTGATACTGGTTCTCCATATGCAACTACAAATACAACTCGTTCTGTAGCATTTAATCATGATGGGACTAAAATGTTTGTTCTTGAACATAGCAATTCACCAGATATCTCTGTACATACTTTAACAACTGCTTTTGATATAAATACTGCTACTCAAAGTAGTACAACAGACATTTCTTCTCACGCAGGTAATCCACGTGGTATAAGATTTAATAATGATGGTACGAAGCTGTATATAAGCAATGGCTCAGGAAGTAATAAAAAGATTCATGAATTTGCTTTATCTACAGCCTATGATATTTCCTCATTACCATCACCTACTTCAACTGTCATAAGCGGTCAAGACGGCAACCCTAGAGGTTTTACTTTTAATACTGATGGAACTAAAATGTTTTTACTGGGAGATATTAATGATACTGTTTATGAATATTCTCTATCAACCGCTTTTGATTCCTCAACAATTTCATACACAAGTAGAAGTTTAGATTTTAGTGCAAAAGAAGGAACACCAAGGGGAATTTCATTTAACGCAACAGGCACAAAATTGTTTATCACAGGTCAGCAAAATGATGATATTTTAGAATACGATCTTAGTACCGGTTTTAACTTATCTACAGCAACATTTAATGGTGCATTTGATGTGAGTAGCTATGCAGATAAACCAACTGATATTATATTTAATAATGATGGATCCAAAGCATTTTTAGCTCGAGCATCAAGTAACGGAATCCAATCTTTTTCACTTTCAAGTCCATATAGTTTTGTAGACATCACCGGCGAATATACCGGCGATGTAATAGATACAACCTCAAGTTCAAACAACGACTCTGATGCTGACGCTAGTGCTTCTTTGAGAGTTTCAGCAATTCAACATAGCTCGGCAGGCTCTTCCACAGCTGTAAGCAATAATACTACTTACGGTGCTTCTGGAACTACCGCGGGCACAACTGTTAGTGGAACTTATGGTCAACTAACCATTGGTTCAGACGGCTCATATAAATACGTTGCTAACGACTCCGATGCGGACGCTCTTGATGCAGGCGATATAGTCACAGACGTATTTACTTACACATTGACTGACGGGACTGCAACGGATACTGCAACAATTACTATCACAGTTATTGGTATAAACGATACTCCTACCGCACAAGATGACGAAGGTGCAATAACCGAAGATCTAACTTTGACTGTTACAAACGGATCAAATTCCAACATTTCTGGTTCTCTTGACACAACAGGAGAAAATTCAGGTGATGTTTTAGACACCTCCTCAAGCTCTCATAAAGATACTGATTTAGATACATCAGCTTCTTTAAGCGTAAAGCTCATTAGAAAAAATCTTGGCACAGATTCTTCTGTTCAACCAGGAAGTTCTTATAACAGTAGCGGTACCTCCGTAACAGGAACTTATGGTACTTTAACAATTGGTGCAGACGGATCGTATAGTTATACTGCTGATCAGGCAGCTGCAGACTCCATTGCAGCTGGAGAGAGTCAGAATGATGTCTTTGTTTACACCATAACTGATGGCACGCAAGATAACACAGCAAATATTACTATTAAAGTATTAGGGGCAAACGATAACCCATCAGCACAAAATGATGTCGGCGTCGTCAATGAAGGATCTACACTAACTGTTCAAAATAGTGCAAATGCAAATGTTGACGGCAGTTTTGATGCAAACGGTGAACACTCAGGTGATGTGATACATACAACTTCAAGTTCACACAAAGATAGTGATCTTGACACAAACGACACTCTTAGAATCACTCAAATTAAAAAAAGTGGTGGTGATAATTCTAGTGTTTCTTCAGGGAGTTCTTATAATAGTAGTGGCACAGATGTTACGGGTTCTTACGGTACTTTGACAATTGGCGCAGATGGTTCTTACACATATGTAGCAAGCTCTAATATTTCAGGATTAAACGATGGTGCTACAGTGTCTGATACTTTTACATACACTTTATTCGATGGAACAACCACCACCACTGCAGATCTCGTACTGACTGTTATTGGAGGTGCTGCAAGCAATCAAAGCCCAGTAGCTGTTAACGATACAGATAGTGTGAATGAAAATGCATCTGTAACCAAAACAGGTGCTCAAAACGATGTCTTAAATGATGACAGTGACCCAGATGGAGATACAATTAGAGTTGATCAAATTCAACATAGCACTGCAGCTTCAGGCACATCTGTAAGTAATAATACTACTTACGGTGCCTCTGGAACTACCACGGGCACAACTGTTACCGGAACTTACGGTCAACTAACCATTGGTTCAGATGGCTCATATGTATACTCAGCAAATCAATCAGCTGCTGAAGCCCTTGCTACAGATGTTCAAAGGAATGATGAATTTACCTATAGAATTACTGACGGTTCTGCAACCGCGACGGCAACACTAACTATTACTGTTACAGGTGTGAATGACGCCCCTGTAGCTGTTGATGACACCGATAGTGTGAACGAAAATGAAACTGTTACCAAAACGGGATCTCAAAATGATGTTTTAAATGATGATACAGATGCTGATACCGGTGCGTCTCTTTCAGTGTCAAATATATCGCATACGAATGGCAACTCTGGATCAGTCTCCTCAAGTTCGACTTATAATAGTAGTGGTACGCAAATAGTTGGTACTTATGGTACTTTAACAATTGGTGCAGACGGATCGTATAGTTATACTGCTGATCAAACAGCAGCTGATGCTTTAGATGTTGGAGAAAGTAAAAATGATGTATTTACTTACACATTGACGGATGGTACAGCGACTGACACAGCAACACTAACGATTGCAGTTTCAGGAAAGAACGACACACCCGTAGGTGTAGACGATACCGATAGTGTGAACGAAGATGCTACTGTTACTAAAACGGGATCTGAGGAAGACGTGTTAAATGATGATACAGATGCTGATACAGATGCTTCGCTAACAGTTACTAATATATCGCATACAAATGGTAACTCTGGAACTGTTTCTTCGGGTTCGACTTATAGCAGTAGTGGCACACAAATAGTCGGTACTTATGGTACCTTAACAGTTGGAGCTGATGGTTCTTATACTTACACAGCCGATCAAACTGCAGCTGATGATTTAGATGCTAATGATCCTGCAAGTGATGTCTTTACTTATACGCTAACCGATGAAAATTCTGCAACCGCGACAGCATTACTGACAATCAATATTACTGGTGTAAATGATGCTCCAGTAGCTGTTGATGACACCGATAGTGTGAACGAGGATGAAACTGTCTCTAAAACCGCTTCACAAAATGATGTTTTAAATGATGATACAGATGCAGATGACTCAGCCTCTCTTACAGTTTCTGCTATTAGAACTGGGGCAGAGGATGGAACGGGTAATAGCGGCACTGTTGGATCTGCTTTAACTGGTACTTACGGAACACTAACTCTTAATTCAAATGGATCTTATACTTATGTCGCTGATCAAAGTGCAGCTGATGATTTAGATGCAGGTGATACAGCAAACGACATCTTCACCTATACAGTTTCTGATGGAACAGCAACTGATACAGCAACATTGACAATAACTGTAACGGGTGTCAATGACACCCCTGTAGCTGTTGATGACACCGATAGTGTTGATGAGGACTCTAGCGTCACTAAGTTAGCTATTCAAGATGATGTTTTAGATGATGATACAGACGCTGACGATGACGACCCCGCCAATTTAACTGTTACAAAAATTCAACCTGACTCCGGATCAGAGTCAAACGTTTCATCTGGTACTACACATCTTAATGGCACATCTGTGACAGGCGCTTATGGTACATTGGTGATTGGATCTAATGGAGCATATAAATACACAGCAGATCAAGCAAAAGCTGATGCCTTAGATGCTGGTGATACAGTACCCGACGTCTTCACCTATACAGTTTCTGATGGAACAGCTACTGACACAGCAACATTGACAATTACAGTAACTGGTATTAATGATGATCCAGTCGGGGTAGATGATACTGACTCTGTGAATGAGGATGAAACTGTTACAAAAACAGCAGCTCAGAACGATTTATTAAATGATGATACCGATGCAGACGTTGATGACTCCTCTTCATTGACGGTAACAAATATATCTCACTCAAATGGCAATTCAGGCACTGTTGCCTCAAGCTCAACTTATCAAAGTAATGGTACTCAAATAGTTGGTACTTATGGAACATTAACTGTTGGTGCAGATGGATCTTACACTTACACTGCTGATCAAGCTGCAGCTGATGATATAGCCGATGGCTCTTCTGAGATAGATGTCTTTACTTATACTGTATCCGATGGAACAGCAACTGATACAGCAACAATTACCATTACAGTTACCGGTCAAGATAATGAGGTTGTTGGAAATAATGATACTGGAAGTGTTACAGATGGTAATACTCTAAGTGTTGGAAATAAAGGCTCCGGTCTATTGTCAAATGATACTGATAGTGGAAGTGATGCTGATGAGAGCGCAGATGCAACAATTTCTGCTGTAAGAACAGGAACAGAAGCAGGTACTGGTACAAGTGGCACGGTGGGATCTTCTTTAAAAGGCACTTACGGAACACTAACACTCAACTCAGACGGTACTTACTCATATGTTGCAGACCAAGATGGAGCAGACATACTGACCCCAGATACTACGGCTATAGATTATTTTACTTATACTATCTCAAACGGATCGAGCACTGATACAGCACAATTAGCTGTGACAGTTACTGGTATTAATGACGCTCCTACTTCTTCAACAGCTCCTACATTTAGGGGTGCTGAAAATAATAGGATTGTCATTCAATCAAAACTTTTCTTTGATGATCCAGATCCAAGCACTAGTACATACGGGCAATTGACTTATAGTTACGGCGGTTTACCTTCAGGTCTTACTGTTAACGATGCAGGAAGAATCAGAGGTCGTCTACCTGAAGGTACTTATACCTTCACAGTAACAGCAACAGACGGAGGTAATCTATCTACACAACAAACATTCACAATAATCATTGGAAAGCCCGGTAAGCCTGGTGAAGCACCAACTCCACCACTGATTGTGAAGCAAAAAACATTAGAAGCGGCGATTGCTGATAAAACAGTAACGTTTGAAACACCTAAAGTTAATGACCAAATAGCTGATCTTGCGGTGAGAGGAAATTTAGGCTCCCTAGTCAAGGAATACACATTCAATGGCGGTATGAAGGTAATCGATGTTGCTGTTGAAGATTTAAATATTGATCAAAGTGGAAGGCCAGGAATAAATGAAAATACTTTATTGGGATTTGCTATAGGAGATGATTATAGGCTTAATGTGAAACAATACACAGGAACTTTAGAGGATGGTTCCTCTCTTCCAAGCTGGATACGTGTTGACCCATCAACAGGTCAAACGATCGTTCAGTTTCCTCAAAATATTTACTCAATCGATGTCAAGGTGATAGCAATCGATAATGATAATAGCACAAGAGAAATTAATGTTACTCTGGATAGGAACTCTGTTAGCCAGGACAAAGCCTTAAAACGCGACCTCGAGCCTTTCATAGACCGAAGTGCAGCCTTAAAAACCGAAGTTACTGTTGATGAAAAAGGACAAATACTACTTGATACACAAAATGATTTAGAAGATGGGTCGATATTAAATGACACTCTTAACCCGAATGACCCAAACAATAATGACAATCAAACGCCTAACACAGATGATCAGTCAAGTCTTAATGATATGCCAACTATTCCAGGAGAAATTGATGAGACCGCTTCTCAAGAATCTATTGTTTTAAATTCACAAAATTTTGAAACAAATGAAAAACTTATTAAATTTGCAACTCTTCAAGAGCAATTAGACTTACAGTATGAAGGTCATGAAAATTATGGAGATAAACTTGTTAAAGTTTCTGGTTAAAATAATAATTTTATCTCTCCTATTTACTGTTTCCTCTAAAGCCGAAGTTAGGGAATCAAGGGCTTTAGTGGTTGCATCTCAAGAAGCTATTCTTTCCAGTGAATTGGCCGCTCGTATTACTAGTATTTCTGTTAAAGAAATGGAAAGATTTAAAAAAGGAGATTTACTTATTCAATTCGATTGTAGTTTATATGAAGCACAAAAAGATGTAGTTAGAGCCAATGAAAATAGTGCGTTGATCAAACTAAAAAGTGATGAACAGATGTTACAGATGAGATCTATTGGAAAATATGAACTTGAACTCTCTATATCAGAGTATGAGAAGGCAAAATCGGAATTACGTATTGCTGAACTAAATGTAGAGAGATGTGAAATTAGAGCGCCTTTTGATGGTGCAGTTGAGGAAGTTGTAGTAAACGCATTTGAGTCGATACAGCCCCAAGTTGAATTAATGAAGATTATAAAGACTGATGTTCTTGAATTAGAAATGGTAGTGTCTAGTGAATGGGTTTCTTGGCTTACAATAGGCCATCCAATCACTGTCTACATAGATGAAATACAAGAAGAATTCAATGCCTCTATAAGTGGAATTGGTGCAAATGTTGACGCTGTTAGCCAAACAATTCAACTAAAAGGTACTATTACAAACGCTAGCTCTGCCCTTCTGCCTGGCATGAGTGGGCGAGTTGTATTTTGAGCCAAGACCAATTAAATCGTTTAGCAAGGATTTTCACGTTTGAAAAAAAATTACGTGAAGCAAAATCTTTAGTAGAAATCAGATATACAGTTACAAATGAGTTAAGAAACATAACCCCTTTTGTCTTTGCTTTTTTTGGAGAATGGACAAACCCAAATAAATTTAAGATTGATGCTATTTCTGACATAGCAGTTGTAGAACACACTTCCTCGACAACTATATTAGCTCAGAAAATAATAAGTGAAAAATTAAAAGAAGGATCTCCTGATACACATCCATTTACAATTAAAAAAGACTCATTAATTCCTGCTAAAGGTGAAAACCCAATTCCTGATAAACTTTTATGGGTTCCTTGTTTTTCAAATCAAAAAGGCCCTCAAGCAGCATTGATACTTGCAAGAGATGAAAATTGGGAAGAGCAAGATATCGAGTACATCAAACACTTGAGTTCATCTATTGGACACGCGATGGGATCACTCAAAGAAAATAATTTTTTTGAAAGCTCAATTAAAGTTTTTAAAAATACATGGTTTCAATTTTTAATTATAGCAGGACTTATTGCTAGTATGTTCATTCCAATTTCTCTTTCGACAGTTGGCAAGTCAGAAATCGTTCCAAAAGACCCCTATGTTATAAATGCTCCTATTGAAGGTGTCATACAAAATGTTTTTATTCAAAATAATGATGATGTTGATATTGGAACTACATTAGTATCTTTTGAAAAAACAGATTTACAAAATGATTACGATTTAGCTTTCCAAGAATTAAAAGTAATCGAAACCGAATTACTTCAGGCAAAACAGTCTTCTTTTCAAAGTAAAGAGGACAAAGCGATGGTTAGTCAACTTCAGAGTAAAATTAAACTTGTAGAACAAACCTTAAGTTATCAGAAATATCTATTAGATGAATCTACGATCAATTCTCCTGCTGATGGAATTGCAGTTATCAAGGATAAATCACTTCTTATAGGTAAGCCTTTTAAGGTAGGAGAGACAATAATGGTTATTGCTGACCCATCGAATGTTGTTGTCGAGATAATGATGCCAGTAAAAGATGCCATAACAGTAAAAAAAGATGCAGAAATAAACGTTTTTTTAGACTCTGATCCACTAAATGTTATCCCTGCAAAGGTTTCAAAATTTTCTTATGAGCCTGAACTTACCAGTGAGAACACTCTAGCTTACCGGGTAACAGCGGAAATTCTTACGGCCAAAAACCCTCCAAGAATTGGACTCAGAGGAACTGCAAAAATTTTTGGTGAAGAGGTGAAACTATTTTTTTACTTATTTAGAAAACCAATTATTTTTGTTCGACAAACACTTGGTATCTAAATGATTACTCCATCAATAAGACAAGACCTTCAACTTTTACCAGGAACTCCTATGGAGGACGGTTCTCCATCATGGCTGATTTATGATAATTTAAGAAACAAATATTTTACATTAGGTTTAAATGCTTTTCGAATACTGAGATATTGGATCGCAGGAATAGACTCAAAAAAGTTTATTGAAAAAGTAGAAGCCAAGGGGGTTACTATCGAGGAAGAGGAATTAGATGATTTTGTAAATTTTTTAAAAGTTAATAGTTTAATAGCTCACTCAAGTTCAGAAGATGTTAAACTATTATTAGCTCAACATCAGGCTAAAAAAAAGCATTGGTTTTTAAATTTAATTCATAATTATCTTTTTTTTAAAATACCATTGATTAAGCCAGATCCTTTTTTAGATAGAACAATAAATATAGCTAAGCTTTTTGGAAAAAAATTTTTTAAATCAATAATTTACTTTTTTGGTATTATTGGAATTTATTTTGTTATTCAAAGCTGGGATGAATTTTTAACTACTTTTTTGTATTTCTTCAATTTTAATGGACTAATTTTTTACGCAATTGCATTAGTAGGTGTAAAAGCAATTCATGAATTAGGCCATGCTTACACAGCTAAGAATTTTGGATGTAATGTCAATTCAATGGGAATTGCGTTTTTAGTCTTTTTCCCTTTTTTATATACTGATAATACTAATGCTTGGAGACTTAGAGATCATAAGAAAAGACTGACAATAAATTTTGCTGGTATCTCGACAGAGCTACATTTAGCCCTGCTGGCTACTTTTGTATGGGGAGTATCTGATCCAGGAATTTTGAAAAGTGCAGCTTTTTTCGTTGCAACAACAGGATGGATTTCATCACTTCTCATTAATATCAGCCCATTTATGAGGTTTGATGGATATTACGTATTTGCTGATTTTATAAAAATAGACAACCTTCAGCCCAGAGCATTTGCTATTGCAAAATGGAAATTGCGAAATTGGTTGTTTGGATTGAGCCTTAGCCCTCCTGAGTATATGAGCCAACAACGCCAAAATTTAATTACAATTTATGCCTGGTCGACTTGGATATACAGGTTCTTCTTATTTATAGGAATAGCTTTATTGGTTTATTTTTTTGCATTCAAAATTTTAGGAATATTTCTTTTTGTAGTAGAAATTATTTGGTTTATAGCATTGCCTATTTCAAAAGAGTTAAGAGAATGGTGGAAACTTCGCTCTAGTTTTTTTTTAAATATTCGTATAATTAGAACAATTTTAATTTTAGGAGGATTATCATTTATTTTATTCTACCCTTGGAAAAATACACAGTCCATTCCTGCAATTTATCAATCAGAAGAATACATTACAATTTACCCAACAATAAATTCACAAGTTTCAGATATATACATTAAAGAAAATCAATCTGTACAATTAGGAGCAAACTTAATAAAACTAAATTCGCCATCACTTAATTCAGATATACAAAAACTTCTTGAAGAAAAAAAATTAATTTCAATTCAAATAAACAATGCTTTAGAGGGCGATCAAAATAAATCAGATTTAATGATAATGAAAAGTGAAGAAAAAAAAATCATAACTAATATTAATAATTTAGAAAAAATTAAATCATCGTTAAATATCACTGCACCATTTAAAGGAGAGATTGTAAGTTTAATTGAATTAAAAAAAAATCAATGGCTAAATAAAGATGATCCAATTATGTCAATTGTAAATAAGGAGTCATTTCAAGTCATAGCTTTTTTATCTGAAAATGATATTTCAAAGGTTAAAGAGTTTAAAAATAGTTTTTTTGTTCCTAATTCAATAGAAATGCCAAGGGTCGATTTAGAAGTAGTGTCCATAAGCAAATCACCAGTAGACGATTTCAGTCTTTATCCTTCGGTTACTTCTATTTTTAACGGCCCTATAGCTGCAAGAGAAAAACCTGGTGGAGGAATACAATCTGAGAAGTCCTATTATAAAGTAACCCTTAAATTGTTGGAAAATATAATCTTTTCCGATAAGAAAGTTTTAGGTCTTGCAAATGTAGGTATTCAGCCACAGTCTTATTTTGATAAAATATTAAATCTTATATCTGCGACCCTTATAAGAGAAATAAGTTTTTAAGTCTAAGAATTATGATGTTTTCATTTGATAATTTTAATAGGATAAACTATGTCTAAATTTTTGAGTGTCGTGCGTTTCAAAGTTAAACCTGGTAATGAACAATCCTTTATTGACTCAATGAGGAAGTTTTCAAATCCTGATGGGGTTATTACCCGCAAAGTTATAAAGACAGGTGAGAGATCCTATTGTAGCGTTGTCGAGTGGGTTGATGAAAATAGTCTTGCCAATGCTCGTCAACAAATGATCGCATATCTTGACACTATAAGAGATATTTTAGAGGAGCTCAGTTCTGAATTGGGAGTAACTGATCCAGTCTCCGGTCCAGTAATTATTGATGAGCAAGGAAATGTCGTAACACCTGGGTCTAGTATTTCAGGAAAAATTAAAACTTAATTTTAATTTGATCTTGGGTCATCAAGACCAGCATGTCGATAAGCCGATGTTACAGTATTTCTTAGTAGACATGCTATAGTCATAGGTCCAACACCACCTGGTACAGGAGTAATCTTTGAGGCTTTCGTGGAGGCACTTTCAAAGTCTACATCACCCACTATCTTACTTCCTTCACTTCCGTCTTCTTTAGTAATAGTTTTTCTGTTTATGCCAACGTCAATAACAACTGCATCATCCTTTAACCATTTTGAGTCAATCATCTCAGCCCTTCCTATAGCTGCAACAATAATATCTGCTTGTGAGCAAACTTTTTCAATTTCTTTGGTTTTGGAGTGTACTACTGTAACAGTACATGACTCTTCAATTAAAAGTTGAGACATTGGTTTACCAACAATGTTTGATCTACCAATCACAACAGCACTTTTACCTTTTAAATCATCTATCTGGTCTTTTAATAAAAGTAAAGATCCTAATGGTGTGCAAGGGATAAAAGCTCTCTTTAACATATCCCCACCTATTGAAAGTCTGCCAGCATTAATCGCATGAAAACCATCAACATCTTTCTCCACCACAATGGCATCTATCACTTTTCTCTCATCAATCTGTTTGGGTAGAGGTAACTGCACTAAAATACCATGAACAGACTCATCATTGTTCAGGTCATCTATCAATTTTAATAATGTCTCTTGATCTGTACTTGCATCTAACTTGTAATCTTTAGTTTTAATATTACATTCTGCAGCCATTTTTGTTTTTTGTCCCACATAAACCTTACTTGCTGGATTTTCACCCACTAACACCACTGCTAAACAAGGATCTACTTGTTTTTGACTAATTAGTTTGTCTGAGTCCTCTTTTACCTCAGCTCTGATTTTTGCTGCAAAAGCTTTTCCATCAATTATATCTGCCATTTTTTTTATCTCCTTATCGTTATCCTCTGGGCCAATACTCAATCAGTAAATCTTTAAATAAGTATATTAATAATATTAAAAGCACCGGTGAAATATCTAAGCCGCCTATGTTTGGTAAATATCTTCTTATATAGTTTAAGGGAGGGTCAGTTAATTTTTTAAAACTTTCAAAAACTCGCCACAAAAAAATATTTTGACTATTTAATATGTTAAAGTGAAATAACCAAGACACCACTACATAAAAAAATACAATAAGTGTGTAAAAGTCTAGTAGTCTTACCAAGAACAGTAATAATGAATTCACGTTGATAAACTATAAAAAATTATTATTCGCGTCTATTAAATAAGAAATTCCTGCAACGCTCTGATTGGGGATTTGTGAAAACTGTGTCAGGATGTCCTTCCTCCTCTACAAGACCATCATGAAGAAAAATTACATTATTTGAAACTTTTCGAGCAAACTCCATCTCATGAGTTACAACTAACATTGTTTTTCCCTGTTCAGCTAAATCACGTATAACAGACAAGACCTCATCTACTAATTCTGGATCAAGAGATGACGTCGGTTCATCAAATAATAATATTTCTGGAGAAATGGCAAGAGCTCTAGCTATTGCTGCCCTTTGTTGCTGTCCTCCTGATAGATGAGAGGGGTATTCTTTTGCTTTGTCGGCGATCCCAACTTTTTTTAATAGAGTCATTGCCTCTTCTTCTGCAATCCCTTTATCTATCCCTAAAACATTTACCGGGGCTTCTGTTATGTTATCTAAGATATTCATATGAGACCAAAGATTAAAACTTTGAAAAACCATACCCAATTTTTTTCTAATTGATGTAATTTTCAATTGTATATTCTTATTAGGTTTTTTAAAATTTTTATCGCTACAGTTGATGATTTCACCACATACATTTACTGTTCCACTATCAGGTGTTTCAAGGAAATTTACACAGCGAAGCATAGTACTTTTTCCTGAACCAGAACTTCCTATAATACTTATAACGTCCCCTCTATTGGCTACAAGATTAATGCCTTTTAAAACTTTATTTTCACCAAATTTTTTCTCCAACTGACTTAACTCAAGTATTTTCATAATTTAGTAATATTTCATTTTTTCGATTTCAAAGATATTGCTAAAAAAAGCAAATCTTAAATTTAATATGTTAAATTATATTAAATTTATAATAATCTAAGTTATTAGTTCTAAAAACCTAATCATTTCAATGTTTTTAGAAAATATTTTAGATTTTATGAATATTTAGATTGTGTTAGGATAAATTTTATGGATGAGAATAATACTGAGATGAACGAAAATGACACTGATTTACCAGGTGATGAAATACAATCTAATCCAATAGATAATGATGCTAAAGCTGTAAACATAGGTTCCGGTGTTAGAGTTGATGGACGAATAGAAGGAGCAGAAACTTCAGATATTTCTGGAACTCTCACAGGAACTCTAAAATCTTCAAATATAAATATTAACGATAAAGGTGCTTTTAGTGGGGACATGTCAGGTCAAGAAATAACCATTTCTGGAAGTGTTGATGGTGAGATTAATTCAGAGGATTATTTGATCGTTAATAATTCTGCAAACATTAAAGGAGTAATTGAATACTCTTCATTACAAGTAAGTTATGGTGCAAGAATCCAAGGCACACTAAGACATAGGGGCACTGTCCAATCCTATTCACCAGTTTCTACTGATGAAGTTAAAGAAGATGAGATCAGTGAAAATCATGAGGTTGATCAATAATGGCGTTATTTGGATCTAGTGAAAAAAAACCTGAAGTAAAAACTGAATTTATATTTGACACCGATAGTACTATTAACCAATCAACTCTCGCGAAAGATATAAAAATTAATGGCTCTCTTGAGTCCACAGACTATATAGATTTTTCTGGACAATTAACTGGTACTATAAAGTCATCAACCATTAATTTAAAACCAGGATCTTATGTTAAGGGAACTGTTACTGCTGATACCATAACAGTTGAGGGAGAAGTTGATGGAGATATTCAAGCTAAAGATATCTATATTAAGTCAACAGCAAAAATTAAGGGAAATATCCGTTATCAAAATATTGATATTCAAAACGGCAGTATAATCAACGCAGATTTGTTCTATTCATCATAATTAATCAAATATTTAGAGCGTTTCTATAAAAAGTTTATCTATTTACTCTATTTTAGTTTATATTTTATCAAGTATTTATTCGAAGTAATAGAGGAAGAACAAGGAGAAAATTATGAAAAAAATAATACTATCAGCATTTGCTGCGCTTTTCTTATTTGGCTCTGCTTTTGCAGAAACAGTAAGAATGGGTACAGAGGGTGCTTATCCTCCATATAATTTTATTAACGATAATGGCGAAGTTGACGGATTTGAAAAAGATGTTGGCGATATGCTTTGTATTCGAGCAAATCTAGATTGCGTTTGGGTTATAAACGAGTGGGACTCTATCATTCCTAATTTAGTGTCTGGTAATTACGATACAATTATTGCTGGTATGTCAATTACTGCAGAGCGTGATGAGGTGATTGACTTTACACAAGATTATTTTCCACCATCTCCATCAGTATACATGGGAATGAGCGGAGCAGACATTGACGTAGATAGCGCTGTTATTGCTGCTCAAACTGCTACCATTCAGGCAGGTTATGTTGCTGAAAGTGGAGCAACTTTAGTAGAATTTGCAACAGCAGAAGAAACAATATCTGCAGTGCAAAATGGTGAAGCTGATGCTGTCTTAGCAGATGGTGATTACCTCGCATCGATTATTGCAGAATCAAACGGTGAATTTGCAAACATTGGAGAGGTTTCAATCGGCGGCGGTGTTGGAATGGGTATCCGTGAATCTGATACAGAGTTAAAAGCTAAAATGAATGCAGCTATTAGCTCCATGAAAGACGACGGATCGCTAAATGCTCTCATTAAAAAGTGGTTCGGTTTTGAAGCTGCAACTTTTTAACATTATTTAATTTAAATTTAATATAAGAGGACGGAATATCTGTCCTCTTTTTTTCTTTATAATATTCATTCAATAAACATTGAAACATAATATAAAGTCCAATTTAAGATGATTATAGTTGGGGCTGGAATCGTAGGAGCATCCTTTGCCTATCATGCTTATCAAAATGGTGTAGATAAGATAACTGTTTTATCATCACATTTACCAGGTGATACAAAGCAAGCTACTTCAAATACCTGGGGTTGGGTAAATGGATATGCAAGTAATGATAAAAGTTATGCTACTTTTCGTTTAGCTAACTTAAATTACTGGCCAAAATTAATAAATCATATTTCAAACTTAAATTATACATCAAAAGGCGCATTTATTTGGGATCAAGGAGAGAAAGAGCTTCAGCAAACTATCAAGCAGCATCAAAGTTGGCGGCAATCGGTGAAAATATCAACTAAATCTGAACTAAAAAAACACTTACCTAACTTAATAAATATACCGCCCATGGCCTGCTTTGGTGCTGATGATTTGGCCATTGATGGTGTTAGAGCAACAAAAGAACTTTTCAAAGCTAGTGGATCAAAAATAATAGAAACTAATGTAAAAGAGATAGTATGCGAAAGTAACAATGTCATTGGTGTAAAAACCGATGATGAAATTATTAATGATGATGAGGTAATTATAGCTGCTGGACTTGGTGCTCCTAAATTATTATCAACAATTAATATTCCTTATGAAATGAATTCAAGTTTAGGTTTATTAGTTTATACAAAACCATTACCCCCATTATTAAAATACCCAATTACAGGTTTTGATTTCCATGCAAGACAAGATGACAAAGGAAGATTAATAATAGGTGGAAAATTTGACGATGACTCGAGCAAAGAGGAAAATATTAACGATACTGCTGAAAAACTTATCCAAGACATGTCATCCAGGCTTAATTATAATGGTGATATGATTTTAGATCACTTTACACTTGGCAAACGTCCATTACCAGTTGATGGAAGACCAAAAATCGGACGTCTTGTAAATCAAAAAGGTGAAAAATTAAATGGTATTTATTTAGCAGTTATGCATTCAGGTATAACTAATGCACCTTTGGCTGGCAAGCTTGGAATAGATGAAGTTTTAACGGGAAAAAGAAATAATTTAATTCGAGATTTTTCCCCTCAAAAAATAGTTACACAAGAAGAATCTCAAAATGTTTAGTTATTGTGTAGACCCTAAAACATTAGAGGGATTTATGTGGCTATCATGTTATGTCACCACAGCAAAACATATGTCATTTTACTTTTCTTTTTTAGTTGTTATGGGCCTGCTCTCTTTAGCTGCTCCATTAGCAATGGCATTTGGTTTTGCAGGCGCAACTGCTACAAGATCCTCTTTAAGTATTTTACGTTCTTTAGGAAAAGGGTATCTTGCTATGATAAGAGGCATTCCAGATATTGTTTTCTTTTTATTCATTCCAATAGCACTTGATCAAGCATTTGAATATTTGCGTCATAAAGTTTTATGTTCTGATGTTACTGAGCCTATTAGGCAAGGTAATGATTTTGTCGTTTGTGCATCTGCGAAACTTCCCTTAAACACAGCTAGCGAGTGGGTGCACGATATTTATGGATTTTCTCTGGCCTTACTTGCTTTTGGCTTTGTTTTCGGAGCTTTTGCTGGCAACGTTTTGTCTGGAGCTATGGCTGCAGTTCCAAAATCTCAAATAGAAACAGGAGAGGCTTACGGATTTTCTCAGAGGCAAGTTTTTAGAAGAATTCTCATACCACAAATGTGGATTTACGCGTTACCAGGTCTATCTAATTTGTGGATGATTTTAATTAAAGCAACCCCACTTCTATTTCTCCTTGGCATTGAAGATATAGTCTATTGGGCTAAAGAATTAGGTGGAATCAAAACGGGTGTGTATGAGTATCCTCATCCTGATTGGCGAGCTTGGTATTTTGGAGTACTAATGATTTTTTATTTATCATTAACTTACTTGTCCCAATCTGTATTAGATAAAATATCAGCTCGACTTTCTAAAGGACAAGCCACTATGGCAGGTAAGGCTGGCTGATGTCGAGTTGTTTTCAATCACTGTCTGATTATGGCCTTAGATCTATAGGTTTTGGAGAGCGACTTTTACCAAAATCTGACATAACACTTTGCGAACAATTTGTATTAATTGGTTCTGGAATGATTTGGAACATATATTTTGCTGTTTTTGCATTGCTCCTTGGATTTTTCTTTGCAACCGTTCTAGCTTTAGGAAAAAATTCAAATCTACCTCTATTTAGTGCTCCTTGTAGATTATTTATTTTTATTTTTAGAGGTTCTCCTTTATTTATTCAATTTTTCTTTGCATATGATCTATTTGTAATTTTACCAAGATTGGGATTTGATATTGATCTAGGGTTTCTTGTTGTTACAGTTGAAACGCGTTGGCTTACCAAAGCATGGTTAGGAGCTTTAATTGTTTTATTTTTTAATACTTCTGCTTATGCAGGAGAGATTTTTTACGGAGCGTTGCGTGCTGTCCCAAGCCAAGATTTAGAGTCAGCAGATGCGTTTGGTTTTACAGGGATTAAAAAATTCAGACGTATTATATGGCCAACAATGCTCCGCTTGGCATGGCCCTCTTACACAAATGAAGCAATTTTTATGTTCCATGCAACAACCCTGGTATTTTTTACTGGTTTTCCAGCGTGGCAACAAAAAGGAGATGCGATTTATTATGCTAGTTATTTCGCTGATAAAACCTTTAATCCTTTTGTTCCTTATCCAATTGTTGGCTTTTACTTTATTTTATTAACATTATTGATTATTGGTTTATTTAGCTTAATAAATAGTAGATTGAACAAACATTTACCAACTAACGAGAGAAAAAGATTGAGGTTTAATAAGTACAATTTGATTAGATAAGTTGTTCAAATAACTCATTTTATTCTCTTTTAAAAAATCTAATTTTATTTCTAATAAATATAAAAATAATTATTAGCACAATAAAAGGAGTCCCCCAAAGTAGTATGTGATTTTTAGGTGGATTAAAAGATATTTCTTCACCATAAATTTTGACTAATTCTTGATTAATTTCCTCAATGGATATTCCAGAGCTATATTTTTTTTGGATTTGTTCTTTTAAATTTATTGCAAACTCTGTATCAGACTCTTGAATGCTCTGACCCTCGCAAACTAGACATCTGATTGTTTTGTAATAATCACTTAGTTCATTTACACCAGCAAAGCTAATTATAGATATATGAACCATTAAAAATGGTATAATTAGTTTATAAATACTTTTCGACATCTTCATAAAATAAAGGCCCTTGTATCTTTTTTTGAGTCATTTTATTGACAATAAAAAATGTCTCTGGAACACCAATTAAACCCATCTCATAAGCGATGGTGCCATCATCTCTTAAAATGTATTCAAAAGGATTTCCGTGTTCATTAATCCACTCCTTAAAATTCTCTTCATCATCTCGAAAATTAATACCAATAATTTTTATGCCTTTTTTTTTCATTTCCATTAACAAAGGGTGCTCTAATAAGCATGGCTTACACCAAGAGGCAAAAAAATTAACAATGTAAAAGTCACCTAATGTATTTTCACTAATCAACTTATTGTTGTAAAAGTCTGGTGTTTCAAATATTAAACTCGATACCTCATCTATTGAATTATTTTTGTTAGTTGATTTATTAAAGTAAAATATAACACTTATAACTAACACTATTAATCCAACTATAGGTAATAATAGATGCCTCTTCATCGTTTTTTAACAACAGATAAAAATATCGAAAAAACAAGCATAATTGCACTTAACCATAATAAATTTATAAATGGTTTATATACTAAATTGATCCCAACCTTATTGCTCTCAATTGTTGATATTGTTGCATAATATTGACTAAAGAGTTTATTAGTAGTACTTACCTCATTTGTGACTTGCCCTGAGGGTTGGTAGATATTTTTTGAAGGCGAGAGCTCTTTTTCTTTTTGTCCATCAGAAATTAATAAGTCCACTGATATTCTTTGATAATTTTGGAATTTTTCGTCTTTAATATTTTTAATTATTGCAGTTTTATTATTTTGTAATTTTATTTCATTAGTGGACTCTTTTTCAAATAGTAGATTTTCTTCGTAGTCAAATTGTTCTGTATATACAGCTGCGATAATAAAAAAACCAATACTTAAATGTGCCAGCCATTGAGAATAAAAACTTATATTTTTTTTAAAATTATTTTTTAAAACTAAAATACTTTTTAAAAATAATGGAACTGTAATAAATACACTAAGCGCAAAATAAAAATTATTTGAAAAATAATAGGATACTAAGCAAATCAATAATGAAAAAACTATTATATAACGTAATTGTTTATCTTTTTTTTCATGTTTTCCCCAATTTATCTGTGGTGCAAACGCCATGAATAAAATTAATGGTGCTAATAACAAATTAAATGCGAAATTATAATATGGCGCACCTACTGACACTGATGTTTTAAGAATCATTTGGCTAAACAATGGATAAACTGTTCCAATGAAGACAACAAGTGCAGAACAAATAAAAAATATATTATTTAATAAAAGAAAACTCTCTCTGCTAATTAAATTAAACGAGTCCTCATTGAAATTAGAAATACTTTTAATATTAAGTCTTACTGTCATAGCTAGCAAATATGTGATTATAATAATCAAAAATAATCCTCTAAGCGGATCTGTGGCAAAACTATGAACAGATACAATTAAATTTGAACGAACTAAAAAAGTTCCGAACACTGATGCAATGAAACAGTAAAGCCCCAAATTTAGGCTCCATAATTTTAGTTGGTTACTTTTGATTGAAACTTGAAGGGAATGTATCAAGGCGGTATTTAATAACCATGGGATTAACGAGATGTTTTCTACTGGATCCCAAAACCACCAGCCTCCCCATCCTAGTTCTGAATAGGCCCAATAAGACCCTAAAACTATTCCTCCAGTTAAAAAAAACCATGAAATTTTTGACCAAATTAACATTTCTTTAAATAATTTTTCTGAAAAATTTTTATTAATTAGCATATGTGCAGATATCACAAAAGGTATAATTAAACCAATATATCCCAAGAACAATGTTGGTGGATGAATTACAAATAAAAAATGTTGCAAGATTGGATTCAGACCCAAGCCTAAAACATTTTCATTTGCTTCTACATAAGTAAATGGATTTGAACTAATTACTACATAGAGAATAAATAAAGTAGATATAAATAATATATTTTTATGAATCTCAACAGTTTGATTTTTGTAAAGGAAAAAAACTCCAAATAAGTTTATTAAAAAAACCCATAATAAAATTGATCCCTCATGACTACCCCAGGCAGATGTTACTTTATAAAAAATAGGATCATCAATATAAGAATTTTCGACAACGTTCAATAAAGTGAAATCTGAAATTGAAAATGCATATACTAAAAGACCAAAGGGAATGAGGTTTATAAAATAAATTAATTTTAAAGAAAAAGTAATTGATGGAATTATTCTCTTTAATAAATTTATATAAAACAAGATAGTCAGTATTAACGAAATATAAATAAAGCTATTACCTAAATAAGATATCAATTAATTCCCTCTCCATTTTCCTTCTTCTTTAAGTTTGTCTATAGCACTTTGGGGCATATAGTTTTCATCGTGTTTGGCCAAAACTATCTCTGCAACAAAAATGTTATCAATAAATTTTCCTTCAACGATAATACCTTTATTTTCTTCTACTAGATTTGGAAGTGCTTTAGAAAATACAACATTTACAGAATTTTGATTTTGATCAACCACTTCAAAAACCCAATTTCCATCTAAGAATTTTAAACTATTTGTTTTAACAAGCCCCCCAACCCTTAGATACTTATTTTCTATCCCATCCATACTTTTTAGATCAGTTGGTTCAACAAAATATGCAATTTGATCTTTTAGAGAATAACTAATTAAAAATATAGAAGCAGAAAAGCAGGCGAATATAATTAGTAAAAAAATAAATCGCTTTTTTATTTGATTATTTAATTTGATTATGCGCACTAACCATATTAAAGACTTTTTTCTTCAGTAGCATAATTATAATCGTTGTCACAGCACAAACGACTCCAAAAAATCCATAGCAAATTAAAACAAATTCTAAACTAGTCATTTAAAAGTTTAGACCTCTCTATCTTCCTTTTTTCAACAATTATATAAAAAATGTTTGAAAACCAAAATATTGTGAGCATAAAAATACCAAAAAAACTAACTAATAATGTAATAAGATAATCGTAAGTCATACTAGGCCCACCTATTCTTAAAACACTACTTTCCTGATGTAGAGTTGTCCACCAATCAACAGAAAATTTAACAATAGGAAGATTCACTAGTCCTATTATAGCTAGAACTGACGCTGCAAAATCTGCTTTTTGGAAGTGCTCAAATGAATACAAAAGAAGAATGTGACCTAAGTAAATAAAAGCTAAAATTAACATTGAAGTTAACCTCGCATCCCATACCCAATACGCACCCCAAGTCAAATTTCCCCATATAGATCCAGTAACTAAAACAATAATACTCATTATCAACCCTATCGGAGATAAAGATCTTGCTACTGTGAATGCTGTTGGGGATTTAAATATTAAGCCAACTATACTACTAATTCCCATGATTAGAAAAATTGCCAATGATAACCAGGCAGTGGGTACATGGATAAACATTATTTTGAATGAGATACCTTGATAATAATCATTTTCTAAAAAAATAATCAAAAAAATAGAAACACTAATTAATATAAGCGATAATAAAATAACATATCTAGACAGAGAGTTCATAAAACTAGCAAGTATATTTGGAGTTATAGCAAACATTAGACTGATAATTTTTTTAAAGCAAAACTTGTTAGCAAAGGTGAAAAGGCCAAATTTAATAAAAAATAAGCTACAAAAAATAAATACATTCTGCCTGTATTAAAATCAATTAAATCAGTTATTGCCATAGAAAATATAAGAATAGGGACAAAAAGAGGCAATGTTAAAATACTTGTAAGTGAGAGTCTGTTATTCTTTGAGATTGTTATAGATGCAGTTATTGAAGCTATAAAAATAATACTTAAAAGAGAGAGCGCTAGAAGTATATTTATCTTTAACAAATAAGTTAGATCGATATTTAAAATAATCAAAATTAGTGGCGAGAATATAAAGAAAAAAATAATTAAATTTAAATAGATCATCATATTTTTAACAAAAACAATTATCTCTAAAGAGAAAGGTGAAAGTAGATACTGATGAAGTTTTGCTTCATCAAAATCTTGATCATAAATTTTTTCAACTTTAAATAATGAAATAAAAAAAATCATTATGTATAAGAAAGATAACGGTGCATTAATTCCCATTGACTGATGTTTTAATGATAATGCAAAAATAGCACATGAAATAATTAATAAACAATAAAGAACAAAACTAAAGATACTTCCTTTGAGCATTAGTTGAAATTCACTTGAAATTAATTTAAAAAAATTTTTTATCATGTTAATTGAAGCGTTTTATAATTATTTAAACTAATATTTTGATGACTTGCTAATATAATTATTCCCTTATTTTCTAACTTTTTTTCAAACAAAGTATTTAAATTTATTATTGTCTTATCATCAAGCCCACTTAGTGGATCATCAAGTATCCAAACGGGTTTATTGACTAGCATAAGTAGTAGCAATTGAAGTTTTTTCTTTTGACCAAATGAAAGCTGATAAAATTTTTTATTAAGATTTAATTCTTGAAAAAAATAATTTACACTTTTATTTTTTATAGAGTTATTAAATTTTACATTGTGTATTGAAAGCCAATATTCAATATTTTGATTTAAAGTCAGAGAGTCATGGGCAAAGTTAGTTTCGCCAATATATAAAAAAGATCGAGAGGCAATATCATTATCAATAACTAAGTTATTGTAGGTTATACTGCCTTCTAGTGGATCTATAAAATTAACGATATTAGATAATAGGGTTGTTTTACCGACACCATTTGCACCCTGAATGAGCAATAATTCACCAGGACGTATTTTAAAATTAATATTTTTGTAGATAAGAGTATTTCCTCTAGCAAAAGATAAGTTGTTAACTTCTATCATAAAAAAAGCGGGTGATTATAACCCGCTTTTGATGTTTTAAATATTTAAAACTTAGAAAATTATCTTCTTTTTCTAGAAGCTTTTCTCTTTTTAGGAGCTGCTTTCTTTTTTGCGGCTTTCCTTTTCTTAGGAGCTGCCTTTTTCTTTGCAGCTTTCCTTTTCTTAGGAGCTGCCTTTTTCTTTTTAGGTGCTGCTTTCTTTTTTGCGGCTTTCCTTTTCTTAGGAGCTGCCTTTTTCTTTGCAGCTTTCCTTCTTACAGCTTTTTTCTTAGTGGCTTTTTTCTTCTTAGGTGCTGCTTTCTTTTTTGCAGCTTTTCTTTTAGGTGCTGCTTTCTTTTTTGCAGCCTTCTTCTTTTTAGGTGCTACCTTTTTTGCAGCTTTTCTTTTCTTAGGAGCTGCCTTTTTCTTTGCAGCTTTTCTCTTTTTAGCCATTATAGCCTCCTTACTTTTTACACTTACTAGTAAGTATAAAACGAATATCTAATGATATTCATTTTCTTAAAAAAAATTTAAGAAAGTATTTAATTAAGTCAACATTTTATTTATGGTACCTTCTTTTCATTGAATGAATCAAATTGAAATAATTTTAGGCCCAACTAACACCGGAAAAACATTTTATGCTTTTGAACAAATGTTTTCCTTTAAAAACGGTGTTTTTGGTTTCCCTTTAAGGCTTTTAGCAAGAGAAAATTATGATAAAGCATGCAAACTTTATCCAATAAATCAAATTGCATTAATAACTGGAGAAGAAAAAATAATCCCTTCAAATGCTAAATATTTTTTTTGTACAGTCGAATCAATGCCAGATGATTTTTTTGAATTCGTTTGTGTAGATGAAATTCAATTAGCCTCTGACTATGAAAGAGGACATATCTTTACTCAAAGACTTTTACATTCTCGTGGAGAACAAAAAACTATTTTCCTTGGCTCTCTTACTATGGAAGAGATTATTAGAGAATTAATTCCTGAAGCAAAAATAATTTTTAAAAATAGGTTTTCAGAATTAAATTTTATAGGTCATAAAAAGATTCAAAATGTAAAACCAAGATCTGCAATTATTGCATTTAATTTAATTGGACTTTATGAAATAGCTGAACAAATAAGAAGCTTAAAAGGAGGTGTGGCTCTGGTTGCTG
Source organism: uncultured Alphaproteobacteria bacterium (assembly GCA_902521465.1). Taxonomy (GTDB): domain Bacteria; phylum Pseudomonadota; class Alphaproteobacteria; order HIMB59; family HIMB59; genus HIMB59. The sequence continues at coordinate 182,804 of CABYRL010000001.1, read as the reverse complement.
GTGCACTCAGTCCCAAAACAAGAAACTCTCAAGTAAAATTATATGAGAATGGTGAAGTCGATTACATTGTCGCCACTGATGCTATTGGTATGGGATTGAATTTAGATATTAAACAAGTCTACTTCTCTGGTTTAGAAAAATTTGATGGAAAATACCTCCGACCTTTGAATGATATGGAAATAGGGCAAATAGCTGGAAGGGCAGGTCGTCATACAAAATCAGGATATTTTGGGACTACACTCGGGGCGAAGTTTACAAATCCAGAGTCTATTGAAAATATACAGGCCCATAAATTTGAAACAGTTAAAAAAATATTTTGGAGAAACCATCTTCTGTCATTTAAGTCAGAATATGAATTAGTAAACTCTTTAAAAAAGAAATCTGATAATAATCGACTAATTCTTAAAAAAGATGCTGAGGATCAAAAATTTTTATCAAGATTTTTAAATGATAATAAAAAAAATTATAAATTTGATAATCCAGAAACTTTGAAACAGTTATGGGACGTTTGTCGAATACCAGACTATCAAAATATTTCAGATGAAAAACATGTTGAACTGTTAACTAAAATATTTAATGAGCTCATAAAAAATCAATGGGTATTTACTGATAAATTTTTAGACAAAGAAATTTCTTACTTACAAAGTTATAACGGCAGCATTGATGATCTTATATATAACTTAAATGAAACTAGAACATGGCTATACATTACCAACCAGAAACATTGGATTAGTAACTCTATTTGGGTTGAAACTGTTAAAAATATTGAAAACAAACTATCTGAGGAGATACATTTAAGCTTAATGCAAAAATTTGTTGATAAAAATAAAAGCGAGTTGATACAAAATTTAAATATCAGCGAAAAAAATATATCTTTAACTGATAATAGATATGTTAAGATAAAAGAAGAAAAAATAGGAGTTATAAAAGGTTTTAAAATTTTTTTTGATGAAAAATATAAAGATATTTTAAATAACAACTACCATAAAATAATTAAAGAACAAATTTTCCCGTATATGTCTTTTAACGTTGATAATTTTATAGCAGCACCAAGCGAAAGCTTGTTAATAGACTCAAAAGTTGATGAAAATGGAAATTTTCAAAATTTATATCTTAAATGGGGGGACGCAAATGTAGCAATATTCAAAAAAGGGAATGATATCACACATCCTATTTTAGAACCAATCATAGACGACTTACTTGTATCACCTGATCATATTAAAAAAATTAAGGAGAAAATTCAAAAATGGTTCGAGGAAACTTACCTTTCGAAATTGGATTTATCTGACAAATTAAAAAAATTTAACTCAAAACCTGAGGAAAGAAGTTTTATTTTTAAGATCATTGAAAGCCAATATAATCTTTACCAAATAAATATATTGGATGAATTTAAGTTAATTGATGAACCACGAAGAAAAGAAATTCATTCCCTAAATTTCAGATTAGGAAAGAATGTTATATTTAATTCTGAATTAATCAGACCTGAATACATGAAGTTAAAGTTTTATTTATGGAATTTGTATAATAATGAATGTTTAAATATTGACGAATACATACCAAAAGATGGTAATGCAACACTTATTATTCAAAATAAGTTAAATGAAGAACTATTAACTTTCTTAGGATTTATTTCTAAAAATGATTTACTAATCAGGCTTGATATTTTCAATGAATTTGAAAAACAGTTATTTAAAAGAGAAAATAGAGGCCCTTTCTCACTACCTATGGATTTATCTAATCTTTTGGGAATTAAAAAAGATAAATTAATTAATATTATAAAAAGTAGATCTTTTAATATCCAAGAGATAGCAGAAAATGATTTAATTATTTCTAAAAAGATTAACTCTAATAAGGCATTAGAGTTAAAACAAAATAAAAACAAAAATGTATTGAAAAAAGCATCAAAAAAAGTAAAAAAGCCATCATCAAAAAAATTATTTAATAATCCTTTTGACCAATTAAAAAATATAAATGTTAAATAAATTCTTCCAACCCTTTAATGAAAAGAAGGATAAAAGTGATGATCACTCTTTTGAGTCAGATTTATATAATCTGATTTACGAAATTATTATTGCAGACCATGAAATTTCGGAACAAGAAATTAATTTTTCCTCTGAGTTAGTAGAGTTTTACTTTAAAATACCAATTCAGAGCAATAAAGAGCAATTTACTAAATTAGCCAATAAGCAACATTTCAACACCGACTTATCTCAGATTTCATACAGACTTAAAACATCGCTTAGTTATGAACAGAGAATGGACGTAATTTTAATTTGTTGGCAAGTATTAATGGTTGATGGCAAAGAAGATCAGCTTGAGGTTTCTACTGCGAGAAAAATATCAACGTTACTTGGTTTAGAAGATAAAGATTTTATATTGATTAGAAATAGAGTAAAAGACAGCCTATGACCTACTTAGTTAATGACAAGTGCATTAAGTGTAAATATATGGATTGCGTTGAAGTATGTCCCGTGGATTGCTTTTACGAAGGTGAAAATATGCTTGTTATTAACCCAGATGAATGTATTGACTGTGGAGTATGTGAACCGGAATGTCCTGTTGAAGCGATTATCCCAGATGACTTGGATGATGGTACAAAATGGTTAGATGTAAATGAAAAATATTCTCAAGTTTGGCCTAATATAAAAACAAAAAAAGATGCTCCTGCTGATGCAAAAAAGTGGGAAGGGGTAGAAAATAAATTTGAAAATCATTTCAGTGAAAAAGGAGCTGATTAATGCCAGTTAAAAAAAAAGCTATTACAAAAAAAATAATAAAAAAAACTACAAAATTTAAGACAAGAAAAAAAGTTGAAGTTAAAAAAAAGCTTCCTACCAAAAAAAAACAACCTTTAAAAAAAATAGCTAAGAAAAAAATAGCAAAAAAGGTAGTAAAGAAAGTAATAAAAAAAATTATTACCCCAAAAGCTCCTAAGATCAAAAAAGTAATAGTCCCTCAAGAGTTTAAAGCAGGAGAGAACATTGTATACCCAACCCATGGCGTAGGAAGAATTCTCACTGTAGAAAAGTTCCAATATGATTTAGTGGAAGAACAACTTTATGTAATACAGTTTTTTCAAGACAAGTTAACAATCAGAGTTCCCTTTGCTAAAGCAAAATTGATTGGTTTAAGAAATATTACAAGTAAACCATCTATGACCAGAACACTTTCTGTTTTAAAGCAAAAGCCTAAAATTAAAAAGGCAATGTGGAGTAGACGAGCTCAAGAGTATGACCAAAAGATAAATTCTGGTGACATAAAACTTCTTTCGGAGGTCGTTCGAGACCTATTTCGAAAAGATGATCAAACTGAGCAGTCTTATAGTGAGCGCCAGATGTTTCAGGTAGCTTTTGAGAGATATACTAGAGAATTTGCAATATCTACAAGTTTAAAATTTGAGGAAGCCTCAACAAAAATATTAGAAATTTTAAATAAAAGATAAATTAATTAGTTTCTTCGTGGTTTTTATCACTTGGAATATCAATACTAATATCTTCTGCTAGGTTATCGGTATCATCAGTTTGAGAGTCATTATCATCTGTTTCTTCAATTAATTCTTTCAATTCATCATTTTCTTTTACAGTTTTAGTCGGTGATGCAACACTTATTCCTGCTTTTCTTCCTCTTTTTGGCTTTGTAATATTTATTGCTTCTATTGACTTACCACATTGTGGGCAATCCAGCTCTTCTTGGTAAAAGTCGTAATACTTTGCACCGCAGTGAGGGCATGTTCTTTTGTGACCTAAATCGATTTGCTCTTGTTGCATTGTGGGCAGATTTATACATTATTATTGTAATTTATACAAATTTTTAATATGTTATCGCTCTATTATGGCAGTTCCAAAAAGAAAAACCTCACCTTCAAAAAGGAATATGAGGCGCTCTCACCATAGAGCGGGCACTCAACTATTCGCAGAAGACAAAAAATCAGGTGAATTGAGAAGACCTCATCACATTGATCTCAGTACTGGTATGTACAGAGGTAAACAAATAATAATTAAAAAATCAAAAAAAGATAAAGAAGCCGAGGGTCAAGCGCCTGTAAATACAGAAGAAACTACAAAAACCATTGAAGCTCCTGCTTCTAAATAATTAATCTCTAATTACTTTATATATTGAATTTTCTGAAAAGCTTTGCTGATAGAGCTTTTTTTTAAGCTCAGTAGTCTCTAACTTTGATAGTTTTTTTCTTAAAATAAATCGTTTTAAAATATCCAGCTCTAAATCTGGATTTTCAGATACTTTTTTAGAGATATATTCCTCAATTAAGCTTTGTTCAAAACCTTTTTGAAACAGTTTATTTTTAATTTTTTTGATAGAAAATAAGGATTGCTCATAATAATGAAATACTGTTTCAATGAAGTGCCTCTCGTTGATTATCTTCATCTCATCTAATTTTTGAATAATATTCCCAATAAGTTCTTGTTTAGAGATATTTTCTGGAAAAATGACCTTTTGATAAGTTTTTTTGTTTCTTAGTTTTTTCTCAAGTATTTCTGAAATCTTTTTTTTAGTGGCTGGATATTTTCCTAAATATTTAACTGCTTCATTGAATAAGTATTCATCAGCTTTTTTTTTCATAGTTTATATTATTTTATGAATTATTATTATTAAGTATACTTATAAAGGCGCTTGTAGCTCAGTAGGATAGAGCATCAGATTCCTAATCTGGGGGCCGCAGGTTCGATTCCTGCCAAGCGCGCCAAAGAATTAATATTAATTTTTCTCGTGCAAGAAGTCTAAAAGTTTATCTAAATATTTCTCATCGACATTATAAGCTTTTTTATAATGTTCAATACAATATGGTTTTGTTGGAATATTTTGACCACCACAATAGTGAAATCCTTCTTCAAGTGGATCGCCAATTGGCCATTGACAGGATTTAAAGTTACCGGTGCCAACAATACTTTTTTTAAAACTAAATTTCTCTCTTCTTCGAACAGGCTCTTTTCTTACAGCGTTTTGGGAAGATGAATTACTTGTTTCCCTATACATGGTGACAGATGAAAATTGTTGATTTTGAGTTGATTTTTTTCTGGAGTTTTGTCGTCTTTCTAGGCCCAATCTAAAAGCCTTACCAATAACGGCATTTTTGGTAAATCCAAGCTGTACACCAATTTGGCTAGTAGCAACCCCTTCATTCCATAGTTTTTTTAGATCTTCTACTTTTTGGTTATTCCAAGACATTTTTTATATACCTACTCTATTTAGTTCCTTATATGAGTAGTTTTATACTATATATAGTAGTAGTAATCTAGACTAAAATGATTAAAAAAATGTGAATAAATATGAAATCTCTTAAAAACTTGAACTTTGAAAAAATCCAAAATGTAGGGATTAGAGTCGATTTCAACGTTCCTATCGATAAAAATTTTAGAATTACAGACAAAACAAGACTAGATAGATCTAAGGAGACGATCAATTTTATTAAAAATAAACAATGTAATATTTTTCTTATTTCACATTTTGGAAGACCAAAAGAAACTTTTGATGAAAAATATTCTTTCTCAAAATTAATTGATCAATTTGAGGATATATTGGAGTTGAATATAAATTTTATTAGTTATGATAGTTTTTTAAATAGTGGTCTAAATGAATTATATGTTGATAAGCCAACTATAAGCCTTTTAGAGAATATAAGATTTTTTGAAGGAGAAATAAAAAATGATTTAGATTTTAGTAAGTCTATTACAGATAAATTAGATTTATATGTTAATGAGGCTTTTTCTGCCTCTCATCGATATCACTCATCAGTTAATCAAATGGCTAAAAATATTTTGTCAGCACCTGGGTTTAATTTTGAAAGAGAAATCTTAGCAATAGATAATATAAAAAAATCTTCAAAGAAAAAATTAGCAATCATTGGCGGATCGAAAGTTTCAACTAAAATTAAAACACTTCTATCTTTAACATCCTCTTGCTCAGATATTTTTATTGGAGGGGCAATGGCTAATAATTTTTTTAAATACAATAATATAAATGTAAGTAATTCTTTAATTGAAGAGGGCACAGAAAGTATGATCGAAATGATTTATAATTCTTCAAAATCAACAGATTGTAAAATTCACCTTCCAACAGATGTTATACTTGACTCAAATGAAAATAAATTAGTAGATGAACTTCCTACAAGCTATGATTTTAAAATCTTAGATATATCAGTTTCTTCACTCGCAGCTTTAGAAAAACTTATAGATAACAGTGATATCGTTTTGTGGAATGGCCCAATGGGAATGATTGAAGAAATTAAATTTTCAAAGGGATCAATAAGTTTAGCTCATCTCCTAGCAAAATCTCATCCAGATGTTGTCATAGGCGGTGGAGACACAATTTTAGCAATCAACATGGCTGAGGAAAAATTTGAAAATTTTTACTTTGTTTCAACAGCTGGTGGTGCTTTTCTTGAGGCGCTTGAGGATAAAGATTTACCTGGAATTGAAGCCCTTATGGCTGATTAATAAAGTGTTTTTTTAGCAATGGAATTTGAATTATTGTAAATACTAAAGTAATTCCCATTATGCCAAATACTTTAAAATTTACCCAAACATCAGTAGATTGAGTCCTCCAAACAATTTCATTTAAAACTGCCAAAAGGATAAAAAAACTTGACCACATTTTATTCATCAATCCCCAACCCTCATCAGTCAATTTTAATGATGAGTTTAATAATAACTTTAAAACAGGTTTATTAATTAACGTACTTCCAATCAAAACTACAGCAAAAAGAGCATTTATAATTGTTGGTTTCATTTTAAAAAATATCTCATTTTTCAGAAAAATGCTTAAACCACCAAAAACTACTAAGATAATTGTACTTACTAACATCATTGTTGAAATTTTTCTTTCTTTGAAATAGATGGCTATAAGGGAAATAAATGTTGCAACTATTACAGCAGCAATACTTAAATAGAGATCTTTATCTGATTTATAATAGACTGCGAAAAAAACAATTAAGGGAAAAAATTCAAAAAGCTGTTTCATTTTATATTAGTCTATCTAAATATTCTTCAAATTGAAACTCTCTTAAGTCATTCATGCCCTCGCCATATCCTTCAAATACCACAGGAATATCAAAATCATTTATTATTGTTAGAAGAGCCCCATACTTGGCATTAGAATCTACTTTATTCAAAATAATACCATTTAAAGTGATATATTCTTGAAAACCTTCTATTATATGTTTTGAAGCAAGGCCAGTATTAGCATCTAATGTCAAAAAAGCCTTAGTCAAATTAAATTGCTCAGATTTTTTTGAAACTATATCTGAGATTTTTTTTAGCTCAGCCATTAAATTTTTGTTGTTATGTTGTCTCCCAGACGTATCGACAATTATAACATCACTCTCTTGCAGATTATCAATACCTTGAAAAATTACAGCAGAAGGATCTTCCATATTATTACCCTTATAAATGGGCACTTCAAATTGATTTGTGAAATGTTCGAGTTGATCGATTGCGGCAGCCCTGAATGTATCTGCTGCAATTACAGCAGGCTTTAAGCCATTTTTTTGAATTAAATTTATAAATTTACCAATAAATGTTGTTTTTCCCGAGCCGTTATTTCCAGCAATAATATATAAGCTTTTATTTTGAGGAGAAAAACCACCAAATTTTTTTTCTTTGAATTTTGTAAGCAGTTCATCTTTAATAACTTTTCTAATATCCTCTTCTTGTGATTTATTTTCTTTTATTTTTGAAATAATTAAATCAGCAAATTTTGGTTCCACGCCATTATCAAACAAAAGATCCTCTATCTCATCTATATTTAAATTCTTTTGAAAGATTTTTTTTAAAAAAAACATTAAACCCTGATAACTTCTCCAACGGGTACACCTACTAAGGGTACTTTATGTTTGATATAATTTTGATCATATCCAATAGCTAATCCTGAATTTAACTCTTCAATAAGAATCTCCCTTGGTAATGAAAGTTTGGATTTTACTTTTTTTAAAATTAATTCACCAAGATCTCTTAAAATTTTTGCTCTCTTTTTAATAATTAATTTAGAAACCTGTGGCATCCTTGATGCAGGAGTATTGTTTTTCGGAGAAAAAGGAAATATGTGGAGGTGAGAAATTTCGTTGTCTCTTAACAGTTTGTATGTATTTTCAAACATCGTATCTGTTTCTGTAGGAAATCCTGCAATTATATCCGCACCAAATGAAATATCTTTTCTAATTTTTTTACAACGATCAACAAATTGAAATACATCTTTCGAATTATGTCTTCTTTTCATTCTTTTCAGTATCATGTCATCACCAGACTGTATACTAAGGTGAAGATGAGGCATTACTCTTTGATCTTTCAGTACTTCATTAAAATTTTCATCAACTTCAACACAGTCTATTGAGGAGAGTCGAAGACGTTGCAATTTAGTTTTATCTAAAATATCTAAAATTAAATTGCTTATGTTATATTTGTGATCAAAATCGCTCCCATAATCTGATATATCAACACCTGTTAAAATAATTTCTTTGACACCATTTTCTACAACTCTTTCCACCTCATCAATTAAGTAAAAAGGATCAAAACTCCTATTATTACCTCTACCAAAAGGAATAATACAAAATGTGCACCTATGATTGCATCCTTGTTGAATTACAAGGCTTTCTCTGGTTTTAAGGTTTTTATTATCTAAAGATGGGCGGATATCTTGAGGAGAGTCAAATATGTCTTCCTTAAAATCTACTTCGAGTTCTTCATCAAGTAAGGATGTCCAAGTTTCTGATTTCAGTTTACTTATATTATCAATAACTTTATCAACCTCAGCCATTGAAGAATACTTATCTGGAGATATTTGTGCAGCACAACCTGTCATTATAATTTTTTTATCGGGATATTCTTTTTTAATTCTTCTGATAGTTTGTCTTACCTGCCTCTCAGTCTCATTTGTGACGGCACAAGAGTTTATAACAACCATATTTTCACTATTATTTACTAATAATTCTTCAATTTTTTTTCCTTCAAAGTTATTTAGTCGACATCCAAAATTAACAACTTTAGACATTTAAATATTAATCGATGATTGATAAACTAACTCTGCAGGGCCTTGAAGGAATACCATCTTGTCCTTGATTTCTGTTTTTAATACTGATCGTTCAGTAACTACTTTGATTTTAGAGGACACAAAGTCATTATGATTTAAAACAAAAGCAGTAGCACAAGTTCCTGAACCACATGCTAGTGTATGTCCGCCACCTCGCTCCCAAAATAATACTTTTACTTTTGATTTTTTTAATACCTCTACAAAAGTAATATTAGCTTGATCAGGAAATAATTTATTTTTTACAAGTAAAGGCCCTAACATATTTAATTTAATTAGCTTTAAATTCTTTACTAATACAACACAATGAGGGTTTCCAATATTTGCCCCCATTATTTTTATTAACCCAGGTATCTTTATTCTTTTAATTTGAATACTTTGAGAGTCCATTTTTTTGGATAAAGGAATTTTTTTCCAATCTAAAGTTACTTCCCCAACATTGATTTTGTATTCCTTTTGAGTTTTCTTACCAAAATGTAAAAATTTATGAGTTTTAATGACTGCCTTTTTAACTTTTTTTACTTCAACTAAATATTTGTAGGCACATCGCAATCCATTCCCACAATTTTTTCCAAGTGAGCCATCTGAGTTATAAAATGTAACTTGATAATATGAACTGATTTTTTTTAATAGAATTAATTGATCGCAACCTACCCCAAAACGCCTGTCGCAAAGTCTTTTAATAACCTTTTTTGACTTTCTAATGAAATCAACGTTTTTATCCACAATAATAAAGTCATTTCCTGCTCCTTGAGCTTTCATAAAAGGTATTTTCATAGACCAGCTATAGTGATATAAATTCCTCACTAAATAAAGGAAAAATTAGTCGGCCGATGAGTATCATTCGCCGATTTTTTTTATTTTTTAAATGTTAGAAAATATAACAAATAAGATAACCGGAATTTTTCAAGGTCTCTCAAATAAAGGCGCTATCACTGAAAAAGATTTAGAGACAACCCTGCGAGAGGTCAGAGTTGCTCTGTTAGAGGCAGATGTCTCTCTTAAAGTATCTAAAGATCTTATTAAAAAAATCCAAGAAAAAGCACTTGGCCAAAAAGTAATTGAAAACGTCCAGCCAGGACAACAAATAATTAAAATAGTAAGTGATGAACTAACAGAAATACTTGGTGTTCAAAGTAGCGAGTTAAACTTTAAAAATAAACCCTCAACTTTTTTAATGTGTGGTCTGCAGGGTGCAGGTAAAACAACATCAATTGCAAAACTTGCTCATTACTGTCAAAATTCTCTTAATAAATCTGTAGCACTTGTGTCAACAGATTTAAGAAGACCAGCCGCTATAGACCAACTTCGTATTTTATCTCAAAAAAATAATATTCAGTTTATTGAGCCAATAAATGAAAATATAAAAGATATTGTCAATAATGCTCTTGAACAAAGTAAAAAACTTTTATCTGATGTTTTAATTATAGATACCTCAGGTCGAATTAGTACAGATGAGGAATTACTTTTAGAACTGAAAACAATTCATGATCTGGCAAAACCACAAGAGAATTTACTTGTTTTAGACTCAATGATGGGTCAACAAGCCCTAAGCGTTGTAGAGTCTTTTAACACCACAGCACCACTTACTGGATTTATATTAACAAGATTAGACGCAGACCCAAGAGGAGGAGTTGCACTTTCAGCAAAATATCAAACAGGTTTGCCAATTCGTTTCTTTGGATCAGGAGAAAATATTGAAGATTTTGAAGTTTTTCACCCAGAGAGAATAGCTTCTAGAATTCTTGGTATGGGAGATGTTGTTTCATTAGTTGAAAAAGCACAAAAAGATTTTGATCAAAAAGAAATGGAAAATCTCCAATCTCAGATGATGAGTGGGAAATTCAATATGAATGATCTTTTAAAACAGTTTACTCAAATGAAAAAAATGGGAGGAATGTCTGGACTAATGTCACACATGCCAGGTGTCAGCAAAATTAAAAATATGATGGAGAGTGGAGATTTTGACGAAAAAGTTATTGATCATCAAATTGCAATTATTTGCTCAATGACAAGAGAAGAAAGAGTTGATCCTGATTTACTAAAAGCTTCAAGAAAAAGAAGAATAGCAACAGGGTCTGGTAGACAGGTACACGAGGTCAACAGGCTTTTAAAACAATTTGAGCAAACTAAAAAACTTATGAAACAAGCTCAAAAACCAGGTTTTGCGAATAAAATAAAAAGTTTATTAGGCGGAAACCAAATGCCAACGATTGAATAAATACAGAAGGGAGAAATCATGGCGACAAAAATAAGACTAGCAAGAGGAGGTTCAAAAAAAAGACCTTTCTATAGAATTGTGGTTGCAGATGAGAGAGCACCAAGAGACGGTAACTTCATTGAAAAAATAGGCAACTTCAACCCAATGGTTCCCAAGGATCACAAGGAAAGAGTAATGCTTAGCAAAGAAAGAGCTGAACATTGGCTTAAGGTTGGGGCCCTGCCAACAGAAAGAGTTCAAAAAATTCTCTCTGAATTAGGAATGATGGAAGCTCCAACAATAACTGAGAAAACAAAAAAGCATTTACCAAAGGCAAAGGCTCAAGAAAGAGTTAAAGCAAAAGAAGAAGCAGCATCAAAAGCTTTAGAAGAGGCAAAAGCTACTGAAGAAGCAGCTAAAGCAGAGGACGTAAAACCTACTGAGGAGGCAACTACCACAGAGGAGCAACCGCCTGTTGAAGAAGCAGCAGTTGAAAAACCAGCTGAAGAGGTGAAGACAGAAGAGACTTCTGAGCCGGAGGAAAAGAAAGAAGAAGCTCCTGCAAAAGAAGAGCCCAAAGAGGAAGAGGGTTCAACTGAGGTTTCAGAGGATAAACCCGAAACTAAAGAGTAATTACTTGTGACTCCCTTTGAGAAGCATTTCATACAAGTTGGTGTAATTGGCAGACCTAAAGGAACTAAGGGTCTGCTGAGGTTTCACAGTTATTTAAATGATGATCGTGATGTAAATCAATTTAAAAAATTTTATTTAGATAATGAAAAAACTATTAACTTAAAACTAGTATCTTTTGATAAAAAAAGCCCACTTATAACAATCGACGAAAAAAATAATAGAACAGACATTGAAAAGTTTGTTAATAAAAAAATTTTTTTAAAAAAAGAACAACTATCACCAGTAAAAGGAAATGAATATTATTTCCACGATCTAGAGGGACTTGAGGTATTTGATAATAAAGACCAGAGAGTTGGAGAGGTTGCTTCAGTTGTAAATTTTGGTGCAGGGGATTTATTGGAAATATATTTTATTAAAAGTAAAAAAAAGGAATTTTTCAGATTTACTGAGCAAAACTTTCCATTTGTAAATATTAAAGAAAAAAAAATTATAATTAAAAATTAATGCTAAAATTTAATATTCTTACTTTATTTCCGGAAGTTTTTCCTGGAATTTTACAACATGGCTTGTTGGGCAAAGCTCTGTCAAAAAATCATTTCGAAATCAATACTATCAACATAAGAGATTACAGTGATTTATCTGCGAACTCTGTTGATGATAAACCATTTAGTGGTGGCGCAGGTATGGTATTAAGACCTGATATAATTTCAAAATCTATCGAAGCAAACTTTAATAAAAATGAATTAGATAGCTGTATCAAAATATGTTTTTCTGCCAAAGGTAAAAAACTCACTCAAAAAAAATTAACTAATTATAATTTAAATAAAGATTTTATTTTACTAAATGGTAGATATGAGGGCATTGACCAAAGAGTAATTGATTATTATGAATTTCAAGAAATTTCTGTGAGCGATGTCATATTAAACGGAGGAGAGATAGCATCATTATTATTTATTGAGGCGTTAATGAGACTCCAACCCGGTGTTCTTGGAAATAATGATACCCACACTATTGAGTCATTTCAAAATGGACTAGTTGAACATGATCAATTCACTAGACCAAACCCATGGATAACCCCTGATCATTCAGAAATAGAAGTACCTTCTATACTCGTGAGCGGTAAACATGCTGATATAGATCTTTGGAAACACCAAAATTCGTTGGAAAATACTGAAAAAAATAGACCAGATTTATTTAAAAACTATTTAAAAAAAAACAAAAATGAGTAGAATATGCCGCTCTGATACCACCCATATATTAATATTGGATGGAGTACACAATGAATGAAATTATTAAAAATTACGAACAATCACAAATTCAGCAGATTTTAAAAAGTTCAAAGGTTTCAGACTTCGCGCCAGGTGACACTGTCAAAGTTAACGTTAAGATTAAAGAAGGAAATAAAGAGAGAGTGCAAGCATTTCAAGGTGTCTGTATTGGTAAAAAAAATAACGGTCTTAATTCTTCATTTACTGTTAGAAAAATTTCTAGTGGTGAAGGTGTTGAAAGGGTTTTTCCATTATACAGTAATGTTATCGACTCAATTGAACGTGTAAAAGTTGGTGATGTAAGAAGAGCTAAATTATATTATCTAAGAGGTTTGTCTGGCAAAAAAGCAAGAATTGCAGAAAGAACTGACGGTCGATCATATGATGATAACCAATTTGTATCCACAATCGAAGATGCTGAAGAAATTTCAGAGGTTAGTACTGAAGAAAATAAATCAGATACACCTGTAACTGACGAAACACCAAAGGAAGAAGCTAAAGAGACCAAAACAGAGGAAACTTCATCTCAAGAAGCCCCTAAGTCTGAAGACAACTCTAAAGAAGAAATTAAAGAAACTAAATCAGAGGAATCATCACCACAAGAAGAACCCAAAGTTGAAGATGAGCCAAAAGAGGAAAAACCTGTAGAGAAAAAAATAGAAGAGGCAGAAACTAAAAGCTAAAAGTATTATCTTGAGCAACCAAGGCCCAAAAACACTTTTTGATAAAATTTGGTCTGAGCATCTTGTCGGTCAAAGAGAAGATGGGACTAATCTTTTATATATTGATCGTCATTTAGTTCATGAAGTAACTAGCCCTCAAGCTTTCGAAGGATTAAAACTATCCAATCGTCCCGTTCATAGACCAGAGGCTACGATAGCTGTCGCAGACCATAATGTTCCTACTATAAATAGACAAAATATTGAGGACCCACAAAGTAAAATTCAAGTCGAAACTTTAGCAAAAAACACTAAAGAGCATGGAATTCAATATTTTGATTTAATGGACCAAAGACAAGGTATTGTTCATATCATTGGTCCTGAGCAGGGAATTACCCAACCGGGCATGACAATTGTCTGTGGAGACAGTCACACCTCTACCCATGGAGCTTTCGGAGCTCTCGCTTTTGGTATCGGAACAAGTGAAGTTGAACATGTTCTGGCTACGCAAACAATTGTTCAAAATCCTGCAAAAAATATGAGAATTTCGGTCAATGGTGAACTTCCTTTTGGTGTAAATTCTAAAGATTTAATCTTGTACATAATTGGAAAAATTGGAACAGCTGGAGGAACTGGTCATGTAATTGAGTATGCTGGTTCATCTATTATGGGACTTTCAATGGAAGGCAGAATGACTATTTGTAATATGAGCATTGAAGCTGGTGCTCGAGCCGGTTTAATTAGCCCAGATCAAACAACTTTTAATTATATAAAAGGCAGACCTTATGCTCCCGGAACTGAACACTGGGATCAAGCAGTAGAATACTGGTCATCTCTTCCCTCAGATAATGATGCAAGTTACGATCATGAAATAGTTATAGATAGTTCAGAAATTGACCCAATGGTGACATGGGGAACTAGCCCTGAGGATGTTGTGTCAGTGAAAGGCACGGTGCCAAATCCAAGTAGTGCTAAAACAGAAAATAAAAAGAAAAGTATTGAAAGATCACTTGAGTATATGGGTCTTAAGCCCGGAACAAAAATTACAGACATAAAATTAGATAAAATATTTATTGGCTCTTGCACAAATGGTCGAATTGAGGATTTAAGAAAAGTTGCATCTATTGTTAAGGACAAAAAGATTGCTTCACACGTTCAAGCAATGATAGTACCAGGATCAGGCTTAGTTAAAAAACAAGCAGAAGAAGAAGGAATTGATATAATTTTAAAAGATGCTGGCTTCGAATGGAGAGAGGCTGGATGTTCAATGTGCCTTGGTATGAATCCCGATCAATTAAAACCAGGTGAAAGGTGCGCATCAACTTCTAATAGAAATTTTGAAGGTAGGCAAGGCCGAGGTGGTAGAACTCATTTAATGAGTCCTGAGCTTGCTGCGGCATCTGCTATTACTGGAAACATTTCAGATATAAGAGATTTTACATAAAATGGATAAGTTTCATTCTTTAAAAGGTATCGCAGCTCCTTTACCAATTGTTAATATCGATACTGATATGATTATCCCAAAGCAATTTCTCAAAACAATTAAAAGAACTGGTCTTGGTGTAAGTTTGTTTTATGAGATGAGATATGATAACGATGGAAACCTCATTAAAGATTTTGTTTTGAATACATCTCCTTTTGATCAGTCAAAAATTTTGGTTGCTGGTGATAATTTTGGTTGTGGATCAAGTAGAGAACACGCCCCTTGGTCTCTTAAAGATTTTGGAATAAGAAGCGTAATTTCAACAAGTTTTGCAGATATTTTCTATAATAATTGTTTTCAAAATGGAATTTTACCGATAGTTGTCAGCCCTGAAAACCTCGATCAATTAATGACAGCAGCTAAAAATCAAATTGAGTTCACTATCGACCTTCCGGAGCAAATCATTAAAGCTGGCAATCATTCAATCAATTTTGAAATTGAAGAATTCAGAAAAGAAAGACTTTTGCAGGGATTAGACGATATAGGCATTACCCTTGGTTACCAAGACAAAATTAATGCATACGAAGAGGATAAAAAAAATAAAAAACCTTGGTTATTTAAAAAAAATTAAATGAGTTCCAAAATTTTAGTTTTACCTGGAGATGGCATAGGTGTGGAAGTTGCAGATCAAGCCATAAGAGTAATTGAAAAATTAAATGAGCAAGGTCTTAATGCAAGTTATGAAAAAGATTTAGTTGGAGGCGCTTCATATGATGTTAATGGCGAACCTTTAACTAATTCTGTTTTAGAGAAAGCAAAAAATTCAGATGCTGTATTATTGGGAGCAGTTGGTGGATCAAAGTGGGATGACGTTGAAAGATCAAAAAGACCAGAAGCTGGGCTTTTAGGTTTGAGGAAAGAATTAGAACTTTTTGCAAATCTGAGACCTGCATTAGTTTTTGATGCTCTTGTTTCAGCTTCAACTTTAAAAAATGAAGTGGTAAACAATTTAGATATTATGATTGTAAGAGAATTAACTGGTGGAGTATATTTTGGTCAACCTCGAGGAATTGAAGACACACCAAATGGTAAGAAAGCGATCGACACACAAATTTATTACGATTACGAAATAGATAGAATTGCCAGAGTTGCTTTTGATTTAGCCAGAAAAAGAAATAATAAAGTAACATCTGTTGAGAAAGCTAACGTTATGGAAACAGGTGTGCTCTGGAGAGAGATTGTGAAAGAAACTCATAAAGATTTTTCAGATATTACACTAGAAAATATGTTAGCAGATAATTGTGCCATGCAACTTGTCAGAAACCCAAAACAATTTGATGTGATAGTTACAGATAACCTCTTTGGAGATCTGCTGAGTGATTGTGCTGCTATGCTCACTGGTTCGCTTGGAATGTTACCATCGGCATCATTAGGAGAAGAAAAAAATGGCAAAAGACATGGACTTTTTGAGCCCGTTCATGGAAGTGCCCCTGATATTGCAGGTCAAGATAAAGCAAATCCAATCGCTACCATTTTAAGTTTGTCTATGATGTTAAAATATAACCTCAATAAACCAGAGTTATCTAACAAAGTAGAAAGTGCTGTCCAAAAAATTCTTTCTGAGGGTTACAGAACTGGAGACATTTACACAAATGAAGACCAAACTCTTGTTTCCTGTTCTAAAATGGGCGATTTAATAATTGAGAGAATTTAAGTTGGCTTCTTCTAAAAAACCTAAAATAGCTGTTGTCGGAGCAACCGGAAATGTCGGTAGAGAGGTTTTAGATATTATTGATGAAAAAGAAATTCAATATTCTGATTTAATCGCTTTAGCTTCTTCTCGTTCTAAAGGAAGCACAATTGATTACGGAGAAAACAAGTCTGTTGTAGTAGCAGACTTAGCTGAATATGATTTTTCTGATACTGACATAGCTATTTTTTCACCAGGTGCGAAAGTTTCAAGTGAGTTTGCTCCTAAAGCTGCTAAGCAAGGTTGTATAGTAATTGACAATACCTCTCATTTTCGAACAGATCCAGATGTCCCATTAGTAGTCGCTGAGGTCAATCCTGAGGCGCTTAAAGACTTTAGAAAAAAAAATATCGTTTCTAATCCTAATTGTTCAACTATGGGGATGCTAGTTGCGGTTAAACCTTTGCATGATCATTTCAAAGTTAAAAGAATTGTTGTTTCAACTTATCAATCAGTATCTGGTGCAGGTAAAGAAGCT
Source organism: uncultured Alphaproteobacteria bacterium (assembly GCA_902521465.1). GTDB lineage: Bacteria > Pseudomonadota > Alphaproteobacteria > HIMB59 > HIMB59 > HIMB59. The sequence goes on along the minus strand of CABYRL010000001.1, from coordinate 165,354 downwards.
GCAGATGAATTATTTAATCAAACTAAATCAATCTATGCAAATGAAGCAGTAGTGAAGGAAAAATTTACTAAACAAATTGCTTTTAATGTTATCCCGCATATAGATGTTTTCCTAGAGGACGGTCAAACCAAAGAAGAGTGGAAAATGTACAATGAAACAAAAAAAATTCTTGATCAAAACATTGAACTAACTGCAACTTGTGTTCGAGTACCAGTATTTATATCTCATTCACTATCTGTAAACATCGAGTTTGAAAAGCCTTATGACGAGGACCAAATAAGAGAAATTTTTAAGAAATCCCCTGGTCTAAAAATGATTGATTACCGTGCTGATGAGGGGTACGTAACTCCGATTGAATCTGCAGGTTTAGATCCTGTCTACGTTAGCAGAATTAGAAGAGACCCTACTATTCCAAATGGTCTTAATTTCTGGTGCGTGTCTGACAATTTAAGAAAGGGAGCTGCTTTAAACACTGTACAAATAGCAGAAATCTTGATCAAAGATTATTTAAGCTCTTAGCTTTAAATCTTTTTTTTCTTTTTTGAGAACGTATTTTATTTTTTAGCAAAATATCATAAATATCATTCGTAACATTTTCTAGTATTTCTCTTGTTGTATTTTTTTTGTAGATATAGTGAGCATATAAAGCTGTAGATTGGTCGCCAGCTCCATGAAATCTTTCTTTAAAATTTATGTAAGGTGTTTCTATGACAAAAATTTCTCTTTTATTACAAATAATATTTAATATTTTTTTATTTTTTGGAATGCTTCTTATTAATACTTGACTATTAAACTTCCTCGTAAACGATTTGAGGTCAGTTATGATCTCGCTAATACTATAGTTTTTTACATCTTTATTATTTAAGTATGACCACTCAAAAAAATTTGCTGATATATATTTAACTTTTGTTATTACTTTTTTAAAAAAATTTGCAACGTCTTTTTCTACATATAGACCTATTCCTATATCTCCCATTACAGGGTCTAAAACAATTCTATTTTGCAAATTAATAATTTTACCAATCGATTTTGAAATCTTTGAGTTGGGTGTGTAGCCAATAATTGTTAAATCATTTAAGCTTAATTTATATGTTTTCCTGACTTTATTAAAAATTACCCATGGATTTAAACTGTTGTTATTGATTTGAAGTGTGCCCTTTACAGCTTTATGAGATGTTAAAATTACAGTCGGTATCTCATAAATGTTATAACCTTTGTCACTTAAGATTGATCGAGCGGCATGATTTCCAACTTTATCATTTAAGACAGTAGACTGAATACTAACTATATTCCTCATATTTTTGTATCTATTTCTTCAAAGGTTGTCATTGTTTCCACAATAATATAAAAAATACGCATTAAGAATTTTAATTAAAGGAAATAAATATGACTTTTGAATTACCAAGCTTACCTTATGCAAATGATGCTTTAGCTCCATATATGTCATCAGAAACTCTTGATTTCCATCATGGCAAACATCATCAAACATATGTAACAAATTTAAATAATCTTGTTAAAGACACTGATATGAAAGATTCTTCTCTTGAGGAAATAGTTTTAAAATCAAGTAAAGACTCATCGATGGCAGGAATTTTTAATAATGCAGGTCAACATTGGAACCATATTTTATTTTGGCAATGTATGAAACCCAATGGGGGAGGCTCTATGCCGTCCGAATTGGAGAGTAGAATTACATCAGACCTTGGAGGGATTGATCAATTCAAAGAAGCTTTTATTCAGGCAGGAACAACTCAATTTGGTTCTGGATGGGCTTGGCTTGCCATCGATAATGGTAAATTAGTGGTCACAAAGTCACCTAATGCTTCTAATCCTCTAGTTGATGGAATGAAGCCAATACTGGGATGTGACGTATGGGAACACTCTTATTATATAGATTATAGAAACAAACGACCTGATTATTTAAAAGCTTTTTTAGATAGTCTAGTAAACTGGGAATTTGTTGCTTCTCAATTAGATTAAATATTAGGGCTGCTTATAAAAAAGCAGCCCTATTTTTTTATTTAAGCTGATAAAAGTTTAGAATTCGTATTAACTTTTATTTTTCTGGGTTTTTGGTGTTCAGGTATTTCTCTTTCAAGATTTATACTTAACAGACCATTTTTTAAATCAGCCTCTATAACTTTTACAGTATCAGCTAACTCAAATTTTCTCTCAAAATTTCTGTTGGCAATTCCTCGATAAAGATATTCTGATTTATTCATAGTTTTATCATCACCCATTTCACCTTTAACAGTCAAAAGATTACCCTCTTGGGATATATCTATTTGGTCCTCACCAAAACCGGCGATAGCCATGGTAATTTGGTAAATATTTTTGTCATGTTTGACGATATTATATGGTGGATAAGAAGCACCTTTATTGTTCGTAGAAAAGACGGTATCAAAAAGTTTATCAAACTCATCGAAACCAACTGATGATCTCCATAGAGGAGATAAGTCAAATGTAGTCATAATTAACCTCCTTAAGCGTTAATTGTTAATTGCAGTTTTTAAACCTGCGTTAATAAAGAAATTCCAAATGGCAATTTCTCTTACTATTAATTTGGGATTTCAATTTTGAATTTCAAGACTTTCAAATTGACTGTTGGATAATTTTTTTAGATGATAGGCTCCTTTAATGTATTCAATTGTTGCAAATAAGCCCGGTGATACAAGCGTTCTTCAAAGGAAAAGTATTGAGCTCACTGAACTTAAATCGAATGAAATTTTGATTAAAAATAGAGCAATTGGAGTAAATTTCATCGATATTTATTTTAGAGCAGGATTATATCCTTGGCCTGTTGACAAAGATCTTGTTTTAGGCTCTGAAGGTGCAGGCGAGGTTGAAGCTATAGGCTCCAATGTTACAAAGTTTAAAATAGGGGATCGCGTTGCATATGCTCAACCTAATAATGCATACGCAACACATAGAATGATATCAGAGGATCTCGTAGTTTCTATCCCAGATAGCATATCTTTCGATCAAGCAGCCGCATCAATTCTTAAAGGACTAACAGTAAAGTATCTTGTTTGTGACAGTTATAACTTACAAAGTAATCATGAGGTATTATTTCATGCTGCGGCTGGAGGAGTAGGATTGATCGCAGGCCAATGGATAAAAGACATTGGTGCAAAATTAATAGGCACAGCTGGTAATTCAGATAAATGTGAATTAGCAAAGCAAAGAGGCTTTGACGAGGTTATAAATTACTCTGAAAAAAATTTTTTAGATGAAGTATTAAAAATCACAAATAACAAAGGCCTTGACGTGGTTTATGACAGTGTTGGTAAAGATACAATGTTTCAATCATTTAAATGTTTAAAAAAACATGGGATGTTAGTTAGCTTTGGTCAATCATCTGGACCATATAAAGACATTCAAATGACAGATCTAGCATTTGGTTCTTTTTATTTAACTCGACCTACACTATTCCATTTTTACGCTGATAGAGAGTGGCTTGAAATTGCAAGTCATAAATTATTTGAGATGATTGTAAAAGACAAAATTAAATTGGATAAAATTACAAAATATGATCTTGATAATGTTGCTGACGCTCACACAGATATGGAAAATAGAAAGACTTCGGGATCTATTGTCCTAAAGATTTAACTTCACTAAATACTTCTTTAAGAGTTTTCTCTAGAGTATCAAATATTATACCCATCTCCTCCTCTGATGTAATAAAAGGGGGACATAACACAATTGATGGGCCAAGAGGTCTACATATCAAACCATTTTCAATACACTTATTAGCAACACGCTCGCCAATGGATATCGAACCATCGAAGGGTAGTTTATTTTTTTTATCTTGAACCATCTCTAATGCACCCATAAGTCCAATGCCACGAGACTCACCTATAAACTCTAAATCTTCAAAGTTCTTTAAACCTCCCATAAAAATTGGCTCAAGGTGTCGAACATTTTCAATCATTTTCTCATTAATGATAATATCAATTGCTTCTAGTGCTAAGGCACAACCTACAGGGTGTCCACCGGCCGTGAAGCCATGAAAAAATTCCTCTGCCTCATAAGAAGCCTCCATCATTTCTTTTGTCATTTTTTCTCCCAAAATAACTGCACCAAGTGGAAAGAAACCTGATGTTATACATTTAGAGGCAATAATAATATCGGGATCAATATCGTATGTTTGAGATCCCCATAGGTTACCAGTTCTACCAAAACCACAAATTACCTCATCAGCAATAAATGGAATATCGTATTTTTTTAAAATTTTTTGAACTATCTCAAAATATCCTTTTGAAGGAGGTATCACACCACCTGCCCCCATAACAGGTTCTGCAAAAAAACCTGCAATGGTATCAGGTCCCTCTTTTAAAATTAAATTTTCTAAATCTTCACCCATTCTTTTGGTAAACATTTCCTCACTCTCTTCTTCTAAGCCATATTTCCAATAATGAGGACAAGCTGAATGTAAAAAACCATCTAAGGGTAATCCAAATTCACTATTGTATGGTTTTCCTGTCATCGAAGCAGAAACAGCCGTTACACCATGATAAGAATTTATTCGAGTAATTATTTTTCTTCGATTGTAATGTCCTTTTCTTTTATTAATAAACCACAATAATTTTACAGTAGTGTCATTAGCTTCAGATCCTGAGTTTGTAAAAAAAACTTTACCATCTGTGAAAGGAGATATTTCAATTAATTTATCTGCAAGTTTTACAGCTGGTTCAGATATTCTTCCAAAAAAAGCATGGTAACCAGAAAATTTTTCATATTGTTTTTTTGCAGTTTCAACCATTCTGGGATGATCGAAACCAACCACAGAATTCCATAATCCTGAATTGGCATCTAAATATTTTTTTCCATCTTGATCGTAAACATATATCCCCTTCGCTTGGTTTAAAACAATAGGACCAAGTACATTTAAATTTTTAAGATCGGTAAAACCATGCAAAACTTTATCTGTATTAATCATTTAATCTACAACCTCATATAAACTTTCTAAAATTGGAATATTTCTAAATGGAATATCTACTAATCCTGTATCAGCAAGAAAATATCCAATAAAAAAGAAGAGTATCATGAAAATTAACTTCAACATCTTTAAAAAAGGATAATATAGAAATCAAAAAAGGGTTAGAACAATTTGTCCTAACCCTTTGAGAAAGAAGTGGCCCACTAAGAAAAAAGCCGCTTCTATAAGGCTGTAAAAAGAGATTAATCTCTTATTTTTGATTATAATTATGGGTAAAAATAACATCAAGAAAATTGAAATAACCACAATATATAGAATAAATTAGATCTATATGCTACTAAACTTAGTTAAATCAGAAAATGAGTATCTTTAGATTCCTAGATAATATTCCGACTGTTTTTTTTTCAATTATTTGGATAGTGTTACTCGGTGCAATTACTTTAGGGTCACCATATATTTTTATTGAGGACATAAAACTTTTAACCACAATTAAAGATAATGAATTAGTTTCAAATTTTTCAGATTTTGTAAATCCACATTTAATATTTCTAAAAATCACCTCAAAGCTTACAAATTCTTTTGGTTTTAATAATTACCTTCTATTTAGACTACCAAATTTTATATATTTAGGATTACTAATTTTGGTTACATATAAAATTATTAAATTAAAATTTTACGACCTAAACTATTTAATGCCTCTGACAGCAGTGATGTTAAGTGGCACAATTTTAATTTCAATGATAACCATTGATGATTCACTTATTTCAGGGTTGGTGACTTTATTAATATTCTATTATTTATTAAAAATTTTCGATGATGAAAATTTTTATAATGTATCTTTTTTTATCTTATTTAGTTTAATTGCATTAATTCTTAAAAATTTTTATTTTGTTGTATTAATAACATTTTTGATATCTTTAAAATTATTTAATTTAAAGCTAGAGAAAAAAAAACGTCTCAACTTAATTTCTTATCTTAGTTTTATTTATATTTCTCTTTTAGTTTTTCTTATTATTCAGGGAATAAATAAAACTGATTACTATTCTATACTTAACTTTGAAATAAATATCTTACTAAAGAAACTTTCAAAAAGTGTTATTTTTTTACTACCTTTATTAAGTTTGCTAATTATTTCTTTATTTTATAATGGTATAAAAAGAATTAATTGGAATAAGGAATTAATGACATTCCTATTTTTAATAATTCTTTGCTGGTTTTTATTTATTTTCTCTAATAATTTAAAAATATCAATTTTAATTTTCCTATTGCCAATAATGTCTATTTATATTTTTAGAACACTAGAATTTGTAGAATTAAAATGGTCAAAAATAGTTTTAGTTACTCTTTTTTCTATCCCAGCGGGTATAATTTATTTTGACACATCTCTTTATCAAAATATTTCAGAGATACCCTACATGAATTATATTTTCTATTTATTGATAATTTTAGTATCACTAATAAACCCAGTTTTTTCTTTGCAAGAAAGATCCTTAACTGCAATATATAAAACTATCTCATTTTCTTTGATTTTAATCGTTTTTTTCACTTCTGTTCTTTTTTATTTACAATACAAGAATAAAACATTGAGCCCTGTAATTTATGATACTTTAAAAAATGATTTAAATTGTGATATAAAAAAAACCGAATTTATATTGGAAGAAAATTATCCACTAGATTTAATGTTATTTTTTAGTGACAAAGTGAAACCGGACTATTTTTCAGATTGCCAAATAGAATTAACATTTAGTTCCCTTGATACAATACCAATAGAAGATAGTGACTCGATAAATAAAACCATACTTGATATGACAACAAAATCATTCATTAATATCAACTTTAATAAATTATGACTTTCTTCAATCAGTTAAACTCGCAAGAAAAAAGAATTAGTATTTATTTGTTAATTGGAGTTTTTTTTTTCTTATTATTTGATTATTCAATAGCTTCTTTTTTTGACAGTATTAATCATCAAACAAAGTCTCTTTTTGGAACACTTACTCACTTTGGTGACTCTTTATATTTTTTTGTACCTACTATCTTAATCTGGGGGCTAATAAAAATAATTAAAAGTAAAAATCAGATTATGGAAACTGTAAGTGATATTAGTCTATTTATTTTTTTAAATATCTTATTAAGTGGCATAGTTACACAAATATTAAAACATATCTTTGGAAGACCAAGACCAGTTTTATATAATGGTTTTGAATTAAAATCATTAGATATAATACAATTTGACTCCAAATGGCATTCATTCCCCTCAGGTCATACTGCAACTATTTTTGCTTTTATCTTTTGTATGATATTTCTATTTCCAAAAATTAAAAATGCATTGATAACCATTGCAATTATTATTGCGTCCACGAGAGTCATAGTTGGCGCACACTTTATTAGTGACATCTTTGGTGGTGCACTTGTTGCATATCTTTCAACAATATTTATTTCAAAAAAACTAACAGATAAAAATAAGCTATTTACATCAGAAAATGACAAATTAATTCCAAACAATAACGTTGAAATAATTTCAAGTAATATTGCCAATTTTTATCAAAACATTTTCTCTCTTTACTTGAATTTTAATTTTTATTTTAAAACCCTCACCATAACACTCTTACTTTCTATTGTTTTTTTTATATTTCCCTCTTTAGATATAACTGTTAGTGGCCTATTTTTTGGACAGGACGGTAAATTTATTGCTACAGAGTCTGACTGGTTTATTTATTTTGTCCGTAAAATGCTTCTACCTCTTATGGCTTTATTAGTTTTTTTTGTTCCTATTGCTGCTGTTTTAAAACAAATTTATTACAAAGAAAAAATTTTAAATATTGCAGTCAGAGAGTGGGTTTATTTGTTTTCTTGTCTTATTATCGGAACTGGTATTGTTGTAAACTCTATTTTTAAAAATTTGTGGGGCCGCGCAAGGCCTAACGACACAATCCAATTTGGAGGAGAGGAGCCATTTACCATTCCATGGTTAAATGTTGATTATTGCAGCACTAATTGTAGCTTTGTTTCAGGTGATGTGTCTTTCTTTACGTTATCTTTGGCATTACTAATTATATTTAATAAAACATCTTGGAACATATTTGCATATGCTTCAATTCTTCTAATATCATTATTAAGAATTATGGAGGGTGATCATTTTTTGAGTGATACGATTATGAGTTTTATAATCACATATGTAATAATTAAGGGGCTCAATGATATTTTTAAGAATTTTCCAGAGAATCTAAATTTAAATCAATTAAAAAAACCCTCTTGGCTATCTCGAAAAAACTCTAATTAAAATTCATTATAATTTTATATCTATAAGTTTATATGTTATTTTATGTTGTGAGATATTTTTTTAGTCTATTTGTAGTTATTTTATTTTACCCATTTTTATTATTCGCAGAAGATTTAATTCCCGAAAAATTCCATGGTACATGGAGCAATGATTGTTCAAAAGAACAAGATGTTTTTATTATCACTGAAAGTAGCTACTTTAATCTCTATGAAAGTCAGGATGAAATAGACGAGTATGCGTATTTCTATTTTCAGTTTTCTGACTCAAAGACATATAAAGATTGGATTTATCTTGATGGAGAAATATTTGAATTTAAAAATGTTTTTATGAAACTGAATGACGATATTTTAGAGGTTGTGTTTGAAGAGCAAGATAATCTCGATGGATCCTATGATTTTTTAAATAATACAAACAACACTTTTACATATGCTAAATGTGATACCACGCCTGCTAGTTTAACTCTGTTATTTGGAGAGGTATTATCATATATGAATTCAAAGGCATCTTTATCCTGTTCAAATTTCTCCAAGAATAAGGGAGACTGCTTTGAAGATGTTTTTAGTTTTTTAGATGTCTCTGGTAATAAAGCACTTTCAAATGCTGAGATTAATAGAGCCTCTAAACTTTTAGTTTTTTTTAGTACAATAAATGGGCAAGAATTTGATGAGGCAGGTCTGTTTGGAATAATTTCTAGTTATGCTATCACCCCTTTGCTTACTAAAGTTATTTTAAATAATTTTGATTTTGACAACAGCGCAGATCTCACACTAGAAGAAATACTTCAAGACAGAGAGGGTTTATTTGATTTAGATTTCAGTGAAAATGAACAAATAGAAATTGATAACCAAAAAATTAACGAACAAATTAGAGACTTTATAAATAAACTCCAAGGTTTAGGGAATTTTTTATAAATTAAATTGGCGGTTCCGCAAGGATTCGAACCCTGACTAAATGATCCGAAGTCATTTGTGCTATCCGTTACACCACGGAACCATTTAAAACTTTATCTTTTTGAGTTAAATTTTATCAAAATTAATTTATAAGCAAAAGTATTAGAAAATATTAATATAAAATTTAATAAACTCTTTAAGAAGAGAAAACTAACCCTGATTTATTTATGAAAGAAAATTTACACTTATATTGATTTTTTTGTTTTCTAAGGTAGCTATATGTATTTAATCTATAGTCAACAAGTGCTACAAAATTTTTATTTTTCTGAATAATATTTATATCATCACAAATATAGTGAATATTATTTTTTTTATCTACTGGTCCATCTATATAAATAAAATCATAAGAAATAGTGTGATTAAAATCATAGTTGATAAATTTATAATCATCAGTCTCCCTTTCTATTGTCTTACAAAGTTCTAGCTTTACGATATTATCATCAATATTATCTAACCCTCTCTTAGTTAGATTTTTATAATAGGCGTTTTCTTCAAGTGATATAACATTAATATTGATATTATTTTTTTTCATCTCCTTGGCGTATTGTGCAAAAACTAAAGTTGAAGCACCTGAGCCTAATTCGAGTATATTCAATGGTTTATGTTTATGTAATAACTTGTATATTATTACTAAATCATATTTTCCATCAATACTAAATTCATAACCTCTAATTTCTTTATATTGAATTTTATCTAAAATATTTCTATAAAAAAAAATATTAAATGTTTTAAATATCTTTAAAAAAAAAAAAATAGGAAAAAAAATTTTTTTTGAATCAAAAATAAATTTTATATATCTTACGTCTAATTCCATGATCACCTTAGTTTTAACATTTTAAATAAAAAGAAGATATCAATATAGTAAATTATATATATATCAATTCAATTTATTTGAGACTTTGTTATTATATAGATAATATTTTAAATAAAACTGTGACCATATTATCTACTTCAATCTTTTATATTTTAACAGGATGGACCTGTGCAATAAATATTTACAAATTTTTTTATCAAAAAAAATTAAAGGATTTTTCCAGCAATGGAGATCAGAAAAAAAAAAGTGAATTAAATGAAATGAGGATACATTACAAAAAGGCAGATAATTTGGGTAAAATTTTTCTTTTACTATGGTGTTTTTCTGCAGTTTGGTTTTTTTATAATTTAAATTTGTAAGCTCTAATGAAATGATTAATCCGACTTTTAATAAAAAAGAACATGTAAAATGGGAGTATAGAATTTACACCCAATATTTAGATGATGAAGAATTAAAGTCCGAAAATGAATGGCTTAATAATGGTGGAAAAGAAGGTTGGGAGTTGGTCAATGTAATTAAAGATAAATCTGAAATCCCTTCAAAACACAAAATGATTTATTATTTTAAGAGAGAAAAAATATCTTAAGTATTTCTATAGTATGTACTAAATTTAATGAATGAATATAGATATTTAATATTTGGAATAGTTATAATAATTATAACTTATATATTGTATTTAGGTCTGACAACTTAATGTTCCAATACAACTTGAAAATATACTATGAAGACACAGACTCTGGTGGAGTTGTATATTACGCAAATTATTTAAAATTTATTGAAAGAGCCCGTACTGAAATCATCAATGAATTGGGATTTACACTTAATTCTTTATTGAAAGATCATGATCGACTTTTTTTAGTAAAAAAGATTGAATGTGATTATATTGAGTCATGCAAACTAGAGGATCAATTAACTGTTAAAAGCAATATTCTGTCTCTTAAAAATGCATCATTTGAGCTTGAACAAAATATTTACAAACAAAATAATATTATTTTTAAATCAAAAATTTTGATGGTTTGCGTCAATTCTCAAGGAGCTCCAAGTAAAATACCAGATGACCTTCAAAGATTAATGAAAAACAAAGATGGATAAGTTATTTGAGCCAAGTAGAAAATTTATTAAATCTACAAATCTTTACAAATTTCAGACATATTTAGAACAAAAACTCTCTAAAAAATTTTTAAATTATAAAAAGCTTTGGTTATGGACTAATAAGAACCCTGGTGAGTTTTGGGAGTCTATAGTTGAGTATTTTAATATCGACCTTGAGAGGAAAAGATTTTTTAAAGCTTACAAAAAAAAATCTTTTTGGAATTCAATTTTTTTTGATAACAGTAATCTTAATTATTACGATTTAATTTCAAAAAATAATTCATCAGATTTGGCCATTGAATTTATTGGAGAAAACAAATTCAGCGAAAAAATTATTTATAGTGATTTAAATAAAAGAGTTAATGCGTTAACCAATTTTTTTAGAGATAAAGGCATTAAAAAAGGTGATGTAATTGTTGGATATCTGCCAAATATACCTGATACAGTTATAAGCTTCCTTTCTGCGGCAAAAATTGGTGCAGTTTGGTCCTCTTGCTCTGCTGACTTCGGAACACAAGCAGTTATTGACAGATTTTCACAGCTTAAGCCTAAGCTTTTAATTGTTGCGGACTATTATTTTTATAACGGCAAGAAATTCCAATATTCAAAAAACCTAAGAACATTAAAAGCAAATTTAAATAACCCACTAATTTTAAAGACTAGCTATCCTTCAAAGAATAATACTTCTGAATTAAAAAAAATTTACAATAAAAAAAAATATTCAAAACTAAATAAAAATATATCATTGAGCTTTAATCATCCGCTATATGTTTTATTTTCTAGTGGAACTACAGGGCTCCCCAAGTGTATTACGCACGGCCATGGAGGCTCACTCCTTCAACATTTAAAAGAACTAGCATTACATACAAATGTAAAATCTGAAGATAAAATGCTTTTCTTAACTACTTGCGGGTGGATGATGTGGAACTGGACAGTTTCAAACTTACTACTGGGTTCCTCAATCGTTCTTTATGATGGCTCCCCATTTTATCCAAATATAAATCGAGTTATCAATATTACAAAAGATACTAATTCAACAATGCTAGGTGCGGGAGCAAAAGTTTATGAAACTATCCAGAATAATTATAAATCAAATAAAAAAGATATTTTAAAAAAAATTAGTTGTTTTATATCCACTGGTTCTCCTCTAAGCCCAGACACTTTTAAATTTATTAATAAAAGCTTAAATTCAAAATCTTTTATACATTCGGTGAGTGGCGGTACAGACATAGTTTCGTGTTTTATGTTAGGAATACCAACTTTACCTGTCTATTCAGGTGAAATTCAAGGACCGGGGTTGGGCATGGATATTGATGTTTTCAATGATAATGGCAAGCCAACCAAAAAGACAGGAGAGCTAGTTTGCAAGACCCCTTTCCCCTCAAAGCCTATCTATTTTTGGAATGACAGATTGAACGAAAAGTATAAATCCGCATACTTTAAAAAATTTCCAAATATATGGTCTCATGGAGATTATGTGAAAAAAACCAAAAATGGAGGTTATTTAATCTTTGGAAGATCAGATGCTACTTTAAATCCAGGCGGTGTTAGAATAGGAACAGGTGAAATATACAGTTGCTTACAAAAATTTCATTGGATCGAGGACTGTTTGGCAACAGGTTATTTGACTAAAAATGATGAAAAAATTGTCCTTTTTTTGAAATTGTTAAACACAAGAATTAATGTTGATTTTAATACAATATTGAAAAAACACCTCAAGACATCGCTTAGTCCAAGGCATGTTCCTTGGAAAATATTTATAGTAAAAGACATTCCAAGAACAAAAAGTGGTAAAAACTCTGAAATACTTGTCAAAAAAATTATCAATAATGATAAAGTGCAGAACTTGGGATCATTGGCAAATCCTGAGTCAGTAATTGAATACAGAAAGATAAATATTAATGAGTGATGTTTTTATAATCGATGCAGTTAGAACACCAATAGGAGCTTATTTAGGTAATTACAAAAAAACTGAGTCAGTAGAATTAGGAACCACTTGTCTCAAAGAATTATTTGATAGAAATAAAACAATCAATACGAAAGAAATTGAGGGGTTAATTTTAGGACAAGTATTAACTAGTGGACTAGGAATGAATACAGCAAGGCAAGTTGCATTAGGTTCCGGAATGCAACAGACATCCTTTGCTTACGTAGTAAATCAAGTTTGTGGAAGTGGTATGAGAGCTACAATAGATGGTTCATCTAAAATTTATTCCGGAGAGTCAAATTTATTAATTGTTGGTGGTCAAGAAAGTATGTCAAGGGCACGCCATGCGTATCTAAGTAGGACTGGAGAAAAAAAATTAGGAAATAATATCTTTATAGACACTTTAGTTAACGATGGCCTAACAGATGCTTTTTCAAAAGAACATATGGGCATTACAGCTGAAAACGTTTCAAGAAAATATAATGTTACAAGACAAGACCAAGATCAATTTGCTTATCAGTCTTATCTAAAAACTTATAAGGCAATTAAAAATAATTACTTCAAAAACGAATTGATAAAAACATCTCTTAAAGATGAAGTTCGAAAAGACACGACTTTGCCAAAATTAAGCCAATTAAAAGCTGTTTTTAAAAAATCTGGAACCGTTACTGCTGGAAATGCCTCTTCATTAAATGATGGTGCTAGTTTTTTGGCTATAGCTTCTGAAAAATATGTAACTTCAAACAAAATTAAACCAATAGCAAAAGTACTATCTTGGGCGTCCTCAGCTGGTAATCCCGATTATATGGGTGTTACTCCAATTACAGCTATACAGAAATTAATGAAGAAAATGAGCGTAAATATTAACTATTTTAATTTGGTTGAGGTCAATGAGGCGTTTGCTGCAACTTCAGTTGCTGTCCAAAGATCTTTAAAGATTGATCCAAGTAAATTAAATATTGCTGGGGGCGCTATTGCATTAGGACATCCCATTGGCTGTTCAGGTGCAAGAATTATTACAACCTTGTCTCATCAACTTAGAAGAACAAAACAAAAGTTTGGTGTTGCAAGTATGTGTATTGGCGGTGGTCAAGGTCTAGCAATTGCTATTGAAAATTTAAAATAAAAAATCTAAGTGAGTGTTTCTCTTAAAGCAGCGATATTTTTATGTTTTGCCTCCTTATTTTGGTCAGGCAATTTTATAGTAGGAAGATTATCTTCAGTCGAGGATTTAGTATCACCCTTATCGTTATCTTTTTATAGGTGGGTAATAGCTTTAATTATTTTAACTCCCTTTTGTCTAAAAAATGCTTTAGTTGACTTACCCCTTTTAAAAAAACAACCAGGAATGGTTTTTTTGATTATTTTAACTGGTCCGACACTATTTAACACATTAACTTATATTGGTCTAACAGCGACAACTGTTATTAATTCTTTATTAGTTATTTCGACAACCCCCATGTTGATAATCCTTTTAAACAAATTGATTTATAAAAATCAAACAAACTTGTTTCAAATGTTAGGTGTCATTTTATCTCTTATTGGTGTTAGCTATGTTATAACAAAAGGTAACTATCAAAATATATTTGATTCAAAATTTTACTCTGGAGATTTATTCATTCTACTTGCTGTTATATCTTGGGCATTGTATTCAATATTTCTAAAAAAAAATGAAACAGGTGTTTCAGGATTTAGTTTTTTATATTTATCATTTGTCTTTACAGTAATCTTACTCTTACCTGTTTATTTATATGACGTTATAATTCAAAACAATTTCATAGTATTTGACCACAAAACCTTATTAGTAATTGGCTATACCGGAACTTTTCCTAGCATCTTGTCATATATTTGTTGGAATACTGGTGTAGCTTTGATTGGCCCAAATAAATCAGGCCCTTTTCTCCACTTAATGCCTATTTTTGGTGGAATTCTTGCATATTTAGTCTTCCAAGAAACATTACAGAGTTATCATTACGCTGGAATTTTATCTGTGATTGTTGGTATAATGATAGCTAATAAAAAATAATTAATTATTTCTAATATTAGGAGGGGAATATTTATGGCAAAAAAGAAGACTAATAATAAGACCATGAAAAGAAGAAATTTCCTTAAAGGTGCAGGTGCTGCAGCACTGGGTGCCGCAGCAGTTTCTTCATTTCCAGCACCAGCAATATCAGGTGGACACATGGAATGGATTGCATGTTCTGCTTTTGGTAAAGCAGGAGGTCTTGGTAAAGCAATAGATAGATTTGCAAGTTACGTTAACAATGCTTCTGATAAACTAAAAATTACTGTTTATCATGGTGGCGAATTAGTACCACCACTTGAGTCATTGGACGCAGTAAGATCTGGAGCCGCTCAAATGGCTTATGGTGCAGGTTATTATTGGACAAACATTAGTATGGCTCCATCTTTTTCTGCAGCTTTACCTTTTGGTTTAACGGCTCAAGAACAAAATGCATGGTGTTACTATGGTGGAGGAATTGAAGCAGCAGACAAAGCTTATAATGCTATCGGTGTAAAATTTCTTCCAATGGGTAATACTGGAAACCAGATGGGTGGTTGGTTTAATAAAGAAATTAATTCACTTGCAGACTTTGAAGGTCTAAAAATCAGAATGCCTGGTCTTGGTGGAGAGGTATTAAAATCTTTTGGCGCTAATACAGTTCTTTTGGCTGGAGCGGATGTGCTTCCATCACTTGCCTCAGGTGCGATTGATGCAACAGAATGGATTGGTCCTGCTGCTGACTTAGGTAAAGGATTACACCAAGCAGCTAAGTATTACTATAACCCAGGATGGCATGAGCCAGCAACTATCTTAGATTGTTCAATAGATATGTTTGAGTGGGAAAAACTTGATGACGCAACTAAAGAGCTAGTCACAATCGCAACTAAGGCAGTTAACATGGAAGTTCTATCTATGTTCCAAGCTGCAAACGATAGTTCGTATCAAAAACTTATTAATGAGCATGGTGTTCAAATGAGACAATTACCAGATCCAGTTATGAATGCATTGGGTCAAAGAGCAGGAGAGGTTTGTAGCTCAATAGCAGCGGAAGACCCTGTTTCTCAGGCTCTTTTCTCACATATTGTTGAATTTAGATCATCAATTCTGAGATGGACAAATACATCTGAAAAAGAGTACATGAGAGTAAGAAGTCTCCCATTTACTTATCCATCAGCATAAATATAAAATTAAAATCATCCCCGATACCTATTCGGGGATGATCTATCTATCAGAACATTTTATTTGGCAACCAGGTTGCTATTTCAGGATAAAAACCAACAATTAATATAGCTAATACCTGAATTCCTATGAAGGGAATCACGCCTCTGTACATGTTTCTAGTTTTAATACTACTTGGGGCCACTCCTCTTAAAAAAAATAAAGAAAATCCAAAAGGAGGTGTTAAAAAACTAGTCTGTAAATTCAGTGAAATAAGAATACCTAACCATAAGGGGTCTGCTCCGTTTGCAATTAATATTGGACCAACTAATGGAACGATGACAAAAATTATTTCGATATAGTCTAGGAAAAAACCTAATAGAAAAATTACTATCATTACTAAAATTAGTGCTGCGTAAAGCCCACCAGGTAGAGTTCCAAGAAAATGCTCTATCATTTCATCACCACCAAAACCACGAAACACAAGAGAAAACATTGAGGCACCAATTAAAATTACAAATACAAATGAACTAAGTTTTACAGTTCCTAAAGCTGTCTCTTTAATGTTCTTGAAATTTAATTCACCCTTTAACAGTGCAATTATCGCAGCTCCAACAGCTCCAACTGATGCAGACTCTGTGGGGGTAGCTATTCCAAATAAAATTGAGCCTAAAACTAGCACAATAAGAGTTATGGGAGGCACAACTGATTTAGCAGCTTCAATGTATATCTCAGTTCTTGACTTGGTAGTTTCAACAGGTGGACAACTTAATGGGTTTATTCTAGCGTATATGAAAATAAAAATAATAAATAAGACTACTAACATCAATCCAGGTAGAATAGCACCAGCAAATAAATCAATTGCTGTAACCGGATCTGGAGCTAAATTACCAACTAACATCGCTGCTTCTTCATTTGCGCCTTGTAAAATTGTTGCAAGTAAAACCAAAACAATTGAGGGGGGTATTATTTGTCCTAATGTACCAGCGGCACAAATTGTGCCTGTGGCTATTTTTTGATCATAGCCAGCTTTCATCATTGAGGGTAAAGATAACATTCCCATTGTAACAACTGTTGCACCAACAATGCCTGTTGATGCAGCTAACAACATACCCACTATTACAACTCCTATTCCAAGACCCCCTTTTGTGGTCCCAAAAAGTTCACCAATTGAATGTAATAGTCCGGCTGCAATTTTTGTTTTTTCTAACATTATTCCCATAAAAATGAATAGGGGCACAGCCACAAGGGGCTCATTAATCATTGTTCCAAAAATGCGTTGAGGAAAAAATCCTAGCATTCTGAAATTAAATATTTCCAGAGCATCTCCTAAAAATCCAAACAGAAGAGCTGTTCCAGCGAGTGTAAAAGCAACGGGAAAACCGAAAAGTAATAACCCCAATGTTGTTACAAACATTACAATTGCTAAAATTTCAGGACTAATCATGATTTATTATCAGAAAAATGATAGTTTGAAAGTGTTAGTATTGATTTAATTACATTAGAGACTAATTGAAGAAATAAAACTAAACAAAACCATAGTATTGCACTTTTTAAAATATATAAAGCAGGCATACCGCCCGCTTCTCTAGAAACCTCCCCCATTAAAAAAGATCTATATACAAAGGGATAGCTGTAATTCCAAATAATATATAAAAAAGGTAAAAGTAAAAAAATATTTCCAAATAGATCAACAGTGGCTTTATATTTTTTTGATGCCTCTCGGTAAAAGACATCTATTCTGACATGTTCATTAGCTAAATAAGTAAAACCAGCACCCAACATAAAAACAAAACTATGAAGCCAAACATAAACTTCTTGCATCCATATAAATCCAATATTGAACCCATATCTTAAGACGACAACAGTGAATACAACTATGACCATAGAGAAAACAAAAAAAGCACATAGATATCCTATGATTGTATTAAATCGATCAATAAATTTGGATAATTGTGCCAAAGCAGACATAGCAGCAGATTATATATAGACAATAAACATATTAAAGAGAGTATATTGATAGGTCGTGGTGCCAACTTTATATGAATAAAGCTTTCTCATGCGGGGTGAGATTCGGCACATTTAAACAAAAATGTTCACGACCTAATTGAATTTTAATTGAATATAGGGCTTTTTCAGAACCTTTATTTTAATAAATGGGCAATTTGACTAACATTTTTTCCACAGCCTTATTTATTCATGTAACGCATGAATTAATAAAATAATAGTTTTTTACTATAAGACATTTTTAAATATATTGCCTTTCTATGGCTCCGATATCACCCCATTTGCAAATATATAGGCCTTTTTTGACAATGGTATTTTCTATCTCCAGCAGGATAGGAGTAATTGCATTTGCATTTTCTTTACCTTTTTTTGCAATTTGGTTAGGAAGCTTAAATTTTCTCCCTCAACTTAATCAAGTATTAACATTGTTGATAAACTTGCTACCTATAAAGCTAATATTTATCTTTTGGTTTTTTATCTTTAATCATCATTTGTTAAACGGTTTTAAATATTTCTTATGGTCATTTTCAATTGGAATGGATCTTAAAAATGTCTACTTAGTGACATATCTTATTCTAGTAGCAAATATTTTAATGACTTTGATTTTTACTTGGATGATATTTTAATGAAAGCTTCTCAAAAATGGAAAATAGAAAGAATTTTATATCTAGCGTTAATTCCTATTAGTTATTGGTTTATTTTATTTTTTTTAAGTTCTTACTCTGATGCAAATTCTCTCAATATCTCATTATCTACTTACACTAATAAGATTTTATTATTAATTTTTTTTATCATATCAATGCTTCATATTAGAATTCAACTGGGCAAAGTTTATGAGGATTATTTTCAATTAAATAAAATGAAACTTTATTCTTTAATAACAGACGGAATTATTGGTATTTCCTTTCTCTTCTTTTTACCGGTGTTATTTATTTAATATGAATTATACAGATCATAAATTAGATGTAGTTGTTTTAGGTGCTGGTGGAGCGGGCTTGAGAGCGGCTTTAGGGTGCTCTGAACAAGGCCTTAAAACTGCATGTGTCTCAAAAGTTTACCCTACAAGAAGTCATACTGTTGCGGCCCAAGGTGGAATTGGAGCTGCCTTAGCTAATATGGGCGAGGATAGCTGGCAGTGGCATATGTTTGACACTGTAAAAGGATCAGACTGGCTGGGTGATCAAGACAGTATTGAATATTTATGTTCAAATGCAGTCGACTCTATTGTTGAGCTTGAACATTATGGTATGCCATTTTCAAGAACAGATGATGGTAAGATTTATCAAAGACCTTTTGGTGGCCATATGACAAAAAATGGTAAAGGCGAGCCAGCAAGCCGCGCTTGCGCTGCAGCTGACAGGACCGGCCATGCATTACTCCATACTCTGTATCAACAAAGCCTCAAAAATAACGTTGATTTTTATAACGAATATTTCGCTATAGACTTACTGAAAGATGATAATGATACAATTTGTGGTCTTTTAGCAATAAGTATAGAGGACGGATCATTGCATCGTTTTATTGCAAAAATGACTATTCTCGCAACTGGGGGCTATGGAAGAATTTTTCAATCCTCAACAAGTGCCCATATTTGCACTGGTGATGGAGCAGGCATAGCGTTAAGAGCCGGTCTTCCCCTATCTGATATGGAGTTTATTCAATTTCATCCAACAGGAATATATGGTGTGGGTGTTTTAATTTCAGAAGCAGCTAGAGGTGAAGGAGGTATTCTTAAGAACAACGAAGGCACAAGGTTTATGTTAGAATATGCCCCGAATGCAAAAGACCTGGCTGCAAGAGATGTTATATCAAGATTCATAAGTAAAGAGATTAGCGCAGGTAGAGGATGTGGACCTAACAAAGATTATATAAATCTCCATTTGGAACATCTTGATGCTGATATGCTTGCAAAAAGATTACCTGGTATTTCTGAGTCAGTTAAAGCCTTTTGTGGAAGAGATATTTCAAAAGAGCCAATCCCAGTAATTCCAACTGTTCATTATTGTATGGGTGGAATTCCTACAAACTTTAAAGCAGAGGTTTTGAAACCAAATGACTCCAATTCAGAAGAAGTCTGTGAGGGACTAATGGCTATCGGAGAAGCTGCATGCGCTTCAGTTCATGGAGCTAATCGACTTGGAACAAATGCTTTAGCTGAGCTCGTAGTTTTTGGAAGGGGTGCAGCAATTCAGGCTGGCCAAGTTATTGATACCAAAGAGTCATTGAGAACACCATCTCTGTCGCAAACAAATTCTATCATAGAGAGATTAGAGTCCATTAAAAGTAACAAAGGAGATGTTTCAGTCGGCGAGCTAAGAGAGAGGATGCAAAAGACTGTTCAAAAAAGATTTGGTGTTTACAGAGAAAGTGAAACTTTGAAATTAGGCAATGATGAATTAGCCTCGATGTCACAAGATTTAAAACATATAAAAGTTAAAGATCAGTCTGATGTTTTTAATACAGATTTAGTTGAAGCTTTAGAACTACATAATTTAATGCAGGTTGCTGGAAGTGTTGGTGTTTCTGCTGAGCAAAGAACTGAAAGTAGAGGTGCTCACGCTAGAGAGGACTTTCCAGACAGAGATGATGAAAATTGGTTAAAACACACTCTTTTTTGGGGTGATGTCACTGATCATAAAGTCACCCATAGACCAGTGAGAATGACTACACTGAGCAATCAAATCTCTGTCATCCAACCACAAGTAAGGGTTTATTAAATGGTACAACTTACTCTTCCAAAAAACTCAGTTCCAGTTAAAGGAAAATCTTATTCCAATGTCGATCTCATTGACGAGCAATCTCAACAAAATCATGATATCCGAATTATAAATGTTTATAGGTGGTCTGGTGATGAAAATACCCCTCCTCAAATCGATCGATTTGAAATTGATGTAGCTAAAGCAGGAACAATGGTTCTAGATATATTAAATAAAATTAAAGCTGAAGTTGATCCAAGTTTAACTTTTAGAAAATCTTGTAGAGAGGGTGTTTGTGGATCATGTGCAATGAACATAGATGGAGTAAATACACTTGCATGTCAAAAACATATAGAAGAGTGTTCTGATGAAATAAATATTTATCCTCTTCCTCATATGAAGGTTTTAAAAGATCTAGTGGTTGATTTAAAAAAAGCATTTGAACAATTTAAATCTATAAAACCATGGTTAAATAAAAAGTCCCCAAATAATAAACGTGAAAACTTACAGTCAGTCGAAGACAGAGATATGTTAGATGGTAAATGGGAATGTGTTATGTGTTTCTCATGTAGCACTTCTTGTCCTAGTTATTGGTGGAACGAGGATAAATATTTAGGACCAGCTGTATTGCTTCAAGCAAATCGCTGGATACAAGATAGTAGAGATGAAGAAAAAAAAGAAAGGTTGAATGAATTAGATGATAGTTTTAAACTATATAGATGTCATTCGATTATGAATTGCACGAACTCTTGTCCGAAAGGATTAAATCCAGCTAAAGCGATAGCTGAAATAAAACATGAAATATCCAAAATGGATAATAAGTGAATAAAATCTCATTGATTGGTGCTGGAAATATTGGAGGCACACTCGCACATTTATTAGCTTTAAAAAAACTCGGTAATATAACACTTATTGATGTTGTTACCGGGATGCCTCAAGGAAAAGCTTTAGACCTTAGTCAATCATCAGCAGTCGAAGGTTTCACAGGTTCAATAGAGGGTACCAATGATTTTTCAAAAATGAAGGGATCTGACGTTATAATCATAACTGCTGGCTTACCCCGTAAACCTGGAATGAGTAGAGATGATTTACTCGAGATCAATGGAAAAATAATAAAAAAAATTGCACTAGATATAAAAAAATATGCTCCTAAGGCATTTGTTATTTGTATTACAAACCCACTAGATGCGATGGTATACGTTCTCCAGAAATATTCCAAACTACCCAAAAACATGTGTGTGGGCATGGCGGGAGTATTGGACTCCTCCCGAATGAAATACTTCTTATCAGATGCTTTGAAGGTATCAGTGAATGATGTTGAAACATTTGTATTAGGAGGCCATGGAGATGACATGGTGCCTCTAATTAATTACACAACAATAGGAGGTGTCCCTTTAATCGATTTTATAAAGCTAAAAAAATTCCCTTATTCAAAAATTGAAAAAATAGTCGATCGAACAAGAATGGGCGGTGGTGAAATCGTGAAGTTATTAAAAAATGGATCAGCTTTCTACGCACCTGCTAGTTCGGCAATTCAGATGGCAGAGGCTTTTTTATTAAATCAAAAAAAACTTTTACCTTGTGCTGCTTATATCAATGGCCAATATGGCCTTAAAAATATGTATATGGGAGTACCTACAATTATTGGAAATAAAGGAATTGAAAAAATTATTGAGGTAAAACTTACAGCCAAAGAGAAATTAATGTTAAAAAAATCTGTCAAATCTGTGCAGGGTTTAGTATCAGCTGTTGACAAGCTTTTATGATCAAAAATCAAATGACATCTTTATTAGATAGGCGTATACATAAACCTATTAATGAGATCTTATAATTCATTTCTCACAACTAATAATGCCTCTCAAGTAATAGCGATATATAGAGATTATATAAAAGACCCAAGTCTTGTTGATAAGAGCTGGCATGAATTCTTTAAAGCTCTCGCACCTGAGGAAATCTCTATTCTAGCTGACTATCAAAAAATAAATTGGTCAGAGACCTCAAGAGACATTGATTTTAATCAAATTTCCCTTGATCAGGCAATTACTGACTCTCTTCGACTTGTTATGATGATAAGAGCTTACAGAGAGATAGGGCACCTTATAGCTGATCTTGACCCTTTAGGTTTAATGGCAAAGAACAATCCATCAGGTTTAGATCCCGAGTATTACGGTTTTCAAAAAAAAGATTATGATCGAAAAATTTTTCTTTTTGGATATTTAGGATTTCAGAAAGCTACTGTACGTGAAGTTTTTGAAAAACTTCAAAGCATCTATTCTGGTACCTTGGCAATTGAATACAAACATATTCAGTCCGCTGAAGAATACAAATGGCTGAAGGATAGAATAGAAGAAAAAAAAGACATGCAATTAACCTCTAAGGGTAAAAGGACAATCTTGGAGAGATTAATTACAGCAGAATATTTTGAAAAGTTTCTAGATACAAAGTACAGAGGTACCAAAAGATTTGGACTTGAAGGAGCTGAGTCTACAATACCAGCACTTGAACAGATTTTAAAAAGATCCTCAGAATATGGTGTAGAAGATTTTTCCTTTGCATGCGCCCACAGAGGAAGACTAAATATATTAGCTAACATAGTAAAAAAACCTCATGTTCAAATTTTTGGAGAATTTATCCATGGAGGCGAGAATGCCCTCAGTGATCAGGGCTCTGGTGATGTTAAATATCATTTAGGTGCAAGCTCTGATAGAAGTTTTGGAGGTAAGATTATTCATGTGAGTATGGCAGCTAATCCCTCTCACTTAGAAGCGGTAAATCCAGTTGTAGCCGGCAAAATAAGAGCTAAACAAACAATCATTCAAGACAAAAATAATACGAAAGTTTCAGGTCTACTAATTCATGGAGACGCAGCAATTGCTGGACAAGGTATTGTTGCTGAAACCTTTACTATGTCACAATTAAACGGCTACAGAATTGGCGGACTAATTCACTTTATTATCAATAATCAAATTGGATTTACAACTAGTCCTCAATATAGCCGATCTGCGCCTTACTCTTCAGAGATAGGAAAAATTGTTCAATCCCCAATATTTCATGTAAATGGAGATGACCCAGAGGCTGTTGTTTTAGCCTCAAGAGCTGCAACAGAATTTAGAAACACATTCAAAAAAGATACACTTGTCGATATGTTTTGTTACAGAAAACATGGACATAACGAGGGTGACGAACCCTCTTTCACTCAACCATTGATGTATCAAACTATAAAAAAGAAAAAAACAGTTGCCAGTATTTATGCAGATAAACTTATAAGCCAAGAAGTAGTAAATACAAAACAGGTAGACTTCATCAAAGATAGAATATGGTCTGATCTCGACAAGAAATTTGAAAAAGCAAAAAACTATAAATTAAAAACAAAATCTTGGATGGGCGGACAATGGAGTGGATTAAGTCTTGCACCAAAAGATCCACTTAGAAGAGGTAGAACAGCTGAGTCAGAAAAATCCTTAAAGGAAATTGGCACAAAAATTTCACAAATACCTAAAGGATTTAATCTTCATCCGAAATTAGAAAAATTTAATAAATCTCGATTATCTTCAATAAAATTAGGAAAGAATATTGACTGGTCTTTTGCTGAGGCTTTAGCATTTGGAGCATTGTTAAAGGAAGGATATAGAGTTAGACTTGCAGGTCAAGATTCTGGAAGGGGAACTTTCAGTCAGAGACACTCAGTTTTTTATGATCAAAAATCAGAAGAGAGATATATTCCACTCAATCACATTGCTAAAAATCAAAAACAGTTTGAAGTAATTGATAGTTTTCTCTCTGAATTAGGTGTCCTAGGTTTTGAATATGGGTACTCGTTAGCAGACCCAAATACTTTGGTTTTATGGGAGGCCCAATTTGGAGATTTTGCCAACGGTGCCCAAATTATCATTGACCAGTTTATTGCTTCAAGTGAGAGAAAATGGATGCAAATGAGTGGATTAGTCATGTTATTACCTCATGGTCATGAGGGTATGGGTCCTGAACACTCCAGTGCAAGAATAGAAAGATTTCTTCAAATGGCAGCAGAAGATAACGTTCAGATTGTAAACTGCACCACTCCTGCGAGCTACTTTCATGCTTTGAGAAGGCAAATACATAGAAATTTTAGAAAACCACTAATAGTATTTACCCCTAAATCCACACTGCGCCACCCAAATAATGTATCATCTATTAGTGAATTTACTGGACGCTCATCTTTTCATCGCCTCATTGAAGATGAAATCAAAAACCCAAAAAGGATAATTTTCTGCTCTGGAAAAATATTTTATGAATTAGATGATTTTAGAACAAAGAATAATATTAAAGATGTAAAAATAGTTCGTATTGAGCAAATTTATCCATTTCCATTTGATGCCATAGGAGATGTTATATTAAAACATAAAGAAAGTGAGATTTTATGGGTTCAAGAGGAGCCAAAAAATATGGGTGCATGGAGTTTTGTTAAAAGTCGTATTAGACATGTTTTAGTAAAAAATAATTTAACCAAAAAAGTTCATTATGTTGGAAGACGCCCTGCAGCAGCTCCTGCTACAGGCATATCAAAAAGACATAGTACTAATCAGCAACTAATAAAAGAATTAGCTCTTAAATCATCACTAAAACGTGTTATAAAAGAAAGAAGTGGTGTCAGTTTTATGAAATTTAAAAACTTACCGAAAGAGTAATGAAAAACATAACAGTACCTGAGCTTGGAGAGTCGATCATTGAAGGCACGCTTACATCTTGGTTGATCAAAGAGGGAGATAGCTTTGAGTCTGGCGATAATTTAGCTGAAATTGAAACAGAGAAAATCACAATTGAAATTCCTGCTCAAACCTCTGGAAAATTAACAAAGATAATAACCCCAGAGGGATCTACAGTTAATGTTGGTCAATCTATTGCTGAAATATCAGAAAATACGACTACTGAACAAAAACCCAAACTAGAAACAAGTCAAATCGAAGAAATAAATCAAGAAAAACAAACAATTGACCCATCTAATGTCTCTAAAGTTAGCGAAAATCAAACAAAAACTCCAGCTAAGGTAGTTGATCTTCCAAACTTCGACAAAGATGACTCTACGTTAGATGAAAAAACTATCCCAATGTCAAAATTAAGGCAAACAATTGCCAGAAGGTTAAAAGAAGCTCAAAATACAGCCGCCATTCTCACAACATTTAACGAAGTCGATATGTCAGCAATTATGTCTCTTAGAAAAAAAGAACAAACAAGTTTTCAAAAAAAACATGGTGTGAAACTTGGCATTATGTCTTTTTTTGTTAAAGCCTGCACAGAAGTTTTAAAAGAAATACCAGAGATTAATTCAGAAATTCACGAAGATAAAATAATTTATAAAAACTACTTTGATATAGGTATTGCAATTGGATCTGAAAAGGGGCTTGTTGTTCCAATAATTAGAAATGCTGGAGATTTATCAAATGCAGAAATTGAAAAGTATATTATTGAATTATCTGAGAAAGCAAATTCAAATAAACTTTCCATGAGTGATTTATCAGGAGGAACATTCTCAATTACAAATGGAGGAATATATGGTTCTATGATGAGCACCCCAATTATCAACCCACCTCAAAGTGCTATATTAGGTATGCACTCAATAATTGATAGACCTATCGCTGTAAAAAAGAAGATTGTTATAAAACCAATGATGTATATTGCATTAAGTTATGACCACAGATTAATAGACGGTAAGCAAGCAGTAACTTTTTTAGTTAGACTGAAAGAACTGTTAGAAAATCCAAAAATTATTTAATTTTTTAGAATATTTTTTAAAACAAAATTTAATATGCCATCTGATTTATAATATTGTAGCTCATTGATAGTATCAATTCTTAAAATACAATCTATTTTTATATTTCTCATATTGCTTTGAATAATGACTTCTAATTCTTGTAAAGGCTTCAGGTCTTCAGTAAGTTTTATATTTATTAAATCAGACGATTGAATATTTAAATCATTTATTGTGTGACTTTTAAGTTGTATAGGCAGAACTCCCATTCCAACCAAATTTGATCGGTGTATCCTTTCAAAACTTTCAGCAATAACTGCCTTAATACCTAATAACTTCGTCCCTTTTGCAGCCCAATCACGCGATGATCCAGTTCCGTATTCTTCTCCTGCAAAAACTACAACATTTTCAGACCTTTTTGCATACTCCATAGCAACATCATAAACACTCATTTTTTTCTTATCAGGTTCTAAAATTGAGTATCCACCCTCAACGTTTGATAGCAGTTGGTTTTTAATTCTTATATTGGCAAAAGTACCCCTTACCATTACTTCATGATTGCCCCTTCTAGCACCATATGAATTAAAATCATTTTGACGTATTTGCCGTTCCATGAAGTAGTTGCCAGCAGGACTATCAACTTTAATAGCCCCTGCAGGTGAAATGTGATCTGTAGTAACACTATTGCCTAGTAGTAATAAAGGTCTCGCATTCTCAATTGGCTTAATCTCTTTATCATCATTTGATTGATTATCAAAAAATGGAGGTTTCTGTACGTAAGTTGATGAAGAATTCCAATTATACAGGTCTCCCGTAGAAGTATTAATTTTTTGCCATTCTTTTGGCCCATCTAAAGCATGAGAGTATTGTTTTTTAAACATTTCAGGCGATACATTTTTTTCAACAGCATTTCGGATTTCGCTATTGCTTGGCCAAATGTCTTTTAAAAATACTTCATTACCATCTGTGTCAATACCAATGGGATCACTTGTCAAATTAATAAGTACAGACCCAGCTAAAGCATATGCTACAACTAAAGGTGGTGAGGCAAGATAATTAGCTTTAACGTGTGGATTAACTCTGCCTTCAAAATTTCTATTACCTGAAAGTACTGAAGCAACTGTTAAATCATTTTTTGAGATACACTCGGCAATATCTTTATCAAGTGGCCCTGAGTTTCCTATACACGTAGTGCATCCATAACCAACTAGATGAAAACCAAGTTGGTCTAAATATTTATTCAAACCCGATTTAGCCAAATAATCAGTAACAACTTTTGAACCAGGTGCTAAAGAAGTCTTAACCCAAGGTTTTACTTGTAGACCTAATTCACAAGCCTTTTTTGCGACTAAGCCTGCTGCAACTAAAACATCTGGATTAGAGGTATTAGTACATGAAGTGATAGCAGCAATTACAACGTTACCGTCTTGCATTTTGTAATTGTGATTTTTAATTTCTTTTTCAATAGGTTTGTTTTTTGAAAATTCTTTAAAATTTAAATTCACGCTTTCAAGATTAATTCTATCTTGAGGTCTTTTAGGTCCTGCTAATGATGCTTGAACATTTTCTAGTTTTAAATGAACGTTATCATTATAATTACATCTGTCATCGGCCCACAAACCTTGAATTCTGTTATATTTTTCAACAGTATTTATCAGATCGGAGCCTCTAGATGTCAATTTCAAGTATTTGATAGTTTCATCATCAACTGCAAAAAAACCACAAGTTGCACCATATTCTGGAGCCATGTTGGCAATAGTTGCTCTGTCAGCGAGTGATAAATTACTTAAACCATCACCATAGAATTCAACAAATTTTCCAACTACTCCTTTTTCTCTTAGCATTTGTACAATTGTTAAAACTAGATCTGTTGCTGTAACACCCTCTTTCATTCTCCCTGATACTTCAAAACCAACAACTTCTGGTAAAAGCATTGATACAGATTGGCCAAGCATAGCAGCCTCAGCTTCAATTCCTCCTACTCCCCAACCTAGAACACCAAGTGCATTTACCATTGTCGTATGACTGTCTGTTCCAACTAATGTGTCAGGGTATAATAAAACTTTATCATCAAGCTCCTTGCTCCACACTACTTGAGCTAAATACTCTAAATTTACTTGATGGCATATTCCTGTGCCAGGTGGAATAACCCTAAAATTTTTAAAAGCTTGTTGTCCCCATTTTAAAAACTCATATCTCTCTGCATTTCTTCCAAATTCCATATCTACATTTTTTTGAAATGCATTTGGGCTAGCAAAATAATCAACCATTACAGAATGATCTATTACTAAATCAACTTGGGACATAGGATTAACTTTTGATGGATTACCACCTTTTTTTGAAACAGCATCACGCATTGCTGCTAAATCTGCAACAGCAGGCACACCAGTAAAGTCTTGCATTAACACTCTTGAAGGAAGAAAAAATATTTCATGTTTTTTTTCAGGATTTTCTAATACATTTTCGATAATGTCTTTATTTACATCTTTGCCATCTTCTAATCTAAGTAAATTTTCAATGAGAATCTTTTTTGATTTAGGTAAATTCTTTATTTTAGGAAAATTATCCTCCAATTTAGATAGGTTATAGAAAATGTACTTTTTTCCATTATTTGAGAATTGATCAAGTGTTTTAAAACTATTTACTGACAACATACTTTTATTATAAACATTAATTAGTAAATTTATTTATGCATTATACTAATTAATTATTTTTTGAATTTTTCTTTTAAAAGGTCATATAATTTTTGAGAATCATAGCTTAAATCTCTTCCAGATCTTTTTATTAATCCAATTGTTCTAGTTACAGAGGGATCAATTAAAGGTCTATACGATAAAGAAGAATAATCTTTAGAAATAGCTAATTTTGGAGCAAGGGTTATTCCAAGACCCTGTTCAACCATATTTAATGCAGTTGGTATATGCCTTACTTCATACGCCCAATCGATATCTTCTTCTTGGAGCGCAAGTGCATTCTCAATATAAATTCTACTCCCAGAACCTTTCCATATTGAAATAAAATTCCTACCTTTAATCTCAGATATCTTTATTTTTCTTTTTTTCTCTAATTTATCTCCTTTTGGAAATACAACGACGTAATCTTCCACAAATAAATTCTCAAAGCTAATTCCAGGTTCTTGTTTACCAGTAAAATTAATACCAAAATCACATTCACCTCCCAAAACACTATCAACAACATTATTAGATGACCTTTCGATGATTTGAACTTTACACCTTGGTTCAATTTCTTTGAATTGTTTGAGTGATGAAAATAAAATATTTCTTAAAGCTGAATGAACCACACCAATTTTAATTATTGAAGGAAAACTATACTTTTCATTAAGAGTTTTTGTTGCAGTTTTGACTGCTTCTATTATTCCCCTTGCTCGATCATAAAAATTTCTCCCGGAATAAGAAAGTTGAACTTTTCTAGTAGTCCTATCAAAAAGAGTAGTTCCTAATTCGTGCTCTAACTTTTGAATTCTTCTTGAGAGAGCGGGTTGAGATAAATTTAAATTATTTGCAGCTTTAGCAAAAGAGTTAGTCTCTGTTAATTCAATAAATGCTTCAATATCACCAATTTCAATATTAATGCGCATACAACATAAATATCAAAAATTTATTTATTTGCTATTCTTTTTTGTTGTAGTTTTCTTTACAGCTTTTAGCCATCCTTGGTAAAGATATTTAACCTCTTTTTTATGAAGTTTCGGTTTAAATATTTTATCGCTTTGCCATTTTTTGGCGATTTCTTCGGTATTTTTAATAAATCCTGAAGAAAGTCCAGCTAGATAGGCTGCCCCCAATGCAGTTGTCTCAGTTATTTTTGGTCTATCACAATTTAAAATTAAAATATTTGACAGAAATTGTAGGAAATCTTCATTTGCAACCATTCCACCATCAACTTTAAGTTGTTTAATAGGAACACCACTATCCTTTTGCATTGCAATGACTAAGTCTTTAGTCTGGTATGCAACACTATCTATTGCGGCTTTTACAAATTCAGCAATCCCAGTATTCCTTGTCATTCCAAAAATTGCACCTCTAGCTTCCCCGTCCCAATATGGAGCTCCTAAACCAACAAATGCTGGAACAAAGTAAATTTTTTGACTTTGATCACTCTTTGAGTAAAAACTCTCTGTCTCTTGCGCTGTTTTGATTACTTTAAGTGAGTCTCTTAACCACTGAACAGCAGCCCCTGCAATAAAAATTGACCCTTCCAAGGCATAAGTAGTTTTATTGTTAATTTTATATGCAATCGTCGTAAGTAAATTATTTTTAGATATTTTAAGTTTTTGTCCAATATTCATGATCATAAAGCAACCAGTTCCATACGTAGATTTGATAGACCCTGGTTTAAAACAGGCCTGACCAATTGTTGCTGCTTGTTGATCACCAGCCATGCCTCCTATTTTAATTTTATCTCCAAAAAGTGTTGTATGTCCAAAATCATCTGCACTATCTTTTACATCTGGGAGAATTTTATGAGATATATTAAATAATTTTAATAATTCTTTAGACCAACAATTTTTTTTGATGTCATATAACATGGTTCTTGAAGCATTTGTAGCTTCAGTGAAAAAAGACCTCCCTTCTGTTAACTTCCAAAGAAGCCAAGTATCAATAGTTCCAAATAAAAGCCTATTCTCTTTTAAAAGTTTTTTTGACGACTCTATGTTGTCAAGTATCCATTTAATTTTAGTCGCTGAAAAATATGAATCAATTACAAGTCCTGTAATTTTTTGTATTTTTTTTGAAAATCCCTTCCTAGTTAAATCTTTGCAATAATTTACTGTTCTTCTATCTTGCCAAACAATAGCTCTGTAAATAGGTTTACCTGTTTGTTTGTCCCAAATGACTACTGTTTCTCTTTGATTAGTTATTCCTATACTTAATATTTGGCTTGAATTAATTTTTGCTTTTTTAATTACATTTTGTGCTGTTTGCAAAACAGTATTAAATATCTCTTGAGGATCGTGCTCTACGCAACCATCTTTTGGAAAGTATTGTTTAAATTCCAGTTGATCACTAGAAACAATTTCAAAATTA
Source organism: uncultured Alphaproteobacteria bacterium (assembly GCA_902521465.1). GTDB lineage: Bacteria > Pseudomonadota > Alphaproteobacteria > HIMB59 > HIMB59 > HIMB59. Next base: position 133,704 of record CABYRL010000001.1, on the reverse strand, counting down.
TCATTAAAAATTATTGAACGTGTTGAAGTTGTACCCTGATCAATTGATAAAATAAATTTTTGCACAAATTTATAATATCATAAGAACTAAAGGTGTCTTTTTAAAATAATTTCCAATTTATCCCTCGCTTCTTTAGGGAAATTAATTCCAAGCTTTGTTCTCCTAAATAAAATGTCTTCCGAAGTTCGAGCCATTTCTTCTTTAATGAGATATTTTACTTCAAACTCATAAAAATCATCAAAAATTAACTCCCCACCAGAGTCAAATTCATCATAAATTTCATTTAGTTTAGATATTTTATCTCCATAAGTCTTGATAAGACGCTTATAAATTCGTTGAGGGATATTTCTATTATTTATTATTTTATTATGAGCTCCTGGTAAGGCCTCTTCAGATGTCCATTTTTTTTTTGAAAACACAAGGTACTTGTTTAACTCTTTCAAAATTTGTTCAGAGAGTTTTCTATATGTTGTAAGTTTTCCACCTAAAATAGTGATTATGGGTGCTCCATCTTTATCATCAACCTCAAAAGAATAGTCTCTTGATACTTTAGATGCTTTTTGATTATTATCTTCAATTAATGGTCTTATTCCTGAATATGTCCATAAAATATCACTCTCACTAATTTCTTTTTTAATAAATGAATTGACTGATTTTATAAGATAATCTTTTTCTTCATCAGTGATTTTGGGATTTTCAAAATTATCGACCTCATGATCTGTAGTACCTATTAAAGTATATTTATTTTGATATGGGATCATAAATATTATCCGTTTATCATCTAACTGAAGAATATATGCTTGATCTCCCTCATAAATTTTTTTCACAACTAAATGACTCCCCTGCACTAACCTTAATTTTTTATTAGATTTTAATTTAAAAATATTATTTAAAACTGATATTGCAAATGGGCCTGTTGCATTAACCACCACTTTTGATTTTAAAACCTCACCACTATCTAAAGTTATAAGCCAAAAGTTCTTATCTCTTAATACCTTAACAATTTTTGTATTTAGATATATTTTTGCTCCTCTATTCAACGCATCCTCTGCATTTAGTAAAGCTAGTCTAGAGTCATCAACATATAAATCAGAGTAAATATAACCACTAATGTACTTTTCTTTGATTGGATTTTCTTCAAACTGGTCATTTAAATTAATAAATCTTGATTTTTCAAATGATGATTTACCACCCAATCTATCATACAAAAATAATCCAATTCTTATCATCCAGCTCGGACGTAAACTAGGAACGTGAGGTAGAACAAATTTTATTGGTTTAGTAATGTGAGGTGCGATCTTCTTTATAACGTCTCTTTCTTTAAGAGACTCCCTTACTAGTTTAAAGTCGTAATTTTCTAAATACCTTATCCCTCCGTGAATTAATTTTGTAGACCATGAAGAAGTTTGGGATGCAATATCACCTTTTTCAATTAGACAAGTATTTAAACCTCTGCCTACAGCATCTCTTGCTGTACCAACACCATTAATACCACCACCAATAATAATTAAATCATACACAGTTACTAACCTCTTATAAAAAATTTAAAAAGTAAAGATAGGGCAAACTTATTTTTTGTTTTTTAAAACAATATTTTTGAATTTATCATTGACTTATTAAAATGAAGTGTTCTTTAAAATTTAAAAAAATATAGTAACTAACGGTAAATTCTTTTTAATTCTAAACCCATTTTTGAAAATCTTTTTCTAAAACTATAGAATTCTTTGTTATGTTTTGCTGAATTTTGTTTCAAAACTAGTTTTTGATAATAATGAACCATTTCATGTCCTAAAATCTCAACAAATTCCTGGAAATTCTTGAATTTATTATGAAGAGTAATTCTATAGCAGTACTTTGTAGCATAAGGGTTAAATTCGAATAAACCCAGTGCACCTCGTATTCTTCTTATCTTGATATAAGGTACTTTTAAACGATTATTAAAAATCTCTCTATTTAATATTTTATATATCGCAGGTATTTTATTAGCTTTGGGTTTAAATACTCTCTCACTCCCATAGTACTGAATAAGTGTAGCTAAACTTTTTGTTCTTGGCATAATTTCAAAAATACAATTATTATTTATTAAAAAAAAATCAAGATAATTTAATTTGGGTTCTCTAATAAATATTCTATGTGTATAAATACTTCATTTAACTTATCATCAGAAATGTCTTTGTAACTTTTACCAAATTTTTCTTTGATACTAAGAGCTATGTGTGCATATGCATTCCTTCCATTCGGATGATAATGAGATGGTTTCAAAAGTGGTTGAATTTTTTCGCCAGTTAATTGAATTTTCTTCCAAACTCTTTTCTTATTTAGCTCATTCATAAGGATAGGCCTCCAGGAAAAAAAAATTCCAGAAAAAGCCTTATAAGTGCAAAACCTATTCCACAAAATATAATAATTGTGATTAACTGTTTATTTATCATGATGTATAAAATTAATTATAATGAGATACTTTAGCATTATTTTATGTTTATTTCTCTTTAATTTGACATTTGCTGAAAATATGGAACAGTTTCCTCTTGCTTGTATTTGTGATAAAAGCATAAATGCACTAAAGTACTTTGATTGTAAACAAAAAGTTTCTGGAACACAATTAAATGTCATCGATAGCCAAGATAACATAAATATTTTTATATTTAGTAGTTTTGATGAAAAAAAATATCAATTAGTAGATAAAGATTTTTTAAGTTTAACTTTTGAATATGATACGCAAGATTATATCTCCTCATTTTTGATCAAAAAAAATTTAGATCTAGTTTTTTCTATATCTTATAAAAAATACAATAAAAAATGGGCATACGATTTAAAGTGTGTTTCATTAAAAAAAGATTAAAGTTTCAACTTAATTCAAAATGTTAGATAAAAAATTTATCCTTCCCTCCACAATATCATTTATTGGTTTTTTATTTTTAGTATCAATGGACTCAGTAATAAAGATTTTAGGTGAAACTTATTCTGTAATACAATTACTATTTTTAAATGCTTTGTTTTCTCTAATACCTTTGTTTTTTTTTATATATAAAAAACATGGCTTCCAATTTTATAAAAAACAAAATTATACCTTCCAATTTATAAGAGGTATAATTCACACAATTGGCTTCTTATTTGTCTTAAAAGGAGTTTTATTATTGCCACTTTCAGTAGTTTACCCAGTTTTATTTACTTCACCTTTAATGTTACTAGTGATGTCCCATTTTTTCCTAAGTGACAATATCAATATAGTGAGAGTTATAGCGATTTTAATAGGCTTTTTAGGTGTGGTGATTTCAGCAGAACCATTTGGTACCAACAATGTTTCTATTTTGGGTGTTTCATTTGTTTTTGTAGGTGCTTTCTGTATTGCAATCACTCATTTGATAACAAGAAAATACAATTATTTAACATCCTCATACTCAGCTGCTTTTTTCAGTATGATTGTAAGTGTTGTAGTTTTTTTATTTTCTATAAATTTTCATTTTGAGCCTATGACTTTTATCGATTTACTGCTTTCTATGCTTGGTGGTGCATTCGCAGGTCTTGGTATAAGTGCAGTGATTTATGGTTCTCAAACTCTTCCTTCCTCAGTATTTGGTTTAACGAGTTATATTCAGATAATTTTTGGCATACTTTTGGGCTGGTTTATTTTTAATCAGCTACCAACTTTGTATAATTATATAGGGATACTAATAGTTATATCGGCTGGAGTAATACTATTTTATTTTGATAAAAGTCAGAAAAACAGTTAGCGCATTGATTTCTCTTTTAATTTTATTTGTAGTTTCATATTTAATTTTTATTTTTCCATTTGATATTTTATCATCTTGGTTAGGCAATCCATTTTCATTATCGGAAGCTCTAGTAGGAACAACTATAGTATTTGGATTTTGTCTGTATTATTTTAGATCAAAAAGCACAAATAAAATTATCAAGTTTTTTGTTTTTGAAGGATTTGGAATAGGAACAGTATCTTTTTTTATTATTTTGCCTCTTATAGTAGTAAGTTATTTTCAAATTTTAATCGATTTGTACTTAGTAATTCTATTTTTTACTATTCAATTACCTGCAATTATCTATGGATACTTAAATTCAAAAAAACTTAAAATTAAAAAAATATCTATTGAGTCAAAGCTAATTACTAAAAATATTAAATTTGTATTTATTAGTGACGTTCATATTGGTTCAAATCATCCCTCATCATTAAAAAAATTAGTATCCAAAATAAATTCTCTGGACTTTGATTTCTTGATTATAGGCGGTGACTTAATAGATAGTAGTGCATTTAAAATTGATGACCTTAACGAATTTATAAAAATAAATAAGCCTATTTTTTTCGTAACTGGAAACCATGAATACTACATTAAAAATTATGACAAACATCTTGATGAATTACATACAGTTGGAATTCAAACCCTAGATAACGAGTCAATACAACTTGATGAACTAAACTTAGTTGGTCTATCTGATAATCAGACTAATAAATCAAAAATAGAATATGCAAAAAAACTCTCTAAAGAAAAATTTTTTAATCTTCTTGTAGTGCATAAACCATCTATATGGAAAAAAGTTACAAATAAAGCCAATTTAATGCTATCAGGCCATACTCATAATGGGCAAATTTTCCCCTTTAATCTCATAGTTAAGCTTCAATTTCCACAAAATTACGGTTTGTATAAAAATAATTATAATCATTTGTATGTCAGCTCGGGATCAGGTACTTGGGGTCCAAAAATCAGAATAGGATCAAATAACGAAATTATTCATATTGAATTAAAATAGTAGATGTTTCATTATAGGATAATAATTAACATTATGTATGTTTTTTTCATGAGAATTATAATTACGTATTTCTTAGTATTAGGAACTTTATTTGCCGATAGTCATATTCTTGAGCGAGAAAATTTTGAAGCTTGGCAGTTTACTTGTGTTGAGGAACAGGGACAAAAAATTTGTGAATTAAGAGAATTGGTATTTGATCCAAACACAGAGGAGGTTGTGAGCTATTTATCAATAACTATTAATCCAGAAAATTTAACTCAAATGCAAATAGCTTTTCCACATGCTGTAAATCTAAAGAGCCCAGTTTCTTTACAAATTGATGACAAGGATCCTTTGGAATTAGATTATGCATACTGTAACCAAAGTGCCTGTTTTGTTGCAGAAATAATTGGAGAAAATTTTGTTAATTTTTTCAAAGCCGGAAATCAAGTTAATCTAAAAATATTATTATTAGATAACAGACAGGCGACTATTACGTATTCATTATCTGGTTTTACTGCTGGTTATAATAAATTGTCTTCTGCACTGATTAACTAGTTTGATTAAATTTAATTTTATTTTTAATTAATAAAAGACAAATTAAAGAGGGAACTACCATTAAAGCTGTAATGATGAAAAATAATCCCCAGTTACCACCTAACCCATCAACTAATGCTCCAGAAGAAGAAGCTAGTAAAGTTCTTCCCGCTGTTCCAACAGAGGCTAATAAAGCATATTGAGTAGCAGTAAAGCTACGATCAACTAAAAGAGATATAAATGCAACAAATGCCACTGTTGCAAACGCTGCTGCTAAGTCATCTAATATTACCGCAAAAGCAAAAAGAGTTTTCGATGGTCCTACCCAAGCTAGTACTGAAAATAAAATATTTGTACCGGCCATTGCAATACCCGCCACAATTAATGTTTTAAAAATACCAGATCTCATTGCTATAGCTCCACCAATAAGTGTAAATACAATGGTTGTAATCCAGCCTAATGCTTTAGAAAATATTGCTATATCGCCCTTAGAAAAACCAATTTCCTTATAAAATACTAGACTCATTCTTCCAAGAAACGCCTCACCAATTTTGAATAAAAAGACAAAAGCAAGAATTGCAATACCAATTTTAACTCCATTAATGCTAAAGAAACTATTTAATGGGTTTGCTACAACATTGTTTAAATAATAGAGAGTTTGAGAAACAGGATTATCCTCACCAAATTTTTGTATGTAAAATGAAAATAAATAAAAGGCACCTCCAATAACAAAAAAAGCTAAACCGCCATTTGTAAACCAAAGTTTTTCGAAGAATTTTCCAACTAAAAAGCATAAAATTCCTATTGAGGCAAATAGGTATCCAGCATTTCTTACACTATTTACATTTGAATTTGAGGAGTCAGTATTTGTTATCTCTTGGAATCTCTCTTTATTGGACTCAGGTATAAATACCAAACCTATGTTACATAGTACTATAATTGCCATTAAAAAAATAAATGTTACTTGCCAATATTGATCTACACCTGATAATTCTAGTTTCTCAGCTATTTCTAAACAAATAAAACCTCCAAGTTTAAAACCAGTCCACCATCCAACAACGGCCATAGCTGCTCCTGCTGCCATACTTGAGGTTTCATCCCTCTTTATTTGTTCAATTCTTAAAGCATCGATTGTTATGTCTTGAGTAGCAGATGAAATAGCAATAGCTAATCCAACTCCGATTATTAAGGCCAAGTTTTGTGTTGGCTCTAAGACGCTCCATATAACAAGACATATTAAGATGACTGTTTGCATCATTATAATAATTGATTTCCTATGACCCATCTTATTAGTCAAAAAAGGAAGTCTTAATCTATCGATTATTGGTGCCCACAAAAAATTGAATGCATAAACTCCAAAAATTAGTCCAGCCCAACCTATAGTGCTTCTACTTAAACCCTCTTCCTTTAACCACAAAGATAGTGCGCTTGCAATTAACACCCAAGGGAAACCACTAATTATACCTAAAAGAAGAATACGTATCATTCTTCTGTCATAGTAGGCTCCAAATAAGGATTTTAATTTACTAGAATCTATGGATACAGAACTCATTATTTATATGATATTGAAAAATTAATGAATGAAAACTTTAATCGCTCAGAGAACTTAGCCATTTAATTAAATCGGCTCTATCTTGGTCTTTTTTTATACCATTATAATTCATTTTTGTTCCAACTATATACTTTTTAGGTTTTAACAAAAATTTGTTTAACTCTTCAACATTCCAATCACCACCAAATTCTACCAAAGCACCAGAATATGCAAAACCTTCCATAGACCCCTTTGATCTATTTACTATTCCCCACATAGCAGGACCTACTTTGTTTTCTCCACCTTTAACTTGTGTGTGACAAGAGGCACATTTTTTAAAAATTTTTTCCCCGTTTTCCATACTTGCTGAAGCTAACATAGGGGTTATTTCAGGAAGAACCTCAAATATGTTAACCTCTTCCTTTGTTTCTGAAGAGACACCACCCTCTGGGACCTCAATTTTATAAGCTAGTTCATCTGGAAACTCTGGATGAATAGCCATATCCGCAACTTTAGAGAAAACAGCAGCTAACAAAAGGGCAAGGATTATTGCCCCTAGAATTTTATTGGTTTCCATATTTGAAAGAGAAGTCTATGTTTAAAAATATATCACTTAAAACGGATTTTTGTCGCATTAATGAACGATACTATAATAATTATCCCAATCAGATTAAAAGCCTCTAGATTTCCAAATAAACCTTTTGCAAAGATTGGAGACTTACCCATGCTTCATTATATTTACAAACGTGTATCGAATATCACGGATAATTTATTTTTAGCCATATGTGATCAAGAAGTAAGAGAATATTGTGAAGAAATGAAACTAAAATTTATCATGACAGATCCTAATCATATGTCTGGTACTGATAGAATTGGAGAGGCAGTAAGAAAATTAGAGGGAATGAAAAAATTTAAATTTGTTATTAATGTTCAGGGAGATATGCCATTCATTAGTGCCAATCACTTACAACTACTAAAAGAGAAATTATTACAATTCCAAATTAGTACTCTAGCATGTCCATTTATTAACATTGATGAAGCTAAAAATATTTCAAAAGTAAAAGTAACAATAGATAAACTAAATTATGCTTCAAATTTTTCGAGAATACTTGATAGCAATTTAAAAATTAATAAGAATATATTTCATCATATTGGAGTGTATGCTTATCATAAAAAATTCTTATTAGATTTTATCTCTATGCCTCCAACCCAAAGAGAACATGATGAAAAATTAGAACAACTTCGTATAATCGACACATGTAAAATTGGAATTTCTATCATAAATGAGGAGATTTTGGGTGTTGATACAAAAGAGGATTTAGATAGAGTAAACCGATTAATTTTAAAAAATGAGTAAAAGAATATCTTTCCAAGGAGTTGATGGAGCTTACAGTCAATTGGCTGTAAAAGATTTTTTTTCAGGTGCAGAAACACTCCCATGCAAAACATTTGAGATTGCTTTGAATGAAGCTGAGTTGGGTAACGTCGATTATGCTATGATTCCGATTGAAAATTCTGCTGCAGGGAGAGTTGCTGATATTCATCGTTTAATACCCAAGTCTAATCTGCATATAAACTTTGAACATTTTCAAAAAGTTGAACACAAGCTTTTAATTCATCCAGACAGTAAAATCGAAAATATTAAAAATATTTTAAGTCACGAACAAGCTTTGGCACAATGTAGTGATAAAATCCAAAAATTAGATTTAAATATTTTGATTGGAGCTGATACTGCTGGTTCTGCAAAAACTATCTCTGACGAAAAAATACTTGATACTGCCGCAATTGCTTCAAGCTTGGCAGGTAAGACATATGGCTTAAAAGTAATTGATGAGAATTTTGCAAATTCTTTAAATAACATTACAAGATTCTATGTAATGTCTAAAAACGAAAACTTAGAATTTGACAAAAAAAAAATCTATATATCATCATTTTTATTTTCTGTAAAAAATACACCGGGTTCTTTATTTAAAGTAATGGGTGGTTTTGCAACTAATAATGTAAATATGATAAAACTTGAGAGTTATAATTATGGAGCTGACTTTGTAATAACACAATTTTATTGTGAAATTGAAGGACATCCTGAACAAGATAACACCAAATTTGCTTTAGATGATATGTATCATTACTGCTCAAAGGTGAGAAAATTAGGAGTTTTTGAAAAATCTCCATATCGTGTAAGACAATAACTTCATATTTTCATTTAATACTGCTATAAGATAATTTGAGAATTACATGGGCAGTTTTTTATGCCAATCCGGTCAGGTTCGAAAGAAAGCAGCCGTAACATAAAGAATTGGGTCGTGTAATTCTCCTACAAGCCTAAAATGAAAAATCAATCAAAAATCCTAGCATTAAAATATAGACCTTCAAATTTTCAAGATTTGATTGGACAAGAGTATTTGGTTGATACCATCCAAAAATCAATTGAGCTTAATAAAATTCCTAATGCATATATTTTCACTGGCATTCGTGGTGTAGGCAAAACAACAACTGCTAGAATTGTAGCTAAAATGTTAAATTGTACAGTTTTTGATAACAACAAAAATCCTGATTTAGATAATTGTGAACAAGCTAAAGCTATAACTGAGGATAGACACCCGGATGTCATAGAAATTGATGCTGCGTCCAACACAAGTGTAGAAAACGCAAGAGATATAATTGAGAACGTAAAATATAATCCAGTTCTAGGAAAATATAAAGTTTATATAGTTGACGAAGTACATATGTTATCCAAAAGTGCTTTTAACGCTCTACTAAAAACTCTTGAAGAGCCACCGCCTCATTCAAAATTCATATTCGCAACTACAGAAATATCCAAAGTTCCGATAACAATTCTTTCGAGATGTCAAAGATTTGATCTGAGACGAGTTGATAAGAGGACTTTGTTAAATTTTTTAGAGGGTATTGCTGAAAAAGAGGCTATATCGATATCGAAGGATGCACTAAATTTAATTGTAAAGGCTAGTGAGGGTTCAGTTAGGGACTCTCTTAGTATATTAGACCAAGCTAATGTATTCAAATCTCAAAAAGAAATTACTGTAGAAGAAATCATCAATATGCTTGGTTTTGCAAAGCAAAATGATTTATATGAATTATCTAAATATATTTTAAATAACAATCTTCCAAAATTAATAGCTATGCTTGATGAAATGTATCAAAGAGGATCAGAGACCTCTAAAATTATAGAAGATATGATGAATATAATAAATTGGTCATGTAAATTAAAGATAAATAAAGAACTTCTTAATGATGAGTTTTTAACTGAAGAAGATAAAAATTTTGCCTCGTACATTATTCAATTTGACCAAGGTAAGCTTAATATTTTTTGGCAAAGCTTAATGAAAGGTTATGATGAAATTAAAATTTCACCTCAACCACACATAACTCTAGAAATGGTACTTCTAAGGTGTGCCTTCCTATTAAATGATAACCAATTAACAGTCTCAGAAGAAAAAAAAAAGTCTGAAATCAATCAAAATATAAGTCAAGCTTCACCTAACCTTGATCAAGTAATTCAAAATAAAGTAAATCAATTACCAGAGAAGTCTTTAAAAGATAAAATTGATATGCATAATCTATTTTTTCAATATTATGGAAAAAATTTTTCACCTTTAATGGCAGGAATTATTATGGAAAATATTCAAGTAGTTGAATTCTCAGAAAAAAATAAAATACTCCATATCAATGTTATTGATAAAAATTTTAATGGAAGTGAAGAGCTATATAAAAACATGATGACTGACTATGAGCTTGAGGTCACTGAGAAAAAAGAAATAACAACTATAAAGAAAATTAAGTCTCTATATAAACAAGAGTTAATTGAGCATGAAATGAAGACTGATGAGTTTAAAAAAGTTCTTGCTAAATTTCCTAATGCAAAGATTATAGATGTTGAAGAATTAGAAAGAGGTGACGAAAATGATGGGTAATATGGGCGGTATGATGAAAAAAGTCCAGGAAATGCAAACAAAAATGCAAGAAATGCAGAAGGAATTAGAAAATAAAACTGTTGAAGCCGAGTCCGGAGGTGGAATGGTCAAAGTGATTATGAATGGTAAACAAATTGTTCAATCCATTGATATTGATCCATCACTGTTATCTTCTGACGAAAAAGACGTACTGGAGGATTTAATCAAAGCTGCTCTTAATCAAGCAAAAGAAAAAGTTGAGGAAATGTCAGCTGAAGAAATGAAAAAAATAACTGGAGGATTACCATTACCTCCAGGAATGAAGATGCCTTTTTAAAATTGTCACAAGACGAACTTCAAAAATTTATTAATTTAATTTCTAGACTACCTGGTATCGGGCAGCGCTCTGCGCAAAGAATAGCCTTATATTTGATGAAGAATAAACAAGAATTAATGTTACCTTTAGGAGAAAGTATAAAAGAGACTGCATCTGTGGTAAAAAAGTGCACTAATTGTGGAATATTAGACGTCATAGCTCCGTGCAAAATTTGCTCTTCAGATAATAGATCAAAAACTACTATATGTATTGTCGAAGATATGGCTGATGTTTGGGCATTTGAAAGATCTGGATATCATAAAGGTCACTATCATGTTATTGGTGGACTTTTATCAGCCTCAAAGAATTTCACAGAACAAGATTTAAATTTAAACAAACTCAAAGAAAGAATTATCAACAATCAAGTGCAAGAAATTATTTTAGCATTGAGCGCAACAATTGAGGGGCAAACCACAGCATTAGTAATAAAGGATAAACTAGAAAATCAAAATATTAGAATAACCCAACTTGCGTATGGTGTTCCTGTAGGAAGTGAAATTCATTATTTAGATGATAATACTTTAGGAGCAGCATTAGAGTCACGAAAAAACCTAAGCTAAATTTTAAAGTAACATCTTAAAAGTTTGATTTATTGCCACTAATAACTGTATAAATTAAACTATATTAAATTTCATGTTAAAGCTTATTTATGCACCTGATCCCATATTAAAAAAAGATAGTGTATCTTTACCGCAAGTAGACCAACATCATAGAGAATTAATAAAACAAATGTATGAAATTATGTATTCTGCAAATGGAGTAGGTTTAGCTGCTCCACAAATAGGTTTAAATATTCGCATATTTATTCTTGATGCTAGCTCTAGAGACGAAGAAAAAAAACCTATGACAATGATAAATCCTAAAATTATATCATTAGATGAAAATAAAGTGCCATATGAAGAGGGTTGTTTATCTTTTCCGGAGCATTTTGCAGAAATAGACCGTCCTGAAAAAATTAAAATGGAGTATCTTGATGAGGATAACTCAAAAAAAATTTCTACATTCACAGGTTTTGAATCAAGGATTATACAACATGAATTAGATCATCTAAACGGAATTTTATTCGTTGATCATTTAAGTCGTTTAAAAAGAGATGTAATTATAAGAAAGATGAGAAAGTATAAAAAAGAAATAGAAAAAATTTAAATGAAAAAAAAAAGAGTAGTTTATTTTGGTTCACCAGAATTTTCTCTTCCTCCCCTAAAGACACTTTACCTTGGTGGGTACGATATAGTAGGGATTTACACACAAGAACCAAAAAAAAAATTTAGAGGACAAAAAAAATATAATACACCAGTTCAACAATGGGCAGAAAGTCAACTTCTTCGTGTTTTTACTCCCAAAACACTTGATGATAAATCTTTGAAAGAATTTAAATTATTAAAGCCTGATGTCGCAATCCTTTTTGCATATGGGAAAATAGTTCCACTAAATTGGTTAAATACTCCTTTAAACGGATTTATTAACATACACGCCTCGCTTCTACCAAGATGGAGAGGAGCGGCGCCTGTTCAAAGAGCTATCGAAAATAATGATAAAGAGACAGGCATTAGTATAATGAAAATGAACGATAAAATTGATGAAGGTCCAATTTTAGCCCAGCAGAATATAGAAATTAATGAATTAACTGATGGAAAGCAATTAATTGATCAAATTAGTCATGATTCTTGCTCATTATTATTCAACACACTAAAAAAATATTTTCTAGGCCAAGTCCAATTAAAAGAACAAGACCATTCACAATCCACATACGCAAAAAAAATAGATAAAGTTGAAACACGAGTGGACTGGGGACTATCTGCAGATATAATTGAAAAAAAAGTAAGAGCCTTTTACCCATCACCAGCAATGTGGTTTAAATATAAAGGTCAAAGATTTAAAATTTTGAAAGCTAAAATTTCTAACAAACAAGATGATGAAGGTAAGATAATTCATTTACCTCTTACTATTGCATGTAAAAATAACAGTTTAGATATTTTAGAAATTCAAGCTGAAGGAAAGAAACCATTAGACATTAAAGAATTTGTTTTGGGAAATAATCAATTTCAATTAAATGAAATAATCGATAATGACTAATGTAAAACTTACAATTGAGTATCATGGTTTACCTTATTGTGGTTGGCAACACCAAAAAAATGAGAAAACTGTACAAGGTGAAATAGAAAAAGCAATATTTAAATTCTCTGGAGAAAAAAAAACTATTCAAGGTGCTGGAAGAACTGATGCCGGTGTTCATGCCATTGGACAATGTGCTAACTTTGAGTTAGAAAAACAATTTGATGAATATCAAATTTTAAATGGGATTAATTTTCACCTTGGGACCGAAAAGATTAGAGTTACTAAAGTTGAGAATGTTGATGATAAATTTAATGCTCGTTTTACTGCTAAAAATAAGATTTATAATTACCAAGTTTTTAATAGTCTAGCCCCATCTGTTATTGAGGACGATTTCAGTATACATATACGTCAACCTTTAGACTTAGGTGCAATGCAAGAGGCTATTAAGCAGTTTCTTGGCAAACACGATTTTTCATCGTTTAGAGCACAAGGATGTCAAGCTAATAAACCACTTAGAACAATTAATGAGGCATCAATTGATGTCAAAGGTAACAAAATTATTTTTGTATTTAAGGCACAGTCCTTCCTTTATCAACAGATTAGAATAATGGTTGGATCTTTATTGGAAGTTGGTTTAAAAAATAAAAATATTAATTGGATAAAGGAATTAATTGAAGCTAAAGATAGAAAGTTAGCGGGACCAACGGTCCCTTCAAAAGGATTGATTTTAAAGGAGATATCTTATTAACATTCTCATTTATACACAATGTTTTGCTCCCAAAGTAGGTGGCATCGAGTCTGTAATGACAAATATAGCTCATCATGCATCTAGCACACGAAACAAAGTAACGGTTCTCTCTGACGGGTCTAAACTCTTCTCCTCAGATTTTGACAATAAATGTAAGTTTGATATTTACAGATTTGATCAAATCAAGTTTCTTAGAAAAAGAATAAAATTAAGTTTCGCTCAGAACTTTTTAAAAAAAAATAAAATCGATTATATTTTTTTTGATAGCTGGAAATCTTTAGAGCTATTTAATAATACTACAGATATTAGAAAAATTTGCTTAGCTCATGGAAATGAAATATTAAAATTAAGTGATAAAAATAGAATTCTAAATACTTTAAACAAAGCAGATTTAATTATCTATAATTCTCAATTTACAAGAAATAAAACATTTAAAAATTTTAAAATTTTAAAAAAAATTAATCATAAAATAATTTATCCAGCTTTTATAAAAAAAATTCCTAAAAATATTAACAATAAAAAAAGATACGATTTATGTACTGTTGCTAGACTAGAATATAGAAAGGGGCACCATTTAGTATTTGAAGCAATGTCTATATTAAGAACTGATTATAAGATATCACTTAAATATGCAATTCTTGGAGATGGACCAGAATTATCTAGATTGAAAGATCTTGTTATGAAATTCTCACTGCAAAAGCAGGTAGACTTCATAGACCAAAATATCTCAAGTGAAAAAATTTATAAAAATTCCTCTGTTCATATAATGCCAACTATTACTACACCTCAAAGTATTGAGGGCTTTGGTATATCCAATGTTGAAGCTGCCTCTTATGGATTGCCTTGCATAGTCAGCAATAGTGGGGGGACTCCAGAGTCAATAGGTAACAATGGTATAATTGTAAAAGAAAATGACCCCAAACAGCTTGTAAAATCAATTATCGATATTTTCAAAAAATATAAGAGCTATAGTAGAAAAAGTTACGTGTTTGCAAATAATTTTGAGTCAAGCAAAAAAATAAAAGAGTATTTAAATGCTACCTAAAACTGACTCATAGCTTGTTTCTTTTAACTCACCTGGCTTATCACAAATTAATTTTTCAACTTTGAGATTATTTACTAAGATAATTGAACGAATAAGTCTTTGACCCATAAAGCTATTTTCATGATTTCTAATCAATTGAGAAGATAATAAAAACTCATTATTTCCATCTGATAAAAATAAAATTTCTGAGTCACCTAAATCTTTTCTCCACAAATCAAGTACATAAGGATCATTAGTGGTCATGCAACAAATTTGATCAATTTGCTTTTCAGACATTAACTTTTTTGCACCCTTAATAAATGGAGGAAGGTGTTGCATGTGACATGTTGAAGTAAATGCTCCTGGAACGCAAATTATCATTACCCTTTTTAATTTGAAGTTATCGTGAAATCCAAAATTTTTAGTACCATCTGCCGAGACAGATCTTAAAGTAATATCAGGAATTAAATCTCCTTGTTTCAATTGTCAAAAAAGTTCTCTAAAGTTTTGAAATAGATTTGTTCAGTCGTTTTGAGATCTTCGATAGAAACGCACTCATTAACTTTGTGCAGAGTTTTGTTAATTGTTCCAAATTCAAAGACAGGACAGATTTCTTGCATAAATCTAGCATCTGATGTTCCACCTCCTGTATCTTGGCTAGCTTCTAATCCCGTTACATCTTTGATTGCTTTAATACAATGTTTTGTAAATGGATTATTGAAAGATTGAAAAGGCATACCTCTAAAAGTTAATTTCAACTTATACGAACAATTATTTTCTGCGCAAATCTTAGTTAAGTGTTCATCAAAATAGTTCTGTATTTTTTCTTTATCCCAGTTGTCATTAAAGCGCATATCGCCAACAGTTATCAATTTTTCAGGGATTACATTTTTTGCCTTATTATTTAAATTGATCTGAGTAAATTGAAGCGTAGATGGTTCAAAATATTCTGCGCCATCATCAAGTTTTTGATCATCAAAAAAAGAGATAACTTTAGACAAACAATGTAAGGGGTTTTGAGCTAGTTGAGGATACGCAGCATGCCCTTGCTTACCAATAATTTCAACTTGAACATCTACTGCTCCTTTTCTTCCAACCTTAATCTGATCACCGACTATTTTTTCAGAAGATGACTCAGTAGCTATTGATCCATCTATTCTGATATTGTTTTCTTTCAACCATTTTACCACTTTCTTTACACCATTTACGGAGTCTGCTTCTTCATCCCCAGTTATGATAAAACTTATTGTGCCATTAAAATCTTTATTTTCCTTTATAAATTTAAATACGCTTACCATGCTGGCTGCCGTGCACCCCTTCATATCCTCTGATCCACGACCATATAAATACCCATCTTTAATCGTTGGTTCAAAAGGTGGTGTGTCCCAATCCTCTAAGTTACCAGGGGGCACTACATCAACATGACATAAAAAATTAAAATGTTTTCCATTTGTATTGGTTGGCCCATACGTAGCCATTATATTAATTACTTCGTAACTCCCATCTCCATCAAAGTTTAGTTGTTTTGTTGTAAAACCATTTTCTTCAAATGTTTCAATTAAGAAATCAAAAATATCTTGTTTTGCTGGTGTAACAGAGTCAAAAGATATTAATTTTTTTGATAGCTCTATTGTGTCTAACATTTTAATCTCTTAATAATTCATTAACGGAGGTTTTTGAACGAGTTTTTTCATCAACCGTTTTTACAATCACAACACAGTACAATGATGCATCTCCTTTAGAACTTGGAAGACTACCCGGAACAACTACAGAATATGGAGGAACTTTCCCCATATAAATTTCTTTAGTTTCACGATTATAAATTTTTGTTGAAGCACCAATAAATACCCCCATGGATAATACTGATCCCTCTCCAACAATTACACCCTCGGCGACTTCTGACCTCGCACCAATAAAACAATTATCCTCTATTATAACTGGATTTGCCTGCAAAGGTTCTAAGACTCCTCCTATACCTGCACCTCCTGAGATATGACAGTTTTTTCCAACTTGAGCACAAGATCCAACAGTAGCCCAAGTATCAACCATTGTTCCCTCATCTACATATGCACCCAAGTTAACAAAACAAGGCATAAGCACTGCACTTTTTGCAATAAATGCTGACCTTCTTACAACACAGTTAGGAACAGCTCTAAAACCAGCTGATTGAAAATTTTCTGATTTCCAATCTTGAAACTTTGAGGGAACTTTATCCCACCATGAAGTAGTTCCATCTTTTACACTTGGACCGCCAGTGATTATTTCCATATCTTGAATTCTAAAACTTAAAAGAATTGCTTTTTTAAGCCATTGATTTACATGCCATTCATTTTCTTTTTTTTCGCATACTCGAAGCTTTCCCTCATCCAATAGGTTAAGAACATTTTCTATATTTTTTTTTGCCTCATTATCCTCAATAAAATTTATCTGATCTCTTTGATCCCATAATTTTTCAACTATATCTTGATGGCTCATAATACTTTTATATCACGTTTTTTAAGAAATTTTCCAAATCATCAGTAACATGTGATATGTAACCTTTTTCATCAATAATTTTTTGGATATCTTCTTGTTGATTCACATCTTTATTTAGGTTGTATTCAAGGTTATTCGTTACCCAAACTGTCTGCCAACCCATTTTATGTGGCTCTTTCAAATTAATATGAAGATCCTCAAACATAGCTGTTGAACTATTGTTTAAATTGAATTTATTTTGGAATGAGTCGTAAACTTCTTTGTGAGGTTTTGGCATATAGTCACTCTCAGAAATGTCAAAACATCCATCAAAAATATTAGTCATATTTAGTTTTTCTAAAACTTTTTCCACATGTTCAAAGTTAGCATTTGTAAAAATATACTTTTTTCCATTTAAGCTTTTTAATATTTCCGCAAGAGATGTATTTGGTTGAACTACTTCATAATTAATTTGATGAACATAGTCCAAATATTCATCAGGATTTACTTGATGTTCAATCATAAGACCTCTAAGTGTTGTTCCATATTGATGATAATATTTAGACCTCAGAGCTTGTGCATCACCAGAGGCTAAATTCAATTTTTCCTCAATAAACTTACCCATAAGTATGTGTACTTTATCAAACAAACCACACTCTGCTTTGTAAAGTGTATTGTCTAAGTCAAAAACCCAATTTGTTATATTGTTCATAAGCGTGTTAAACTAATGTTTATTATATAAAAGCCAAGAAGATTTATAAAAATTCAAAAATTTTTTTTTGAATTTCAAATATGTTTTCGTTTGTTTTTGAGCTTACAATGTAGTTTTCAAATTCAGTATTTAAATTGTCTAAAAAAGCAGACTTTTCTTTTATTTTTTTGTCACTTTTCGTATAGCAAATAATAATTTTTTGTTTTATTTGTTTCATCGAGTCAATCATCTCTATATCTATTTTTTTTGGCCCCAATGAATTATCAATTAATACAAATATTTTCTTTAAATTTTCACGAGATGTTAAATATTGAGAGACAAGATCTGATATTTGAAATGCCTCCTTTTGAGATATTTTTGCAAATCCATACCCAGGAAGATCAACAACCATCATTGAGTCTCCGTGATTAAAAAAATTAATTTGTCTTGTTTTACCTGGGGTATTGGAAATATGTGCCAGTTTTTTCATAAAAACTGCATTGATTAAACTAGATTTTCCAACATTTGACCTACCTATGAAAGCTATTTCAGGAAAACTTACATTAGGATATTGACGAGGTTGTGTAGCGCTTAGTAAAAACTTAGTTTGTTTTTTGAAATAATTTGAGACAAGGCTCATTAACTCTTCATAATTTTTCTTTGTATTATGTATTGTTGAGCCATTGATAAAACATTGTTAGTTGTCCAATAAATAACCAGCCCTGCTGCGAAGCCACCTAAAATAAAAGTAAATACTATTGGCAATAAACCAAAAATTTTGGCCTGCATTTTATCTACCGGAGCTGGGTTCAATTTAAATTGAATATACATCGAAATACCCATTAAGATTGGCCAAATTCCAACATTTAGAATTTGCAAAATACCTGGAACGTTCCATTCCACAAAACCAAAAAGAGTAAGAGCCCCTAAGGGATCTGGCGCTGAGAGATCATGTACCCATCCTATAAAAGGAGCATGTCTCATCTCAATAGTTACAAATAAAACTTTGTACAAGGCAAAAAATACTGGGATTTGTAAAAGTATTGGCAAACAACCAGCTATAGGATTTGCCTTTTCTCTTTTATATAAAGCCATCATTTCTTTTTGCATTCCAGCTCTATCATCTCCGTATTGTTCCTTAAGTCTTTGCATCTCAGGAGCAAGTTTTTTCATTTTTGCCATTGATTTAAACGATTGTTGAGCAAGTGGAAAAAAACATATTCTCATCAAAACTGTAAACAGAATTATTGACCAACCAAAGTTTCCTACATACCCGTATATAAATTCTAAAACATTAAAAATGGGTTTTGTTAAAAAATAAAACCAACCAAAGTCAACTGAGCGATCAAAACCGTCAAATCCATATTCTTCCATATATTTGTCGATAATATTTACGATTTTTGGCCCTGCAAAAATTTTAAAATTATGGGAGATACTCGCATTATTTGAAACAGCTATTCTTTCCCCAACAATATCAGTTTGGAAATTATCTATATTATCAACAAAGCTGTAACTGTATGTCTGCTGAACAGGTTCGTTTTGGTTAGGGATTATTGCAGTCTGCCAATACTTATCTGTCATCCCAATCCACCCTCCAACAGAAGAATGTTTAATTTTTTTATCATCTTTTAAATCGTCATAATCATATTCCTCCAGCACACCATCAGTTATTGACAAGGGGCCCTCGTGAAGAATGAAGAAATTTTGCATTTCTGGAATTCCTTGTCTTTTGGATAATCCGTAAGGATAAAGGTCAAAAGAAAGACCTGAATTATTTATAACCCTTTGATCAACGCTAAATAAATAGTTTTCATCTAGAGTTATGATCTTTTCAAAAGTGATGTTCTGATCATTAGTCCAAGTCAGTTTTACAGGTTCATTAACACCAATAGTGTTTTTATCAGCAATCCAAATACTAGAACTTTTTGGTAACTCAATTGTACTGTCAGAGCTTACCCAACCTGTATCTAAATAATAGGCATTATCAGATCCTAAAGGATTTAAAAATTCAATTAAGTCAGATGTTGGATCTAAGGTTTCCCTGAACTCTTCTAGGATTAGATCATCAATTACTGCTCCATTTAAATTTATAGAGCCTTTAATTTTAGAGTTATCAAAGTTCACTCTTCCTGTCTGATTTATTACTTCCCCTCTATCAGCTAAAACAGTAGTTGAAGATTTTTGAATACTAAGATCAACAAGACTTTCATCATTTGTTTGTTCCTCAGTCATTGGTGTTCTCTCTGGTTGAGGAACTAGTAACTGAAAACCAAAAATAATTGCCATTGAAATAATAATAGCTAGGAATAAGTTCTTTTGATTTTCCATATTATTTTTTTATTGGGTCGTAACCAGACGAACCTAACGGATTACATTTTAGAATTCTAACTATTCCCCTTGTTATTCCTTTTAAAACACCAAATTCTTGAATAGCCTCAATTGTATATTCAGAGCATGTTGGAAGATGTCTACAAGTTTTTGGTAACATAGGTGATATGAATAATTGGTAGAATTTAATCGGTGCAATAAAAGTTATTTTCCAAAACTTTTTGATATTATTTTTCATGAGATAAGAATTTTTCAATATCTTGTTTTAAATCAATAAAAGGTACTTTCAAAACTGTTTTTTTGAGTATTATTACAAATTTGACATGATTTAATGTATTTATAAGACTGCATGTGCGAATTGCCTCTCTAGCCCTTCTTTTAGCCCTATTTCTTTCAACTGCATTACCAAGTTTTTTACTAGCTATAATACCAACTAGAAAAGTTTCTAAATCTGCGTCATGGAGAATATAGCCATTAAAACTCGAACTTTTAAAGTAGTTGCCTTTGTTTCTAATTTGAGAAAATTGGGAAGATTTTTTTAGTGTAGGAAGTCTCAAAAATTAAGCAGATAGTCTAGATCGACCTTTAGCTCTTCTTGCATTAATAACTTTACGACCGCCAACTGTTGACATTCTAGAACGAAATCCATGCCTTCTTTTTCTAACTAATTGACTTGGTTGATATGTTCTTTTCATTGCTAATACACCTAAAAAATTGGTTCCTACATTTAACAATTATTGATATGAAGTCAATAAATAAAAACAAATTATGTTGATAATTAAAGACATTTCTAATTTACAGTCATATTTGACTGCTTATCAAAATCGAAAATACTCAATTGGTTTTATTCCTACTATGGGCGCTCTTCATCAGGGACATGGAGAACTGATAAAAAAATCAAAAAATGATAATCACAAAACTATTGTAAGTATTTTTGTAAATGAAAAACAATTTAACAGTAAAGAAGATTTTAACTCTTATCCTAGGAATAAAGGCCTTGACTACGATTTTTGCTCTGACAATAACGTAGATCTTTTATTTGAACCATCAGCAGAAGAAATTTACAACAAAGATGAAACTATTTTAAAAAATACTTACTTTAATAATATTCTTTGCGATAAATATAGAAAAGGACACTTTGATGGTGTAATCACTGTACTAAATAAATTTTTTTCAATTGTAAAAAGTAACAAGGTTTATTTTGGTGAAAAAGATTTTCAGCAACTCAAAATAATTGAAAAATTTATTCAAAAAAATTTTAAATTTTTAGAAATAGTATCTGTACCTACAAAAAGAAATGAAGAAGGTATTGCCTATTCATCGAGAAATGAAAAATTAAGTAAAAAACAAATACAAGATTTTGTAAGTTTTCATCAAAAAGTAGAAAATTTTCTAAAAACTTTAGAAAAATCATTTGATATTAATACTGCAAACCAAAAAGCTAAAGATTTTATTGTTGAACAAGATATTGAAGAATTTGATTACTTCGAATTTAGAAATAATGAGGACCTGAGTTTCAATGGTAAGGTTTCTGAGTCGAGACTTTTTTATGCAATCTATAAAGGCAAAATTAGACTCATTGATAATTTAAAAATTTAAAATGGCGGTTCTGCAAGGATTCGAACCCTGAATTCTTGATCCGTAGTCAAGTGTGATATCCGTTTCACCACAGAACCATTAACTTGATTTATATACTCTTTTTGCAAATAATAAACTTATATGGAAACTGTAGTACCGGCTGAGTACCGGGTAAAGTTATTTTTCACATACAAAAGAAATCTATATTGAGAATATTGACTATGTTGGCTATCATTAATTAATGAAAACCCTCTTAGCTCTATTGCTATTAATTCCTAGTTTCTGTTTGGGCTTAACATTTAAAAATGGAGAACAAGTTGGAAGTTACAAGGGTATTGGTTGGCCAACTATTGAAAAACATGGATTAGATGCTGGTAAAGATTGGAGTCAAAGCGTTGATACTGAATTTTCAAGACTTGGTGAATCATCACACAAATTTGAGTTTAGAGCACTTGATTGTAAAGGCTTTGATTGTGAAAGGGGAAAATTTAAAGGTTCTTTTGGAAGAACTGAGACATATATAAATACAAAAGAGAGTGGAGAAAATTGGTATGCATGGTCATTTTTTATAGACAATTCTGAGCTTACTTATTCGTCAACTTCTCATAAAGAAATTGATAATCATTTAATTCAATTTGGACAAATGAAATTATCATATGAAAATAAAGTTTTTTCACACTGCAGAGATAATGGTTCTGAAAATGTTTTCATATTTCAATATAAGAAGAGATATAAAGGGTTAGCTATTAATAGAACACACTGTACAAAAAAGACCGTCTTAGAGACTGAAGAGACTGCAGTAGTAATACCAGAAAATATCTTATTTAATCAATGGCATGATGTAATTATTCATGCAAGTTGGGGTAATGATGGATTTCTAAAACTTTATATAAATGGAGATTTAAAATATGCTGAAGAGGGATTTATAACTAATATTTATTCTTACAATGGTAAATCTTACGGACCTTCTTTTCGATATGGTATATACCAAAATAATGCTCCTAAAGTTTTTAACGGTAAAATCACAGCTTGGTATGATGGAATTGCCAGAGCAAAAAAATGCACAAACAAAATTTTCTCTGAAATGTTATCTGACTTAGGATACTCATGTGACTCTTTGGGGGACAAAGATAATCAGGTTATAAAACCTACTTTTATCCAATATCAAGATTGATAAAACTAGCACTATTGTTATTAATCCCTAGTTTGAGTTGGGGTGATAAAATTTCTAAATCAATTCTTAGTACCGGCTCTATACCGGGTACAATGATAAAACAATGTTAATGCTCTAAGAATAGTATTGATAATAAATGAATTAAAGAGACGTAGGATATCCGTAGTCAAGTGTGATATCCGTTTCACCACAGAACCTTAATAGTTGATTTATATACTCTTTTTATAAATAATAAAATCATACTGATAATCCTATACGGGATGTATACGGGGAAACCATGAAGAAACCTTTAGTCATATTGTTATTAATTCCTAGTTTGAGTTGGGGTTTTTTTGGGAAAAAATATAATTGTGAACCAGCAGATGATGAATTCTTTTATATGAGTAGTTATGTCGAAAGTTTAGGCCCTCATATTTTAAAAATATCAGGTTCTAAAGATAAACTTACTATCAACTTTTCTGATGATAATACAGATAAGCTAGACCTCATACAAAAAAATGATGATGTACTAACTTATTTATATGACCAAGACATACAAATAATTATTTTTCTTCCATTAAATGAAAACATTAATATTGTCTGGGATTATCCAAGAGAAAGCCTACAAGCATGGTTTAATTGTTCAAAAAAATAAACTTAAACAATGAAACAAATATTTTTTAAAATTCGAGAAAGCAAGTTATTTCAATACTCAGTTTTATTTATCATCATATTTAATGCATTTACTATTGGTTTAAATACTTACAATTTAGGAGAGTTCTCAAGAGAGCTCATTAAATATCTTGATTATTTGATAACTATTTTTTTTGTAATAGAAATTTCAATTCGTTTTATTGGAGAACCTAGAAAATCAAATTTTTTTAAAAGTGGTTGGAATATTTTTGACACATTTATTGTTTTTGTCTCGTTAATACCAATTCCCAACAACTCCAGTTTTCTTCTTTTGAGATTATTAAGAGTGTTTAGAGTTTTGAGAGTTATATCTATTATTCCAGAACTAAAATTAATCATTGAGTCTTTGATTGGATCTTTAAAAAGAGTGTTTTATGTAAGTTTGTTGCTTTTCATAATTCTTTATATTTATGCAACTATTGGAGCAATAGTCTTTTCAAATAGCATACCCGCAAGATGGTCTGATGTGGGTGTTTCAATGATCACTTTATTTCAAGTTTTAACATTATCATCTTGGGAGCAGGTAATGTTGCCTCTTCAAGATATTTATTGGTGGGCATGGATTTATTTTTTTAGTTTTATAATTGTCTGTGCCATTACAATGTTAAATCTTCTGATAGCAATTTTGGTTGATGTAGTTGTAAATCAGAACGAAAAAAAAGACGATGTGATAAAAACTAGAAATAATGCTGAAAAGTTAAATGAGCAATTTTCTGAGGAGATTAGTTTAGATAAACTAAAAAAAGATCAATAATGTCAGCAGAAATCATAATGCCTATTATTTATTTTGTATGTCTACTGATTTTAGTAGGACCTCGTTTTTTGGATACAAACTCTTCCTTTAAACAGTTTTTGAGTAATTTAAGTATTTGGGCATTAATAGTAATTGTAATTACCCTGTTATATCAGGCATATAATTATTTTACCTAAATTTTTCTTGTTTGTCCGTGAGTCATATAAGAAAACTCATCTTTGCTTATCTTTAACTGCTTAGTTAGTTCTTGGAGTAATTTTATAGGTTCATCCATAGGTTCATCTGTTAATTGAAATGTTCCCCAATGCATAGCTATAGATTTTTTAGATTTAACATCTTTGTGAATTTGAATTGCCTCTTCAACATTACAATGTGAGTCTTTCATAAACCACCTTGGTGCATATGCCCCTATGGGTATTGTTGATAAGTCAAACGATCCAAACTTTTTTTGAATATCCTTAAAATCTTTTGAATATCCAGTATCGCCTACAAAAAAATACTTAAAACTATTTGATTTAACAACCCAACCACACCAAAGTGTTTTATTTGTATCGTTAAATGTTCTCTTACTCCAATGTTGTACTGGGACAGAGTGAATTTCTAAGTCTTTAAACTGAGTCATTTGCCACCATTCATGTTCCATAATATTTCTTGCACCTAATTTTGATAAAATATCTCTTAATTTTAATGGTACAAAAAATGTAGGTTGATTTACACTTTGTTTTTTTAATAAAAGCTGGATAGTCTTTGAGTCTAGATGGTCGTAGTGATTATGAGAAATTAAAACAAAGTCAATAAACGGCAGTTCCTCTATTTTTAATCCAGGAGGTGTTGTTCTTGATGGTCCCATGAAACTCAGAGGAGAAGCTCTTTTAGTGAAATGGGGGTCAGTTAATATATTTACACCATCAATTTGTATTAAAAAAGTTGAATGACCAATCCAAGTAATTGTTTTTTTTGATTTATTAGATTTTAAATATTCAGGGTCATTTTCAATAATAGGAAACGAAATAGGTTCTGGCTTACTTGATTCCCTCCTCCATTTCCAAAAATCTTTGAAACTACTTTTATGTGAAACGTAGTTATTAACAAAGACCCCATCTACTAGATTGAAAGGTTTAAAGAGCGAGTTTGCCATAATTTTTGTCTTTAGAATTACAAAGGAAAATGAAAAAAGTATAACCTTTTTTATAAAATTTCTTCTGTGCATCTAAATTAAGTTTATAAAAAACTAATTATTAGTTAGTTTAACGAAATTTTTATACATTTGGTTGCATTGCATCATCATAGTATCAATTTCTTTAGCTACCATATCTTTCATTTGAGGTAAGGCATCAGCACCGAGTGATTTTTCGAGAGCATTTTTATATTCAGGAACTTTAGCCCAATCATCAACAGTGGTTTTTCGAATTTCTAAATGAAATTGAATTCCATAGGCATACTTGTCATAACCAAATATTTGATATTTTGTTGAGGGCGAGGTACCTATAACTCTCACTTTAGAGTTAGTCTCCAAACCTACCACTTCATAAGAATGCCATTGCAATGCTTTTATTTTATTTGGAAGAAAATCAAAAATATGATCTTCTTTGGCACTTGCTTCAATGTTAATATCCAATACGCCAATTTCAGGTGGTTTAGACTCAACTACTTTTCCTCCTAATACCTCACCTAAAAGCTGACATCCTAAGCAAAACCCTAAAAAAGGTTTCTTAAGGTTTAAAACATATTCACCTATTGCTTTTTTTTCAGCTACTAACCATGGATATTGATCCTCCATAAATGTATCCATAGGCCCACCCATACAAAGCATAGCGTCAAATTCATCTAAATTATTTGGAATACTATCACCCTCATCCAATTGGATAGTTGTTATACTATGACCATCCTCTATAAGAAAATCTTTAAACGTCCCCGGATCCTCAATTGAAATATGTTGGAGAGATATAAATTTCATTAAATTAAATTAATTTGAACTTAGCAAAGGGCACGCCTTGTAAAGCGCTAAACTTAATCGTCGTCGTCGCCGGTTACTGTATCTTTAATTTTGTTGTAACCTTTAGATACTGCACCCGCTACAGAATCGTAAGCGTCATTAGCTTTTTCGCTCACAGTTGCGCAACTAGTGATTAAAAAAAATGAGGAAAGTATTATTAATATTAGTTTTTTTAACATCATTGGATTATCAGAAATCTAACAAAAATGTCAATTTATTTAAATGATAATCTAAAATATATTTCATAAAGGATGATTAAATTTTTATAATGATAGAAATTTCTTTAAATGAGGATCAAAAAAAAGATTTTCAAAAAAATGGTTTTTTGATTATTGAGAGTTTTCTTGATACGACCCATTTTGAGCGATTGTATGAGAGGTTTCATGGTTTATTTAATGGAAACTTTGAAACAGGTATTGAACCTGACGAGTGGAATTGGAAGTTTGAAAGTGGACCCAAAGATGTTACTAGACAAATTTGTAACGCTTGGAAATCAGATAATTCTATAAAGGAAATAGTTTGCAATGAATTTTTAGGAAAAGCTTGTGCTGAACTAATGGGCTGGAGCGGATCAAGACTTTTACAAGACAATATTTTATGGAAACCACCTGGAGGTAAAACTTTAGCTTATCATCAAGATGCTGCGTACGATGATTGGATTGTACCGCAAACTATGATGACATGTTGGATGCCCATCGATAATGTCGATAAAGAAAAAGGGACACTTGAATATGTAAAAGGATCACACCTTTGGGGATTAAGTCCTCCTAAAGGACAATTTCACTCTCCTAGTGATTATAAAAAAGAGTTAAATGATTATGCGTCAAAATTAAATAAGGAAATTCAAATTCAATATGTTGAAGTTCCAGCAGGTGGAGTAGCATTTCATCATGGATACACATGGCATGGGTCAGGTATAAATAATACAAACAGTAATAGAAGAGCAATCGTTGCTCATTGCGTTCCTTCTGACTCAAAGTTTCATCCTACAAACACAGGAGGTACAGCGAGAATTTACAAAAAATATAAAAAATTAGAAACAGATGAGTTAGATGAAAGTTTTTTTCCAATTATTTGGACAAAGGAAGGATATAAAACAAATGTTTGATGAAGAAGAGCCAAAAAAAATAAAACCAATTGATTTAGATGATTTGAGTGTTGAAGAAATTGAGGGGATGATTGGCAATCATAAATTAGAAATCAAAAACCTTGAGACTTTATTGAAAAAGAAAAAAGACAAACTCAAATTAGCCGATCAATTTTTTAAAAAGAATTAATATCCCTCTATTAATATGAGGTCACTTTTTGTACTATTTTGCCTAATTTTCATAGCCTCTGAGTATTCAACAGACTCATAACATTTTTTAGCACTTTCAAAACTTTCAAACTCTACTACGGTAGTTCTGTCTACAGGCCATTCCCCCTCAAAAACTTCAGTTTTTCCACCTCTAATTATGTATTTACCCCCATATTTTTTCATCACTTCAGTTGATAAAGGAGGATATTTTTGAAATAATTCCTTTTTGTGAATTGAAACTCTCACAATGATGTATCCTTTTTTCATAACCAAGGATAAATTAATACTTTTAAACAGAGTTATCCACAGTTATTCATTATGCATGTAGTTTATTGGTTGAATGATGATAATACATTTCAAATTAATTAAAAAAAAAACCATGTTTTTCAAGTTTTTTTTGTAGTTTGTTCTTTTGTTTTAAATCCAATCAAATTGTTTGTACAACTTTTGTGAAAATATATTAATCTTTCAAAAGTTATGCACAGCTATCTGGCTAGTATTAAATTGATCATTTATTTCCTGATTTTTCAGGCTTTTTTTGTAATAAAAACTTCATATTCAGATCATCTCACAGCAAAAATCACAGGTTTTGTTGATGCTTCAAGCCCAATTCACATTCTGGGGTATGATAGGAAATTTTATTTTGAGGAAAATTCCGCACCCCTATTTATCGTTGTAGAAAAGGATATTAACAAATTTAATAGGATTAATTTAAAAGCATTCCCACATATCAATATTGGCTTATTTGCTTTTCAAGATACTGATGGAAATGGAGAATTTTCAAGAGATTTTAAAGGTCAACCTCTAGAACCATTCGGTTTTTCATTAAACCCTGATTTAAATTTTGAAGATGTTGTTTTTGAAAACATAGTTTTTGATATGACTAAATTTCAACAATTGGAAATTCGACTTAAGTAATAATACTCGATATTTTTTTAACAGCCTCACTTAAAGAAACTTTAGAGGTATCAATTTCCAGTTCAGGATTTGTAGGTTTTTCATAGATACTGTCTATGCCTGTGAAGTTTGGTATTTTACCCTGTCTTGCCTTCTTATATAAACCTTTTGGATCTCTCTTTTCAGCTACTTTTAAAGGAGTTGAAATATAAATTTCTTTAAAATCATTCTTTTCAAAAAGTGATCGAGCCATTTCTCTTTCTAATCTAAATGGTGATATAAAAGCAGTGATTACAATTAGTCCAGCGTCACACATAAGTTTTGCCACCTCTGCAACTCGTCTTATATTTTCAACTCTATCTTTGTCTGTAAAACCTAAATCTTTATTTAATCCGTGTCTGATATTGTCTCCATCAAGAATGTATGTTTTTTTACCTTGAGAATATAATATTTTTTCTAGTTCATTAGCAATAGTGGATTTTCCTGATCCTGAAAGACCTGTCATCCACAGCACTTGACCTTTATGACCATTAATCTTTTCTCTTAAATTTTTATTGATGGTTAAGTTTTGAAATTGAATATTTTGTGATCTATGAAGAGAAAAGTTTATCATTCCCATTCCAATAGTTTGATTATTGATTGGATCAATAATAATTAAAGATCCCAAAATTTTATTTTCTTTAAAAGTCGAAAAGGGAACAGCTTTGTTAAATGAGATAGAAATTTCTGCAACATCATTGAGTTTAAGTTCATTTCCAGCTGCAAATTCTAAGGTATTTACATCATAAATTTTTTTTATGTTCATAATTTTAATACTGGTTGAGATATTATGAATTTTCGCTAAATAAGTTCTTCCAGCAAAACCCTTATCCTCTGACATCCAAATAACATTCATGTTAAATTGGTCAGCCATATCAACTGTGGAGTTTTTTGAGCAGAATATATCGCCCCTAGAGGTATCTATATCTTTGTCTATGGTAAGTGTAATACTTTGCTTTAAATTTGCTGTTTTAAGTGATCTTTCGCCTATAAAAATTTCTTTTACTTTTACTTTTTGATTTGACGGAAGAGAAATTAACTCATCACCCTTTCTAATTTTTCCCTCAGCGATGGTTCCTGAATATCCTCTGAAATTTAAATTAGGTCTATTGACACTTTGAACAGGAAGAACAAAACTATCTGAGCTTTGTATTTTAGTTTTAGTAGTTTCTAAATAGTCAAATAGGGTTTTATCATTGTACCATTTCATGTATTTAGATTTTTTGTGAATATTATCTCCCTTAAGTGCTGATATAGGAATACTTTGAATATTTTCAAAATTTAATTTTTTGGAGAATAATATGTATTCAGAGCTTATTTTTTCGTAAATATTTTTATCATAGTTAACTAAATCCATTTTATTAATTGCCAAGATAATACTTTTAATTCCAAGAAGAGATACAATGAAAGAATGTCTCTTAGTTTGTGTAAGTATGCCATTACGGGCATCAACAAGCAAGATAGCTAACTCGGCTGTTGAGGCCCCAGTCGCCATATTTCTAGTGTATTGCTCGTGACCTGGTGTATCTGCTACAATAAACTTTCTTTTGCTACTTGAAAAAAATCGATATGCAACATCTATGGTAATACCTTGTTCTCTCTCAGCTGATAAACCATCGACCAGTAATGCAAAATCTATATTTTCACCTTGTGTTCCATATTTTTTTGAGTCGTTTTTTAAGGAAGCAACTTGATCATCAAATATCATTTGAGACTCATAAAGCATCCTCCCAATTAATGTACTTTTACCATCATCAACAGATCCACAAGTGATAAACCTTAATAGATTAAGGGATGCTTGACTTTTTAAGTATCTACTAATTGTACTGGCTTTATACATTTAAAAATAACCATCAATTTTTTTGATTTCCATAGAGCTACTTGAGTCTGTATCGATAGCTCTTCCTTGTCTTTCGGATGTTTTGGATTGAAGAAGTTCAAGAACAATGTCTTCAAGTGAATTTGCATTTGATTCAATAGCACCAGTTAAGGGATAACAGCCAAGTGTTCTGAACCTAATTCTTTTTAATTCAATTTTTTCGTTAGACTGAATATTAAATCGATCATCATCGACCATGATAATCATTCCATCTCTCACGACTACAGGTCTAACTTTTGCAAAATATAAGGGAACTATTGGTATTTGTTCTTGGTATATATATTGCCAAATATCTAATTCTGTCCAATTAGATAATGGAAAAACCCTTGTGCTTTCACCCTTATTGACTTTAGAGTTATATAAAGACCAAAGCTCTGGACGCTGATTTTTGGGGTCCCATTGATGAGAGGGGTTTCGGAATGAAATAACCCTTTCTTTAGCTCTTGATTTCTCTTCATCTCTTCTTGCTCCACCAAAAGCAGCATCGTATTTATGCTTATCCAAGGCTTGTTTTAGACTTTGAGTTTTCATTATATCAGTGTGGAGAGCAGAGCCATGATCAAAGGGATTAATATTTGATTTAATACCATCAGGATTAATATGTGTTATTAGCTTCATACCACTATTTTTTTCTACCCAATTTCTAAATAAATACATTTCTCGGAACTTCCATCGAGTATCAACATGTAGTAGTGGGAATGGGGGAAGACTAGGGTAAAAAGCTTTTTGAGCAAGCCTCAACATCACTGAACTATCTTTTCCTATTGAGTAAAGCATGACAGGATTTTTTGTTTCACTAACTACTTCTCTGATAATATGAATACTTTCCGCTTCTAGATCTGACAGATAACTGTTTGGAGGTAAATTAAATTTATTATGTAGTTTTGTATCATAAATTTTGAGATCATTTATATAAAATAAATACTCAGGAAAATGAATTGAAAGTTTGAATTTATTGTTAATTTGATTTTCATCAATTTTTTGATCAAGAAAAATTTTAAGAAGATAAGCGTCTGGAAAAATAATAATATTTTTTTTTCTTAATTTTGAGAAATATTTTAAACTCTCAGATATATCTTTTATTTTATTTGACTTAACTTTGACCCATAGTCTTCCATTACGTCTATCATTTGCAAATAAAAATTTATTATTATTTATCTCAACGTATTGGATAAACAAAATAAGTGATCTTTGTTTTTCAAATTTTTTTATGGAATCTTCATAAATTAATTTGTTTATACGGCCTGCATGTATGTTTAAAAAGCTTTCTATATTTAAATTCTCTGGAAATATTGATATTTTTTCCAACCACCTTTCATAAGATCTTTTTGTTTTAAATAAATTTTTACTAAAAAGGAATTTATAATGACTATCGCTATCCCAAGCTGGAAATTTTATTGATGGGTTAATTTTAAAAAATAAAGTATGATTCATTATAATTGACCATTTGTCGTATTATTGGAAAAATACAAAAAATAATCTAAATGTATATAAAAAAAAGTAAAATTTTAAAAACATGACAAATAATAACATAATACGACAATTTGAGTTTTTCAATGAAATCAGTGAAAATCTTGAGTTATGTTCCCAAAAAATTCTTAATATTTATGATAATTATGATCAAAGTATTGAATTAAAAGACGATAAAAGTCCATTAACAGAAGCAGATTTAGCATCACATGAACACATTTCTGATTTATTATCATCTATTTCAGCTTACCCCATAATTTCAGAGGAGGGTGAGCAAAAATATACTGATGAGTCAAAATACTGGTTAGTTGATCCTTTGGATGGTACTAAAGAATTTATCAATAAGAATGGTGAATTTACAATTAATATTGCTTTGATTAACAACAATTATCCCACCCAAGGGTTTGTTTACATTCCAAAAGATAAGACATTATTTTTTGGGGGTCTTAACAAAGGTTCATACAAGTTATTAAACGACAATATCAAACCTATTTCTGTGCAATCACCATCCGATAAATTAAAGATTGTTACGAGCAGAAGTCATCTCAATCATGAGACTAAAACTTATTTATCTCAGTTTAATAATTTTGATACTCTTCAAGCTGGTAGTTCTTTAAAGTTTTGTATGATAGCAGAGGGTTTGGCAGACTTATATCCTAGGCTGGGACCTACTTCTGAATGGGACACTGCAGCAGCACAAGCGGTTGTAGAGGGAGCAGGTGGTACTGTAAAAGACCTAAAAGGTAATAGGTTAAAATATTCAAAGAAAGATATAATCAATTCTCATTTTATAGTTAGAGGTAAAATCTAAATTTACTTACTAGGGTTTTTTTCTTTATAAGTTTTTTCTAAACTTATGTCATCTACTTCAGTGTATATTTGAGTTGTAGATAACGAACTATGTCCTAGTAATTCTTGAATTATTCTTAAATCCCCACCATTTTTTAATAAGTGAGTTGCAAAACTATGTCTTAATGAGTGAGGTGTTGCTGTTTTTGGTAGCCCCAAATTAACTCTGGCATTCTTCAAATCTCTTTGGAAAGCCGAGGCTTTAAGCGGATTACCTCTATCTCCCACAAATATCGAAACATCGCTTGGCAAATCATATGGTATTTCTTTTAGATAATTTTCTAATGAGTTAGCTACAATATCAAGAACTGGCACTAATCTTTCTTTATTACCTTTACCCAAGATTGTAAGAGAACTTTTATCAATTAAATGGCTTTTAGTAATAGATAGCGCTTCATTTATTCGTAGCCCACATCCGTACAAAAGATAAAGCAAAGCTATATTTCTTTTTTGAATCCAGCTTTTTTTTGATATTTTTTTTAACTCTTCAATTAAAAGCTCAATATCTCCCTCTGCTATAGGTTTGGGAAGGGATCTTGGAATTTTTGGATTTTTTAATAATTGAACCTCGCTATAAGCAACTTTATATAAATCATTATTTAGTGATGAATACTTAAAAAAATTTTTAATAGAACTAATCGCTCTTCTCCTTGACCTTGCCGATAATGGTTTTTTATAAATATTTTTATATTTTCTATTCTCACTGAGATCTGCCAACCAAGCCCTAAATGTCTGCAAATTTAAATCTTTTAAATTTGATAAATATACGGAATTTCCATTATAGAATTTAAAGAAAATTAAAAAATCACATACATCAAAGCAGTACGATCTATAAGTGTTTTCCGAGTGGCCTTTTATGTCTTTTAAATAAGTAGCCCATTTATCAAAGTCTTGAATTGAGGATTTATCTATTTTTAACTGTTCTAACAGTTCAATAAAATTCATTACATTATATTATAAATTAGAATCAAAATTTAAAAATGGATTATTACTACCAAGTTATGCCAATAGGGCAAATAAATGAGAGCCTGACTTATAAATACTCGCATTCTATTGAGGTAGGCTCTATCGTTGAAATTCCTTTAAGAAAAAGAAAATCAGCAGGAGTAATTATATCTCAAACAAACATTAAAGATTTAAAATTTGATCTCAAAAAAGTACTTTCAATAAGTAATTATTATCAATTTGCTGTTTGCACAGAAAACATTGATTTTTACAAGTATGTGTCAATACATTGCTTCATAGATTTAGGTATGGTTTTGAAGATGGCAATACAACAATTTCCTAATACACAATTAAAAAATTATTATCTTTTTGAAAATAAAATTTATGAAAATCAAAAAAATCTCATTCATCAATACAATCTATCAAAAAAAGATTGGTTGAAATTATTAGAAGAAAGAAAAATTTCCCAAACTACAGATAGTTTTATTTTTGATGGCATGGCGCAAAAAATTTCTTTAAACACTGATCAAGAAAATATTTTTAAATCACTTCAAATTAATAAAAATAATAATTTTCAAGTTCACCTTATAGATGGTGTTACAGGTTCGGGTAAAACAGAGTTGTATTTAAAAGCTGTTGAGTCAAATTTAGTCAGGGGAAATCAATCTTTAATACTTTTACCAGAGATAGCTTTAACTGAAGAATGGTCTAAAAGATTTTTTAAATATTTTGGTTGTAGGCCCTTTATTTGGCACTCTAAACAATCAAAAATTCAAAAAGCTAGAATAATCAGATCTCTTTTATCAGGCGAACCATGCGTTTTAGTTGGAGCAAGGTCATCAGTTTTACTTCCTTTCAAGAATTTAAAATTAATTATATGCGATGAAGAGCACGACTCATCTTATAAACAAGAAGAGGGCCCAAAATATCAAGCAAGAGATATGGCTATATATAAAGCAAAATGTTCAAAGGCTTTATGTCTTTTAATAAGCGCATCTCCATCATTAGAGAGTCTTCATAATTCTAATCAGCGAAAATTTCATATTCATCATCTTTCCAATCAATTTCATAAAACTCAATTACCATCAGTTGAAATTGTTGACATGAATCAATCAAAACCTAGCTCTAGGGCCTGGATATCAAAACAAGTATTTGATGAAACAAATAGGGTCCTAAAACAAAAAGGACAAGTTTTATTTTTTCTCAATAGACGTGGCTATGCCCCATCCAAAATATGTGCAAGTTGTCATGCACCAATACAGTGTCAAAATTGTGCGGCAAATTTAGTTTATCACAAAAAAATTGATAGACTCATTTGTCATCATTGTTCAAATTATTTTGAGCCTAACCAAATATGTAAGATGTGTTCATCTGATAAATTTATATCGATTGGTATAGGGTTAGAAAGACTTCAAGAGGAAGTTACACGCCTTTTTCCAGGATACTCAAATCAATTATTTTCGAGTGACACATTAAAATCAAAAAAAAATAAAAAAGAAATCATTGAAAATATATTTAATTTAAATACTAGTCTATTGATTGGCTCACAAATAATAGGGAAGTCTTTTCATTTTCCAAATTTAAAATTAGTAAATATTATTGATGCAGACTCAAGTCTGTATAGTCCTGATTTCAGAGCTATGGAAAAAACATACCAGCTTTTGCAACAAGTAGCAGGGAGATCTGGTAGAGAGGGTAACAGGGGTAAGGTCTTAATTCAAACTTACAATCCTAAGCATTCGATATACAATTCACTTAAGAACCAAAGTAGAGATCAATTTATAAAATTAGAACTTCAAAGAAGAGAAGAGAACAACTTACCTCCATTTTACAAAATTGTTCAAATTCAATTAATCCACCCTAATGTCTCAGCTATAAGAGAGGCTTGCCAAGAAATTCTTGATATATCGAAAAAGAGTAAACTTGATATTTTAGGGCCTGTCCCCTCATTGATTCCATATAAAATGAAGCATTTTCATGAGAATTTTTATTTTAAAGAGAGGACATATAAGGCTTTGAGAAAAAAAATAGATATCTTAATGTCAAAAATAGCCCCAAAATACAGGCGTTTTCTAAATATTGACATTGATCCACTATCAATCGCTTGATGCGTCATTTGTATGATGCCGGTTGGCCTAGTGATGTGATAAAAAATTGAGGTTAACTATACAAAATGACCAATAAAATCGCATCTAAAAGGTATTCTACTGCCTTGTTTGACTCAGTCAAAAACGAAGAATTAGATGCCTTGCTAAAAGATGCACAAAGTTTATCTGAGACTATGGCCGACAGCCAAGAGTTATCCTCACTTTTAAAATCACCTCTAACCAAAAATGAATTAAAATCAAATATTCTATTAAAAATAATCCAAGGATTGTCATCTGAAAAAATTTTATCTGGTCTTATAAACACACTAAAAAAAAATAAAAGACTTAATCTATTTGAAAATGTTTTGTCTGATTTTCAGGATGTTCTTTTTGAAAAAAGGGGATATCAAAAAGCTAAAGTAACAACATCTCATACTATTAATGATGAAATAAAAAATAGTATCCAGGATTTGTTACATAACCAATATGGTTCCAAAATTAATTTAGAGTTCCACGTAAACAATTCTTTACTAGGAGGAATGACTGTAGTGATTGGATCAAAGATGATCGATCTAAGTATTCTTAATCAAGTTTCTAAATTTACCAACAATGTGAAAGGAGACATTTAATGTCAATAAAAGCATCGGAGATCTCTTCTATCATAAGAGATCAGATTAATAACTTTGAAAGCCAAGCAGATATTTCAGAAGTAGGAACTGTCCTAAAAGTTGGTGACGGAGTTGCTCAAGTTTATGGTTTGGACAATGTCCAAGCAGGTGAAATGGTAGAATTTACTGGTGGTGTCCAGGGAATGGCACTTAACCTTGAAGAGGACAATGTTGGTATTGTTATTTTTGGTGATGATAGAGGTATTAAAGAAGGCGATACAGTTAAAAGAACACAAAAGATTGTTGAGGTACCTGTTGGTAAAGGCTTGTTAGGAAGAGTTGTCGATGCTCTCGGAAATCCTATTGATGGTAAAGGTCCTATCCAAAGTAGTGAGTCTAGTAGAATAGAAGTTAAAGCACCTGGTATTATTCCTAGACAAAGTGTAAGCGAACCAATGCAGACAGGGCTCAAAGCCCTTGACTCACTAGTCCCTGTTGGTCGAGGGCAGCGTGAATTGATTATTGGTGATAGACAAACTGGCAAAACAGCTGTTGCTATTGACACCATAATTAACCAAAAGGAAATTAACCAGTCTGATGATGAATCAAAAAAATTATATTGTATCTATGTAGCTATTGGGCAAAAGAGATCAACAGTTGCTCAGGTTGTTAAAACCTTAGAGGAAAATGGAGCCATGGAATACACCATCGTGGTTGCAGCTTCAGCTTCTGATCCAGCACCACTCCAATTTTTAGCTCCTTATGCAGGTTGCTCTATGGGTGAGTTTTTCCGTGATAATGGAATGCACGGTCTAATCGTTTATGATGACTTATCAAAACAAGCTGTTGCGTATAGACAAATGTCTTTATTGCTTAGAAGACCGCCAGGGCGTGAAGCGTTTCCTGGTGATGTTTTTTATCTTCACTCTCGTCTATTAGAAAGAGCAGCTAAAATGAACGATGAGAATGGTGGAGGTAGTTTAACAGCACTTCCCGTAATTGAAACTCAAGCTGGTGATGTATCTGCTTTTATCCCAACTAATGTGATTTCAATTACAGATGGTCAAATTTTCTTAGAAACAGAATTGTTTTTCTCAGGTATTAGACCAGCAATTAATGTTGGTTTATCAGTGAGCCGTGTGGGTTCCGCAGCACAAACTAAAGCTATGAAAAAGGTTGCTGGTAAAATCAAATTAGAGTTAGCCCAATATCGTGAAATGGCCGCTTTCTCTCAATTTGCATCAGACCTTGATGCTTCTACCAAACAGTTACTTGCAAGAGGTGAGAGGTTAACAGAACTATTAAAACAAGATCAATACGTCCCGATGTCAGTGGCTGATCAAGTTTTAAGCTTGTACTCAGGTGTTAGGGGTTTCTTGGATAAAATTGAAATATCCAAAATCACAGATTTTCAAGTTAAGTTTCTTGAGGGATTTCGTGCCGATCATTCAGATATTTTTGACGAAATTAATAATACAGGTAATTTCAGCGATGAGTCTGATAAAAAAATCGAGGATTATTTAGAAAAATTCACAGCTAATTATAGTTAATGCCAAATTTAAAAGAATTAAAGAACAGAATTTCAAGTGTTAAATCCACTCGAAAAATTACATCTGCGATGAAGATGGTAGCTGCGAGTAAGTTACGCCGAGCTCAAGAATTAGCTGAGTCATCGAGGGTCTACGCAGATAGCTTAAGTTTTATTCTTTCATCTTTGGCTGGAAATACTAAAAATAGCGCTGACTTACCAGAAATCTTAACTGGTAGAGAAAATTCAAAAATTAGTCTTTTAATAATAAACTCTTCTGACCGTGGTCTATGTGGAGGTTTCAACTCAAATCTTTTTAGAAACGCAAAAAAATGGATTAGTGATCAACAAGGACAAGGTAAGTCTGTCAAAATTATGACTGTTGGCAAAAAAGCATCCAGTTTTTATAAAAAAACAGACTTAGATATTGTGGCTAGTTTTGAAGATTTAAATTCTAATGATAGACAACTTCAGGTTTCAGAGGAAATAAAAAATAAAATTATGGAACTATTCGAAAATAATGAAATAGATGAAGTTTCTATTCTATTTAATAAGTTTGTTTCTGCGATTTCACAAGAGCCTACATATCAATCGTTGATACCTTTAAGTAATGATGAAAATAGTGAAGATGAGAGTGAATCCAATAATGCTATTTTTGAATTTGAACCTGATAAAAATGAACTTTTAGAGTATCTGGTTCCAAGAAATTTTTTAACACAAATTTATAGAAGTGTTCTTGAAAGCTCTGCGTCTGAGCATGCAGCAAGAATGACTTCCATGGACAACGCAACAAGAAATGCGGGAGACATGATTGATCGGTTGACACTAACATATAACCGAACAAGACAAGCATTCATCACAAAAGAACTTATCGAAATTATTTCTGGAGCAGAAGCTGTTTAGGAAAGGAGCAACAAATGGCAAGTAATAAGGCAGGAAAAGTCACACAGGTATTAGGGGCTGTAGTTGACGTCGCCTTTGAAGGAGAATTACCCCCAATTTTAAATGCATTATCTACAAAAGTAGGTGATCAAGATTTAATTTTAGAAGTAGCGCAGCACCTTGGTGAAAATACTGTTCGAACTATAGCTATGGACGCAACGGAGGGTCTTCAAAGAGGCCAAGAAGTTCAAGACAATGGTGATCCTATTTCTGTGCCAGTCGGACCAGAAACGTTAGGTCGAATTATGAACATCATCGGTGAACCTATTGACGAGCGAGGTCCAATTGAATCAAAAAAATCTCTTCCTATTCACAGAGCAGCTCCTGATTTTGTTGATCAATCAACCGAAACCGAAGTTCTTGTTACAGGTATTAAAGTTATCGATCTTTTAGCACCTTACTCTAAGGGTGGAAAAATTGGTCTGTTTGGTGGTGCTGGTGTTGGAAAAACTGTTTTAATCATGGAATTAATTAACAACGTAGCTAAAGCCCATGGTGGATACTCTGTTTTTGCTGGAGTGGGAGAAAGAACTCGTGAAGGGAACGATCTTTACCATGAAATGATTGAGTCAGGTGTTATCAATCTTGAGGGCGATACTTCAAAAGTGTCTCTAGTTTACGGTCAAATGAATGAACCTCCAGGAGCTAGATCAAGAGTTGCTTTATCAGGTTTAACACAAGCTGAATATTTTAGAGATGAGGAAAATCAAGACGTCCTATTCTTTGTTGACAACATCTTCCGGTTTACACAAGCTGGATCAGAGGTTTCGGCTTTACTAGGACGTATTCCATCAGCTGTGGGATATCAACCTACCTTGGCTACAGATATGGGCGCACTTCAGGAAAGAATTACGACTACTAACAAAGGATCAATAACATCTGTACAAGCGATTTATGTTCCTGCTGATGATTTAACTGACCCTGCACCTGCAACATCATTTTCTCACTTAGACGCAACTACTGTGTTAAACAGATCAATTGCAGAACTTGGTATTTATCCTGCAGTGGATCCTTTAGACTCCACTTCTAGAATCTTGGAGCCAAGAACTCTGGGTGAGAAGCATTATCAAGTTGCAAGAGATGTTCAAAAAACTCTTCAAACATACAAAAGTTTACAAGATATTATTGCAATCTTAGGTATGGATGAATTATCTGAAGAAGATAAGCTCGTTGTATCAAGAGCTAGAAAAATTCAACGTTTCTTGAGTCAACCTTTCCATGTTGCAGAGGTGTTTACTGGCTCACCAGGTAAGTTTGTTTCTTTAGAGGATACCATCAAAGGTTTTGATGGATTGGTCAAAGGTGACTACGATCATATTCCTGAAGCAGCTTTCTATTTGGTTGGAACAATTGAAGAAGCATTAGAAAAAGCTAAAAAAATGGCTGAGGAAGCAACGAAGTAGTTATGATTAATTTGAAGGTCGTATCTCCTCAAAAAGTGATTTTTGAAAAAGAAGTTGAAATGGCAGTTTTGCCAGGAGCAGAGGGTGATTTTGCTGCAATGCCTAATCATTCTCCGTTCATCAGCTCTTTGCGACCTGGTCAAATGGCAATTATGTCTTCAAACAAAGTCGATGAGAGTTTCTTTGTGTCAGGTGGTTTGGTTATGCTAAAAGAAAAGGTTTGTGAGGTCTTAGTTGATCAAATAGAGCCATTGTCTGATGTTAATAGCTCTAACTACCAACAATCTAAAACCTATCAAGAACTAGAGGGTAATGAAACTGCTCTTGGTACGTTTGAACAAGTGGTAAATAATCCGCCTTATAAATAGTCTTTAAATTCTTTTAATAATTTTTCGTAAATTGCTTTTTTAAAAGGCACTATGTTGGGAACCAAAAAATCTGGTTTAACCCATTTATAATCAGAAAATTCAGGGTGAGATGTTTCAATATTTATATCTTTCTCACTGCCTTTAAATTCATACAAGAACCATTTTTGACGCTGACCTTTGTATTTACCTTTCCAAAGAGTTTTTGATAAGTCTTTAGGTAAAGAATAGTAATACCAGTCTTTGCTCTGTGAGATTAATTTAACTTTATTTTTTTTTATACCAACCTCTTCCTCCATTTCTCTAAGAGCTGCCACTTCAGATTTTTCTTTGGGATCAATCCCACCTTGTGGCATTTGCCAAAATTCTGAAGGGTGGTCTATTCTTTTTCCAACAAATATTTCTTTATTTTGATTAATAATCATCATACCAACATTTGGTCGATAATCTTTGGGGTTTATTTTCATTAATTTAATACAGCTATGGTTTTGACTGCATCAATGGCACGAGATAGCTGATAATCTCTTTCAAGAATATCATCAGTTGACTCTTCCTCCTCACTTTCTTCATTTGTCTCATTATCTAAAGCTTCACGATAATCTGACTCTCTAAACGTAAAGTTATTATCAATCACATTTAGTTCAGCTCTAGGCACTACAACATCCGGCTCAATACCAACTGCTTGTATTGAATCCCCGCTTGGTGTGTAATACTTTGCGATGGTGAGTCTGATTGCACCGCTGTCAATAGGTATAATGGTTTGCACAGAACCTTTTCCAAATGACTTTATACCCATAATTACTGCTCTATCATGATCTTGTAATGCACCAGCAACAATTTCAGATGCCGAAGCAGAACCCTCATTGATTAATATAATCAATGGTTTTCCATTAATTAGATCTCCTTTTTTAGCAGAGTAAACTTGAACATCTTTCTTTTCTCTTCCTCTGATTGAAACTATTTCTCCTTTATCAAGGAACATATCTGTAACTGATACAGACTCATTTAATAATCCCCCTGGATTATTTCTTAAATCCAGAACATAACCAATTGGAGCATCAGTATCATCTTCAAGTTCTTTTATACTTTTTTTTAATCCTGTTGTTGTTTGCTCATTAAATTGAATTATTCTTATGTATCCTACATCATTAATCAAACGATGTTTAACAGATGCAACTTTAATTATATCTCTTTTAATATCGA
This sequence comes from uncultured Alphaproteobacteria bacterium, assembly GCA_902521465.1. Lineage (GTDB taxonomy): Bacteria > Pseudomonadota > Alphaproteobacteria > HIMB59 > HIMB59 > HIMB59. The sequence continues at coordinate 91,617 of CABYRL010000001.1, read as the reverse complement.
CATCGAATGGATCTTCGGAAGATCTAAAAATTGTTAAAGTTATAGTGGTCCCTGGTTCACCTTTCATAATATCAATTGCTTCCTTTAAAGTCATATCAACTACTGATGTGCCATCTAAATGCGTTATATAATCTCCAGCTAAAATTCCAGCCTTATAGGCAGGGGTATCGTCAATTGGAGAGACTACTTTTATGAAACCTTTATCTGTCGTGATTTCGATGCCTAATCCACCAAAAGAACCTGATGTGTCCATCTGCATTTCTTTATAAATTTCTTCACTCATAAAACTTGAATGAGGATCCAGAGCCTGTAGCATCCCATTCAAAGCTTTTTCTATTAACTCTTTATCAGTTACCTCTTCAACATATTGATTTTTTACTCGGTTATAAACTTCGTTGAAAATACTTAATTGTTTATAGGTTTCTTTAGTATCAGAAAGACTGACATTCACATTAAAGATTAAAATTAAAATAAAAAATATTTTGAGCATATTTGATTTTTTAAGAGGCAGTATTGATCGTGTTGAAGTCTTCAGACCATAGTTTTTCCAAATCGTATATTTCTCTAACTTCATTTCTAAAAATATGCACTAAAACATGTCCAGCATCAATGACCGTCCAGTCGCAAAGGGGCTTTCCTTCTGGTTTATTGCAATAAAGTTTATTTTTCTTAAGGTATCGGTAAACCTTATCTGAAACTGAGTCTACATGCTTATTTGATCGCCCGGATGCAACGATCATGAACTCAGCGAATTCTGCCTTTCCTTTTAGAGAAATAACTGAGATATTCTCAGCCTTATTGTCTTCAAGACTGTCGACTATAGCCTTAACAGAAGGGTCTTTATCGTGATTAAGAATTTCGTAACTCACTAGATGACATCTCTACACCTATATTATCAAGAATATGGAAACAAGGAGTAGAGCAGTTAATAAAACTATTTAAATTAGGCATAAATAAATGTGAGAATTGCTTTTGGACTGTTGAATTTTCAATAAATTCATCATATCTCGGTCTATAAATAACGCAAATACTAATATTTTTTAAAATCCACTCATATTCTTTCCATTTGTGAAAATGACCAAGCTGATCAAGCCCTATAATTAAATAAAAAGAGCTAAGGTCACATTTAGTCTTAATTTTTTGCAACACATCATAGGTACATTTCATTTTATAACGATGTTCAAAGTCAGAAACTTTTACTAACGGCTCTTTAATTTTTGATCGGATATTTGATAATTGAGAATTTATTGAGTTTAAATTTTGATTAGCTTTAAGAGGATTTTGATAAGTGGGAAGGATAAATAGTTTTTTCAGATTTAAACTTTTTATTGAACTTTCTATTACATGAACGTGTCCCTCGTGTAAGGGATTAAAAAATCCACCATACAGTCCAATCTTTCTATTCATCTATTTTCCTCAAAAATTTTTTAGAGACACCATTTTCCTCGAGGAATTTATTTAGAATATCTATAAATTGTAATTGTAATTTTGAACTTGTATGAAATAAAATCGGCACTCTTTGTTTAAAAAAATAAAGTAAAGATATAATAAATTGCAAATCGTTTTCTTCCTCTATATAAACTACACCTTTGTTTATCAAACGCTCTTTGTTATATTTAAAGAAAAGGTTATTAAAGGGCTCACTTATAAGAGTCACTTTATTAATTTCATTTAATTCTTTTTCATTTAAAAAATTTAAACTTTCTAACTCATATATTGAAGATTTGATTATATGAGTAACATCCTCTTTGTTCAAAGAGCTAAGATATTCGATCTGAGATTTTAATTCTTGAAAATTATTACGGAATTCCATTAAGGCCTAGTGGTGTGATTGCCTATTACTTGATATTTAAATGTTGTTAGGTGTTTTGCTCCTACTGGCCCTCTCACATGAAGCTTGTCAGTAGAAATACCTATTTCTGCTCCAAATCCGAATTCTCCACCATCAGCAAATTGAGTGGAAGCATTATTCATTAAAATGGCACTTTTACAGTTTTGAAAGAAATACTCTATAGATTGTTGATTGTTACTTAAACAGCTCTCGGTATGTCCACTAGAATATTTGTTTATATGCTCTACACATTCTTCAACATTATCAACTAGTTTTACTGTAATTTTCTTATCTAAATATTCAGTTGACCAATCTTCTTCTGTTGCATCTCGATCGATTGAATAAATATCTTTGAGTCGACTACATCCAATAATTTCACATCCTTGTGATTTTAAATTATCTAAAACAGATAAAATATCTTCTGCTGAATTATTAGAGTGTATAAGTAAAGTCTCTGTTGCACCACAAATCTCTGGTCTTCTCAGCTTGGCATTTGCGATGACCTCAGTGGCTTTATCTTTATCATATCCTTCATCCCAAAAAGTATGACACAAACCTTCCAAATGTTTAATTGTAGGAACTCTTGAATTTTTAGAAATTGTTTCAATTAACGATTTTCCCCCACGAGGAATAATCACATCTACATCTCCTTCAGCTTTTAACAACTCTTCAACAAAACTACGATCAGTATTTTGAATAAAACAGACAAGATGAGTATCAAAATTTAAATCTTTTAAAGCATCTTGAATGCACTCATAAAGTTTTTTATTAGTTTCGATACACTCAGAGCCTCCTCTAAGAATAGAAATATTTCCAGATCTAAGGCAAAGACATGCAGCATCTATTGTGACATTAGGTCGAGACTCATAAATAATACCAATCACACCAATAGGCACTGAGACTTTTGTAAATTGCAACCCATTAGTGGCATTGGTCCAACTTTCTAAAGTTTGATCAAGTGGATCTTGCATTTGAGCTATTTTCTCTACGTCACGAGATAGTTGGTCTATTTTTTCTGAAGTCAAAACTAATCTATTAATCATAGGTGCAGAAATATTATTTGATTTAGCTCTTTCTACATCTGCTTGATTAGCTTTTAAAATTTCATTTTTATTAGATAATAGAAAACCACTAATATTCATTAAAATTCTACTTCTATCCTCTGCAGATAGTTTAGACATGGCACTCGATGCCCTCTTTGAATGGTTTAAAATTTCTTGAAAATAGTCACTCATCTCGATCTCACCAAGTTATCTTTATGAATAATCTCATCCTCTCGGACAAAACCAAGAATTTCACTGAATTCTGATGATTTTTTACCTTTTATTTTATCCATTTCTTGAAAATCATAATTAATCATGCCTCTAGCTAACTCTTTTTTATTGTAATGGATCGAAACAGTATCACCACGATAAAACTTTCCATCGATTGACTTTACACCGATTGCCAACAGACTTGAATTTTTCTTGAGTGCTTTTGAGGCCCCTTCATCAATATGAACAATTGCTTTTTGTATTGGTCTATTCCAAATCCATTGCTGGCGGCTTGTCAGAATATTTTTGGAAGGGTGAAACCATGTTGAAGATTGAGGATCAATCTTACTCAAAGGATTATTCACCAAACCATTTGATATGATCATGGTGGATCCAGATTGAATACAGAGTTTTGCAGCATTGATTTTTGCCAACATCCCACCAGAACCAAACTCACTTAAATCTTTATCAATATATTTTTCTATTTGTTGATCAACCTCTTCAACAGATGTAATCAGTTTAGCTTGTAATGATTTTTTAGGATTTGCAGTATACAGACCATTCACATCAGATAATAAAATTAATAACTCTGCTGACAGGGCATTTGCAATCATAGCAGAAAGTTTATCATTATCTCCAAAACGAATTTCTTCTGTCGAGGTAGTATCATTTTCATTAATTATTGGAACAACATTTAAATCCATGAGAGAGTAAATTGTATTTCTGATGTTCAAATATTTTCTTCTTTCGTTTAAATCTTCAGCTGTTATTAAAATCTGAGAACTTTGAATATTTAATTTTGCAAAAGCTTTTTGCCATTGTTGCGAGAGTTGTATTTGACCTATTGATGCAGCAGCCTGCTTTTCATGCAAATTAGTCAACTTTTTTTTTGAGAGTATATTCCTACCTAAAGCGATTGCACCAGATGAAACAATGATTATCTTAGAACCTCTCTTTTGGAGTTCTTTCACATCTGCAATTAGGGAGCTTAGCCATTTTTTCCTCAGCACATGCTTTTCATTAACTAAAATATTTGAGCCAACTTTAATGACAATAACTTTTGATTTTTTAGCTAATTCTAAAAATTTTTTATTCATCTTGTAAATATTCCAAACATAAATTTGTTAATTGATCTAATTGATGGCCCGTTGCAGCTGAAATCAATTTAACTTCTTGATTTAAAGTCTCAAATTCTTTTTTAATTTCCTCAACCCTTTTCTGATCAGCAATTTCAATCTTATTTAGTGCAATAATCTCTTTTTTTTGTTCTATTTTACCTCCATAATTTAAAAGTTCTTGTCGAATAACTTTATAATTTTCAAAAGGTTTTTCTTCAGTGATATCTACGACATGAATTAAAATTTTACATCTTTCAACATGGGATAAGAAATCATGACCTAGTCCTTTCCCAGCACTAGCATGTTCTATGAGTCCAGGTATATCTGCTAATACAAATTCAAGATCTTCTTTTTGAACCATTCCGATGTGTGGATGAAGTGTTGTAAAGGCATAATCAGCAACTTTTGACTTAGCATTCGTTACAAAATTTAAAATTGAAGATTTACCTGCATTTGGCATTCCCACCAAACCAACATCAGCTAATATTTTCAGTTTTAATCTGACAGTTGACTCTTGTCCTTTTTCTCCTTGTTGGAACTTACGAGGTGCTCTATTAGTAGAACTTTTAAAGTGAGCATTGCCTTTGCCTCCCTGACCTCCTCTTAAAAAATGATAAGTTTCATCATCTTTTAAAATCTCATGAATTTTAATACTCATGTCTTCGGTGTATATCTCAGTTCCACAAGGGACGTCTAAAATAAGGTCTTTACCGCTTGCGCCAGTTTTTAATTGACCAGCACCACCCATACCATTTTGCGCATTATGATGCTGGTTAAAACGATATCTTTGGAGAGTGTTGATTCCTTTATTCCCTCGAAAAATAACATCACCACCTTTTCCACCATTTCCACCATTAGGACCTCCGTACTCCACAAATTTTTCTCTTCGAAAACTAAGAGCGCCGTGCCCACCATTTCCTGATTTAATATATATTTTTGCTTTATCTATAAATGCCATAACAGTTTAATTTGAGGTTTTTTTAAGTGGGTTTAGTTAACGCAAACAAACTGTCTGTTTCGAGATTTTTTAAACAGAACTTTGCCTTCAACTAAGGAGAAAAGAGTATGATCTTTTCCAATCCCAACATTTTCGCCCGGGTAAAATTTTGTACCACGCTGACGAACAATAATATTTCCAGGAATTACGTGTTCTCCACCAAACTTTTTAACCCCAAGCCTTCTACCAGCCGAGTCTCTTCCGTTTTTGGAACTTCCACCTGCTTTTTTTGTTGCCATAGTTTTACTTTTTTACCTCAGTTGTTTCTTTTTTCACAGTCTTTTTTTCTTTAGCTTCAACCTTTTTAGGTTTCTCAGCTTTAGCTTCAACTTTATTTGTTTCTGTAGCTTTTACTTCAGTATTTTTTGAAGTTTCAGCCTTTTTTTCAACTTTTTTTGGAGTTTCTGCTTTCGGCGCAGCTTTCTTTACCGGCTCTTTAAAGCTTTCTTCTCCTATGGCTGACTTGATTGCCATGACCTTTAGTATAGAGATATATTGACGATGACCTTTAGTTCTTTGAAAATGTTTTCTTCTATTTTTTCTAAAAACTCTAATCTTATCGTCCCTTGTCTGGTACAGTAATTTTGCAGATACTTCAGCACCTTTTACAGCTGGAGAACCAAGTTCAAACTTATCTCCATTTCCAACTGCAACGATATCTTTAAAAGATATTGTATCACCAACGTTACCCTCTATTTTATCAATCTTTAAAACATCTCCTGGAGACACTTTAAATTGCTTACCAACTGATTTAAGAACTGCGTACATAATAAGTCGGTCAATATATATAGGTCTTTATTTATGTCAATAGTCAAAAATGCAATAAAATAGGGATTTATTTGAGGATTAGTTTTTGATTAATTTATTTTGCAAGACTTACACAAAACATAAAATTCAAGGTTATACCTTGTGATTTCTAATTGATTATCCTTAACCAGATCACTGACACTATCCTTTAAATATTTATTTTTAATCTCTTTTACCTTTCCACATCTCTCGCAAATGGTAAAAGCGGTATTGCTCGCACAGTTTGAGTTATTACATATTATAAATGAGTTAATACTCTCAATTTTGTGAATTTTTCCTAATTCAACCAATTTATCTAAAGCTCTGTAAACTTGAAGAGGTGAGTTTAAACCCTCTTTCTTCAGACTGTCTAATATAAAGTATGCCTTTAAAGGCTCACCACTGTTTTGCAAGAGATCAAGAACAATTCTTTGATTTTTGGTCAAACTTTGATTTTTTTTAGAATGTGAATGTATTGAACTCATCTTAATTTGACAATTCTATTTTTTTTTTTGAAATTAGCAATTTTTTCAGAGGTATTAGAGTTAATATAAAGACACCTAAGGCTATTGCTAGTATAGTTGGACCTGTCGGAGAATTCCAAATCATTGAAGTTTGTAATCCGAGGACAACTGAAACAAGTCCTATCACTGATGAAATTATTGCCATTTGTATAGGGGTAGATGATAAATTTCTAGAGGCAGCAGCAGGTATTATTAGAAGACCTGTAATTAATAATATTCCAACAATTTTAATTGAAATTGCTATTACGCTGGCAATTAGAATTGTAAAAATAGCATTAGCTAGATCAGCATTTAAACCTTCTGCTTTAGCTAATTCTAAATTTACAGTTGCAGCAAATAGAGGCCTCCAAATTAGTATTAACACTATCAAAACAATGCTTCCACCAATCCAAACGAACAAAACATCAGTGATGTTTACTGATAAAATATCACCAAAAAGTAGACCTATAAGATCAATTCTTATAAACGAAAGTATGCCTAATAGAACTAAACCAATTGCTAAAACTGAATGTGCTAAAAGACCTAGTAATGCATCATCAGGTAGATTGGTTCTTTTTTGTAAAAAAAGTAGTGATAAAGCAATAAAGCAAGAAACAGCAAAAACTGCAATGATCAGATTAAAATTCATCGCATAAGCGATAACAACACCTAACAATGCAGAGTGGGCGATTGTGTCACCAAAATAAGATAGTCTCCTCCAAATAATAAAACATCCAAGTGGGCCTGTAATTAATGCCAAACCAATACCTGCTGCAAACGCTCTGATAATAAAATCATCAAACATTATTTATTTTTATCCGCCTTATCTATGCTCCCATCAGGCAAATGATGATGATCATGATTATGCTTATACAGCGATAAAGTAGGATCAATATTACTACCAAATAGCTTAATGTATTCTTGATCTTTTATAACTGAACTGGGAATACCAGAACAGCAAACATGCCCATTGAGACAAATAACATAATCAGTTTGAGACATAACTACATGTAAGTTATGCGATATCAAAAGAATGCCACAATTAATTTTTTTTACAATTTCTTGAATTGTTTTGTATAAAGCAATCTCTCCAGAATAGTCTACCCCTTGAACAGGTTCATCTAATACCAGAAAATGGGGTTCTTTAGCTATGGCACGGGCCATGAGTAATCGTTGAAATTCACCTCCTGATAAATTTCTTACATCTTCATTAATCAGATGTTGGATACCTGTAATTCCAAGTGCATCATTTATTTCACTAGTTTTATGCTTTGTTACTAAATTAACAAAATCTATTGACCTCAAGGGTAAAGACCAATCAATTGAAATTTTTTGTGGTACATATGAAATTCTAATATCTTTTTTAATTGTGTTTGTACCTTCATCAGGTTTTAAAATATCTAAAGACATTTTAGCAGTAGTTGATTTACCTGATCCATTGGGGCCGATTAGTGTTACAATTTCTCCTTGTGAGACTTTTAAGGAAACACCCCGCACTAACCATTTTTGATTTCTAAAGACTCCACAATTATTTAATTCAACCAGACTCTTATTCATTTTTTAATTTGACTTATTAATAGTGTTATATTATTACATATGTAATAGTATAACATTAGAGGTGGTAATTAATATGAATTTTTTCAAAAGATCAATATTTTTCGGACTTTCTTTTTTATTTTTAAGTTTTAATTCTCATGCAGATGTGAAAACGGACATTAAAGTAGTCACTACAATAAAGCCTTTACATTCATTGATATCAAGAATTATGGAAACAAGAGGAGAACCTCAATTAATTATTGAAGGTACAAATAATCCTCACACATTTGTTTTTAAACCATCTCATGCAAAAATGATTGAAGAAGCTGATATTATTTTTTGGATTGGCGAGGATTTAGAGGCTTTTATGGAAAAACCTTTAGACTCACTTGCTGAGAAAGCACAAGTTATTTCATTTATGGAGCTATCATCTATAGAAAAATTAAAATTTAGAGAAAAAAATATTTTTGATGATCATGATGGCCATGAAGATGAACATGAAGGCCATGAGGATGAGGATGATCATGGTCACAAGGACGACGATCACGATGATGATCATGATGGCCATGAAGATGAACATGAAGGTCACGATGACGATCACAAGGACGCACATGCGCATGCACACGGTGAGTTTGATCCACACATTTGGCTAGACCCAGAAAATGCTAAAGAAATGGTTAAAATTATCCGAGACGAATTAATTAAAATAGATCCAGATGGTCAAAGACAATATTCAGTTAATACTGCAGGGGCAACATTGGAACTAGATAATTTAATCAATAGTGTAGAAAAAGAATTATCAAAAGATATTAGCTATATTGTATTTCACGATGCTTACCAATATTTTGAGAATAGATTTGGAGTAATTCCTGCTGGAGCATTGACTTTAAATCCAGATGTTCTACCAGGAGCTAAACAAATAGCAGATATACAAGATGTTATAAATGACAAAGGTATTAAATGTATTTTTTCTGAACCTCAATATAATCCAAAAATAATTGAAACTATCGGGAATGATATGAAAATTTCTACTGGTGTAATGGATCCTTTGGGAGCTTATATAGATGCTGGACCTTCAATGTATAGTGATCTAATTAATGGAATTGCAAATTCAATTAAAGATTGTCACTAATAAAATTTGAAATAAGTTTCAGAAAATTGAAATATTCATAGAAACTTAAAGGCTAAAAAATAACTAATTTACATGTCTTTCTTATAGGCATTTTATATGCCTATGAGAAAAATTAATAATAAAGTTTGTAATCTTAGAATAAAAAGACTTGTCGAGGAAAAATATTATCCAATATCATTTATTGATAGAGTAAATGTTATTTATCAATTGAACTCTCAAAAAAAAAATAAAGTGAATGTCACTAACATGAGTAAGCCTTGATACAGCTAACTAAACAAAGTTATTTAAAACTCATTTCAATCTAATAGTGCTATTTTGTCTTTAATTTTTATCCTGAAAGTATTGATAAATAATGAAATTTAACATAGTTTAACTCTGATGAACTTATCAAACGCTTGTAAAAAAGACATTGATGTGGTCTTAGAAAATTGTGGCTGGAGACAGACCAAACAGAGAGTGGTGCTTTTAAAGTCAATTTTTGATGGAAATCATAAACATTTTTCTATTAATCAAATTAATGAAATTTTAAAAGACAATAGAAGTTATTTTTCTCTGACTACTCTTTATGAAAATCTAAATACCCTTGTTGATAAAGGATATTTAAAACAAATCGTTGTTGATAAACAATCATTTTACGACACTAATACTACCGATCACATACATGTTTATAATCAAGAAGAAAACCGAATCTATGATTATGACGATTGCAAAGAGCTTCACAAAGATCTTCCTATACCAGCTTGCTTATCACTTCTTGAAGAATATTCACTAGTTATAAATTTAAAAAAAAAGTAAATTTTTAATCTGTAGTTCATTTCAGAAATAGTTTTTTTTTATTCATTTGTAACATTCATTTTTTTTTGTATTTAGATTTTTTCAATTTGAGATTAGTAATATGATATGAAAAATTTAATTTCTTTTTTAATAAAGATTTTAGTAATTAATTTCTTTATTGGTTTTAGTGGTGCACATGCGGATGATTTATTAAAAATTTACTCAGAAAGACAACCAATGTTAATTGAACCTCTTTTAAATGAATTTGAGAGTCAAACTGGTATTGATGTTGAATGGATATATTCCAAGAAAGGCTTAGTTCAAAAAATTATTTTAGAAAAAGATAAGCCTGTAGCTGACGTATTCTTAGCATCAGATATATCAAGATTAATTGATGTAGCTGAAGCAGGAGCCTCAATTAAAATTAATAATTCTTCTGCTTTGCCCTCTCATCTCCAAAGTGATAATTGGATAGGCCTTACTCAAAGAGCAAGGATTATATACGTGAATAAAGATTTAGGTCTTAATGATATTACTTATGAGGATTTAGTATCTGAAAAATATAAAGGAAGAATATGTACAAGATCTGGTTTTCACCCATATAATGTTTCATTGTTTGCATCTTTGATGGCTCATCATGGTGAGGAGTGGTTAGAGAATTATTTGATTAATTTAAAAGCAAATTTAGCTAGAAAACCTCAGGGTAACGACAGAGACCAAGTCAAAGCAATATATGCAGGGGTTTGTGATCTAAGTATCGGCAACCATTATTATTATTTCAAGATGCTCAATAATGAAGAACAAAAGATATGGCTAGAGAAAGCAACAATTGTTTTTCCTAACCAAAAGGATAGAGGAACTCATGTTAATATTTCTGGTATAGCTTTACTTAAAGAAAGTTCTAGAGAAAAATCTGAAAAACTTTTGGATTTCTTAGTTAGTCAAAAAGCTCAGGCCATATACGCAAATGACAATAATGAATTTCCTGTTTCACCCGATGTACCTTTATCAGATGGTGTGAATGAATTAGCAGGAGGTGCTAAGTTTGACAATATTGATTTATTAAAAATAGCTGAAAATCGAAAAGCTGTTATTAATATTTTAAATAAAATAAATTACGACGAGTAGTAGATTTTTTATATTTCAAAGGTTGGTCGCTTCAAATAGGCCCGATGCACCCCATTGGTTAGGGTGCATTTTTCATAAATGAATGTGAAATTGTAGCAATCGCTTCAGTTGAATAAATAATCTTTATAACTAAAATTTGCTTATGAATAATTCTGAAATACTCAGTGTTTTATTAAATTCTGATAAAGAATTAATAATTTATAGAAACTCAGATAAAAATAATTTCGAAATATATACGGATTTTGCTGAAAAAGTTAATTTAAATATAGGTAATTTAGATAAGTTTTTAAATAAATTAGAGCGATTTAAATCAAATAAACCCTATGATTGTTATATTGGCTTCTTCGGTTATGAATTACTTTGTAAGAATATTAATTTAAAAGTAAACAAAGATAATTCATCTTTTCCTGAGGGAGTTTTTTTTCGACCACAAACTAAAATAATCTTAAATAAACAAGTTAAAATTGTAACCAAATCTAAATCAAAATTACTAAAAGACCTTAAAGCTTTAAATAAAACTACTTTTTCAAATAGCAATAAAATATCTGTAAGTCCAAACGTCCAAGTATATGAAAAAATCTTTAATAAATTTAAAAAAAATATAAGGGCTGGTGAAACCTATCAAATAAAAATTGCTCAAAAATATTCGAACAAAAAAGATTTAGATGTAGTGAATTTATTTTTCAATTTGATGAAGAAAAATCTTAGTCCAGAGTCTTTTTGTATTAGAACAAATGATTTTAATATAATTAGTTGCTCTCCTGAAAACCTTTTTAAGGTAAAAGGAAAAAAAATAATCACCTCCCCAATAGCAGGAACAGTAAGTAGAGATAAAGTAAAATCAACAAAAGAGGCTAGAAAGTTTTTTGAAAATAATCAAAAAGAGGACAAAGAACATAATATGATTGTTGACTTAGAAAGAAATGATTTAAGTCGTATAACTAAGGCAAACACTGTCAAAATTCAAAATTTAAAATTTGTTCAAAAATACCAATATATTTTCCACAATGTCTCTGAAATTTCAGGAACACTTCTTGATAATGTAAGGTTATCTGCAGTGATTAAGGCGATGATGCCCGGTGGCTCAGTTATAGGTTGTCCAAAAATTAATACTTTAAAATTACTCAATAAAGAGGAGAAAGAACCAAGAAGAATTTATACTGGTTCTTTTGGTTACTATCGCTCTAAACAGGATATGAGTTTTAACATAATAATTAGATCTATTTTAAATTTTCAAAAAAATAATGAGGTATTTGCTGCTAGTGGTGTGATTTTAGATAGTACTGCAAAAAATGAATACCATGAAAATTACTTAAAAGCTAAATCGTTATTGGATTTATTAAAATGAACTTACTTTTAATTGACCACGAAGACTCCTTTACTTATAACCTGGCACATTTGTTATCAGGATTTGGTAATTTAGAAGTAAAAAATTTTTATGACATTAAAGAAAAATCTATAAAAAAATCTGACATCATTATTTTTTCTCCAGGACCAGGGAAGCCCTCAGATTACCCAGTATCACTTGATATTTATAATAATTATAAATCAAAGAAAAAAATAATTGGTATTTGTCTTGGTTTTCAACTTATTGCTAATGGAGAGGGCGGAACTATTTCTAAGCAAGAAAAAATATTTCATGGTTATCAGACTTATATTAGAACGAATTCAAAAAGTTTAAGATTTCCTAATAATGCTTTATATCAAGTAGGTAGATACCATTCTTTAAAACTAAAAGAGCCATTTAATTCCTCTTCAATGCATATTACAATGAGATGTGAAGAAACTAATGTTGCAATGTGTTTGGAAAGTCATAAATATGATATTTGTGGTTTACAATTTCACCCAGACTCGTTTTTGACTCCAAATGGCAAACAATTTATTCGAAAAATCATTCAATATAAAAAATAATTCATATTACTCCTCACAATTTAAGCCACTGTGGGGTCAAAAAGGTGTTTTTACATCCATACCTGTAATTGGAAAAACACCAAGGTTAATAGGTTTAAATAAATATTTGAGAACTTTTAACACAACATGTCGGGATTATAAATTTGCTACCAAAATAGATTTAAACATTATCAGAAGTTTAGTAGGAGCGGATTTAAAGAAAATCAAAAATTTTAATCACTTATTGAGAATAGCAACTAATGGAACAACATTATCAATTTCGTTTAGAAAGAGAACAACAACTAAAGACAGTGTCATTGGATTTATAAAAAAATACAAAAGAAGAGACTTTAAAAATAAAAACTTATTTTACAAAAAATTATTAAAATTCATGAGTGAAATAAATTACTCTGAAAATGAAATTATATTACTAAGAGACGATGAAATTACAGAAGGAGCAGTCACAAATTTAGTTTTTGTAAAGAGAGATAAAATTTATATTCCCAAAACTGGGTATTATCATGGAAATACATTGAAGCTTATTGAAGAAATATCAAAATCGAAATTTATTAAAAGAAAAATTTTATTAGAGGATCTAAAAGAATACAGTGAGATATTATCGATTGGCTCTGGTAGAGGTATTACCTCAATAAAAAAAATTCAAAGTGTTTTATGGAAGAGAGCGTCTACAAAATATTTTCAAAAATTAAAAAAAGATTATGAAACTATGATAAAAAGGAATTATTATGAAATTTAATCAACATTCCTTTGCTTTGAAAACGCCTTTACTAGTAGGTATATGTAATTTTACACCTGACTCATTTAGTGATGGGGGAAAAACATTTTCACGATCTACTGCATTGAAACATATAAATGCAATGGTTAAAGATGGTGCACAAATTATTGATATTGGTGCTGAAAGCACTAGACCAAATAGCGAGCCAATTACATATATTGAAGAAATAAATCGTTTATCCAAAATCTTACCATATTTAAACTATAAGAAATACCTTGTCTCTGTGGACTCGTATAAAATTGAGTCCCAAGAGTATGCACTGAAAAAAGGTGCCCATATCATTAATGATATTAATGGAGGATCAGAAGAGCTATTTAAACTTATAAAGAAATATAACGCAGGACTTTTCTTAATGCACAAAAGAGGAACACCAAAGGAAATGCAAAAAAAACTTAATTCCAGAGTAAATATGGTAAGAGAATTTGATTATTTTATTAAAAAAAGATTGAAAATACTTAATAAAATGAAGATTAATCTCAAAAAGGTATGGTTTGATCCTGGTATAGGATTTGGCAAAACACTAAATCAAAATTTACAATTAATGAAATCTTTGAAGAAATTCAGTAGTGCAAATATCCAAGTATTATTGGGATCCTCACGAAAAAGTTGGATAAACTATATTGACCCATCAAATGCTGATGAAAGGATTGGAGGATCTTTAGCTTCTGTAGCGCATGCTCTCGAACAAAATATTCACACATATAGAATTCATGATGTCAAAGAGACAAATCAAATGATAAAAGTTTTGAAAGCATTAAATAAATGAAATTTTTTATCGAAATAGAAGAACTAAAAGTCGACACAATTATTGGAGTGTTCGAAGAAGAAAGGTTAAAACCCCAAACTATATTAATAAGTATAAAATGTCAGTTAGATATTGATCATAATCAAGATCTTGACAATATTGAAAATGTTACAAGTTATTCAGATATCAAAAATGAAATAATTAAATTTGTTTCAGCCTCTCAATATAAAACATTGGAAAAATTAATTACAGATCTTAAAAAACAACTAGATGATAAGTTTCCAATTCAAATAGAAAAATTAGAAATAAATAAAATTGAGATTGCTAAAAAATATAATGCAAAAAAAGTTAGCGTATCGATATAAATCATATATTGCTATCGGATCAAATGTAGGCAATTGGAGAAGTAATTTTAACAATGCATTAAACTTAATGAATAAATTTGGTCATGTTAAAAAGGTCAGTAGGGTTTATTTTACCAAGCCCTTTGGCTTAACCACCCAAAAATATTTTCATAATGCTGCCTTTTTATTTCTTACAAATTTATTTTTTAATGAGCTATTTATAAAAATGAGCGCTGTAGAAAAGCTGATTAAAAAAAATAAAATTTTAGAGAATGGGCCAAGAAGAATTGATTTAGATCTTATTCAATTCGAAAACTTGAAAGTTAAAAATCATTTAATATCAATTCCTCATTCTTCCTCACATTTAAGAGATTTTGTTATACAGCCAATATTAGACCTCAATCCTAATTTTATTGATTTAAAAACCCAATATACTTACAAAAGACTCATAAATAATTTAGATGAACGATTTATTATTAAGAAATCTCGTCAAACCCAAGATTATCAAGGATTTTTTTAAGCTTTTCCTCATCCACACTATTAGATTGTTTTAAGCCTGTTGAAATATCAATTCCATGAGGAGATATTGTTTTAATTGCCTCTTTTATGTTATCTATATTTATCCCCCCACCAAGGTAGAGAGGTTTCGCAAAGATCTTTAATTGATTGATTTGTTTTTCACATTCCACAAGAGATTTTTTTTCAATAGTATCTTTTCTGTAAATATTTAAATCATAATAAAAACTACTTATATTATTTAAAATCTCTTCAAAGAAATTATAGTCAAAATTCTCATAATTTACCGAAATTGAAATTTTTGCATCTGTTTTATTATTCAGCAATTCAATTTCTTCATTTTTATATTGATTAGATATGCAAACCTCTTTTATTGCTACATCATTTACGATACTAATTACTTCTTGTATCTGTATATTTCCAATCAATAAAATTGGATTTAATTTTAAATTGTAGGATGCAATAGTCAGTTCTTGAATTTCTTTAGTACTAAGTGTATTTGGGCCATATAAGTAATCACTTACAAGGCCCACCCTACTTACAGAGTACTTTTGAATTACTTCTAAAGATTTTTGATCTGTAATACCACAAACTTTAAGTTGGATATTACCATAATTGAACATTAATTAATTATTGTTCAATTCAAATCTATCGGCATTCATTACTTTGTTCCAAGCTTTAACAAAATCAATTACAAACTTTTCCTTGTTATCATCTTGTGCATATACTTCAGCATAAGATCTAAGTATAGAGTTCGATCCAAATACAAGGTCCGTTGAGGTTGCCGTCCATTTAACATTATTTGTTTTTCGATCAATAATCTCATAATGTCCATTAGACGCTTTCCATTTATTACTCATATCAAGCAAGTTAACAAAAAAGTCAGTTGTAAGAGCGCCTACCTGGTCAGTAAAAACACCATGCTTATTCTCACCATAGTTAGCACCCAGAGCCCTCATACCTCCAACAAGTACAGTCATTTCAACTGCAGTAAGACCAAGTAAATGAGCTCTATCAAGCAACAATTCTTCTCCTCTTACTTCATAATTATCTTTTTGCCAATTTCTAAAACCGTCATGTATGGGTTCTAATTGAGAAAATGACTCAGAGTCAGTCATATCCTCAGAGGCATCTCCTCTTCCTGGGTTGAAAGGAACAGGAACGTTAAAACCCGCAGCTTCAATAGCTTTTTCTAGACCAACATTTCCAGCTAAGACAATTGTGTCTGCAATGCTAGCGCCTGCTTCTTTTGCAAGAGGGTCTAATATATCTAGCACTTTTGATAATCTTTGAGGCTCATTGCCTTTCCAATTTTTTTGTGGTGAAAATCTAATTCTCGCTCCATTAGCTCCCCCTCTTAAATCCGACCCTCTAAATGTCCTTGCACTATCCCATGCAGTTGAGACTAGTTCTTGAACAGTTAATTCAGAGTTTCTGATTTTTTCTTTGAGTTGTTCCACATCAAAACTAGGTGTTCCAGCAGGAACTGGATCTTGCCAGATCAAATCCTCGTTTGGAAGGTCGTGTCCTATGTATCTAGATCTTGGACCCATATCTCTATGGGTAAGTTTGAACCAAGCTCTTGCAAAAGCATCACAAAAATACTCATGATCATTATGAAACTTTTTGGATATTTCTAAATAAATTGGATCTTTGATCATTGCCATATCAGCATCTGTCATGATCGGGTTATATCTAATTGATGGATCTTCTACGTCTACAGGTTTATCTTCTTCTTTAATATTGATAGGTTCATATTGCCAAGCTCCTGCAGGACTTTTTTTAAGTTCCCACTCATATTTAAAGAGCATGTCAAAATATCCATTATCAAATTTTGTTGGCTCAGTAGTCCATGCACCTTCAATTCCAGATGTCACCGTATCTCTTCCAATTCCTCTGGAAGTATTATTCATCCAACCAAGGCCTTGTTCGTTAATTGCTGCCCCTTCAGGTTCTGCCTCAAGATTATCAGCATTACCATTACCATGTGTTTTACCAATAGTATGACCTCCTGCAGTAAGAGCAACAGTCTCTTCATCGTTCATAGCCATTCTTGCAAATGTCTCTCTAATATGCTGAGCTGTTTTTAATGGGTCAGGGTTACCTTCAAATCCCTCTGGGTTCACATAGATTAAGGCCATGTGATTTGCAGCAAGTGGACTTTCTAACGAAGAGGCATCTTCTTTATCTGAGTGTCTATCAGATGCTAATGCTTCTGTTTCTGGTCCCCAGTATATATCCTTGTTTGGGTGCCAAATGTCCTCACGCCCATATGAAAAACCAAATGTTTTAAATCCTGTTGATTCATAGCCAATGTTTCCAGCTAAGATCATAAGATCAGCCCAGCTAATCTTGTTTCCATATTTTTTCTTAATCGGCCATAAAAGTCTTCTCGCTTTATCCAAGTTAGTATTATCAGGCCAAGAATTTAAAGGAGCAAATCGATGATCACCAGTTCCACCCCCACCTCTTCCATCAGCAGTTCTATAAGTACCAGCGGAGTGCCAAGCAAGCCTAACCATTAATCCTGCGTATGTCCCCCAATCAGCTGGCCACCAATCCTGACTTTCTTTCATCAATTTATGCATATCGGCTTCTAATGCTTTGAAATCTAATTTTTTTACTTCTTCTCTATAATTATACGTACCATTAAATGGTTTTGTTTTCTGATCATGTTGATGGAGAATATCTAGATTTAAATTTTTAGGCCACCAATCAGTTGATGACTTCTCCATATTTGAATTAGCTCCGTGAGCAACGGGACATTTGGCTTCGCTCATTTTTCTCTCCTACTTAATTAATATTGAAGTAATTAAAATTTAACTTGTAAGTAAGTCAACAATACGAATTGTCTCTGTTAATAATTTACAAAAATCCTTGAAATTATTTGCTTTTAAAGAACTGATTATACAAAATGTAGGCAACAAACATTCCAATAACTTGACAACTAATAAAAAATATTACGGTGGAGGGATTAATACCCGTAAACGACTCAGTAAACATTCTAGCAATTGTTACAGCCGGATTTGCAAAACTTGTAGATGATGTAAATATAAGAGCCGCTGTAATATAAATACCAACATTAAATGAAACTACATTTTTACCATCTGCTCTCGATAAAAGTATGACCAATAACAATCCAGTTGCAGCAAAAATTTCGGAAATATATATATTTGCTCCACTTCTTATATTTGAAGAGATCTCAATTACATTTAATCCAAAAATATAATTTGCAAAAAGTGTGCCTAGTACAGCTGCAATAATTTGTATTAGTACATAAAGAAATAAATCCTTAGAACTCAAATCTTTTTGTAAGAAAAATATAATTGAAACAATAGGATTAAAATGAGCTCCAGAAAAATTTGCAAATATTCTTATTATAAAAATTAGTGTGAAACCTATTACAACAGCATGACTAAACAAAATTACCATTTGATCATTCGTATATTGCTGTCCTGCTATGCCAGAACCAACAATTGATACTAGTAAAATAAATGTGCCTATAAATTCAGATATGTATTTTTGCATTTTTAAAGTCTTAATGTATCATTGCTAAGTTTTAAAGAAATGTATTATGAATTTTTAGTTACATACCTTGATGCACCATTTCTATTGCTATCTGCTGTAACAACTGGTTTGATAATTCGTATTTTTTATAAACAGTATATGAATACAAAGCTACCAATGAGGGTAGTTATTTCTATAGCTCTTTTTCTTATTAATGCGATTATTTTAGTTCCCGGAATTGTCTTTTTATATAGATGGGTAATGTTATGTGGTTTTTACCAACCAAGCGGCGTTTTTGAAACAGGATATGGTTGTAGTGGGGACGTTTTTAGTCTACTTGTTCCAGGGCTTTTTTTACTTTCGTAAACATTTCATCGACCTGATTTTCTTTAATTATTAAAGGTGGAGAAAAAGCAAGCGTATCTCCGTTAGCTCTTACCATTAAGCCAAGATCCCAAGCTTTTTTCATAGCTTCAAACCCTCTTGCACCAACAGCATTACCTTTAGGCTCTAATTCTAGTGCAGCAATCACTCCTAAATTTCTAATATCGATTATATGTTTTGTGCCCTTCAGGCTATGAGCGGCTTCCTCAATAATAGGCGCCATATGAGCAGCATTATCAAATAATCCCTCTTCTTGATAAATATCTAGTGTTGCTAAGGCTGCAGCGCAAGCAACAGGATGACCAGAGTAAGTATATCCATGAAATAATTCTATTGGAGCATCCGCATTTTCCATCATTGATTCATAAATAAAGTCTTGAACTATGGTTGCACCCATAGGGATGGTGGCATTTGTAATACCTTTTGCACATGAAATAATATCTGGTGTTACACCAAAAAACTCAGAGCCAGTTGCTTTTCCCATACGGCCAAAAGCAGTTACGACTTCATCAAAAATTAATAAAATGTCATGTTTTGTGCAGAGCTCTCTTAATCTTTTTAAGTATCCTTTAGGCGGAGGCAGCGCACCAGTTGATCCAGCAATTGGCTCAACAATTACAGCTGCAATAGTTGATGCATCATGCAATTGAACAAGACGCTCTAAATCATCGGCAAGTTCTGCTCCATGTTCAGGTTCACCTTTTGAAAAAGCATTTAATTTTAAATTGTGGGTATGGCGTAAATGGTCAACACCATTTAACATTGATCCGAAGTACATTCTATTTTTTACCATACCACCTACGCTTATTCCTCCAAAACCCACACCATGATAACCTCTTTCGCGACCTATTAATCTAGTTTTAGATGAATGTCCACGTGCACGTTGATAAGCTAGTGCAATTTTTAATGCACTATCAACTGCTTCAGATCCTGAATTAGAAAAGAAAACATGATTCATTCCTTCAGGAAAAATCTCAGCTAAACGATTAGCTAGTTCAAATTGTTTCGGATGTCCAAATTGAAAAGGTGGAGAGTAATCAAGATTTTCAATTTGTTTATTTACAGCTTCTTGAATTTTTTTTCTACCGTGACCGGCGTTTACACACCATAGCCCTGCAGTACCATCTAAAATTTCACGATTATCGTCACTAATAAAATGCATATCTTTAGCACCGACAATAATTCTTGGGTCTTTCTTAAATACTTTGTTAGGAGTGAAAGGCATCCACAGCGGTTCTAGATTATTTGGCTTATTCATTCTCTCTCCTGATTTTAATAAAGATACATTATTCCCTCACAAATGCTTCAGCAAGGGTAATAATGTCATCTTTTAGAGTAGGGAGAGGGCAGCGTGGACTGCCCTCATCACAATCACATTTTTGATCCGATGAAACCTGCTATGAACCAAATAATCATAACTATAAAGGGGTAGTGTCCTGTAAACATATCTGCCATATAAACCTCCATGATTCCTTTAATTAAGTTATAGGATTTCATAGTAATATGCAATATTTGCATATGTATAGACAAATTTTGTTAATTTATCCACATTTATTCTGAATTATGGGGATTAATTATGCATTTTTTTTATACCAATAAGCACCATTGTTATTTCTTCGTCCATATAATAAGTATAACTAGCTTATGAGCGTCGTTTCGAAAACAATCAAATATTTACTCGATAAAAACATATCAGTTTCAACAGCAGAATCTTGTACTGGTGGTTTGCTTGCAGCAGAATTTACAGCTGTGTCTGGTATATCTAAAATTTATAAAACTGGGTTGATAACATATTCAAATGACTCAAAAATTAAAAATCTCAAAGTCAAATCTAGTACTATTAAAAGGTACGGTGCGGTCAGCCGTCAAGTATGTGCTCAAATGTGTTTACATTTACACAAGATTTCCAAAAGTCAGCTAACATTTTCAACAACAGGTGTAGCTGGTCCAAACGGTGGTACTAAATTAAAACCTGTAGGTTTAGTTTTTATCGGATTATATTTTAAAAAAAATATTTATATCGAACAATTAAATTTCAATCCAAAACTTTCTAGAATTCAAATTCAAAAAGGTACAGTGAAAGAATGTTTTCACATGTTAAATAATATTATAGATGAGCTATAAGCGAAATTATAATAGTTTACTACCTGACGATTTCGAGCTCAGTGAAGAATTTGAAAATATTATTGAGCAACTTGAAAGTACAAAAGATCATTTTTATATTACTGGTAAAGCAGGTAGTGGTAAGTCTACACTATTGGCCTACTTTCGATCTATAACAAAGAAGAATACAGTTGTTCTTGCTCCAACAGGAGTCGCTGCAATTCGAGTTAAAGGACAAACTATTCATTCATTTTTTGGTTTTCCACCAAAGGTTATTCAAACACGACATATAAAAAAAGTAAGACAAATCGAAATTCTTCAAAATTTGGAAACATTAATTATTGATGAGATATCTATGGTTCGTGCTGATGTTTTTGATGCGATTGATTATAGCCTTCGTGTTCACAGAAAAAAACTTACACAACCATTTGGCGGAGTTCAGTTAATCGTTTTTGGGGATTTATTTCAACTACCACCAGTTGTGAATATGGATGAGTCAGGACTTCTACAGCGCATTTATCCTAAAGGTCATTTCTTCTTTCATTCAAATATTTTCCAGGATGCCCAATTTAAAACGCTTGAATTACATAATATTTATCGTCAAAAAGATGACCATTTTATTCATTTGCTTAACTCTGTTAGAGATGGCTCAATTACTCACACGCAGATCGAGAATATAAACGACTCTTTAACTGATCACATTGAGATGGATGAAGGTAAAATCATACTTACTACAACTAATGCTCGAGCGAGCAGCATTAATCAAAAATATTTAAGCCAATTAAATCAGGAGGAGTTTTCTTACAGGGGACAAGCCACTGGTCAATTTTATAAAGAATTATTTCCCACTGATGAAATCTTAAAATTAAAAAAAGGAGCTCAAGTAATTATGATTAAAAATGATCCTGAAAAAAGGTGGGTTAATGGATCTATTGGTATAATTCATGATATCGCTCAAAAAAAAATAAAAGTAAAAATTAATAATAAAATATATGAGGTTAAAAAAGAAAAATGGGATCGTATTCAATATACATATGATGATGATCAACAAGAAGTTCAAGAGGAAATAACAGGATCTTTCAAACAGTATCCAATGAGATTGGCTTGGGCAATCACAATTCATAAAAGTCAAGGACAAACATTTGAAAGAGTAATTATAGATATGAGTCAAGGCTCTTTTGCCCCAGGACAACTTTATGTTGCACTAAGTAGATGTATAAGTTTAGAAGGTATAGAACTGCTTAGACCTATTAAAAAATCAGATATCATTGTTAACAATCAATTGATAGGTTTCCAAGACAGATTAATTTAAGATGGCTAAAAAAATATTATATAGTATTGCAGTCTTTAGCATTATAGGTTTGGGCCTATATATTACTTCGACATTTGAATACCACGAATACTATGAGGAATGTGAAAAACAAAGCAATACTCAAGGAGGTATAGAGTCCTGTGTAGACTTTATGATTGAAGAAGCAAAAAAATGATTTATCTCAAAGACAGTTATACAAAGAGTTTCGAAGAAAAAATTTTATTAGTCGAGGGTGACAAAATCATTACTCAAGATAGCTCTTTTTATGCTCAAAGTGGTGGGCAACCTGGAGACAAGGGAGTACTAGAAATTAATGATAAAAAATTCAATGTTATCAATACAGTTAAACATGAGTTAGGTATTGCGCATGTTGTTGAATCAGAAAATATAAATCTTTCTGGACAAATAAAAGGCCATATTGATTGGGATCATCGATATCGCCTAATGAAAATGCATACCTCGATGCACTTAATGTGTGCAGCATTACCTTATTATGTTACAGGAGGATCAATTGGTTTAGAAAAAAGTAGGATTGATTTTGATTTAGGCGAAGAAACATTTGAATTTGAAACTTTAAATAAAATCATTAATGAATTTATTCAACAATCTCACTCTATTTCTTATCAGTGGATAACAAATGAAGAGCTAGATCAAAAACCTGAGCTAGTACGAACCTTGTCAGTTAAACCACCAAGAACAAATGATAAAATTCGACTTGTTAAAATAGGAGATATTGATTTACAACCGTGTGGTGGAACTCACGTAGCTAATACAAATGAAATTGGCGAATTTAAATTTATTAAGTATGAGAGTAAAGGAAAAATGAATAAACGTGTTCAGTTT
This sequence comes from uncultured Alphaproteobacteria bacterium, assembly GCA_902521465.1. Lineage (GTDB taxonomy): Bacteria > Pseudomonadota > Alphaproteobacteria > HIMB59 > HIMB59 > HIMB59. The sequence continues at coordinate 68,119 of CABYRL010000001.1, read as the reverse complement.
ACTCTCATATAATGCACAAAGCATCCTTTAAAGATTTTTTACTTTTATTTTTATTAGCTGGTATATGGGGAAGTGCGTTCTTTAACATCAAAATTGCTTCAGAAAGTTATACACCCATGGCACTTGCCTTTGGTAGAATTTTTTTTGCTGCAATAGTAATGCTTATTTACTGTTGGATAAGAAAAATTTCAATTGAAGCATTTGGAGAAAATTGGTTATGGTACGCAACTATAGGATTTGTGAATTTAGTTCTCCCCTTTTTTTTTATTTCATTCGGTATATTAAAAGTTCAAAGTAATCTAGCAGCAATCTTGATGTCCACGGCACCTATTGCAGCAACAATCTTAGGACATTTATTTATTCAAAATGAAAAAATTAATTTTTTAAAATTTGTTGGAATATTAATAGGCTTTCTTGGTATCGTTTATTTATTTTCAGATAATATTCTAATCAATCAGTCAAATATCTTTTACGCATTTATGGTAATCTTGGGTCCAGTTTGTTACACCATAGGTGGACTATTTTCACTCAAGCTAAAACATATTAAAAATGAAGTACTTACATCAAGTATTTTAATTTGGGCAGTTATTCTTTTATTACCAATTATGTTCATTTTTGAAAATCCAACAGAATTGAGACCGTCTCTTAATGCTACAATTTCTCTTTTGTATCTTGGTATCGTTGCGACTGCGATAGCTTGGTTAATGAGATTTTATATTCTTAAAAATAATGGCTTAGTTTTTCAATCACAAGTTGCCTACATCATTCCAATTTTTGGATTGATATTTGGATATCTTTTTTTAAATGAAAAAATAACTTATAAAATTATTGTTGCCCTTATTGCTGTTTTAATTAGCACTTACTTAATTGAAAAAAGTAAAAAAAATAAGATTACTGATAAACTATCTTGATGTTATTTGCTTATAATATACTGTACGCAATCTAATCATGTCAGCAGATATCTTAATTAAAATTGATAATTTAAAAAAAACTTTTCAAGGAGGTTTAGAAGCCCTCAAAGGAGTCAATTTAGAAATTCAAAGAGGTGAAATTCTTGCACTTCTTGGTCCAAATGGTGCTGGAAAAACAACACTCATTAATGCCATATGTGGTATAGTCTTACCTACATCAGGAACCATTTCAGTTGATGGATATGATGTTGTTAAAGATTTCAGAAAAACTCGATCGATGATTGGCCTTGTGCCTCAAGAACTCCATTTAGAAGCCTTTGAAAAAGTTTTTCAAAATGTCTCTTACACTAGAGGCTTATATGGTAAGAAAAAAGATCCTGCATACATAGAAAAAATTCTTAAAGATCTCAGCCTTTGGGATAAAAAAGATAGTAAGCTTCGTGAGCTTTCTGGAGGTATGAAAAAAAGAGCATTAATTGCAAAGGCATTGAGTCATGAACCAAAAATACTTTTTCTAGATGAGCCTACTGCAGGTGTCGATATTAATTTGCGAAGAGATATGTGGAGAGCGGTAAAGGAGCTTAAAGAAAATGGTGTAACGATTATTCTTACTACTCATTATATAGAAGAAGCTGAGGCTATTTCTGATCGAGTATCTGTAATCAATAATGGCGAGATCATAATTACTGATAATAAGAATGATTTAATGCAAAAAATGGGTCAAAAGAATTTAACTATAGAATTTCAGGAGCCTTTTAGTCAAATCCCATCTACTTTAGAGTCGTATAACTTAAAAATGAATAGTAATAACTCTTTAACATATTCATATGACTCTCACGGATCTTCGACTGGTATTACCGCACTTCTTCAAGACATAAAGACAGCTGGTCTAAAATTAAAAGATTTAAATTCCTCCCAGACATCGCTGGAGACGATATTCGAAAAACTTTTGGAGGAGAGTGTATGAACTGGACAGGCATAATGGCGATTTACTTGCATGAAATGGATCGAATGAGAAGAACAACTGTTCAAAGTATATTTTCTCCTGTGATATCATCCTCTCTTTATTTTGTAGTCTTCGGTGCTGCAATCGGCAGTCGCATCCCTGTGATTGAAGATATATCATATGGTTCTTTCATAGTGCCTGGTATGATAATGTTAGCTTTACTTACACAAAGTGTCTCAAACGCTTCTTCAGGTATCTTTTTTCCAAAATTTCTTGGAACTATAAATGAAATTTATGCTGCCCCACTATCAACAACAGAGATTGTTATTGGTTTTGTTGGCGCGGCCACTACAAAATCAATAATTTTAGGAAGCTTAATATTAGCAACAGGGTTATTTTTTGTTGAAATATATATTATGCATCCGTTTACAATGATTTTAATGCTCGTCTTAACATCTTTAACTTTTAGCTTACTAGGTTTTCTCATAGGGATGTTGTCATCAAATTGGGAGGAGCTATCAATATTTCCTACACTAATTTTATCTCCACTTGTATTTCTTGGCGGCTCGCTATATTCAATCAACTGGTTACCAGAGTTCTGGCAGAACGTTTCTTTGGTAAATCCAGTTCTTTACTTAGTAAGTGGTTTTCGATGGAGTTTTTATGAAATGGCTGATGTAAGTATTACAACGAGTTTGATTATGATATTTACTTTTTTAATTCTAAATATTTCTGCAATTATTTATATTTTTTCAAAAGGCTTCAAAATTAAAGACTAGTAACAGATGTCAAATAGGATCGTCTGGTTTAAGAAGAATTTAAGATTTAAAGACAATGAAATTCTTATTGATGAAAATAAAAGATCTATATTAATTTACATTATAGAACCCGAGCTGTGGAAGCAAAAAGATATGTCTTTAAGGCAATGGCAATTTACATTAGAGAGTGTAAATGACCTTAAACGACAATTATTAAAAAATAATTTATATTTAAATATCTTTTTTGGTGACGCGATTGAAATATTCAAGTTTTTAAAAGATAAACATAGCTTTTCAAGCGTAATTAGCGAACAAGAAACAGGTATTGAATGGACTTACCAAAGAGATAAAAAATTAAAAAAATTTTTTTTTCAAAAAAAAATTGATTGGATTGAATGCTCTTACCCAGGCGTTAAAAGAGGACAACATGATAGAAACCTATGGGCAAAAAATTTTAGAAACGAGATTATTAAAAAGTCTAATTTGCCCATTATAAAACAATCAGTTAATTTAGAATTAACAAAACATGAATTACCAAAATTTTTTTATGATTCAACACCATGTCCATATAGGCAAAAGGGTGGATCTGTCGAAGCAGAAAAATTGCTTCAGTCTTTTTTAAATAAAAGAGGTGAAAATTATCAATTTGAGATGTCTAGCCCGATAACTGCTGAAAAAAGCTGCTCAAGATTATCAACTCATTTGACATACGGTACAATATCACACCGCACAGTTTTTCAAGAGGCCGAAAAAAAAAGAGATCTAATAAAGCATACCAATAAAAATTTTGCTAAATCTATAAATTCATTTTTATCTAGGTTATATTGGAGATCGCATTTTATTCAAAAATTAGAGGATCAGCCGTCAATTGAACATGTAAGCTTTATTCCTGTGTATGATCAAATACGTGATAAAGATGAAGAGAAATTAGAGGCTTGGATTGAAGGTAAGACTGGAGTTCATTTTATCGATGCATGTATGATTTATTTAAGAAATTATGGATGGATCAATTTTAGAATGAGAGCAATGTTAGCATCATTTGCTTCTTATAATTTATGGCTTGATTGGAGATACTTTGCTCCACGCTTGGCAGCGTTGTTTACAGACTTTGAACCTGGAATTCATTACAGTCAAATACAAATGCAATCAGGTACAACCGGTATCAATACGATTAGAATGTATAATCCTTATAAACAAGCTATGGATCAAGATCCTCTCGGTAAATTTATTAAGTCACAAATTCCTGAAGTAAAAAATTTCCCACCTGCTTTTTTTCATAATCCCCCAAAAAAAAGTTTGAACGTAAATTTGTTCGATAATGAGTTTCAAAAAGAAATAATAAATGTTAAAGAAACTGCTCAGTATGCTAGAAAAAAAATTTTTGATATTCGCAAATCACAAGAACATAAAATACTTGCAAAAAATGTTTATTTAAAACATGGTAGTAGAGGAAGAAATTGAACTAATCTATGTTTGAAAATCCTGATTATATCGTAATTGGTTCTGGATCAGCAGGATCTACAATCGCTTACAGACTTGGGGAAAACCCTCAATTAAAAATTCTAGTATTAGAATTTGGCGGCAATGACAATAGTCCTTTTATACAAATGCCTGCAGCACTCTCATACCCAATGAATATGAATAAATTCGATTGGGGCTTTAAAGCAGAACCTGAGCCAACTTTAAATGGTAGGTCTCTCGTGTGCCCTAGAGGTAAAGTTATAGGAGGGTCTTCGTCAATTAATGGAATGATTTATGTAAGGGGTAATGCTGGTGATTATAATCAATGGGCAGAAAGTGGTGCAAAAGGTTGGGATTATCCCGATGTCCTTCCATACTTTCAAAGAATGGAAGCAAGCCACGGAGGCAATTCAGAGTTTAGAGGGAAATCAGGTCCTCTAAACATAACTCATGGCAAAAGAGATAACCCATTACACAATGCTTTTGTAAAAGCTACCGAGCAGGCGGGATACACCTATACTGATGACTACAATGGCTTTCGACAGGAGGGTTTTGGACCAGCTGATATGACCGTTTGGAAAGGCTCTCGTTTTTCAACAGCAAAAGCTTATTTAAAGCCTGCATTAGCGAAAAAAAATGTACAACTCATAACAAAGGTTCTAGTCGATAAAATAATATTTCAAGAAGACAAAGCTAAGGGAGTTGAAGTATACCATCGGGGCCAAAAAAAAACCTTTAGTGCAAATATTGGTGTTGTTTTATCAGCTGGCGCTATCAATAGTCCAACAATTCTTCAAAGATCGGGTATTGGAGAGGGCAATGATTTAAATAATTTGGGGATCAAGGTTATTAAAAACTTACCAGGTGTTGGTAAAAACTTACAAGATCATTTAGAAGTTTATTTTCAAGTCAAATGTTTACAACTAGTAACACTTAATAAATATTTAAATCCTTTTTCTAAATTACTTATCGGCATGCAATGGATGTTTCTTAAAAGTGGACCAGGTGCAACAAACCAATTTGAAACTCTTGGTTTCATTCGCTCTGATAAAAACATACCATATCCTGATATACAATTTCATTTTCTTCCAGTCGCAATTAGATATGACGGAAAGGCGCCTAGCGAAGGTCACGGTTTTCAATTGCATGTAGGGCCAATGCGTTCAAAATCTAGAGGTTTTGTAAAATTAAAATCTAGTGACCCATTTGATTCACCAACTATAAAATTCAATTACATGTCTCATGAAGATGATTTTCCAAACTTTAGAAAATCACTTAGACTTAGTAGAGAGATACTGAGTCAAGAGGCCCTAGTTCCTTTTAAAGGAGATGAAATTCAACCTGGTGATAACGTTGTTTCGGATGAAGGTCTCGACGAATTTATAAAAAATAATTGTGAAAGTGCTTATCATCCATGTGGTACCTGCAAGATTGGAAAAGAAGATGACCCTTCTTCTGTCGTTCTAAACGATTGCAAAGTAAAGGGTTTTTCAAATTTATTTCTTGCAGACTCATCAATTTTTCCTCAGATATGTAATGGCAATCTTAATGCTCCATCTATAATGACGGGTGAGAAAGCCTCAGATCACATCTTGGGAAAACCTCTTTTAGCACCATCAAATCTGCAACCTTATACCCATCCAAATTGGCAAAATTCACAAAGATAAATTAATGATCAGGTTAGTGCTTTTGTTTCTGGTACTCCCATTGACTGCATACTCTGATAAACATATTCCATATTATAAATCTCTTGCTCATGATGAGTCTTGGCTACGTCACTATCCAGAAAATCAAGATTTGAATAAACAAACTGAGAAGTTTCTCCTTACAGAGGAAAATATGCCTGTAAAGGTTATTGAAGAGTTTAGAAATAGTTGGAGTTCTTATACAGACTGGTACCGCATTGAATTATTTAATGGAATACAAGGTTGGATTGCTCACAATCAGTTATCTAAAAAAAGAACATTGCTGATACTAGAGGATATTGAGCTGTATGCATTGAAATCTTATGACCCTGAGTCTTGGATGACTATTCAAAAAGGAGTAATACTTGCACCAAAAATTGTAAACTTGTTAGAGGTAAAAGAAACAATGGTGAAAGTAAGTATACCTGAGGGCAATAAATCCTCTATTAAAGGGTGGATACCCATAGATGACAGATTATGGGGAGTCTCTGATAAAGAAACGCAAATTTTAAATGATTAAATACTTACTATTTACATTACTCGTGGTACAAGACTTGATGGCCTATAATGAATCGCCTTATAAAGTAGTTCATCAGACAGATACATATGAAATTAGATTTTATGAGGAGCGTCTAGTAGTTCAAACCCAATACACTAATCAAAATAATGGATTTCGAAAACTTTTTAATTATATTTCTGGCAATAATATACAAAGTGAAAAAATTTCAATGACCACACCAGTGAATGTTACTCAAATTGAAAACGAGTACGTCATGCAATTTTATTTACCAAGTAAATACAAACTAAATGAAATACCTTTACCATCAGATAATTCAGTAAAAATTTCTTCAATTGAGCCAGGTTATTTTGCAGTAATTAGATATTCTGGTTTTGCTTCCGATAAAAATTTTTATAAACACCGAGATGTTTTAAAAAGTGATTTAATTACTGATAATATTGAAGTAATTGGACCCGCTATTAAAGCTACTTATGATGGTCCGTTTACATTGCCTAATCTTCGAAGGAATGAAGCAATCTATCAAGTTGGTTGGAAGAATCCTCTTTAAGTCACAAACACTTGCTTATTGATTTAAGATATAGCCTAGCTTTTTCAATTATTTTAGTAATATTATTCAATGTTTTATTGCCAATATGACTGATTTTATTGGGCAATCTTGGATATTCACTAGATGCATAGTTTCATTAACTTCTTAGCATTATTTTTTTTTTGATTCAGTATTTATAAGTTTCTCAACTCAAAAATAAGAGAGGTATTTATGAAACTAATAACAGCAATTATCAAGCCCGATAAAGTTGAAGCTTTGAGACAAGCACTCACAGGTGTGGACATCCAAGGTTTAACTATTGTTGAGGCTAAAGGATATGGGCGCCAAAAGGGTCATACCGAACTGTACCGAGGCGCAGAATATGAGGTACATTTTCTTCCTAAATCTCGAGCAGAGGTTTTAGTAGATTCTGCAGACGTCGAAAAAGTCATAACAACAATTTCTGAAGCAGTAAAATCAGGAAAAATTGGAGATGGCAAAATTTTTGTAACTGAAGTGCAAGAAGTTGTCCGAATACGTACAGGAGAACGAGGCGCTGAGGCAATTAAATAAGGAGATCCAATGAAAAAAATATTAACTTTCTTAATCCCTACTTTGCTTTTCTCTGGAGTTGCAAGTGCGGAAGTATCTGCTGAAACAGCTTTTGTATTTAATACATTTTTATTTGTTTTTAGTGGAGTCTTAGTGATGTTCATGGCATTAGGTTTTGCCATGTTAGAAGCTGGATTTGTTCGTAAAAAAAACACATCAGCAATTTTATTAAAAAATATAGCTTTATACTCAATTGCAGGAATAATGTTTTATCTAATCGGTTACAGTCTTATGTATGTAGATGTATCAGGTTGGATAGGTTCATTAGGTGGTGCTTTTTATGATACAGCTGATGATTTAACAGTTGCAACAGAAGAGGGCGGCTACTCTTTAGCGTCAGATTGGTTCTTCCAAATGGTTTTCTGTGCTACAGCAATTTCAATTGTATCTGGAGCATGTGCTGAAAGAATTAAAGTATGGCCATTTATGATATTTGCAGCATTTATGACAGGAATTATTTACCCAATCTATGGTTCTTGGACCTGGGGTGGTGGATGGCTTACAGAAATGGGCTTTTCTGATTTTGCTGGATCTACTATTGTTCACTCAGTCGGCGGATGGGCAGCTCTAACTGGCTGTTTAATTCTTGGTCCTAGAGCTGGAAAATATGGTGCAGATGGAAAGATCTCTCCAATCGCTGGTGCGAACATGCCTTTAGCATGTCTAGGAACCTTCATCCTTTGGTTTGGATGGTTTGGATTTAACGGTGGATCTCAACTAGCACTTGGTAGTGCCGCTGATGCTTCTGCAATGTCAATTGTTGTTGTAAACACAAATATTGCTGCATGCGGTGGTGTTGTGGCTGCAATTATTTTATCACAGCTATTGTATAAAAAAATTGATCTATCTATTGCATTGAACGGTGCTATTGCAGGTCTTGTTGCTATTACTGCAGGTCCAGATTTAAGCAACCACTTCTTATCTATGATTGTTGGTGCAATAGGTGGTATTCTTTGTACTATAGCTATCCCAATGCTCGACAAAATGAAAATCGATGATGTTGTCGGTGCAATATCAGCACACTTAGTTGCAGGTATTTGGGGAACATTGGCCGTAGGTATTTTTGGTAGCGGCGATTTCCTAGTGCAATTAATAGGAATTGTTGCTGCAGCTGTCTTAGTTGTACCTTTAAGTGGCGTATTCTTTTATATTCTAAAAGGAACTGTAGGCTTAAGAGTATCAGAAGAGACCGAAGCATCTGGTTTAGATAGTGCTGAATTAACAACAGTCGCTTACCCAGAATTTAAATAATCTTATTTATAGTACTCCTAAAAAAGGGGCACATTATGTGCCCCTTTTTCTATATTAACTCATCAATTAAACTTGTAATTTTCGAACTGTCAGGTTTGGTCATAGAAGACCAACTTTTAACTAATTGACCCTCTCCATTAAAGAGATACTTATAAAAATTCCATTTTGGAGTTTCGTTATACTCTGATGTCATCCAACTGTATATCGGATGGGCATTTTCACCAACAACACTAATAATTTCTGATATAATAAATTTTGTTTCATAATTAACTAAACAAAATTCTTTAACTTCCTCATTATTACTTAGCTCTTGATGAAAACTATTAGAAGGAGTTCCAATAATTACTAAATTCTTTTTAAAATACTCACGATGAAGATTGGATAGATTAGCGTATTGTTTTGTGAAACCACATCTACTAGCCGTATTAACAAGAAGAATGGGTTTACCTTTAAATTTATCAAGATTAACTGTATTTCCATCAATATCTTGAATACTAAAGTTATATAAGTTTTTCGCCATAATGCTCCCTATGCTTGTGAGTAAAATACTCAAAGTTATCAAGAAAATTCTCATGACAATATATACTTACTTTAAATTATCTGGATTTATAGATTTAAACTTTTGGTAAACCTAAAACTTCATTTTTTTTGATGTATTCATCTTTGTAGGGAGGTCTGCTAAATACCTCTTTAATCAAGGGTTTAAAAAAATCTAGATCTTTATTTTCATATTCGGGATCAAAAGATTTTTGATCCCATCTTTCACAGAAATCTGCGCAGGTTTGGAAATAAATATTATCTTTAAATTTATCTCTAGCATTTTTATCCCATCCATAATGATGAGCATAGTATATCATTTGAAAAATTCCATGATGCTCAATCACCCATGTTATTTCATCTCTTACATAAGGTCTTACAACTTCAGCAGAAAACCTATCGTGATTTTGAGGGGCAAGCCCATCTCCAATATCATGAAGTAAGGCACCAACAATCCAATCAATGTCAGCTCCATCATTATAAGCTCTAGTAGCTGATTGTAGACCATGATCTAATCTTGTTATCTTATAACCCTCCATAGTATTTTTTCCTTGTCTTGTAAGTTCTTCTATTATTCTTTCATATGTCAAAGAAACATACTTTTCCTCATATTTTTGGAGCAATAGATAATCTTCTTTATCTCCATCTTTCATATGTTTAAATTTTACATTTTTCTCAGTCATAAATTTGTCTCACTTAGACGATATTTTTCATGTAAATGTCTCAATTTTCCATCAGTTGAGTCAAATTCTAGATAACAACCTTGTAAATGTCTAGCTCCCTCACTCGAGTCATAAGAGGTTCTTCCATGGAGAAGTCTGTGGTTATCAAACATCATGACATCTCCTGGTGAGAGCTTAAATTTTATCTCGAAGTCAGATGAAGTGTATAAATCTCCTAATAATTTTCTCGCTTTGTAAAATCTCTCTAATTTTTCATTTTCTAAAGGTGGCACGTAATCAACTCTAGTACTATATCTGACTTGCTTATAGTCGCTATCCTTGTCTAATTCAATTAACTCTCCCCAATTTTCTAAAATTATATCTTTATCTTGAAATCGGTAACGTAAATTTGTTTTTGTTAAAGACTCAAATGCTTCTGGCTCATTTAATTTGATATATTCTGCAACTGAAAAACCATCAACAAGAGTAGAAAAACCACCACTCACTTCATTTTTTAAACAATGCAAAAACTGTATCCCGGGTGCTTCTGGTTTTCTGTAAGGGTTATCAGTATGAGGCGGTAATGCAATAGGTTTATAGGCTAAGTCATTTGGATTTGGTTTAGACATTACATCAAAAAATTCTCCAAAATTTGTGACCTTAACTGGGCCGATTGAATTAACAAATTTTAAAATATACTTACTCTCAGTTGGTACATTTTTAATAATAACAAATCCATATTTATAAAAATCTATAAGAAGATTGTACATAGATTCTTGTTCAACCATATCTTCTTCAAAAATAGCTTCAGGTAAATCCTCTAGCTGAGAATTCCATAAAATTCTTTTTGGTAAGGGCCCTCTTTTATTTTTTTCTTCATCCATTTCAATCAAAAGATCATCTAAACGATATTGACCTTGTGCCCCATCATTAAATTCAACATCAAGTTTGTTATCTGTTAATTTACAATTTTCAATTTTCAACTTTAAGTCAATAGAGGATGGCTCATATAATCTTTGATTAGTATCTAAATCAAAATACTTTTCACCCGGTAGTCTTTCTCTTAACCAAATGGGATGCAAATGAAATGTCTTATTTTGATGGATTATCTTAATAGTATTATTTTCAAAATGAAAATCCATAATTCAAACCCCAAGCATTAATAAATTAATATTTTGCTAAATTTAATTAATTGTCAATTAAGAAATTAACTCTTAATTTTAAATATTGCCTCAATTTCTACTGTAAAACCTATAGGCAAAGAATTAACTCCTACTGCAGCTCGAGCATGAACACCAGTCTCGCCAAAAATATCTTTCATCATATTTGAGCAACCATTGATTACTAAAGGCTGCTGTGTGAAGCTCTCAATACAATTTACAAAACCTGTCAGTTTTATTAATTGATCTACTTTATTAATTGATCCTATTTCATTTTTTAAAGCAGATAAGATAGCTAATCCACATAGCCTTGCGTGGTTTTGAGCTGTCTCTAAATCAACATCAGCCCCAACTTTTCCTTTTGCAAAAGACCCATCCTCAAGTAAGGGACCTTGACCAGATATATATGCAATATTATCAACAATAACGCAGGGTTTATAACTCCCTGCAGGTTTGGCAGGTTTTGGTATTAAAAGACCTAATTCAGCTATCTTGGCTTCGAAATCCATCAATTAAAAAATTACTCTTTTTCATCAATTTTACTAATCATTTGTTCAGTAGCAGTTTGCATTCCTATTGCGGAAGTGGTGCGAGGCACAATCATTGAAGGTGTATTCTCATCATAAATTTCACTAGTTCTTCCAACCCTAATTCTTTGATAGGTAAATAGCGCCATAAAAATATAAACTATTGCACAATAATAAAATAATCCATAAGCATCAAAATAAGACATAAATCCAGACACAATAATTGGCCCTAAAACTAAACCTAACGCATTCACTAATGTCAGAGTTGAGCTAGCAGAGACAACCTCATCCTTTTCTAAAAAATCATTGAGATGAGAAATAACAACTGCGTAGTAAGGAAGAGATACAGCTGAATGTATTCCAACAAATAATAAAAGGATATTAAATGAAAAAGTTCCAAAAATAATTACACAAATAGATGAAACCAAAGCAATTATATTTAATATCAGTAAAATTATTCTCCTATCAAATGTATCCGATAATTTACCAATCGGATATTGAAATAAAGCTCCAATGAAAGTATTTACAAAAACAAGTATAGAAATTTGAAAAATACTTAGACCTAATTTAGCTCCAAAAACTGCAATTAATCCAAATGATGCTCCATAAATCATACCAATGCCAAAAGAACCGATAAAAGACATTGGAGAATTTTTATAAAGATCTTTTAAAGATATGAACTTAGGTGTAGAAAATTCTGGTGCTGATTTTTTAGTAAGCAAAATTGGAACTAAAGCAAAAGAAATTAATAAAGATGTTAGAATATATAAGTGTGCCTCAGTAGTCTCTTTTAGATTTATTAGCAAACCACCCCCACTAGTTGAGAAGTATAATATCACCATGTAAAACCCAATAAGCTTCCCCCTTGTTTTATTATCAGCTCGATCATTTAGCCAACTTTCACAAACGATATATATAGCTGCTAATGAAAACCCTGTAAGTAATCTTAAAAAAAACCAAAAATACGGGTGAATATAAATCCAATGAAATAATATCGTTATGGAAGCAATGGATGCAAATGCTGCAAATACTCTTATATGTCCTACATTTTTGATAATTTTAGGACAAATATATGAGCTTGCTAAATAGCCTATAAAATAACCTGTAAAGACATATCCAATTTCAAAATTGGAAAAATTAAATAATACGGCATTAATATTTAACAAGGTTCCTTGCAAAGAATGCGCAAGCATAATAAATCCAAACCCTGTAAATAGAGCCCAAGAACTATAAACGATATTTAACACCCGAGACTATTTAAACTTTTAGTTTAAAAAAGCAATTATTATTTATTGAAGGGGAGGCTCGTCATTACAGACTCAACCTCTTCGCCATCAACAAGAAGTGTCTGTTTTTTTTCTAAACTTTGATATTGGGTTTGAACCATAGCTATTCCAAGACAACAGCCAAAATCTGGACTAAAGCATGCAGCCCTTAGCTCACCTATTATGTCAGTGCCAATTTTTAAAGGTAACGCTTTTGTAATTTCAATTTTATCCAGTTTAAGTTTTAAACCAACTAAAGATCTCTTGACTCCCTCTTTGTGCTGCTTTTCTAATTCAGCTTTTCCTAAATAATCTATTTTGGGATTGAAAGAAACAAAAGAACCTAAACCACACTCAAGTGGAGTATCATTCATGTTCATATCATTTCCAAAAGATAATAAACCACCCTCTATCCTTTCAATTAAATTTGGACAACCTGGTCTTACATCCAAATCTTCACCTTTAGACATAAGGGCATCATAAAGATTTACACCAATTTCATCATGATCTACATAAATTTCAAATCCACCCTGTTTGGACCAACCTGATCTAGCAATTAAAAATTTATGATTTTGAAAATCAAATCTTTTGAAGTTGAAAAATTTTAATTTATCTATGTCTTTGAACACTCTTGACATAAGCTCAAATGATTTTGGTCCTTGAACGGCAAGAATGTTAACATTGGGTTCAGTAATCTCTACGTCAAGGTTCATACCAATTGCAATTCCTTTTGCATAAAGAAGCACATCTGTATCAGCTATTGATAGCCACCATGTGTTTTCACCAACTTTCATTATCAGTGGATCATTAATAATTTTACCTTTGTTATCAACAATTGGAGCGTAATAGCAAAGATAATCTTTTGCCTCAGATAAATCTCTACACGTAATTAATTGTGTAAGTTTAGCTGCATCAGGTCCTTTAATTTGAACTTGTCTTTCGCCAGATACATCCCAAAGTTGAACATTATTTTTTAGGTGCCTACTATCTTCCTCTATGCCTTTAAAAGACGCAGGTAAAAGCATGTGATTATAAACTGTGTATGATTGAACACCATATTCTTCTATTCTTTTGGTGTAAGGGGTAGAACGAAGTCTCGCACTTTTAGCAATTAAGTGGGTCATGAAATTCAGTGTAGTTAATATGTATTCTTTCTACAAAGCAATGATATTATTTCTATAAGACATTTAGCCCTAAAATAAATATTAGGAGGCTTACTGATACAAGGGATACAAAGCTAAAAGTCATACCAATTAATAGGGCAGTATACCCCTGATTAAAGATTTTTCTTAAATCAATAGAGGCTCCAAGAGCTGTAAGAGCTAAGCCAAATAAAATTGAAATTATTTCATCAAGCATAACTAAAAAATGCATCCAATTCTCATTATCAAAAAAGTATAAGTCCATAATTGAGCGAAAGGTTACAAACAAAATAAAACCTATTACAAAAAGTGGAATTGAATTAAATATTTTAACAAAGACTGATTGGCTTTTATTTTTATTATTTTTTGAACTTTTATTAGATATTATTAATATTGGTATCAAAGCTAAAAGAAATAAATTTCTGATTATTTTTGTTATCGTAGCGATTTCTAAAGTTTTTTGATTTGGATGTAAATCATTATGAACCATGGCAGCTGCTAAAACTTGACTTGTGTCATGAATACTAACACCTAAAAAAATACCTTTAGCTATGTCTGTTAAAAAAAATAACTCCACAAAAAAAGGATATATAAATACAGCTATACTTCCCCATAAAACTACTACTAGCATAGCCACAGCTACATCTTGATCTTTTGATTTTAAAATTGATGAGGAGGCTAAAATAGCTGTAACACCACAAATGGATGTGCCAATTGCCAATAATTTTGACAAGTCTTTTTGAGTTGGCCAAATTTTTTTTATTAAAATATATGTCAGAAAAATAAATATTATTGTTATTATTATTACAAATATCGACTCTATACTGACTCTCCATAACTGAGCCAAACTTATCTTTATACCCAGTAAGATAATTGCTAATTGAAGTATATTTTTCTTGATAAATTCTCGACCTTCAACAATATTAGAAGATAAAGAAAATATATTAAAAAAAAATATTCCCAAAATCAGTGATAAAAGACTCAATGGTAATAACTGTAAATTAAAGACATATTCTAGGGGTTGCTTTAAAAATATTGCTAGTAGATAAATAAAAGTTATGAAAAATACACCTATAAGACTTTTATTTAACATATTGATTAATTAATAAAATGTAAGTTAAAGATTTTATTATGTAATAGCTTAATTTCTAATTTACTCTCTTGCACCACTTCTATGTTGTTGAATTCGGTGTCCAAAAGATTGAGAAACTCTGTCAAAAATAATTGCCAAAGCAACTATCGCTAAACCATTAAATAGACCCATTGCAAAATATTGATTTGTAATAGCTTTTAATACTGGTTGCCCTAGACCTTTGACACCAATCATAGATGCAATAACAACCATCGCTAGTGCCATCATAATAGTTTGGTTTATTCCAGCAAAAATTGTTGGAAGGGCCAAAGGTAGCTGAATTTGAAATAATTTTTGTCTAGGATTAGCACCAAAAGCATCTGCCGCTTCTAACACCTCGCTATCAACTTCTCTTATTCCCAAATTAGTCAGTCTAATAATAGGAGGTATTGCATAAATAACCACTGCTAATAAACCCGGTATTTTACCAATACCTAATAACATAACGACAGGAATCAAGTACACAAAGCTTGGCATCGTCTGCATAACGTCTAAAATTGGAGTACAGATCCTTTGAGCACGCTCTGATTTTGCCATCAGCACGCCAACCGGAATACCAATCCCTATAGATAGTAGGGTGCAAACACCAATAATACTTACTGTTGACATGGTGTCTTCCCACATTCCAAAAATTCCAATTAAAAGAAAAGCAAATAAAGAACCTATTGTTACTGATATTTTTCTGCTACCAAAATAAATTATAGCTAAAAAACAAATTAGAACCAAAGGCCAAGGTGAATTTTGTAATAATTTTTCAAACCAGACTAAAAAATATAGCACTGGATCAAAAACTGCCTCAATAGTATCACCATACTCCCTAGAAAAAGCCCTGTAAGATGTGTCAAAACCCTTTTTAATAAAACGAAGTGTTTCTCGACTTAATTCAGGAAATTCTGATAAAAATAACTTTTCCATAAAACTTTAGCAGTAAAAATTAGAAGTGGGCAAAAGCCCACTTCTCAGATTAAAAAATATTTATTACAGTGCGTTTAAAACGTCTAATTGAGCATCAAAAGGTATCCAGCTTTTCCACTGACCGTAGTTTTGTAGAAAATAGATTGCAGTATCCTCACCAGATGCTTGATTGTCATCTTTCCAAGCTAAAAGTTCGTTTACGACTGAGTTAGGTAACGCTCTCTTTGAGATATAATCCATTCCTGGGCCAGTTGAATTTTTAAAGTTATCTGTAACAACTGTAAACACTGATGAGACAACCCATGAATTTTTTTGTGGATCAGCACAACCCTCTTGAGATGTACAAGTACTCCACTCGTCAAAGTCATGAGGTACTCCAAAGTCAAGTTTTTTCATTGGATACTTTCCTAAAATCGCTGTTGGTGCCCAGTAATAACCAAGCCAACCCTCACCTTTTTCATATGCTTCAGCGATAGAACCTGCAAGAGCTCCACCTGAGCCAGGATCTACAAGGTTAAACCCTTTACCTTCACCGTCATAAGCTTGGAAGAGGTTACCAGTACTAATTTGGCAGTTCCAACCTGATGGACAGGTATAAAGAGCAGCGCCATCACCCTCTGGGTGAGGGAATAAATCAGGTCTTGCTAAAGCATCTTCGACAGTTACGATATCAGGATTAGCATCAGCTAGATACTGAGGTATCCACCATCCTTCTTCACCAGTGTCTGATAAAACTTCAGCAGCATAGTGAAGTCTTCCTTCAGCAGTTGCTGCGTCTAAAGCAATACGAACAGAATTGATCCATAATTCAGGAGCAATATCTGGCTCGCCTTTTTCCATCATTGATGTAGCTGTTGGCATTGTATCTCCAGGAACAAGCTCAACATCACACCCATAAGCATTTTCTAATATTAATTTGTCGACGTGGGCAAACATTTCGGCGGATGCCCAGTTCATTTCAGCTATTGTGATTGTCCCACAATCAGCTTTTGCAACTGAGTTAATTCCAAATAATAGAACTGAGCTCAGAAGTATTTTTTTTATAGAGTTCATTACATCCTCCCTGATATAAAAGTCTAGGATAACATTCCTATATTGCATTAACAGTGAAAAAATTCTAAAAAATGGAAGCTAATTGCCGCAAAAATAGAAAATTGTTTATTTAGCTATCTTTTTAGTATTTCAGAGAGTCTTTTTGTTGATAAATAACCTATTTCGTCATTATTTTTATTTTTGACTATCAGGCAATTTGGCTTATCAGAAATGACTTTATCAATAAATCTATCGATAAAATCATCTTGATCTACAAACATAGCGTTATCTCTGTCTTGTCCATTTAACTCTGACATAATGTGTTTTGCTTTTATTACCCTAGCTCTGTTTACGTCCTCAACAAAATCTCTTACATATTGCGTCTTTGGACTTAATAAAATATCTGCGGGGATACCCTCTTGATCCATTATACCATCTTTTAATATTGCAATACGATCCCCAATTTTTAAAGCTTCATCTAGGTCATGAGTAATAAATACAACTGTTTTATGAAGTTCATCTTGTAGCTCCAACAAAATATCTTGCATATCTTTTCTAATTAGGGGGTCAAGAGCACTAAAAGCTTCATCCATAAGCAAGATCTCCCCATCGTTAGTTAGAGCTCTTGCGAGTCCAACACGTTGTTGCATGCCACCAGATAAATGTTGAGGATATTTTTCCTCATATCCAGATAATCCAACACGATCAATCCATCTTCGTGCCTTAGTATTAGCCTCTTTTTCATCAATATTTTGAATATGAAGACCAAACATTGTATTTTCTAAAACTGTCTTATGTGGCAACAAAGCAAAACGCTGGAATACCATAGCAGTTTTTGTTCTTCTGAAATTTCTTAAATTTTCATCATTCATTTTTAAAACATTTTCATCATCAACAACTACACTGCCGTCTGTAGGTTCTATTAATCTATTTATATGTCTTATTAATGTAGACTTACCTGAACCAGAAAGGCCCATTACAACTTGAATTGATTTTTCTTTAATATCCAAATTTATATCTTTTAGACCTAGAACATGATTGTGTTTTTCTAACAGTTCATCTTTATTGACACCATCTTTTACTTTCTCTAATGCAGACTTTGGGCTTTTACCAAAAATTTTATATAAGTTTTTAATTTGAATTTTTATTTCGGACATATTTTAAAGAGGATTTTCAAGAAATTTTATTATTTATATTCTTTGCCCTCCAATAATCAGTTATTTAAACATTTGAAACATAATCATGCAAATTAATTTTGAATATATAAGTAGTTACTTTTTTGTAACGGCATATGGCGCAAAAGTATTATCTGTTTTTTTGGTTTTAGATTGAATATTTTTTGCAGGTATACCAACCATTATTCCCCCTTTTGGTACATCTTTAGTTACAACAGCATTAGATCCAATTCGAGCACAACTTTTTATAATTATTGGTCCTAATATCTGTGCCCCAGAGCCAACAATCACATCGTCTTCAAGAGTAGGATGACGTTTCACGCCAACTTGTTCTGATGATTTAACAGCAGGCATGATTCCTCCCAATGTGACGCCATGATAGATAGTTACATTGTCTCCTATTTCAGCAGTTTCTCCGATAACCACTCCCATTCCATGATCAATAAAAAAATTTTTTCCAATTTTAGCAGCAGGATGAATTTCTATACCAGTTAAAAATCTTGATAATTGAGAGACCATTCTTCCTAATAATTTCAAATTTAGTGACCAGATAAAATTTGCTATACGATGGAAGAAAACAGCTTTTACACCAGGATATGTTAATATCACTAGTAACAATGAAGTTGCAGCAGGATCTCTTGCCTTTACTGACTCAAAATACTTCATTAAATTTTCAAACATTAATATACAGATAAGACTTATCCACCTAAGATCAAGCTTTTATTGAATAATTATGTAAATGATTGAAATTAATTGTTAGATTTATAGTGAATGTTCACCATTGAAAAACCTAAAGAAATTCACCTTAATAGTTGGAAAGAAATAATTAATGAAAGTGCATCATCAAATTCTTTTCAGTTTGAAGAAGTAAATTTCAGCTTATTTTGGACGTGCATATTTCAAGATGATTATTTTGCGTTTGCTGCTAAAAACGAGGATAAATTTATGGGAATTGTTGTAGCTAAAATCAACGAAACTTATTACGAGAAAAATATAGTTCTTGACGTTTTGTATGTTTTGCAAGACTTCAGAAAAATTGGAGTTGCGAGAGCATTAATGAACAAAATTGAAGAAATAGCAAAAGAAAAAAATCTTGATCTTATAATCAAAGGAGTAGAAAAAAGTAACTTACTCGCTCAGAAACTTTTTAAAAATTATGCTGTTGTTAATAGAACAAGATACTTAAAAAAGCATAATTGATTTTAACAAATAATTATTATATTTAAATATTATGGTGGATCCGAATAAAAATGGCGAAAACTACGATAAGAACAATAGATGGGTGTGGATCATCATTGTTTTAATTACTCTGAGTTCTATCTATGTGATGTCTAAAATATTTATTCAGACACCTTGGCAGTATCTGTCGTAGACTTAAGTTTTCTTTCAAATTCTCTTAGTCTTTTGTAAACACTTGCAAGCTCAATAATTGTTGGCCATGATTTTAATAAGTACTGCATTGACCCCTCAACCCTGCCAAAGGCACGAATAATTTGTTGCATAACACCAAGGGTAATAATACCTGCAACAATTGCAGGAGCTAAAAATACATAAGCACTTAAAACATTAGCCTGCAAATAAGCAATCCTCCCAATATTAAAGTACAAGTAACGAATATATGAGAGAAAATGAATTTTCCTAACATCATCAAATAATTCTTCTAT
Source organism: uncultured Alphaproteobacteria bacterium (assembly GCA_902521465.1). Taxonomy (GTDB): domain Bacteria; phylum Pseudomonadota; class Alphaproteobacteria; order HIMB59; family HIMB59; genus HIMB59. The sequence goes on along the minus strand of CABYRL010000001.1, from coordinate 48,238 downwards.
AGTTTTTGGACGAATAGTTTCGTCATCTTCGGCAATGACTAATACTTTTCTGTAAGCTGCTTCTTGCTTTTGTAAATCATATTCTACACCAACAAGTCTGAGAATTATTCCAAGCAGTATTAAAAAAACTGTTCCACCGACCGACCAAATTAATGCACCGACAACTAAACCATACTCCCAATCGCCAAAAAAGAATATCGGAATACCAGCACTAAGTCCTAATAAGATTGGAAGGAATTGTACAATTATCATAACCGACTCAATTAAGCTTGTTCCAAGACCTTCCATAATTCTACCAAACTTAATGGTGTCCTCTTGAACTCTTTGAGCAGCACCTTCGATTGTACGGGCATAGTTATAAACACTATGATACCACTCGACCATAGCGGTTCTCCATCTAAATAAGAAATGTGCAGTGAAAAAACTTACCAAAACTGCAATAGCCACATATATGCCCGCAAGTGTTATAAAAGATAGTAAGCCACCCCAATATTCTTCAATTGTAATTGAATTTGGCTCAGCAAGAGCTTTTTGAATCATATCATAGAAAGTACCAAACCACTCATTGATCCTGACATCAATTTCCACTTGCACCCAAAGACTACCTAATATGGCAGCCGACCCTGCCCATGCCCACAGAAACCATTTTCTTGAGTTAAAAAATCTAAACATTTTATTTTGCAACAATAATTGAAAAATTAAAGCTTTTGAAGACCTAAAAGTGCTTCAATACGCTTAATTTATTTAAATCCTCTTATACCTATATAATGATTTCATGCCAAGTATTAAAGATATTAAAAAAATTAAGTTTAATGATGAATATATATTTTTTGGCCCTGAGTCTATAGTAAGTGAAATTGCAGATAGTATGGATATAAAAAATATAGGGGCTGTTCCTATACTGAATGAACAAAAAATATTACTTGGTGTTGTTTCAGAGAGAGACATTGTCAGAAAATGTGTCAAAGACGGTAGAGATCCAGATTTGGTCACAGCTTCAGATATTATGACATCAGAAATTATAACTGTTGACTTAAAAACCTCCTCAGAAATTGCAATAAAAATTATGGGGGAAAATAACATCAGACACCTACCAGTTGTAGATGATCAAAATAAATTAATAAATTTTATTTCTCATAGAGACCTTATAAGCTCTGTTAGAGATAGCACAAAACTAAATATAATTTTAATTACATTTATATGTATGATTATTCCGATAGTATTTTTAGTTAAGTCATTTGGCTGGATATGAAAACTAAAGGTATTATTCTTGCTGCTGGTAAGGGTACAAGATTAATGCCTGCAACAATACCTGCCTCAAAACCTTTGTTACCTCTTTACGATAAACCTATGATTTATTATCCTCTCGAGACCTTAGTAAGATTAGGAGTTAAAGATATATTATTTATTGTTCAAGAAGACGACCTTTCAATATTCACAAAAACATTTGGAACAGGATCAGAGGTTGGTCTTAATTTTTCATATGAAATCCAAAAAATTCAAAGGGGGATAGCAGATGCTTACTTTATTGCTGAAAAATTTTTAGACGGCAGCCCATCAGTATTAGCATTAAGTGATAATGTTTTTCTTGGAAAAAATTATTTTAATTTTGCCAATTCAGCACTTCTAAAGATGCAAGAGAACGGTGGAAGTGTATTTGGATTGCCAGTTCCAGATCCAGAAAAATTTGGTGTAATTGAATTAGATAACAATAAAAATATTGTTGGTATTGAGGAAAAACCATCAAAACCTAAAAGTAATTTGATTATTCCTGGTTTATATTTTTTTGACTCCGAAGCTTCAAAATTTGCAAAAACACTCAAACCATCAAACAGAGGCGAATTAGAAATAACTGATTTAATTAAAATATATTTATCAGAAAAAAAACTTGCTTTAGAAATTTTAGATGACTCAATTGTTTGGCATGATACTGGAAATGCAAAGGCTCTACTAGAGGCTGCACAAAAAGTAAAATTATATGAACAAAATAATGATGTTAAAATTGGGTCTTATGAAATAGCATCCTACGAACAAGGCTTTATAAACAAAAGTAATTTAAATGAAATTGCAGAAAAATTAATTAAATCTGATTATGGACAATATATCAAAGAATATCTGACTAAAAATTAATTTTAATTCCATTTTGCTGATTCATTATTTAAAAATGTTATAACTTTTTGTTTAAACTGAATTTTTTCATCTTCATCTACGATCATTTTATCTAAGTCGGTCTCTAAACTAGAGAGAATTTTATTTTTAGAATTCCATTTAGATTTATCGTCATCATTAAAACGCTCTTTAATTTCAAATTCATAATTTCTTTTGTCATTTTCAGGCAGAGTGTGAGGGGCTATTTCATATAAAATTCGCACAGCTATTTCTCTATATCGGTCATCTTTAAATTGTTTTGCAATTTCATATTTTTTATCGTTCGGTGCAATATGAAAATCAATCATTAATTTTTTATCTTGATGCGATGGGAAACTCTCAAAAATTCTATCTTCAACATTAAATGGTTCAGGCCATTCTTTTTGACTTGAAAGATGAAGTTTAATAAGACGAGAGCAAAATTCTTCATTTTTCTTAATAAAATTTGCTCTTTTTCTTAGTTCATCTACTCCTATTTCTGCATATTTATTATCTTTGAATGAATAACTTTCATTTAAAAGTGTTTTCGACTTTGACCCATCAAAAACTTCACAAATTCTTTTAGCCCCATCGTTCATTTTCTTAATTAAATCTTTATCTTCTAATTCTATGATTTTAACAGGATTAAAAAGCAAATTATAAACTAAATAGTGATGATTTCTTGATGGAATGCCTCCAATTAAAGTTTGAGCTTTGATTGTGGGTCTTCTTCCCCAAAAGGTAGTGTTTGTAAAAACTAAATTATCTAGCATGAATCTCTTAGGAGTGTCTCTATGTCGAAATTCATATGCAGAGTTCCAAATCTTTGGACACCTTATATTTAATATCTTATTAAGTTCCAATGTGATTAAGCTATCAAAAACAGCATCATGAGGACCTGCTTCATAGTTTATTGAAATATTATTTAGTTTAGAAATTTCATCTAATTTAAGAATTGGATACCCTTGATCGTCAGTATTAAATTTAATATGTTCAGGGCTATAAACTGAAACTAATCTTAATATATCAAAAACATCCATACGTACATTATTGTTAGTCACAGTCATATAAATTTCAGGTAATAAGTTTTGATAAAGTGCTTGTCGTAAAAAGGGTTCATCAAAATTTATATTATTGAAACCTACAAAAATTGCTGATGAGGATGACCATTGTTGAAATGTTTCATACAATTGAGCACTAGCTTCATAATAATTTGGGTAATTATTTTGTATTAAACTAGTTGGATCTACACCAGTCGTTATTAAAGCACCTGGCTCGAACCATTTTCCCTCTCTTAACTTACTATGTATTTCTAATTTATCTTTAACTTCAAATTTATTATTAGTTAACACAGCACCAACTTGTGTTATTTGATTAAATTTATCATTACGACCTGTTGTTTCGAGATCCCAGAAAATATAATGATCACTCATATTAAAAAATTATATCAATTAAATATTATAATAAAGTTTAAGTTTAATTTGTAATTTTGAGGGATTATAAAAACTAGCCCCGGAGGAATAAGTAAGGATAGGAATAAGGATGGAGCTAGTTTTTGATTTAGGGTTTATACTAATTTTTTTTCTAAAGTCAAATTGCAGATAATAGAACTTAGCTGTGCAAAATTTGCACAGCTATATGTATTGAATTTATTGATTTTTAAATAATTTTTTAATTTTCTTGTAATAAATTAGTGAGCATTTAGCATCACAAAAAAATACTTTTTTTGGGATATTATAAAACTTTGGATCAGCCCAATATAAAGGCTCCTCAACCTTTTTTTTACATATTTCACAACTATAATTCATTTAATTATCCTAAAAATTTAACTCTACTATTCTACTTTCTTCTATCGGCTCAGGGTCAAAGTATGGTACTGACCCATAAAGTCTGTTATCTAAACCCAATATTTCATCATAATATCTCATCATAATTTTATTAGGGCTGGCGTGTGGTGCAATTTCTTTTAAGTTTTCAATTATAAGTTCAATATTTTCAGGAGAGTATTTTGCCGCTATGCCTAAACTTGTTGCAGTAGATCGACTTATACCCATATGACAATGCACTAAAATAGGTTTAGTTTTATCCCAATCATCTGTGAAATCTAATAATTCTTGAGTATGATGTTTCTCAGGTAGTATAAATCCCTCTCTTGGCTCAGAAATATCATCAATTAACATTTTTAAGTGTCTATTTTTATCCATACCTGATGGGGTTTCAGGTTCAAAATTTTTATTAATAATGGTAAGCATTTTATCTGGGCTAAATTTATCAACACACTCTTGGATATCTGCTAATCCACAAATAATTATTTTTTTTTGCATAAGAACTTCAATTAATATATAGCTTAAACAATCGTTAAGAAAGAATATTTATTTTCATGGTATCTCAATTAGATAGTCTTAAAAAATTTTCATCAGTTGTTGCAGACACGGGAGATATTGACAGTATTCAAAAATTTAATCCAGATGACTGTACTACCAATCCATCTTTAATATTTAAAGCTGTTCAATCAAACAAATACAAAAAACTAGTTGATGAAGTAATAAGTAATTCAAAAAGTAGAAAATTTTCTAAAACTGAGGATCAAGTTAATTATATTGCTGATCAACTAACTATTGCTTTTGGTATAGAATTAACCAAAATTGTGCCAGGATATGTTTCTACCGAGGTCGACTCTGATTTATCATTTAATACTGAAGCTACTGTTGAAAAGGCAAAGCAGATAATCAATAGCTATGAGCAATCAGGCGTCCCCAAAAATAGAATATTAATTAAAATTGCAGGCACATGGGAAGGAATACAAGCAGTAAAAAAATTAGAGGCAGAGGGTATATCTTGTAATTGCACACTCATTTTTTCTTTAACACAAGCAATAGCTTGTGCAGAAGCAGGGGCATTTTTAATTTCACCATTTGTGGGAAGGATACTTGACTGGTTTAAATCAAATACACAAAAAGATTATGACTCATCAAATGATCCCGGTGTTGAGAGTGTAGAGAAGATTTTTAATTATTTTAAAAAATTTAATTATAACACTATTGTTATGGCAGCATCATTTAGAAATAAAGATGAAATAATTAATTTAGCTGGATGTGATAAATTAACTATCAGCCCAACTCTTTTAGAGGATTTAAGCCAAAACGATGATGAAATTAAACTTAAATTATCAAAAGAAAACTCATCTTTATTAGATATTGAGAGAATTAATGTGAATGAGAGCTCATTTCGTTGGCATTTAAATGAAAATCAGATGGCATCTTTTAAACTAGCTGAGGGTATTAGATTATTCAATAAGGATTTATTGAAGTTAAAAGAATTGATTAAAGGCCAATTATAATTATTGCACAAATCACTTCAAAATTATAAATAATTAATATGGAAAATAAAAATATAACAATTTTAAGTCAGTACGCACATAGTAATTTATCAAAGATAGTATTTTCTCTTTTAGGAATTATTCTTTTATCAGTTTCTAGTAAAGTTAGTATTCCTTTCTATCCTGTGCCGATGACATTACAAACCTTTGTTGTATATTTTATTGCTGCCTCAATGGGTATGGTTGGGTTTTATGCAACTATTTCATACGTTATTCTTGGACTTATTGGTCTTCCCATCTTTGCTGCTGGTGGCGGTTTTGGTTATATCATGTCTCCAACATTTGGATTTCTTTATGGAATGATTTTAGCCTCATTTGTAATAGCATATTTTTCAAAAAATCTTTTCAATAAAAATTTAATAAAAATTATTTTGTCTATTTTTATAGGCGCGTTAATTATTTTTGTTTGTGGTATTGCCCATTTATCTAGTTTCATAGGACTAGAGAAATCTATAAACGTAGGTTTATATCCATTTATTTATAGTGAACTTTTAAAGATAGCACTTGCTATTTCTTTAACGTATTTGCTAATTAAAAAAAATTAATCTGGTATAAAGTTTAAGGCTATACCGTTATTACAGTATCTTAAACCCGTAGGTTCTGGACCATCTTTGAAGACGTGTCCATGATGCCCACCACATTTAGCACAGTGATATTCTTTTCGTGGAAACACCAATTTAAAATCTGTTTTAAACCCCAAAGCATTTGGAAGATAATCAAAAAATGAAGGCCAACCAGTTCCGCTATCATATTTCATATCCGATGAAAATAGTGGTAATTCACATCCTGCACAATGGTAAGTACCTTTTCTTTTTTCATTGTTAAGCACGCTAAACCCGGGTCGTTCAGTTCCATGCTGTCTCAAAATATAATACTCCTCTTCTGATAATCTCATTTTCCATTCCTCATCTGAAAGAATTAATTTTTCCATGGCAACTAAAGGTTTATATCCAACAAAACATCCCCCAATAAGTATTGATATAAATCTTCTTCTGTTTAAAACAACCATAAAATATCAGGGATAAATTATAATAATTGAAAATACTATTTCTTTTTAGCTCTTCTTTTAGCTCTTCTTTTTCGTGAACCGATTTTCCTTCTGCCTCTGTGTTTTTTAGGATAACCCATGACGGCGTATAATAGATATTTAACCCCAAAAATAAACATATTTTTTTAATATGATTCATATATTTTAAGTAAATGAGAACAATTCTATTAGTTTTAGTTGCTGGATTAATACTGTCAGTGGGTAACGGATTTAGAATGTCTCTAGGGATCTATGTCCCAGATCTTTTAAGTTCTACAGTCTTTAGTGCATCAATAATAGGTCTTACATATGGTCTTTTCAATTTGCTTTGGGGAGCTATGTCACCCATTGCAGGCGCATTTGCTGAACAAAAGGGTTATGTAAAAACACTTTGTTTTGGCTTCTTTGGTGTATCTCTTAGTTTCTATGTTGCCTCTTCAGCGATACACCCTTTACATTTTTTATTTGGTATTGGCATAATTGGAGGTATTTCTGCTGGTGTTATTTCTGTACCAGTTATAATTGGCGGAGTCTCAAAATATTTTGAAGATGACAAAACACAAAGCACAGTTACAGGGATACTTATGTCTCTTGCTGCTACAGGGATGTTTATATTTACACCAATTAACCAATTTTTAGTCACAACCTTTAAATGGAGTTTTTCTTTTCAAATTACATCAATGTTTTTTCTGCTCATAATTCCTCTTTCACTTATATTCCTTTTACCTAAGCCACAAAAAAAAGATAAGAAAGAATTTACAAAAAGAAAAATATCAGATGTCCTAAAAAAGGCCTTTAAAGATAAAAGTTACAACTATCTTATTTTAGGATTTTTTGTTTGTGGCTTACATGTTGCTTTAATTTCGAACTATCTTCCAGTTTTTGCAAAAATTAAAGGTTTAGAAACTACGATAGCTGCATCAGGACTAACTTTAATTGGGTTATTTAATATGATTGGTACTTTAATTTCAGGAAAGGTTTCAGGTATTATTAAAAAAAAATATATATTATCATTTATTTATTTTGTAAGAAGCATAGTAATTTTCCTATTATTAATTTTGCCTACTAACAATTTTACAATTATAGCCTTTAGTTGTTGTATTGGTCTTTTATGGTTATCAACTGTCCCACCGACTTCAGGAATTGTTTCAAATAGATTTGGTACAAGATACCTTTCGACCTTATTTGGGATTGTAATGGTTTCCCATCAAGCAGGAGCATTTCTTGGCTCCTTTATTGGTGGTTTAGTAATAGATATTTATGGCTCACTCGATATAGCTTGGATAATGGCGATAGTAATTTCTCTATTTTCTGCAATTATCCATTTTCCAATTATAGAAAAAGAAAAATCTGAAGAAGTTTTTGCCTAATTTAAAAATTAATCCTTTTCTAATATTAGTTATTGGCGCAGTTAGTATTGCTTTTTCTCCTATATTTGTTCGACTTTCAGATGTTGACCCAATAATGACTGCTTTTTTTAGAATATTCGTGAGCCTTCCCTTTTTTTTAATGTTTGGGTCATTGAAAATTATTGAAAAAGTAAACTTTCCTTTGTTAAAAAATAAATTTTTAATTATTTTTATTTCAGGTGTCTTTTTTTCATTAGATTTAATTTGTTGGCATTTGTCTATTAAACTTACCACGGTTTCTAAGGCAACATTTTTATCTAATTTAGCTCCAATTGTAGTAATTTTATTTTCTTTAATATTTCTTAAAGAAAAATTTTCTAAGTTTTTTTTTATTGCCATATTTATTTCGATGAGCGGTATGACCTTATTATTAGGTGAGAGTTTTCAATTTTATAAATCACAATTTTTGGGAGATCTTTTGGGTGTTCTAACAGCAATTTGGTATGGTTTTTATATTCTCACTATTAGCCAATTAAGAAAAGATTTGAATTCAAGTACGATTATGTTTTTTTCAGGATGTGTAAGTTCAATTATTTTACTTTTAGTTGCGATATTTTTTGAACAAAGTTTAGTGCCAAAGTCTTTCTACGCGATAGCAATTCTATTTTTATTAGGTTTTGTATGCCAATTCATCGGACAATCTTTTATAGCTTACTCTCTGGCATTTTTATCTGCTTCCTTGTCATCTTTGAGTCTTTTGATACAACCTATTGCTGCAACCTTATTGGCGTACTTTTTTTTCCAAGAAAAATTAACATTGATCCAATTTTTTGGAAGTACATTAATCCTGATTGGTATTTATATTGCTAAAACAAAATATGAAAATTAAACAAATTAAAGTTGTAGCAGGCTTAATACTTCAAAATGATAAACTTTTGATATGTCAAAGACCAAACTTTAAGGATCATCCATTAAAATGGGAATTTCCTGGAGGTAAAATCAAAAAAAATGAGACAAATGAAGAGGCCTTAATTAGAGAGATAAATGAAGAGCTATCAATTAATATAATTAATTGTGATGAACTGATCAGTTATGATTTCAATTATAAATACTCGAATAAATGTGTATTCATATATTTTTATTTAGTCAATAATTTCAGTGGTAAGGTTATAAATAATTTTCACAAAGAACTAAAATGGATTGAAATTAAGGATATTCGTGAATATGATTTTTTAGAGGGTGACCTTAAAATAATTGACTATATAAGTAGTAATGACTTTAAATATAAAAGATAAACAAAAAGACGGATTTGAAAGAGTAGTCTATGCTGAGGAGGATAAATTTAATTTCTACTCAGTAATTGCTATTCACAATACTAAAAGAGGCCCTGCCTTGGGGGGATGTAGATATTTCAATTATCAGGATTTAAATAAGCAAGAAGAAGATGTTTTAAAATTAGCTGAAGCAATGACATATAAGAATTCTTTAGCTGAACTTCCCTTTGGTGGGGGGAAAGCTACTATTCACTCTAAAATAAAAAAAAAAGATGCATATAGTTTGTTTGGAGAGGTTTTAAACAAACTTAATGGTACTTATATAACAGCTGGAGATATGGGAACTGTTGATGAGGACTTAAGAGGATTTAGAGAATACTCAGATCATGTTTGTAACCCTATAGGTTCTGACTCTGGATTAAGTACCGCATTAGGTGTTTATTACTCAATGTTAGGATGTGTCGAATTTAAATTCGGACAAGACTCATTAGTAAATAAAAATATATTTATCAAAGGATATGGTAAGACTGGGTCTAGAATTGCTTCTTTGTGTAAAAAAGACGGTGCAAATATTGAAATTTCTGACTTAGAACATAAAAAAGATTTGATTGAGAGAGATGGTTATAAATTTTGTAGTCAACTCCAGGATACATCCTTTAAAAAAATTGACATCTATTCTCCTTGTGCAGGAGGAGGTGATTTGAACACGGAGTTTTTAAATTTTGCTAATAATAAAATATCAATGATTGCTGGAGCAGCAAATAATCAACTGGCTAATAAAGATATAGAAAAAGAATTAAATAATGAGGGTATATTGTATTGTCCTGATTATTGTGCCAATGCTGGTGGTGTAATTATTTTAGGTTCTAGATTAAGCATTAAGGAAAATCTCGAACCAAATGATAAAATTGTAGATGACCTTTTAAAAAAAATAAAATCACGTACAAAATTTATCTTTGAAAAATCTCTGAATAATTCAATTTTAGCATCCAATATTGCAAGCGAAATGGCTTTAGATGGATTAAAATAAAATGAATTTTTTTCAGGCTTATATTCACCCTCAACAAAAAGAAAGGTTACTATTTTTAGGATATTGGATTGGGTCACTAATTATTTGGTCCTTTGCAATGAACATAAGTTTAGTAATTGTTATTGTATTTTCCATAATTGGAAATTACGTAATTGTTAGACCATTAGCAAAATTATTTTTTTTACTTAAAAACTTTGTAAATAAAAAGTTTTTCAATAATTTTGATATATTTGAAGCTTATTATGCAGGTTTTGAAACTGGAAGAATTACCAAGATCATTATAAAGATTATATTTTTCATTATCACGCTAACTATCGCAAAAATTTTAATGGAACTTTATTTATTTATTTTAAATTAAATAAAAACCTTATAGTTTCATACTATAAATGAATAATAAACATTTCTTATTAAATTCAATGGTAAAAAATTTATCATTTAAATTAAAGGTTATTTAATAACGAAGATATTTAAATATGCCAAAAGTATTAATTACTACTGCCCCATTTGCTGTGATGAATAATAAACCACTTAAAATGTTAGAAAAAGAGAACATAGAGTACTTTATTAACCCAATGGGTAGAAAACTAAAAGAGAGAGAGCTTGCAAATATGATCTATGACTTTGATGCATTAATTGCGGGTACTGAAAAAATTTCTGATAAAGTTTTAGATAAAGCAAATAAACTTAAAATTATCTCCAGAGTTGGGGTTGGTTTAGATAACTTAGATTTATCATCAGCAAAAAAAAATAAGATTTTAGTGACTTATACACCAGAAGCTCCTGCTCCTGCAGTTGCTGAGCTGACAATTGGTTTAATGATATCAATCATACGTCATACACATCAAGCTAACCAATCAATGCACAGAAAAAAATGGAATAGGTATTTTGGAAAAAGATTTTCTAAAATCTCTATAGGAATTATAGGTGCTGGAAGAATTGGCTCAGATGTAATTAATAAACTTTCAGCTTTATCGCCAAAAAAAATATTAGTTAATGATATTGATAAATCAAGATTGACTTTCTCTGATAAGAGGATTTCAAAGGCAAGTAAAGAGCAAATTTTAAAAAAAGCTGATTTAGTCTCTTTACATTTACCTCTGACAAAAAAAACTAAAAACATGCTCTCATATGAAGATTTAAAATTAATGAAATCAGATGCATTCCTTATTAACACTTCTAGAGGAGGGATAATAAGAGAAAAAGATCTTATTAAAGTTTTAAAAGAGGGACATCTATCAGCAGTAGCTATTGATGTCTTTGAAAATGAACCATATGTAGGAGGTCTTATTGGTATTGAAAACTGTCTTTTAACCTCTCATATGGGTTCAATGACTGAAGATTGCCGCACAAAGATGGAGATTGAGGCAACAGAAGAAATTGTTCGTTATTTCAAAAATAAAAAGCTTAAAAATTTAGTTCCTGAAGAGGAATATAAAAATCAATATTGATTTTAAAAAATTAACCGTATTTAAAAAATGTACTAATCATAAAATTCTTTATAAGTTACAAAAATTCTAAATATAGCTGTTATAATACATAAAATTGCGAATATAAGTGAAATTGAAAAATACATACTTGGGAAGATTAAACAAAGTATCATGTATGCGAATGTTTCCATTCCCTCCACAAGACCTTGTGCATAATAAAAACTTTTCGAAATTTCATTTTTTTCATTTTTGTCATAATTTTTCATAGGCATAATAGTGGCTTTAGCTAAAAAAGTGCTTCCTGTAGCAAAATAACAAAAAAGTAAAATCATAGTTATGACAAAATTTCCTTCATCTGAAAGTCCAAAAGAAAGAACAAATCCAGCATAAATTATAAAATCAAATACTATGTCTAAGTAACCTCCAATTGGAGTAGGGGATACAATTCTTGCCATTGATCCATCAAGTCCATCACATAATCTATTAAGAATTAAAAGAAATAATGCAAAAAGATATAATTTAAGAAAAATTAAAATACACATCAATATTCCAAAACCAAATCCAATTATTGTCATTTGATTGGGACTTAAAAACTTAAGAAAAAATATAGATATTAGTTTTAGAGGTTTTTGAAAAAAAATTTGTATTTGCCTGTCAAACATCTTTTTTTATTAAGTTAAAGTACTATATTATTAAAATCTATGATCCAAGAAATTCCATTTACTATTGCTTTTTTGGCAGGTATTTTAAGTTTCCTATCACCTTGTGTTCTTCCAATAGTTCCCGGTTTTGTATCATATATCGTTGGTAAATCTTTTGTAGATTTACAAAATTCATCAAGTGTAAGAACTTTTAAGTTATTCCCCTATATTTTCTTGTTTACGTTAGGTTTCTCTTTTGTTTTTATAATAATGGGAGCCTCAATTGAATTTTTAAGTGATATTTTTTTTGATTTTAAAAGGCAATTAAATTTTATATCAGGAATATTAATTATTATTTTAGGGCTATATTTTATTGGTATAATCAAAATACCCTTTTTTGATTTTGAACGTAAATTTAAATTACAAGGTTTGCAAAATAACTATTTTTTCCCATTTTTAATTGGTGTAGCTTTTGCTTTTGGTTGGAGCCCATGTATAGGACCAATTTTAGGATCCGTATTAGCTGTTGCTATTAACGATAGTATAAATGGAATTATATTATTATCTTTTTATTCAACGGGTCTCGCGGTTCCTTTCATGATAGTTGGCCTTATGATGAGTAAATTAGTTTTAATGACTAGTTTTTTAAATAGGTATATACGTTATTTTCAGTTTATCACAGGTACAATTTTACTAATCACAGGTGTGTTGATTTTTAATGGATCAATTCAATCTCTAGGATTCCAACTAAATTCTATTTTACCATCACTTGAAATGCTTCTTATCTAGTGAAATCGTCAAAAAAATTATCTATTTCATTTTTATTGATAATGTTCGGAATTTTATGGATAACATATTTTTTAAATAAAGACTTTTTTCAACTTGAAACCTTTTTCACTAATTTGAATATTATACAAAACTTCTTATCTCAGAACTTCTTATTATCAATTTTTTTATTTTTAATTTTATATAGTTTTTTAATTTTATGCAATTTTCCTTTTGCTTCAATATTATCAATGATAAATGGTTTCTTATTTGGAACATGGCTAGGCGGAGCTATATCTATAGTTGGTGGAACACTTGGAGCCTTTGGAATTTTTATAATAGCAAAATTTTTCTTTTTAGATTTTATTAAAAACAAATTTTTAAATAAATACCCCTTTATTGTAAATTATTTCAATAAAAATGACTTAGAGTTAATGATATTAATCCGTATTATACCAGCGGCTCCTTTTTTCATACAAAATCTTATTTTAGCGGGTCTTGGTGCAAATAATAAAAAGTTTTTTTTTACTACTTTGCTTGGTTTAGCACCATGGTCATTTATTTTTGGAAGTATAGGACAAGGATTAGAAGAAATATTTTTAAACAAAACAGATTTAAATTTTTCTTTAGTGACTCGACCGGAGTACTTAATTCCTATAGGAATTATTGCTTCTTTAGTAGTTACTATTATTTTATTTAAAAAAAAATTTAAAGGTCTGAATTAGTACTCTTTATTGATTGAAACAAAACCAGATAACAAACTATATAAAAAGTAACATAAACAATAAATTTTAAAAAATTATCATTCAAATTATAGTTAATTGAGAAATATGTTAATAAAAAAGGAATAATACAAAATGGTAGCATTATCAAACTTGCCCTATTATTTCTTGACCTCAGATTGCCGTGAAGTTTTTTAAATATAAGATGATGAAGATGATTAACATCAGGTTTTAAGGGTGAGTGTTTAAGAAATATTTTTCTAAAAATGGAAAATAACATTTCAGTTATAGGATAAGATAATATTACCATTGCTAATAATGTAGGTAGTTGACTATGTCTTTGAAAGAGATAGATAACCAATGCACCAGAGAAAAGTGCATATATATATGATCCGCTATCTCCCAAAAAAATCTTTCCAAAAGGAAAATTCAAAAGAAATACAGAAACAGCAAAAATAATTATTAATGCTGATAAATTAACAATAAAAATATCATTGTAAAAATATCCAACGTACAACACGCTCGAATTTATAGATAGAAAATTAAATGAACTTAAACCATTTAGGCCATCTATAAAATTAAAACCATTCATTAAAAGCATCAAACTAAGAATAAATAATAGAAACTTAATAATTTCATAATCTTTTATGAGTAATAGTAATGAGACATTTATATCAGGAAGTTTAGTAAAAAATACAAATACAAATGAACCAATAAATAAAATTATCAATCTAAAATAAGGGCTCAAAGATTGTTTTAGATCTTCATAAAAAGAGAATAAAAAGATTATTAAGCTCCCAAATAGTAATGGTAAAATTAGTAATAAATAATCTATTTTAATAAATAAAAAAGTAATCAAAAAAGATAATAAAAATAAAAGCCCTCCAACTCTAGGAACCTCTCCTTCATGGATTTTTTGCTCAGCAAAATAATTTGAATTAATGCCCTTGCTGATTAAAAACTTTATAAAAAAATATATAGTGATTTGAACAACAGAAGATATAAACACAGCATAAATTAATGAGAGATAATCAATCATTTTAAAATTTTAATTCTAAATAAATGTATTTTATTCAATTACACTTATAGCCTTTTCTAATTTATCTATAAATCTACCAATTAAAATAGGTTTGACATCTGATTTATTTAAAAAATAATTTTCAAAAATTTTTTGATTTTGTTTTTCAATTGCAATTAACATTGGACCATTTGTTTGTGGGTCAAAGAGAATATTTTTAAAAGGATGGTTTTCTGATATTTTTATGTATTCCCTAGAAGACTTGTAGTTATTTTTAAAACCAGTACTTTGAAATATTCTTAACAAATCAATGTTTGAATTTAACAGAATTTCTGAACTCAATATTAACTCAGATGACAAATTAGATGACAAACATATGTCAATTAGGTGAGAAGACAATCCGAAACCACTTATGTCAGTCATTGTTCGAGAGCCAGAAATTTTTGCAGCATTAACAGCAAAAAAATTGCCTTTTTTGAGATTATTTATAATTTTTTCAAAATCATTACTAGATAGCATATCAGAATTATTAAAATATGCGGCAAGTAAGTAACCAGTCCCTAGTGGCTTAGATAAATAAATTAAATCACCTGCTTTGGCAGAATTTTTTGAAACACCACTTTCTATTTCACCATTTAAAGTAAGTGTTATACCTGGCTCTATTGATTGAAAGCTATGACCAGATGAAATGATACACTTGTCCTTGTCTGCTTCAAATTTAATTCCCTCCATAAAATACTCTAAATAAAATTTTTCAACAGAATTTTCGGAGAAGGGAATATTTAGAGAAACACTGAGAGATTTTACTTCTCCACCAGCAGCTAATATATCATTTTGAGAGTGTAAATAACTTATCTTACCGAAATCAAAAGGATTAAGTGATGAAAAAAGTTTTATATGATCTATTGTTTGTAATATTTTTAATGATTTATTTGTTATTATTGATGAGTCTCTTAAATAAATGTTATCAGAAGTTTTTTTTATATAATTAATCAAAGTATTTTTTGAAACTTTAGAACCACAACCTTGACAATGCATTTTGGTATTTTTGAAATTTTCCAATTCAAAGTTTCTTTTTGACATTTGTGTATTATTTATAAATTTGAATTTGTTAATGAAATTTTTATCAATCTGTTTTTTGAGTTCCCAGCACCATTGACTATGAAAAGATAAGAAGAAATAATTTAAAAGAGCATAATTTTTATATGTACCAATTAAATAAAGCCAGTTTTTTTGTGGTTTAAATTTAATTAGATTTTTACCGGTTAATTTAAAAAAAATATTTTCTTTTAATACTTCTCCCTGACGAACTGCCATTACTCCCGATTTTGGTCTAGGTTTATTTTCTATACTGCATGCATCACCTGTAACAAAAATATTCTTTTCATTAATAGACAAAAGATTTGTATCTACTTTAATAAATCCTTTTTCGTCCTTTAGAAGATTGCTATCTAAAAGCCATTTTTCATTACTTGCACCTGTAGAAACTAAACTTAAATCACAATTTATTTTTTCACCATTATTTAAAGTTATATATTTCTCTGAAATCTTAATAACTTCTCCTAAATACTCTTTGATGCCAAAATTTTTTGCTATCTTTTTTAAATTATTTTTTGTTTTTTTATTTAAATTTTTCTCTTCTAATATTTTTTTACCTAAAATTGTGATTTCTAAAGGAGTCTGATACCTCCTTTTTAAACTAAAAGCCAATTCATATGATGCTACCCCTCCACCAATTATTACAATTTTATTATTTTTATTTCTTATAATTTGATCAATATATTTTAGGTTTTTTACTAGCAAGCTAATTGGTTTAACAAAAAAATATTTAGAAGAACCCTCAATATTTATTTTTTTCGTATTAGAAATTGATCCTGTATTAATTGATAACAAATCATAAACAATATTTGGAAAATTTTGTAACTTAAGTTCTTGATAATGTGTGTCTAAATTTATTACTTTATCTTTTATAAATGTTGCTCCTGCATTAAAGCATAACCTTTGAAGATCTATGCTTATTTCATTTTTGCTAAAATCTTCATGAATATATCCAGGTGTCATACCTGAATATGTAGCTTCAAAATGCTCACTTATTAGAATTGTATGAAGTCCTTTAATACCATTCATGCATAACTTTTTCAGAACCTGCACATTTGCATGCCCTCCGCCTACTAATACTAATTGTTTAATGAAAGGGCTTTGATTCAATTATATCGTCCATTTTCTAAAAAATTGTATATGAACAGTATTTTAGTCAAGACCCCAATATTAGAGCGATTTAGCATATTGAGATAATCATTTAATTAACTAGAAATTTCAACATTTTTTATAATTTTTAAAATTTTTGCTTGAATATAGAAATACATTAACCATTTACTAATAATAATTAGCACTCTATAACTGTGAGTGCTAAAAAACTAAATTTTAGATATAGAGGTAAAAAAATGAATTTAAAACCCTTACACGATAGAGTCTTGGTTGAAAGAGTCGAGCAAGAAGATCGTACTAAAGGTGGTATCATTATTCCTGATACCGCTCAAGAAAAGCCGATGGAAGGTAAAGTTATTTCTGTTGGTGGTGGTGCTAGAAATGAAAATGGAAAAGTGGTTGCTTTAGATGTAAAAAAAGGTGATCGAATTTTGTTTGGAAAATGGTCTGGCACAGAAGTTAAAATTGATGGTAAAGAGCTCTTAATCATGAAGGAGTCAGACATCATGGGAATTATAGTGAAGTAATTGAAAGGAATTTAAAAATGTCAGCAAAATTAATTCAATTTGGCACAGACGCTAGAGCTAAAATGCTCAAAGGTATAAATATATTAGCTGATGCTGTCAAAGTAACATTAGGACCAAAGGGAAGAAATGTTGTTATAGACAAATCTTTTGGCTCTCCAAGAACAACAAAAGATGGTGTTACTGTTGCAAAAGAAATCGAGTTAGCCGATAAATTTGAAAACATGGGCGCTCAAATGATTAAAGAAGTTGCAAATAAGACAAATGACTCAGCTGGTGACGGAACTACTACATCAACTGTTTTATGTCAAGCCTTAGCCACTGAAGGAATGAAAGCTGTAGCTGCTGGTTTGAACCCAATGGATTTAAAAAGGGGAATGGACGCAGCCACAGATGCTATAATTTCCGAACTTCAAAAAAACTCTAAAATTGTTAAATCAGATAAAGAGGTTCAACAAGTTGGCACTATTGCTTCTAATGGTGATGGAGAAGTGGGTGGAATGATATCTGAGGCAATGCAAAAAGTTGGTAAAGAGGGTGTTATTACCGTCGAAGAGGCCAAAAGCTTAGACACAGAATTAGATGTAGTTGAAGGTATGATGTTTGATAGGGGTTATTTAAGCCCTTATTTTGTAACTAATGCTGATAAAATGAAAGCTGAAATGGAAGATTGTCTTATTTTACTGCACGAAAAAAAATTAGCTAGTCTTCAACCTATGTTGCCACTATTAGAGTCTGTGGTTCAGTCTACTAAGCCATTACTAATAATATCTGAGGATGTTGAAGGGGAAGCTCTTGCAACACTAGTGGTAAATAAACTTAGAGGTGGATTAAAAATAGCTGCTGTTAAAGCTCCTGGGTTTGGAGATAGAAGAAAAGCTATGTTAGAAGACATCGCCATATTAACAGGTGGGCAAGTAATCAGCGAAGACCTAGGCATTAAGCTTGAATCTGTCACTATGGATATGCTTGGCAAGGCTAAAAGAGTAGTTGTTGATAAAGAAAACACAACAATTGTTGGTGGATCTGGTAAGAAAAAAGATATTGAAGCAAGATGTGATCAAATTAGAAAACAAATTGAAGAGACAACTTCTGATTATGACAAAGAAAAGCTTCAAGAGAGACTTGCAAAGCTTGCCGGTGGTGTTGCTGTTATTAAAGTAGGTGGTGCTTCTGAAGTAGAAGTTAAAGAAAAGAAAGACAGAGTTGAAGATGCTATGCACGCAACTAGAGCAGCAGTGGAAGAGGGAATTTTACCTGGTGGTGGAACAGCTCTTCTTTATGCTACGAGTGTTTTAAAAAACCTTAAGGTTGATAATGATGATCAAAGATACGGAGTTGATATAGTAAGGAAAGCTTTATCAGCTCCTTTGAAGCAAATAGCACAGAACTCTGGTTTTGATGGTGCGGTTATTGCTGGTAAAATACAAGAAAGCAAAGATAACTCTCATGGTTTTGACGCACAATCAGGAAAATTTTGTGACCTCGTTAAAGCTGGTATCGTTGATCCAACTAAAGTTGTTAGAACAGCTTTAATTGATGCCGTTTCGGTTGCTGCACTCTTAACAACCACAGAAGCAATGATTACAGACAAGCCAGAAGATAAATCCTCTACACCTGCAATGCCTGATATGAGCGGTATGGGCGGTATGGGCGGTGGAATGCCTGGTATGATGTAACAAAAAAAAATTATTTAAAAAAGCCGCTTTATGCGGCTTTTTTTTTAATTTAGTATAGTTTCGATATATGGATTTTATCAAAACTTTCTACTCACAAATCATAAGGGTCTTTAACGACGGAGTATTCGGTATAAGCCTAGGTGATTTGACAATTATTATTGCATCTTTAATTATAGCTTTATTCATAAGGAGTATTTTTGCAAGGGTCTTAGTAAATAAAGTAAAAAAAATTGTATCCAAAACAGGAAATAAAATTGATGATAAGTTATTTGAAGCTCTAGTTCCTCCCTTTAGACTTCTACCAATTGTAATCGCTTTTTTAGCTATAACATTATACTTCGACATAGAGTCAACACTTGGTTTTTACTTTCAAAAAATAAATAACACACTTTCAACAATATTTGTTTTCTGGCTAATACATCAAGCGTTAATTCCATTTTCAAATTTATTTCATAAATTAGAAAATATTTTATCTAAAGAATTAGTTCTATGGATCGGCAAATCTTTAAAGTATCTAATCATTTTTTTGGGTATTGTAGCAGTTCTTGAAGTATGGGGTATAAAAATTGGACCTGTAATTGCAGGACTCGGTTTATTTGGTGTTGCCGTAGCTTTAGGAGCTCAAGATTTATTTAAAAATTTAATTTCTGGAATTATGATTTTGCTTGAAAAAAGATTTCAAATTGGTGACGTCATAAGTGTACCTAGTCACACAGAGGGTACAGTAGAGCATATAGGTTTTAGATCAACTTTAATAAGAAAATTTGACTCAACCCCAATTACCATACCAAATTATATTTTTGCTGAAGCTCCAATTTTAAACTACACAAATAGGAATTTTAGAAGAATTAATTGGACAATCGGATTAGAATATAGCTCAACACTTGATCAAATTAGAAAATTTAATGACTCTATAACTATTTATCTAAAAAATAGTGAGAATTTTATGGTAAATGAAGATTACAAATCTTTTGTTCGACTAGAAAAGTTTAATGACAGCTCTATAGATATACTAGTTATATGTTTTACTTCAACAAAGGACTGGGATAAATATTTAGAGATAAAAGAACAATTAGCTATGGAAATAAAGAGAAAGGTTGAAGACTTGAAACTTGAATTTGCTTTTCCAAGTCAATCAATATATATCGAAAAAAATTAGATTTTTAAAAGATGAAAATAGATTTTCTAAGAACCTATTTTGATTTAAATAAAAATTTTATTTTAAATAATAACTATACTTTACATTATAAAATTGCTTCTTTAATTTTAACTTTAATTCCATTTACCTTAATAACAGGACCTTTTTTACCAGACTTATTTCTATCAATTATTGCAATATATTTTTTATCTATAAGTATAATTTATAAGCTTAAAGACTCTTACAAATCAAAGTTAGTAGTTTTTTTTTTATTTTTTTATATATGTATTCTATTTAGTGGACTATCATCAGAATATCCCTACGAGTCTTTAGTGGGCTTTAATGGTCCAATCTTTTATTTTCGTTATTTATTTTTTGTATTAGGGGTTTTATATCTATTAACTAAACATCCAGACTTAATAAAATTATTTACTTTAAATTTAGCATTCATTTTAGTATTCACTATATTAGATGGATATATCCAGTGGTTAGTAGGTTCTAATATCTTTGGATTTCAATCTCCTTCATCAAGAGTTACAGGAATATTTAATAATGAGGAAGTATTAGGTCATTTTTTATCTCATGTTATTCCTTTATGCTTAGGTCTGTTTATTTACATATATGGATCTGGTAATAAATTTACAATCTCGTATATGGTCTTCTTAGTAATTGCAACAATATTAATTTTTATAACAAATGATCGTGCAGGATTTTTAAAAATATTTCAATTTACACTTTTATTAATTTTTCTTAGTAATAATTTTAAATTTATACGCCTAATTTCATTTATATTTTCAATATTTATAATATTTTTAATTTTGATTTATTCAAATAATTCAATGGACAGATATAAATTAACTTATGAGAACGTAACCTCTACGGCTATACCATATATGCCTTGGACTCCAGTTCATGACAAGCATTATTCTCTTACTATTAAAATGTTTAAAGAAAAACCGATTTATGGAAACGGTCCTCAATTTTTTAGACTATCTTGCCTAAAAAATTCTAAATATATTGACGGCTGTACTAATCATCCTCATAATTATTACTTTCAAACATTAAGTGAATTAGGAATTATAGGAGTATTTTTTCTTTTTTTTGGATTTTTCTATGTTCTGTTCATTTTATTTAAACAATTTATAAACATCTGGTTCATCAAAAAAAATTCCAAAAGAATGCCTGATTATTTAGTGGTTTTGTATAGTCTGATTTTTATTTATCTTTGGCCTTTAATACCTCATCAATCTTTCTATAATAACTGGTTAAATGTAATAATTTTCCTACCAATTGGTTTCATTCTTTACTTAATAAAAAATAAAGAGCACATTTAATAAAAAAAATTTATTATCAATCTGAAATATTAATTTTAGATTATGGAAGGGTTTTTTAAAAAAGTATAAATTATTATTATCAATAATTTTTGTACTAATTATTTAATTGACAAGCATTACAAGTTTACATGCTCTGATCTTCTCTTAAATTATAATTTTACATTAATATTACAAAAAAATACGTATAGAAATAAGATCAACCAAATAAAAAATTAAAAAAATGTGGTTTTTTAAATATAATTCAATTAAATGTTAAGCAAGAAGTTTATTTTTATTTTTTTCTTAATCTTTGTAATATCAATTCCGTTTATTTATAATTACTATGAAATTAGTGAAATTCTTTTTGTTAATTTCAAATATCATAGCCAAGTAGTTTTTAATATCACAGACTCCTATCCTTTTGCATCTTCTCTAATATTTTTTTTGATAGTGGCATTTTCTGTTGTAATAAATATTCCTGGTAGTTCAATAAAAGCAATTTTAGCTGGTATATTTTTTGGATGGCACCAAGGGGCAATCATGATGATTTTATCAATTACTATAGGTTCATATATTTCTATAAAATTTTATGGTTTCTTTTTTAAAATTATGTTCCAAAAAAATAAAATACACAAATTAAGTAAAAGGATTAATCTTGATATAAATAATCCAAGTTTTATTTTGTTAGTTTTTTTGAGGTTAGCAACTGTAATTCCTTTGATTATTCAAAATATGATTATTTCAACATTTAGAATAAAAAAAATACCTCTTTTGCTTTCAACACTAATTGGTGTTTCTCCAATATTAATAATATACACATATATTGGAAATTTTTTTTCAACAGTTATTCTTAATAGCCAAAGCAAATTAGATGTATGGAATTTAATTAATGATAAGATTATTTATAGTTTTTTGGTATTAGGTTTGTTTGCAATAATATTAAGTATAATTAGCATAAAAGTAAAAAATTTAATCTATAAAAATACATAAAATTATAACCAAATTAATTTCGTGAAAATTTTCTAGATACTGTTAATAATAAAAACTTCCATGACCCAAAATAAAAAAACTGATTGTTCTTTAAGAATACTTAATCTTAATTTTGAATTAATTAATTTATAAAAATATTATGCAAGATGAATTAGGGAAAATAATTAAATTATCAGACTCAATAATATTTGACTTTGATGGAGTAATTCTTGACTCTGTAAATATAAAAGGAGACTGCTTTTATCAAATTTATGAGATTTATGGAGATAAAATCGCAAAAAAAGTTATTAATCATCATATGAAAAATGGTGGTATGTCCAGATTTGATAAATTTAAGTTATACCATAAGGAGTACCTTGGTGTTAAGTTAGATAAAAAAGGTTTAAATTTGCTTACCGATCAATTTAAAAAACTTTCAATAGAGAAAATCATTAAGACACCTGAAATACCTGGAGCTTTTAAATTTATAAAAAAAAATTATAGAAAAAAAGAATTATATATTTGTAGCTCAGCTCCTAAAAATGAATTAAATTATATTTTAAAAAAAATTAAACTATTTAAATTTTTTAAAGGCATTTATGGCTATCCTGAAACTAAAAGAAATAATTTAATAAATATAATTAATAAAGGTATTAAAAAAAATTATATCTTTATAGGTGACTCAATTAATGATTATAACGCATGCAAAAATCTAGATATAAAATTCATAGGTTTGGGAAAAAATTTTAGAAAAAATAAAACTACAAATTTTTACATTGAAAATTTTTTAATCATGAATACTTTGTAGTATCAAGTTATGAAATTATCAATAATTGGAGGTTCAGGTTTTTTAGGGTCTATCTTAGCAAAGCTTTATGAAAATACTCATAGTATAACAATTGGTGATTTAAGCGCCCCACCTAATTTCCTAAATAAATCAAAATATGTAAAATGCGATTTATCTGATAAGATATCTTTATCTAAAGCCATAAAAGGAAGTGATTATGTGTATCATTTTGCTGGTGTATCTGATTTAAATAAATCTACTTCAGTTCCAAGAGAAACTATAATTTCAAATATTTTAGGAACATTAAATGTTTTAGAGGAATGCAAAAAGCAAAGAGTAAAAAAAATAATTTTTTCTAGTTCTATATATGCAGATAGTGAAAAAGGAAGCTTTTATAAATGTTCTAAATATGCTGCAGAAAAATATATAGAAGAATATTACAAAAGTTATGGCTTAAAATATACTATCTTGAGATTTGGATCTTTATATGGTCCTTATTCTAACAATACAAATGGACTTCATAACATAATACAAGGTATTTTAAAAAAAAAAATATTCTCATATAACGGATCAATAAAAAGTACAAGGGAATATATTCATATTTATGATGCTGTAAAAACTTGCATAGAAATTTTAAAACCAAAATATAATAATAAAATTATTAATATTACTGGATCTGAAAAAATAAAGATGATTGAATTGAAGGATACTTTATCTGAAATGTTAGGAATTAGGCTAAAATCAAAATTTAATAAAAAAGATAACAAGCATCATTATGACCTAACTCCTTATTCAATAAATTATGAAAATATAACTAATTATACCTCAAACGAATTTATAGATTTCAATTTGGGCCTTAAACAAACTATAGAGCATATATTAAGCAATAATGATAAATAATAAATTAAAGAATTTAAAAAAAAAAATAAGATCTGGAAAACCTACTTTGGGAGGGTGGTTACAATCTGGGTCTAGTGATATTGCAGAAATATTATCATCTTTTTCAAGAATAGATTGGGTTTGTATTGACTCTGAGCATGGTAATCCAAACTCAAGATACAAAGTTTCAGATCTTATTAAATCTATAGAAATAGGAGGCGCTATTCCATTTATTAGGTCCGCTTCAATGGATGCAACAGAGATAACAAGTTATCTTGATTGTGGTGTAAAGGGTATAGTCATACCAAACGTAAACGATGCAAATAATTTATCAAAATTATTTTCGAAAATTAATTTTCCGCCAATTGGAAATAGAGGTGTTGGCTACTTTAGAGCAAACAAATATGGATTAGAGTTCGAAAAATATTTGGAGTTATCTAAAAGCATTATAAAAATTGTAATGATTGAAAATGTAAAAGCTTTAGAAAATTTAAATGAAATACTCAAAATAAATGAGATTGACGCAATTTTTATTGGCCCATACGATCTTTCAGCATCTTTAGGTATACCTGGTGAATTTAAAAATAAAATATTTATTAATGCCTTAAAAGAAATTAAAAGAAAATGCAAAAATTATCAAAAATCAATTGGTATTCATTTAATTAAACCATCAAAGAGTGATCTCAAAAAGTTAATCAATGATAATTATAGTTTTATAGCCTGTTCAATTGACATTGAGTTAATTATAAATTCTATGAAAAATTTTTTAGATGAGTAATGTTGTAATTATACCTTGTAGGATGTCTAGTACTCGCATGCCTGGAAAACCTCTTGTAGAAATTTTAAAAAAACCAATGATTAAATATATAATTGATAATTCCAAAAGAGCAAAAGGAATTGATGATACCTATGTTGCTACTTGTGATAAAAAAATTGCAAATTTTTGTAAAAAAATTGGATGTAAATTTATTATGACATCAATCAAACACCAAAGAGCTACAGATAGAACTTATGAGGCAGCAATTAAAATTAACAAAATTAAAAATTTAAAAAATATAATTATGATTCAGGGTGATGAACCTCTCATTAACAAAAAAATGATAGAATCAACTCTTAAATATATGCAAAGTAATAAATCTCAAGTAGTAAATATGATTAATAAAATTCATGATATTAATGAAATTGAAGATCCAAATTGTATTAAAATTGCTTTAGACAAAAACAATAAAGCAATATTTTTTTCTCGATTACCAATACCGTCTAATTTTCACTCATCACAAAAAAAAAATATTTATTACAAACAGGTTTGTATATTTGGCTTTACTATGAATTCATTGAAAATTTTTACTAAAACAAGACAGGGTTATATTGAAAAGCAGGAATCTATTGATATGTTTAGATTTTTAGAGTCAGGAATTAAAGTGGATACAATTCAAACACAAACTAAAACTCAATCAGTTGACGTAAAATCCGATATTCAAAGAGTAATTAAATTATTAAAAAAATAAAATTAATAACTTATTCATATAATTTTTTTTAGTTCATTTGGTAAAGATAGATTTGAAAAAATACTTTATCATTATCAAAATATAAAAAAATCTATATTTTAACTTATTTTTATTTATATAACTTTCATTTTTAGTTATATCCTTCTCTAATAGTGCTAGTATGAAATTATTTGACTTTACAGTTACCAATTTTATTACTTTAAAACCTGATCTATTGAATAAATATAAGAGTTCATCTTCATTAAAATAAAACATATGTGCCATTTGTATGCTTGGTAACTTATTTTTTACACCTGGTACCTCAATATATAAATATTTCTTACATTTATCTCGTACTTTTAATAAAAAATTTATTGGATCAGAAACATGTTCAAGTACATGTTTCAATATCACTAAATCATATTGTCCTTTAATTTCATTAAAACTTCCATGAAATATTTTATCACTAACTTCATCTTTAATAAAAAAAGTTGATGGTTCATAACCAAAACATTCTTTACCAATTTTTTGAAATGGTATCAAATTCCATCCACCAGCACACCCAACTTCAAAAACTGTATTATAATTTAATCTCATACTATTTATAAAATCAAAAAAAAGAGTTTTTGTATATTTTGATGTATTCAATGATTCATATGGTTTCAATTCAAATTTAATATTGAATTTTTCTGAGTAATTTTTTGTTACATAGTTGCTCCAATACAAATCAGACTCATAAAATTTATTTATAGCAATATCTGATATCCTAGGATTATTTTGGAGACTCAAGCAATTTTTGCATAAAGATGTAAAACATTTTAACCCATATCTGTCATTATTGAAAAGATGTTGTAAATTTTCTGATTTACAAAAATAACATGGTAACTTTATATATTTTTCTTTTTGTAGAAATTCAATATAATGACTATTATTTTTTGATCCTTGTCTTATAGGATATTTAAACTTAATTTTGGGGAAAATATTCATGTTTAAAAAAGACCATTTAAGTGTAAAAATTTTAATTTTATAACTATGTTAAAATATTTATATTTATCAACCTATTATTCAAACTTTTGCAATAAATTATGTTGAAAAAATTTAAAATCATAATTGGTGACGATTTTTTTTTTAAATCAATAATTCTCTTATTTATAACCCTATTTGGAGTAATATTTGAAGTAATAGGTTTAGGATTACTTATTCCATTGATGACAATGATTGTAAATCCTAGTGATTTTATTTTAAATTTTAATTTTTTATATATTTATTTTAGTTTTTTAAATGAAGAGGATTTAAAACTACTATTAATAACTTTAGTTTTATCTACATACATTATTAAGTCATTTTTTTTTACATTTTTGGCATATTTTCAGTCTAGTTTCATTGCTAACTTGAAATACACCCTACAAAAGAGGCTAATTAACTATTACTTAAAATCTGATTATCTAAATTTCATTTCATTCAATACATCAACAATAATAAGGAATATTAAAGATGAAACTGCTGAACTTGGTATGGGTCTTACAGCATTAATTATAATTTATACTGACTTGATGATTGCTTTTGGAATTATTGGTTTCATTATTTATCTAGAGGGTTTTACTATTTTAGTACCCTTTACAATTTTATTTGGAAGTGGAATTATAATTTATCTTCTAATTAAGAATAAATTATTTCAAATTGGTCACCAGCGGCAAAATTTAGAAAATTTAAGTTTAAAGTCCGTTGTTGACTCTATTGGTTTGTTTCCTGAAATTAAAGTCTTAAACCAAATAAAAGTATTTGCTAGTAAAT
The DNA here is from genome assembly GCA_902521465.1 of uncultured Alphaproteobacteria bacterium. Classification (GTDB taxonomy): domain Bacteria; phylum Pseudomonadota; class Alphaproteobacteria; order HIMB59; family HIMB59; genus HIMB59. Next base: position 20,701 of record CABYRL010000001.1, on the reverse strand, counting down.
TTGAATTATTTGCAAAGTCTAAAGCTAGGTATGAGTTATTGAGAAAATTTATATTAGCTTTACCACCTGTTTGGTTTGAATTTCTTGCAGTAGTGCTTATTACTGCTGTATTATACTTTAGTATAGTAAATAATGTTGAATTAAAAAGCATTGTACCTAAACTAGTTTTATATTTAGCAGCATCTATTAAAATTCTCCCATCTTTAAACAGAATATTTAAATCTTTACAAAATCTTCGAACTACAAAACCTGCTTTAGAAATACTTTATAAAATTTTTAATAATTCATCAGTATCTGAAAATGTTAATGACACAAAAAAAACCCTGATTTTTAAAAAAATAAATATTAATAATTTATTCTTTAAATATCCAAGTAATAAAAAATATATAATTCAAAATTTAAATTTTAATTTTAAAAAAGGTGATTGGGTAGGAATAAAAGGTAAAAGTGGATCAGGAAAAACAACACTAGTAAAAATAATATGTGGGCTTATAACACCAGAAAAAGGGGATTTTATTGTAAACAATAGAAAAGTTTACAAAAATAATCCCTTAAATTCAAATGTGGCATATGTTCCTCAAAGTATTTATCTTTTTGATGACTCATTATTAAATAATATAGTTTTGAACTCAAAAAAAAGAGTTTATAAAACTAAACTTGATAGGGCTATTAAACTAATGAAAATTGATGATTTGCTAAATAATGATAGAGATTTAAATTCTCACGTAGGAGACTCGGGTGTAAGATTATCAGGTGGACAAAAACAAAGAATAGGTATCGCAAGAGCTCTATATGCAAATAAACAAATTTTGATATTAGATGAAGCTACAAATGCTTTAGATAAAAAAATGGAGTTTCAAGTTCTGGATAATTTAAAGTCACAAAAAAACCTGACTGTTATTGTTATCTCACATAGAAAAGAAACTTTGGCTAATTATTGCAATAACATAATTGATTTAACGAACTAAATGAAATTAAAAGAATTAAAAAATAACTTAAAAAAAAAATCTTATACTAAAACTATAATTATTTTAGAAATAGCTCAAGTCCATGACGGCTCATTGGGTCAAGCACTTTCATATATTGACATAGCTAAAGAATTAGGTGCAGATGGTGTAAAATTTCAACTCCATATAGCTAAAGAAGAATCAACAATTGATGAGAAATTTAGAATAAATTTTAGTATTCAAGATAAAAATAGATTTGATTATTGGGAAAGAACAGAATTTAGTTTAGACCAATGGAAAATTTTAAGAGATAAGGCAAAAAAAAATAATTTATTATTTATATTATCAGTTTTCTCAGAGAAAGCACTAAATTACGCAAATCTTTTAGATGTTGATGCCTATAAGATAGGCTCTGGAGAATTTGACTCAAACAACATTTTAAAAAAATTTAATTCGATTAAAGACAAACCGATATTATTAAGCACAGGTATGAGTAATAATAATGAAATTAAAAAAGCTATAAAACACATCGGAAAAAATCAATATTTTGTTCTTATGCATTGTACTTCTATGTACCCAACACCATTAAAAAAAGTTGGTTTGAACAATATTGAATATTTAAAAAATAAATTTAGTTGTAATATAGGATATTCAGATCATACAGGAGATATATATGCACCGATAATAAGTATTACCAAAAAGGTAAAAGTTTTAGAGATACATATTACTTTTCATAAAAAATTTTTTGGTCCAGATGTTAGTTCATCACTAGATATTCATCAAATAGAAAGTTTAATTAATTTTAATAATTCATTTTTTGAAATCGAAAATAGTCACGTAACTAAAAATACTATTTCTAAGGATTTGATTAAAACAAGATCTAAATTTTCTAAATCTCTTTCTTTGGTCTCAAATAAAAAAAAAGGTACAATTCTAAAGAAAAGTCATTTTACTTTTAAAAAACCTGGTACTGGTATAAAAGAATTTGAAATTAAAAAATTCATTGGAAAAAAATTAAAAAAAAATGTTCCTTCAAATAGACTCCTTAAAGTATCTGATTTTGAGTAGTTATGACTAAAAGAAAAAAAAAACTAATCTTAGTGGTTGTGACTGCTAGATCTAGCTATACAAAATTTAAAACGGTTTTAATTAATATCAATAAATCAAGACTTCTAGAACTTAAATTAATTTGCTCAGGGTCAGCTATTTTAGAGAGATTTGGAGACCTTGAGTCTGTTATAAAAAAAGATAATTTAGAAATTTCTGATAAAATATATTTCACACTAGAGCAAGAAAAACCAATCAATGCTGCTAAATCTACCTCACTTGCAATAGCTGAATTTTCAAATTGTTTTAACAAGTATAATCCTGATTTAGTTATGGTAATGGCGGACAGATACGAAGTTATAGCCCCTGCTATAGCTGCAACTTACCTAAACATTCCCTTGGCTCATGTACAAGGAGGGGAGATTAGTGGAAATATCGATGAAAAGGTCAGGCACGCTGTTACAAAATTAGCTGATTTACACTTCCCCGCAACAAAAGAATCATATCAAAATATTATTCAAATGGGAGAGGATAAGAATTGTGTTTTTTTCACAGGATGTCCATCTATAGATATTGCAAAAAAATCTATTAAAAAGAAATTACATTTTTATGATAAGTACCAAGGTGTTGGATACAAGCAAAATTTAAACAAAAATTTTGCAATACTAATGTTTCACTCTGATACTTATGATTATACTAAATCTGGAGTTTATATGACAAGAATACTGCACTCTCTTCACGAATTAAAATTTCCTACTATAGTGTTTTGGCCAAATCAAGATGTTGGTGGAGATTTGATATCCAAATCAATCAGAAAATTTAGGGAAAATATAAAAAGTAAATACTTTTATTATATTAAAAATATTTCGCCAGATGATTTTTTGAACTTACTAAATAAGGCTAATCTAATTATAGGTAATTCAAGTGCTGGAATTAGAGAGTCTTCATATTTAGGTACTCTTTCAATCAATATAGGTAAAAGACAAGAGGGAAGAGAAAGAGATTTAAATATAATTGACATACCCCCTTTGAAAAATGCAATTAAGAATGCAATTAAGAATAATCTCAGTTTAAAGTTCGAAAATTCTCTAAAATATGGTAACGGTGAAGCTGGTAAAAAAATAGTTAAAATATTGGAAAATGAAAAATTCAAAAATAAGAAAAGATTTAATAAAATTAAATTCAACTAAAAAAGTCTTAGCAATAATTCCAGCTAGAAAGGGATCTGTCGGAGTAAAGAATAAAAATGTGAGACTTATAAATAATAGACCACTTATTGACTTTACCGTTCAATCTTTAAAAAAGAGTAATTTAATTGACAAAATAGTTATTACAACAAATGACGAAAGGATAATTAATTATTATAAATTCGATAAGAAATTATTATTAATTAAAAGAAGTCAGAATATTTCTAAATCTAAATCAACAAGTTCTGATTATGTAAATGATGTTTTAAAAAAAATTAATAAGAGTATTTTTTATAAGCCTGAAACAATTTTAATTGCACAGCCTACATCGCCATTAAGGTCTACAATAGACATAAATAATGCAATAAATAAGTATAACTCAGGTAAGAAAAAATCTCTTATCTCAGTTTGTGAAGCGGAGGGAATGAGACATCCAAAAGACATGTACGTTTTAAAACAAAATAACGATATAAGACATTTAATTAAACCAAAAAAAAGATATGAAACTAGGGATCAATATTTCAAAGTTTACCAAAGAAATGGTTGTATCTATCTATTTGATTATCATTTTTTTAAAAAATTTAAAAAAGTTAAAAGCCATAATCCAGATATTTATATTATGCCTTGGGAGAGGTCTATTAACATTGATATAGAGGATGATTTCAAAATAGCTAAATGTCTCTTAAAAAAGTAAATATATTAATATTAGAGGACGAATTATTTGATTATGAAAATATTCCAAATGAATTTTCTGTCGTAGCCTTTTCAAATAAAATAAAAGATTTTTCTAAATTTGAAATTATTATTTCTAGACTCAGATTTAGTTTAAAAAAAAATTTTTTAATAAAATTTAAAAATTTAAAATATATCATAACTTTTACAACAGCACTCGATCATGTAGATTTATCTTACTGTAATCAAAAAAAAATAATTGTAAGCTCATTAAGAAATATCAAAAAAAAACTTCATAATGTATCCTCTACAGCAGAACATGCATGGATGCTAACATTATTAGTGTATAGAAAATTTAATGAAATTGAGTTTACTAAAAGAAAAAAACCAGTTGGATTTCAGATAAAAGACAAAGTAGTTGGAATTGTAGGTATGGGAAGAATTGGGAAAATGTTACATAGATATTCGCTCTCTTTTGGATGTAAAGTATTATACTCTGACTTAAAACCAATTAAAGTATCTAATGCTAAACAAGTAAGTATAATTAATTTGTTCAAAAAATCAGATATAATCATAATTTGTATAACATCTGATCAAATTAATTTTAAATGTATTGACTCATATCTAATCAATACAATGAAAAAGAATTCAATTTTAATTAATATTTCTAGAAATTGGGTTATAGATGAATACACTACTCTAAATTCTTTAAAGTTAAATAAAATTTATGGATATGGTACAGACTTTATAAATTATGATAATTTGTTTAAAGTTTTTAATACCAAAAATATATCCAAGATTAGAAAAAAATATAATTATATATCAACAAATCATTCAGGGGGAAATAATACAGATGCTATTAAGTATGTCGAAAATAAATTGTTATTATATTTTTTTAATAATATATATAAGAAATAACAATGCATCATATTAAAAATTACCTAAAACATCATATTCATAATTCAATCTCAGCTGTCATAACAAAATTTAATTACAAAAAGACTTTTTTAAAATATCCAATACATTTTGATAAACAAATACTCAATCAATTTAAAGAAAAAGGCTTCTTAGTTTTCCCTGAGGTCATACCAGAAAATCAACTTGAATTAATTAAGAATGAAGTTCCAACTTTTTTTCGCAACAGCAAGCTAAGTGATTCTAATGAAATCGCATATAAAAGAGAGTCAGCAGAAGTTTCCAAAGGGCATTTAACAAATGCAATCATAGAATTTATTAAAAATAACAATATTTTTTCTTTAATTGAAAATTATATGAATTCAAAATTTCTAATAACTAATTTTGTTGTAAAAATCAATCATCCCACAAAAGAAAAGATGGGACCTAGTAATTTCCATAAAGATACATATAAACACAAATCAGTTCATATGATGATCTATCTCACAGATGTTGATGAAAATAGTGGATGCTTCACTTATATTCCAAAATCTAATAACGCAGATCTGCATTCTTTTAAACCTACTCCTATCAAAAAAAGGATATCAGATGAGCAAATTTCAAAATTTTATAAAAAAACTGAGTGGTTAAAAGGAAAAGCTGGAACAATTTTATTAGTCGATGCTAATGGCCTACATGCTGGACCAAGGTGGATTGACTCAAATATGGATAATCTTAAATCAAGAACAGCTGTATTTGTAAATTTCTCAACACTGCCCTTTGATAACAAATTAAGAAATTTCTTTTATAAGCAATCTTCCAATCTTCATAAAATATTTTATTCTTGATGAAAATTTTATGGATAGTCGATAATAAATTAAGAGAATTATATGGGCTTTATAATTTAAAAAAAAGTTTAAAAAAAAAAGGATTTACCTTAGTTATTGTTAACAAGGCTAATTGGCACTCTGCCATAAAATTTTATAATCCCTCTTTAGTAATATCTCCAAACATTAAATCTTTAGGTAAATCAATAATAAAATTTTGTAAAATTAATAGAATAAAAACAATTCATTATTCATCTGAGGGTTTAAATTATCAAGAGTCTAAGTTAAGCATGTTATACCCGAAAGATTATACTAATTTATTTGATTATTTGTTATGTTGGTCCAATGAGGAAAAAAAATATTTAGATTCATTAGGATACAAGGATAAAACAATTACTATTGGTAATTTTAGATATATGAAAAGAAAAATAGATATTGAAAATTCTAACAAACTTAACATTAAAGTTATTGGAATATGTACATCATCTAGATATTTTGCAAGTAGATATGATAGAAATATATTCAGTGTAATTGCAGATAGGCGAAAAAATAATAGGGCCCGGGGAAATTTACATAACGAGATTGACTATATATATTTTATTACTGATTTAACTAAGAAATTAATTCACAACAATTTTAAAGTAATTATTAGGCCTCATCCATTTGAAGACCCTAAAATTTACCAAAAAGCATTTAAAGATTGTCAAATAGATACTTCAAATAACGCTTATAATTTTATTGATCAAGTTGATCTGATAATAAATCAATTTAGTTCAATTTCTGTTGAGGCTTTGTATGCAAATAAACCTGTAATTTCTATTTTTAAAAATATTCCAATACATGAAGGTATAAGTTTTATGAAAGGTTTCATACCAGCACATTTTGGAAAAAAATTCGAAAATTCTGATGATATATTAGATTTTATTATAAAAAATAATTCAACTTTGTCTGATTATTGCGATAAGGAGGATTTAAGAATTATAGATCTCATTGCTCCAAATATAGACACTCAAGAGATACTTTTAGATTTTATTCAAAAGATTGATCTAGAAAAAAAAAATTTAAATTATCTACATTTTTTTAAATTTTTTTTCAAAGAACTATATGTTCAAATATTTAGAAAGGGTTCGACTTTTTTTTGCCCATTTAAACCAAGTGATTATAAAATGTTGAAAGATTTCAAATTATGAAAATTAATTCTAAATTAATCATTAAACAAAATTCAAAAATAGCTACTGCTTTAAAAAAAATAGAGAATAATGAGCAAGGTGCTTTAATAGTAATAGATAATAATAATATAGTTATTGGAACTCTCACTGATGGAGATATTAGAAGATGCTTAATTGATGGTTTTAAAACATCAGATCTGGTAATTCAAGCCGTAAATAAAAATTTTATTTATGCAACCTCAAAAACCACAAGAGACTTTATCTTAAAAGCTCTGGATATGAATAAAAGATTAATTCCTCTCATTGATAATAAAAAAAGATTATTAGATATTTACTCTAAAAATAATTTCATTATTGATAAAAAAACAAAATTTACTATTCACTCTAGAGCGCCTGGCAGAATAAGTTTTTCTGGGGGTGGATCTGATATGACGCAGTATCTTTTTGAAAACAAAACAGCTGTACTTAATGCTACTATAAATATGTACTCAAATTGTATCTTAAATATAAGAGATGACAAAAAGATTATAATTTATAGTTTTAATTTAAATAAAATAATTTCATTTAAAGATATTAATAAATTTTTAAATGCAGACGATGAATTTAATTTAATAAGAGCAGCTATAAAAATTATTGAACCTGATTTTGGATTTGAATTAAATTTATTTTCTGACTTTAATATTGGATCTGGTTTAGCAGGATCTACTGCTTTGTTAGCAAGTATATTTGGGTGTTTCAATGATTTAAGAGACTATCAATGGTCAAAATATGAGCTTTCAGAACTGTGTTTTCAGGCAGAAAGAATTGTTTTTAAACAAAAGGGAGGATGGCAAGATCAGTATGCGACCGTTTTTGGTGGTTTTAATTTTATTGAACTATCAAAACAAAAAAATATTGTCAATCAATTAAAAATTCCAAAACAGATGCGTGATCAACTAGAAACTTATATATCACTTGTAGATACAAAGAGAGTTCATAATTCTGGAAATATACATAAATCTAATTTTAGAAAACCATCAGAAAAATTAAATAAAGATATAGCTAATTTATATTCTAATGCATATGAGATGAAAGACTATTTATCAAAAATGGACTTTATAAATTTTAATGATCAAATAAATAAAAACTGGTTATTTAAAAAGACTATTTCAAATAAAGTGAGTTTAAAAAAAATTGATAATATAATTAAAGAAGGTCTCAAAAATGGTGCATTAAGTTCAAAATTATTAGGGTCTGGTCAAGGAGGTTTTATTTTTTTTATAATAAACCCAAGTAAAATTAAACAATTCAGTGACTGGATTAAAAAAAATAAATTTAATCATATTAAAATAAAATTTGATGACTTTGGTCTTTCAGTATGGAGGTCTAATGAGAAATCAATTTTATATTAAAAATAAAATAATTGGTTCAGATAAATTTTTTGTTATTTCTGAAATAGGCAATAATCACAATGGCTCATTTGAAAGAGCAATAAACATGATTGATTTGTCCATAAAAGCTGAAGTAGATTGCGTTAAGTTTCAAATTAGAGATTTGAAAAAACTTTACTCAAAAACCACTAAAAAATCCCTTGATTTAAGCGCAGAATATACCATTGATTTATTAAAAAGAACTGAACTGACTTTAGCCGATCACAAAAAACTATTTAATTACTGTAAACAAAAAAAAATAATTTACTTGTGTACACCCTGGGATACAAAAAGCTTAGAATTTTTAGAAAGCTTAAATGTCGATTTTTATAAATTAGCTTCAGCAGACTTAAACAATTATGGTTTAATTGCAAAAATTATAAGAACAAAAAAACCAACATTTATCAGCACTGGTATGAGCACGTTAAATGAAATAAAAAAAACATATTCATTATTTAAAAAATCAAAGATTAATACTGTTGTTTTACATTGCAATAGTACATATCCAGCCCCTTTCCATGATATTAATTTAAACTTTATTAGTAAGTTGAAAAAAATTTGTCCAATTGTAGGTTATTCTGGCCACGAAAGAGGAATTGGAATTTCAATAGCAGCTGCTGCTATGGGAGCAAAAGTTATTGAGAGACATTTTACTCTTGACAGATCCATGGAAGGGCCTGATCACGCCGCCAGCTTAACTTTTGAAGAGATGAAAGAGCTTACACGAAATTTGAGAGATTTAGAAAAAGCTATGGGAAATGGAAAAAAAATTATTACCCAAGGCGAGTTCATAAATAGGGAAAATCTTTCAAAAAGTATTGTTGCAAATCAAGATATTGAAAAAAATGTGAAATTTAAATCTTCTCATTTTGATTTTAGAAGCCCTGGAGATGGAATTTCTCCTCAGTTTATTAATAAAATTATTGGAAAGAGAGTTATTGAAAAAATAAATAAAAATGACCAAATCCCAATGTCTTATCTTACTAAAAATAAAAAACTTCTAATTAGAAAAAAATTTCCTCTAATTTGGGGCGTGCCTGTAAGGTTTCATGATTTTTTAAAAATTAAAAATCAATTTCAATGTAAACTATATGAATTTCATCTTTCAGAAAAAGATGAGCATCTTGATTTTAAAAAACTATTACCAAAATATAACAGTGAAATATTGGTTGTTCACGCACCAGAACTCTACTCCAAAAGCCATTTATTGGATTTAGCTAGCAATGATTTAGAATACAGAAATTCCTCAATTAAAAATCTTCAAAAAACAATAGATCTTACAGAGAAACTTAATGAATTATTTCCTAACACTAATAGGCCTATAGTTATTGCAAATTTGGGTGGATTTTCTATGGATAAAGAGTTTTCCAAAAGCAAAAAGTTAAAAGCATATGATTTATTGCATAAATCTCTAAAAAAAATAAACCATAAAAATGTCACTTTGTCACCTCAAACCATGGCTCCTTACCCTTGGCATTTTGGAGGACAGAGATATCAAAACTTATTCGTTTATATTGATGAAATTATAGAATGGTCCAAAAATTTAGGTCTCCCAATATGCTTTGATACTTCTCATAGTTATCTATCTTGTAAAAATATTAATTATGATTTTTTTAAATTTACTAAAAAAATTATGAGTGTCACTAATCATATTCATATAGCTGATGCTTATGGTTTAAATGGTGAGGGTATCCAAATTGGAGATGGTGAGATAAACTTCAAAAAATTTTTTGATATTTATAAAAAATTTAATGATATAACTTTTATTCCTGAAATTTGGCAAGGACACAAAAATAACGGTGAAGGTTTTAAAAAAGCACTTAATAAAATAAATTACTATATATGATCAAAGAGTTTTACCAAAAAATTGAAACACATGAGTCTATTTATAAAAATATTATAAATAATAAAAGTTTTGAACAAAAATTATTATCTATGTCATTACTTATTAAAGATACCATTAAGAATAAAGGTAAAATAATATTTGCTGGTAATGGCGGTAGCTTTGCAGATAGTCTGCATATTTCAGCAGAATTTACTGGTAAATTTAAAACACAAAGAGACTCTTATCCATCTTTAGTATTAGGTGCTAATATTGCTTACACTACTGCAGTTGCAAATGATTATGGTTACGAAAAAATATTTCTAAGGGAATTTGACTCTTGTGCCAAAAATAGTGACTTGCTAATTTGTTTAACCACAAGTGCTAAAAGTAATAATATTTATGATCTAGTTCAATTAAGTAAAAAAAAGAATATTAAATACATAGTTATCACTGGAAGTGACAATGGTTTCTTTGTTAATGATGAAAGTCTTATTAATATAAACTCATTAGATACTGATGTTATACAAGAGATAACCATTATGATTCTTCACTCTGCTGTTGATTATCTTGAAAAAAATATTTAATGAAGAAATATAATATTATTGCAGTCATACCTGCAAGATCTGGGTCCAAAGGTATTAAAGATAAGAATATTAAAATCTTAAATGGCAAACCACTTATTTATTGGACTGTTAAAGCTGCTTTAGAATCAAAATTTATAAATAGAGTTCTCGTTTCAACGGACTCAATTAAATATGCGAATTTAGCAAAAAAATATGGTGCTGAAGTACCTTTTCTTAGACCTAAATCTATATCTAATGACAAAAGTAAAGATATAGAGTTTTTTATTCATATTATAAAATCATTAAAGTTATCTACAGATGATTTATTTGTTCACTTACGTCCAACCACTCCATATAGAGAAATAAAAGTAATTAACAAAGCAATACAGTTTTTTAGGAAAAATATTAAAAATTACACCTCCATGAGATCTGTTCATGAAATGAGCGAGTCAGCTTATAAAACTTTTGAAATAAAAAAAAATCTATTAAAAAGCATTTTAGTTAAAAATAACCTTGAAATTGCAAATCAACCACGACAATCTTTCCCTATTACTTATCAAGCAAATGGCTATATTGATATTGTGAAAGTGAAAGAAATTTTATTTAATAATACACTATATGGTCGAAAGTGTTTAGCATTTAAGACAATAACTAGCTATGAAATAGACAATGAGGAAGATCTTAATTTAATTAAAAAATTAAAAATTCTTAAAAATTAATGTCTGATTATATTTTTACTAAAACACCTTCAACAATAAGAAAAGTTAACACAAAGAATATTACTATTAAAACTTCACTACCAGCTAAAGGAACTAAGGATTTTTTTTTAGATCTGCAAAAATATGAGAGCAGAAGTATGCATGGGCAAATCCCAATTATTTGGAAAAAAGCAAGTAATTTTAATATTTATGATATTGCTAATAATAAATTCATAGATTTTACATCAGGTATTTTTATTAGTAATATTGGTCATTCTAATCAAAAACTAGTAAAAAATTTAAAAGACTTATTAAATAATGAGATTTTGAGTTGTTACTCTTATTTTAATTCTCAAAGGAAAGAATACATTAAAAAATTAATTAAATTTACCGGTCTGAAAGGTTATAAGGCATATTTAGTTTCGAGTGGCACAGAGGCAACTGAGGCTGCTTTAAAAATTATGCGAATGAATGGATTGAAATCGAAAAAAAATTATATTCTTGCTTATGAGGGAAATTGGCATGGTAGAACCTTAGGTGCCCAAATGATGAGTGGAAATCTAGCCCAGAAAGATTGGATTAAAAATTTAGATAACGAAATAATTCATTTACCTTTTCCCTATCCTTGGAAGGTTTCCGAAAAAGACTCTTATAATTTTTTTGTTGAAAATTTAAATTTCTTAAAAAAAGAAAAAATAAAGTTTGAAAATATTGCAGGAGTAATGCTAGAAACTTTTCAAGGCTGGTGCTCTGCTTTTTATCCTAAAAATTATATAAAACTTCTTAGGGATTTTACAAAAAAAAATAATATTGTTATGACCTTCGACGAAATGCAAGCTGGTTTTGCACGAACAGGTAAAAATTTTGGATACCAGCACTATAATGTTAAACCTGATCTAATTTGTGTTGGAAAAGGAATGGGTGGTGGTGTTCCATTATCTGGCTTAATAGGAAGATCAGATTTATTAGACCTTCCTGGTGTCGGTAGCATGAGCAGCACTCACTCCGCTAACCCTTTAGTATGTTCTGCTGGTTTATCTGTTTTAAATGAAATTAAGTCTAAAAAGCTCGTTAAGAAAACCTTTGATAAAGGACTTATAATCACAAATAAACTTAATAAACTTATGTCAGACTTTCCCTTATATATTAAAGGAATTTATGGAAAAGGAATGATTCACGCAATAATTTTCAATACTAAAAATCTTAAAAAAGGAAAAAAAGATACCTCATATATTGTTAGCCATATTTGTGAAAAAATAATGTTTCGAGGGCTCTTGGTTGTTCACACTGGAAGAGAGTCAATTAAAATTGGACCACCTCTTACTATTTCAAAAAATGCGCTTAATGAAGGTTTAAAAATTATAATTGACGAAATAACAGAAACACTGAAGGGAATTTAATGTGTGGTATATTTACCGTTTATGATGAAACATTTGAAAATAAAGAACGCATATTAAATCAAGCTTTTGACCTACTAATTCATAGAGGTCCTGATTTTAAAAAAAAAATCATAAATAAAAAATTATGTTTAGGCCATCATAGATTAAGTATAATAGACTTAGATGAACGCTCATCCCAGCCCATGTATTCATCTAATGGTAGGTATAAGTTAATTTTCAATGGAGAAATATATAATTATTTAGATTTAAAAAAAGAATTGAAAAGAAAAGACTGGCTGACATTATCAGACTCAGAGGTCCTTCTCTCTTTGTGGGAGGAATATGAACACCGGGCACTTGATAAAATTCGTGGAATGTTTGCATTTATAATTTTTGATAATTTAAAAAATGAATTACATATCTGCAGAGATAGATTTGGTATAAAACCAATCTATTATTATAAATCGAAAGATTACTTTATTTTTTCAAGTGAAATAAAACCTATTTTAAAATATGTAGGGCATTCTAATCCTAATTTAAAAACAATTAAATCTTATTTGGTTGAGTCATTATATGATCATACTTCAAGCACGTTCTTTGAAGGTGTAAATAAAGTAGAACCGGGAAGTTATATAAAAATAAATCTAAATAATTTGAAGTGGTCAATTAATAAATGGTATGATTTGTCAACAAAGATTTTTAAAAATAAACTAAATTATAATGATACAAAAAAAAAGTTGGATCATTTGTTAAATAAAACAATAAATCTTCACTTAAATGCTGATGTAAAAATTGGGTTAAATATATCTGGAGGTATCGATTCGTCTATTTTGGTGAAAGGAATTCAAAAAAAAGAAATAATCCAGACTTATCTGAACCAAAATTTTAGTGAATTCTCAGAAATTGAGTGGATAAAAAAACTTGGTGTCATTGATAAAACTTTAGCTATAAAAATTAATAGTGACATGGCGTTAAGTCGACTTAAAACAGTAAACTTGTTTCAAGAGGAACCCTTCGGTGGTGTGACTGTTTGTGGTTACGATTTTTTATATGAAGAGGCACAAAAAAAAAATATTACTGTTTTACTTGATGGAAATGGATTAGATGAAATGTTATGTGGGTACTCTAAGTATCTTAAAAAAGAAACCACTAACTCTAAATCTCTTGATGGCACAGAGATAAAAAACAATGAATTTTTAAATTCTAAATTTTTAGAAAATAACGATTTACTTACTTACAAATCAGAGAATATATTTAATAATGGAGCAAAAAATTCTTCATTAAATGATTTCTTATATTTTAAAGTACCAAGATCTTTAAGATTTAATGATAAGATTTCTATGAAATCCTCGAAAGAATTGAGGGTTCCTTTTTTAGACCATGAGTTAGTAGAATTTTGCTTTTCAATTCAAGATACCTATCTCATAAAAAATAATCTAGGAAAATATATTTTGAGAGATCTTTTATATGATAAAACTAAAAATAAAGAACTTTGTTTTTCTGAAAAAAGATCTGTTCAATCACCTCAAAATCAATGGATAACTAATGATTGGTATGAATATATTTTAGAAAAAATTTTAAAATCTTCATCATTATTTGATAGGAATATTTTTAACAATGATAGGCTAATATCTTACTTTAAATCAATAAAAGGAAAAAAATTAGTCAACTCTTTTCATATTTGGCAATGGATTAACCTAGAGTTATGGTTTAAAGAGTTTATAGATTAATATATGAGCTATAATAAAACTGTATACAATTCTCAAAGAACACCAAAGACAAAATACCCTGAGACTTTATGTAAATATATTATTGATAATTTTGGTTTAAAAAAAAATTGTAATATTTTAGATGTAGGAAGTGGCAGAGGTGAGTTCGCTGAGGGATTTAGCTCATTAGGGTTAAACTCTTTTCAAATAGATATTGAAGAAAATGAAGAAAGAAATAGAGATTTACCATTTAAAAAATGTGATTTAATGACAGAAGATATCCCTTTTGATGATAATTTCTTCGATGTAATTTTTCATAAGTCAGTTTTAGAGCATTTTTCTGATCCTGAGATGATTGTTGATAAAATGAGAATGAAATTAAAACCTGGAGGCATTCTAATTGGAATGGTACCTGATTGGAACACACAATATAAAACCTTTTATCATGATCATACTCACAGAACTCCATTTATGAGAGAATCATTGGAAGACCTTTTAAAAATTAAAAACTTTAGTAAGGTCAATGTTAAAATTTTTAGACAATTACCCAGTGTGTGGAATAACAAATTTTTTATGTATCTATCTATAATGACACAGTTTCTTCTACCAGATATAAAAATTCTTTACAAAATTAAATGGATCAGGTTTTCCAAAGAATTAATGATATTAGCTTATGCAGAAAAATAATAGAAAAGTAATTCTAATCACTGGTGCTGGTAATGGAATAGGAACGTTTCTTAGTAGGCATTTTGAAAACTTAAACCATTTTATTATTGGAGTTGATAAAAAATTTAATGTTTAAGTTAAGACATATAGGAATTTGTGTACAAAATTTAGATTTAATGAAAAATTTTTTTATAGATAACTTCAATTGTTCAGTAAAAGTAGAACAAATTGAAAAAGGTAAATTTATTGATGACTTACAGGGAAGAAAAAATGTAGTCGTCACAACTTGCAAGCTGATATTAGATCAAAATCCTAATAATATTATTGAATTACTGTATTATAAAAATGAGAATATAAAAAAAAATCCAATATTTTTCAATTCAAAAGGTATCAACCATTATGCTATTACTATAAAAGATCTCGACTCATTTTACTTTAAAATGATTAAAAAAAATTTTAAATTTATAACTAAGCCAATAATATCAAATGATAAAAAAGCAAAATGTACCTTTATGTACGATGTCGAAGATAATCTGATAGAATTAGTTGAAGAACTCTAAAAAATAAATTCTTAGTTAGCTTTACCATATTTAAAATAATTGCAGTCATGTCTCGGTAACTCTAAATACTTATTTTCAACATCATTTTTTTTTATTTCTCTATTCTCAACACTAAACGCAAGGTCAACTTTTCTTTTTTTTAGTATATCTATCACTCTGTTATCATATGAAATCTTTCCACCGTATGGGTAGCAAAATGTCAATATTTTATTAATTTCTTTGATGATTCTTATACTTTTGGAGATATCTTTTTCTAAATTACTTTTATTTTCTTTAGATAATAATTTATGTGAGTGTGAGTGTGAGCCTATCAACATACCACTTTTTGACATTTTTATAATTTCCTCATAATTTAGATAATATTTCTCGAATATTTTTTTTTCATCAAAGTTAGAAAATTTTCTAAATAAGAAATTTACAAAATCTTCAGATAAATCACTATCTAATTCATAATTTAGGTAATTTTTAATAAACTTAGTTTTTTCATTGTTTTGATTATCGTAAGTTAAGCTTTTGTATACAAATTTATTATTTTTATTTTCAATTATATGTTTTTCTATTGCAAATAAAATATCTTTAATTTTATTTAAAGACAATAAGATATGGATTTTATGAACTTTTAACAATTTTTTTTCTTCTAAAACTTTTGTTGGAATAAAAAAAATTCCTTTTAAATTATTTTTCAATAAATAAGGTAGTACATAGTCATGATGACATTTAAGACCATCATCAAATGTCAGTAAAATATTTTTTTTATTTAAAATTTTTTTACTACGAATATCATTTATAAATTCAAAAGGATCTTGAATTTTGTAATTATTTTTAAATAAATTAATTTGTTTTTTAAAATTATTTAAATCTAGATAACCATTTTTTGGAAAATCTTTTAAATTTTTTATATAATGATACATTACTGATATCATTTAAACTATTGAGATTAAATTCTTAGCTACTTTTTTATTTTTAACAAATTGATTTATATTTTGTTTATAATTTTTTAAATAATTTTTTAGGATTTTCGTATTAAAATCCTTTTTCTTATAAACTTTATCATCAGTCAAAAAATACTGTTTTTTTTTATGTTTATTTAAATTTGGTATTTTAATTAATTTACTGAGTGTAAAAGGTATTTTACTAATAATTCTATTGCCTATTATATGAACATTATCATTAAGATATATGTTAGGAGTTTCTTGATGAATTATGTCACCCCCATCTATTACTTCATTTGTAAACATATACGTGACACCTAAGTATTGAATTTCTTTATTTATGATTGGGAAAAAGTTTGTCCCTGCCCCTCTATATTTCGGAGAAATACCTAGATGAACATTTATCATCTTATTTTTAAATAAATTTATCATCTGACTATTTAATATACTACTTCCAAAGGAAAAAATATATTTTGGTTTGATTTGCTCTAGTTGTTTTAAATAAGTATTATTGTTTATATTTCCATATTTTACTTTGATTTTTTTAAGATTACTTGGTTTATAATTTGAAAAATTAAAAAAGAAATCTTCTTCTGTTTGTTTTCTCGTTAAAAAATGATCTCTAAATAATTTACTTTTATTTTTCTTAGATGTTATTAATTGACTTTGAGAATTGTATTCTTCATAAATAAAAAAAAAGCTTTTTGGGTTTAGAAAGCATAAAGATTTATAAAAATAAATATGTCTTAGTTCATTTGATGTTATAATTACAAAATTATTATTCATGCAGTACAACCTTATCCTAACAAATAAATTAAATATTAATATTAAAAATAAAATTTATCTAGGTGAATGGTGTTTTAGTAACAATTTTAATAATAATAAAGAAAAAGTTATAAAATACCACTGGGACGATAGAGAGAAACTTTATAAAGATTATAAATATATAAACTACTTATATTCTAAAAAAATAAAAAATTTAGCTTATCAATTAAATAAATATCATAATATAAATTATTCAGATAATTTTTGGAACAATACAATTGGACTTTGGCTTAAACAATTTATGCAAATTTCATATGATAAGTTTTGTATGTTAAACTCTGATGAACTAAACAAAGTTAAATACAAAATTCCAATATGTAATACAGAATTTGAAAACTTTATACCAAATAGTTTTAGTGATTTTAGATCTAGTATTTATATTGAAGAATGGAGGACATTCTTATATTCAATTTTTGCTAAAACTTTATATCCTAAAAAAACTTTTAGTTTAATTAAAATAGAGAACATTAAAAAACAAAAATTTAATATGCTTAAAACTATACTTAAAAAAGTTATATCTTTTATTTCAAAAAACATTTTTAGCTTATTTAAATATAAATATTTCTTTGTTGGTCATGGTCTCTTAAGGAAAGATTTTTTTTTGTTAAATTTGAAATTAAAACAAATACCCTTGTTTTTTTTTGATTATGACTGGAAATATGATAATCAAGATATTGATTATAAATTTAGAAATCAAAATATTTTAAAAACGAATAATTTTGAGGATTTCATTGATTATTTTATACATTTACTAATACCTAAATGTTACCTAGAGGATTTTCAGAGTGCTTCATATCAAGCTTTAAAAATTTATCCAAAAAGACCTAGAGTAATATTTAGAGTTTCAAATATATTTAATAACGATTTATTTATATTTTATGCGTCCTTACAAAAAGAATTATATAGCACTAAACTAATTTATGGGCAACATGGTGGAAACTATGGTATTGCTAAATTTAATACATATCAAGATCATGAAATTAATTCATCTAACCTTTATTTGAGTTGGGGATGGAAAAATTATTTAAAAAAAATTATTAGTTATGGAAAAATAAATGATCAAAATTTCAAAGCCAAATACGATCACAAAAATGAAGATATTTTATTAGTATTGGGATCATGCCCAAAATACTTTTATATCATTTATAGTATATTTATATCCGGCCAATTTATTAAATATATTTATGATCAATATAAGTTTATCAATTCGATAAAATTTAATAATAATATTTATTCTAAACTAGTCGTTAGATTTTATCATAAGGCAGACTACAATTGGGGAGAAAAAAAATTTTTAGCAAATAGTTTTGAAAATTTAAGAATTGATACTAATAAAAATATAACTAATTCTTTAAAAACATGTAAGATATTTGTATCAACTTACAATGCAACCACTTTTTTAGAGGCTCTTTATAATAATATACCCACAATTATATTTTGGAATCCTCAACACTGGGAGCTAAATGAGCAAGTCAAAATTTTTTTTAATGATTTTAAAAAAAATAATATTTTTTTTGATAAACCAGATGAAGCTGCTAATTTTATTATACAAAATTATAATAATATTCATTCATGGTGGTTTAGTAAAAAAATACAGAAATTAAGAGTATTATTTTTAAACAATTATTGTAAAAACTCTCAAATCGATAATTTATATAAGACATTGAAAATATGAAATATCAAGAGTGTAAGATTTGTGCTGATAAAAAATTATTAAGTATTTGTAATTATTGGGTTATGTGTAACAACTGTAATTACATATTTGACACAAATCCAAAAAATAATTTAAATGATCTAAAAGAAAATATATTATACAGACCGCAAACTAACTTTATAAATGATATTAAATTCAAAAATAAAATTAAAGATTTGTCAAAATCCTTATCTTATTTTAACTATTTAGAAAGTTCACATAAATTAAATTTATTAGACTTTGGCTCAAGTGCTGGTTACATGCATGAGGCACTTAGAAATAAAAATATAGATGTGTTTGGCATAGAAATCTCTAAAAAGTATAGGAATTATGCTAATTCTAATAATAGAATTACTTATGAAAATATTAAAGAATTAAAAAAATATCATCAAAAAGAGTCTTTTGATATTATTTATATGAGAAATAGCTTCCATTTTGTTGATGATATCAAAAATCTGATGAAAGAATTTGACTTTTTATTAAAAAAAGATGGTAAGATAATTTTTTATGAACCTTCAATAGATTTTTCAAAAGATGTATTAAGCTCTTTATTGTCCAAACATATTACACGTCACCATAAACATTGGTTATCATTTTTCTCAATCGATAAGATATTTTTTTATTTGAATTTTAAAGTTGATAAAAAGTTTTTCAGACCCAATAAATTAATATTTTCAATTAAAAAAGACAATTTTGCAAAGAATATAAACTATTCTATTCATAAAAATGCATATATGTATTTAAATTATTTATATTTTAAAACAATTACTAGAATAATTTGAGATATTTTCATATAGGTTTAGCAAAAGCGGGTAGTACTTTAATACAAAGAAAAATTTTACCAGAATTATCATCATTAAAATACGTTGGTAATTTTTCAGATATCCATAAAAAAAAAAATTATTTTAATGACCATTATTTAAGTCTTATAAATTACATAAGATTTGACAAAAGTCTTGAAAACAATAATTTTATCAAAAATTTAGATAATTTTTTTATTTCAGAAGAGGGTATAAGTAATGGAAGCAATCAACAAATAATAGATAACGCATTAAGAATAAAAAAAATTTACCCTAAAAATAATAAATTTCTCCTCGTAATAAGAGAACAGAAGTCTCTTCTGATATCAAAATATTACCAGTACATAAAAAAAAATAAAATTAAACCAAATCAATTTATAAAAAAATATATTGACGATGACAAATACACAATGACTTTTAATTTTGATGAGATATTTAATCTTTACAGTGATATTTTTGGAAAAAATAATATAACTATATTACCTTATGAATTGTTGCTTAGAAATGAGAGTGAATTCATTGAACAAATTTCAATGTTTTGTTCTGATAAAATTTTAAAAAATTATTCATCAATTGACAAGAAAATTTCAGATAAACAAAGATTAATACATACTTTCAATCCATACGCAAAATATACTAAATTTGTTAATTCAAATCTTAAAAAATTTTTAATTAATAAAATAAGCCCAAAATTAATTTACAAATTGATGACTTATAATAGAAAAAATATATTTGATAGTACATCTATTGATTTTATAATTAAAAAATCAAGAATAAGTAATTCAAAGATATTAAAATATTGTAATTTCGATTTAAGAAAATTTGATTATGAAATCTAAAAAATTACTATTTATAATTAACGAGACAAATAACACTGAATTAGACAATCTAAATTTTAA